>JABARV010000002.1:0-192726 GCA_019186965.1 Turneriella sp.
GAAATAAATCGGCAAAGTTAAGCGTTACCATTTGATATTGCTCTGTTACGGGTTCTTTATAGCGTGCCATAATATTACCAATACATAGATTCAAAAAAAAGTCAAGTCGGGTTTTTCAACAGGCTCAATTCCCTTCCCCACCGCTGCTGCATGGGCTGCCGCTTTAATTGAAAGCGCTGGAGGTTTACTCCTTGCCGCTGGTCTTTTTACGCGCACTGCCGCTCTATGCATTGTGCTGCAAATGTACGGTATTTTCTTTATTGTACATAAAAATGACGTTTTTGCAAAAGGCGAGCTTTCGTTTTTATTTGCGACGATTGCAATTGTATTTCTCGCAATGGGAAGCGGACGCTTCTCGTTAGATAAATTTTTCCGTCGCAATTAGTTTTTGTTCATAGCCATCCAATACTTGTATGCACAACTGTTAGATGGCGAAGTGCCTGTGTGAAGGCCAGGCCGGAACTCGTTTAGCACTTTGCCGCCCATCTCGTACTGCAAAATTTTCCTATGATCGACTACCAGCTCCTAAAGAGCGACGAAGGTTTTCAACGCGTATTGCAAAGCCTTGCGCGGCGGGGGGATGCACTCTCGGCAGATACCCTCAAAGAAGCCGCAGATGCACGGCGTAAAATAATCCGTGAAGTTGAAGCTCTCGCCGCTGAACGCAACGCTGAATCCAAGCGTTTGGGCGAGCTTAAAGCGCAAGGTAAAGACGCCGAATTCGATGCACTACGCGAAAAAATGAAAAGCGTCGCCGACCGCTTAAAAATTGCAAAGGAAGAAGAAAGCCACGTCGAAGAAAATTTCCAAACACTTTTATCCCGCCTGCCGAACATTCTCGACGCCGAAGTACCCGACGGTAAAAGCGAAAGCCAAAACGTCGTCGTGAGAGAAGTGGGGGATATCCCCCGTTTTGCATTCGACGTAAAACCCCACTATGAAATCGCCGAAGCCGAAAACCTTGTCGATTTCGAGCGTGGGGTAAAAATTTCGGGTGCGCGTTTTTATGTCTATAACGACAAAATTGCGCGTTTAGAGCGCCGCCTTGCCAATTTTATGCTCGATACACATGCTGCTGCGGGATACAGCGAACGCAGCGTTCCTATTATTGTTAAAGATGAATGCATGTTCGGTACGGGACAGTTTCCCAAGTTTGCCGACGAATACTACCGCATGGAAAAAGACGGTTTGTCGCTTATACCCACGGGCGAGGTACCGCTCACCAATTTATACGCCGACGAAATTTTAAACGATGCCGATTTGCCGATTAACCTCATGGCGTTCACGCCGTGCTTCCGCCGCGAAGCAGGGAGCGCGGGTAAGGATACGCGTGGGCTTATCCGTGTGCACCAGTTCTATAAAGTCGAACTCGTAAAATTCGTGCGCCCCGAAGAATCGGAAAAAGAATGGCGTGCGCTCACCGCCGACGCCGAACGCATTTTGCAAAAGTTAGGACTTACGTACCGCGTACTCGCTCTTTGTGCGGGCGACATGGGCTTTACTTCATCGATAACGTACGACCTTGAAATTTGGATGCCGGGACTTAAACGTTGGCTCGAAATTTCTTCGTGCTCAAACTTCAAAGACTTCCAAGCACGCCGCGCCAAAATTCGTTACAAGAACGCTGCGGGCAAAAACGAGTACATCCACACCATCAACGGTTCGGGTGTCGCAGCGGGACGCCTCGTTGCCGCACTTTTGGAATACCACCAAAATGCCGACGGTAGCGTCGATTGGGCAGCAATTGAGAAAAAGATCGATTTGTCTTGACGGTTCAAAACGATACGAAGAAAACACGCACATCCCTTTTAGATATTTTTGCCGCCAACAATTTTATCTCGGCGACCAAATGGGGCAACTATTTGTCACTGGTGGAGTTAGTTTTAGGCTATGAGAGAGAAATTTCTTAGCTGAGACAATGGGGATGCCATGAATTGCGCCGAGGTCAAGCAAATCGCGGTCGCCGGAAACGATATAGTCGGCTTTGGCCGCGAGCGCGCATTCGAGAATAGAAATGTCGGTATCGTCACGAATTTGAACCTTCAGCTTTTGTGTCGGACGTACAAACTGCGACAATCTGAGAAAACTTTTTATGATGTTATTGCGTTCGGTTTGGCTCAAATTAAACTTTGGACGATTCAGAACATTTTTAATTTCGTTCAAAATGTAATCACTGGAACACAAAGTAATTTGATTTTTCGCGACCGCTTCAAGAACCGCCAGTGGAGTTCCGCCATAAATATACGCAGAAATTATTATATTCGTATCAAAGACAACTATCACGAGTTTCGCAATTTTTGTTCGTTGCGGTATGCCTTTATTTCGGCGGTAATATCCTCCATTGTTATGCCACGACGGCGTATTTCTTTTCGGATGTCGGCAAACTGGTCAAAAGAATGTTTGTTTAAGTACTGGTCGACTGCGTTGTTGAGCACAACATCGCGGCTCAATTTTTTCATTTTTGCAAATCTATCTATATCCTTGCCGCACTTTTGGAATACCACCAAAATGCCGACGGTAGCGTCGATTGTGGGTAGACCGGAACTCGCTGAGGCAAATTTTTCGCACATTTTGAATCGCTATTTTGCACTTTTAAGCGAACCGCGTACAAAAATTCTCAAAAAAATTGCCTCTTCATAAACACTACACGAGTTGGCGCATGAGGCTCGAAGACGGGTCGCAATAAAAATTTGCCGCGCAGCTATATTTCCCGTACCTTAGGTAGGCTAATGCAAAAATCTATGTATAAAAGATTTTTCCAAATTGCGCTTGCCGCTTTAGCATTCCCCTTTGCGCTTTCGGCCACCCCTCTTTGCCTCGATTGCGATGGGGCATTCCCCCAAAGCCACGATAAAAAAATTACTACAAAACATAATCCGCACGCGTGCTGCAACAAAGAAGCGAAAATTAAAACCTTCAAAGCAGACCATCTTTGCATCTCGTGTATCGAAGTTCCTCAAGTAACACACCTTGCCGACGCAAAAATAAGCGTCCACACAGTCCACGCGCATTGCGGTACGAACCTAATCCATCTTGCCCACCCTACCCCTACGTTTAACAACCATATTTTTGAACAGCAAAACATAAACAAATACCCACCGCCCGTATTTTTATCCCTCAAAAAAATCCTCCTTTAGTAAACCAACGGCAAAGCTTGGCGTAACGCCATCGTGCTTATTTATTTTTTTAAGGAGGATTTATGCGTTTCTATATTTTTATTTTTTGTCTTTTAACAACCCCTGTTGTTGCCGGCGATGCAGATTACTACCTGCGTTTAGCCTTCGAAAAAAATGCGCGCCTTGCAGTTGAGTCACGCCTCGCAGACGCCGCACAAAACGACGCATCCAAAGAAAGCGTCTTTAGTGCAAACCCCGAAATGTCGCTGGGGCTCATGAATGTGCCTGCAAATAGTTTTCCTGCACTTAACCGCGACACTATGTCTGGGGTAAGCTTTGGCATTTCACAAAAACTCGCCCTTCCTTGGGAGGCACACTACCGCAAAGAAGCGTCTACGTGGCGCGCTAAAAATGCACAACTAAGCGCCTTGCTCCAAAAGGCAAGTTTGCGCTACGAAGTGCGAGAAAAATTTAATGCGGTACTCTTTTTTACACAACGCATGAAAAATTTAGAAAACGCAAAAAAACTCATCGTGGCGACGTTACGTATCTTAAGCGTTCCGCGTAAAGATGCACGCAACACCGCTGGGCAAATTTTAGAAGCACGCGCTTCTTTAGCAAGCGCTGAAAACGATATTCTAGAAAACGCGTACGAACTCGAAAAGGCGTGGCTTGAGCTATCTGTACTTTGCGGCACAACGCTCGAAAAAAATATCGCCGATACAACGCTTTTAGAATGGGATAATTTATCTTCCCTAAAAATATCCGACACAAAAGATAGCAAAAGCACTTTGCTTTATAAAAAAGTCGAGCAGGAGCTTAGGAGAGAGCAAGCGTTAGTGTCTCTTTCTAAAGCAACGCTTTTTCCAGAAGTGACTCTTTCGGCATCGTACCTTTTGCGCCAAAAAATTCCTGGAAGTACAATGACCGACGACATGGTATCTGTCGCCGCATCGATGCCAATTCCACTTTTTTATAGCGCAAAAAATAAGTACGAAATTGCCGCCCAAAAAAACCGTGTCGAGGCGGCAGAGCAAAATCTTTTAGAGGCAGAAAGGCAAATTAGCGCACAAATAAAAACGGAATTCGCACGTTTCAATACTTTGGTAAAAGCAGCACAAAATTCAACAAAAGCAATTTTACCCGCACACAGCTCTGCACACCACTCACACCTTACAAATTTAAGTTTAAGCGGTTCAAGCGCAGCAGAAGCTCTTATTGCATACCGAATGTATTTAAACGCAGACGAGGAACACCTTAAACAAGTACGCGATGCGCATTCGGCGCTACACCGTTTAGAATACCTTGCCGCTACGGGAGAAGAACAATGAAAGTAAAATTTATTGTACGGTACTCCATGCGGATTTCTACCGTACTCGTTTTGCTCTTTGTGTTTGCGTGTGCAGAAAAAAAAGTACCAGAAGTTTGGTACTGCCCCATGCACACGCACTACCAAGTAGACCATCCGGGAAAATGTCCCATCTGTGGAATGAATTTGGTAAAAAAAGAACAGTCTTCCCGCACGCACGCTGCAGACGAGCACGATGCACACGGTAATGCAGAAAATAAAAATACAGAACACACAATTACAATAAACTCCGAAATCCAATCGCGTTTGGGTATTGTAACAACAAAACCTATAACACGAAAACTTTCATTAAAACTAAACCTCGCTGGCGAAGTTGCATACGAGCCCGATATTTACGCGGCAATTATAGAATACCGCCAACTCCTTTTAGCGGCAAAATCTCTCGATGCATCAATTGGCGGCGGCGCAAACCTTACGCAAAGCGCACTTATACGCTTAGAGCAATTGGGGCTTTCAAAAGACGAAATACACCAATACGCACATTCGCAAAGCGCAGCGTCGCGGTTAATCACGGGAAGTACTGGGGGAAAAGCCCTTATAACGCTGCGCCTTACAGAAGCCGATTTGGCGTATATCCACAAAGGAATTCCCGTTAAAATTACCACAAGTGCATACCCGGGGAAAATATGGAACGGAAAAATTACTGCTGTGGGAAAACTTGTCGATGCAAAAAATCGCAGCATCTCTGCACGCGCCCTTGTTAAAGATAACGGCAAACTTGCCGCACAAATGGCTGTAACCGCAGAATTGGAAATCCGCGCAGGGCATGGGGTAAGTATTGAGCGTAGCGCAATTTTTGATACGGGAGAAAAACAAATTGTTTTCGTAAAAACAGCGCCCACACAATTTACTCCACGCATCGTGCGCATCTTGGGAGGAAACGACGACTTTGCTCTTGTCTCCGGCCTTGAAGCAAAAGACGAAGTTGCTACATCGGGAACGTTTCTTCTCGATTCAGAAGCAAAACTCAAATGGGGAGATACAATAGGTATTCCCTCTACGCAAGAGCGCCATAACCATGGAGAGAAAAAGTGATAAAAAAAATTATCCGCTTTTCTGCAGAAAACCGTGCGCTCACCCTGTTTTTTTCATTCGTTTTACTTTTAGGCGCATGGTACGCGGTAAAGACAATCAGCTTGGACGCCCTCCCCGACCTTTCGGATACACAGGTAATTGTCTATGCGCGTTGGGATAGAAGCCCCGATGTTATAGAAGCGCAAGTGACAACACCTGTTGTGCGCACTTTGATGGGAGCGCCCAAAGTAAAAACGATACGTGCGTTAACCGACTACGGCGCGACGTTTGTTTATGCCATCTTTGAAGAAGGCACCGATATTTACTGGGCGCGTTCGCGTATTGTCGAGTACATGAACCGCATCCAAGAGATTATTCCAAACGGTGTAAAATTGGAAATAGGGCCAGATGCAACAGGTTTAGGGTGGGTGTACCAATACGTTGTGCGTGACACGACGCATAAACTGGATTTGCAAAAGCTGCGGGCGCTCCAAGATTTCACGATAAAATACCAACTACTCTCTGTTCCAGGTGTTGCAGAAGTAGCAAGTATAGGCGGATTCCAAAAGCAATACCAAATTACAATTGACCCCGCGAGGTTACGTGCGGCAAAAATTTCTCTTCCAAGCTTTGTCGACAAGGTACGCGCAAGCAATACGCAAGCAGGCGCACGCCTCCTTGAAATAAACGGGGCTGAGTATATGGTGCGCAGCCAAGGATTTATTAAAAATAAAACAGATATTGAAAATATTGGTGTCGGTGCAGACGACGCAGGCAATGCAATTACAGTTCGCGCAGTGGCAAATGTAACAGAAGTTCCCGCGCTTCGCCGTGGCGTTACCGATTTTATGGGTGAAGGTGATGCCGTTTCAGGAATTGTTGTAATGCGCCACGGCGAAAATGCACACGACGTAATCTTTCGCGTAAAAGAAAAAATTAGTGAAATAAAAAATTTTCTACCCCAAGGTGTTTCTCTCGAAGCGGTATACGATCGCTCCGAACTTATAGACCACAGTATCTCTAACCTCAAAATAAAACTCTTTGAAGAAATGCTCATCGTTGCTCTTGTGATCCTTGTCTTTCTCTCGCACTTCCCTTCTGCAATTGTTCCCATACTTACAATACCCATTGCTGTTTTAATTTCTTTTATACCGCTAAATCTTTTTGGCGTAAGTTCAAACATTATGTCTTTGGCGGGAATCGCCATCTCTATTGGAGTTCTTGTCGATGGCGCAATTGTAGAAGTTGAAAATGCGTACCGTAAACTTGAAGAATGGCAACGCACAGGAAAAAAAGGAGATTACCACAAAGTACGCCTCGAAGCGCTTCTTGAGGTTGGGCCATCCGTATTTTTTTCTCTCCTTGTAATTGCAGTCGCCTTTCTTCCTATTTTTACCCTAATCGACCAAGAAGGCAGGATGTTCAAACCGCTCGCATACTCCAAAAACCTAGCGATGGCTGTGGCAGCCCTTCTTGCAATTACTTTGGATCCCGCGCTACGTATGCTTTTTACGCGTATGGAGCCTTTTGTGTCTGCAAAACCGTTATCTTTTTTGGGAAAAGTAGGATACAATGCCCTCAACGCCGTCGTAGTTGGCAAATACCACCCCGAAGATAAACACCCCGTAAGCCGACGCCTTATACAAATTTATGGCCCTGTGTGTAGTTACACACTCAAGCACCCAAAAAAAATTATCGTCGGCGCAGCGGTGCTGATGGCTTCTATAATACCGCTTTATTTGAAACTGGGGCATGAATTTTTTCCGCCTCTTTACGAAGAATCTCTTCTCTACATGCCTGTAACACAGCCGGGACTTTCTGCAAGCGAAGCTTCGCGGCTTTTGCAAATTACCAATAAAATTATTTCTGAGCAGGACGAAGTAAAAAAAGTATTCGGAAAAGCAGGCCGCGCCGATACTGCAACCGACCCCGCTCCGCTTTCAATGTTCGAGACAACAATTACATTAAAACCGCGTGCCGAATGGAAAGTTAAAACTCCAGAAGAACTTATACAAAAACTCGACGCTGCACTAAAAATTCCTGGGCTTACTAATGCGTTCACGATGCCCATCCGTGGCCGCGTCGACATGCTCTCGACAGGAATGCGAACCCCTTTAGGGATTAAAATCCAAGCGCGTAACGTATACGATGCCAATAATTTAGCCATACGCATAGAACAAACCTTAAAAAAACTTCCATACCTGCGTAGCGTTATCGCAGAACGCACGACAACGGGATACTATATCGACATTGAACCGCGTCGCCTTGATGTTGCACGGTATGCGCTTTCTATAGACGACGTACAACTTTTCGTACGCACTGCGTTAGGGGGCGAGGAAATTACGCAAACAATTGAAGGTATCGAGCGCTTTGGGGTTATTGTACGCTACGCTGCTAACTGGCGCAACACCCTTGAACGTATACAGCGTGCGCCGCTTTCCCTTGCCGGCGGCGGACAAATTCCTTTAAACGCGGTCGCAAATGTTTCCATTAAAACAGAATCTGGAATGCTGCGTAACGAAAACGGATTTCCTGCTAGCTACGTTTACATCGACACCGACACCTCTAACCTTACAGGCGTTGCGGAAAAAATTCAGAACGAACTAAACAAGCTCTACCCTTTGCCCGATGGAGCGACAATGGCGCTAAGCGGGCAGTACGAGAATATCGTACGTGTGCGCGAGCGCCTCACTATAGTAATTCCTATCACGTTATTCATCATCCTTCTTCTTTTGTAT
Organism: Turneriella sp.; assembly: GCA_019186965.1. Classification (GTDB taxonomy): domain Bacteria; phylum Spirochaetota; class Leptospiria; order Turneriellales; family Turneriellaceae; genus Turneriella. The sequence goes on from JABARV010000002.1 coordinate 8,238, forward strand.
ATGAATACAAAATCTTGGATAAAAACAGGAATCGTTGTTCTTGCAGTTCCATTTTCTCTTTTAGGCGCCCTGTTGTTGCTTTGGATTTTAGGAATTGAAATTTCAATTGCTGTTTGGGTTGGGTTTATTGCGCTTATGGGGCTTGATGCAGAAACAGGGGTTTTTATGCTGATGTACCTCGATCTCGAATACTATGCAGCAAAGAAAAAAATCCACAATGAACGCGACCTCAAAGAAGTTGTATATAAAGGAGCAGTACACAGGCTTCGCCCTAAAATGATGACAGTCCTTGCGGGTTTTTGTGGACTTTTACCGATTATGTTCTCTTCTGCTACCGGCTCGGATGTAATGAAGGCAATTGCCGCGCCTTTAGTAGGCGGGCTTCTCACAAGTTTTATTTTAGAGCTTTTAATTTATCCGCCAGTGTATTTCCTTTGGCGTAGGCGTGCTTTATACGTTAAATAACCCATGCTGCATAATTTTTTTATCCAGAGTAACGCGGTTAAGCCCTAAAGCCTCCGCTGTTTTACGCTTGTTATACTGGTTTTGCGCAAGAACAATTCGGATAACTTCTTTTTCCACTACATCCATAACGCTTTCTAAAATTTTTTGCGAAGGCGCAGATGCAATTGCTTCTTTGAGAAACTCGTTTAAAGGAAAAGTATTCTCGTGTTTGTAAAAATCGTTTTGGGTTGTTATGCCTCTTTTTCTGTGCGCTCCAAAAAAACGGGAAATTATATTGGAAAGTTCTTTAGAAAATTCGTGAGCCTCGAAAAAAAACTCTGGCGTTGCACGCATAAAAAGAAGCCTTAAAACACCTACTGGCTCGCCGTTACCAAAAATAGGTTCGGCGATAAAACTCGTCTCGGTTGTGTTTTCACAAAAAATATCGTTTGGGCTAATAAACGGATTCTTTTGTTTCGTATCGCGCAAATAAATCGCTTTGCGTGTTTTAAAAACACGACCAACTGCGCCTTCACCAACTTTAAAAACTTCATTATACTTTTTTTCGACGCTATAATCAAGGGTTGTACGAGGCAAAAGCGTACGTGTTTCTTGATCTAACACAAAAACAGCCGCGTTTAAAAAAAGTCCACTTTGCGCCAAAATGCGCATCGTTTCTTCAAATTGTGCTTGTCCATTTTCGGCATAAGGCACAACGCTTAAAATTGCATTTAAAGTATGCGCTAACTGCATACGGTATTCTAAAAGGTTATGCTTTGTATAAAGTTTAATAAGCGGTGTAACGTACGCAACAAGCTCCTTTAGCAATTGGACATGCTGCGGTAAAAAAACATCTTTTTTTTCAGCACAGATTTCTACCGCAAAGAAAATATCGCCGTTATATTTTATTGGTGCTGCAAGGCTTGATGCGGTAGCTGCTGGATTTTCATAAAGATTTTTTTCTGTATCCGTGTTTTTTGTAGAATAAACTTTTCCCGTTCGGATTGCATACCCAACAACACCTTCTTGAAAATTTTTTCGCATATCTTTTTCTGTATTTTTTACGTTCCCGAAAAAAAGGTAAGGAATATAAAACTTTTCGTGCTTATCTACGGTATAGATTACAGCGCCTTCTGCCATTGTTTCGTGGAGCAAGACATCCGCCAAAGTGTTAAACACATCGGGTAAATTTTCGCATGCAAGTATACGCGTAAGGTAATCGGTAATTTTTTCCATTTGAGAAAACCTTTCTATGTGGCTAATGTTGCATATAGTTATCGAGCCTATATTGCTCAATCTCTTTGCCGTATCCTTAAACACACTACCGCACTCTGCGGCGGCAAGTAAAGCACATCATAAATGGGTTCTTCCATAACATTACGCGCAGTATGCAAAAGCTCTTTATAAACCTGCCCTTTTATGGAAAAAAAAGTGCTCGTTACCGCTGCGTTAAAAAACAATTTATATTCGGCAGAGCTTAACTCAAAAGTATAATCACTTTTCGCGTCGACCCGCACACCATACCGCTGCGACACTTCACGAAAGCGCGTGCGTAAAGAAAAAAGCTCTTGTACAAATTGCATAAGCTCCAAATTCATTTTTGTCCAGTCAATCCACGAAATTGCGTTATCCTGCGCGTATGCATTGTTATTGCCTTGTTGCGACGAAGCAATCTCGTCTCCCGCACGCACCATTGGTATTCCCTGTGCAAAGGCAAGGGTTAGCCAAAAGTTGCGCATCTGCCGCATACGCAATTCAAGAACAACTGGATTTTTACTCTCCCCTTCTTCGCCACAATTGAAGCTAAAGTTATGGTCTGCTCCATCGCGGTTATCTTCGCCGTTTGCTTCGTTGCGCTTTTTTTCATAACTGACTAAATCGTGCAAAGTAAAACCATCGTGGCATGCGAAAAAATTAACCGAGCGCAATGTTGAGTTTGCCATCGCATACATTAAGTCGTGCGCATACCCATCACCCTTCCAAAATTTACGAGCGCTATCGCGAAACACATCGTTCCATTCGAGCCACGGTTCGGGAAATTTTCCACGTTGGTATCCGCCTTCGCCTAGATCCCATGGCTCTGCAATCAGCTTTAATTTCCCCAAAACAGGGTCTGCTAAAATTTTTTGGTTAAGCTCGTGTGTAAAATCTACTACGCCATTTCTTCTAAAAAGCGTGGGAGCCAAATCAAACCGAAATCCATCCACATGCATTTCGTTTGCCCAGTACCGCAAACTTTCCAAAACCATTTCGAGAGTATGCGGATTGTCGGTGTCAAGGGTATTTCCACACGCTGTATAATCGATATACCTACCTGCCTCATCGGTGCGGTAGTAAGTATTTTCGGCAAGCCCTCGAAAACTTATTGCCCGTGCGTCTTTACCTCCCTCGCCCGTGTGGTTATAAACAACGTCTAAAATAACTTCGATGCCAGCTTTATGGAGAAAGCGCACCATCGTTTTAAACTCCGTAATTGCAGAGTTTAGAGCATATTCGCTTTCGGGAGCAAAATACGCAAGGGTGTTATACCCCCAATAATTTGTAAGATTTTTTTCTTTAAGAAACACATCTTCACTTTTTCCATGGACGGGCAAAAGTTCGAGAGTTGTTACTCCCAAGTTTTTCAAGTGTTGTATTAAACTCGTGTGGCAAATCCCCAAGTATGTACCGCGTATACCTGCAGGTACTTCGGGAAAAAGTTTTGTAAGCCCTTTAACGTGCGCCTCGTAAATAACGGTAGCGTGTAAAGGTACGCGCGGAAGAGTGTCTCCTTGCCAATCAAAATTAGGCACTACCGTACGCGCAACAGGGCATGGCCATTTTTTTTGAGCACGCCAAAGCGCGAGATCGTCCATGTTCTTTGCGAAGGGGTCTGCAAGATAAAGTACTTCCCCATTACGGTAAAGCGCATACGCGTACCTTGTGTAGAGCAAATTTTCAGGAAGCGAAATTGACCATACATTTTCCGCGCAAACCATACCGTGTTGCGAAAGTAGAGCGCCATCTTCGTCAAAAAAACAAACATCTACTTTATCTGCACCGCTCGCAAAGAGGGTAAAGTAGAGCTTACCCTTTTCACTCACAACGCCGTAGCTTTTTTTATCTGTAAGCGTTTCGCTCTCTTTCACGCCATTAGCTCAAGATATTCACGCGCAGGGCTCTCCCAACCAAAGTTGGTACGCATTGCGTTTTGTTGCATGGTTAAAATTGCCTTCGGTTTTTTCTCTAAAAGGCTGAGCGCCTCTTGTATCTCTTTCAAAAACGCTGTAGCTTTCGCATTTACAGAATTTCCCGAATATAAAAATCCATTGTATTTCGGCTGGATTGTATCTTTTAAACCACCAACTGCTGAAGCAATTGGTAAACATCCATAGCGCATTGCTTTCATTTGGCTTGTACCGCAAGGTTCAAATTCCGAGGGCATAAGCATAAAATCGGAAGCAGCATAGAGTAATTTTTCTAAATTATCGTCGAAGCCGCCAAAAAGAAAAATATTTTTTGCGCTATGCGTTTCTTCTCTCACTTGACGGAGGAGATCTCCCTTTCCAAGGATAACAGTGTGCGCAGGAAGAGAAGAGAGGTGCGCAAAAAGGTTTTTACCAGAAACACTTTCAAAGAATTGCCGTATTTTTTGCCCTGTAAGGCGAGAGACCAACGCAATAAGGGGACGTTCACAAAACACACTGCGCGTTAAAACCGAAAATTTTTCGCGTAACGCAACTTCTGACGGCTCTATAAGCGATTGTGTTTTAAGCATATTTTCGACAATACTAAGAAACGAGTTGTAAAGCACTCTCCGGCTTTCTAAAATTCCCGCATCCCTATTTTTTACTGAATACGCATACGGCATTTTTTCTGGATCGTAAAACTCAGGATCAATACCGTTGACAATTCCTTTAAGCCTCTTTTCTTTGAAAAGTGCAAGTAAATCTTTTTCAAGCCCACGCCCTCCTAAAAAATCTTCTTCGGGAACATCGGCGCGGCAAATTTCTTCGGCATACGAAGGAGAAACTGTCGTAACCACACTGGCGCTATGGATAGCAGCGCGCAAAGGGTTTATGCAAGGTACATCTGTGTGTGGATCAAGATACGGCACAAGAGAATTTATACCGAGCGTAGAAAAATTCGGAAACCAATCAAGGAAACCTCGTAAATTTTGCATCGCTCTATAGGGCCGCGTTCCTTGGTACTCCAAGTTGTGGATTGTGAAAAGGCGTTTTATATTGCGTATATTTTCAAAAAGCGGATGGATTTTTGCAAAAAAAAGTACAAGACCCGTATGCCAATCGTGGCAGTGTATTGCATCAATTTTTTCTTTGTGTGAAAGATGGAGTACAAGATGCGCTGCTGCAAGCGAAAAAAAAGCGAAGCGCTTTGCGTCGTCTTCAAAGTAACCGCGCCCCAGTTTACCGCTGTCGATATAAACATCGCCGTACTCGCCCCTAAAAAAATTATCGCTATAGATTAAAAATGTTCGAATGCCTGCATGCGTCGTTTCAAAAACAGACACGGCGGTATCTTCGCCACCAAAAAAAATTTTAAGTTCGCTATACATCCGTGCTTGAAGCGTTATTTCTTTGTAGTATGGCATTATAAGAGTAACGCTGTGCTGCGTACGCGTGAAAGCGTCGCAAAGCCCCCACACAACACTCCCTAAACCACCGCGCTGTGCAAGACCTGAACATTCGCTACTAATTTCTACAATGTTCATAAATGGTAGCTTGCTCCTATGTATGGTGTCGCGCCAAGCATAACAGGGGATGTCGGCATAAAAATAACTTGCACTCCCGCTTCAATACTAAACATCTCGTGCAGGCGAAGCTGGTAGCCAAGCCAAAGCGCCAACGTAACGGGCGCACCCAAATAGAGTTCTTTAGGTTCTCCCCCTACGCTATGCGCAACCATGGGAATTCCATAACCAACCTCTCCACCTGCAAAAATTCCTTTAAAGAAGGTAGGCACAAACGCAGGAAAAAACCGCACCCCTGCGCTTGCAATAAGAAAACTTGCGTGCGTCTCAACATTCTTTGTTGTGCGCGAAATTTGCGTTGAATAAATTGGCAAGTACCAAAGTCCGCCTGTGTATTCAATTTGTCCATTACGTACACGCACGTGCGCTCCACCGGAAATTCCACCTAAGTTATAATTTATTTGGCACTGGCTATTTGTAAGATTCAAACAACCATCTGGATCCGAAACAAGTCTATCTGCAAGCCCCAGAGTAAGCGGGCCAAAAGGAAGCATGTATCCACCCCAAAGCGTTGTATAAATATCGTATTTTTTAGGCGCTTTAGGATCGACATCTATGGTCGAATGCACCTGCGAAAGCCTCTCTGTCTGTTGCGCCAATGGCGGTTTGTAGCCCTCTTCCCAACCGCTTACCGAGAACCAATGTTCAAACTCCACACGCACCATGTGGTGCCAGTGGATGTCGCGGTTTAAATTAAATTGGTTGCGGCGGTTTAGACTCTCTTCAAACGAATTGCCGAATGCCGCTTGCACATTCGAGTGCTGCACACCGTAGAGGAGACGAATCACCGGACGCGAGTAAATACCACGGCCAGCGGGGTTTATGGTAAACCCTGTTTTGATTTGGTATGTATACTTGGTGTCGGTGTCGCCCCATTCTAAACCTTCGGTATCGGCCATTCCAGCGGTGTTACTTTTAATAGAATTAAAGTGCTCGCGGTAGCGGTTGCCAATTGACGACTTTTCTTTCGCATACACAAGTTCGACTAAATACTGTAGATGATCGGTAATATACCAAATGGGACGCACGACAAAAGAAAAACGCGTAGTGTTATAATCGTCGGGACGAATTTTGTTGTCGTTATCCCAACTTTTGCCAAACGCGAAACCTAAATTCAAATCAAAATAGTTTGGCAAAAGTCGAATTTGCATTTCGTCGTATAAACTAAAGTCGTAGCGTTCGTCGGTGAAACTCGAAATATAAATATCTTTGCTCTCGTTATCATAACTTTCACGCACGGCAATCTGTGGTGCCTTTTTTTCAAAGCGCATGCTCAAGTCGTTCCAATATATTTTAAAAGGGCCAACTTCGGGACCTGCAAATCCCGTCCAAAAGGTGTAACGAAAATAATTCGTGGGATGGGGTTGTGCCCATGGAAAAAAATCAGAGTTACCCGGATTTTCAAGCATAAATTTTTTAAATGCTTCGCCGCGCATAACGTCTGCGTATTCTATGCCCGGGGTTTGGTAAGGCGAACCGCGCATCGTTTCGTTGGCTCTCTCCCACATCATTTGGAAAGTCCAACCAGCCTGCCAGTTGGGCATGAATTTAGTGGTAAAATTTTTGAGGGCATCTATTTCGTATAAATTAATTTTGAAAAGCCCACCCACTGTCGGTATTGCTGCATACTGGTGTCCCTCCCAACCGTCGTATGTCCGGTTACGGTAAAGCGACCAGCCCGAATCACCGACGCCCAAAAAATACTCGAACAGCTTAACCCTTTGCCCTGCACGAAAACCAATTGTGTCGTAAAATACCTGCGCAGTGAAATTATCGAAGATACCCACGTAGCCCATGTTATACCACAAATTTCCTGTTTGTGTTACAAGGGTTTTTGCAAGTACGTTTTCGGTTTCAAGCCACACTTGGGTGAGGTTAAAATTACCCAACGAGCCCATGCCTGCGTTATAGCCGCGAAAACTACCGCCTTCGATACGCATAAAAATCGTTGCACGCGGCGCACCCGGTGTTTCGGGGCGCACGACATGGTAGCCAAAGTCGGCCATAAGCCAGGGTGTTTCGTTCATGAGGCGTCCATAGAAAGGCGACCACCCCAATGTAGGTGAATTATATCCGAAATCGTCTTGTGCGCTCGCCCGTACGTACATATTGAAAAAAAAGGGTTTAGGCACCTTAAATCCACTTTTCTTTTCTTCTATTGTGGGTGTGTCATCTTCGGCGGGCGCACTTTCTTGTTTTTGTGTGCGTGTAATGTCAATAGCGCCTTCGGGGTGTTCAAGGCGCAGGAGCGGAATTTTTTTTTGTGCAGCCCCAAAATAACTGGTGAGCGAAGTTAAAATAAATCCATAGATAAAGGCGCGGCGCATATCGTCGTTATACTTTTTGTAAAATTAGGATTGTACGCGGCGGTAATCCGTACGTGCCTGTCACCGTCGTTGCATTGCACTTGGGCGCCGACGGATTAAACGTGGCTTCGCTGCTATTGGCGCAATAGTTGCCGCTTAGCTGCGCATGGAAACCTTCAAAATAAGTTTCGGTATTCACTAAAACATTCCACGTACCGGTGGGCAGGTTGATGGTGTGCGTCGCCGATGCCCCCAAATTAAACGCGACAAAAATTTCTTTTTTGCCCACCGGGGGATTTTTATAGCAAAGCGCAATCACTTTATCTCCACCCGACCATGCGGCACCCGAAGCATAACTCGCATCGCAGTTGTTGGGCAACAGACCAATATCATGCCAGCTTAAATTGTTGCGGATGTCGGTGTAGTTTTCCTTTGCAAACGCCCACGCATTGTCTTTACGCAGTTGAATCATCTTGCGCGTGAAGTCGAACATGCGGTATGCGTTGGGGTCGGCGAGCCACACACCCCAACGGAACCAGTTGTACTGGTTGTCTGCGCCGGCGGTGTACGCGTTGTTGTTGCCAAACTGGGTGCGCATCCACTCGTCGCCGCCTAAAAGCATCGGTGAGCCGTTGGCAACCATGAGCAGCGTGATGAGGTTACGAAAATTCTGCCGTTTCAAATTTTCGTTAAACCCCCAGTCGCGTGAATAGTTACTCCCATCGTCGCCAGAATAAGGATCAACGCCGTCTGGATTGAGAGGCCCCAAGCCATTGCGTTTGGCATTGTAACTCAATAAATCGTACATGGTGAAACCGTCGTGTGCGGTAATTTTGTTCACCGCGTGGTAAGGCTGACGGCCATCCCACGTTTCGTTGAATTTTGCCGCGCTGCCCGTGAGAGCCCCGCCAAAATCAATCGGCGAATCGCCGTTTAATAGATAGCCGTCGTCGTTCACGATGCGGCGGGTGACGCGCTTAAATAAATCCGACCATTCAAAATAACCAAAGCCGGTGGAGTACGTGGTGTCTAATGCTGAGCAACCTGTTTCGTATGCAACAAACGTGTCGCCGTCGGGGCCATAGCAGTACGCTTTGGGGTGGTCGCCAAAGCGGTAGCCGCCGATCGACCACGGCTCGGCGATGATGCGAGTGTCGTAGCGCTGTAAAACAGGATCGTTGATAATCCACGTCGAAGCTGCCATGTCGCGCCGTGCGGTGTTGGTCGACGAGTACGCATCGCCACCCCAATCTTTCCAATAATTGTACGCATTCCAGTTGCCGGATGTTTGGCCGTCTTTTTTTTCCAACACTTCGCTCAAGTCGAATCGGAATCCATCGACGTGCATTTCTGTAACCCAATAGCGCAAGCTGTCGATGACCATACGCCGCACGGCGGGGTTTGCCGTACGCAGCATGTTGCCGGTGCCGGTGTGGTCGTAATAAAATTCTTTGTTGGGGCCGGTGAGCGCGTAGTAGCCATAGTTGTCGATGCCTCGATACGAAAGTATCGTCGCAGTCTCCGCAGGGTCATACGCCCAAAAGTTAGAAGGATCGTTGGGGTTCACCTGTACATTGCCTTCGATGAGCGGCACCTTCTCGCGCCACAAGCCCCCCTCGCCGGTGTGGTTATACACCACGTCGATAATCACCTCAATGTCGTACTTATGGAATTCTTCGACCATGCGGCGGAACTCGTTCACTTGCGAACCTTTCTCGGGGCGGTATGCGTATTCCACCTCGGGGGAGAAAAAATTGAGCGTCCAGTATTTCCAGTAGCCGCCGTCGTTGCCCGCTTCGTGTATCGGCAAGAACTCCACCGCAGTAATCCCCAAGTTCGCGAGGTAGGCGGCTAACTCTCCTGTACCACGAAACGTACCGGGAAAGCGCGCTTGATAATCTTCGGCAAGGCCGGGTATGCCCGCGAGCGCAGCGGCTGAAATACCTTTGGGATGCACTTCGTAGAAAATCAGCGCACTGCGTTTGTGGCGGTTCACGGTCGATTGCTTGCGCTGCCAATACGCCTGTTCGGTGGCGCTCCACGCATAACTATTCTCTTTAACTACAATCCCTTTCGCCGCCGCCGCCGTGGTGTCGACATGACGGTATGGCCCCGACGCCGCCATACCCTTCGACCAATCGTGTTTACGGTGTACCGCTTTCGCGTACGGGTCAAGCAACAACTTATTGGGATTGAACCTGTTCCCTTGGTTGTCAAAGTCGGACTTAAATCCATAGAGAGTCCCCGGGTACCATTTGGGGTGGTAATCAAAATTTGGCCCCCACACGCGGTAGCCATAGTACGTACCATGCCCCACGCCGTTCACAAAGACGCTCCACACATTACCAAAGCGCGACATCACAAATTCTTGCACCGCATATTTACTTTCGGGGTCGTCAAAAATGAGGAGCACGACTCGCGTCGCCCGCTCAGAATAGAGCGTAAAACTCACACCGCCGTCGACAATTTTGGGACCCATTACTTCGTAGTTTTTAATTTGCTGCACCGAAAACGACGGCGCATGTGGCTCGGCGTCGTACATCCGCGAGAAATTGGCGTTTGGCCCAATACACGTTATAGCTATGGAAAAACAGAGCAAGAAGGCTATTTTAAAGAGTTTGGGTACAAACATCCCTACACCACAACGCTGAGGGCCAAAGCTATGGTTTTCCATACCTAAATTATGGTTTCCTACGCTTTGAGTAGTACGTCAAGCGGTTCCTTCTCTTTAAAGCATTTGTGGGTTTTCAGTGTGTCTGGAAAGCATGGTATGACGCGTGCCACGCCGTACCGACATCAAAAAAGTGATGATTATCGGTTCGGGTCCAATCGTTATTGGCCAAGCTTGCGAGTTTGATTACTCCGGTACGCAAGCAGTCAAAGCCCTTAAACAAGAAGGGTACGAAGTCGTCCTTATTAACTCCAACCCAGCGACGATTATGACCGACCCCGAACTTGCCGATCGTGTCTACATTGAACCTATTACTCTGCCTTACTTAACCAAAATTATCGAAGTCGAAAGGCCAGATGCGCTACTACCCACAGTGGGAGGACAAACAGCGCTTAACGCAGCGCTCCAACTAGCGAAGGCGGGGGTGCTTTCTAAATACAACGTCGAACTTATCGGCGCAAACGAAGAGGCAATCAATAAAGCTGAAGACAGGAAGCTCTTTAAAGAGGCGATGGAAAAAATTGGTGCGGCAATGCCCCGCTCTGGGATTGCCAACACGCTCGATGAAGCACTCGCCCTGCTCGACACCATTGGCCTTCCCGCAATTTTGCGCCCTTCGTTTACATTGGGTGGTTCGGGCGGCGGCGTTTGCTACAATAGAGAAGAATTTATTGCGATGGTGTCGAAGGCACTCACCGAAAGCCCCACCAGCCAAGTTTTAATCGACCAAAGTATTTTAGGCTGGAAAGAATACGAGCTCGAAGTAATGCGCGACAAAGCCGACAACGTCGTGATTGTATGTAGTATCGAAAACTTAGACCCCATGGGAGTGCACACTGGTGATTCGATTACCGTCGCGCCACAGCAAACGCTTACCGATGCAGAATACCAAAACCTGCGCGACCTATCGATAAAAATTATCCGTGAAATCGGTGTCGAAACCGGCGGCTCGAATATCCAATTTGCCGTAAACCCCAGAGACGGCCAAGTGATGGTTGTCGAAATGAACCCCCGCGTCTCACGTTCGTCGGCTTTAGCTTCTAAAGCAACGGGGTTTCCTATCGCAAAAATTGCTGCACTCTTGTCGATAGGTTACACGCTCGACGAAATTCCCAACGACATTACCAAAAAGACTCCCGCGTCTTTTGAACCCACGATTGATTACATCGTTACAAAAATTCCACGTTTTACTTTTGAAAAATTTCCCGAATCGCCGCGTACGTTAGATACACAAATGCGCTCTGTCGGCGAAGCGATGGCGATTGGCCGCACGTTTATGGAATCTTTCCAAAAAGCAATGCGCTCTTTAGAGATTGGCCGGTTTGGTTGGGGCGGCGACGGAGACATTGACATCACCCTTGAGATTTTACGTTTAGGCGACGAAGCAGCAGAACGTAAACACATCCTCGAAAAGTTAAGCACTCCTACCGACGTTCGTATTTTTTATCTGCGAGAAGCGCTCTTGCGTAATTTTAGTATCGATGAAATTTATCGCGCAAACGCTATCGATCCTTGGTTTCTTACGCAACTACGCCGTATTTTAACAATCGAGTCGCGCATCATTGAAGAATACCGCAAGGCAGATGAACTTTCGCCCGAGCTTTTGCGTATAGCAAAGCAGGCAGGTTTCCACGATCGCCAATTAGCGTATTGCAAAGTGCACGACCGTGTAAAAGCCATTGCTCTGGAACTTTCGCGTTTAGAAAAAGGCTCCTCTGCATTTATGGATAGAATGCACGAGTTAAATAAGTTAATCAGCCAAGCGCAGCAAACAATTACGCAACAAAGGCTTGGCGCAAAAGAAATTCCCGTTTTTAAACGTGTCGATACATGCGCCGCTGAATTTGAATCGTTTACTCCTTATATGTACTCCACGTACGAAACAGAAAATGAGGCGGATGTTTCCACGCGTGAAAAAGTAATTATTTTAGGCGGTGGGCCAAACCGCATTGGCCAAGGAATAGAGTTCGATTACTGTTGCTGCCATGCAAGCTTCGCCCTCCAAGAAATTGGGTTTGAAAGTATTATGGTCAATTCAAACCCCGAAACGGTTTCTACCGATTACGACACCTCTGACCGTTTGTACTTTGAACCTCTAACCGTCGAAGATGTAATGCATGTTTACCGTGAAGAATGCTCACGCGGAAAAGTAAAAGGAGTTATTTTGCAGTTTGGCGGCCAAACTCCGCTTAAATTGGCAAAAGCGCTTAACGCCCAAAACGTACCTATTTTGGGAACAAGCGTAGAAAGTATCGAACGCGCCGAAGACAGAAAACTCTTTAACGAACTTATACAAAAATTGAAAATCAAGCAACCTAAAGGACGCATGGCCGCGTCGCTTGAAGAGGCGCTTAATGCAGCAAATGAAATTGGGTATCCTGTCCTTGCACGCCCTTCATTTGTACTTGGCGGTCGTGCAATGATGATTGTCCACACCGAGCCCGAGCTCCGCAACTACATGGCGACAAGTGTCGAGGTAAGCCGTGAACGTCCTGTGCTTATCGACGAATTCCTCTCTGGCGCTCTTGAAGTCGACGTTGACGCCCTTTCGGATGGTAAAGACGTTTTTATCGCAGGTATTTTGGAACACGTTGAAGAAGCTGGGGTGCACTCAGGAGACAGTGCTTGTATTTTACCAACAAAAAACATTCCACAAAACGTACTCGATGAGCTTCGCCGTATTACACGCGCTATTGCGCTTGAATTAAAGGTTATCGGTTGTATCAACATACAATTTGCCCTGCTTACAGAAAAGGACGGCACGCAAGGCGTCTACGTTCTTGAGGTAAATCCACGCGCATCGCGTACAGTGCCCTTTATTTCTAAAGCAACAAGGTTGCCGTTGGCAAAAATCGCAACAAAGTTAATGCTTGGGCACACACTTTCGTCGCTCCAATTGACAAAAGAAATTATTCCCAAACTTTACTACGTAAAAGAAGTGGTGCTGCCCTTTAAAAAATTTGCGGGCGTGGATACAATCCTTGGCCCCGAGATGAAGTCTACCGGCGAGGTAATGGGTATTGGTAAAAGTGTTTCCGAAGCTTTTTACAAGGCGCAGCTTGCCGCAGGCCAAAAGCTTCCTGAAAAAGGGACTATCTTTGTTTCGGTAAACGATATTGCAAAAGCCCCGCTTGTTGGCGCTCTTAAAGAAGCGCAAAAAGCAGGTTACTCTATTTTAGCGACCGATGGTACCGCCGCAGTTCTTGCAGATGCAGGGGTTAAAGTTGAGCGTGTCAATAAGGTTCACGAAGGGCGCCCGCACGTTGTCGATAGCGTTAAATCGGGTGGAGTCCAAATTATCATCAATATCCCCACCGATGTAAAAACACGCAACGATGCGTTAGAAATCCGCCTTGCTGCATTGCAATACTCAATTCCCTATTTTACAACCGTCGAAGCGGCGCGTGAAGCGTTAGTTGGCATTGTAGAAATGCACGGCAAAAGTGAATCAATTTATGTGTTGTAACCTTGGGTTGGTAAAAATCAGCTGTTTAAATAAATAACCAATTCCACTGCGATATTTTCGTTTTGTATATGGAATTCGTTATCGACAACAAGGATTTCGGCGTGCGGTGTGCTTAACCGTGTTTCGATAAGCGATTTTATTTCTTCGGATGACCCTAAAAGAGAAGGGGTTGCAGGTTCAACGCTTGTTTCCGTAAGGAATGTAAGCGTGTTTGTGTATGCGCTACCTAAAATGTTCGTAATTTCTAAAAGTGGGCTTGGATCAAACTCGTCGTTATAATCAATTCCCGCAGCGCTAAAAAGGAGGCGTGCCATTTTTTCCGCGCTATCTTTTTTGAGGATAAGGTCAATGGAACCTGTGTCGGGAATCATTGGCAAGTGGAGCAAATAAATATTTTCGGCGTTTTCGACAATTCTTTCCATCATCTGCCGTGAATTACTTGCTTTTACACGCACACCTTTGCTTCTTTTAACAGTAATCGCGCTAGTGCCCGTAAGCATTTGGATTCCTTTAATTGCAGCCTTGTTGCTTTGTGAAATCCAATTACGAAAAACTTCTTTATCTTTGGGATCAAATAGTTTTTCAATACGTACTTCTTTATCTTTTGTGACCATCCCTTCGATAGGTTGCTCTATTTTATTTTCTTTTGCTTCTTTATTTGTACTCATAGATTCGCTACGTATACGACGCTCTCCGCTCTTATAAAGCTCAATAACTTCGTTTAAGTCTAGAATAAATACAATTTCGTTATCGCCCAGCATCGACGCTCCGGCGATTCCTTGCACGTGCTTGTAGTTTTCGTTGAGTGACTTCACTACAAGATCGCGTCGTTTTAAAAATTCATCGATTCCTAACGCAAATTTTTCTCCATGGATTTCGACAAGTATTGCTTGACGGTACCCTACCTCTTTTTCTTCGATAGGTGGATAGCCAAGTATACGATCCAAACGCAAGAAGGGGAGTATTTGGTTTTGTGAATGTAAAACTTCTCGTTCATCAAGTTCAACAACACTACCGTCGAGAACACGCAAACTTTCTTCAATTACGGTAAGCGGCAGTGCAAAAACATCATTACGGACTTTAAAAGTAAGCGTCGATAAAATCGCGAGCGTCAACGGAAGGCTGATTACCATCCGTGTACCTTTTCCTTCTACAGAGTATATCGACAAATCTCCCGAAAGGCGCTCAATCGACTCTCGCACAATATCCATCCCAAAACCACGGCCAGACAAATCGTCTGCGGTATCTTTCGTGGAAAAGCCGCGCATAAAAATAAATTCTTGGATTTCTTTTGGAGAAAGTAGCGCTGCTTCGTCTGCGCGTACAAGGTTTTTTTCAATTGCTTTTTGCCGAATTTTTTCAATGCTAAGCCCACGCCCGTCATCTTCGACAGTTATAAGAATGCTACTCCCTGATTGTGTCGCGCTAATTTTAAGCACTCCCACAGGATTTTTTCCCACAGCGCTTCTTTCTTCACGTGTTTCAATTCCATGGTCTAACGAGTTGCGTATAATATGCGTAAGCGGCTTTACAATTTCATCGATAACGCGTTTATCCAACTCTGTTTTTTCTCCGCTTGTTTCAAGACGGATTGCCTTTCCTGCGCTTTCTGCATAGTCACGCACAAAGCGCGTAAAACGCGAAAAGACATGCTCAATGGGAAGCATACGCGACTGCATTACAATATTTTGTATTTCGGAGGCAATATGAAAAATTTCACGGTTCTTTTCGGATAGTCTGAGGGCATGATTTTCTGCGCCTGCAGTAGCGGTTAACTCATCGGCTATTTGTAGAAGTCCACCGTTTGCTAAAACAAGTTCGCCGGCAAGGTTAAGCAACTTGTCGATTGTTTGTACAGAAAGGCGTATCGTATCGCCGGAGGATGTTTGTACCTCCGCAACCATTTCATCTTTTTCACGTTCTATCTTTTCGTGCACAGGAGAGTTTCCTGCACCTTTATCTAAAACTTCAATGCTTTCTATGAGGTCAATATTCAAATTTTCTGTAATTTCTTTTGGGGATACACCCGTATCAACAACAAAGATAAGTTCTCTATCCGAGGCTAAAAATTCGGGAGTTTCTATTTTTTCCTCTGGCGGCTCTTTTGAAACAATCGTTCCCATTTCGGCAATTTTTGTCTCTACTAAAAAAGCGCGTACTACAGGCGCAAGCTCTGCCTTTGCGATACGTAGTTTAATTTGCATTCTACGAACGCCATCCATAGAAACTGCATTTACGCTACTTTCTTCGTCAAGAAGAAGTGCTTGCAGACGATCGGTTGTTTGAAGGATGTCTATCGAATTTGTGTCTTTCCCTATACGTAATTGGTTTCCAATTTCGCTCATGGTCGTCCTGCATTCGGAAAATAACCGAAGCGCATCGCGCCCGACATCAAGCTTGCCGTTTATACATTCTTGTAGCGTTGTTTCAAGCGCATGCCCCAATGCAACTAAATTTGTTAACCCCATCATCGCTGCGTTGCCTTTGATGGTGTGCGCTGCTCGAAAAATTGCATTTAGGTATTCTGGATTTTTAGGGTTGCTTTCCAGTTGTACTATACCATCTTCTATAGCCGCAAGGTTATCAAACAAATCTTCAAGAAACGCGGAAACTTCAGAATTAACGGCCATATGTTATTTTCGGCTCCATAAATGAGATTATCGAGAAATTATTATGCAAAGGTTGATAAAATTTTCCGATAAAAAGGTATGTCGGTTCAGGATAGTCAGGCGTTACGAGGCCGAAAAATTGCAATCCGTAGTATTTCATTCAGTTTTTCCCTTGGTATTTTTATACTTGTTGAGGTCGTATTACTAAGTTCATTGTCTGTTTTTGCGTTTTTTTCAATGCGCGAGTCTGCACGGCAGCTCGAAACCGCTTATTCCGAACAAGGACGCGAACTTACGCTTGCGCTCCAGTCAAATACAATTTCAACCGATGTTGGTTCGCTTGCGAGGCTGTCTGCTAATTTTGCCGCAATCGTCAACAAATACCGGTTTGCCGGCAATGAGCGCCCTATATCCGAAATTTTTATTTTACGTAAAGATGGTCGTGTTCTTGCACACTCAGATTTATCCCTGGTTACGCCTAATTCGCGTGAAGCAATAAACGAAATTTCCGCCAAGTACAACCAAGAATTTTTTCACGGTTCGCTCTCGTACGAGACCAATAGCGTACAACAGCAAGATTTACCAAAACCATCGGGAATTTTTCAAACCAAAAATTCGTTTCTTGTCAACACGTTTATGAGCCCAAACGTATATTACTCCACCGATTTTTCAACTGTCCTTAAAGAAGTAGATAGGCGCACACGCAAAGAAAAGTCGTACGCCACGCTCCATGTTATTACAAATAGGTTATCTGTGTATTACTACCTTTCAGCGATGCTACAAAAATATTTTATTATTTTCGCAATTACATTTCTTTCTGGCTTTCTAATTACCGGAATTATCCTCTTTTCTTTTTTCTTACGGGCACGGTACATACAAAGCGAATGGAAACGTGCGCTTACTTACCTGTGGGAAAACGAAGTTATCAAAACAGAAGTCGCGCACGGTTTTCAAACCTTGTCTGGAAAATTAAACGATATCGAAAAACGCGTTAACCAGCCACCACCTGCTCTACCGCAAGCGCGCACGCAAACAGATATATTAGACGCTATCCTTGTAGAGCCAATTAAATAAAATGTTAGAATTTAATACCGCATTCGAAAAAGACGTTCTCGTTATCGAGCTTGAAGGTGCGCTTGATTCGCACAGTGCTGCAGATTTTCGTGCGTGGTTTAATGAAAAAATTCGCGCAGGTTTTCGTGCAGTCGCGCTGGATTGCCTATGTTTGGAATATATCTCTTCGGCGGGAATTTCTGCGCTGATTGATTTACAAAACTTACTTACTACCCAAAAAGGAAAACTTGTACTATTTCAACTTTCAAGCGAGACGCGACAGTTACTCCGCTTTTTACAGCTTGAAGCAAAGCTCAATATTACGCAAGATTACGAAGACGCTATCGCTGCGTTAACTGGTATTGCAAAAGCAAGCCCAGCTGCAAACGTAGAAAGTTCTACTACAAAAGTAGTGGAAAGAGAACGCGCAATGGTTACCCCAGAAGAATTGCACATTATTGCAAAAAAAGAAAATACAGCAACGACAGAAAACAGAGTAGTAGCTTCTGCGACTACCACAGTAGAAGCTCCCACGAAAAGCGACGAACTTATTATTGAAGAAAAAGCATCCACGCCAATAGGAAGTACTCTTGCAAAAGCTAAATTAGAACCTAAAGAAGAATTGCAGGAAGAGACCACACCAAGCATACCAGATGCCCCCGTTATAAAAGAGGCGCAAGAGATTAAAATTAGCACGGCAAGCCGAAAGCTAATTACCTGCCCCAATTGCCGCAGTGTGTTACGCCTTGCTGTAGCAGGAGATTATTTATGCCCTGCATGCCGTTTTCGTTTCACGTATAAAGGCAGCAAAGAAGAAGCTTAGTTTTTCGACAAACTAAAAACTTATAAACTATTCCAAAACAGTTTTTAAATCCTTTGCAAAGGCAACTACGTATACTGGTACTTCGTGGCCAAGACCTGCGAGGGTATCCATACTCAAGCGTTGGCTTGTTTTTCCGGGACCAAAGTCAAGGATATGCGTTACAGAAGCGTCGTTTTTTACGTGCTGCATCGCTTTATCCCAATAGAGAGTTTTAACCATCAAGTCGTCGGTCATCCGCATTCCCAATTCGGGAGAATTCTGCAAGTTTGAACCATCCCAAAATGAATACACCGGCATTTTTAAATCCGAACCTTTGTAGTCAAAACCAATTTTGGCTAAATCGGGTTTAAATTTTTCAAGAATTGGCGTCATAAGTTCTGAATGGAATGGGCATGTTGACCGGAGGTATACGTATTTAATTTGTTTTGCTTCAAAGTCGGCTTTGTGTTTTTCATGGAATTGGATTAAATCACTCCGTGCTCCAGAGATGATACGGTTGCCAGGGGTATTGTAGAGGCTTACATAAATTTTATTTGCGCCTTTATTAAAATCTGCTACCCAGTTTTCAATCGTTTGGTGCGTGTCTCCCAAAACCGCTACCATGGGAGCAGGATTTTTTGCACCTAACGATTCACTTTTTTGGTTTTCTTCTGCACTTGCAAAAATATGCGGAAAAACCTCTTGTGCACGCACACCCATTAGAAAAAGGTATTGTATGTACTTGTAAACAGCGTCGTTGTACGCCGTACCTTCAAGACTCAACGCAGCAAAACTTGCAGCGATAAGCCCTTGGCTATGCCCTGTTGCCCCCGCAGTGTGCGCAAGCATTGTTTTACGGTCAAACCCCTGTTGGTTTAAGTATTCGTAGTGGGCAAACTGTGTCGCTTGGATAAGCCCGAGCGAAATTCCCGCAATCGACATAAAATCGTCCGAAGGCGCACTTTCCGCATCGGTAAGCCACTTACGAAAATCTACTTTTTCGGGATGCGCTGCCGTACCTTCGACCATTTTAGCCGCCGCTTCAATCGCAGATACAGCAATTTCAAAGTATGGTTTCATGGATGCTTCGGCGTAGAGTTTTTGCATCTCTTTAAGGTATGGCGCCCCCTGGCCACCGAACTGGAGGAAAAATTTTGCTTGGCCAGCTTTGGCCGCGTCGAGTAATTTTGGCATGCGCAGCACTTATGGAAGCTTGTACGTGGCGTCGAGGAAAATGGATGTTATCGGGTTAAATAAATATCGATCCGATTATTTTTTTGCACCGCTGCGCCTTTATAAATAGGTATGGTGTCGCCAAAGCCCTGGTAGCTTAGCCTATCTGCGGCAATCCCTTTTGCAATGAGGTATTCGTACACCAAACGAGCAGCCTTTTCTGTGTTACGCAAATTTTTTTCGATACCTTTAGAGGGCGCTGCGTGGACTTCTGTCTTTACTTTATATTTTAAATACTTGTCGAGAATGTTATAAAGAAGGCGTATACGTTCGTCGGCGGGGTCAGAAAGGTTAATTTGTGTAATACGGATAAAAAAACCGTTAGCAACAGGCGTAACCAGTATTCCCGTTTGAAAAAGCCGTGGTAAAGTCGTCGTTGTGTTTCCGTAGCTGTCGGTAGCCGTGAGCGTATACTGGTAGTATGTTAAGGATTCAACGAGAGAGCCATTTTCCGTACGGCCATCCCAATAAATGGATTGTGGAATATCCCCCTCTCCTTTGAAGGTACGTACGGGAAAAATTTTTGTTTCGGTATCGCTACGGAGTACTTCTGAAATTTCCAACGTATACGACGTAATACGAGTTATATCGTTACTTGATAAACGAAACACTTGCGATTCATTTTCACCATCGCCATCGGGGGTAAATTGCCGCACTTCCAGATCTGCAACGGCATTGAGTTCAGGGGGAGTGCTATCGACAATTACCTGTACAGGGTGCGAGGTGGGTATATTCCCGTTTTGGTACTCTGCACGAAACACAAGGCAGTAAACTCCATCAGGAACGTGTGCCGACGGCAAAGACTCTCCACCCCAGTACCAATGTACGGATTTGCCCTTATTGGCTTTTTTGTTCCCCTTTTTAGGCTTTTCTTCAGCGGGCGGCGCTAAAACGGGTATTTTAAAAACAATGTTTTCTTCCTTTATATTGTTACAATTCTTGTACACAAGAATGGCGCCTGAAACAAATCCTTCGCTATAAGAAACACTCGGAAACAATTCAACAGTAGCAAATTTCTTCTGCGTTGGATTAATTCCCACTACAGAGCTTTTTAGAAAAATTTCATCCACGCGGCGCGAAACGTAAAAATTATTGCTGATTACCTCGTTGCGGTTACCTGCGGTGTTATAGCCCAGTAATTGGTACCGGTACACCCCTTCTGGGAGTAGATCGCCGTTGTCTTTTTTTCCGTCAAAATCTATACGTGTGGGTGCATTCTCTTTCCATATAAAATGCCTAACTTTTTCGCCATTAGAAGCAAGGATAAACGCTTCGTAGCTATCTTGTGCTGACACGTCCTGCGTAATGGTGAGTGTATCGTGCACACCATCTCCATTGGGAGAAAGCATATCGCCGTCGATTTCAACCCCTACAACGGGCTTTTGTGTGTTAAGCCCAATAGAGCCCGTTATATGTTTGCTTTCATTGTTTTTTTCGTCAATAACCCAAAACTCGTAATGGTATATTCCATCGGGCAGTTTTTCCACTTGCGGCTCGTCTTCAAATACAGCATCTTTTACGTTTTTACTTCCGCTCGAAACAATGCGTCCGTTCCACGAAAATTCAGTTGGAATATCCGCGCGTTTTCGGGGTGAAATAAAGCTGGTGAAAAATAAACCAAAGCTAAAACTTTTTTCGCGCAAGCGCTCATCGCTTTTTAATTGGTAGACAATTTTATCTTTTGCGTCGCGGATTTGCAGTTCGTAATATACGATGGGGCTCTTATCGCTGGCTTTTGCAGAAAAAAGCATTACATCGCGAACACCATCGTCGTTTGGAGAAAATGCCGTACCTTCGGGAGCAAATTCGATTTCGGGTGGTTCACTATCGACGCCACCCAACCTAACGCTTGCCACCACCCCATGGAAGAGTTCTTCTTTTTCTTTTGGAATACTAAGGTTATAAAAAAACAATGCATCTCCAAAAGTAAAACGCCAAAAACCTCCCACCCCTAACGATATACCGTTACGAAGAGGAGTGGTGTTGTACGCAGAGTATCCTAAAGAAAATAAAAACCATTTGTATTGCGATTCCAAGCCCACAAGAAGAGGTACCCTATCGAATTTATCGCTTCCGTACGTTGAAAGCGCAAGAGCGATGTTGAGGTTACTGTCTTGGAATATTCCAGAAGTAAATCCGACATGCACAGCGCTTTTGGGAAGGAGGGTATTTTCGCCAAGGGGGATTGCAAGGTTTTGCGCCGTTAAAGAAAAGGCGGGAGAATAAATACCCAAGCCATCGTTTTTTCCAAAAGCTTTGTACCATTTGCTATCGATAACCAAAGCCGGATCAATACCAAAACCGAATGCTTGGTTTTTACTATCTGTAGTATACCTTGGTGAAAGCGACAAACCTGTTGCAACGTGTTTCGTGAGAAAACTTCCGTAAGAAAATCGCAGCGCTGCCGACATATCGCCAGCTTCAAGGTAATCTACGCCAAGACCTAAACCACCAAAAGGGCTAAAAAGCGTTGTATCGAAAAAACCTCCTTTGGCTTTGGCAGCGAGCAGCGTACCAAAGAAAAAAGAATTTTGTTGGCCATACCCTAAATATGCCGCGTTTGTCGCGGCTGTTGATTCGACAAAAAGGCTGTGGGAAACCTGCCCACCCAATGCAGCGTTAAAAGGACGCCAAGGCAACGAAAGTATATCGGCGGTACGCTCAGCCCAAACTGAAAAAACTGTGGTATAAAACAAAATTGCTAGGGTTTTTACCGTAATTTTAAAAGCCAACCTGCTTAACTCGATTCTAAGCACACACGGCAAAGTTAAAATTATGCTACAAAATTACGTAAATACGCACGAAAATCAAGTATGCAGGACATCGATTTTAGCCGGTACTATCGCCGTGGCCGTAGGCCGACCGAATACTTAACCTCGGATACACGCGAAAAAGGCAGCGGAGCATTCCAAACCAATAAATTCTCTCTTTATTTAGCAATTGCATTTTCGTGCTTAGCAATCGGATTTATTGGCGGAACACAATTACAAAAAAGCAAAATGACCCGCGAAATTGAAAATAAGGTAGTTCCAGAAAGTATCGCCACTGCAAACGTTACTCAAGAGCATGCAGAAACCGAGAAGGCCAACGACAGCGTAAGGGTGACAAAAGCAGAGGAAAAAGCACCTACAGAAAACATTATAAATGAAGCAAAACCAAGCTTTGTCATTTTAGCAAAAATTTATCCCGACGAGAAAGAAGCGTCTCTTGCTGGTTTAAGCCTTAAACGCAATGGACACCGTGCATTTATGGCGCGTAACGGAAAAAAAATTAAACTCTACGTAGGGCCAATTGAAGGTAAAAGCGAAGCATACGCAGCACTTGCGCAAATTAAAAAAAGCGCAGAGTTTTCCGGCGCGATTCTCTACCGAAAATAACTTGGCTGAAATCTGGCGTAACTAAAAACAACTATAAAAATTGTTGTGATTCGCGACGCGAAGATAGACGACGCCGAGCAAATTTATAATTTGCTAGAGCCTTACGTCCAGAAAAAAATTTTACTACGCCGCTCACGGGAAGAGATACGCGCACACATTGATTACACTCTCGTTTATACAGATGACGAAAAGATAATCGGTACTGTAAGTTTAGTTTTTTTTTCAGAGTCGCTATGTGAAATTCGAGCACTCGTAATCGCTGAAAATGTTCAACGCGGAGGAATTGGCCGCGCACTTGTTTATGCCGCGGAAGAAAAAGCAAAGCAACTTCAACCAAATCGTCCGTTACAAATTTTTGCGCTTACCTATACTCCAGAATTTTTTGAACGCATTGGATATTCGCTCACAACAAAAGATCGTTTTCCAGAAAAAATTTATGAAGTGTGCCAATTTTGTTTACGCAAAAATGATTGCCACGAAATTGCCGTGGAAAAAATTTTTATGTAAGTAGTTGACGCCTCACACTGCTTGGATACGATGTGACATAATAAACAATGCGACATAATGTTGTAAAAGAAATTTCTGTGGAACTCCAGCGTTACCGTTAATGAACGTCTTGCGCAAATTTGTTCCTCTTCTTCTCGCTCTCGTCGTTCTAACGAGCGTCGTTGTTGGAACAATTTTTATCTTTAAATTTTTTAACCGTACAAGTTTAGAGAAAGCCCTTAACGCAAAAGACGGATTTTCGCTGCTTTTTGTCGTCACCTCCGCTAATGACGATAAAAAAATTCAACTTGTTTCCGTTGCGGAAATTTTTCCTGCAACGCGTCGCATTGGCGTTGTATCCTTTTATCCGGCAACACACCTAAAGGACGATGCACAAAGCCTGCAAGATATTTTTATGTCAAACGGCGTTAGTGGCGTTTCAAATTCTATCAGTGAGTTTTTAGGCGAAAAAATTATTGGTTACGTCAAGGTGGGCGACAAAGTTTTAGCCCAATTCGTCGATGTTTTGGGTGGTATAGAATACTTTCTTCCTTCAAACGATTTGCTCAAAAATGAAAATCTACCAAAAGGCGAGTTTATCCTCGACGGATCTTTAGTTGCACGCCTTTTAAATCCACCGGAAAAAAACGAATACACCCCTGCATTCAAGCTTTTTCGCTACTATTCGCTTTTTTTGAATGCGTGGAACCAACGCGAAGAGTTATGGCCACGCCTTAAGAACGAAAAAGTATTTTCTTTAGCTGTAAAAAACCTGGAAACAAATACCTCCGCCTCAGACCTGTTTGTTTTAGCCCATCATTTTGCAACGCACAAAAACTGGATTCCAATCCTTATGGAAGTCCCCGTGCGCCGTGTTAAAGACGCGTTTTATGTCGATAAAGACGCCGCGACTCTCTATTTCCGTAATTTAACAAAGCAAGTGACCCAAAAAGAACATCCTTTTTTAAGCGAACCTCCCAAAATGGAGGTAAAAAATGGAACGCACATTGCAAATTTAGCGCGTACAATGCGTACCGAGCTTTCCCGTAAAGGTGTCCAAATTTTAGAATTTACCAACGCAGACCGCAACGACTACGATAAATCTATACTTTTGGGAACAAGCGGTAATGCCTTTTATCTTGAAAGTATTGCTAAAATTATTGGCATAAAAAAATCGTATGCGGCAGTTAACCGCTCCCTATTTACAGATTTGGTTCTTGTAATTGGGAAAGATTACAATAAATTAAAAGGCGAGGGAGTTGTGCAATAATGGCTCGCCTTAAAAATACTACAACAAAAGTAAATAGAGCCAAGAGCGTTGATGCAAGCGCCGATGCCGACTTAAAACAACTGCGTATTTTAGCCCATGCGATTGAAGAAAAAAAAGGAGAAGATGTTGTCATCTTAGATTTACGCGCACAGTCTTCGTACCTCAATTATTTTTTAATTGCAACAGCGCTCTCCCGCGCACATTTACGTACACTTTACGAAGAAATACACAAAACAGCTGTTGAAAACCAAATCGAAAGACCGCGCCCACAAACCCCACAATTTGAAAGTGGTTGGGTAACGTACGATTTAGGCTTTTATATTGTGCATCTTTTTGAAAACGAAAAGCGCCGCTTCTACGATTTGGAATCTGTTTGGGCTAATGCTCCTCGCATTCCACTCGTTGAAAACCGTACTCATTCCTCGCAAAGCAATCAAGCTAAAGAGAGAAAAAAATCTACAAAACTTGAAGGTGTAGCGAAAAAGAAGACGAAAATAAAAAAGAAGACGATTAAGGAGAAAAAAATGGCAACAGCAAAGAAGAAACCAGCTAAGAAAAAACCAGCTAAGAAAAAAGCGGCGAAGAAAAAAAAGTAAGCTTCGCGTTACTATTCGGGGCCTTCGACAAATGCTTTGCGTTTGCGGGGCCCCTTTTTTTTTATTGTAAAGTCCTGTTCGTAGGCGGCACAACTCCCATATCGATAGTCCCAAATTGTTCTTCGTAACGGCGTACATTTTCTTGGAGTGCTTGGAGTAAACGTTTTGCATGCCCGGGGGTTAAAATTATGCGCGACACCAATTTTCCAAATGGCGCAGGGTGTTGCTGGATAAACAAATAATCTAAAATAAACTCTTCTTTTGCATGCCCAATGTTTGTGACATTTGCAAAGGTTCCTTTTAGAATTTCAGGGTCCAAATGGATTTCAATTTTGTTCTCGTTCGGCATGTTTTGCTGGGAACTCATACTTCTCAAAAAGGAGAGGCTTACTGCTTGACAACGACAAAAAAGAAGAATGAATGATACATGCTCTTCAAAAATATATACCGTGCCGCGCCATTTGTCGTGGCGCTTATTTTCGCAAATTCTTGCACAGATTACCGCGATTACCCAAACACTGCGATAGATACCGTACCCGCGTACGACCGTTTCGTGGGCAGCATCTATTTTCGCACCGCTTCGTCGAATTTATCGATAGTAGCCGACAAAGATTTAAAACGTATTGCGCGTATTTTACTCGACCGCCGCTACGATGCAACAACAGTCGTTATCCGTGGGCTTGCCGATAGAGAACGCGGTGTCGAAGAAAATATAGAGCTCGCCAGCGAAAGGGCGCAGCGCGTAGCGCTTTCGCTCGAAAAGTACGGTATACCGCTTGAACGTATAACAATTGATAGCAGGCCAAGTTACAAAACACGCGCAGTTGCATCAAACCGGCGTGTCGACATCTATATGGGGTACGGCTCAAAAGCAGCGTACAGGACCGACACCCTCTACCCAATCCTTGTAGGCTTTTTTTTGCTGATTACTTTTGCCGTGGCAGTAGTTGTGTTTCGGCGGCAGAGTAGATAGTGGAATTGGTTGAGGGAGGGAGGGCATTCGATTGCTATGCTAACCAACCATAGGCAAATTTATGGGCAGTGGCATGTTGCCCGCTGGGGCGTATGTCACTTATGAACATGAGTACATTTTGATTTTCCGCAAAGGCGGCAAAAGAGATTTTAGTACAGGTGCATTAAAACGTGTACGTAATGCATCCGCTTATTTTTGGGAAGAACGGAATGTTTGGTTTTCTGATTTATGGCAACTGAATGGCACAAAGCAGACCATTACAAAAGCAGATCGGGAACGCAGTGCGGCGTATCCCCTGGAGTTACCCTACCGACTGATTAACATGTATTCCGTCTACGGTGATACCGTATTAGACCCCTTTATGGGTACGGGTACTACTGCCTTGGCGGCGATAATCACAGGGCGCAATTCAATAGGGTATGAAATGGATTCGAGTTTCAAGCTCTATCAAGACACAAAAGAATTAGACGCAATTTTTTCACTCGGCAACAAAGTCGTTGAACAAAGACTTAAACGGCATTCTCATTTTGTGCAAGATAGAATTGCTAATGGAAAAGATGTAAAGCATAAGAACGAGCACTATGGTTTTCCTGTAATGACGGCGCAAGAACGCCAAGGGCAATTCTTCAAGATTGCAGAAATAAAACCAAGCGAATGTGAGCTTCAAGTCGAATACGTTGAGATTGAAAAAGAATCGGCTATCAATCAAACGATGCAAGCTACTGCATAAAACTCTTTACAATCTCTTTCGCCCGTGCGTAAAAATCTGCCTCTTCCTCGGGAGTAAACGGCCCCCAGATGCCGCGCTTCATACGTTCGGCTAAAGCGACGTATTCGAGCGAACCCGCGACGGTAAGCGCAGTACGTGCTTTATTCTCAAAAATTTTTATTTTTGAACCGTCGGGAGTCACCATCGCACGCGGTGGAATTTTTACTCCGCCGCGTACCATACATCCGGCGGTAATCATCGCGCCATCGCCGATTTCTGCGTCGTCTAAAATAATGGAACCGATGCCGATGAGGCAGGCGCGACCAATTGTACATCCGTGGATCATCGTGTTATGCCCCACCAGAGTATAATCGCCGATTGTGACGCCGCGCTTCGAATCGCTGTGTATGGTCGAGTTATCCTGTATATTGACGTACTTGCCGAGAACAAACGCGTTCATGTCGGCGCGCAATACGGTTCCCGGCCAAATAGATGCATATTCGCCCATGGTAATGTCACCATAAAGCGTTGCCTTTTCGTGGATAAATGCAGTCGGATGTATTTTTTCCTGGGTAAAATTTACTGTATATTTAGATTCCACTTTTGTTACTTCCCGTTAATTGCTGTACACGTGTTTACGGCGCCGTGTTAAACTTTCGCTTATAGATGGCGTAATCTCCATCTTTTTGGCTAATGTAATAGACTTGGCTTGAACGTACGTCAACAGCAGGAAAAAGATCGTTTCCCGGTGAATTTGTCACGGGATCGACACGGTTTGTCGTGAGCGAAATTGCATAGACGTCGTTGTTCCCAGCAACATTCGATACGGCAAAAAGCAATTGGCCGTGTACATCGGTTGTTGGCTGGAAAGTAAACCCTCCCGGACCAAAAAGAGGCGATATTTTTTTGGCTGCACGTTCGTAGCGAAAAAGCGAAAACGAACTACCCTTGCGGTTTGAATAAAAGAAAATTTGCCGCCCGTTCGAAGAATAGACTGGACCAAAATCGAAGCTTTGTTCGCTTGTTAGTTGGGTTTCTTTACCGGTCGATAAATCCATTTCGTAAAGGTTGTAACGGTTGTTTCTTTTAGAGTAATACGCTAAAAACCTTCCCTCGGGAGATATAGACGGAAATTCGCACCAAAAATTAGGATCCGTAACCGGCGAAACTGCGCCATCCGCCAAATGGACTTTTTTAATTGAGCCCACACCTGCTTCGTTAATAAAAAAGTAAATGCTTTGGCTATCGCGCGAAAACACCGGTTGCGATTCAAGGTTAGGCGTTTTTGTGACTGTTTGTTTTTCGTTAGTTCTAAGGTTATAGACGACAATATCGCCTTTTTGGTCGCGATAGTCGGAACTAAACGCCAAAAGCTTTCCATTTGGCGAAACAGCGAGGGTTTGTAATTTCCCGTAATCGCCAAAAATGCGCACCGGTTCGCCAACAGAAAATTGTGCCGCTGTTAAACAAACGCCAACAGAAAAAAGGGCTAAAAGAGTAATGGATGCGTTGCGCACACGCATGCACCACCTTGAATCTCCTTTACGAGAGAGCAAGCACCTAAAACAATTTTGCAAGCCCCAAAAAGCCCGGCGCAAAACGGCGAACCAAGTCGAGAAATTTTGCAGTTGGGCCAGGCAAAATAAATTCAGTTTTTTTTGCAATGGCTTTAATTGTTTCGCGGATAACACTTTCTGGAGTTTCTATCATAAACTGAGGATAGTCGTTTATATCGATATTAACGCCAAAACGCTCCGACTCCAAAATTGCCGTACGCGTAAAGAAGGGGTGTACTGTCGATACAGTTATACCTTGCTTGCTATAGTCAATCCGCATGGCATCGGAAAATCCCTTAAGGCCGTGCTTCGAGGCAGTATAAGGAGCGCCCCCTGGCATCGGTACAATACCGGCTACAGACGAAATATTAACAATATGGCCACTACCGCGCGCAGCCATATCGGGCAAAAAGTAGTGGCAAATACGCATGGGAGATATAAGGTTAATCGCCATGAGTTTTTCCCAGCGGTCGAGCGGTATTTCTCCAAAGGGACCAACCTGTGCAATCCCTGCATTGTTTATAATCATATCGGGGCATGCGATAATTTTTTTTACATCGGCGAGAAACTTTTCTGTACCTTCTTTCGTCGAGACATCCCCCGCGATAAGGCCGAGCACTTTACCCGCGCCCGAGTAGGATTTGAACCGGTCAAGCGATTCCAGCTTGAGGTCACAGAGCACCATGTGCGCACCTAAATCAAGCAGTTGTGTAGCAAATTCGCGGCCCAACCCACCCGATGCTCCCGTAAGGAGGATTGATTTTCCTTCAAAGTATTTCATTCTGCACCAGTTTAAAAGGTGAACGTTACGTCAATTATGTTTGACTGACAAAATCGCGGCGTCAACACTCCCTTTTGCTAAACGTATGCGGAGTTTGTCGCCAAGGATAACGGCGTGGCTATCGGTTATAATTTTATCTTCTTTGTACACGACGGAATACCCCCGCGCTAACGTCGCCAAGGGCGAGTAGGCATCAAAGCGTGCGGCGGTCTTTTGGAATTCGCTTTGCGAGTAAGTAAGCCTTTGTTTTAATACCATACCCAAAGGCTTTAGCTGTGCGTATGCATTTGAAAACGCGTTTATACTATGCCGAAAGTGGAAATGCAGCCTTGATTCGAGTTCATCCAAAAACCGCGCTTGGTCTTTAACGAGCAAATACGGTTTTTCCCAAAATTCTTTTTCCGAAGTGCGCAAAAACCTTTCTTGCGCCGTACGCAAAAGCCCTTCGGTAGTACCAGAGGCACGTTTAACATATCCATCCACCTTGCTACGCAAATCGTCTACAATTGGAAAAACCGCACGTGCACCGTCTGTAGGGGTTGCCGCTGCGTAGTCGGCGACATCGTCTGCAATCGGATGGTCTATTTGGTGGCCAACCGCTGAAACAACGGGAATGGGGCATGCGCTAATTGCACGGCAAACCCCTTCGTCGCTAAAGGGCATTAAATCTTCGGGAGAGCCGCCGCCCCGCCCTACAATAATAACGTCGCATTCCCATTTGCTTTGTTGGATTTCTTCGAGCGCGGCGATAATAGATACCGGAGCATTTTCGCCTTGTACAAGCGCGGGGGCTAAAAGGATTTCTGCATTGGGATACCTTTCTTGCGCTTGGCGTAGCATGTCGCGAAACGCGGCGGTGCCAGCGCCTGTAACAATACCCACACGCTTGGGCAAAAGCGGCAGTGGGCGTCTTTTATCTGCCGTTTTAATAAGCCCTTCTTTAAGAAGCCTTTCACGGATTTGTTGCAGTTTCGCAAGGATGTCCCCTGCGCCCACCTTTTGCACACGGCGTACTGTGAGGTTGTACGTCGAGCGTGGGGTGTAAATTCCTACCGAACCGCCAAGCTCCACTTCAATGCCTACTTTAAGTTCAAAGTCGATAGGCTTTTGCGCGAATTTGAAATAATTACAATTGATTGTAGGGCGCAGTTTGCCGTCGGTCGTGCCGGTATCCGAAAGGGTGATGTATATATGCCCCGACGAAGGCTGCCTCGTAAATTGGGTAATTTCGCCTTTAACCCAAACGTCTTGGAGTTCGGGTGTCGCTTTAATTTTCTTATCTAAAAGGTCACAAACTTCGGCAACGGTAAATTTTTGCGGCACAGTAAATTATTGTTGTACGCAATAAACACCAAGAGCCGCACTACAAACATTCCCACCATACGCAAAAGCAGAATTACCCGTAACGCTAATTTGTCCGTAGTCACCACTTGAACCAGTTTCACTTGTCGTCCAGCCGCTACAGGTACTACTGCTTACAGTCCATGCCGTCGGCATAAGCCCCGTCCATGCGGAAGCTATTGTTCCTGAAGGAGCTATTGCAGCCGCTAAATTACCGAAAACTCGACTTGCATCAGTGGTGCCAATAGCTGTTCCGTCTGGCCTTTTATATGCCCTGTTTGCCTGCAACACCCAATTTTTGGCGGTAGAACAGCTTCCGTTCTCGCACGCCCTGCGTACAGAACCATCGACCAAAAGCGCTCTATAGACGCCTTTACCGTAAGCGTTGCCTTCTGCTTGGCATATTGCATCTGCTCCTGCAACACCGCCTAAATTGCCATTGTAGCCCAAGTTTCCATTTGTCGCTACAAAAATTATACATTCGCTGCAAGGGGTAAAGCCGCCCCCTGGATTTTCCAGCGTATCTAAAATGCCATTGTTTCGGCATTTAGTAGCGGATATACCAAAACAAATTACTGTAAACAACATAAGCCCCCTAAAAGAGCACTTTAGCTTGTGCAACATATTTTCTCCTCGATAGCCATGCTACGTGTACCTACTAACACAGTATATATACAATCAAGCTAAATTGCAAATGGAAGCAGCGTGATTTTCGGTTTGCAATGCATCTCTTAGTTAAGAGATGCTAAACGAGTGGTGAAAGCCGTTACACATGACTTTACACGCCCTATTTGGGAATACCTTGGCTGGAATACCGAGGCCACCCTTGACCGTGTCGAAATTAAAGAAGTAACGCAAGATAGCCGCAAAGTAAGGCAAGGCTCTGCTTTTTTTGCGTACGACGGGCTCCACGCGAAGGGAAAAGACTTTATTTGGGATGCCTGTAAAAAACTTGCAACGGCCATTTTTGTCGATTCTATCTATAAAGCAGAAATCTTAAACGATCCGCGGTTTAACCGCAAAATGCCAATTTTTTTTGCACACGATTTTTTGCGCTCCGCAGGACGTACAGTTGCCCTTCTTTTAGGCGAGCCAACCCGCTATATGGCAACAATCGCCGTTACGGGAACCAACGGGAAAACAACAGTTTCACACTCGCTATACCAAGCGCTCAACCACCTCAAAAAGCCAGCAATGTACTTGGGTACTCTGGGTATGGAAGTCGAGCGTAAACAAATGCATACCGGCATGACAACCCCCGACACAGTCTCTCTCCAAGGCATGTTGCACCAAGGGCAAAAACACAAAGCTATTTATGCTTGCATTGAAGCCAGTTCGCATGGTTTAGAACAAGGCCGTTTAGAGGGCGTCCATTTCCAAGTGGGTATCTTCACAAACTTAACGCAAGACCATTTAGATTACCACGGTAATATGGAAACATACTACCGTGCAAAACGCCGCCTTTTTGAATACATGCTCCTCGCTGCACAAAAAAATCCCGGAACTATAAAAGGCGCAATCATCTGCATCGACGACGATTACGGCAAGCGGCTTTATGCATGGCTAAAGAGTAAAAACCCCAGTTTTGTCGTTATCAGCCTTAGCCTTAAAGATAAATCTGCAGATGCACTTATTGCGAACGTACAACCTAATTTTGGAGGGTATGGGTGTACAATTTTTTTCGCGCAAAAAAGTTATTTTATCCATTCAAAGCTTTTGGGACGCTTCAACCTCATGAATATAGGGTGCACATTTCTTTCTCTGCTTTGCTTGGGATTTACAACGCAAGAAGCAATACACGCTGTAGAACAAGTAGAACCCGTTCCCGGACGCTTTGAAGTATTGCGCGGCAAAGAAGACCGCACAGTAGTCATAGACTACGCGCATTCCCCCGACGCTCTCGCCAAAGTTTTAGAAAGCGCACAAGAGCTAACCCCTGCGCGTGTGGTGGTGCTTTTTGGCTGCGGTGGCGACCGCGACAAAGAAAAAAGACCGCTCATGGCAGAGGCGGCAAGCATCCACTCCGACTTATGTATTTTAACCAATGACAATCCACGCAGCGAAGACCCCAAAGATATTATTGAAGACATCCGTAAAGGAATGCAATCTGCCCGCTACTTGGTTATTATGGATAGAGAAAAAGCGATACGCGCTGGATTACAAATTTTAGGCCCACGGCAAGTTTTCATTATCGCAGGTAAAGGACACGAAGATTACCAAATTATCGGAAACAAAACACACCACTTCTCCGACCGCGAAGTTGCAACACGGCTTATGGCAACTCTCAAGCTAAAATAATTAGCAGTCCAATTCGCCCGCGATAACATTGAGCGAGCTTAAGTTTGCAACGGCGTCTGCAAGAAGTCCGCCGGTTATAAGTTCGGGAAATGCTTGGTAGTACCAAAAACAGGGACGCCGTACGTGTACACGGTATGGGCTTCTCTCTCCACGCGAAACGATAGAAAATCCAAGTTCGCCATTTGCCGCTTCTGTCGAGAAGTAGTGCTCTCCTATTGGAACGCGAATACCATGTTGGATAATTTTAAAGTGGTAAATAAGGTCTTCCATCGACGAATATACTTTTTGCTTAGAAGGTAGGTATGCGTGCGGAATATCTGCGTGGTACGCGCCTTCGGGAATGTTGTCCGCGAGCTGTTCGATAATACGTAGCGACTGCCGCATTTCTTCTAAACGCACGAGGTAGCGATCGTACACGCCGCCGTCTTCGCCAACGGGGACATCGAACTCAACTTGGTCGTAGTACATATATGGGTTCGAAACGCGCACATCGAAATCAACGCCCGCCGCACGTAGGTTGGGGCCTGTAAAACCATACGCTAATGCACGTTCAGCAGAAATTTTTCCTACGCCTTTGGTACGGTCGTAAAAAATACGCGACTTCGTAAGTAGAGCGTCTGTTTCTTTAAGGACCTTCGGAAATTGTTTGAGGAACGTTTTGACATCTGCCTTGAAATCGGGATAGATATCGTGCTCTAACCCACCAATACGGCAAAAAGTATTGTTGATACGCGCTCCGGTGAGTTTTTCGAGAATTTGGTAAACGTTTTCGCGTTGGTGGAACATATAAAGGAACGATGCAAATGCTCCTAAATCGACGCCTAAAATACCCAAACAAATAATATGGTCGATAATGCGTGAAAGTTCGGCGATAATCATGCGCACGACAAGAGCCTTGGGCGGCGCGGTAATTCCCATAAGGCTTTCGACGGCTAAAATCCAACCGATGTTGTTCATCGGCGTTGAAACGTAGTTCATGCGGTCGGTACACACAAGGAATTGGTTGTACCCGTAGTGCTCTCCCAGCTTTTCAAAACAGCGATGGACATAGCCAATAGTGATGTCTACCGATTCAATAGTTTCCCCATCGAGGATTAAGTGGTTTTCGAGAATACCGTGCGTGGAAGGGTGTGATGGCCCAAGGTTAATCCGCATGCGCCCATCGGCAAGCTTTACAGCGCGTACTCCAGGCTGTTCTACTGGCTTCCAGTTTACTTTATCTTTATCGGGAACATAGATAAAATTACGGTTATTGGCGTCTACAGAACCCTTCATGGTATAGAATACGTATGGGAGATTCGACTACGGTGTAAACCGATTTAGTATGGTTAGGAGCCTGTGCGCCAACTCGCGCAGCATTTATGGAGAGGCAATTTTTTTGTAAATTTTTGTACGCGGTTTACTTAAAAATATGAAATTTTGCACAAATTCGGGCGTCTTCGCCCCGTGCAGAGCAAATCGATAGCGATTTGCGAAGGAATTTGTGCAAAATAGCGTACAAAAATTTACAAAAAAATTGTTCCAGCGAGTTGGCGCACAGGCTCTTAGGCCGAAAGGCGCTGAGGCAATCTTTTTGCTTTTTTAAAGCGCTCCAAAGTTTCATAAATTTGCGCCAGTAAGCGTTCGCTTTCTGAAAGATAGTCCCCACGCAAACGGCAGCGTTCGCCAAAATCCGCAGCTTTAAGAAGCATCGCTTTCTTTGGATTTGTTGTTGTATCAAAAAGCTTTTTGAGGGCGTATGCAGTCATCAATAGATTTTTACTTTTTTGAGGCCTCTCTTCTGTACACTCTTCAAAGATTTGTGCAGCCTTAAAATACTTTCCTGCTCTGAGGTACAAACTAGCCAAAATCTCTTTACCCCTAAATCCAGTACTCTCGCGGTTTTCTTCCAATGCTTTTATTGCTTCAGGTAGCTTGCCTTGGCGGCTTAAGTTTTTAATTTTTCCCAGTTTTTCCTTGTCGGATTTAAGTACTGCTGGCCTATAACCATTGTAAAAAATTTTGAGTAGTGAAAAATCATCTGTGATTTTGGCTATATGCTGCAGAGTATTTAGTATTTTAGGAATCTCTGCGTCATTTTTACTTACAATTTCTAAAAATAAATTTTCATCGAAATTCATTACTTCTTTACCACTTTCGTCTTTGAGGAGTAAATCATCTTTACCGTCAGAACCTACCAGCAAAACGTCTCCTTTTTCCAACAAAAAGGTAACTAAGCGGAAAGGTGTTCTTAGCGGATTACCAATTTTAGGAAGTACTTTTTCACTGCCAATAAACTCTGCCTTACCTCCTCGGTACAAAACCATAAACGGGTGTTCTGCAGAATAAAAATATAAAAAACCGTGTTTTTCATCGATAAGGCCAATAATTGTCGAAATGAGCATGGAACCATCAAAAACAACAAAAACGTCTTGTAGGTCGAGAAAACATTCTTTTAGCCATTGTTCTGGATATTTGTCTTGCGCACGTAGAGATTTATGCGTACGGTTTAAAATCGAACGGAAAACCGTACCAAAAACCAAAACTCCTCCAGCGCCTTGCATTGACTTTCCCATAGCGTCGGCGTTTGCAAAAACTAAGTACGACTTGCCTTTCAAGGTAATTTTATCAATAACGCAAATATCGCCCCCTAATTCTGCCTCCCACTGCCTAAACACAAAATTCTTTTTTTGTTTTATATAAAATTCTGTTGCGAAACAATTATCTTTTTCAGCGTAATCGCCAACTAAAGGCGTAATGAAAAAGGCTTGTCAACCTGTTTAGTACGCCTAAATTGCCGCAAACATAAGGGAAAGTTAAAGAAAGGAAACCATGCTCGCAACCGAAGAAAAGAAGACAATCATCGCTTCGCACCAAAAAAGTTCAAAAGATACTGGTAGTGTCGAAGTACAGGTTGCATTACTGACCGAGAAGATTAACCGTCTTACAGGTCATTTTCAAGCTCACGCCAAAGACCACCACTCTCGCGTCGGTCTTCTGAAGATGGTCGGCAAACGCCGTCGTCTGCTCGATTACTTGCGCCGCAATAGCGTAGACCGCTACAAGGCTCTCATCGGCAAACTCAATCTCCGTAAATAACTATCCCGAAAAGCGAAATCGCTTTAGATTGCTACGCTGTAAAGCAACGCTCGGGGTGTTCTATCTTAAAGAACATTTTGAGCGTTAAACGGTTTATAGCGTAAGTAGTTTGAGATTATGTAAATCAAAAGGATACTTATGCAACACAAATTCCAAGTACACACAGAAAGCGTTGAAGTCAACGGTAAAAAATACGAACTCGAAACAGGAAAATGGGCACGGCAGGCGGATGGCTCTGTTCTGCTTAAATGGGGCGACATGGTGCTGATGGCCAACGCAACCGGCGCTAAAAAATCGGTAGAAGGGCTTGATTTTTTTCCGATGACCGTCGAATACCGCGAAAAATACTATGCAGCGGGCAAATTTCCAGGCGGCTTTATTAAAAGAGAAACAAGGCCCTCCGATAAAGAGATTCTTACCTCACGCGTTATCGACCGCCCTATACGCCCACTTTTTCCCGACAACTTCACGAACGAAGTACAAATTTTTATCACCCTTTTAAGCGCACAAAAAAATTTTAGCGCAGATGTCCATGCGGTAACCGCCGCATCGGCAGCACTTTCGATTTCGGGGCTTCCTTTCGACGGCCCCGTCGCAGGGGTGCGCGTCGCACGCATTGCGGGAAAATTTGTACTTTTTCCTAACCGCGACGAACTTAAAGAAGCGGACATAAACCTTGCCCTCGCAGGTACTTCTAAAGCAGTAACAATGATTGAAGGCCTGGCCGACGAAGCCTCCGAAGAAGATATGCTCGCTGCAGTTAAATTTGGCCACCAAGAAATCATCCGCCTTTGCGCGATGCAAGAAAAATTAAAAGCTAAAGCGGGAAAACCGCGCTGGGAAGTCATGCCCAAAGAAGATAACTCAGCGCTTTCACAAAAAATTCGCGATTTGGGCCTTAAAGAAATGAAAACAGCGAACGCAATAAAAGGAAAAGCGGAAAGGCAAGAAGCTATCGACGCAGTAAAAAAATCTCTCACCGAAAAAATTACCGCCGAATTTACCGCATTAGACCCAGTAGAAGCGGAGAAAAAAACAAAGATTGCAAAATCGCTCATTGACGAACTTGAAGTCGATGTTGTACGCGACCAAATTTTTCATGAAGGCATTCGCGCAGACGGGCGAAAGCTCGACGAAATTCGCCCTATATCTATTGAAGTAGGCGTGCTTCCGGGAGCGCACGGCTCTGCGCTTTTTACGCGAGGCGAAACACAGTCTTTAGGCGTATTGACATTGGGTACCGAAAATAACGCACAGGATACCGACGATGTC
The DNA here is from genome assembly GCA_019186965.1 of Turneriella sp. Lineage (GTDB taxonomy): Bacteria > Spirochaetota > Leptospiria > Turneriellales > Turneriellaceae > Turneriella. The sequence continues at coordinate 45,309 of JABARV010000002.1, forward strand.
GAAGGTGAATCTTCGAGCCGCTTCTATTTACACTACAACTTCCCCCCCTATTCGGTGGGTGAAGTACGGCGCCTTGCAGGGCCTGGCCGCAGGGAAATTGGGCATGGTAAACTTGCAGAAAATTCGCTGCACGCGGTTATACCTAACGCAACAAAATTTCCTTACGTAATGCGTTTGGTTTCTGAAATTCTTGAATCGAATGGTTCTTCGTCGATGGCAACCGTGTGCTCCGGCGCACTTGCGCTCATGGATGGCGGTGTACCAATTAAAGCCCCTGTTGCAGGGGTTGCAATGGGGCTTATAACAGAAGGCACTGGCGACACATCGCGTGGTGAAAAATTTGCCGTTCTTTCCGACATCGCTGGTCTTGAAGACCATTTCGGCGACATGGATTTTAAGATAGCAGGTTCGATAAAAGGTATTACGGGCTTTCAGCTTGATACAAAAGTCCAAGGGATTAGTTACGAAATTATGGAAAAGGCAATCCACCAGGCAAAAGCAGGTCGCCTGCACATTCTTAACCTGATGAACTCTGCACTCGAAAAACCGCGTCCTGAACTTAAAGATAACGCCCCGCGTATCTCTACAATGACAATCGATAAAGATCGTATTGGCGAACTTATCGGGCCAGGGGGAAAAAATATCCGTTCGATTATTGAAAAAACTGGAGTTGAAATCAACGTCGACGACAACGGGCTTGTACAAATCGCCTCTAACGATGCCGAATCGTCGCGCAAGGCACGCGCTATGATAGAAGGACAATTCGCCGAAGCGGAAATTGGTAAAACGTACGAAGGTGTTGTCAAAAAAATAACTGACTTCGGCGCGTTTATAGAAATTATGCCTGGGCGCGATGGCCTTTGCCACATTAGTAAAGTATCGCAGCAGCGTATCGCAAACGTTGCGGATGTACTTAAAGAAGGCGAAAAGGTACGTGCAAAAGTATTGGCTATTGACCGCCAAGGAAAAATTTCGCTTTCTATACGCGATGCAGAATAAAGTACCCCTACGGCTAATTGCGAATTTTTGAATTTGTACACACCGCGACGGAATAATTTTTAAAGAAAGTTTGGAATGAAAGCCGCTATCGAAAAATTTACTTTAGATAACGGCCTTACCGTTCTTTTGGAAAATATTCCCTACCGTGTAACTGCAAGCGTTGGACTTTTTCTTCCTGTTGGTTCGCGTTTTGAAACCAAAAAAGAATCGGGGTATTCGCACTTTGTAGAGCACATGCTTTTTAAAGGAACAAAAAAGCGTGACTATACAGAAATTTCGCGTGCAATCGATAGGCTTGGCGGTTTTATGAATGCATCGACAAGCCGCGAAATGACAGATTACTACGTCAATTTAAGCGGCAGGCATATCTCTATTGCACTCGACGTTATTGCAGATATGTTCTACGACTCGCTTTTTACCGAGAGTGAATTTTTAGCAGAAAAAAAAGTGATTATCGAAGAGCTTAAAATGAACGACGACCAAGTCGATGAAACACTCTTTGACTTTTTTTACCGAACACAATGGGGAGATACTCCGTTAGGACGCTCTATCGCAGGTAGCACAACTGGTGTTTCTCGAATTTCTCGTAACGACCTTTACGAATACTATATAACGCACTACGGTCCCGAAGGCGCTGTACTATCTCTTGCTGGCGCGTTATTTTCTTCTGCACGTGAAAAAAAGGAACTTATTGCGCAAATTCGCCACTTCTTTGATCGTAAAAATCACGCGCTTAAGGGAAAGCTTAGCTTTTCTAAACCTTCGTTTGCAACACCAGAAATCCAAGGAGAATTTTATACCCGCCAAAAAAGTTTTAAGCACCAAGCAAAGGAACTCGAACAAATAAATTTTGTCGTTTCTTTTCCTGGAGAAAAAAATACGCTCCACGGAGGGGCAGATATTGCCGTACTTACGCATTACTTAGGTGGAACAATGTCTTCACGCCTTTTTACCGAGCTTCGCGAAAAACGTGGGCTGTGCTATTCGGTAAGCGCGTTCCATTCGCAACTTTTGCGTGAAGGCGTATGGGGAATTTTTTGTGCAACCTCACCCAAAAAATATGCCTTGGCGGTCGAAACTGCGCTAAGTGAAATGGAAAGCCTCGCTTTGGGGCTTGATGCAGGCGAAATTGCAGAAAGTAAATCGGGATTAAAAGGCGCTTTTGAACTTATGATGGAGAGCGTGTCGCGCCGCTCTGCTTACAACGCACAAATGGAACTTTACCACGGCGTGCAACGTAATTGGCGTGAAGTACTTACCGAGATAGATAGCGTGACGCCTACAAGTATACTTTTCGCATACCAGAAAATCTGGAAAGGCATTGCGCCAAGCGTCACAAGCGTGGGACCTAAAATTTTACCTGCAACTGAAACCAAAATACGCCAAGCGGTAAAAAAGGCTTTATAAAAATATTTATTGCTTCACCAACACCACCGTGCTGTAACACGGCAAAGACCAAGTATTGTTTGTTGCACCCCAACTGCTGATTTGATTTACGCCAGTGCCATTTACATACCGCAGCACTGCACTTCCTGGATCGCTGCAGTTGGTGTTGTCGTTGCCGCCGGTGCTGGCGGCGACCGCGCGCCACCATGCGCCGCCCGATTCGACGGTGAAGCTTTGGCTGCCAGCAGTCATGTTGGCTAAAATACGAAATTCCGATTTACCGTTGATGAAACCGGCATCTGCACCGGTGAAGCCTGCACACGCAGTACCTTTCGTAAAGAGAGAAATCGTTTGGTTGGGCGTTGTGCCGTCAAAGTTAGAGTTTACGTTCGTGGGATCGCTCGCGTAGCATAGCGCAGGACAAGCACGGCGTAATTTTGCGAGTGTCGCTGTGTACGCTAAGAAATCGGCGTTGGTTTGTGCAAGTTGCCAATCGATGTTATTTATGGATTTACTCTGGTTTTGCCGCTCGCGGTTACGCATGACTTCTTGACCTTCGTAGAGCATCGGCACACCGTGCGCGGTGAGGAGGAGTGTTATCCCCATGGCCGATTTGGATTTTGAATCGAGCACTGCGCGGGCGACGGTTTCTTCGTCGTGGCTTTCAATATAGTTCAACGTGTCTAACGGATTTTTAGAGACGCCCTGCCATATACCGTCGTCGCGCCCCTTGCTAAAGTAGAGCGCAGTTTTAGTGCGGTTGGTATATTGCGCATCGGCATCGCCTTGAATAAATTTTTTCACCGACTCACGAAAGTAATCGTTCCACTGTGAAAAGCCTCGGTAGTCGCTCGTAAGCTCACCTGCAAAATTGGGCGATGCCCAATCACTCTGGACCATAAAACCGTGGCGTTGTGCATCCAACCAATTTTCACCCGTCATGAAGTTGGGTAATTTAATCACGTTGTTAAAATTATCGCGCGTTTGTCCATCCGACGCATACGTTTCAGCGGCGCTCGAACGCAAAAATTCGGAGTCGATGAGGGTGCTCGCCTCGGTGGCCGATGGAGGAACAGAAGTCGACCACGTACCGGGTGTGTTCGCGTCGTTTATCATGTTTTGTATATCGCGCAACGTTTGCTCGCTGGTGCCCACCGCGAGGTCGAAACGAAAGCCATCGACGTGGTAGTGCTTCACCCAATACTTGATGTTGTCTAAAATATATTTGTACGCGAAGGGACGCTGGTTGCGGTCGTCGAAGAGCTGGTTGCCGGTGCCAATGTTCGCCCAGTTGAGGCCGTTGGTGCGGAAATAATACCGGCCATACGGTTCGGCTTGGTACAAATAATTAAACGCGTTCGAGGTGTGGTTGAGCACCACGTCGAAAATAACCGCGATACCTTGAGAGTGTAGCTTCTTTATTAAACGCTTGAGTTCGAGCACTTGATAGCCCGCACGCGCTTCGGCGTAACTACACGCATCGCCCGCGTTTGCACGGCTGCAATACGTCGAGTACGACGATTCGGGCGCAAAAAAAAGCGACGGCAAATACCCCCAGCTATAACTTTCGGGATTGTCTTTGTTGTCGTTCGACGATTCGTGCAGCGGCATGAGATGCACCGCGTTCACGCCTAAATCATTTTTAAGATAATTTGACATCGCCTCAAAGCCCGCGTACTTACCCGAAAAATTATCGCCACTGGTTGCGCCGAGTGCAGCAGACAAGGTAGGTTGACCGCTATAATAACTTTGCAATGCCGTTTTGCAAGAGGAGCCTGCGTGGCTTTGCAAGCACGACACTGATCCTGTGAAGTCATCGACATGCGCTTCGTAGATAATATATTCCGCTGTTTTGGGGCGAGCGGTGCCGAACCAGTTTGCGCCGCCGATGTCGCTGGAAATGCCGTCGGTGGCATTATTCCAACCGCTGAAGACTTGAGAAACCGTCCACTGGGTGTCGATGATGATGCTGTGGCCGTTGGACCCTGCGCTTGCGAGCGCATAAGGGTCGTTGATGTAACGGTCGCTTTCGCTGATTGTTTTATTTTCATAATTCTGCATGCAGTTGATACGGTAGCGGTAATAATACCTGCCACCTCCCGCGGCATTCGGCGGTCTTGCCACCGCCGTTGTTTGTGGGGCAGTGCTCCACACACCCCAGCCCGCCGCACCCACGCCGTCGCGCGCCATTGCAATCACCGCCGAAGGAGAAGAATAATTCTGTAAAGCGGTGTCGTAGAGAACAACATCTACCTGCTGCGCTGTCGGTGCAAAAAATTGAAACGTGGTGTTTGTGCCGTCGTAAAGCGCTCCCAATTTCATGTCGCGCACCGTCGGCCAATCGGCGGCGGTGGGTTGGTTGTACGTGTTGGGAGGCAATGGATTGGAGCACGCAGTATCGATGATATTTCCATCCGCATCGGTTAAATCGATGATGGGTGTGTAAAGGCGTGGCCGCTGCTCGCTATTGCAGGCGGTGAGGAGTGCGGTAAAAACTAAAAATAAAAAAGCTCGTTTTTGCATGGGTGCTTACACGTTTTGTACATGGGGCTTTGGCGGTTGAGCGCGTCAATTGGTTTCTTTGAGTTCCCAGCTTAACATAGGTAAAACGGCGAAAAGGATGGTGCTGTTGAGATGCATCTACCACACAACTTTTATATTTTTATATTTTTTAATAAGAGTATCGGGCGTAAGTATTGTACATGCATGAATTTTAGCAGTGGCAACAATAATGCGGTCTGCTGGATCGTTGTGGTGTGGAGGAAGTTGCGTTGAGCTGAGCATAATTTTTGAGTCTGCGGGTATTTCCTGAATACCATGAAATTCAAGTGCTTCTTCAAACCAAGCATCGGGCTTGAGTGGTAGTTTTAATTTGCCCTTTGCATATTTAATACCAATTTCAAAAGCAGAAATTGAAGATACAAAAATTGAACTACTCCGTTTTTGTATCAAATTTTGTACTTTCAAAGGCAGTTGGGTGTAATCCTGTACAAGCCAGAGTAGCGTACAGGTGTCGAGGAGTAGCATTGTTAGAGATTATCGATTATTGTTTGGCCATTCATCATCACTGAGTGGCTCAAAAGGATTGTAATTTAATGTAATTTTGGATAGGATTTTATTTTTTTGTAAAGGATTTAACGTTTTTTTCTCCAAAGGGACTATTTGGGCTACCGGAGTACCATTTCTGCATAAAGTTATAGTTTTACCCTGCTCTTCTACTTTTTTAACCAAATTGGAGAGTTTGGTTTTAGCCTCATACAGATTGATAACTAACATAAGCTAGTCTGATTAGACCAACTTAAGTTGTAAATCATTTTAAGTGTTTGTGTGAGGGGAAAACGTAGATTCAGAGCTTCATGCATCAACTCACTAAAGAAATTTTTTCGCACATTTTATTGACAAAGTGCTAAATCTTTCCAATGAAGCCCTCCGCATGGTGGCCAAAGGTAAAGTTGCAAGAAGCGCATGAAATTATTCTATACTTTATTTCTTGCTTGTTCAGTTTTACTAGCAGCACTCAACTGCAAACAGAACGGCAATACGCCGGCTCAACCGCAAAAGCCGTCTCTGCCCACTCGTGCTTCGGCGGTGCGGGTTACTATCGGTTGGGATTACCAAAATTTGCCGCTGCGCATGGAAATCTATGAACCGGCAACCCAGCAGCAGTTATATTTTTGGCAGACGGGCGTCGTAAAACCACCACAGAAGCCTCCGGTATCTTTATATATAGAGAACGGAGAGTTTTGGCAACGCCCTGGGAGTGCTAAAATTTTTGTGCTCACCATGAAAAACGATACGACAAAGCCTGTACATTTTTTTGCTGCTCCACACCATGTCACTCCGCCTGAATACTCACTCGGCTTTCATTTTAATTGTCTCTGCGTTAACCACGTTTTTACGGTAAATCCCGGCGAGACTTGGTATCGGGTTGTACGGTTGCTTTTGCATAAAGAACACCGTGGCGACAAGCTAACAATACGGCATGTTCTTATTGCAGCGGGTGACGAGCAAATGAAAGCCTTTTCTGATAATCCTACGCTTCATAAACACATTGAGGCCAACGAAAAAAAACACACGGAACAGGGAGAAAACTAAAATGCGAAAATTAAAATTAATGGCGATAACTTTTTTGACACTTTCGTTCGTTTATTGCGGTGGTGGTCTGCCGATTTCAATGATCGACGGTACTGCATCGACAACAACTTTGCCGTATGGCGTTCTGCATGGCGAAGAATGGAAAGCCGACCCAGCAGCCCAGTTTGTTAAGCTACACTTGTATTTAGACGAAGCAATCGAGGTGAGCAAGGTACAGCTTGTATCGTGTGGAAATCTTACTGAACAAATCGCGATGTTCGTGAATTTTGATGAAATCGAAAAAATTCTTAGCGCCGGTTCAAACCAAGAATACACATTTGCACCGCCGGTTGTGATGCGCTCGCTTACCTTCAACATGGGGCCTAATAAAGGTGTTTGTGTTAAAGAAGTGCAGCTTTATAATAAAGAAGGTTCGCGCATAAAATTTCGCACACCCCGCATTGTTGAAGGCAATATTCGTGCCTCGAGCCAGCTTAAACCTTTAGCAGGATGTTGAAAATCTCCTAACTTTTGTGTATATTGACCGTATGCGCGGTGACAAGACATCACAAATGGATTTCCTTTATAATTTTTCTGCGGAGGCTCAAATTCCTCAATCACATCCGTTACGAAAAATCAAGACTATGGCAGACGAAGCTCTCAAAAGGCTCGATAAGGTCTTTGATCAAATGTATGCAGACAAGGGGCGTGCTTCGATTCCGCCGGAACGTTTGCTTAAGGCATCACTCCTCATTGCTTTTTATTCAATACGCTCAGAAAGACAGCTTTGCGAGCAGCTCGAATATAATTTTCTCTTCCGCTGGTTTCTCGACATGACGCCAAATGATCGCGTACCTGACCACAGTACCTTTGCAAAAAATCGTCAGCGGTTACTCGAACAGAATATCGCAGCACGATTCTTGCACGAAACTATTCGTTTTGCACAGACGAAAGAGCTTGTGTCCGATGAGCATTTTACGGTGGACGGTACTTTGATCGAAGCATGGGCATCGCTGAAAAGTTTTAAAGCAAAATCGGATGTGAAAAAAGAGGATGATACAAAAGAAGATAGCACTCAGCCTGAAAATCAATCAACCGATACAAGTCGTAATCCCAGTGTGAATTTTCACGGAGAGAAAAGAAGTAATGCAACGCATGCAAGTACGACAGATTCAGATGCACGTCTGATGCGCAAGGGTGCTGGCAAAGAAGCAAAATTATCGTATACTGGAAACATCATTATGGAAAATCGTTCCGGTCTTTGTGTCGCCGCGAACGTAGAGATTGCAGACGGCACAGCAGAGCGTCGTGGAGCTCTGACATTATTAAAAGAACTGGCACGAAAAAAAATTAAACCGAAATCTTTGGGCGCAGACAAAGGCTATCACACCAAAGATTTTGTGAAGGCATTGCGCGACAAAAGCATATCACCGCACATCGCGATGATCGACAACCGAAGGACACCGGGTCTTGACGGACGTACGCGCCGCAGCATTGGCTATCAAATTAGTCAGCGACTTCGTAAGCGTGTCGAGGAGCTATTCGGCTGGGGTAAAACCATCGGCGGCATTCGCAAAACTCGCTTCAAAGGTAGACCCCGCGTGGGATTTCATTTTGTTTTTACGATGGCTGCTGCAAATTTAGTGATTTTAGCTGGCCTGACATAGGCAAGGATCGTGTATGTACTTGAATGTTCATCAAATTAGGATCTTACGCAAGGAATCTTGCACTAAATTTTGACTAAAAAATTCAGGCAGTCCCCAATTTTGGAATATTAAGCGTTTTTTTCAACAGCCTGTTAGAGGCATACCAACCCATGTTTCTCTTCGATTCACGTTTTCACTATGCATACTCCGCCGATGGATTTCCTGAAGGGGGAGTACGGTTAAATTTTGATTTCAAAGAAAAACAGCGTATCGAACAAATAAAAATCTGGAATGGTTTTCAAATGTCGCTGCGGTTGTGCCTTAACAATGCACGCGCTAAAACCATGGTTGTACGCGGCGACAACGGCTACGAAGCAAAGCTCGATGTGGCAGACGTGATGGGCGGCCAAGTTTTGAAGCTACCAAAACCGTTTACGGGTAAGCATCTTGAACTGCACATTACTGAGGTTTATAAGGGCTGGTTTTACAAAGACTTGGTTATTAGCGAATTGCGTTTTTCGGATGGTAAAGATTGGCTAATTATGAATCCCTTGCCTGACCTGCAGAAAACCACTGCATATTTTAAGGAAACCTTTAGAAAAGCAGGTATAGACGGTTTGCTGAATCGTAGCTTATTGACTGCGAAAGAGTTGGGGGGTATGGATCAACCGGACTTCACGCTACGGCTGCGCAGTGACGGTAGTGTTTACTTTGATGCAACAGCACAAGGATTAGAGGCTGTTAGCGACAAAGAAGGAAACTACACAGGCAGCAAGCTGGTAACCTCTTACTATTCTGCGCTGGGCATGTATGAAATTAAAGAAAGTTCATCGGAATCTGTGAAAATCCGTGTGTTTGGTAGCTACCGCCTACGCCAGACAAAACAAGATTTCGATTTTGGAGGCGATTGTAATGGTTGCGGTACCGATTGCAATATCTTAAAATCGGGCGGTAATGAATCGCTACGCCAAGAGAAAATTTTTCAAGAGTTCTTTACATTAAGAAAGAAAGGTGGTGGTTACCAGATTGTCGACTACAGCCCAAAACCACAATTTGGTTTTGCCGAGTTGAGCTTGAGACATGAATGAGGGTGAAGCTCTTACATAATGGATAGGGACTTTCCGATGCTATCCGAGCTTCACGGTGTCAATTTTTGTCATTTTGTCACATTACTAATTTAAAATTTATTGACGGTATATTTCTAAACGCCCGACGCCGAAAAAGATTCTATGGGAATCGAAGTTAATGTTAGCAGCAGAGATTGGCGTACATAGAAAATAAGATTAAGATTTTTGTTTTGGGAATCTTGTAGGAGTAGAAAAATGAGTACCCAAATGAGTGAAAGATTAGAGAATGTTTACCAGGAGATTATTAAACGAAATCCTGGTGAGGTTGAGTTTCACCAAGCAGTCCGCGAGGTTTTAGAGTCTTTAGGGCCTGTTTTGGTAAAGTATCCCGAGTTAGCCGAGCAAAAGATTATCGAGCGCATCGCAGAGCCCGAAAGGCAGATTATCTTCCGCGTTCCATGGCAAGACGACAAAGGGGAGATACACATCAATAGGGGTTTTCGCGTCGAGTTTAACTCGTCGCTAGGGCCGTACAAAGGTGGGCTTAGATTCCATCCTTCGGTGTACCTGGGAATTATAAAATTCCTTGGGTTTGAACAAATTTTCAAAAATGCGCTTACTGGCCTGCCCATTGGTGGCGCAAAAGGCGGTTCGGATTTTGATCCAAAAGGAAAAAGCGACAATGAGATTATGCGTTTTTGCCAAAGCTTTATGACAGAGCTTTACCGCCACTTGGGGGAATACACCGACGTTCCCGCAGGAGATATCGGCGTAGGAGGACGCGAAATTGGCTATATGTTTGGCCAATACAAGCGTATTACCAACCGCTACGAATCGGGAGTCTTAACCGGTAAGGGTTTGCACTATGGCGGTTCGCTTGTACGTACAGAGGCAACGGGCTACGGCGCCGTGTATTTTGTTTCCGAAATGCTCAGGACTAAAAAACAGTCTTTTGGCGGCAAAACGTGTATTGTTTCTGGTTCGGGAAACGTCGCAATCTACACTATCGAAAAAATCCACGAACTGGGCGGTAAGGTGATTGCATGCTCCGATTCAAACGGCGTCATTATCGATAAAAAAGGTATCGACCTCGACTTCGTAAAGCAAATTAAAGAAGTCGAACGCAGGCGTATTAAAGCGTATACAGAAAAACATTCCGACGCTATCTACCAACCAGGAGGAAAGATTTGGGATATCCCATGCGATGTGGCAATGCCGTGCGCTACACAAAACGAACTCAATGGAAAAGACGCCGAAAAGCTCGTCAAGAATGGTTGTGTTGCAGTGGGTGAAGGGGCAAACATGCCTACAACTCCCGAAGGTATTCGAGTCTTTTTGGAAAGCGGTATTCTATACGGTCCAGGAAAAGCGACCAATGCGGGCGGTGTGGCCACCTCTGCACTCGAGATGCAACAAAACGCGTCACGCGACTCGTGGACATTCGAGTACACCGAGAAACGTCTTGCTAAAATAATGAGCAACATCCATGAGCTTTGCTTTGAAACTGCTGAAGAATTTGGCACCCCAGGCAACTATGTAAACGGCGCAAATATCGCTGGTTTTATGAATGTCGGGCAAGCAATGCTTTCGATGGGATTAATTTAAGTGAGCATCCACCCGCATAGCAACGTGGGTGGATATTTTTTCAGCGGTGGCGAAAAATAACTACCGCGATCAAAAGCGCTAAAATACCGGGAATGATTAAAATGAACATCCCCCAACTCCACATTACTTCGCCTGTTTGTGCATTGTAGTCCAAACAACGAAAAATAGTGTCTTCGTTCGGTTGTGCATAAAATGGTACAAAGATTCCTTTAAGAGTAAAAATTACTTCTTTAAGGCGTGAGGGATCAACCACCACTCCTAAAAGAACACGTTGTACTTTTCCTTTTTTAACGCCTGCAACAAGCGATGGATGGTCAAATTGGTTTTTTCGTGCGTCTTCTTTAAACCAAAAACCGATTGCTTCATCTAGACGCGCTATATCTCTACCTGTGGCTTTTCCTAAAATCCATCCCTTTGCAGATGAAACTCCCACAGCGTCTGCCATTTCACGAACATCGTCTAAAGTATCCTTTTCGTCAAAACTGAGCGCAAGCACGTTGTAATCTTCTCCTACGCCACCATTTTTTTCGACTGCTGCTTTAAGCGATCTAAGGAACGGACTACACGCACCCGTACAACGCCGATAAAAAAGCGTAATGAGGAGTGGACGCTCATCCCATAGGCTTAAAAGTCCAATTACTTTTTTATCGAGGGTAGTGATGCGGATATTGGGGACAGTACGGTATAAATTTTTTATTTCTGCACGTTGGATGGCTTCCGAATTTGTTTCTTTTTTTGTTTGGGGAAGTTTTTCTGCCCAAAGGGGTATAAGAAAAAACACAAGCGTACCTAAAACAAGATACGCCCGTTGTAAAACTACTCGTAAATTATAGAGCACGCGCTTTTTTCCAGCGCTTGCCGGTTTCGTAAATGTAGAGCAGCAATCCTATAAGAAAAGCCGTCATAAAAACTAATCCGATTGCAGAAAAAAGCGCTCCGTGCGATAACTCCGCAGGGTAGAACGCAAAACGGCGTGGGATTGCTTTTGCACCCGAAAGGTAGAACATAAGCAAAAATCCATAACCGCCCACGAGCATAAGCCATACAATAAGCTTATGGAATTTTAAATTTTCTGGTATGTTTGCTTTTTCTTGGCAGTAGTGGTAAAAGTACCCCAAAGCCATAAGCACAAGACCTTCAATCATGTAACTGTGGAAGTGTGCAGGTACCCACAATGTATTGTGGAATTTACTGTTAACGGCAATTGTCGAGTCGATTACCGCGCCAATACCGCCGATTCCCCAGCCCATCATCCCAAAGAAAAGGAGCGAGAAGCCCAAAGACCATTTCACAGGAGCGCGGTATACAATTGCCATTGCGCCAAAGACAGTAACTACCGCCGAGGGAATTCCGCTAATGTAAGAGGCAATTTGTCCAATGTATTGGAGCGATTTAGGTTGCACAAAATCCATATAAAGGTGGTGGAAATATGCAAGAAGGACTATCACGAGTACGACGTTCCACGCGGTAGCGACAATTTTTCCCGAGTGCCATTCACGCCCCGTGTATTTGGGGAAAGAATCGTAAATCGCGGCAACCGCCAAGTAGAGGCTTAAGTTAACAATCAAGTGCCCAAAGAAAAATGTTAAGTTTTTCATCAAAAGCTCGTCGTTGCGTGTACCTGTTAAAGTCTCGTAGTAGTAAAGGAGGAGTACAATTACCGCTGAAAGAAAGCATGCGACCGCTGGTATAAGCGCAGTGGTCGTAATCAAAATTGCTGGCGGAACGTCTGGTTCGCTTTTTCCACGGATAAAATGCCATCCTAAAGCTTGCGAAAGCGTATATTTTTTTGCAATGGCACGTAAAAGATCGACCGTCCAAATAAACCAAACGATACCACACACTGTTAGCGAGATAAGAAAACACAGCGTCGCCCACTGAGGCCACGCGCCTTGGCTTTTAAAAGGAAGCGGATAAAGAAAATACCAACCCGCTGCAAACCGACCACCAAAAACGCTCACAAGCAAAATTACTACGCCTATAATGGTTCCATAAAAAACAAAGCGTGAAACTTTTTGGCTTGGCTCGACATAGCGTGAAAGTACATGCGAAGCGACTGCCATCGCGGCAATCCACCACACACTTGCCATACCGATGCCGTGTAGCGTCATCATGGGGTAAAACCATGATTCGGCAGAGTGTAATGTGTTTGCTTGTATTGCACGCAAAAACATTCCTGCGATTAAAAGTAGTGGAAAAAGAACAAAAACAATCCCAATCCAATTTAGCATATTTCTATTTGCACGATCCATAATAACCTTCCTTATCCAATACTACCTAACGGTAAACTTGGAGCGCATTTTGTGGTGTCCTAAACCACAGTACTCTAAACAAAGAACCGAATAATCTGCCGCCTCGTCGAATTTAACCTGTAGGCGGTTCGTGTAATGTGGCATCGCTTGCGTCTGTGCGATAATTCTATGTGCTGAATCGTAAATCGCAAAGTCGTGGTTCACGTCGACGCTCGTAACGTGGAATTCTACAAGAGTTCCTTTGGGGATAACTACCTCGTTTAATGCCTTAACCGTTTTTAAATCTTCCGATGACTGTATGGGAGTTTCGGAAAAACGGAAGAAGAATTGCTCGGCGGCAACATAAAGTACTTTTACTTGGTCTGATGGAGTAATTACTGATTTGGGATACGGCGTACGGGAAAGCGTTGCCGCCAAAGTTCCCACAACAACGATGGCTGCGGCAAGAAAAAATTTAAAGCGCACCTTGTACGCTGCCTTCATATCAATAGTAGGAACGGGGTTTCGTGTACTTCTTGCAATAAGTAAAAATACAATTACAATAACAATTGAAATTACAAGAAAAGTTACAAGCGCTGTTAATTGCGCACTACCAATACCACCAAAAGAAAATGATTTTGACCAAGAAATATCCACCTTTTCTTCGCCGCCAGCGTCTCCAGAGCCTAAGTATTCGATAATGTTTTTGGCTTCGGCTTCATTTACACCCATATTGGGCATTGCAACTTGGTTATACTTTTTTAAGAGTTCTAAAGCAACGGGGTCTTTATCTGCAATTACCTTGTCTGGTTCCATAATCCAACGGACTAGCCATTGGGCATCATGGCGGCTTGTTACCCCTTTGAGATCTGGACCTACACGGTCCCCCTTCCCTATCGTATGGCACGCGGTACACTTTTGTTGGAACGATTGCTGCCCAGGGCTTACTGCCATAATCCCTAACGGATTTAGTAGAAAGCCAAGCGCTATAATCGGTATAATTTTTGGCATATAGTTAGCTCCTTCGGAAGCCAAATGCAAAAAAGTGAGGGTATGCCGTCAATGAAAAACGGATTTATGAGTCCGGTATAGGGGGAGCCTCATGCGCAAACTCGCTGGAGTTGGCGCATGAGGCTCAATATATTTTGCTTCTTGAAATTGGTTAATTACGTAAAACGCTTGCTTTACCCTAAAACAATCGAAGAAACTTAACCGTTAACTCGCTGCGCGGATTACTGCGTCGCGGTTTTTAAATTCGTTCTTGAGAGCTCCTTCTGCATCGAGGTAATCTTTTTGGTACTTTGCCAAAAGAGCCGAGGAATCTTCGTTATTAGGGTGGAAATTTTTTGCAAGAAAAAGAGGCATCTTCGCGATAACATTCGCTAAAAAACCACCGGGTTTAAAAAGCGCCCACAAGTCGCTCAAATTGCGGCCGATATCAAAAAATTTTCCTTCGCGTGCAACAATATAACCCCACGCAAAAACAATACTGGGAAGAAGGCATGCCACAACAATAGGCACCGACAAAATACGTTCAAGGTGTTCGCTTGAGCTCATAAGTTGGTGCACATCGAATGCGACATCTTTGTGTTCAAGTTCTTCGATTCCATGCCATGTCCACAGTTTGAGCATCTGCGGATTTACGCTATTACGGAATTCCATATTTGTAAGCCATTCTGCTGCAAGGTTTGCGGTAAAGTGCTCCATAAAAGAGGTCGCTGCGACTTGCTGTGTAGGAGAGAAATTTTTGCACGCGGCAAGGCTCATTTCGATGAGCTTTTCGGGGATTGCCATATCAAACCCTTGCGAGGAAAACCACTCGTTGAGACGCTCGTGCTCGCGGGTATGCATCATTTCCTGGCCAACAAATCCAGAGATACGCGCTTTAAGGGTTTCGTCTTTAACGTTGTCTTTAAAATAACGGACAGACTCGACGAAAAAGCGCTCTCCGGGAGGAAAAATGGCAGAAAAAACGGCCATCAGCGCTGTACCCACGACGCTGCCGTTATACGCAAAATAGCGTGGGATGTCGGTGGGGAGCGAAAATTGCATGTTGCGTGTAGGAACACCAACCTTTGCTCCATTGAGCTTTTTAGATTCTGTTTGCATGTAGTCTCTTGTACTTTCCATACTCCAAATATACAAAGATTGAACAGGTCGTCAATTTTTTTGTAGCATTTGCTACAGTGCATAGCTATCCCTCAAAGTTATGGAATAAATCCTTAATTTCTTAACCAAATGGTTAATTTTTTTTGGCAAACAACTGTTCCATGCTTATTTTGCTACTTATGAATATAGCCGCGTTTTCGATCAAGCGCCCCATTTTTGTAACGAGCCTCGTTATTTTGATGTTGAGCACAGGGTGGATTTCTCTCCACCGCATCGGTGTCGATTTATTCCCCGATGTAAACGTTCCTTTTATTACGATCACCACAACGTATGCCGGTGCAGGGCCTGAGGAAATCGAAACGCTTATTTCAAAAAAAATTGAAGAAGAAGTCGCATCCATTTCCGGTTTGAAGCGCGTGAGCTCCGACAACCAAGAGGGCGTTTCGCTCGTCATGTGCGAATTTTATTTAGGGCAAGATATTAAAGAAGCCGAACAGCAGGTGCGCAACAAGCTGGGCAAGGTGCGGCGTGATTTACCCGACGACATCGACGAACCGTTGGTGCAGCGTTTTGACCCCGCCGACCAGCCGATTGTGCGGCTTTCGGTTGCGGCGGATTTACCCCCCGCTAAACTTTACGATTACATCGACCAGAAACTTAAACCCCGTTTTGAACAAATACCTAACGTAGGCGCAGTGCGTATTTCGGGCGGCCAAAAGCGTGAAATCCAAGTCGAGGTGGATCGCAATCTCTTGAACTCAAACCAAATGACGCTTACATGGATTGCTAACAACTTGCGTTCTTACGGTGCGAACGTACCGGTGGGCAAGAAAGAAACCGGCGACAAGGAAATTGCATTCCGCACCATGGGGCGTTTCGAGAAACTCAAGCAAATTGAAAACACGGTCATTTCATTCGGCGGCGACGTAGGCAGCGCACTTCTTTTGAAAAAATTGGCGAAGGTGTACGACGGCGTTGAGGATGCAAAGTCGGTCGCATTTTTATATTTGCCCGTCGACGACGATCCCATCGACTTAAACGGCAAACCCATCGACCAATCAAAAATGGTGCGCGAACGCAGGCCAGCGATGGTGGTCGATGTCTATAAACAATCAAACTCCAACACGGTCGCCGTCGCGGAAGCGACGTTAAAGCTCATGGATAAAATCAACGAAGACTTGCGACCTCAAGCGTTGCGTGATTTAAATACGCTTAAAGCAATGATCCGTAAAGGGGATAAACGCGATAGACTAACGGCACAAATACAAAAAATCCAAAACGAAAAATTTGTAAAAGAAAACTCGAATATCCTTGCGGCGTTAAAGTCATTAGAAGCGCAGGTCTCGAAAGAACCGCGCGCTCCCGAAACTTCAAACATCTTGCGCGACCTTAAAAAAGACATCAACAAAGCCACCGCCGCGCCCGAAATTTCACTCATCCTCAACTCTGCACGGTGGATCCAAATTAACGTCGACGATGTACGCGAAACGATTATCTTCGGTGCGCTTTTAGCGGTCTTGGTTGTGTACCTATTTTTGGGAAACGTCCGCTCGACCATCATTACCGGCCTTGCGCTACCCAACTCGCTTTTGGGCGCGTTTATCCTCATGCTCGCGATGGGATTTACTATCAACGTGATCACTCTTCTTGCGCTTTCGCTGTCTATCGGGCTTTTGGTCGACGACGCGATTGTGGTGCGCGAAAATATTTTTAGAAAAATGGAAGAAGGCGAACCTTCTGTAAAAGCGGCTGAAACCGGTACACAGGAAGTGTTGCTTGCGGTTGTGGCGACAACGATGACGGTGATTGCCGTCTTTTTACCTGTGGGATTTCTCTCGGGAATCGTGGGGCAATTTTTGCGGCAATTAGGTCTCACCGTTGTGTTCGCGATGACAATCTCCCTTTTCGATGCAATCACTATGGCGCCGATGCTCTCCGCATATTTTGGCGGGCATGTTCACGACAAACCCAATATACTGATCCGCTATTTCAATAAATTCCAAGATTGGCTTGAGGCAACGTACGCGAGCATCATGAAATTTACTTTGAGACGCCCTCTTGTTACGCTGGGACTTTCGTTTGTGGTGATGATCGTCAACTGCGGTTCGTGCTTCACCGTTAAAAATACATTTTTTCCACCGAACACCCAACCGGAGTTTTTGGTCAACTTTGAAATGCCTCCCGGAACCAGCTTAGAGGGTTCTAAAAAAATGGCGGAAGAAATTGAGAAGCGATTGTCTAAACTCCCCGAAGTTCACATGATTGCTTCGGTTGCAGGTACGTACACCGGCCTTGCAAATAAAGGCGAACTGGGTATTGTTCTCGTCGATCGCAAATGGCGTAAGCGTGAAACGTGGCAGCTTAAAGACGTGGCACGTAACATGCTCAAGGATTTATCCTATGCAAAAGTTTCGGTGAACGACTACAGCGCAGTGGGCGGTGGCGTCATGTATCCCTTTAACTTAAACTTGAGCGGCGAAAATCTCGACGAGTTGGAAAAGTATTCAGCAAGCGTTATAGAGCAGCTCAAAAAAATTCCAGACTTCATCGATATTTCATCCGACTACCAAACAGGCAAACCCGAATTTCAAGTGCAGCTCGACCCCGACCGCATGCAACAGGTGGGCGTGGGGCCTGCCGCTGCAGGAAACGAATTGCGTTTACACGTCGCGGGTGGCATTGTCGGTAAGTTTTACGACAACGGTCTTGAGTACGACATCCGTATGCGGCTTAGAGAAGACCAGCGCGATCTAAAGACATCGTTCGCGAAAAGTTATGTGCCGAACCTAAGCCAACCTTCGCGCCCTATACCGCTCAGTATTTTAGGTAAAGGCGAGGTGAAAGCAGGGCCGTCGAATATTTCACGCCAAGACAGAAGCCGAGTGATTAAACTCCACGCCAACTTGGCACCGGGGGGTGCTCTCGGAAATGCAGTTGCGGCGGCAAAGAAACTCATCCACGAGAAAGCTCCACCACCAGACGGTGTGCATTTGGTCTTCTGGGGACAAGCCGAAGACTTAAAAGAACTCATGGATAACATGGTGGTGGCGTTTGGTCTTGCGCTCCTCTTTATTTACTTAGTACTCGCCTCGCTCTACGAATCTTTCATCACACCGGTGACGATTCTTTTTGCGATACCGCCCGCCATCTCCGGTGCGTTCGTCTCGCTCGCGATTTTTAGAGAGCAGCTCAACCTCTTTAGTATCATCGGGCTTATTATGCTCATGGGGCTTGTGACGAAGAACTCGATTCTCTTGGTTGACTACGCGTTGCAGCGTGTGCGGCGGGGCATGAGCCTCAACGACGCAATTTTTGAAGCGGGTAAGGCGCGGCTACGCCCCATCCTCATGACATCGTTTGCGATGATTGCGGGAACCCTCCCGTTGGCATTGGGTTTAGGCGAGGCAGCGAAACAACGCACCGCCATGGGGATTGCCATCATCGGTGGTTTAGTTTTCTCCACACTCATGACACTCTTCTTCGTGCCTGCCGTTTTTGGTTACATCGACCGCTTCCGTGAATGGATTGAACACCGCTTTAGGCCAGATTACGATATGACGCTCGTGGGCAACCACGGCCACGATGCGCACATCTCCATGCCCAAAGGCGACGAAGGAAAAGCGGCATTGGTCGTGAAAGAAGAGCCGAAGCCGACAAAGCGCACGAGAAAGAAAAGCTAAGTACGATAGCATTATGGCGCGTGGCTGTCTAAAATTTATACCCGAAGAACTTGGTTAATGAGCGTACCAAGCATACCATCGTGCGTAGTAATTGCACGTTGGTTTGCTTCGTACATACGCTGTACTTCAATCATGTTGACCATCTCGGTAACAATGTTCACGTTTGAGGCTTCTAAAAATCCCTGCAAAATTTCAGGCGCTTTAACTTGGTCTACAGGACGCATGTCGCCCGATTCGGGAGTTGTGTCGTAAAACGATTCGCCCACTTTGTTTAAATGGCGCGGATGGTCGACCGTACGGATTTGGAGTGTATCTAAAAGGACAGGGTTTTCCCACTGGTTTATATCTTTACTTGTCGCGTTTTGGGGATTATTCCCAATTGCTTGGTTAATCCACACTTCGCCATTTGTTTTTACAATGTAATTGTTGTGGTTTACCTGTATGGGACCTTTTTCTCCCATAAGCGGAAATCCGTCGGGAGTTACAAGCATACCGTTACGGTCGAGGATAAACGCACCACTACGTGTTAAGCGCGGCCCCCTTTCGGATTGGACAACAAAAAAACCTTGGCCGTTAATTGCAATGTCTTGGTCGCGTTCGGTACGCTTGAGCGCCCCTTGGTCAAAACGCGTATAAATTTCATTGACTTCGCTTCCTGTACCCAACTTGCCAACAAGCGGAGAAATATCAAACCCACCCATAGGCACCCAGCCTACACCGTCGTCGCGTGTGCGGTGGATTAATACTTCGGGGTTTGCACGGAAAATAGCAACGTCTTCCTTGAAAGCAGTTTTATCGACGTTTGCCAGGTTATTGGCGACTGTATCCATTTTAGTCTGCATTGCGGCCATTCCCGACGCGCCCGTATAAATACCCCGTAGCATACTTTATTATCGGGAAATTTTGAAAAAGTTTCGAGAGATAATTTCGATAGTTAGTGTATACCCAAAATATCGTGGTTCCATTCAAGCGCGTAACGGTCTGTCATTCCTGCAATAAAGTCGGCTATAACACGCGGCCTACTCTCTTCTTCGGTACGCTCGTAAAAGTCGCGTGGGAGCATTTTGGGATCAGCGGCAATAAAATCGTAAATACGCGAAAGCACAAGTGCGGCGCGTTCATTCATCCGAACCACATCTGCGTGGCGGTAAAGGTTGCGAAACAAAAAATGCTTAAGTTCTTTAACGCGTTTATCCATCAAACCCGAAAAAGTAATTAAAGGCGGATTTTCTCGTATAGCCGTATAGCCCACCACTTCTTCAATATTTTTTACCCGTGCGGCGTCGATTGCACGCTTAGATGCGTTGATTAAATCTACCACCATCGAGTTAATCATTGTGCGGATCGTCGTACGGATTAAAATTTTATTTTTTGCGTGGGGATACTTATTTTTCGCTTCTATAAAATGTATACGCCAAATTTCAACACCGTCGAGCATTTCTTGCGAAAGGTAGCCGCTTTCTAAACCGTCGTCGATGTCGTGGTTGTTGTACGCAATTTCGTCGCATACATCGACAATGAGCGCTTCCAAACAGTGCCCTCGCCTGCTATTGTCTGGCGCGTTTTTAAAATCGTGGGGTTGTGTTTTGTGCTTTTGTAAACTTGAAAGTGTCCCTTCTGTTAAGTTGAGTCCCTTAAATTCGGGATAGCGTTCCTCCAATTCTGTTACAATGCGTAGCGTTTGTTCGTTATGGTCAAACCCACCGTGTTCGCGCATTTTTTCGTGGAGGGTGCGCTCCCCCGCATGGCCAAAAGGAGGATGTCCCAAATCGTGCGCTAATGCAACCGTTTCTGTAAGGTCTTCGTTCAAAAGAAGCGCACGTGCAACAGTACGTGAAATTTGCGCTACCTCAATGGAGTGTGTAAGGCGCGTGCGAAAATTATCTCCCAAGTGGTTTACAAAGACTTGCGTTTTGTATTCAAGCCTGCGAAAAAATTTTGAATGCACGACACGGTCGCGGTCGCGTTGGAACTCGTTTCTTAAAGGATGTGGTTTTTCGACAAAGCGGCGGCTTTCGAAAAGTGGGCCTTGTGCCGCCAAGGGAGAAAGCATACTTGAGTATCGTCTTTAAAGGTGGCGTAAGTTTAAGGATGTTCTGGGCCGGAAGGGGTCGAACCTTCGCATGGCGGAATCAAAATCCGCTGCCTTACCACTTGGCTACGGCCCAATTTGTACTAACTAAAGAGAATGAAAAAAATTTTCTACCAACCAAGCACTCCCTAGACGCGCTTTAAGAAGGTGTTGTATTTTTTCTCTTTCGTGCCGCACGAGAGCCGCTTCGGTTACCGCAAAAAGCGCGGTTCCAGAACCCGACATACCTACGTACGAAAGCCCTTTAATTGTTTTGTGCATAACCTCCGCAAGCGTATACTTTGCTTTTTTAAGCAAAATTGCCCCACGGGGAAATACTTCCTCTGCCACCGTATCAAAGTCGTTTGTAACCAACCGGACTTGGTGGTAGGGTTCGTCCGAATAGGGAATTTCGGTGAGGCGTAAAGCCAAATTAGTGTTTGCATCCTGTTCCAAGGCATTATTTTCCACAACTGGTAACTCCCACGTACGTACCGCACTGTACATTTGTGGTGTCGAAAAACCAAAATTGGGCACACAAACCCATCCGGCCATGGGAGAAGTTAACTTAAGCCCTATAAGTTCGTGCCCAACACCTTTAAGGTGTGCAGCAGAGCCTTTTGTACCAAAGCGCATAAAAAATGGAATATCCGCACCCAAGCGTTCGGCGCGGGTAATAAATTCGTGCGAAGGGTGTGTGCCAGGATATGCGGATTTCCACAGGTATAAAAGAAGGGACGCTGCATCGGATGAAGCCCCCCCCAGACCCGATGGGGAGGGGATGCGTTTATGTAGGGTGATTTCTACGTACGGGAGTTTAATCTCTTTCTTAACTAAGAAAGAGCGTGCCATAGCTATGGAATTCCATAGCAAGGGGGCTTTATATACCCCACGGAGGAAATCCGCCCGTTTTTGTACCCCTGGGCTACCATAGAACTTATAAAAAATTGCGTCGTGTGGACTTTCACGCACCACGAGCCTATCGAATATATTTATAGGGAGAAATATACTTTCGACGCGGTGGTAACCATTAGCGTAGCGACCGG
This sequence comes from Turneriella sp., assembly GCA_019186965.1. Lineage (GTDB taxonomy): Bacteria > Spirochaetota > Leptospiria > Turneriellales > Turneriellaceae > Turneriella. The sequence continues at coordinate 67,223 of JABARV010000002.1, forward strand.
TTATACGAAGCCCCAAATTGATCTTTGCGGGTGCAAAAAGTGCCGTAGAATTTTTCATTCGCTTAAACGCTTAGCAGCTACCAAAAGGCGGTAGATAGCTATGGAAAAACCGAGCATAAGACCTGCAAGGGTAAACCACGGAGAAGCGTTGAGGCGGTTATCTAAAAGGGAACCCAAATAGACAAAAACTAAAAAGCTAACGGCAAATTCGACGCCAAGCCAAGTGTAGCGCATCGTCTTTGGAGTGCCACGCGCCGATTTAGAAAATACGTTATCGTCTGTTTTAATCGACGCACGTACTTTTGCTTCCTTTGCTTTGAGGGCTTCAAGTTCGCGCTTTAGGTTTTCTTCGTCCATAAGCGAGAACCTTTCCTTTATTTTATTGCGTTAGCTACGGAAGCAACTACCATATCCTGGTCTTTTTCGCTAAGGTAAGGGTGCATCGGTAGGCTTACCACACGTTCTGCTATACGTTCTGCAATAGGAAAGCTTCCTTTAGGTTGGTTGAGGTATGCAAAAACGGGTTGTAGGTGTAGCGGAATTGGGTAGTGTACCGCCGTAGGGATTCCATTTTCTTGCAATTTTTTTTGCACTTTTTCTCTATCGTCGACAAGTACTGTGTACTGTGCGTATACACTTAAATTGTGTGGTTCAATGTACGGGGTAACTATCCCGTGCTGTGCAAGGAGTTTTGAGTAACGTGCGCCAATTTTTTCACGGAGCGTAACTTCTTCGGGAAAAATTTCAAGTTTAGGAAGCATGATAGCCGCTTGTAAGGTATCCATCCGCCCATTAAGGCCAATAATAGGGTGGTGGTAACGCCTGTCTTGCCCGTGCAGGCGGATGTACCCCATTTTTTTGGCGAGTTCATCGTCGCTCGTAAAAACCGCCCCACCGTCTCCGTAGCAACCAAGGGGTTTGGAGGGGAAAAAACTAGTTGCGCCAATGGTGCTCAAGTTACACGATTTCTTTTTTTTGTATTCTGCGCCAAAGCTTTGAGCAGCGTCTTCAATTACAGGCAGGTTGTGCTTTTGTGCAACGGCATTAATAGCGTCAAAATCGGCGCATTGTCCATAAAGGCTTACGGGCATGATTGCTTTTGTTTTAGGAGTGATTGCCGCTTCAATTTTTTTGGGGTCGATGTTGTATGTTTTTTCGTCAATATCGACAAAAACGGGTTTCGCCCCAATAAGCGCAATCATTTCGCCTGTTGCAATAAAAGTAAAAGGAGATGTGATAACCTCGTCACCCGCCTTTATGCCCAACGCCATAAGGGCGATAAGGAGCGCGTCGGTGCCATTGGCGACGGTAAGCGCGTGCTTTGCTCCAGTGAAATCGGCAAGTTTTTTTTCTAACTCGGCAATTTCTGGCCCCATAATGTACTGCCCATGCGCAAGCACCTTTTGGATGTTTGCGTCAATTTGCGGCTTGATACGCGCTTGTTGTGTTTTAAGGTCGATGAAATCCATATACTCAAGGGTAAATTCTTTTGTGTGCGTTGCGGTGCAAAGCCCTTAGTGGGTTACCCGGTAGCCTCATTTTCCACATCGAGCGACTCTGAAAACTTCCCCTCGGCGGCAAGGTCGGACAATCTTTGGCCAAACCATAGTTTTTGAAGCCTCGGATAGCCAATCGTCGATATGCTGTTTCATAATTTGCTTTCATCGCATGCGCAATAGATGAAATCCTGAGTGTCCGCGCTGCAAGAATTGCGTTTATAATTGCAGACATTTGTTTGCGGAACTTAGGAGTTCTACCCACAACGGGAGTGATGAATGCATCGATTGTTTCTTCTGAAAATTGGCTTTTCCTATAGAAGTATGGGCAAAGTATTATGTCACATTACAATTTTTCTAAAAATTTGTCCGATCTTGCCGCCGAGGGTAAGTTGTTTTGCTTGACGCAGATATCGCGCACCATAACGTAGCTTCAGATGGTTTTGGCGGATATCCGCAATATCGATATACACAAGCTTAAAAAGCGTGCGGCACAAACAAAAGAGGTATTGTTTTCTTTAGGCGCACGCATACGGTACAGTAGAACTTGGTGGTATACAGGCGTAGCCGTTTTGGTCGGCTTGGGGCTTGCACGCCTTACGCACTCCTCCATTTTATATTTTGTAACGAAGTCTCTACCGCTTCCCGCGCCTCGAGCTTTGCAGCAAAACAACGAAACGAATGCGCCAGCATTTATGGATCCCACCATTACTGTTGGCGGAGCGCTTTTCCAACGCTTAGGAGAAACAGCAGTCGCAGGAGCGCCAACAACCGTTGAACAACCCGCGAAACCTTTTAAGCTAACTGCAACTCTCGAAGGTCCAGTCGATATCGCTCGCGCACTTATCGAAGTCCAAGGGGAAGGTATCCGTGAATACTGCGCTGCGTCTTCGGCGTGCCGCAAAAAAGATAGGGAGTGCGAGTGTGTAGTGCAGAACGCCACAATTATCTCTATTGCACAAGAATATATTTGGATTAAAATGAACCAAAGCCGCTACAAACTTAAAATAGGGCAATCGACAACAGATTTAATCCAACAGGCAGAGCAACAAGCGGCGGCAAAGCCAGCGGCAGCACAAGGCGTAAGCACAGGGCAAGTTATCTCTAAAGTAATTTCTCGCGAAGAAGTGAATAAAAATATTTTAGGAAATCCAGCAAAAATTTATGAAGGCGCCCAGTTTGGCCCACACCTCGTGAATGGAAAAATTGAAGGGTATAAAATTGCAAGGGTAAACGACAACCATATTTTCGCAAAACTTGGCGCCAAAAGTGGCGACATTATCCGTAAAGTTAATGGTTATGGACTCAACGATACCGAACGCATGTTTGAGCTATGGAAAGCAATCCGCACCGCCCCCGAAGTAAAAATTGAGTTGGAGCGCGACGGTAAAATTATTACTTACGATTTTCAAATTAGAAACTGAGCGCGTATTGTTTTTTGCGCGCCCGAGAGGAGTCGAACCTCTGACCCTCAGATTCGTAGTCTGATACTCTAATCCAGCTGAGCTACGGGCGCTTTTAATTAGTTTGCCCAAAAATGGTATTTATACATGCCGTCAACCAAACCATCCATTTATGAATCACTGACAAAACAGCCATTTTCTCTGAAATCTGCCTGTGCTTTATGTACCCTATAGGTAGCGAGGTTTTATATGAGAATATGGGAGTTAAAAGTATACCCCGAAAAAGAAAGGCTCCCGAAGGAAAAACAGCTGGCGTATTTAATGGCAGAACTTGCGCACCACAACCAGCATGCAGACAAAGACGCGGTTGAAATGGTGGGCAACCGTATCATCGATAATGCAGCGGTAGCGATTGCCTCACTCAACAGAGCACCCGTTGTGGCGGCACGCGCACAAGCGTTGGCGCACCTGCGTAAAGGCGGCGCGACACTTTATGGAGTCTCTCCAGAGACGACTGTCGACGCCGAGTGGGCTACATGGGCAAATAACACAGCCGTGCGCGAGCTCGACTTCCACGACACATTTTTAGCCGAAGAGTATAGCCACCCAGGGGATAACATCCCCGCTCTCATCGCCGTTGCCGAACAGAAAAAAATCGGCGGGCGGGCACTCACACAGGCAATCCTCACTGCGTACGAAATCCATGTGAATTTAGCCAAAGCCATATCGCTCCACAAACACAAAATCGACCACGTCACTCACCTTGCACCCGCGGTCGCTGCGGGTATCGGTACACTACTTCACTTACCCATCGACACCATCTACCAAGCGATCAACCAAGCGGTGCACGTTTCGACCGCGACGCGCCAATCGCGCAAGGGTGCCATTTCGTCGTGGAAGGCGTATGCGCCCGGGCATGCGGCAAAGCTCGCTGTGGAAGCGGTCGACCGAGCGATGCGCGGCGAAGCATCGCCGTCGCCGATTTACGAAGGCGAAGATGGCGTCATCGCGTGGATGTTGGATGGTCCCACAGCGGTTTATCACGTGCCGCTTCCCGAGGTGGGTTCTCCCTTCCGTTCCATTTTAGAGACTTACACCAAGGAACACTCAGCCGAGTACCAAGCGCAGGCGTGGATCGACCTCGCGTTTGAAATCCGCGATAAAATAAAAAATGCGAACAACATCCAAAAAATTATTTTGCACACCAGCCACCATACGCACAACGTTATTGGTACAGGCTCCAACGATCCGCAAAAGTTTGATCCCGACGCCTCGCGCGAGACTCTCGACCATTCGGTGATGTATATTTTCGCCGTCGCTTTAGAAGACGGGACGTGGCACCATGTGCATAGTTACTCCCCTGAGCGCGCACACCGCCCCAGCACGGTTGCGCTGTGGCGTAAAATTACAACGGTGGAAGATGCACAGTGGACAGAACGCTACCACGATAAAGACCCGAGCAAAAAATGCTTCGGTGGGCGCGTTGAAATCCTGATGAACGACGGCACAAAATTTGAAGCTGAAAAATTGCGCGCCGATGCACACCCCGCTGGGAAAAGGCCGTTCCAACGCGAGCAATATAAACACAAATTTTTAACTCTCACCGAGGGGATTGTCTCTCCCAAAGACGCCGCGCACTTCTTTAATTCTGTCGATACGCTCTATACACTCGAAGCCTCACAGATTGCCCAACTTTTGCCGCGCGTTATACCCCAAAACGTAGACGGAATTATGCCGAACGGCTTTTTGCCGCATACGCCAACTCACGTACCAAGCTCTTAGGCTATTTCGGCGAAACAAAAAAAACCGCAACTCATAGAGTTGCGGTTCAGAGTCGTACGGCGAGTACTTTTTCTATGCAACACGCCGTGTTGCATAGAAAAAGTACTCAGCATTAGCTGAGTACTTCGACTTCTTAACGAAGGAGTTGTAACACGCTTTGTGGACGTTGGTTCGCTTGCGCGAGCATCGCCGTACCAGCTTGGGTAAGAATCTGGTAACGTGTATAACTTGACATCGTTTCTGCCATGTCGGTGTCACGGATGCGGCTTTCAGACGCTTGGATGTTTTCGTAAGCGTTCATGAGGCCTTTCGCTGCATGCTCGAGGCGGTTGTAGTACGCGCCCAAGTCAGCACGTTGCTTACTGATAATGCGGAGTGCCTCATCAGAAAGTCCGATAACAGAGTTCGCTTTACCTGGTGTTGAAATCGAAATAAATGTAAGCACTGTAGGGTTGCGTAATTTCAACGCCGCAGAGGTCATTGTTTCGATAAACACACGCTCGCGTTGGTGCATGTTTGCGCCCATGTGGAACCACATAGATGCTGTTGGATTTAACCGCGCAAAAGAACCTGTTAAGAGTTTCATTTTGTTAAACTCAGCTTGCGAAGCGATACGATCGATTTCGTCGATGAGTTCAGAAATCTCAACTTGGATTTGTTGACGGTCTTCGTCGGTATAGATACCGTTGGCGGCCTGAACTGCGAGAACGCGAATGCGTTGTACCAGCTCGCCGGTCTCTTGTAGGTAGCCCTCGGCAGTCTGGATAAAGCTCATACCATCTTCTGTGTTTTGTTCTGCACGACGCAGACCACCTACCTGCGTGCGCATCTTTTCTGATACTGCAAGACCAGAAGCGTCATCGCCGCCGCGGTTAATGCGCATGCCGCTCGACAACTTTTCCATATCCTTATCCAAATACCAGTTTTGGAATTTCAACACGCGGTGCGTGTTGATCGCAGACATATTGTGATTGATAATCATCTGTTTCCTCCGTGAAACTTCAATTCCTGGGGGCTCCCAATGGGTTACCCGCGAAACCTCATGTCTCGCCGTCTTTCTTTTATTTCAGAAAGACTGCCCAGTCTTATCTTTCATATCGGCGGATTAAAATTTTTCTTAATATTAAATTTTAAAAAAGCGCTTCACTTTTTTTTATTTTCTTAAAAAAATGCTCAAGGGATTTTGGCTTTATGCCGAACGCGCTTTTTAAAAATCGTTAAAATATGTAGAATAAAGTCGTGTGGTGGTATTTCCTAAAGAGGTAAGAACTCCCAACGCAAGTTTATCAGTCCCCGACTCGAAATAATTTCCGTTTGTGTTCGTATCAGCGTAACAAAGATAGCTAAAGCTACCCTGTGGTAAAAATTTAGTGCTCGCTCCGTCTCCTGTGGTTAATCCATCGCCAGAGCGTGAAAAAATAGAAACGAGCTGTGTTTTGGTGGTATACGCAGTTATATTTGAATCGGCAATATAGCACCGAAAATTCCATGTTTTTCCGGTTAAAAATTCGAAGGTGTTACCAACCGATGGTGAAACTTTGCTGTCGTCGAGAAGTAACTCTGTGTCGCCGTTTATAGTAACCATGCCTGTTGCGGAATAACCACCCACTGTCGCATCGATAAAGCCATTGGCTCCACAATCAGCGCCTGTAGCACCTACATTGACCGCAGCCCTTATCCCCCCGCTTGCGTTTATCGAAAAATAGTACTTATACCCACCGTTGGGTAGGCTTGCTGGTGTAGAATCCATACACCCCGTCGTTGTATTTACGCTATTAAGGGTAATTGCAGCAAGCCCTGTAGCGTCAGTTTTTGTGGTTCCGTTATCTACAAGCATCGCTTTAAGAGCGCCGTTTTGGTAAACGAGCACGCTAAAATTTTGGTTTTGGAGCGCCGCTGTAGAAAAACTTGTTCTTAGTGTTAATGTCCCTTGCGGGGGCGTAGTTATTTGTATATTGTTTACTGGAGTTAAAACCTCAACGGTTTGCGAACAGGCGCCTAAAAAAAACGCGGTTACCGCTATACTACAACGTAAAGCTAAAGAAATCCTTAGTGTTGTAGAGAGGTTGTACATTAAGGCAACCCTCTTACACAACGGATATTCCTTTTGAGCGGTTTAAATATTCCTGTCAATGTTGAATTATCTTTTTGCGCAGTACCAAGATAACCTCCGACGTAGTTAAACGTCCAAATTTGGTTATTTGCAGGGAGGTTTGAACCCGTGGTAGAACCACTCATTGCATAATTCGTCGAAGAAAAGTATTCTTCGTCAACGGCATTAGGTGTTGGGAAAATAGTTATATCGATGTTAATTCCCTGTGTAGCGAAAAGTGAACGGTTCGCAATACTCCTAAGCTCATTAATCGTGGGTGCACGCCACGCATAGCGCGGTCGTGTGTAATCGTTTAACGCACGCGCTGTATCGTTGTCGTCGTCGTAACGTGTTGCATTTAAACTATCGCAGTAGTTGAGGCCTTCGTTCCACTGTACCGAGTCGTTCGCAGTTACCCCGTCATCGTCACACGTGGGTGTATCGAAAACACCGTAACGGCAACGCTGCCACCTAAGTTTATTGATGGGATCATCGACGACATTGCTTCCCGCATACGTTACCCCATTAACTAAAACTGCATACGGTGTTCCTGCAACCAAAGGTGCACTGGGTGTCAATGTTACCGTCTTTCCAGAAAGGACAGCCGTACTTACCGCTGCAAGAGGGGATGTACAAAAATTCCATGGGCTTGCATTTGCACTAATGATACAATAATTTGCCGCATTAGACGCCTCATTTGCTTTGGGGAGACGGTCGAACGTAAGGTTAATTGTATTTAAATTGGGAGAAGCGATACTGTCGACATTAAATGCCACAGTTGCAGAAGGGCTGGAACGCCGTGCTATACCCGTGAAAAGCCCTCGCGCAACTGACAAACTTTGCTTGGGCGTGACAACGATAGTTGTGATAGTTGCTGTTGGTGTACCAAAATATCCACCTCCGATGTCATTGTCAATAATTGGCGATGCGGTGTACGGAACATACTCCACTCTTCCAACGGCGCTCTTTGATGGGATGTAAAGCCATTGGTTTAATAACGTGTATGTTGTTCCAGGCGTCCAAACACTTAACTGCTCGAGATCTCCGTTTAGTAAATCATTAGCGATTGTCGTAGATGTGTGTGCATTGACAGTGCGGTAAACAATTTCGGTGCCAGGGCCTGTTCCGGGATCGACAACAAAAACACCTGCTGTATAAGAGACTCCTGTCTGCCATTCGTTACTATACGAATAGACATTTGTTACAAAAAGCTTGTACGCGCCATTACTTGCCGGGTTAGTTGTAAGCCGCAACTTAAAAGCAGAAGGTTTGCCTGTAACTTGAACGACCGTTGTAATTGCAGGCGAAGACGAACCACAGCTTGTAGCATTTTGTGCCTCGATACAATAATTTGTAAGATTGCTCGCATCCGCAATATTGGGTAGCTTATTGTACTCAACAACAAGAGACGACTCATCTGCATCAATATTATATTCTGGAGTAACGCTTTTTATATTAAAAGTTGTGTCGTTATCAAACCCCACAAATGTCGCTCCGTTTCGTCCCAACGTTGCCCCCGCAGCAACTGTAGTTGGGTTAAGCGTTTGTGTCTGTGGAGCAACAAGAGGCCCCGCAACACAACGAACCTTTTTACGGTTTGTCGTCACGCGTGAAGTATTGGTTTTTGTTGCGGTCCCTGGACCTGGCCCTGTAGCGCCTTTTGTAAAATCAACCGTGTACGCCTGGCTATACACGGTTTGGCCAGCCATTAACGCACTTATCCCTGTCGCCGTCCAATAGCCATCTGCAAAGGGCGTATTGGGGAAAGCCCCTTCCCACACGGTTGGCCAGCTTGTTTCTTGGAATGTATCGAGTGCAGGTACCTCTGGCGCTCCGGGAGAGCCTTCGGGCGGGAGGGATGGGTTGGACATGCTTACGTATGCACCAAAATCTACTAAATTTTCGAGCTCGTCCATTGTGGGAAGCCTCCAGTCACGCCTTCCTGCGTAACCCATACCGTTTGCTGCAGTGTTTAGGCTTGCGCACGCATTAACCGCTTCGCCCCAAGTGTATTCCCCACCTGCCGCTGGAGTACACAGGGCACCTCCACCGGATAAGCCGTCGTAAGATGCACCTTTGACACAGGTGCGCCATAAAAGCGTTGTTGGCGCGTCTAAACTATAGGGATAACAAGCGTCACTCTCGTTTCCATGGCAAGCCGACGTATCTAAGTTCATCGGATGCGCATCTTTACGAAAACGACGGCCTTTTACAAATCCAGAGGCTTCGCTATCGTAATTTGCAGGGCCGTACAAACTATTGCGAGGTTCGTTAAATCCATTTTGCCCTGCAGGATAGTTGTATGAACCAATGATCCCTTGGCCAGAATTGGCGCTGTCCCGGCAGTCTTTTTCTTCTTCCCATCGGTTATCAACGGTATCGAAACGGTGGCAATAGTATTGCCCTGTTTGCACAACATGGTACCGGCCTGGATTCCAACCTACAGTAAAAAATAATTTATCGGGATTATCGAGCGGCATTTCGTCTAAGTTGACAAGCTTGTTATTATCAAAATCAAATCCGATGATGTTGTTCTCTGGCCAACGCACCCAGCCCAGTTGGATTGTGAGAGTGTCGTTTAAGTAATTAGTCGACGACCACGTAAATACCGTCCCTGAATTCTCGACAGCTAACCATACAATACCAACACCCGCTCCAATATCACGCACGTACGTATTGATATTGGGAACGCTTTTGGCGGTATCCATTGTCATGTCAAAAACAACGACAATCCGCGTTCCGTTAGCGTCGGTTACTGGAGAAACAGTCGCCGTATGCGCTGGGGAAGAGGTTAAAATTTTAGGCCGTACTTTTGCACCACGCCCTGTTATGCTATTTGCTGGCGGAGCAAATTTTTCAAACCCTCCACTACATGCACCCAAAACAAAAAAAAGTGGTAAAAGCGTGTATAGGCAATTTAGTTTCATAAAATATGTGTCCTTATATAAATACATCCGCAGAGGGCTTTGTGCCAAAATAATAGTAAACAGGCGTAAGTGATTAGACCAGACTGTTACTTATGCAGCACCTAATCGGCAACATCTGCTGCCGCCAGAAATAAATACCTTAAATTACCGCATTATGTCACATTAGGGGATAACTACCTCCTATTATGTCACATTAGGGGATAACTACCTCCTATTATGTCACATCAGGGGGTAACTACCTCTCATTATGTCACATGAAGGGATAACTATCCCTACGAGCGATTTAAGCGAAAAAAATCGTGATTTTTCCCAAAAATTACATTTTTTTTCTCATTATGATACTGCTTTACAAGCTAAAGGAATGCTCAAGTAAAACCCATGGCAATTATCATTGAAGATGTACGCGCACGTGAGGTTATCGATTCACGGGGAAATCCCACTGTTGAGGTAGAAGTAACGCTGGAAAGCGGTGATGTAGGCCGTGCAATTGTTCCTTCAGGAGCGTCAACAGGTAGTCGCGAAGCGCTTGAGCTCCGCGACGGCAGCCGTGAAGGCGCTACACAAGATGATAAAAGCCGCTACGGCGGTAAAGGTGTCCTTAAGGCTGTTTCAAACGTAAACGAAATTATCAATCCACATTTGGTGGGAGTAAACGCTCTAAACCAGCGTGAGGTCGATGGAATTTTATTGCAACTCGATGGTACCGAAAATAAATCCAAGCTGGGCGCGAATGCAACCCTCGCAGTCTCGATGGCAACTGCGCACGCAGCAGCAAAATACCTTGACCTTCCACTTTTTCGCTACTTAGGTTCGCCTTTTTCGCGCACATTACCCGTACCAATGATGAATGTCATCAACGGGGGGGCGCACGCAGACAACAATTTAGATTTCCAAGAATATATGATTGTCCCTGTTGCATTTGCTTCATTCCGAGAGTGCTTACGGCAAGGCGCAGAAATTTTTCATGCGCTTAAAAAGGTGTTGCACGATAAAAACTACAATACCGCTGTTGGCGACGAGGGTGGTTATGCTCCCAGCGTGAAATCTAACCGCGAAGGGCTCGATTTACTTATGGCGGCGATTGAGAAAGCAGGGTACAAGCCCGGTAAAGATACTTTTATTGCAATGGATGCAGCCTCGAGTGAATTTTTTACGGATGGCAAATATAAGCTTGAGGGTGATGGCGGCAAAGTGCTTGATGCCTCGGGGCTTATTGAACTCTATTCTTCTTACGTAGCTGACTATCCCATTGTCTCTTTAGAAGATGGTATGGCAGAACAAGATTGGGATGGATGGAAGAAGCTAACGGAAAAGCTTGGCAGTAAAATTCAGCTTGTCGGCGACGATCTTTTTGTAACGAATAAAAAAATTCTTGCTGAAGGTATTGAAAAGGGGATTGCAAACTCAATCCTCATTAAAGTAAACCAAATAGGAACTCTTACTGAAACTTTTGAAACGATGCAACTTGCCGTAAAAAACGGTTACACCAATATTGCGTCGCACCGTTCGGGAGAAAGCGAAGACACGACTATCGCCGACCTTGCGGTAGCTGCCGAAACAGGACAAATTAAAACAGGTTCGATGAGCCGCACCGATCGTATTGCAAAGTATAACCAACTTTTGCGTATAGAAGAACAATTGGGAAGCGATGCGTTTTATCCGGGGATAAAGGCGTTCAAAAACAGGTAATGCAACGGTTACGCTCCATTTTAAGTGTTTGGGTGCGGCACCGTGCGTTTATTCCCATCGTGGTTGCATGCATAGCTCTTGCCTTGGGAGTTCTTTTGTCGATGGAGCATACACGCAACATCCTCAAAATTCGGGGTCCGTACCTTTTAGTGCTTGCTGCAATTATAGTATTTCCTGTTTTTGCATTCCGCTTTTTTGATCCGCAAGAAAATGCACGTCCCATTTCTATTTTCTTTGTGCTCTCTGCGCTGTATTATATTTATATGGGCGCTCCCGATGCCGTCGCTTTTTTTCGCCTTTTTCTTTTTGAACGTATGCCGCCCGGAACTACACGGAATCTCTTGTACGGTGTTGCAGCGTACTTTAGTTTAGCGGGAATTTTGCATTATATTCTTAAAGTAGAACGTGAAGAGGATGAAAAGCTAAGGATACTCGACGTATCGATAATTAAATTTCTTGTGTACGCTATTCTTCATATTGTGTACATCAACCTTTTTGTGACAATTGCGCGTGAAAAATTTGGAATTTCTACGGTTTTTTTGTAAGCTTTTGCGTAAACGCCTCAGCCTCTTTGCGGCGCCACTCGGCGATTTTGGCGTGGTCGCCCGATAAAAGGACTTCAGGAACCTTTTGTCCACGCCAGATCTCGGGACGGGTGTATTGCGCATGCTCGAAGGATATACCACCATCGAAAGACTCATGCAATAAAGATTCGGTGTTTTGCATAAATCCGGGAAGTTTACGGGCAACTGAGTCGATGACGACAAGCGCAGCAGCTTCTCCGCCCGAAAGGACAAAATCGCCTATGCGTATGCTTTCGTCGGCGACACTTTGGGCAATGCGTTCGTCGACGCCTTCGTAGTGCCCACAGATGAGGGTTATGTCTTTGCGTTCTTTGTATTCAGCAGTAGCTATGGAATTCCATAGCTTACCCCGTGCAGATAAAAGCGCTACGTACGTTGATGGAGTTTCTTCCTTAATACTGTCTACAGCACGTGCGATAGGTTCTGCCATCATTACCATGCCTGCGCCCCCCCCATAAGGGTGGTCATCCACCTTTTTGTATTTACCCTCGGCGAAATCACGCGGATTTACAAACTTGACCTCTAAAATCCCCGAGCCAACTGCTTTTCCCAGAAGAGAGGCCTTAAGCGGGCTTGCAAAAAATTCTGGGAAAAGCGTAACTATGCGAAAAATCAACGTTTAGTCTTTGGTACGTTTTCAGGGAAGCGTCCCATATAGTTTCCGGGAGGATTGTAGTTACAAACGACATAAACTCCGCCCCTTGCGGAACGTGCTGAACCGCAACCGAGTTCCGTGGAGCCTTTCCAAATAACCTGTGTAAAGTGGCCTGTTTTCATACTAAACCCTGGATTACTGTAATTGTAGTCTTTAATTTCGTTGTACCATGCGTCGACGACGTTGTTTCCCGTGGGTTCGCGGCCAGACATCCAAAAAATGTTCTCACCGTATTTATTGGGGTTGCGATGGCGCATATTGTCTTCACGCGCAATTTTTGTTGCCCAATCCTGTGCCACCTTTTCGACTTCTGTGCTCCACTTAAGTGGAGCTACACCGTGCTTTGCCCGAAGCGTATTATGGCGTTGCAGGATTTCCTTTTGGAATTTTGTTGTACCCGCTTGGAGGGAAAACAGAATGGCGCTAAACGCTACAAAAAAAGCAATTCTCTTCATAAGGCATGACTGTAGCATGTGCAAGGTTTGTAAATCGTTTTTAAAGTGTTGTACAAGTGCAAGGGAGCCTGTGCCTTTTACTCCCCTTGAAACTCTTTACACCTTGTCTTTAAGTGCAATAATAGCCACATCTGATGAACATGCATGCTGTCATTTTGGCGGCTGGTCGCGGAAAGCGCATGCAAAGCGACCTGCCAAAGGTCCTTCACGTTTTGGGTACAAAACCACTTTTGTGGCATGTTCTCGACCAAGTGAAAGCGGCCGGATTTCCCTCGGCAACGGTTGTTGTATCGTATAAAAAAGAACTTGTAGAAAAATCCGTAATGGCATGGCAGGCAACTAACCCCGATTTACTTGTGAACTTTGCAGACCAAGGCGAACCTAGAGGAACAGGCCATGCGCTACTTTCCACAGAAAGCTTTGTTCCCAAAGATAAAGATATCGCCGTTTGTTTGGGCGACGTTCCCGGTATCCAAGCAAAAACTCTTCAGCAAATATACGCCACGTTTACAGCGCAGGCGCCAGCAGCGTTAGTTGTTTCTATGGAGCTTAAAGAACCCAAAGGGTATGGTCGTATTGTTCGTGGAGTAAACCAATCTATAGCGGCAATTGTCGAAGAAAAAGACGCCTCCGAAGAAATACGCCGTATACAAGAAGTTAACACAGGTATCTTTTTTTTACGCTGCAGTGATGTTTGGTCAGCGCTTAAAAAAATCACTCCCCAAAACGCACAGGGCGAATACTACCTCACCGACATTGTCAGTATTTTATTAAATGAAAACAAAACTGTGGCTGCGTATTTACACCCAAATGCGGATGAATTCCGAGGTGTCAATTCACCAGAAGACTTGCAAAGGCTTGCCTCATAATGATTGAAGCAGATTTAAAAATAATTGCAGGGCGTTCCAATCCTGAGCTTGCACAAGAAATTTGTGACTCTATTGGCGTAAAATTGGGCGGCGTTGAGTGCAAACGTTTTTCCGATGGTGAAATTTCTGTAAAAGTTTCGGAAAATGTGCGTGGCAGTGATGTCTTTGTTATCCAGTCTACATCCAACCCCGCAAACGACAACCTTATGGAATTGTTGCTTCTTGTCGATGCGTTGCGCCGTGCGTCTGCACGCCGTATAACTGCAGTTATACCTTATTACGGTTATGCACGGCAAGACCGTAAAGTGGAGCCACGCGTTCCAATTTCTGCAAAAGTTGTGGCGACGATGCTTGAAGCTATTGGCGTCAAGCGCATTTTAACAATGGATTTACACGCAAACCAAATCCAAGGTTTTTTTGAAATACCCGTTGACCATCTTTTTGGCGCACCTATTTCGATTAAATATTTTCGCGAGTTGGGTCTTTCCGATTTAGTTATCGTTTCTCCCGATGTAGGTGGGGCAGAACGCGCACGCTTTTTCGGTAAGCAACTGGGAGCGAGCATGGCAATTATCGACAAACGCCGTGAAAGGGCAAATGAGTCTGAAGTTATGCACATTGTTGGTAACGTCGAAGGAAAAAATTGCCTTCTTATCGACGATATGATAGATACAGCAGGTACCATTTGTAAAGCAGCGATTGCGCTTAGAGAAAAAGGTGCGCAAAAAATTATTGCAGCAGCGACACACGGTGTTCTTTCAGGAAGTGCAATCCAAAATTTAATTGGTTCGCCTATAGACGAAGTGGTCGTCACTAATACGTTAAAAATTTCTGACGAAAAACGTTTTCCTCGGATGCGTGTACTTTCGGTAGGCGCACTTTTTGGTACTGCTATTAGACACATCCACGAAGAGAAATCGGTCAGTTCATTGTTTTTGTAAAAAAAGGGAGATAAAAAATGGAAAAAGCAACACTCAAAGCGACAAAGCGCGATGGAAAAATTGGCGGCAAAAATTTGCTGCGTTCAGGAATAATTCCAGCGGTTATCTATAACCACGGTAAAAGCGAAAATATACAAGTGTTCGAAAAAGAGACACGTAAACTTTTTGCGCACGGTATCTCAGAATCGCGCTTAATCGATCTTAACATCGATGGAAAAGTAGAGCAAGTCTTTGTAAAACAATACCAATCGCATCCGGTAAGCGATGTTTTACAGCATTTAGATTTTTACCGCGTTTCGCAAGATGAAAAAGTACGTACACGTATCGCTATTCGTCTTGAAGGTAAGGCGCAAGGCGTTAAAGATGGTGGTATTCTCGAAGTCTTTTTAACAGAGGTTCCTTACGAGACTTATCCCAAACATTTGACAGAAGCGCTTGTCATTGATATTTCTAACTTGGCAATTGGCGCATCGTTCCATGTGGCTGACGTCCAACTACCGCCCGATTCAAAAATCCTCATGGATCCACAAACGGTTATTTGTAACGTAACGCACCAAGCGAAAGAAGAAGAGGCGGCAGCGCCAGCAGCGGCGGCGGCAGGAGCTGCTGCACCTGCATCTGAAGCGGCCAAGGCGGAAGCGCCAAAAGCAGACGCAAAAAAATAAGATTAAAGGTAAACGTATCGCAGCGTAATGGCTCTTTCGGATCTTAAATTAGTAATTGGCTTGGGAAATCCAGGCGATCGCTACATGAACCACCGCAAGAATATCGGTTTTAAAGTAGTCGATGTTCTTGCGAACAATACTGGTATTCAAATTAAAACAAAAAAGAAAAAATCGCTTTTGGGACAAGGCGATTTTGAAGGGCACGACATTGTTCTTTTAAAACCACAGACGTTTATGGATCTCTCTGGCGAAGCTGTACTTTATATCGCTTCTTTTTTGCGCGTACAGGTCGCTAATATTATCGTGGTTCATGACGATATTACCATGAACTACGGCGATGTTGTCGTTGCGCAAGGTCCTCCAGAGATTCCCAATGTTGGTGTTGAATCTATTGCACGCGGGTTAAAATCGGACAAGTTTGTGCGTATCCGCATGGGTGTTGGCCCTGTAAAAATTCGGGGTAAAGAAATTTTATCGCCAAAAGAAAATGAAATTAACGCGTTTATGCACACCGACTTTACCCTTGCAGAAAATATGCGGATTATCGAAGTTATTAACGATGCTGAAGCAGCTTTACGCTCTATCTTGACACAGGATATCAAAGATGTATTGCAGCGTTTTAAGTTAGGTGTTAAATTTACTAAAAACCGTCCCTGAAAAAAAAGTATTCATCGTCGCATTTTCCGGCGGTGCAGATAGCGTACTTGCAGCGCATTTAATCCACAAAACAAATCGTCCTTTTAAACTTTGGTATTTACACCACTACCCAACCCCCATTGAACAAAGCCGAGCCGTAGTTTTTTCTGCGGCACGTGCGCGTTATGGTGAAAATATTTTTATCGAAGAAAAGGCGGATGTATCCCGTATCGCACGCCGCTTACGCACAAGTTGGGAACACGCTGCTTCGTTAGTACGTAAGCGGCGCCTTCTGCAATTACAGAAAAAACTTGGCGCACAAGTTGTTACAGGGCACAACCTTTCAGATTATTACGAAACATTATTGCTTAGGCGTGAAAGAGGTATTCCTCATTCTGCTTTGCCGTCCTTGTCGTTAATAGATGATGCCACACAATTTATGCGCCCTCTTTACCGTATGACACGTTACGGTGTTCGAAAAAAGGCAGCCCAGTGGAATTTAAATTTTTTTGACGATCCCGAAAACTATAATTTACAATTTGCGCGTAACCGAATACGCATGCAGGTTACTGCTAAAGTGCGCCACCTATTTCCCCAAAATGCAGATAAGCTTTCGTACGCATTTGAGGTTGTAGAACCTTTGCGAGAATTGCGTATGAAATTTAACGATTTTTCTGCAGTTACGGATACCCAAAAAGCGCGGATTGTTTTTCGTGCATACCAAAAGCTTGGTATTGTACGCACTTTTACAAAAAACGATTTTGTACGCGCTACGCGCCTACCTTTTTTACATCCCCCGTTTTTTGCGCACGAGGAAACTTATAAAGAGAAAAAATATATTGTTTTTCGTCGAGGGTTGGGTAATATCCCTTTTCAAGTTGATTTACCTTCACAGAACTTTCGACGCGCCGATACAATTACCCGTGGAGTAAAAATTTTGCGTCCATACGGGCATAAATCTGTTACTAAAATTTTAAGCGAGAGAAAACTTTCTTTGCGTGAAAAACGCCTCACGCGTGTTTATTTAGAAAATACCTCTTCGCAGGTTTGTACAAAAGTTATTTTTGCAAATGGTGAAATACTTGCAGCGTGGCGTCCAGAAAATGAGGTTTAAAAAAATTACTTCGCCAGGAAAAACTCTCGTTTTTTCAAGCCTCGATAAATGTTACAATCCTTTTATCGCGTATTTTCTAAAGCTTTGGAAAGAGCGTTTTGCTACAAAACCGGATTATAATGTCGACTCGATTGTTACTCAGGAGTTTTGTGAGTTCAAAGGCGTACCTACGACGCCTTCAGCGTTTTCGCGGTTTATCCTTAAGCAAAAATATAAAACGATTATATTTTTAAACCCTGATATAAAAAAAGATAGATCGCTCCGGTGGGCTTCACGCGTTGCTCTTGTAAAAAACAGAACAGGATTTAATCCACTAAAAGGGGTTAATCCATTAAATCTTTCTCTCCCTTTTAATACAGAACACCACCACTATGTACACCAATTAAAAATATTTTTTGAACATATAACCGGCGAGAAAGTGCGCGAATGGAAAACTCCAGAATTTCCTCTCATTCAATATAGTGAGCCAATGATAACTCCGTTTGCTATAATCGCTCTCTTTTGTGGAGACGAAAAAACAGTGCGGCTTGCGCATGAATTTGCTAAACTTATTAACTTCGTTACGCGAACATTGCACGTCGTGCTTATTTTAAGGGGGGAGCTTCATGAAGTACAACACCTTTCAAGAACTTTGAGCCATCCCATGACGGAAAAAGCGCTTGCAAACACACGGCTTATCACGAATCCCACAGAGGAAATCCAACTCTTTTGGGTTCGTCACGCATTATGGGTTACAGGAACGGATTCTTTGGCTCTCAATTTTGCTGCTTTCGCGCAAACTCCATCGTTGAGTATTTTTGGGCCGCTCAACGAACGCGTGTGGCAGCCCTTTTCAACCCGTGCACGTATCCTTTCAGGGGAATTCAACTGTAGGCCGTGTACAAAGTATCCAGGCAGCGCCAATTGTACAAATGCTGTACAGTGGAATTGTATTTCTGGAATTACGGCAGAACTAATGCTTGCGACACTCAATGGAATGTTATCAAGGCAAGCCCGAAAAAGATAGAATATGGAAAAAGGTAGTCATATTTTTGGGCATTTGCGTCTAATTTGTAGAGATTGTAAGGGGCAATAGTAAGATGGTCACCCGATTGGCTATTGTTTTTACAGTTCTATTCGGGAGTGGAGCAATTAGTGCAGCTCCAAAGTTGCGTAAAGCGAAAGCTCCGCCTGTAGATGTTTTTGCAGAAGCACAGGGGAAAGCACTACGGTGGCACTTTGAACAAGGCGAGGTGCTTGAACTCAAAAAATTTTCAGAGCAAAATATAAAAACCCAAGGAGTGCTCCAAAAGCGTTCGGTATTCCATCGGGTTCTTCTAGATTCGGGCGCACCCGACAACGCAAGAGGATTTCCGCTTACGGGCACGTTTACAAGCCTAATCCGTAACGCGGACTCAAAGCTTGCGTATAGCGAATATGAAAATTATAGCGGCAGTTTTTTTATGAAGCCAACAGGGGAGTTTGTTGTTGCGCATGGCCAATACATGCCCAACATTCGTTCTGTACCAACTTTTCCTGAAAATCGCGATCCGCAAATTGTTGGCGATGCGAATTTAGATATTGGAGCTACTTGGGAAAGTCCTGGCGAAGAAGTGATGCAGTTTTCAACGCTCGTTACAGTGCCTTTTAAAGTGCGCTACGAATACCGAGGCACTGAAAATATTAAATCTGAAGAAGGGGAGAAAAACTGCCACAAATTTATCTCTAACTACGAGTTAACGTACGGAAACGACGAACCGGGAAAGCCTCGCGTTTTTGGTTATGTTACCGCAGTTTGGTTTTGGGACGCTGCGCAGGGGATTCCTTACTATGCAACGGAGGAATACAATGTTATCATTGTTAACGAACAAGGGGTTGCTAATGAATTTAAAATTAACAGCCGAAGTTATTATCGAAAGTTCAAAAAGCGTGTAGAGAAAGATAAAATAAATCTCGCTTCACAACTGAAAGAAGCGTTTGTCCAAAAAAATGCAGATGTTGATGTTCGTGTAACCGATACGGGGGTCGCAATTTCTTTACCCGATGTTTTTTTCGATACAAACAGTGCAGAACTGAATAAGGCGGCTAAAAAAACTCTTGAACAAATTATAGAGACGCTTAAAGCGACGGATTTTCCCCATATCCGTGTGCGGGGGCATACCGACTCTACTGGAGATGCGGATTATAATATGAAGCTATCCGAAAAACGTGCTGAGCGCGTGGCTGATTTACTCATCGACGACGGGGAGTTGAATGCAGATAAAATTAGCTTCGATGGCCGTGGCGCTAAAGATCCAATAGCAGATAACGAGACAGAGGAAGGCCGTGCAAAAAATCGCCGTGTTGAAATTATTTTATTAGATAAGTAAGAGAAAATGAAACTAAACATCCATAATGTAGGTCTACAAAGTATGGAGAGGCGAGGTTTGTTTATTGTACGCATAGCAAAATTTTTTCTCGCAACTGTGCTTTTGGGATTTACTTTTTTTCTTTTTCAATGCAAACCTTGGAAAAGTAAATCGCCACAGGAACGTGCGAACGCGATGGTAAACCGTATCTCGCAAGAATTGTCGCTTAATGGGGCACAATTAGAATTGGTGAACGAAATAAAGGAGGATATACTCGAGCAGCAGCTACAAGATAAGCCTGAACGCGACAAACAACTAAAAGAATTTTCAACGCTTTTTATTTCCAATTCTATAGACAACGAAAGTCTCCTCTCTCTTAAAAAACGCCACGATGCACTTCGATCAAATACAGAGCTGCTATTTATTAGGAGTCTTATTCGGTTACATAAAGTTTTAACGCCAGAGCAACGTACGCGAGCAGTAAATGTGCTTCTAAAATCGGAGGATAAAAATGCAATCACCAGATAAATCCAATATTAATTTTACACAAATCATTGCGGAAACTAAAAAGCCTGTTCTTGCCGCGATCCGTCGGCATTTAAATGCCCAATACGATTCGGCTATTGACGATGTAGCGCAAGAAGTTTACATACGTGCGTACAAGGCGCTTACGCAAGGCAAGCTTAAAGAGCCTTCGAAGCTGCGGTCGTATCTTTACACAATTGCAAAAAATGAATCTTTGCGGATGAATCTACGCCTTAACCGTGAAGAAATTAAAGCTAAAAAATTTCTCGAAGAAGAGATTGAACGTACAAATCCGTTAAGAGAGATTGAAGAACCCTTAAGCGAAATGGCAAGCCGTATTATCGATGAGCTAAGTTCAATTCCCGTACATTACGCACAGGTTGTTGAGCTATCGCTTTTGGGTTTTAGCGCGAGAGAAATTGTTGAAAAACTAAAAATTAAACCCGGTACAGTGAAGTCGAGATTGTCGCGAGGCTTAGCGCTTTTGCGTAGTCGAATTGCATAGAAGGCAAAAATGAAGAAACGCGACAATACCCTCACTGATAAAATACTTTTGCGCCTCCAGAGCGAGGATTGGAACTTGCGTTTAGAAGAACGTATTCACAAAATCCAGCAACACCGAAAGCGTGTTCGCTTTCGGTTAGGAGCAATTTTTTCAATAGTAGTCTTTTCGATTATTACTGTTGCGGCAGTCACTGTTGAAGATACAGCAAGCGATAGTAATATTTACGCATCTTTTGAAGAAGCTTCAGGTGGGTTAGAAATGCAAGTTTCTTTTATTGAGTAAATTTTTGTCAGTGCGCTTTGGCTAAAAGTCCCCAACCGCGCTGCACAGGCGCGGTCATCGAGCGAAGACAGGCTACTTATGGCCATTTTGCGAGACGGGGAACTTTTGGGAAACCTCAGCTAATTTACGCTTTTAAAGTGCGGTACCCGCAAAAATGAGCACACGTGTAACACCAATGCGTGGTGCTGTTGAGCCAGAAATCCTAATATAGTCTGTACCCGAGGCAAGAGCAGCTGCCGATGTCCACGGATTTGTTCCTGTTGTCTTGTGGAGAATCGCATTTCCGGTTGTAAGTGTCGAGCGATCGTTGCAATCTGCGCCACTAACATTATGTGCCCAAAGCGTTGTGCGGGGGGGAGCGACATCCGCGCAGAGCGTGGTAGTCGATGCTTGGTAGTCAACAGTAGTTAGGGGGGCGCCGCTTGTTGATTCGCCGCTAAAGTCAAGGTATGTCCAGTTGGCGCTTGCGTGGTTCTTGCCGCCCGTTAGGACAAACCTTCCATCATCGGTTGTTGTGGCTCCATTGAAACCAGTTGTACGATTTGCCTCAAAGCCTGATGCGAGGTAAAAATACTTACTTGTTGCTGTACCTAACGCAGTACCATCGATATTCTCGATACGGAAGTGTTTGCCGTTTGTCGAACTTACCGAGCAGAGAGCTTGGTTTGCATTTTCGGCAGCACTTGTGACCATTGAAGAACAACCACTTACAGGAGTTGTCTTAAGTTCAATCGTTGGTGTCGATGCTATAGACGCACTTGCATAGTAGTAATTTTTCTTGTTCGCTGCAATCGATGCATCCGCAGTGCCCCAGTTAAATTTTACAGCGACAGCTCGGTTAAGAGTAAGGGTTGAATCGTCGCTACAGTCAGCAGAATTAACCCCCGTTACCCAATAAATAAACTGCGGTTGTGCTCCGCCGACGATATCAAAACAAACACTTTGCGCTCCGGCGGTGTATCCAGTGTTAGAAATCGTCCCCATGTTTGAACCAGATGTACCTCCGTAGTACATATTCGCCTGTGCAGCGGGAGCGGGTGTTCCACCACCATACCACTGGATGCGCATTTGGTTGGAGGCGATGGACGCTGGGTTGCTACCAGGGAACGAATCAAAGCCTAACGCAAGAGACACAGAACTGTGGTCGCCTGAATTTGTCTTGAGACCAGTAATTTTGGCATGCCCTATTGCACCAGAAATCTTGCAGAGTTCGACTCCCGATGAAGCTCCACCCGAAATCGTCTGGCTGCAAGTTGCTGGTAGTGAGGCCACCGAACTACTTGTACTTGCCACTTCTCCCCCTTGCGCACAGCCCAACGCGAAGAGCGCCATAAGGGGCAGTACGCAAGCAATTTTTTTTACTAATTTTCTCATTTTATTCTCCTTAAAATTTTTTAAATTTAGTAATCCATAATGAGACTCATTATCAATAGCAAGGTAAAAAATCTTTATAGTTATCCCCCAAATGTGTACCGTAACCCGCCGTAGACGCGTAGTGGCGGCAGCGGTAAATACGCTGCATCGCCCGCCGAGTTTAAATTTTCCCCACCGGCAAAAATGCTCAGGCCGTTCAAGAAAGTGTATTCGCCGTTTACATCCACGGTCGCGTACGCCCGCGAATAAATTGGTGTTTGTGTGGGCGGTTTGCCTTCTTCATCCATGTAGTAAGGACGACGGTCGACGAGAGCGAGCATTGTGCGGAGCGTTAGTCCATGGTAACGAAATAAAAGACCTAAATTTCCTCTATGACGCGCACGACCTTCCAGTTCGCGGTGGATTGAGTTATCCCAAGCGAATGTGTACGAATAGCCAAACGTCGCCCGAAGGTAGCGCATCAAATAGACCGTGAGGCGGTTGTCGGTGCCGGTTGTGAAAGCGTGCGCGACATTTTTATACGCGTACTGGGTGACGGTGCCAATGGTGCCAGCGGTCGCGGTTTGTATAAGGTTTGTGAGGTTGTTATAGTATGCGTTGCTGTCGATGGAAATGCGGCGTGTGGCATACCACTCGACACCCACGTTGACGCTCTGCGAGTTCTCGGGTTTCAGCGATGTGTTGCCGTGCACCGTGTACCCCGCCGATGGGTTGTCGAAATAAAGATAGAGTTCGCGGAAAGAGGGAGAGCGATACCCCATTCCAGCGCTCGCGCGTAGAATAAAATTCTCCGTGCCCCACTTTGCGCCAAAGCGCGGAGAAACGTAGTCGCCGAATTGTGAGTCTTTATCATAGCGGATGCCAGGGGAAATTATAAGTGCATCAAAAATTTTAGAATCGAACTGGGCATACCCCGCGACGCGGTGGCGGTTCTTTTTGTCGACGCCGATGCGCGGTGATTTCAAATCCTCAAAAATACCTTCCGAGCCTAAGGTCATCCGTCCCAATGAAAAAACAGGCAACGCGGTTTGAGCATGCAGTACATACGTGTTCTCGCGGGTGTCTTCGTAATTGTCGAGCGCGGTGTCGCCGCGTTGGTCGTACAGTAGTTGATCGCGGAACAAAGTGTAACTACCGTTGAGTTTGAAATCCGCTTTGCCTTTGTGCGACGAAAGCTCGTTGGCAAGTTTGTTGTCGTCGCGCGCCACCGAAACGCTTTCATTGGCCTTGGCGGCGCTTTGGGAGTGGTGCGTGTGCAACCGAAACGAACCTTGCGCTGTTTCGGTGAGATTGGTGCGATCGAAAATGCCGCCTGAAACAGGGGTGTCGATACCCCACATGCGCCGGCGGCTATAATCGCCTTGCACGGCAAAACGCCAGCTGGGAGCAAACGCCCAGTCGACGCCCGAATCCACACCGTACTCGTTCACGCCTCTAGCCAATGTCGCTATCGAATTTTTATCGTAACGGTACGGTTGTTGCGTGCGGTACGCTCCCGAGCCGCGCACGAGAAAATCCCCCAGTGGGATTACCGCCGAACCCGAAAGATCGGCTGCGCCTAAATTGCCTCCCTGTAGTTTAGCATCGATGAGTGGTTTTTTCGGGCGCACTGTGATGATATTCACTACTCCAGCGATAGCGTCGGAGCCGTAAATTGCCGACGAAGAGCCGCGCACAATTTCGATTTGTTCGACGTTGTCGACACGCAAGCGGCTGGTGTCGTATTGCCCGTTGATACGGCCGTTCAGACGTTCGCCGTCTTTCATGATTAACAGGTACTGAGAGTCGAGGCCTTGTAGTTGCACGTTGTCGCCGAAAAGTCCGCGCTGGATAAAAAAGCCGGTTTCATTGTTGAGTGCCTCGGTGACGGTGCGCGCGCCTTTCTCGCGGATTTGTTCTTTGTCAATCACCTCGACTTGCACCACCGAATCGGCGAGACGGCTTTCGCTGCGCTGCGCGGAGAGCACCACTTTCCGGCGGCGGTTGAGTTTTTCGATATATTCCGCTTCTTGCGTTGCGCTATCTACTTTTGTGCCGTTAGTCCCACTGGCTATGGTTTTACCATTGTCGTTTACGTATGCCTTTTTCTCTGGAGAGGCTGTATCCTCTGCGTAGAGAGTGCAATATAGACCGAGAATCATTATCGGGATAACTATCCCTATTAGCTTTTTCTGGTGTCGTCGGATTGGCATTTTATTTTAGTTATTACAGAATAATGGATTGAATACTCGTGTAGTTTGTTATGGAGGCGTAACCTCTGCCCACTGGAAGCGGAATTTAGCGGCGGTGCCGGTTTCGCTGTAATACGTTTTGATTTGTATTTTGTAATACTTATTTGCATACGTCTTTAAAACATACGTCATGTCGCGCACAGTTAAGTGTCCGATTGAATACGAAAACCAACACGCGTTCGGCGTTGCGGTAGAATTTAAGAAAGCAAAAAGTACTCCCGCAGTTGTTGGGCGGCAAGCGTCGCCGCCATCGCCGGCATCCACAACGTCCGTGGTCGCAGGCACAAAGGGCGAAGGGGCTTGGGCGCGTGCGGTAAAGTTGTCTGCATTCAACGCGACCACTTGAACATTTGCATTCCCCGATGCACCGCCGTTGACTTTAATCATAAAGCGCTCAAACGCAATGTCCCAATCGTTGTTTGACAAAGGATCGGCAACGGTTATGCCGCTGGGATTTTCAAAATCAAAATACACCCAAGCGCTGTTAGAGGTGGCGTCGAGATTGGTTTCATAAAGTCCACCCCCCAGGCTTACGGTAGAGGTTGAGACAACCGCAGTGCCACCCGGTGGCTTTCCGGCAAAACCTTCGGCGGTTAATAGAGTGTCGGCGCAGGCAATTTGCAGTAAGCTTACGAGAAAAACTGCCACCAAAGGAAGTCGATAACCGCGTTTATTTTGATTTTTCTTTTGCACTGTTGTCCTCTGTCCTATCTTAATCTAAGTGAGTAAATAGAAGAGCGTTACCGCACCTGCCGGTAAAAGCAGCCCCGCAGCCATGTACCATTTTCCTCCGCGCAGCGGTCCGTTTTTTCCCTGTGGGATTAAAAGACCGGTCAACGCAATGAGGATAAGCGCCACTGCAAAAATATCCGAAATCCATTTCCAGCCTTTGAGCGAATTGCGGTGTAGCACGTTGGCTTCATAAAAGACGTGGCGTTTGCGCAGGCTTTCATACTCTCCCTTGCCAGAGGCAAGATAAATGTGTAGCGTGGCGTTGTCGTAGTAGAGTTTAATTTGGTCGTCGGTGGGGTAATCGACAGTCTTGTGCTTTTCCTCACCGACAAGCGCACTGTAAGAGAGCAGCGTGGCTTCGTCTGCTTTATAGCCTGCTGCTTGGGGTTGCACGGTTATATTTTTTTTAGCGATCACAAAGTCGGGGTTCCAATCGTCGACGTGGTTGAGCGCAATCCCTGAAATCGAATACGCAATGATAAGCCCCAAGAAGAAATACCCCAAGTCGCGGTGGATGACCCGCGACGCTTTGGTTATTTTTTGTTTCCCGTTTTTACCTTCGGACATAAATCTCTCTTAAACAGTGAATACCGTTTGTTATAGTTTTTGCACGTACTGGCGTGAAATTTTCACCACCCAATCTTCGAGGCCTTTGTCGGGCAAAATCGAGTCGGGTTTATAGACAACGTCGTACCCCGCTTTCCTTGCTTTCTCGACGCCTTGGGGGATAATTTTACCTTGGAACATTTCATCGACAGCGACGAGTACCGGCACAACCAAAGCGCGTTTGCCTTTCTTCGCAACTTTTTCAATCGCTTCGGTTGTTTTCGATGGGTTATAATGGACTAAGTGGCCGCACCAACCGTGTGAATAATCTTGGATACCTAAATTTTTACGCACGCTGGCACCCATATTGTCGAAAAGTTTATTCCATTCGTTTTCATATTTTTCATCGCCGTATGCAATCATCACCAACGCTTCTTTCGATTTATCTTTAGAGAGCGCCTTAACGCGGCGGATTAAGTTTTTTTCGAGAATGTCGGTAAAATCCAGGAGAGGGGTAATAACAACTTTTGCTTTGGGGGTATAGCGCTCAATTTTTTCAAGACGCATCGCCTCGCGCGATTCGGGATTATTTTTTTGGCCGATGATTGTTGGTATGTCGTCAAAAGGGTGCGGGCTGACGGTTAAGAAAATAGGTACAAGGACGACGTCGGTAAAACCTTCGGCGTCAAATTCCTTCATGCGTGTGGCGATCGACGGCTCGGTGTATTCCATGAACGCGGTGCGCACGTCGGCGAAATGCTTTTCTGCGAGAATTTTCGGGCGTACATTTTTCTCAAGTTGCATGAGCGATGCGCGCCATGCCGCCGAGCGTGAACCGTGGTTTACGAGGAGCAAGCCGATTTTCTTTTTTGCCGTGGTTTTTCTGGGCACTGTGGGGGTAACGATTACCGCCACAAATGCAACGAGTGAAATCAAAAAGCGAGTGTGAATCCTTATCATAATTGAGACTCATTCTCATTATCAATTAAAGTGTAAAGCTTTTTTGTAAGTTCCAGTTGTCTATAGACGCTGTTTCGCAGCTACAAACAAACATTTTATCCAACTTTTTTGGTAAAAACAACACTTTTTTTTGAGAAAGTGAGAAAATTTAACCGTTTTCTGGTATTTAATATATAGAGGGTAAATCCTCTAATTTAAATAAAAAGGAAAACACAATGGAAACACTAGAACAAGAGTTAGAAAATGAAAAAATTGCAACGGGAGAAGAAAAAGTTTCGAAACCCAAAGTCCGTAACCAATGGAACTGGGTTCAACTTTCTGGGCGCATCGCAACCGAGATTACAAAAAAAGTAATTAAAGACCAAACGGTGCTGCAATTTCCGCTTCTTTTTGAAACTTTACGAAAAACCGATAAAGAAGGCTCGCATGCCAACTTTATCGAAGTAGAAATTTGGGGAAAAATGGCAGAGCTTTATTTTGCGATGCTCGGCAAAGGTTTGGAGATTATTGTTACGGGCGAGCTTTTCCAACAGCGTTGGGTTGGGAAAGACGGCAAAAAGGCGCAGCGTTTTTCGATAAACGCGCAGGCGTTGGCTATAACAGACCAGACGTTTCGCCCAAGCTAGTAAATAAAAGCGGCGCCACTTTTTCGTCGTTGGCGTCGTTAGGAAGGGTATCCACAAATTGGAAAGGGTATCCTAAAAAAATACGCCGCTCTAAAGGGACTGTGCAAGTTTTAAAGTAGCGGTCGTAATACCCTTTCCCCCTTCCAAGCCTGTTGCCACAGGTATCGACAAAAAGTCCAGGCACAATAAAAAAGTTGGGAATAACGTGCGTTAAATTTTTTTCTTCAACAAACCACATTGCTTCGCCGTTATATTCTGGGTATGCAAGCAAAACGCTTTTAAGCGCTTGTGTATGGCGCAATATATTTTTCACGGGTAGCTCGTAGCGCATTGGTTTGTAGATACCCACAATACTTTGGCGGATTTCCTTTGGTAAAAAATTTTGGCTAAAGTAATTATTTAAATTTGCAGAAATTCCCAGATGTATTTTTTCGAGGTTGTGTTCTTCTGTATTTTCAAAAAAAAATTTAGCGCGTTTTTTAAATTCTTCGCGCCATTGTATTTTGCTTAATTGGCTCACACGACAAAGTTAATCATTTTATTCTTTACCACAATAACTTTACGTATAGTTTTTCTTTCAAGCGCTACTTGAATAGAATCTATCTTGCGCGCAAAATTTTCAAAATCAGCATCGGATATTCCAACTTTTAAACTTTGGCGTGCGCGAATTTTTCCGTTAATTTGGATTACCGCCTCAAATTCGTCTTCGACAAGAAGCGAAGGGTCGAAAGTTGGCCATGCAGATTTTGCTATACTTGTAGAATACCCCAGCGCTTGCCAAATTTCTTCGCTTAAGTGCGGCGCAAAGGGATGCAAGAGTTGTACAAATTTCTCTGCTGCATCTTTTCCTATGCTTTCGAGCTTGTACGTTTCGTTTACAAAAATCATCATTTGTGAAATTGCTGTGTTGAGCGATAAACTCTCAATGTCTTGGCTAACTTTTTTTATTGTTTGGTTAAGTATTTTAAGTACTGCCTTCTCGTTTTTTGGTTTTTCTAAAAGCTTGGAGTTTATTTTTCCGTCGTTAAAATACAAGCGATAAATCCGCGCAAGAAAGCGATAAATTCCTTCAATGCTTTTCGAAGACCATGGCTTCATTTGTTCAAGTGGTCCCATAAACATTTCGTAGAGGCGAAAAGTATCGGCGCCGTATTCGGCGACGACCATATCGGGGTTAATCACATTGCCGCGTGATTTTGACATTTTAGAGCCGTCTTCACCCAAAATAATTCCTTGGTGGACAAGTTTTTTGAAAGGCTCGATCGAAGTAACGTAGCCTAAATCGTAAAGGACTTTGTGCCAAAACCTTGCGTAGAGTAAATGCAGTACAGCATGTTCTGCACCACCGACGTAGAGATCTACACCATCTTTAAGCCAATACGCTTCGCTTTCTTTTGATGCGAAACGCTCTTTGTTGTGTGGATCGGCAAAACGGAGGTAGTACCACGAACTACCTGCCCATTGTGGCATCGTGTTGGTTTCACGGCTGAGTTTTTTGCCGTCTTTGCTAAAATTTACCCAGTTGGTTAAATGCGCAAGCGGCGATTCTCCGGTGCCGGTCGGCACAAAGAGTGTCTTCGTGTCGTGTGCCGAACCGGAAGTTCCGTGTCCTCCGGATGGTTGAAGATTTTGGCTTTCTGGAAGGACGAGGGGTAAATCTGCTTCTTCCTCGGCGACCATAAACCCATCTTCGGTAAAACTAATAGGCACAGGTTCCCCCCAATAGCGTTGCCGCGAAAAAAGCCAGTCGCGCAATTTATACTGTACACGCCTTTCGCCAATTTTATTTTTTTCAAGATATTCAATCATTTTGGCTTTCGCGTCTTGAGTTTTAAGCCCATCGATAATGGGCGAATTGACAGCAACGCCGTCTTCAATGCGTGGTAGAGGCGCACCGGTTGGTGAGCCTGTCGAACCATGCGTCTCTACCACAGGTTTTATTTCAATACCAAACGCTTCTGCAAATGCGAAGTCGCGTTCGTCGTGTGCAGGGACAGCCATAATCGCTCCTGTGCCGTAACCCATGAGGACGTAGTCTGCGATATAAATGGGAATCTTTTCGTTCGTCAGTGGGTGTATTGCGTATGCACCAACCATCACTCCACTTTTGTCCTTTTTGTTGACGTCAATTTCTCCAACGGGCAACGCGCCAGCGCCTTTTGGGTGTTGCACGCCGCGTTGCCTTTCTAAGTCGGTTTTGAGCGCTGTTTTTTCGCGGTACTCCGCAACTTGTTTTTTGTGCGATTCAGGAGTTATTATATCCACAAGGGGATGTTCGGGGGCAAGTACCATAAAGGTAACGCCGTAGAGTGTATCGGGACGCGTGGTAAATACCTGTAGAGATACAGCATGCTGCGTATCTACGGCAAACGTAACCAAAGCACCTGTTGAGCGGCCAATCCAATTTTTTTGTAGTTCGAGGGTGCTTTGTGGCCAATCGACGTGTACTAAATCGTCCAAGAGTCGCTCTGCGTATGCAGTAATCCGTAGCATCCACTGGCGCATGGGGCGGCGTTCCACCTTGTAACCTTTTCCAACCCACTCTTCGACTTCTTCGTTGGCAAGTACTGTACCTAACTCAGCGCACCAGTTGACGGGCATGCTGGCAATATACGCCAGGCGGTGGGATGCAATAAACTCTTCGCGCTCTTTTCCATTTAAATTTTGGGGAATTTGGAGCTCTTCGATGGGGAGTGCTTTATTTACTTTGGTGTCGTAGTAGGAGTTAAAAAGTTTTAAGAAAATCCATTGTGTAAATTTATAGTAATCGGCGTCGGTAGTGTTAATTTCACGAGACCAATCGTACGAAAATCCCAAAGACTTAAGCTGGCGGCGAAAATTATCGATATTCTTTTTTGTTGTAATTGCGGGATGGATTCCTGTTTGCATAGCATAACGTTCTGCAGGAAGTCCGAATGCATCCCACCCCATGGGGTGTAGAACATTATACCCTTGCATGCGTTTGTACCGTGCGACAATGTCGGTTGCTGTGTAGCCTTCAGGATGGCCTACGTGTAACCCAGCGCCCGAAGGATACGGGAACATATCGAGTACATAGTATTTAGGTTTTGTAAAATCGTTTTCAGCGTTAAAGGTCTGTCTTTTTTCCCATTCGTCCTGCCATTTTTTTTCAATGTCTGCAAAAGGATATGCCATATTGCAAAGTTGATGTTCGAGATGCTGTGAAAAGCCTGTTATAAAACCATGTACTTATTGGAAAAATTGCAAGAGTAAGGGGGGAAGTGGGGCCTCAACGGTAACTTCGCGGCCTTCGTGTGGATGGCGGAATGTAAGGCGGTGTGCGTGCAACATAAGGCGTGGCGCTTTAACGCGACCATAAGTTCTATCGCCAACAACGGGCATGCCGTATTCGGCGAGGTGTACGCGCAACTGGTGCGTGCGGCCAGTAACAGGTTCGCAGCGCACGAGCGCATAATTATTTTTAACTTGCAAAATTTCAAAACGGCTATACGCGAATGAACCTTCTTCGGTAGATTTAGTGGACCGGTATATGTTTTTCTTACGTACAGCGCGTTCTAGCTGGTTTTTAATTTCCCATTTTTGGCCCAAAGTGGGATTTCCCCCTGTGCAGACGGCAAGATATTCTTTTTGGATTAAACTTTCTTGAAAGAGCCGTGACGCAAACGGATTCATTTCTTCTTTTGTGGTAAACAAGACGAGACCCGATGTCGGCGCGTCGAGCCGGTGGTGAATTCCTAAGTACATGGAGGTATTTGGTCGCGCCGCAACAGGAGGTTGCTCCGTGTCGCGACCAATGTACATGGACGTACTTGGTCGCGCCGCAACAGGAGGTTGCTCCGTGTCGCGACCAATGTACATGGCCGACGACAAAGAAGGCATCCTGCCTGTCGTCGGCTCTGGGCCTCCATGCCCTTGAGCCAACGACAAAGAAGGCATCCTGCCTGTCGTCGGCTCTGGGCCTCCATGCCCTTGAGCCAACGACAAAGAAGGCATCCTGCCTGTCGCCGGCTCTGGGCCTCCATGCCCTTGAGCCGACGACAAAGAAGGCATCCTGCCCGTCGTCGGCTCTGGGCGTCCGTGCCTGCGAGAAAAATATTTCTTGAGCTCTTCGACCAAATTGTCGCGTGCGTTGTCTAATGTCGCCACCGTGGGTAATCCGGCTGGCTTATTTACGATAAGAATGCCGTCTTCGTGGTAAAGTATGCATTTCGGGTCGAAGTGTCCATTTACTTCGCGCGGTACCACGTTCTGCGGATGGTATTCAATCCTAAGTTCGTTACCCGACCACACCGGCTTCGAGGCGATGCGGCAGCGCTTGCCATTCAAATATACTGCACCCACCATGATGAGCTTCCGCACTTCGGCTTTCGAGATGCCGTTTGCGATTTTTTTGTTTAAGAGCGCGTGTGCTGTGTGGTCGAAACGCTGCTTGTGCAGTTCGGTTGGGATTTTGAATTTGTACGTCAAGATTGCCTCTTAAGAAATTACAGTAAATATACGTATTTTTCTGCAAGGAGTCAACCTTCTCTGCTATAGGGTAAATCCTATTATGGCCCCCTGACACAGCGGACGTTAGGATAAGGAGTAGATGTTTTTCCTGGATAGCTCGAGACGCCATTTGCAAAACTAACAGCCCATCCCGCGCCGACACTTGTTAGATAAGTACTCGACGACCAATAGATATCGGTAACTGTCGCAGGGAAATAAGTACTGTTAACGGCTGGGTTTGTTTTACTCGCAAGACTCAAAAGCTCTGCGATTGAGGGTAAACGCCAGTCGGTTTGGCCCGCGAAGTTCAGACTATTGCAGGCTGTTAATGCTTGCTGCCAAGTTTTCGTCTGTGCTGTGCCCGTTCCACAACTCGCCCCTGATAAACCTACGCTACACTTTTGCCACATTAAACCATTCGCATCGGTAATTGTTTCATCACCGTTATCTGTAAAAGATTTGGGAGCGATGGAACTCGTTGAACTTGATACACAACGGATTGGATAAGAGACTGACTTAAAATAGATTACTGAAAAGCCTAAGCCTAAGTGAAGAAGCCAAGCTTGACCAGGGCCAGAAACGTCTCCGCTCAATGTCCAGTAATAATCATTAGAAGTCGCCGGAAAGCTCGCGCTGTCGATGGATGGATTTTGTCCCCAGTTAGGCAAAGTTTCAAGCTCGCGGATGGTGGCGAGCCGCCAATCTTTTCGGCTGGCATAGCCTGCTCCGCTATTTGCTACATTGAGTGCTGCACACTGGTTTATTGCACTCTCCCATGTTCCAGTGAATACTGTACCTGTACACGTTGCACCAGAACGACCCTCAACACATGTTTTCCATACTAAGCCAGTTGTGTTATCTGTGGTTGTGTAATCTGTATTGTAAGTACCATCTGGTATTGGGGAAGTAAAGTTGCGCGGATTAGGAATATTCGTATAATCAGCATCTTGCCTTGGCCAAGTACCATTACCACAACTTTGGCTAGCAGTTACGTTGTAACATAGAGTTTGTCCCGTATCCGCTAAAGGAAAATGTTGGTTCAAACTTGTGGTGGTGAATGTCTGCTGAATATCCGACACAAGAGCAACCCCAAAAATATTTTTTAAGTTTGCTTTATCGAGTTTCCACTGGATTTTTACATTTTCGGGAAACCATACCCAGCTTACCTCTAAAGTGAGTGTATCATTAGTCTTGGTTGTAGTACTCCAAACAGGTTTGGCATCAACAGGAACGCTCGTATATGTCGATGGCGCTGCAGAAAGAATTTCTGCCGTGAGCGTAATGGGTGATAAACCTGTGTCCATGCTCCTGTCAAATTGAACGACTATCTTCGCTATACACGGAGTACCACTGCAAGGAAGTACATTCATTGCTCCATTCGCTGGTGTCGTGGCGAGGACAGTGGGCGCTGGCTCCACCGGCGTCGCACTTGCTTGAGCACCACTTGCATAGTTAGCCACTGTGTCGTATGCGAAAGCTGCATAATAATAGGTAGTACCATTTATGAGCGATGTGTCAGTATAGGTTGTTCCCATTCCGTTATACACTTCAGTACCATCGCTTTCGTTCACGGGCGCGCTGCCTGTTTTGCGCACAACTTTTATACCTGCTAAATCAGCATCCCCGGGTTTTACCCAAGTCAAAACAACCTGTGTATCCCCCGCTGTAGCAATAAAGCTGGTTACATTACCTGGTGGGGTTGTGTCAATCACATAAGCAGCACTATTTGAGCTGGAATCCACCCATCCCGCCCTACACGCCATCGCCTGTAAGGTTGTATCTACGGCAACGTTCACATTGCTGGTAAACTTGGTTCCTGTGGTGCATCCTGTTTTGGCGGGGTTACATGCTGGTGGTGCGCCTGTCGAATAACAAATTGTCGTGCCTGAGGTTGTTGTACTTATGCTGACCGATTGGCTTGTTCCATAAGTACCCGCAACTGGAGTAAAGGTGGGAGTATCGACTGTACCTTCTGAGTTCGTCGTTGCATTAATTTCGGCACTGGGGGCACTTGTATTTCCCACTTGGTCTTTTGCCCGCACAACAAAATAATACGTTGTTAAGGAAGATAAGCCCGTGGCTGTATACGTAGTGCCTCCCGGTGCTGTCGTATAAAGAACGGTAAATGTAGAGGTACATACACCGGGTGTTAGGCTTTGGCAAATCTCATAAGTAATTTGAGAAGAACTGCTAACGTTGTCTGTCGACGCCGACCAGTTGACTTGGATACTACTGGTACTGAGTACGGTTGGCGTAAGAGCGCTCGGTACACTAGGCGCAACTTTATCGATGACATAGTTTGCTGAGGATATAGTGCTAACGGGTGAGCCAACCTTACAAGCGATTGCTTTTATATTGGTATCTGTACTTATCGTAAGGGGAGCACTATACGTTTGAGAACCCACATTACAAAGAGCATTCGTATCACAAGAAGGGTCTGCGGGTGGAGTTAAAGGGGCAGTAGTATAACAAATTGTCGCGCCGACAGTGCTGGTTATGGTAACCGATTGGTCGCTGTTGTACGTGCTTGCGGGTGGTGTAAAGATAGGTGCTTGCAGAGTTGCAACACCTCCACTCCCATTTTCTTTAGTTTCTTTTGCTCGTTTCCAGTCGTCTGTCCAGCTTCTACAGCCCGTTATGAAGCATGGACTTAAAGCCGCTGCCAATAAAAACAGTAAAAATCTCTTTTTCATAACTCCCTCCTTACGACTGTATTAGAACTTAAACCCAACCCCCAGACCTACCGTTGCAAAAAGGGCGGGTGTTTCGTCGATTACATACGTGGATTCGATTTTTAAGTGTAAATCAAATTTTTGTGACACACTCATCCCCAAGATGACACCGCCTGTTGCCGCAGGCATCAAAAATCGTTTTGATTCAAATTGGGTGTATTGAATTCTACCACCGAAAGCACCCGCCATGATATAGGGTACAAATGAAAACTGTGAACGACGAAACGTAAGTCCCACACCACCCATGCCTGTGTAGAGTAATACTTTGGAGACCGTATCATTGGATTTTATACCATAGTCACCCGTACCTGCTAAATGTATTTCAAACTGGTTAAACAAATACCAAACAGAATGCAATCCAATCCCAAGAAGACTTTCCAGGCCAGGCGATGGCAAGAGAAAACTTTGTGAAAATGTGGGAGTTAAGTAAAGCATTACAAAATTCTTCTGCGTTAATCGGGATTGCGTTAAAGTAATTTTTTGATCTAAATTACGTTTTACTTCATTTTTTTGAATCGCTGCTTCTTGAGTTTGCATCGCCTGCTGGATTATAACTTGTTTCATTTCAGGAGTTGCTCTTACCGAATACGTAACCGATGCAATCGGTTTACCGGAAGCTACTGGAGTAATATTTACTCGATTAGCGCTCACCAACACAATAAAGGCATCGCGGATTGAATACTTCTTTAGCCACAGGACAATAGCCTGGCTATTGCGAAATCGGGCAAAACTTAAAATCTGGTTGCGTTCTATATCTGATACTTTATTTTGATCAAAAAATTCATATATAGTTATGTAATTTCCCGGTCGAGTTGTCGCAAGTTCGGTTTTTAAATTCTCCATTTCCCGAATTGCTGCTTGCTCTTCAACGCCATCAACAAAAGATGGCACTAATATCAACATTTTAAGCGATGATTCACCCGAAGGCTCTTTTCCAGCCAATGCGAAATCATAAATCTCACCGACGATATCTGAAGCTAGGCGATCAACAGCACTGAAAAGACGCGTATTTAATGGCGATTCGACCTCGACACGGCCAATAATTTTTTTCGCTGCCGCGTTGTAGATTGTTGCATTTACGACTAACTGTGTTTCGCGTAAGCTATATGAACCATAAATAAAAATATCGCCTTTGAGAAGGACAGCTAACGCATCAGCATCCTCTCTTGTGGCGGGTGATAAGATACCTTCTGTTGGCGCATCGGCGTATTCGAAACGTGCATGTAATGCATTCGAGATCGCTTCAGGAAGTGAGGTCGCGAGCCATTCGTATTGTGCCGAGTTAGTATTGTCGGTAAATTTAAAAAGTGCAACGCGGGCAAGATTTGCGGTGTCTTGGGTCGGCGTATCCTGTTGTGTTTCTGCTTTGGTCGATAAATTATCTACAGCCTCGAGATTCGTTGTTATGGTTGTGGTGGCAAAAATCGCGAAAAGTAGAGATATAGTCAACGGTTTGATTTGTAGAAAAATGAAATTCCGTGCCTCCATAAATTGGCGTAAAAAAAATTGAATCGTCGAGCTGATAGATGATTTCAGCATAGGTGGCGTATGGTAGTGGGGTGGAACATACCCATTTTGCCACGCTGTAACCCACGCTCGCGACGCGTCAAGACAAATCGATCTTTTCCTTAATTGTTGTCCAATCGACGCGGAGCACTCAGCCTCGCTACGGCAACCGACTACTACTACGCTAAAGAACGCGGCGACGAAAGCAAATTAATCGTCGCCCCTATTGGACAATCTTAAAAGTATCGCACCAAAGGACCCGTGGCAACGAGAAATTATATACGACCAAAATGACCTATACGCTCTTTTAGTCTTGACTATATATACATAGAGGTAATTATAGTCGTGTGCGATATTTAGCTCAAGTTGTCGCAGAAGATCTCGAAACTAAAATGGTTCTCGTTGCTGGTCCACGACAGGTGGGAAAGACTACATTCGTCAGAGCGATAGGCAAACGATTCCGAAATAGCCTCTACCTAAACTACGACAATACAACCGATCGAAAGAAAATTCTAAATCAAGCGTGGAGCGATGCGAACAAACTCTTAGTATTCGATGAGATTCACAAATATAGCCGATGGAAAAATTTCCTCAAAGGCATTTGTGACACCGAAAGTGATAGGCGCCGGTTTCTTGTCACCGGCAGTGCGCGGCTCGATATCTATCGTCGCGGGCAAGACAGCATGTTCGGCCGCTATTTTCTCTGGCGTATGCATCCTTTCTGTCTAGCAGAGCTTGCCGCTCTAAAACTGGCAAACGGCTCTGCGCAAGTGTTGCTACAGCGACTGCTTACCCATTCAGGCTTTCCCGAGCCCTTTCTCAAAAATAGCAATGCGTTCACTCGCAGGTGGCGTGCCTTACGCGCCGAACTTGTCTTCAGGCAAGATATACGCGAAATCGAACAGATTAAAGATATCACTCTGCTTGAACAGCTACACGATCTTCTGCGTAATCGCGTCGGCGGCATGGTCGCAATGGCTAACCTTGCACGCGATTTGGAAATTGCGCCCAAGACGGCAAAAGCTTGGCTCGAAGTACTCGAACGCAGCTACGCTCTTTTTTCGGTCAAGCCGTATGCAGGTAAACTTGCACGCGCCATTCTCAAGCCGCCGAAAATTTATTTCTTTGATAATGGTGAAGTTGAAGGTGGCGTGGGACAGAAATTTGAAAATCTTGTGGCCACACATCTCATAAAACGCCTCGATTATTTGAGCGATTTTAGCGGACACCGTTTTGAACTTAGTTACGTTCGTGACAAAGAGGGGCGCGAGGTCGATTTTGTCGTTATTAAAGACAAGAAGCCCATCGCGCTCATTGAGGCCAAGTATTGTGATGCTGCACCGCATGCGGCACTCGTGTATTTCGGAAAAAAGTTAGGGATTCAAAATTGCATACAGCTGGTCGCCGAAAATGCAAAGAAAAAAACATACCCGTATTGTACTATTTGGCCAGCGGCCGAATGGTTGTCGCAAAGCTTAGACAAGGATATATTTTAAGAGCCGCGCTCAATTTATGGCAAAAGAAAAGAAGTTGCCAACTTACTTTCTTTGGCACGTAAGTCCCCAATGCGAAGTCAAGTTCCACTTCCACTTTATATAATCCATTTTGTATTGATGGTAACCCCAGCGGTTATAGCGTTCGCGCTTTATACGTTTGCTTCTTCGCAGCCTATGCCTGATGCGGCATCGAGCGCAGATTCGCATGTTTTCCAATTTACCGCCGCGATTTTAGCGGTTATTGCCGTTGCACTCTCGCAGCTTGTGCCGCGTTTTATAATCCGTAATGACGCTCCACTTCCTTTGAAGCGCTATACTACAATGAAAATTGTACAGTGGGCGCTCCTTGAAGGTGCAGCAACTTTTATGGGGATTATTTTTTTTATTACACAGCAAAAAAACATGCTTATTCCATTGGGTATACTTATTGCGCTTATTGCGCTACTGCGTCCCACAGCGGAAGAGATGTTACGTTATAAAGTAAAGGACTAGTATGGAAAACTTAACGGGACTTATTGGTATTTTTACGGTTATAGCGTTATGCTATATTTTTTCCACAAACCGTAGCGCCATAGACTGGCGCACTGCCGTATGGGGGCTTATACTCCAGTTTGTATTTGCGTTGCTTATTATACGCGGTGAAAATATCGCGCACCTTTTTGATTTTTTGGGTATACCGCATGGTATTTTTTTGGGGGCAATACTTGCGCAATTTATACTCCTTTACTCTGTTGGCCGGTTTAAAAAAGACTGGGCGGCGCATGTTTCGGTACGTTGGATAAAGTGCGTTCTCCTTTTGGAGTTTGCAGTTTATGTTCTTAAATTTAATTTGGTGGGGCATCTTTTTGACGCGCTTAAAACAGGCGCTACACAGCTTTTAAACTTTTCAACTGTAGGAGCTACATTCGTTTTTGGAGTTTTTGGTTCGCAAGAACAAATGAGTACTTCTTTTAAAGCCGCGTTGGGAGAAAACGCCGGTAGTATTGCGTTTGTGTTTGCATTCCAAGTGTTGCCGACAATTATTTTTGTCGCGTCGATTTTTTCTGTGCTCTATTATTTAGGCGTAATGCAGCCTATTATACGCCACATTGCTTCGTTCATTAACCGCTTTATGAAAGCCTCTGGGGCAGAAACTCTCGACGTGGCGGCGAATATTTTTATGGGGCAAACGGAAGCGCCGCTTACCATAAAACCATACTTGTCGAACCTTACGCGATCTGAACTTTTTACCGTAATGGTTTCTGGTATGGCGCATTGTAGCGCAGCAATTTTAATTGTCTATGTTTCTGTTGCAGGTGTTGACGCACGGCATCTTTTGGCGTCGGTGATAATGACGGCTCCAGGGGCAATTATGCTTTCTAAAATGGTAATCCCCGAGACAGGTACTCCCGAAACTTTGGGAGCATCGACGCTCTCAAAAGAGGATACGCAAGAAAAAGAAAACGGGGATGCCCCGGTAAACGCCGTCGATGCCGCTGCGCGTGGCGCCTCCGAAGGGATGATTTTAGCCGCCAATGTCGCTGCAATGCTGATTGCATTTATCGCGCTTATTGCGCTTTTTAACGGAATGTGGTCTTCGCTGCGTGGGTACGGGATTGCGAATACGTCGGGAATAATGAAAGACGCTATGACGGCGCTTCCTGCGTCTTTGGAGCAAATTTTGGGTTATCTTTTTGCCCCCATCGCATGGATAACAGGCGTCCCGTGGAACGAAGCCGTTCAAGTGGGTAACTTGCTGGGAACACGCCTCGTGCTTAACGAATTTGTAGGTTATATCGAGTTGGGTAAAATTAAAGCTGTGCTTTCGGCCAAATCGTTTCTTCTTTCGACGTATTTGCTTTGCGGTTTTGGTTCTTTAACATCCATTGCAATACAGGCAGGGGGTATTGGGGCGCTTGTACCAAACCGCCGCCGTGAGCTTGCAGAGCTTGGGCTTAAAGCTGTTTTGGTAGGCATCCTGTCGAATGTTTTGGCGGCGTCCATCGCTGGAATTCTTTTTTAGTGCAGCGCGAAAACGCGGTGCTATGGACTCAAGGAGGCGAAATATGCAACGGATACTTATTATTGCAAAGCAGTCGCTCGGGGATATTATTTTACAGTTAGGAGTGATGCAAGCGTTAAAGTTGCGCAACCCTGCGGCACAAATTTATGTCGCGTGCTACGCTAAATACCAACCTGCGCTCGAAAGGCAATCAGTAATTGCAGAAATTATTCCGCTCGATTTGCCTTCTGGAAAAAAACGCGGTTTTTTTAACGTGCTAGGGGAAATCAAAAGACGGCGTTTTGACGTCATCTTGAGTTTTGGTACAAGCAAGCAAGCAGTGTGGTGGGGATTTCTTGCACGGATAAAAATACGTGTAGGCACGGCAAACCAACGCTTTGGTTTTCTTTTGACGCGTTCACTGCGTGAGCGTGCAAACGAACTTAATTCATTCGAGTATTATTTTAAGCTCGCGCAGCTTTTTGCGCCAGGGCTTATTGTTGCGTATCCCAACATTCCCATCGACAAAGGGGAAACACAAAAATTACGGGCGAGCCTTTATAAACAAAAAGTTGCACGCAAATTTATTGTTTGGCACATAGGTTCAAGTTTAGAAGAAAAACGCTATCCTGTTTTTCAAATTGTTGAAACATTGCGCCTTTTTAGTAAAAAACGTATCACCCTTCCCATCGTTTTCGCAGGCGGCCGTGGTGACGAGCGGTTTTTGGAAGAGTTAGAGGCGACGGTGAATGCAGCAAATATACGTACGGTAAAAGTTTTTTTTGCAGATGGTATTCAGTTTCAAGCAACAGCTGCACTTTTCTCTCTTGCACACTTGGTAATTGCCAACGACGCTGCGCCGCGCCACATCGCCGCCGCAATCGGCAAGACAAGCCTTGCTCTACTGCCAAACCATAGAAAACGGCGTTGGCAGGTTTACAGCGAAAAACAAAAAGCGTATTTTTTGTACGCGGATACATCGCCCGAATCTCTTTCGGTGGACGCAATTGAACCGAATGAAGTCGCTGAGATGGTTAAACGGATAAGTTAAGAGATAGCTAGTCGTGTATTAGGACTGCGCCGAAATAGACGCCTTTTTCGGTAAGCCCTAACGAAGGGTAGTAAAATGCACGGTAGCCAACGATAAGGGGAGTCTTAAAGTCAACGCCTAAGTACGATAGTTTGAGCGTTATACGTGCGTCGAGCATCATAGGTTTCCAGTCGTTCCATTTTTGGATTGCTTGGCTTCCTATGGAGGTTCCTTTATCGGATAGGCTGTTGAGTTCAGAATTAATTTCCAGCGGGATATCAAGAAGAACGGCCATTGCAGCAGCGCTCAATTCGAGAAAACCGAATGCGGTAAAATCAACGTAGAGCCCTGCGTACAATCCCAAATTGTGTGGTCCAATGGTTAGCAAGTACGATTTTGAATTGGCTGCATTGCGTAAAAGATAGACATCATTTTTTTTACCAGCGGTGTCGCTGTAGCTGGGATTGCTACTTACAAGTAAATTTGAACCAAAGTAAGAATAGTATCCACCCACAGCAGGGCCAATGTAAAACGAAGGGAGTGGATTAAACATAATACCGTAATCTCCCATGAGCCGTGTTTGCAAAAATTCAAAAGAGGAGCCAATGAGTAAATCTGCTTCAAAATTTGCCATTGGCGCCGCTTTGTCCATCCTGCTGCTATATATTCTGCCGCGTGTACCAAGCTCTGCTAAGGTATGCGAACTTTTTTCGCTGTTGATTTGGTATTTTGTGTCACTCGAATATCCCGATGTGCTTTCGACAGTTTCCAATGTTGCGACGCGTATTTGGTCGCCGTTAGAAAGCGGTGCAAAGGACATCGAACGGCTCGAAAAATATACGGATAACGATCCCTTTGCGGAAGCAATATCCTCGTCTTTTGCATTTAAAAGGGTAAATGGTAGAAAAAAGGTAATAGCAGCGCGTGCTACTTTGGAAGTATAAAACATCCACTTATTTTTTGTTTTTTAGACACACCGTCAACGCCATGGAGCCTCATGCGCCAACTCGCACAGGCTCGTTATCACTCTGCTTTACGCACTCACTCCCACCTAAACACACGCCCATGGCAAAACTTGTTTTAATCCGCCACGGCCAATCGCTGTGGAACCTACACAATTTATTTACCGGCTGGGTCGATGTACCGTTGTCGAGCCAAGGTGTTGCCGAAGCGATTGCCGCAGGCAAGCGCCTCGCCGATGAAAAATTCAACGTCATCTACACTTCCACCTTGATTCGAGCAATCACCACCGCGATGATTGTCATGTCCGAAAACAAAGAAGGCAAGGTGCCTATTTTACAAAAGACCCAGGCAGATGTCCCCGCCAACTGGCCGGCGCAGGCTGCGCCTTTTGAAAACTGGGTGAAAATTTATTCGCCCACCGCCGAGGCAAATTCCATTCCTGTTTATTCTGCGTGGGAGCTTAACGAACGCATGTACGGCGAGTTGCAAGGCATGAATAAAGAAGAAACTGCAAAAAAATTTGGCGACGAGCAAGTGAAAATTTGGCGGCGTAGTTACGATGTTCCCCCCCCCGCGGGTGAAGCACTCAAAAACACCGCCGAACGCACCATCCCGTGGTTTCAAAAAAATATCGAACCACAACTTAAAGAGGGAAAAAATATTCTCGTCGCCGCACACGGCAACAGCTTGCGTGCGATTATCATGTATTTAGAAAAACTCACCGAGGCGCAAGTGTTGGAGCTGGAGCTTAAAACAGGCGACCCGATTATTTTTCGCGCCGAAAGCAATACAGTCACACGCGCATAAAAAGTGTTGGGTGAACTCGCGCTTTTAATTTTACAGTATTTGTTCGACAGACAAGGCAAGCGTGTTGCCATCACAGATTTAGAAGCGGTGACGGGTAAAGACATCCACACATTGCGTGCCGCTATCGAGGACTTAAAAATACTTGGCTACATCGCCGAAGATGAATACCGCATTGAAATTCGATCCGAGGGCGTATCGTTTGCGCGCAGCCGATGGGTTTAAAATTTTTAGGGATTGATCCGGGCTATGCGCGTATGGGGTATGGGCTCATTGAGGTTGAGGGTGGCCGTGCTTCGTTTGTCGACGCGGGCGTTTTGGAAACGAAACCCACCGATGCCGAGGGGGCACGGCTCACCCAACTGCAACAATTTCTTAAAAAATATTTATCCAAATACAAAGTTACTCATGCGGGCATCGAGCAAGTTTTTTTACGCCGCGACCTTACGACAGGAATTAAACTTTCAGAAGCGCGTGGCGTTATTGTGATGACACTTTTTCAAGCGGGCGTGCCGTATTCTGAAATTTCCCCCAGCGCGATGAAAAAGTCGATCACCGGTTCGGGTAGCGCCGAAAAAAAAACCATGCAACTGATGACTGCGAAGCTCTTAAATTTGCCCGCGCAAATGAAAATCGACGACGCCGCCGACGGGTTGGGGCTCGCCTTCAGCGCATGGCTTAGTTACCAAAGAAAGCAAATCAAAAAATCTCGAATCGGTTGACTTTATAAAAGCGCGTATTACGACGGCGTATGAGCGCACGTTTGGATGGCATCGAGAAAAAAATAGCAGCGCTTGAAGTCCAAATACAGTCTCTACGGACAGAATTTGAAGAAGCCAAACGTGGTGAAAAAATTGAAAGCGAACCGCCCACAAAAGATGTTTCAACGCCACAAAAAATAGCGGCGCAAACAAGTACATCCGCCTCGTCTTGGGAATGGCTTGTTGGCGGAAATATTATCGGCAAGCTTGGCGTTGTAACGCTTATTTTATCGGTCGCGTTTTTTATGATCTATGCCATCGACAGGGGATGGCTTGGCGAATGGGTTAGGCTGCTAATTTTACAACTAACATTTGCTCTATTATCCTTTTTAAGTTACTCTCTTTACAAAAAAAAATACAAGTACGTACCAGAAATTCTATCGATTGTCGCTATTGGTATAAATACTATCGCTGTTTATTCTGCACATTTTTTATACCATTACATTGGAAGCATCGAAACTATGGTGATGATGGTTTCGTTAATGCTCTTGTCGCTTGCCTTTGCAAGA
Source organism: Turneriella sp. (assembly GCA_019186965.1). Lineage (GTDB taxonomy): Bacteria > Spirochaetota > Leptospiria > Turneriellales > Turneriellaceae > Turneriella. The sequence goes on from JABARV010000002.1 coordinate 110,891, forward strand.
CGCATTGGCGCGCACGCGCTTGCAATGCTCCTTTTTGTTGGATTTTTTATTCTTCCTGTAATCCATTCGCACGAAATAAATGAACCCTTTACCTATTTTGGCTATTTACTTGCAGTCAACTTTTTATATTTTTTTATTGGCCATAAAACAGTTACAGAAAGCAAAACTTTAATTTCGCCGCATACATTTTGGATAGTTCTTTTTGGAAACGCCTTTAGCCTTTTTGCGTGGACGGGTGGGTTTAAAACGTATTCGATTGCGGCGTTAATTTTTTCTGCGGGAAGCCTTGTACTTATACTCTTTCGAGCGCATATAGCACGCTGGAGTGAAAGCTCTGCAAATGCCGATTTTTTTTGGAAGTGCGCTACAATTTTAACCGCAAACCTTGTCTACATGGCTATGGTGGAAGCAATTCTCTCTTTGCTTCCCGAGCCGAGTAGTGAAGTTTTAGCAATTACCTTTGCATGCCAAGCAGCGCTCAATTATATTACGCTACAAATTTTACCACACAGCGCTCGGTTTCTTCCTGCGGCATCGGCTTCGATAGTCCTTTTGCTTACACTGGGGATAATGCAAGTTTCCGACGATTTTGAAGAGCGTTTTCTTCTCGCGATTTTTCTAAGCGCAGCAATGTTTATGAGTACAAAATGGGCAGATCGTTTCTTGTACTACTTTTCTCTTGTTCTTTTTTTATTCAACCTTATTGCTCTTCTTTTTTCTACAAGTATAACAGATGGAGCATATTTTGTGTTGAATTGGCAAATGGCGTGTTTAACCTTTTGCACCGCTTCGAGTGTTTTACTTCTTATAAAAACGCAATGGCGCGACGGGTTTATCCGCGTGTCGCATATTGCATCCGCATTACTTGCGTCCTTTGTTGCTGTCATTGCCGAGATGGAACGCATCTTTACCTCAACCGATGCGAGGCTTCTTATCGTTACTCTTGTGCTTGCATCGTACTCGCTTCTTTTTCTTTATATTGGTTTTAAATGGCATAAAAATTGGTTCCGTAAAGCAGGTCTTGCCTTTATGGGACTTGCCATTACAAAATTCTATTTTGTCGATATTTGGTATTGGGATAAATCGGTGCGTATTGTTGCAGGAATAGTTTTAGGAGGTGGTCTTGTGCTTATTAGTTTTTATTACGAAAAATTTAAAGATAAACTAAAAGGGGTGGTTCTCATTTTGCTGTTTATAGGAGTTTTTTCTCCTAAGAACATGCTCGGAGCAGTCGCGAAAGACTCGTCTACTGTTACAGTTACTGCAACAGAAGCTCTACCGAGCGGAGAAAAAGCAAGTATCGATAAAAAAGCGGTTGAAGAAAAAAGTGCAATAGCGAGTCGTGTAAACACAGAGCACAAAAAATCGGTTTGGTTATTCCGTGTTATTTTTTGGCTGCTTTTGGTCTTGGTGGGGTGGGGTGCTTTTCGGATACATAAAGAAAAAAATTAGCATAAAACTAACGGAAACCCAAAAAACACTATTTTTTCAAAAAATAGCATGCCTATTCGCTGTACGCCGTAGCGCTGTTTTAACGCAGTTGCGTCGCTTATTCCATTTCAGAATCGATTATCTCTTCAGGTGCAGTACTAGCAGTTGGCTTTTCCATACGTTGTGTTAGCGCTTCCGGGCGCATCGCTGACATAAAAATAAAGTCGCTGTCGGTAAGTACCATCGAGCGCATTTTGCGGCCCATGGTGCAGTCGATGAGATTATTATTTTCACGGCCTTGATCGCGCAAGCGCTTAGCCACCGCCGACTCGGGAGAAATAATTGCGACGATTTTGTCTATCGAGACGCTATTGGAAAAGCCAACGTGTAAAAGTTTCATTGTTACTCCAAGTTCCGTATTTGCTCACGCAATTTTTCGATTTCTGTTTTCATAAGTACAACGAGGCTGTTGATTTCGCTATCTTGTGCTTTTGCTCCGATTGTATTTGTTTCGCGTTGCAATTCTTGTAAGTAGAATTCTAATTCACGCCCTACACTTTGGTTTGACTTTAGTATTTTGAGCATTCGCTCTAAATGGCCTGCAATCCGGTTGATTTCTTCCGTTAAATCGTTTTGTACAGTACGCAAAATTTCTTCTTTATAGTCATTCCAAATTTGTCGCGCTACCCGCATTGCACCCTTTCCGCTTTTGAATTTTTGCGAAGTTGCGGAGGCTGCAACATTATCGTTTGTCTGTATACTTAAAAAATCGTTTAAAATCCTGTGGCGTACGGTGCTAGATTTTCTTCGGTGCGCTTGTATTTGTAGTGTGTTTACGCGGCGTAAAATGCGCTTTAAATAACGGACATGCGTAAGGCATGCGCGTACAATACGACGCCCTTCGATAAGGCGCGTTCGTTGCATTTTAAGGAGAGCACGCATCAAATGGAATTCAAATTTGTTTTGGTATGCACGCCAATTTTTAACGCGATGCTCAACAAAACCAGGTATGCTCAAAAATTCACGTGGTTCTAAGGCAAATTTTTTTTTTCCTAAGCGTTGCGAGACTAATTTCTCGTATTGTGAGATTAAATCTGTGTTGAAAATAATATCCGAAGGAAGCGCGCCAGCGCTTTGAAACGTTATTTCAATACGTCCACGCGTGAATTTTCGACGGATAATCGATTCGCTTTGGGCTTTAAACCAGCTAATTTCGTTTGGAAAAAAAAATTCTATTTCGAGGAAGCGGCTGTTGATGCTGCGGGCAGAACAAATAATGGAGGCACCTTCGGCGGTAAAATGGCTCTCGCCATACCCCGTCATGCTCTCCATTTTAGCTATGCTTGAAACGCTTACGCGCTCAAGCTTTTACATCCACGCCTTTTTCGGGGTCAATTCCATGACCTGTTTCGGCTTGGCTGGTTTGTTTTTCTTCTACGGCTGCTCCAGTGAGGCCGTTGTGCCCACGGATTGTAAGGTACAAAAGCGCCTTTAAATCCTCTGAGGAGATTACAGTAGGCTGTGCGGCCGAAGCGATGCCAATTTCTTGTATCCCTTGCATAGACTCCCTCACAATCAGAGTGTCGTCCAATTATAGATAACTCTTTAGAAAAAAATGTAATTTTTTTTTTATACCTGCCGAAATATGTCACATGAGGCTACGGTGCATATTTTTTATCTTTTTACATAATTTTATAGTAACAGCGCTTTTAGCTGGCCCGGAAATTTACGATCCTATGGAGGCATATAAAAAGCTAAATACCCTTTCTGCGCGGCCAAAGCTTGAAAGTGTAACACAGGGAACAATAACAGAAACAGCACAATATAAGTACGAAAACAATTTACTCCGCCGGATTGATTATTTCGATGCAAAAAGAAATCCTACTGGTTATTTACTTTACACTTACGACAAAGGGAATCTTACCCGCGAGCAGCTTTTTGACGCACAGGGCGCAATGGTTGAAGATATTACGTACGAGTACCGTAAAGAAAAACTTATAAGAACCCTTGTTCACGATATACGCGGTAATGCGCACGTAGAGTGGCGCTACAGTTATAGCAAAGAAGGAGAGTTAGTGTCGGGAAAACGTATCCTCGGCAAAGCGGTAACGGAAACTTTTCGCATTACAAAAAATCCAACGGGAAGTACACAATCTATTTTTAACGCACGCGGAGAATTGACGAGCAAGGTTGAGTCGGTTTACGAAGATGGCGTTTTGCGCTACCGCGTGAAAACAGGGCTTATTGGTACGCGTTATGCAGAATACCGTTACAATAATTCAAAACAACTTATCGAAATTATATACCACGAGACTGTGCGCGGTGTCAAAACATTAGTTAAAAAACACCGTTTCGAGTATTCGCTTGCTTCAAATATGCCGACAAAAACAGCGCAGAGCCTTACGCCTGCATTAAGAGCGCTTTAAGCCCTTCTTTAAGAAGGATTTCATTTTCACAAACCTCAAACTCTATTTTTAAATAGTAGAATTGTTTTAGTACGCTAAGTTCCTGTGCGTATTTGCGTAGCCGCACGTAATCCTTTTCGGTTGTGACGACTAAATCGTACGGGCGTATGCGGCTTAAAATCATACGAATATCTTTTTCAGAAAAATTGTGGTGGTCGCGAAAACTAATTTGTTCTATTCTTTCTGCACCCGCACGGCGGAGCATTTCTTCAAATGCATGGCTATTGGCGATTGCAGAAAGAGCCCACACGGTCTCGTGGTTTAGGATTGAAAAGTTTTCAAGGGTAGGGATGTATTGTGGTGTATAGTCGTGTGGTATTTTAACAAGCCCTTTCGCAGTGTGCGTACTTAAAAAAATATGCGATAGCCTCGATACCTTTTGTACTTTTTCGCGTAGTGTGTCTAACTCAACATCGTTGACTAAATCGGTTTTTGTTAAAACGATAATTGAAGCGCGTTTAAGATTTTCTATTGGTTCGCGCAAAATTCCATTGGGTAAAAGTCGCCCGCTCCCGAATGGATTTGTTGCATCGATAAGGACTACATCTGCGTCGCGGTGTATACGGTAGTGTTGAAATCCGTCGTCTAAAATGAATAGTTTTATACCAAAGTCTTTAACGAGGGCTTGCGCATTTTTGAGACGGTTACGCCCAACAGCAATTTTTACTCCAGGTAAATTTACCGCCATTAGGTACGGCTCGTCACCCGAGTCGTCGCTTGACATCAATAACCTGTTTCCATTGGACAACAAGTTTGTTTGGCGTGAAAGATTTCCGCCGTACCCGCGTGAAAGTATCGCTTGCACAGGATAGTCGGAGCGTAAAAGCTTTGAAAAATATATCGTTGCGGGAGTTTTTCCTGTACCACCGGTCGTAATGTTGCCAACCGAAAGAACACGCGCTTCAGGAATGCGGATAGGTTTTTTAAGGCGCTTATTGAGTCGGTCGCCAAAGGAATAAAGCTTTTCGAGAGGATTCACAGGTTGTAGAACACCTCGTGTTTTTCTTGAGAGCGTGTCGAGCGGTAATGGCTTTTTTGCGAAAAGCCACACGAGATCGAAGGTATAATAAATTTTTATTTACGCTTTTTTTTCTTGCACTTTTTAGTATAACACTTGCTGCTAAAGATTCGAAAGATAGCCAATTTTGGTACGGACTTACTCCGGATGCTGCTACAGCGTTTCGCTATGTGACGGATTTTAATCTCAAAGAATTCGCGCCAGAGAGGAATTTATTGCACCACGTGAGTGCGCGTATAAAACCCGTCCATCCGGCGAAAGATGTGAAAAGCGACCTTAAAGAAGCTTTTGAAAGAGATGTTGCGCTCGTGGATAAATCGCGGGTGCTAGAAAAAAAAGAACCTTTTGCTCCAGCGTATACTTCTGTCGAATACCGCTGGAATGTTATCAAGCCGGGGCAAGATACGCTCTATATTCTTCCACAAAAACCTATTTTCTTAAGTGGGCGTAATCGAATTTTTTCGATATATATCCGAGGCGCAAACCATGCACACCAGTTCTTTGCGATTTTTGAGGGACCAAATAAAATTAAACAAGAAATTTTTGTCGCCTCTCTTGACTATCAAGGCTGGAAACGCTTTGAAGTTGTTATACCGCCGTATTTACGTTTGCGTAATCCTAAAAAATATAACAGGTATGAGCTTTACTTAACCGCAATTAAAGTGCAGAGCTTTTTTCGCGACCAACCGGGAACTTCTGTTTTTAATTTAGCGGAAATGTTTATCCTCACCGACACATCCGATAAATTAATCCCGGGTGCAGACATGCCATCGGAATTTTAAAAAATAATTTTATTCTATTAAGTTGATGTCGGTAAGTAATTTTTGCGCATCGCTTTCTATTTCTATCTTCTCTATTTCGACGTAATCGGGTTTAAATATTTGCACGATAGATTGTAAGAGTAAATTCGAGTTAAGAAACCACACAATACGGCGTGGCTCAAAAGAAACATTTACAATATTTATTTTCCCCAAAACATCTAACCCCGGCGGAATTTGCATTAAAATAAAATTAAGGTCAAACCCGATAAAGCGTTTTTTTCGGTTAACCATAAAAAAAGGAGAATCGCCACGCGTGAGGTGGTACAAAAGTATATCTTCCAATTTACTGGAGATACGGCTGCTTAATTTAATTAAATCGATGCGAGAAGAGCTAAAAAAACGAGAGCGCGATAGACGCATTTTTACCGTTTGTGCATTCACTTCTTCTTTAATCATCCGAAAGTCAAAATAGATATCTCCTGTTTTAAAACCAAACACGCGCTCTTCTCCCTCACGGATTACTCCGCGTAGGTGTATTACTCGATTAGCAAAAAGAAACCGAATTCTTTTTACGCGCTCAAAGCGCGGTACAACATGCTCTTTAAGAAGTTTATTGAGAGCAGCTTGCCGAGTGACGGCCTTGTACATCATGTGTCGAAGTATCTATCGCCCGCGTCGCCTAGCCCGGGAACGATATATCCTTTTGCATTAAGTTTTGTATCTAAAACGGCGGTATAAAAATGGACATCGGGATGGCTTTTTTGTACAAAAGCAATTCCCTCGGGCGAAGCAAGAACGCTTATTGCGCGTATAGTGTATGGTTTTGCTTCTTTAATTTTTGCAAGTGCAAAATCAAGAGAGCCTCCCGTTGCAAGCATGGGATCGACAACCCACACTTCGGTGTTTTTAAGGGGAGGCATTTTATAGTAATAAAATTTTGGTTTGAGGGTTTTGTGGTCTCTTTCAACCCCGACGTGCCCTACCTTTGCGTTGGGAATCAGCACGCGAAACCCTTCGAGTAGCCCCAACCCTGCGCGTAAAATAGGAACAAGCACTGTTTGCCGTTCTATTTTAACGCCGTGCGTGCGCGTAAGCGGCGTTTTTACGGATATTTTTGCCGTAGAGATTTCTGCGCCAACAAGAGAGCACAAAATTAAACTTACCTCGTGCATGGTGCGCGTAAATTCTTCGTGGCGTGTGTTTGCGCTCCGTAGCGTTGTAATTTTTGCTTGTAGTAGTCTATGCTCTGAAAAAATTTTAACGCTCATTCGACCTCCAGTGGATTATAACAGTGGAATAGTGTACCATCGGATATATGCGTCGCCAAAGGAAATGCCTTCGTACACTCTGGCACAGCGCGTGTGCAGCGTGGCTCAAACGGGCATCCGGGTGGAGCATTCACAGGAGAAGGTATTTCCCCAGGGAGCGTATAGAATTCACGGCGGTGTACATCCGTATCGAGCTTTGAGAGGGCGAGCGCTTTTGTATAAGGGTGGCGGCTTTTCTCGAAAATAACATCGGCGCGTGCAGTTTCAACAATGTGCCCCAAATACATAACTGCAATACGGTCGGAAAACCACCGCACTATCGAAAGGTCGTGCGTAATAAAAATAGCGGCAAAACCGTATTGCTTTCGTAAATCCATAAGCAGGTTAAGGATTTGCGCTTGGATAGAAACATCGAGTGCGCTAATTGGTTCGTCGAGAATAAGGTACTTGGGTTTAAGTACCAATGCGCGTGCAATGGCGATACGCTGCCTTTGTCCCCCCGAAAACTCGTGTATTTTTTTAACGAGATCGTTTGATGAAAGCCCTGTAGCTTCCAGAATTTCAACAACACGATCGCGGCGTTGCTTTTTAGGAATACGCTCTTTACGTTTGCGGATAACCATTGGCTCTGAAACAATTTTTTCAACCGACATCCACGGATTCATCGACGAAACGGGATCTTGAAACACAACGCCCAAATTTTGCCGTAATTGTTTCCAGTCATTTTTTGTCATTGTGCGGCTATCTATACCGTCGAAAGTAAAATATCCCGTATCGGGTTTATAAAGTCCCATGACGATGCGTGCGAGAGTGCTTTTGCCGCTTCCCGATTCGCCGACAAGCCCCACAATTTCTTTTTCGCCAATGGTGAGTGAAATATTATTGAGGGCTTTTACGGTAAGCTTGTCGCGCGAAAGCATTCCATGCTTGATAGAAAAAAATTTGGATACGCCGTTTAGTGAAATCATGGGGTTTGGATAGTCTCGAGTGTATGGGTTTGTCTGCTAAGTCTATCCGCGAGGCTTTACAACACGGCAAGCAGATTTCAGCAAGTTAGAGTAATTTAGAAAGGTCGGTAAATTCGATGTCGAGGTTAATGCCAGCCTCTTCGGGGTATTTAGCTTTTGAAATAAATTTATCTGTAACGTACAGTAGATGGACGAATTCTAATTCTTTAGGGCGTACATTTTTTGCATTCCGTAAAATCCAAACAACTGGCCGCATGGGTTTTCCCTTGTTTGCCATAACGACCATTCCTGTTGAGCCATCAGAGAGTTCGACAATGGAACCTAAAGGATAAATTGCTTGTGAGTCGAGAAAGGTTTTTAAGTAAATAGGATCGTAGCGATAAATACCAAGGGTTAAAAGTTCTTTCATCGCGTCGTAAGGGAGGCGATTTTTTCTATACGGTTTACGTTCGATAATTGCGCAAAACGAATCGACAATAGCAGCAACACGCGTGTATTCAGTCATTTCTGCGCCTTTAATTTTACGAGGATAACCCGAACCATCAAAATGTTCGTGGTGTTGAAGCGCCACAGAGGCAAGCGAGTTTTTTATCTTTGCCGTTTGTGTGAGCATTTGGTATCCGTGTACTGGGTGCGCGTGGATAATTTGCATCTCTGTTTCGTTAAGCTTGGATACTTTTTCAAGAATGGTCGATGGCACCTTGAGCATGCCTACATCCATCATGAGGATTGCAAAAACAAGTTCGACAATTTTGGGGCGTGAAAAATCTAAAGCAATTCCCAAGCGTACAGCATAAAACGCACACGCGACAACATGCTTATAAACATTCCCTTCGATTACATATTCTAATGCGTAGACGACAATAAGTGGGTTGTCGGTTGCAAGGTTTGTAAACTCTTCTGCTTTTGCGCGTACATCGTTGGTGTTGGGGTTATTATTTTGGTTAACGCGGGTATAAAAGTCTTTGAGGATTGCCTCTGTCGCCATTGTTAAATTTGTAAATGGAGGCTTTACACGTACAAGGTTTTTTAATTCTTTTTTAATGAGATCAATATCGATTTTTTGTTGCCCGTCGATAAAGGCCGCTTCGTCCCCTTTGTTCGCGTAAATGGGTTCCCCTTCGGATAAAACCTCTTCAATTTTCCATTTTGTAAGCCTATCGATGTCGCTTTGCGTTACAATGACATTTGCCGCTGCGAGCATATTTGTGGGGTCGATAAAGACAGGTTTCGTAAAAGAAACCCCTGGGCGTAAAAGTTTGACCTGGTAGCGGGTCATAGGCTATTTTCGGAATTTTTGTTGAGAAATTCAAGCATAATCTGGTTATTTTAACCTTTCTTGGGTAAGATACGCATAAATACGCGCAACAGCAAGATAAATTTCGGGGGGAATTTGGGTATTTACTTTGACTGTCTTTAGCGCAAGGAGCAGAGATTCTTCTTCCCCGTCTTTTACCTCAACGCCATGCTCTCGGGCAAGCGCAACCATGCGCCGTGCAGCTTCACCTTCGGCGTACGCTTTAACCAAAGGTGCGCCGGTTCCTTTATATTCTAAAGCGCATGCGCGTAAAATTTCTGTAAGTTTATCGGCGGTCTTTTGCAAAATTAATGCAAAAGATTTTTAACTGTCTCGGGGCGGAGTTTTGAGAATATATCGCGCCCTTGCGTAAAGTCTTTGACTATTTTCGAGTTTTCAAGCGAAAGGGCTGCGTCGTCGCTGCTATTTTCTGGTGGAGTAAAAATTCCGGCAGATATAATATTTTGGATTTGGATCTCTTTTTTCAAGAGATTTTCTCTAAGCAGCGTAACCGATTGGAGGGTTTCGGCTTTAAATTCATCTAAACCTTGGTGCTCTTTGATTTCTAAGTGTGCTGCAGGAAATTTATCGTCCATAAATTTGCGCAACTCCTTTTGCCACGAAGAGTTTTCGGAAACTTGATTAAGGAAGCTGAGTTGTACTTGCCGTGAAGAAATTCCGGTTTGTAAGTCGTGGATCTCTTGTTGTAAACCCATTACTTTAGAGCGCAGTGCGTCTATAGAAACGGCAGTGCGCGAGGGAGCTTTTGCTTCCGCTATTTTTTCCGTTTGAGGTTCTTTGCGTGATTCCGCGTTAAGCTGTGCGCTTTGCGCCCATTTAATCATATCACTGCGCTTTACATCCATAGGGCAACTTTACGCGCTACGTGTCAGTTTGTCAATCGTTTGACGCAACCTAAAAGTCTACCGATAAATTGTTAAGTTTTATGGTTAGCGTATAAACGCTGGTTTAAATAAAGTCAGGCCGAGGTTCCAAAACCAGCACGGTCTGTTTCAAGTAGTGCAAAAAGAAGTCCCACTTGCATCCATATTCCCATTTGGGTGCGTGGATCGACACCTACGCCTTCAATAAAACCAATTATCCAAATAAGTGGAAGCGATACCGCAAGCGCCGATGCTAACACGCGATCACTACCTAAGCGTAGGCGAAAACGTTCGCGTATGTATATAAAGAGAATAAGCCCGTACGCAATACATAAAAAGAAAAAACCAACCCAGCCGTATTCAAGATAAACTTTTGTAAACTCGTTAGCGCTGGTAATTTTATGCACGGTGTTTACAACGCCTGAATACAGTAGCGCTTGCACCACGCTGGCGAACTCCGCATTTTTGAAAAATAAAATGAGGATGGCAATTAAAATTGTGCACCAGAAAATCCATCTATGTGCTTTGTGGAAAAGCTGCAAATAAATAGCAGAAAAGATTGCAACGGTAGTCGTCCAAAAAATTATTAAGCCCGCTTCCCAAAGAGCAAACCCTGCGACAAAAGCGATAATGAGAAAAATCGAGGCATGGATATATTTACCTGAAAAAAATCGCGCTTGCGCCAGCGCCAAAGAAAACAAAAACGTAATAGCAACAAAAACCTTGCGGGTGTATGCGCTAATTAACTCTGGATTCGGAATTTTTGCCGTACGCATTTGCCAAAACCCTACAAGCAGCGCGAGAATGACACCTGTTACAAAAAAGGTAATAAGTATAAAGAGCCTGTGCCGCGACGAGGCGTAGAAAAAAAGAAGCGCAGGTAAAAGAAGATACCACACTTCGCGTGTGCGTAAAAACGCGTCGACATTTTCTCCTTGGGTGGGTGTATAAAAAATTCGCCAAAGAGAAAAGAAAAAAAGCGCAATATATAAAATACGTAGCCGAGGTGAAGAAGTAAAATTGAGCGCAGCCCTTCCTTCGCGAAAAGTAAGAGAAAAGAAGAAGAAACTTGATGCGGCTGCGAGGCTAATTTGCGCAGCAAGAGCAGAAAGAGGAAGGAGCAGGGCAAAAAGGCTTAACAGCGCGAAGCTTATTTTCCCTATAAGTGCTTTTTCGGAAAGTAACATTTACCCTCTTATGGACGATGCTGTCCTTTGTTGCCACGGTTATTACGCCTTTTACTGTTTGTGCCTTGCCGCCGTCGATAATTATTTGGGCGTTTGCGGGAATGCTTTTGTTGGCCTGATACACGGCTCTCCTGTTCAAGAATTTGTTTTGTCCGTTCGGAAAGTTGCGGTTTTTTCTTTCTGCCAAAAATAGATTTTACTGCATCCAACACCTTTGCCCATACTCCCGATTTTTTTCCATCACGGGAAAGGATCGCAAAATTTTTCTCTGTATTTTGTTGTGGTTTTTTGCGCGCATCAAAATACGCCCCGTCACGCCTTTGGTTTTTGTGTGCGTTACGCTCTGTATTATAACGGTTGTGGCTGTTCTTTTTTTCACCTGTTTGCCCATGGTTACGTTTTTCTGCAGCCAGTGGGTGTTTTTGTTGTTTAGCCGAAACTCGGCTTTGGTCACGCCGCTTTATATCGCGACGCTGTGGAGCGCGTGTACGTAGGTGGTCAGCGCCATCTTGGCGAGCGACACTCACGATACGCACAAAACTCAAGTTGTCGATGAAACGTTGTTCAGGCTGCATAACAGGAATTTTGTATTTTAAATAGCGTTCAAGTTTTTCGAGAGAGTCGTAATCAAACTCAGAAGAGAAGCTGAGCGCTTTTCCTGTTTTTCCTGCACGTGCAGTACGGCCAATGCGGTGTACGTAAGTTTCTGAGTCTTGCGGAATATCGTAGTTAATAACGAGTTGTACGTCTTCGATGTGGAGACCACGGCTGGCGACATCGGTTGCAACCAAAATGCGAAATTTATTTTCTTTAAAGTCTTCTAAAACACGTAAACGCCTGTTTTGTGTTACCATGCTCGATAAACCCTCGGAGGCAATACTGTGGTGGTTTAAATTTTTAACCAGTACGTCGACATACTGGCGGCTGTTGGTGAAAATAATTACTGGTTCGAGCTTGTTCGCTTCTAAAAATTGGATGAGATACGGCAGTTTTTCATCCTGGCCTAAATGGAGCATTTCTTGTCCAATAGACGCATGGTCGATAAGTTCTGGATTGATGAGGATTTCCTCAGGCTCACGCATAAAATCCCATACCGAGTAAAGTGCACTGTAGTTGATTGTTGCCGAAAAAAGAGAAAATTGCCGTTCTTCGTTTTCGTTAGAAGAACACTTAGAGAGAATTTTTTGCACATCGGCGATAAACCCCATGTCGAGCATACGGTCGGCTTCGTCGAGAACGATGCGCACAACACTTTTTAAGTTAATTTCCCCACCACGGATGAAATCTAAAAGGCGTCCCGGCGTTGCAACTACAAGCTGTGGCTTTGCAGAAAGTTCTCGGCGTTGCTTATCGTGATCGACGCCACCGTAAATTGTCGCAAGGCGTAAGTTAACTGCCTCGGTAAAAAACTGTGCCTCTTCGGCGATTTGTACAACAAGTTCGCGGGTTGGCGCTAAAACAAGCGCAACGGGATCGCTATTTTCTATTCCAGCAGGTTTGCTGTGGATGTACTGGAGGATGGGGAGTAAATACGCAAGAGTCTTTCCCGAACCTGTTTTTGCGCACGCGATGAGGTCGCGGTTATTGAGCGCAAGAGGAATAGTTTCCTTTTGGATAGGGGTTGGCTCGGTAAACCCTTTTTGCGCGAGGCACTCTTGGATTGGCCCAGCAAGCTTCAATTCTGTGAATTGCACAGGGTTCTTTTGGCGTTCGAGACACGCGGTCAATTAAGAGTTGTCCGCACCCGCGGAGCTGAAACAGACTCCCAAAGAGTTGCCGCGCTGACTCAAATCGTATATATTCCCCGCAATGGACTATTTGATAGTTATTCTCATTCTCTTTGCGGCGGCTATCTATCTTTACTTGCGTTTTCGCGGCAAAGTGAAGTCCTCCTGCGAGCAGTGCAACCAGTCGATGGTGTCGCGTGCAAAATGGAATGTGCATGGGTAATCGTGTAGATATCCGGCGTGTAGGCGAAAACAGTAGCTCTGGAATTCCATAGCATGGTGCGCAAAAAAGAGAAAATCCCACTTTTAGAACGTTCGTTGAGTACGCTTGCGCTCGGCGAAAGTGGCGTCGTGGTACGCACTCCCACCCAAAACGAACGCCTTGCTGAAATCGGGATTGTCAAAGGCGAAAAGGTAACCCTTGTCCAAGTGGCGCCTTTGGGAGATCCCGTTGTGGTAGAAGTGTTGGATACGCCGATTATCTTGCGCCGTTCTGATTTAGCCGAGGTAATGGTGCACACATGAAAATAAAAATTGCGCTCGCGGGAAATCCCAACGCAGGTAAGACGACGGTCTTCAACGCGCTTTGCGGTGCGCGGCAACGCACCGGCAACTTTGCGGGTGTCACCGTGGAAAAAAAATCTGGCACGTTAAAAGAACATTCAGAAATTGAAATCCTCGACGTACCGGGAACGTACAGCCTTAAAGCAAAGTCAACCGACGAAACCATCGCGGCGAACGTGCTTACCGGCAATTACGCGGGTGAAACAAAACCTGATATTGTTTTGGTGATTATCGACGCCTCGAACCTCAAGCGCTCGCTCTATTTAGTCGGCCAGCTCCAAGAGTTGGGCGTGCCGATGTTGGGCGCAGTTACAATGACTGACATCGCGGCGCGGCGGGGATTGACTCTCGACATCCAAAAACTCGAACACGCATTGGGATTTCCTCTGTGCGAAGTGACAAAGGCCACGGGGGATCAAATTGCAGCGCTCACCCAAAAGATTGTGACGAGTGCATCTTCTAAAACTATTTCGCAATCGAGTATAAGAAGAAATCATGCTAAAAAAGCAACACGCCCTCGATTCACCAACGACGCCAACGAAATGGAGGTGCGTTACCGTACCATCGATGCCATACTCAAAAAAGTAATCATAAAAGCATTGCGCCCACCCACGTCAATCACCGCGCGCATTGATCGTGTCTTGACACACCGCCTCTTTGGGCTTTTTGCATTTACAGTCATCATCGGCAGCGTATTTTTTAGCATCTACGCCGGTGCACAGCCGATGATGGACGGCATCGACGGCACGATGAAAATGTTTGGCGGTTGGGTGCGTTCGGGTCTTAGTAGTTATCCCGTGACCGCATCGCTCATCGCCGACGGTATGATTGCCGGCGCAGGGTCGGTCATCGTCTTTTTGCCGCAAATTATGATTTTATTCTTCTTTATATCTGTGCTTGAAGAGACGGGGTATATGGCGCGTGCGGCGTTTATGGTCGATAAACTTTTGGGTTGGACTGGCCTCAATGGGCGCTCGTTTATTCCGCTCCTTTCGAGTTTTGCGTGCGCCATCCCTGGGATTTTGTCTGCGCGTGCGATGCCCAATGGCCGTGCGCGGATGGCAACAATTCTTGTTGCTCCGCTCATGTCGTGCTCGGCGCGGCTGCCGGTGTATGTTCTTTTTATCGGTGCGTTCATCGAGCCGCGTGCGGGGGCACTCTGGGCGGCGGTGGCGCTCTTTGGGATGCACCTTGTGGGCATCGTTGTCGCGCTGCCTTTAGCTTACTTACTCAACCGCAAAGTCTTGAAGGCAGGCGAAGGTACGTTTATGCTCGAGCTACCCGAATACCGCCTGCCGCACTGGCCCAATGTGTTCCGCCGTGTGTACGACGCGGGGAGTGATTTTATTAAAACCGTGGGGACGATTGTCTTTGCACTCTCGGTTGTAATTTGGGCGCTCGTTTATTTTCCGCACAGCGAAAAGACGTATAACAAAGAGCTATCTACCTTTGCGCAAAGTCTGCAACTCAACTCGGCGTCGCTCACTAAAATCTTAAACAAAGAAAAACCCACAGAGAAAGAAGAAGCCATCAAGACCGATTTCAACAATGCTTTACGTGCTGCGTACTTACGTGACAGCCTTATGGGGCGCTTTGGCCGCACGATTGAGCCAATTTTTGAACCATTGGGGTTCGACTGGAAAATATCGGTCGCGGTGCTCTCTGCTTTTCCCGCACGCGAGGTTTTTGTGTCTACCTTGGGGATTATTTTCAGCGTCACCGATGCGGAAGATAATCCCACTCAACTGGGTACGAAACTCGTGAACGAAAAGAAATCCGACGGTACACCGGCGTACAGTATTTTGGTGGCAATTTCAATCATGGTCTTTTTTGCGTTGTGTGCGCAATGCATGAGCACGTTGGCGACCATCCGCCGTGAACTCATGAGCACCCGCTGGGCAGTCACTGTTTTTGTGGTGCTGACGACGCTGGCGTATTTAGCGTCGTTGGGTGTGTACCAAATCGGACGGCTTTTTGTATAAACAGTGGCTGTGAATAGACTTGTTAGCTATTAAAAAGAACCCAACCGTTCACGTTGGTAGCTGCCGTCTTGCACGCGGCGGCACCACTCAAGGTTTTCTAAATACCACTCGACAGTTTTTTTAAGTCCCGTTTCAAATGTTTCTTTGGGCTGCCATCCCAACTCGTGTGCAATTTTTTGTGCGTCGATTGCATAGCGTCGGTCGTGGCCAGGGCGATCTTTTACGTACGCAATTAAATTTTTGTACGAGTGGCCATCCGTACGTGGACGCAGCGTATCTAAAAGCGAGCAAATTGCTTCAACAACGTCCAAATTTTTTTTCTCATTGTGCCCGCCTATATTGTATGTTTCTCCGACTTTGCCATGTGACACTACCGTGTAAAGCGCACGTGCGTGATCTTCAACAAAAAGCCAGTCGCGGATTTGGTCGCCCCTACCGTATACCGGCAGCGGTTTTAACTCCAATGCATTCAAAATCATGAGTGGGATTAACTTCTCGGGGAAATGGTATGGGCCGTAATTGTTGGAACAATTCGTGACTAGCGTGGGCAAACCATAGGTGCGCCGCCATGCACGTACCAAGTGGTCGGACGACGCTTTGCTGGCAGAATAGGGTGAGCTAGGCGCGTACGCGGTTTTTTCGGTGAAAAGAAAATTTTTGTAGTCGTAAGTCTCGTCAGGATGTGGCAGGTCTCCGTATACCTCGTCCGTGCTGGCATGGTGGAAGATAAAATTTTCGCGCACGCTCTTCTCCGCATCTTGAAGATACGTACGCGCTGCTTCTAAAAGTGTATACGTGCCGACGATGTTAGTTTGGATAAACGCCGTAGGGCCGTCAATCGAGCGGTCGACGTGCGACTCGGCGGCAAGATGCATTACTCGATTGGGTCTATGTTCTGTGAAAACACGCGCTATCTCTTTTGCGTCGCAAATGTCAACACGCTCAAACGTGTAGCGCGAACTTTGGCGAACGCTGGCAAGCGATTCTAAATTGCCCGCGTAGGTAAGCTTATCGACATTCACGACATAATCTTCGGTGTGTTCAATAATGTAGCGTACAACCGCAGAGCCAATAAACCCCGCGCCACCAGTGACAAGTATTTTCATTGCGTTATATAAGCCTTTATAAATGTATTAGCGCGATGGGTAAATCTTTGGCTTTCGTAGCTGCGACGGCAAGCGTTTCTTTGCCGCGGATTGTCTTTCTTAACTTATAAATTTGTCATATTGCAAACTGCAGCCAAGGTTTTAGCCATGAAAATCCATAGCTATACCGAATTATAGCGCCGGATTTCCATAGCTATGAAATACTGCCATAGCTATGGAATTTCATAGCTAAAACAGCTTTTTCCCAAAAATTGTATTTTTTTTACCAAAAGTGAGAAAATTTACGTGTTTTCTGGTATTTAATATATAGGGGCAGATTGTTATCTACGCGAAAGTTAATCCGCCTGACAGGAGGAATTACAATGAAATGCAAAAAACAGCCGAAATTTTTGGAAAAACGGCCAGTTAAAATTGCCAATATTTTAGAAGTACACTTGTCGGCACGGCAGTGGAGCCGTGTTATAACATTGGCAGCGGTACGAAAGAAAACATTTTCGACGATGACGCGGTATTGCGTGCTACGTTTGGCGCGAAAAGAGCACCTGCGGTGGACTCCGGTGTTGCGTAAGACGCGTGAAAAGCTAAAAGAGGAGATGCAAAACGTGGGTAAGGTGCACCGGCATGTTATGTGCCTCTATGGCGAGGACGAGATGCTTGTTCGCTTAGCGTCGATGCGTCTTAGGATTACGATGTCGGCGTTTATAAGGCTTGCATTGGACTTGTTTCTGGAGCGATTAGCTATGGAAAAACAGGGCTATAGCGCGATAACTGATGAAAATCTCAAATGGCAAGCCATACGCTTCATCGAAAACTACACACCACACACACAAAATCTCTTCTCGCGGCCACACACGCACCGCTTCAAGTGGTTTAATTTTGCTGTGTGTACGTATTGGTAATAAACAGATGCATTTAAGGTAAGCTATTTTTTAAAATTGATCGGCGAGCTTATTACCCAATGTTTGTAGTTGAAGTTTTGCGGCATTACGAATTTCAACAGGCATTTGTTCTGCGATACGTAAAATTTTTTCCTGATTCATCATTACGTTGGCAATACTACCAACAATTTTCCCATCATGCAGTGCGTTGACAATACTGAGCAATACTTTATCTTCGAGAATATCTGCAAGTTCTCCAAGCTTTCCGGTGAAATTTTTTGATGTTAAATCTTTTACAATCTGCGCAGTAATATTTGGGTCCATAAAATTGCCAATGCGTGCTGTTATTTCAGGTGCGGCGTAAAGCGCTACTTGGGCCATATAATCGATACGGAGCGACTTTGCAATTTTAGCGGCAGCTTTTGGATCCATATAGATGGTAACCTGTGCAATAATATACGGGGTGAGATAATCGTGTGCAAGCTTAGCGATAATAAAGTTTGGGATAAACTGGGTGGCAACCGCCATTACTTTGAAAACAGGTTTTTGTAGTTCTTCTGTACGGCTTATGTAATCGTGAATTTCTTTATGTATTTTTTGCAAGGTTTCATCATCGACTTTTTCTAAAAAGTTCAAATCGCTTTTGGTGACCAAACTTTCTTTTATTTCCGAAATAAAAATTTCTTTATTCATAAAGCCTCACTCATTTTATTGACGACTGTCTAAAATTCAAGAACAGCAACTGCAGCCGAGGTAAGTGGCAGTCGTGACGTCAACGAAAGTTTTTTCATCATTTGACTACCATTATACGACTCAAATTTTTTTGCGCCACAGTCGAGAGCAAGTTTGCGCATTCCATCGACTGTTTCACCATACGTAAATTTTTCGTTATAGATAATGTCCATTGCGTGTGGCAGTATCGCGTTTAAAACGCCTTTTATAGGATGATCGATTAGGGTTTGCCAATAGTCGTAAATAAGATAACTACCTTTGCCGAAATAATCGCGCACCGCTTCGATTGTCGAGCGTACAACTTCCTTTGTGACGTACATCGATACGCCTTCCCAAAGCACGAGGGTAGGTCTTTTTTCCAGTTTGGCGTGCACAAAAATTTCTGCAAGAGACTCTTTCATAAAATCAACTTCGCAATAGTGTACCTCGGCGCCTTTAGTTTGTTCGTTACGCAGATAAAATTTTTTACGGCGCTGTGTCGCAGGGAAATCAAATTCCCAAATACCATGTTTTATATAGTCGTTTAAGCGTAACGCACGCGAATCGTATCCTGCTCCAAGAAGTAATACGGGCATTTGTGGTCCCAAATCTCTTACGTATTTATCCATAAAACCGTGGCGCAGCGAAATAAAGTCAAAAAGTCCAAGCGAAGTGGCGTTAACAAAAAAAGAAACAAAATCAGGTAAAACCGACAAGCGGTTGTAAATGGTCGTGTAAAAGTCGGAGAGAAAACGCACTGCGTATTTATCTTTAAGAAGGCTTTTTTCACCGTAATACACATTTTCGAGCGCCCGTATAAGCGCTACAATTTCGGCGGTACGGCTGGGGGTATTGTCTAACATACGTTCCTTTTTTGCCGATAATTGACAGAGGCAAGTATTTTATGCACTTTTCGATTTTTCAGAAAAAAAAGCCAACTTTTATACCAGAAAACCAAGGGGAGATTTTGGCCAAACTTTTAGAAAAATACCGCAATGCTGAATCCAAGTACGGCAAAAAATTTTTTGACAAGGCTAAACTCGACGAGCGTATCAAATTCCATCAGGCGACAAAGTCCGATTTTGAGCGTTTTATTTTGGACGAAATGGAGTTTTTTAAGTCGATGGAAAAAAAAGCTGTTGAAGAAGAGGCGCGCCGTCGCCGCCAAGAGGAAGCCGATGCACGCATGCGTGAAATTATGGCAGAAAACGATGCACGTATTGCACATTACGAAGATACATTTTTCCATCCCCTTGCGACACTTGAATGCCGCCGTATCGTAAGCGCTATTTCGTCGCTTTTTCCCGAAGCCGAAGAAGATTTACGCTACGTTTTCCAAGGGCGAAAAGAGTGGCAAGAGATGAAATTTCATTTGGCGGATTTAGAGCGTTTTCTCTATAAGCCTCCAATGCGCCTAACGGCGTTTTTAGCGCACTATATCAATGATATACAAAAATGGGGTGAAGGAGGGCGTGACGAAGCCGATCGTAAATTTTTACAAACTGCCGCTATGTGTTTAACTGCATTGAGCAATGGAATAGCTACCTCGGTAGACTACCTTAGCGAAAAAGATAAAATAATAGCGAAAAAAATCCGTACTCGCCTCGATACAATTGTCGATGATTTTCGTTTAACCGATTTAGCGCAGCACGGGCTCAAAATGAAAATGCAACAAGCGCCTAAATCGAATACTCATCCAATTTAAGCGGCTTTTACCGTTAAAAGCCTCCAATTTTTATGGAACTATGGAACTATTCCGTATAGTTTTACCGCCTCTTGCTTACCGCGTAAACGTGTTGTTTCAAGTTCTTTCAGGGTGCATTGGGGGTTACCCGCTATCCGTGTTGCTTCGTCGATAATAATTGTATATGGTAGGGTTTTTGTAAGGTCTTGAATCCGCGCTGCTGTATTTACAGAGTCACCCATCACAGCGTACTTTATCATTCTTTCTGAGCCAATGTTGCCTGCAAAGATTCTTCCTGTAGCGATTCCGATGCCAAAGCCATATTCGACTTTATTTTGTTCTCTACGTTCCTTATTTATCTGTGCCATATATTTATGGATTGCACAAGCAGTCCGCACAGCATTTCCAGCATCGTGTTCTTTGGGGATTGGGCACCCAAACGTCGCTAAAATACCGTCTCCTAAAAGTTCGTTGATGGAACCACCGTTGTTGAAAATAATTTCCATTAACTTTCCAAAAAGTTTTGAAATTCTTTCTGCGTATGCTTGCGGACCAATTTTTTCGGCCATTGTTGTCGAGCCACGGATGTCAAAAAACATAAGCGACGCGGTAACAATTTGCCCGCCTAATTCGGTTGAAAATTCTTCGTTTAAAATTTTTTCAACTAAATCGCTGGAAAAATAGCGTTGAAGGCTTTTTTTATCTTTTTCTAATTTTGCATTCAGTTTTTGGATTTCTTTTCTATAGCTAACGCGTTCAAACGCTTGCTGAATTTTCATTGAAACATCGGCAAAATTCAGTGGTTTAGGAAGAAAATCATCCGCGCCTGTAGACATACAAACAATACGGATTTCCGGAGAATCTTCTGCCGACATCATGAAGACAGGAACGGCTATGGGACCATCTGTATCGCGGATAAATTTTAAAATTTCCATTCCTGGATGGTCGGGTAGGTGTAAATCAATGAGAGCCATATCGACTTCGTTTTTACTTAGCCAAGCCAATGCTTTCACCGCGCTATTTGCGGTAATGACTTCATAGCCCCAGTGCTGGATATAGGTTTCTAACGCTGTTAATTGGACGTCTTCGTCTTCAACGATAAGTATTTTTTGTTTGAGCATATTCGCGGTATCCATTAACAGGGAGTAACAACCTTAAACGCCTTGGCGCATAATTTACAGCGTAGAAAGTTGTGCAAAAGGATGCGCCTCTATTCTTTTTTGTGCCTCAGGGGATGCATGCCGTATTAACACGTTCTGCTCTCCGCCTAAATCTTTATAGCATTGTTGCGCAATGGTTTTTGCTGTATCTTTGGTAGAAATCCCCAAAAGAAGCGAAGCGCAAACGGCACCAATAAAAGTAGACTTTTCCAAAGGCGATGTGAGAGACTCGTACGGGCTTGTAGCAGAAATTTCCATAAATTTTTGGAATTCGTCGGGCAGTTTCCATGTAGAAGCTGCCTTTTTTCCCAGTTCAATATGCGTTATTCCATACGATTGTTTTTCCAGCTTTTGGAGATCCCATTTATTTTTTTCACACGCTTGTATCATGTCGCTATAGTGTCCCGCGTTTTGTAGCGCCATGATACTCATACCAATTTTATGGAGGAGCGCGGCCAAAAACGCTTCATCTGCTTCTTTACGCAGCGAAGTTTCCTGTGCGACCATTTGTGCGATGAGCGCTGCGTATATAGGGTAACGGCTTAGGTGTACCTTAAAAGTATCGCTTTTGTAAGTGGGCGCCATTGCCTTGGTGCTTAGATAAATAACGAGATTTTTTGTTGCCTTAATGCCTAAGACAGCGAGGGAATCGCGTAAAATTTTTACTTTTCCGGAGCGCCCGTAAAAAGCAGAATTTGCTACGCGTAGTAGCTCTGCACTAATTGCCTTGTCGGGGAGCACTAATTTTTCTAAATCGCCAGCACCATTTTTTGGATTATTCGCATCGAATTGAATAACTTGCGCAACAATGGTCGGTAACGGCGGAATCGCAAATGAATCCATAAGATACACGCTTAATGTATCTTATGCAGTGCATACTATTTTTTATTACTCGTCCTTTCTTTTGAAGAAAGTGCGGGAATATATTTCATGTCTTCGCGTAAAATGTGCAACTTGAGCCACGATTTCATGAACTCGACAAAGTCGGGAATTTCGAGTCCCCCCGCTTTAATTTCGGCAGCGTAGAGGAGTACTTGGTTTTTCAAAGTATCGTGTTTCTTTTTGTGTTCATCAAATAAACTAAAACCGACTTTCTGCATAATGGATTCTTCAAAACCAAAATGGTAAACGGTATAGTCGATAAGTTCTTCGATAATTTGTGAAATTTGTTTTTTACTTTCTTCTGCATTTGCTGCGCGAATTACACGGTTTACTAAACCAAAAAGATAAATGTGTTGTTCATCAATTTCTTTGATACCCGTCGAGTAAGAATCACTCCACTCAAATTCGCTCATGCAGCTTCACTTTGCTACCCAGGCCTTCCGTCGATGCGCGGACGTACAAGCATCGGTGTGTACTTGACTAGGTAGAGTACAAAAGTAATAAGCCATAGTGAGCCGGCAACTAAGTAACCTGTATTTGCGTAGGTTATGCCGATAAGAGGGATGATAACGCGGGCAAGGAGCGCCAAGTTGAGCGTCAAGTATGCAAAGCTAATCGAAGGAGAAGCTTTAATTGGCCTTCCTGTGTGTCCCAGCGCCACGCGGGTAATCATCCCAAAAATAAACACACCTGCTGCGCCAATACCAAAAACATGCCATGCTGCACTGCGGTATGCGGCGTCGGTTGGAAGCGAAGCGAAAACCTTTGATAAATATAACGGCATAAAAAAGAAGCCAATAAATAACCAAAAATACCCTGCAAAAAGAATAACTAAGATGGGGAATTTAAAAGAAGCAAAAGGGCGCCAGTTATACCAACGCACCGCGTGTAGAACTCCGTAAATAAAAAAAATACCCGCAGCAATGTACGACGCAATATTATGGAATTCAGAGGCAATAAACGCAACAATAGTAATTTGCGTTGCGGGCCAAATCCATTTTTCAAGGCCGGGACGAATTTTGGGCTTGTCGCCCGCCATAACGACTCCTGCAAAAAAAGGTAAAATACGGCCTGCAATTATGGCGACTAAAAGTACCGTCATTAAAAGCCCTGTGCGCACCGCATGAAAATAATACTCTTGCCAAGTACCTACGTAGTGCGTTGCGATAGCCGCGAAAAGGGCTAATTGCATAAGTGTAATGAGATAGAAAGGAGGCCTATTATTTTTTTGTTTAAGGAGGGGGAGTAAACGATAAATTGCAAAAATACTCGCAGCTGCATCAAAGCCGAAAGATATAAGTGCGTAAGGCTCTGGTAAGTAGAAAGCGAAACGTCCTAAGAGCCACAGGATAAAAAGTATAAACGCTGATTTTCCGCCTAAAAGAAACTTGCCTGTCCAGTGCTGGCCAGCAGTAAATACAAACCCAAAAATAGCGGCACGGACAAAACCAAACACCATCTCGTAGGAGTGCCAGTCGGTTCCGCCCAACTGTGTTGTGACAACATGCACGCCGTGGAGCTTTATAAGCCACATCGTAATAATTGCAACTGCTTCCAGTGCGCTCATAAGAAAGAAAACGCGAAACGCGGTCGTAAATACAGGTAAATTGTACATAGTGTTAATGAAGCCAAATTATAGATTGTCGGCCTTGACGTAAATCAATAAAAGACAAAAAAGTATAAAATTATAAGGGGCCTGTAGGGGGCTCAGAAAGTTTTGCGACAGCAGGGATAAACCGCATATCTTCCATAATAATGTGTTCGGTAAGCCAGCTTTCCATAAACTCGACGAGGTCTTGCCGATTGAGTACACCCTGTTTCAATTGCTGCGTTAGTAAGTCGAGGCGTGTCCGCATCAATTCGTGCATTTGTTTGTGTTCTTCGTAGTGCTCGTAGTCTGCTTTTTTCAAAATAGCTTCTTCGTAAGCAAAGTGCGTATCGACATACCTGTGGAGTTCTGCAATTGTGTCGTCGATAATTTGTGTAGCATCGGGCATTCCCATGTGCTGGAACAAGCGATTGGCAAGCTCGAAAAGGTATGCATGCTGTTGGTCAATTTTGGGCACGCCAACACTATATTCAATAGTCCATTCTAATCGTGTCATTTACGCCCCTTTACTTGCCCACTTTGGCTTAAGCCTAAGGACGTATTTTTTCACGAAACGCCGCTATATCCATGCTTAAACCTGTGTGCTGTGCAATAATTTCTCCTGTTGGGGAAAGTAAAGTAAAAATCGACGAATGCGAATATTCCCCATCGTCCAGCTTTTTGTAATTTACCCCAAGCGCGGCGGCAATTTCACGAACAGTATTTTCTTCTCCAGTAAGTAGTGTAAACGCATCGGATAATTTCATTTTGTTTTTAAATTTTGTTAAGTTAGCTGGGTTGTCTCTTTGTGGATCAAACGAAATAAGCGCAAAGCGGGTATTCTTGCGTTGTGCATCGCTGAGCCCTTTTTCTAAACGAGACATTTCTGCCGCGATGCGGGGGCAAATTGCCGTACACGTTGCATAGAACATCGAAAGCACGATGTACTTGCCCTCCATTTGGTGTAGCATCATTTTTTTCCCGTCTTGGTCGGTAAGCATGTCGTGGAACTCGTAAAGCGACGCACCGGATGCTTTGCCTGCGTCCATTTTATGGTGCGCGTGTGGATCTTTTTCTTTGCACGAAAATAATACTCCTAAAAATAAAAATCCAAACGCCAAATTTTTTACTGTTTTCATTTTATCTCCTTTGCACAACGAAATCCTAAATTAAGTCCAGTGTAATTACCTTTAAGCGAGCTACGCATTCCATAACGCATGTACGCAGTATAGTTTCGTAAATCGCTTCCCGTGAGGGCAGTTGCTCCACAAAACATATTCGAGTTGGTGTCAGTGTCGGCGCGCGAATCGCCGGTTACCGTCGACGAATTGAAATCTTCGACCCATTCCCAAATAAGCCCATGCAAATCGTAAACTCCTTGCGGGCTTTTAAGGCCAGTGCCCAAGCGGGGTACAGGCATAGTGTCGTTGGGTTGTGCAAACCATTTTAAGATACGTTCGTTGTTTGCGGGCAGCGCGTCCCATTTATTGTACGTGGCGACGTATTCCCATTCGTTGAGTGTCGGCAAACGTTTACCCTTAGCGCGGCAATACGCACGCGCCGCGTACCACGAAACTTGTGTCATAGCAACACCTTGCAAGGGTGGATTTAATGCAACCCCTTGGAGGTATCCTTTGTCGGCACGGATACGCGAAATTTTTTCTTTTTGCCAAGCAGGATTTTTCTCTAAAAAAGCGGCAAAATCCGCCGTCGAAACCGGATATTTATCAATCTGGAATCGGCGTATTTTGGCGTTCTTCTGATCTTTCGCTAAATCGAAAGGGCGAAAACTGCCTGAAGGTATTGTTACCATATCCTCAGCAAAAAGTGGGACGGCAAAAAATGCCGCCACCACTATAGTCGGAAGTGCAATCCTGCGCATATAATGCGCAGGATTGTTAAAGATTTTCTTAATGGCCACCACGCTGTGCAGCGACTTCAGCGGAAGTAATATCACCACCTGAGTTACCCCATGAATTGAGTACATAGGTCAACACGCTGGCAATGTCGTCGTTCGACAAACCGAGTGCAGGCATGATGCTATCGTATTTTTCTTTATTTACCGTTACAGGACCGGATAAACCGTTCATGACTACATGAATCGCCCGTTTTTTATCTGCGTTCAAGAAGTCAGACTTTGCAAGCGGTGGGAAAGCTTTTGGCACACCCTGCCCTTGGCTCATGTGGCAAGCGGCGCAGGTGGTGTCATAAATGCGTTTACCCACAACCAAACGTTCTTCTTTGTTTTTGGGACCTGGAGAAGGTACTGTTTCAGAGGGAATTGTTTGCGTCGCGCCCCCTTCTGGGAGGTACACTGTATCGGACTGTTTGCCCGAGTAAATGCTGGGCACTGCGTCGCCTTCGGCTTTAATTAAACCCAACGCGCCTTTGTTGAACGTACGGAAAATCGAGTGGTCGACGATGACGTGGTCGCCCGGGACTTCCATTTTGAATTCAACAATCGCCGAACCACCCGCAGGGATGAGTGTAGTTTGTACGTTCTTTTGGTTACGTTCTGCGCCGCCTTCAGTGTATACCGCGTCGAAAATTTCACCAATGACGTGGAACGAGGAAACGAGGTTTGGACCACCGTTACCCACGAACATACGCACTTTGTCGCCCACTTTTGCCTTGAGTGTTTTTTCTTTTGTCATTGAACCAACGGAACCGTTAAAAACAACGTATTCAGGTTTTTCGTCGAGCGCTTTATCCATATCAAAACCTTGGAGCCCGGCTTGGCCGTGTTTACCTTTAGTATAGAATTCTGATTGCATAATGTAAAATTCTTTATCCACCTTGGGTAATCCACCTTTGGGTTCAACTAAAATTAAACCGTACATACCGTTGGCGATGTGCATACCTACGGGAGCAGTCGCGCAGTGGTAAACATAAAGCCCTGAGTTGAGTGCTTTGAACGAAAATTGCGAGCTGTGGCCGGGAGTTGTAAGCGAAGATGCTGCTCCACCGCCGGGGCCTGTAACCGCGTGCAAGTCAATGTTATGCGGCATTTTACTTGTAGGATGGTTTGAGAGATGAAACTCAACATCATCCCCTTCGCGGATACGGATCATTGGGCCTGGAACGGTACCACCAAATGTCCAAAAGGTGTACTCGACCCCATCAGCAAGACGCCCTTTCAATTCTTTTGTCTCAAGGTTAATAATCACCTTGGCGTTACCGCTACGGTTCAATTGTGGCGGCACATTGGGGGCATACGCCAAAACAGCCTTTTCTACTTTCTTTGAGCAACCCACCGCCAAGAAGGCAAGCGCGGAACTCATCCAGAACACATACTTGAGTTTCATAAACTCTCCTTTAAAAAATTATTAGACAGCGCGTAAACGATACTTATCTGTCCAGCCCAAGCCCTAAACACGGCTCGAAGAAATCGCATTGACCTATATCAATCGGTGATAATTATTTTTATTAGGCTTGTCGAGGACTGTCAAAGCTATAAATGCCCGTTGTGATGCCATGACTTCGATCAAGTTTGACAAATTAAATCCAGAAAAAGCAGAGCTCTTACAAAATATCGCCCATTACCGACGCTATACCAAAACGGAGGTTGTATTCGAAGAGGGCGATGCGTATAAGGGACCGTTTATTGTCGCCGAAGGCCAATTTAAGGTTTTTGTAATGGGCGATGCTGGTAAAGAAAGTATTTTGCATGTTTTTCGGGAAGGTGAGCTTTTGGCGGGGGGGCCACTTTTCTTAGGTGGCTCATACCCAGCGTCATGCGCTGCGCTCAGCGATGGTTGCCTCATCGCGTTTGAGCACGACCGTCTCAAAAAAATTACCGAGGCCGACGAATCCATACACAACTACTTCCTCCAACGTACGCTTAAGCTATTACCCCACCTAAAACAAAAAATCGAAAGTCTTGCGCTCAAAAGTGCAGAACAACGTATTATAAATTATTTTATTTCATTGGGCGCCGATAGAGATTCGGTTATACTCGATATACCCAAAAACCAAATCGCCGCGCTCTTGGATCTTACACCCGAGTCGGTAAGCCGTGTGTTAAACCAGCTTACGGCGCGCTCCATTCTTATCGTAGATGACAAAACATACCGGCTTGTCGGAAAACCATAAGAATGCTTTTTGCTTGACCTACCGAACAGGTAGGAAATCTTTCGCTATGCTTCCTGTAAAAGTAATCCATCTTATTAAACGTGTCGAACAAATCGACCGTGAAGTAAACGAGCTACACGGCCTTGTTGACGGCATCGACGAAAACCGTTCGTACCGCAATACGATGAAAATTGCAGCAGAAAAAAAGATTAACGACCTTGTGGGTGAGCGCGTTAAACTAATGGAACTTACAATTGGTAATCCTCCCGAATTTTTATCAAAATATGCTTGGCCAGAAGACAAAAAAGAACCTTCGCAGCCACGTATTGCTTTGGAACAACTTTTGGGTTCGTCAAATTCAACATACGAACCCATGCACTACGCTGAAAAAGAGCGGAGTGCAGAAAGCCAACCTAAAAATTCTCTTAAAGAATTTACGCGAATGATGAACGTCGACGAAATTTTACCCCGTGCAGTGGCGGACGCGCACAATAAACCGCGGCAAAAAACACAAACAAAAACCCGTGCAGAGATCTTAAGAGACCTCCCGCCGATGCAGTACTAACAGGCTGTTGAAAATTTCCTCCTGTTTTTAAGGCCTGCGTTTTCGATTACGCCCGAAAAACAGTGGAATGCTGATGCCTGTTTCGGCGGCTTGTCAAAGCGGGCAACCTTATGCCGCGCAAAAAAAACTCGGCGACGATTTTTTTTCCATGCCGCTATCTATCGACAAGAAAGCCTCGGTGCGTGCCGCCCTTATCGAAGAGCACCGCACGCATTTTGCGCACGCATCCCCTAAGATGCGCCGACTCGCTACAATTGGCTGCTGCCCTCGTAGCGGGTGGTAACGATCCGTCGCAAATTAATTTTCTCAGTTACGACGAGCGCTTAAGTGAAACGGCAGTGCGAGAAGGGTTGTCGGTAATTTATAGTTCGGTTGAGTGACAGGAATACAAGTGTGATTAGATAAGAAATCTAAACTCGGCAAAATGTTTAAAACTTCTTAGTACAGCATAATTGGTATCGTTGTTATGAGCGTTAGCTCTACAACTTTAGTTATTGGCCACGAAAATCGGTATCGTAGTCCTCGATTGCAGCTTGTATTACTTTATATGCAGTGTCGCGTTCATAGACTGCGCCGATTTCAATAATCGGTGCTTTCCCTGAGGCAATTTCTTTGTACGTCAGGAAATAGTGGCGTAGCCTATCGACGAGCGCAGGTGGCATATCGCTTAAGGTGTTGACGTGAGCGTAAAGGGGGTCATCCGCCATGACCGCGATAATTTTATCGTCGGCTTCTTTTTTGTCGATGAGACGAAAGCCGCCAATCGGCCGTGCGCGTACAAGAAAGCCATTCGCGACGATGGCACGTTCTGTAAAAACACAGATATCGAGCGGATCGCCGTCGCCGCGCTCGACACGTGGATCATTCGCGAGCGTGGCGATATTTTTTCCGCAGTATGTTTGCGGTACAAAGCCGTAGAGCGTTGGAGAGAGCGACGAAAATTTTTGCGGTCTATCGACTTTCATGATGCCTGAAGGTTTGTCGATTTCGTACTTGATTGTATCGGACGGGACGATTTCAATGAATGCTGTTACCGTCGCGGGGGCTTCGCTGCCAACCGACACGCCATGCCAAGGATGCGCAGTTTGTAAGGGGGCTTTCATACGGCATCTTATGCCTAAACGATAGAATGGAAAGAGGATTTACCCTGTATATAAGCAACCCGTCGAAAGTTATCGACGCGTTGTCTCAGGTTTTTATTGTAGCGTACGCTACAATAAAAGGGGGATCTCATGAGAGAAGTGTATATTATCGGTGCCGATGAAACAGAGCACGGCAGCTTCAAAGATAAAAATTTTCGCCACTTGATTGCCGAAGCAGGTAACGGCGCCATCAAAGATGCGGGTATCGACCGTAAAGAAATCCAGGCGTTGTATTTAGGCAACTATAACGGCAATGGTCTCAACAACCAAAACACAATGGCTGCGCTTGCGGCAACGTCGCTCGGTATGCCACACGCAGCGACGCTGCGCTTTGAAGCGGCGTGCGCGTCGGGGGGAGTGGCTTTTCGCAATGCGATGATTGCCGTTGCTGCCGGTGTGTACGACACCGTCATGGTGATGGGCGTTGAAAAAATGAATATGTCTCCCGAAGAAGTGCCGTACGAAGACCAAATGAAAGCTGCGCTCTCAGGCGTGGACTATCTCTATGAGGCGGGTTCTGGCATGAACGGCTCGACGATGTTCGCGATGTTCGCGCACCGCCACATGCACGAATTTGGTACGACGCGCAAACAGCTCGCCGAGGTCGCGACCAAAAATAAATACCACGGCAGCTTAAATCCGTATGCATACAAACAACGCGAAGTGCCGCTCGAGAAAATTTTGAAATCACCCATCATCGCTTCGCCTTTTAGCGCGCAAGAAGTATCACTCATCACCGATGGCGCTGCTGCGGTGATTCTCACCACCAAAGACCGTGCGAAAGCGCTCGGCAAAAAAAATGCGGTGAAGGTCATGGGCTCTGGTCACGGCGGTGCATCGTTCTCGGTCGCGTTTCGCGCGAAGCACACGGAATCGGAAGCGACAAAAGCGGCCGCAGCCGAGGCGTATAAAATGGCGAACTTAAAGCCATCCGACATATCGGTCGCCGAATGCCACGACTGCTTCAGCTTCACCGAAATTATGAACGTCGAAGATTTGGGATTTACCGAAAAAGGTAAGGGCGGATTTTTTGCCGAAGAAGGCCATTCACGCTTAGGCGGAAAACTCCCCATCAACACGTCGGGTGGGCTCACCGCAAAAGGACATCCCATCGGTGCTACGGGCGTTGGCCAAATCGTCGAGATGGCATGGCAGCTCCAAGATAAATCGGACAAGCGGCAAGTGAAAGACGCGAAGTTCGCACTCACCCACGTCTTGGGCGGCCCTGCATCGGTTTCGACCGTGCACATTTTGGGTAGGGGGGATATATGAAATTTCAACAAGCAAAAGCGCTCCCTGAGCGCAGTCGAAGGGGAGCGATATGAGTATTCCAGCCGTTAAATGTAAAGACTGTGGAACTCCACACCCACAAGGGATTGCATGCTGCCCCGCGTGTGGCTCTATGAATCTCGAAAATTACGAGGCGAAAGATACTGGTGCGATTTATACGTACACGGTCAATACGTTCGTACCGATGGGAAAAAACAAAGCGCGCGCACCGTATTGTCTTGCAGTAGTCGAAACCGACGACAAGATGCGCATGACGGCGATTGTCGAAATGGCAGATGCCAACACGGCAAAAATCGGCGACAAAGTACGCTTCAAAGCGTATGAAGACAAACTCACGCCGATTTTCGAGCGGGTGTGATAGAATGTCCCGCAGGTCGACGGCCATGCGGGACTACAATGGAGCCTCATGCGCCAACTCGCTGGAGCAATTTTTTTGCCCACGTCGGGGATGGTAGCGACGACGCAGAGTTCCGACTCAGCGAACCACAAAAGTTCTACACGGCAGTACCAAGCCTTCATGGGGTGCTATAACACTCTTCGTACCGACGAAAATAATTGGTTATGAACAGCCCTATGTCGTGACTGCAAAGCAAATGCCAAGTGCCTGCCCCGTAGCCTCCGCGGCAATCGTCTAGTTAGTCAGATGCTTTTCCCAGAAGTGAAAAAAAGCAAGCCATGTCGCTATCGTCACTGCCGTAACAGACAGCGACATCACCAGGTTAGCCAGGCGTGAGCGACGCAATGTCTCGGCCGACACACCCTGTACCGGCTTTGCCATAAAAACCAGCGCCAACGCCCAGCCGATCGCGCCAGGCAGCAATCCCAAGAACCAAGCTTCGATACCGTAAGCCACCATCGAGAGGCTGTGTAGCGATGGTTTTCCATCGGGCAACAATAGCGCACGCAGATTCGGCAGGTTCATGTTTCCGCGTGGCCAGACAACGCCGCGCATGGTGAGTTCGAGCGAAATGCCCGACTTGAATTCGATCGTCCAGAAGTCCTTGGTGGATTTTGAACGCTGCGTGGTGGTCGTGCTGACTCCCCAATGCACGGCCGCAATTTGCGAACGGGAAAATTTCCTCTCTTCTGTTTTGGTCGCCGTACGCTTCTTAAGGTAACAATCAACCGATGTGTCGCGCTCCACTGCACAAGTTACCTGCGCTCCATGGCCAAAGGCAACGAACACGGCTATACCTGCGACGGTGCCAATAGTCCACGCCAAGATGCCGCGCAACGGATGACCTCCCATACGCTACTCTGTTTCGCTTAACGCGGATGTCAAGTGCAAGAAACGCTGGGGCAATTGTGATTGAGGTTATGTGGGTAGGCCGGAACTCGCTGAGGCAAAATTTTATATTTTTAAGCGAACCGCGTACAAAAATTTGCAAATTAAAAAAAGCTTGTAGACGCAGAGGCAAGATTGTAATGTGACATAATATGCTCGAGTACGCCCTACCGGTAGCGGCAGCCGTTTTTGTTACATTGCTCCTGCGCCGGCTCGACAAATCTAATATTAACCTAAAAAAAGTTAAAGCGATTGCAGAGCGCGCAGAACGCGAACTTGCAGAAATTACTCTAAAAAAAAAGGAAGAACTCAAAGACGCAACCATCCGTTTTGATTCTATTTTGATAAACGCCGATAAATACCTTGCGGCGCTTACGGAAAAGTTGGAGCAAGCTAAAACCGATTTAACTTCGGTTGAAAATACGCGGCAGAGTTTACGCGTCATGGATTCAGAATTGCAGTCTTTGGATAATACGACGCGTTCGGTTAAAGACCAATTAAAATTTATCAACGATTCTCTCGACAAAATCGACCAGCAACAAAAACGGATAAAAAAATTACAAGAGCACGTTAAGCAGGTCGACGACGAAGCCGCCCACATGATAGATGTATTCCAAGCGGCTCTTAAAGACAAATCGAGCGAGATACTTTCTGTACTTGAAAAAAAATTCGAAGAAGTAACAAGTGAGACCCTAAAGGTGCAGAGCGATTTACGCGAAGATTTAATGGCACGCCATGTTGATCTTAAAGCGGAAGTCGAGGCGAGTTACGAAGAGCTTGAAAGTAGCCTTAAAAAAAGCGCACAGGACTTAACTCTTAATATCGAAAACCGCATACACGTACAAATACAAGCGGTGAGCGATTTACAAGAGCGCATTTTTTCTGCAGAAAAAAATCTCGAAGTTACCGTGCCCGATATGATTCGTGATATTAAAGACGATATTATTCGCGACATGCAAGAGCAGGCGCAAAAACTTGAAACGCTAAAAATAAACCTGAGCGGTACAGAAGACACAATGCGCAAAAGGCTGCAAGCTTTTCGTGAAGAACTCGACCAGCAACGCTCGCTCCTTTTCCACGAGATTGCTACAGAGGCAGAGCGCATACGCGACCAAATATCCAATATCGATTTAGATACCCTTGCGAAAAAAGACGAAATTATAAAATCTGCGCGTGGTGAAGCGCAAAAAATCCAAAAAAACATTACGGAATTTAACGACCAATACGCCCGCGCACGTGAAACCCTCTTCCAAGAGGCGGCACGGCGGGAAAGCGAACTCTCCCAAAAACTTGACGAAATCGAAGAAATTAGTAAATCGCTTAGTACACAGCTTTTAACGAACCGTTCCCGCGCAATGGAAGAGTTACAAAGTGAATTGCAAAAATCTTTAAGCGAAATTAAATCCGCGTCGCGTGAACTTTTTAGCGACATTGAAGAAGAGGTAACACGCGAATCGTCAATTTTACGCGATAAATTGAGCGCTGTCCAAAACGAAGTAACCAGTATCGTCCAAAAAACAGAAGAACGTTGCGAAAACTTAGAGGCCAAAGTTTCGGATATTTCTGCAAGTACGGAACGTGAATTTGCAAATTACTTAAAAGAGCTTAAAAAAGCTGCTGAGAAGGGGCTTAACGATTACCGCGAGGAACTCGCCGAACGTGAACGGCAGTTTATGCAAGGAATAAGCAACCTTGATAAGGGCCTGCGTGAAAAAATAGCCGATGCAGACCGCCATTTTGAAAGCGCACAGGTGCGTTTAGAAGAAATTGTTAAAGATGCACGAAATGCACACCACAAGAATAATCTTGAAATTGAAAAAAATCGCGCAGACATGATGCGTGACATGGATATGGAGTTAAGCGACGCAGTGCAAAAATTCCGTACGCGTATTGAAGAAAAAGAAAACGAGTTTAGCGCGAAGATTGAACTCAATATTGCGCGGTTTTTTGATATGAAAAAGGGGTTAGAGACGTCGCAAGAGACACTCGTCGAAAATCTCCAAGCAGAAAAACGGCGTATTGAAGGTGAAATCCGCCAGGCAAACGACCAACAATTAAAGCTTTTTGACCAAGAAATGGCTGAACGGGAAGCGCGCTATAAAGCACAACTAACAGCGCTTTCCGCAGATTCGGCAAGTGACTTTCGTTCACGTGTTTCAGATTTAATGGACCGCCTTATCGCGATGAAATCGGAAACAACATCAACTTTTAACGAATTCCAAGAAAACCAGCAAGAGGTTTACGCTGCTATTGTCGAAGAAACGCGCTCGACAGGACAAGAAATTCGCGAGCTTAAAGAAGCATTGAGTGAACTTAAAAGCGAGGGGCTTAGCCTTGAAAAGAGCCAAAAGGCTGCGGAAAATTTACGCACGCTTATACGCGAACTTTCACAAAAAATTGAACAAGCCGAAGGGCGCAACCAAACCCTCGCGGATGTTTACCAGAAAGTAGAAGAGCTTAAAGAATTGCGCACAAAGTTAGAAACAGAACTCTTGATGCTCAAAGACAAACGCGACAAAGTAGACCGTTTAGAAGAAAGTATCCATTTCGTTTTAGGGATGCAAAACGAAATTGAAGCTAAAGCAATTAACTTAAAAAAATTACAAGCGAATCTGGATGAAATTGAAGCGCATTACGGACGTCTCGATAAAGAAAGACAAAAAGCGGATGAGCTTTTCCAAAACCTTATTGACGAGAACCGTTTAATACAAAAAACTATCGAGAAAATAGAAGCGCAAGACAAGCACATCGATTCGTTAAACGATGGCATCCAACAGCTCAATGGATTTTTCCAGCGTGTTGAGCAGCGTTCACACCTTCTTAAAGAACAACTCGATAGCATTACAGACCAGATGGTGGGGCTGCATAAAAACGAACACGAGCTTAAGTCTCTCCAAAGCCGTTTTATGGAAATCGAAGATTTGATGGCGGATATAGAAAAGAAAAAGACGCAGATAATCCAGTTCAATAAACAATTTGAGGAGTTGCGTAAGTCGATGTCGACGAGCGTGCAACAAATTGAAAAAATTGAGCAAAACGCCGAATCTAAAGTACGGCAACTTTCCGAATTTATGAAGGCGTTGGACGACGACCGCTCGAATAAAGTTACCCTTACGAAAACACTTTCGCCAGCTGGAGTAGGCGATAAAAAAGAAATGGTACGCCAACTTGCAAATTTTGGATGGACATCCGAGGAAATAGCGCAGCGCATTAATTTGGATATCCACACCATCGAAACTATTTTAGGTCTTGAGTCGTAAATAGCGCTGCTCCACTTTTTATATTGAAGGAGTGCTGCGGTGATTTCGCTTGAGGCAACAGGTTTATTTACTTCTGCACAGCTTAAAACACTTAGCCGCCTAAAAGTACGCGACGTTCGTGATCTCCTTTATTACCTCCCGCGTAAATATATTGACCGTAGCCAAACCCTTAACCTGCGCAATTCGCAGCACGGCGATTTTGTTACCGTTGTTGGAAGGATTGTCCATAACGAACTACGTTTTGCAGGACGCAAAAGACTCACCGTTAAAATTGATACGAACGGCTTTATTGTGTATGCAACATTTTTTAACGCCGGTGCGTATTTGCAGAAAACGTTAAAAGTTGGTTCTGAAATTGCGTGTTGGGGAAAGCTTGAAGTTTTCCGCGGGCGTTTGAGTTTTATGCATCCCGAATGGGAGCTTCTCACCGACGAATTTTTCTCCAGTACAGCGCCGCGCACAACGCATACGGGACGCATTGTTCCCATTTACCGTATAACAGAAGCAATGCGTAACTCTTTCCTTACCGTTAAGGTGTTACGCGAAAAAATTGATACAACTTTAAAAAGGTACGAGTCACGCATTATCGATTACCTTCCCCAAGAAATTACCAAAAAGGCAAGCTTGCTCTCAACCCAAGATGCCCTCCACAAGGTACATTTTCCAGAAACTTTAGAAGAAACAGAAGAAGCCAGAAAGAGATTAGCCTTCGACGAGCTTGTTATTTTTTCTGTGCTTACAGAAGAGAAAAAAAACGCAGTACGAAAAATCCAGAAGGGGTTTAGTCTACGCGTTACAGAAGAAATCCGCAGAGAGATGGATTCTGTTGTTCGTGGGCTTCCCTTTAAATTAACCCATGACCAAGAAATAGCGGTAGATACTCTTCTTAAAAATTCGACAGCGCCGTATCCGGTAAACCATCTGCTCATGGGAGATGTGGGTAGCGGAAAAACGCTGGTTGCGCTTCTCCTTGCGCTTTTCTATATGCGGCACCAGCTACAGGTGGCGTATCTTGCGCCAACAGAAATTTTGGCACGACAACACTACCAAACCTTTTTAAATATTCTTCCCAAGGGCGGTTTTGAAGGCGTGGAATTAATTTTAGGTAAAGAAGCGGCGAAAGAAAAAAGAGCAAAGTTGGATCGTCTTGCGCGAGGGGAGTCGTACCTCGCAATTGGTACGCATGCCCTTATCCAAAACGAAGTATCGTTCCATAATTTATCACTTCTAATAATCGACGAACAACACCGCTTTGGTGTCGAACAGAGAGAAAAATTGCGTGGCAAAGGTACAAACCCCGATTTACTTTCGATGACTGCAACACCGATACCAAGAACTCTTACTTTGGCTTACTATGGCGACCTTGAACCTATTTTTTTACGTAAAAAGCCGAAGTCTCGAATAAAAATTGATACACGTATTTTTCCAGAAAGAGACCTCGACCGTATTTATAAGGCGGTTAGAAAATACATACTCCAAGGAAGGCAAGCGTATATTATTTATCCTGTAATCGATGGTGGCGAAGACGAAGAAGGGAACGCCACGATTGCGTCTTTAATGAACGAATACGCAACTTTAGAAAAAAAAATTTTTCCCGATTTACGCTTGGGACTTTTGCACGGAAGGCTTGCTAGCGACGAAAAAGACCGCGCAATGCAAAAGTT
This sequence comes from Turneriella sp., assembly GCA_019186965.1. Lineage (GTDB taxonomy): Bacteria > Spirochaetota > Leptospiria > Turneriellales > Turneriellaceae > Turneriella. The sequence goes on from JABARV010000002.1 coordinate 147,729, forward strand.
TAAAGAAGGGTTAATCCAAGTTCTTGTTTCAACGACTGTCGTTGAAGTAGGAATCGACGTTCCAAATGCAAATGTGATTGTGGTGCGTAACCCCGAAAGGTTTGGTCTTTCGCAGTTGCACCAGTTGCGAGGGCGTGTGGGACGCGGGAACCACCAAAGTTTTTGCATTCTTGTTGCCCCCGAACGTTTAACTACCGATGGAGAAGCACGCCTTCAGGCGATGGTTAAAAGCGACGACGGCTTTGAACTTGCCGAAATTGATTTTAAACTACGCGGTGCAGGCGAAATTACTGGAGTACGGCAATCGGGAGTATCGGAGTTCCGTATTGCAGATTTACGAACCCACGGCGCCCTTATGGAAATGGCGGTAGACTTTTTGCACAGCCACCCCGAAATCCATGCGCGTTTTGCAGCGATGAAAAACATTAAGCAGGCACTCGAAAAGGGCTTGGTTCTTTTTGCAAATTAAAGCAGTGTACTCCAAATTGTTCGACGCGGAGACTCAATTTTCTCGAATGCCGCGTGGCCAAAGAAGAGGCAATTACCGTAAACGGCACCATTAAAAAAGCACTCCCTAACGCGATGTTTCTTGTCGAGTTAGAAAACGGCCATGAAATTCTTGGCCACATCTCGGGAAAAATGCGCAAGCACTACATCCGTATAAATCCGGGTGACAAAGTCTCCGTAGAGCTTTCGCCGTACGATTTAACGCGTGGGCGCATTACGTACCGTGTTGCGTAAAATTTATTTATTGCGTTTCTAAAAATTGTACAAACTCGTGTGCGTATTTACTGCTTAACCCTGCACCCATAAAAACCGCTGCTTTTTTTCGTTTATCGGCAGTAGAGAAAATATTTTTAAAATTAGCGTTTGATGCAATATGCGTATACGGCGCTACTTTAAAAGGGGTAAATAATGTTTCTGCCGAAGGGTAATCTGCCCACAAATCGCCCGATGCATAAATGGGGAAAGTAAAGAGCGTGTGTTTTTTTACGTACGGTTGAAAAACATTTTTAAATTCGTTATGGAAGTGTACAAAGCGGCTAAGGCGGTGCGGTTCCCAAAAAATCCAAAGCGTCTCGTAAATAGCATCGAGCGTAGCAAGCGTCGCTTCTACTTCGTGTGGATGGTGCGCGTAGTCGTCGATGATGGTTAAATTGAATTGTGGAAAAATTTTAAGGGTTTCGATACGCCGGCTTACCCCAGAAAATTCCCACAACGATGCAGCAGTTATTTCGGAAGAAATTTTTAATGCAAGAGATAAGCCTAAAACGGCAGTAGCGTTCATTAAATTATGGTACCCAGGAAGGCCTACACTGTAATTTTTTCCTTGCGCTTTAACGGAATGTAAATGGGCATCGACGCTAATAGAATTATGAATCTCTTTTTCTTCTTTTGAAAGATTTTTTTCTAAAATTCTGTTGCACTCGTGGCTTAAAATAATATAGCCATTATTTTTTTTTGCACGTATAGCAAACTCTTGAAATTCATTCTCGAGAGAGTTTAAATTTGCGTGGATGTCGGTATGGTCCAAATCAATGTTTGTGATGAGGGCAATATCTACGTCTATCGACAAAAAACTGTGGTCGGATTCATCTGCTTCAATAACTAAAATGGGTTTTCCGTTAATCTCTCCTTTCCCTTCGCGAAAATTAGATTCCCAAGCAGGGACTGTTCCACCAATAAGCGCAGTAGGGTCAAAACCTGCACGCGTAAGTAAATCGGCAACCCACGCACTCGTTGTTGTTTTGCCATGGCAACCCGCGATGGCGATTGTGTAGAAATCCGCTGTGATGGTTTCGAGAAGAAGGTGGCGCGAATGGCATGGCATGCTTTTCGAATGGGCATATTTTCTTTCGGCGTCGGTTTCTTTAACTGCACTCGAATAGAAGACATGCGCATCGGGGTGTATTTTTTCCGGATGCGAGCCCACCCACGTTTCAATTCCCATGGAAGAAAGTTTTTTTAAGTAAGGAGAATCATTTTTATCGGAAGCAGTGATGAGTCCACCACGGCGCTTTAAAAGAAGAGCGAGCCCACTCATACCAACGCCGCCAGCGCCAATGATGTGGTAACGGTTGGGAAGAGAAGGTTTTGGAACTATTTCCACGGCTCGAGAGTACAGCCGTACCTGTCACCTGTATACGTCGCTGTTGTTGTTACAAAAAGTCCTGTTACTGTAACAGAGCGCTTTTCTTTATCGAGAGAAAAAGAGTGGATAGGTACGTACTGCCGTGCAAAGTTGTGGCATTCGTCTATAGTTCCTTCGGTTACAAAATAGCATGAACAGAATTCTTTGCTATAAAATGCAGAGATAATTTTAGGAAACGCAGCGGCGTGGCGAAAGTTAATAAGAAGATACACACCCACTCCAACAACAATCAACGCAAGCAATTGTAAAAAACGTTTTAATATTTTTTTAATCATTTTTCTTCTCCAAACTTTGCGTAATTAGGTATAGATAACGGTTCTTATCAAAAGAACCATCGCGGTCGTCGGCAAGGCGTACAGCGACAATATCCAAAGAAGGTATCACGAACAACGATTGCCCCCAATGCCCCAAAGCGGCAAACGTATCTGGAGGTGCATCCTTCCAAGGACGTTCTTGGTTTCTTTCGGGAATTCCTTGGTTTATGTACCACTGCGCTCCAGGATTGTCCTCTTTATCTTCTTCGTTGAGTTCGGTAGTGTAATACGCGGGAGCCATTGTTGTCGTATAGCGAACCCATTTTTCTGGCAGAAGGCGGCGTGCTTGCCAAACACCATCGTGTAGGTAGAGGTAACCAAGCCTTGCAAGGTCTTGTCCAGTGGTATAAAGATACGAAGAACCCACAGGGGTTAATGCACCGTCGCGTTCAAATGTGGTAAACCGCATACCGATTGTTTTAAAAAGCCGTTGGAAAATTAAATTTTCAAAATCGTTCCCGTAAATATTTTTTAAAATCGCTGTAAGGATATTGGTTGTTCCGCTGGAATAGTACCAGTGCGTTCCTGGGGTATATTCCAAATCCTGCGATGCAGCAAAAGTAGCCATGTCGTTACGCCCACGTGTGTAGAGCATAGCAATTACGGATGATTTAAGCGGCGATGCCTCGTAACCTTCCGACCAGAAAAGTCCTGAGCTCATGCGTAAAAGGTGGTCGATCAAAATATTATTTTTTCCCTCTGTTGCAAGAGGAGTAAAGTATGTTGCTGCTTTATCTTCAGGTTTAATTTTTCCGTCTAATACGGCCATCCCCGTAAGTGTATTGATAAAACTTTTGGTTACAGACCAAACCAAGTGTTTACGATTTTTATGGAAAGCACGCCCGTATTTTTCAAAAACAATATTACCGTTACGCACAAGCACAAAAACGTCTGTGCGGATTCCTTTACGTTCTTCCTCTTTTCCTGTTGTGGTAAAAAGATATTCTTCGAGCATTTTGAGCTTCTCGCGGTTAATGCCCATTTTTTCAGGCGCAGTGCGTGGCCATTCTGCACCGGGGTATGCACTTGTCTTTGCCTGCGCTTCAAAAGTAGGCGGTAGGGCTTCGCGTACAGCTGCTGGTACAAGTGGTTTTTTGGAACAGCTAAAGAAAGCAATAAACGCAAAGGCGCATAAGAGAATGAATTTCTTTTTGGGTGGTAGCATCACGCCATTTTTGTGATTGCCTTTGCGCTTTCAACCGATTCTGTGTACTGGAGTTGTCACCCCTTTGTTAAACGCGCAATCAATTCTTCAAGAACAGCCGCATTTTCATGCTTTTTAGCTTCTTTCTTAGTTAAGACAGGTGTGTTTTCTACAGGAGTGCTTGGTTTCTTCCAATCGATACGCGGCACAGTCTTGCACTGGATTTGGAGTGAAAAACCGTAAGAAGAAGAAATTTTTTTTTCGACTACGGGGGCAAGAAGCATTAGTTCGCTGGCAAATGCGTTGTGGTCGCATGCGACCAAAAGTTTTTTAAAGGTCCAGTCGACGGGAAGAGTGTGTGTTGCTAAAATGGGGGTTGTTAGCGACGCCCAGTCGGCGGACAGGCAGTTTAACAGGTATTCGCGTTCTGCTTTTTCTGCCTGCGCGGGATGGACTACCTGCAAAAATTCGATCCAGTCGCGGTTTTTAAGACGCTCCGCCTTTTGCGTATTGTGCCTACCGAAAATTGGGCGGATGGACCTCATTATTCTTTAATAAGAACAAAGTGCCGCGAGTATTGTTTAAGAACGCTTTTACTTTTTAAGGGAAGCGGCGAATATTTTACTTCGGTAAAAAGGGGAATCATATCGGCGTAGTGTTGTGAAGAAGGATTTCCCGAAAGCCCCATGTGTATAATAAGTTCAGCGCCATCTTCACGCGAGAAATCGACAATAAAACGCATCGCTGGAATAAGCCATACGTCGTGGGCATCTCCCCAGAGGTTTCCGGCTTGGTTAAGCGTGTGCATATCTCCACCTGCATCTACAGGGCCACGGTTAAGGTAGCCTTTGAGAAAACTTGCTTTTAGGCTAAAGGGGTGTTTCCAGTGGTACTGGTGTATTTTACCCCATGCCCAGTTGGCGCGATTTTTGCCCATCGAATCTTCCGAAAGGACAATCGATTTTGCAAGCGCTGCAGCTAAAATACTAGCTTTCGTTTCTTTTTCATTCGTTGCTATATTATCCCAAAATGGGCTTTCTTCGCGTCCTAAAATATGGTCGTGCACGGCACTGTAAGAGCGTTTATTGATTGCTTGAAAATTTGTCCAAAGCGCAGAGGTATGGCCGTCCATCTCATCGGCGAAAGTGAGGAGAGCGACAGAAGAGGCAAAGTTTTCGTAGACTGCAGCGGCAGCGGAGGATTTACTCAGGTTGCCGTCAAATTTTTCAAAAAATTGGAGCGCTTCTTTGGCGCGTTCTCGGTCTTTTTCTGGAAGTTGTTGGATTGCACTATTTAGTTTAGCGCTAAACACAGATTTCAAAAGGTATTCCTTTGTTTCTTTTGCGCTAATAGAAACGGTATCTGCTTGGAAGCGTTCCATATCTTCTTGCGTTAAATATTTTTTTTGTGAAAGGAGTTCTTTTGCGCGGTCTGCACGGTCGGGGCTATACCACGACGCAGAAATCCATAAATCCGTATCCGCATCGGGTCCCCAAATACGGTTGTTTGCAGTGGCTATATAACCTTCTTTAGGGTTTATCGACGAAGGGTTTTCCGAAGGAAGAAAGTAACCATCCCAATCGTCTTCGCCCGTCCACCCAATGCGCGGTAGTTGCCCCGTTACTCCTTTACGTACGGGGTATTTTCCTGTGGCGACGTGTGCGATATTTTTTGCATCTGCGTATACAATATTTAAATAGATACCAGTTACCTTGTCGAGCGCCGTACGGGCTTGCTTCATTGTGCGTGCAGACGCCATATCGAAAATGCCTTGTAGCGTCGTTTCTTTAGAGCCGACCGTTGTGCTAAACGCAAGGCCGTATTCGCTCTTGAAATTGATGCTTAAATATTTATCGGGAAACGTATAAAGTAGCGCTTCGTTTACCAAAACGCCATGCCGTGTGGTTATGCGCTTAAAGGTGTGCTCCGCGCCGCCCTTAATTTTTATTTTTTGTTCCTCGATTTTTGCGTCGAGCCATTTACCCTTGTAAAGATACTGTTTTTTTCCGTCTTGCTCGCGCATTTGTTCCAAAAAAATATCTTGGTTATCTGCCATAACCATTGTCGCGCCCCACGCAATTGTACCGTTTGTACCCAAGGCGACAATAGGTGTTCCGGGAAGCGCAACACCCGCTGCACGGTATTCAGGGCATTCAAGGTTCATCATGTACCACATTGCGGGAACAGTAAGCTGTAAGTGGGTGTCGTTTGCGAGAAGCGTTTTGCCGCTTTGCGTACGCTTGGGGGAAACAGCCCAGTTATTCGACGCTGGTAAAGCAGGTTCGGGAAGAAGCATTTTCCAATCAAAAGGCGGATTAAAATCGGCGTTGGAAGCGCTCTTCGTGCCGTCGATTGCTACAATTTTTGTCCAATCGATATTTTTGAGGTGCGTGGCCTCGCTAAAGGGAAGGTTTTCATCGGGATAAACAGGAAAGAGGTATGCCGCTTTTTCTGCTCCAAAACGCGCAGCAAATTTTAGAAAGCCCAATTCTTCGGTAAGGTTGGTCGCCAAAAGGAATGAAAAAAGTTGGTAGAGTGCAAGTGAATCCTGTGGTTTCCACTTAGCGGGGGTAAGCCCAAGGAGCATAAATTCGATTTCGCGTTTGGGAAATGCTTCTCGTTGCGCATTTATCCCTTTAGCGTATGCATCCAAAACACCGCGCAATTTGGGTGAAAGGGTTTGGTAGTTACGTTCTGTAAGCGCACGAAAACCAAGCGAGCGCATAAAAATATCCAGCCCCAACGCGTCTTTTCCCAAAACTTCAGAAAGTTCACCCAACGCCATGCGGCGTAAAAATTCGAGCTGGAAGTTGCGGTCCGATGCCATCGCGAACCCTGCGCCAAACGCAAGGTCTTCCAAGTTCTCGGCTTTGATGTGTGGTACACCATAGTCGTCACGGCTAATTGTTATGTTTGCAGTAACCCCTTTAACGATTGCAGAACCTTCTTCGGGAACAATGCTTTGGTTAAGCCGCGACTTTAACCAAAGGTAAGAGCCACCAACAAAAAATACAAGAAGAAGGGCTACGTACTTCCATAAACGCTTTTTTTTACGAGATGTTTTTACGGGAGTAATTTTTTCTTTAGGTTGCTCGTTGGTGTCGTGGGGTTCGAAAAGCGCACGCAGTTCGGTTTCAGAAGTGGGACTTCCTTCGTGGCGTGGTATAGCAGGAGGTACCAGGGAGCTTCCTGTGTATTGTTTACTTTTTACCGTGCGTTTGGTTGCTTTTTTCTTTGTAGGAGTTTTTTTTGTAGATTTTTTTACAGGTTTTTTCGTCGCCATTAAGGCAAGTTCAACTCTTAGAGTCTCGGTGAGAACTCATTTTATGTGGGGAGCTCTATTTCAAAAGCAATTAAGTCATTTTTTGTATCGTTACCACTTTCAAAATCGCGGATTGCCGTGCAGCGAATACTTCCCTTATGCATTTGTATAATCTTATCGACGAGGGTAAGCCCTAAACCGTATTCGAGCGTTTGGTAATCCTCATTGAGTGTGCGCGAAATACGAAAAAAGGGTTCAAAAATAAGACGGCGGAATTCTTCGGGAATGCCTAAAGTTTCACCTTTGTGCGCTGCGTAGGGTTTGTTAATCACAGTTACTAAAATACGTGTGTGAAGGTATTCAATAAGCACGGTAACAGTCGATTCGGGTGGAGAAAACTTGAGCGCATTGACGAGTAGTTCCCAAATGGCTTTGCGCATAAATTCCCAGTTGAGCTTGAGTCTTTTACCAGCGAAACGTGGGGGCAGATTACTTATAATAATTTCGTGGCGTTTTAATTCTGCAAGAGGTTTTATATCTTGCGCGATCGTTTTTATTATTTCGTGAAATTCGCCTAACGTAACATCGAAAAGGGCAAAATCTTGTGAAACGAGTTCTTTAAGCTCGCCGAAGACACTAACCATTTGCGTGAGTGATTTTTCATTCTCAAGAATCAATTCTATTGTGTCTACAGGGACGATGAAGTTTTTTCCATCGTCTGTTTTGGGAAGCCCCGCAAGCATCGAAAGGAGGGTTGCGAGTGCGCCAATACCTTTTCCTTGGGTAAAAGACGTGTAGATGTTTCCGAATAGCGCTCGAGCAACTTTATCATTTTGCCTGCGCATGAGGTTTTGTGCAATGCGTTGGGTTGCTTGCTGTGTTTCAAGTTGGCGCGTGCGTTCCATTTCGGCATCGCGCAAATAGCTTATTTTATGCGCCTCGGTAAATGCCGTTTTGACTACCTGCCGCAGCCCTTCGGGGACAATCGGTTTTATAATGTAATCGTATGCCCCCATACGCAAACACTGGATAATTTGGCGGATGCCTCCTTCAACGGTTTGCATGACAACCACGGGAGGATTAGGTTTCTCCATGAGGCTTTTTAGGACATCCACCCCGGAGCTATTTCCCCTAAGGTGTATGTCGCATAGAACAACATGGTGGCCTATTTTGTCAAAGGCCTCAATAGCTTCATCTTTACTTTCGGCAAAAGTAAGCGCATAGGGTAAATCGCTTAAAATACGCTCGATGAGTTCGCGTTGTACAGAGTCGTCTTCGATAATTAAGATAGGCTCGCGTGTCGACATAGATTATTTGATTGTCGGTTTTTCCATTGGCAAAATTAACCTATGGAAGCTTTTGTTTAAACAATGTGGATGTCTATTTTTTTACCTACACCGATACCGTTGCTGGTGAGTTCTATTTCGTAATCGCCCATGGCAAGCTGTGCAAACCAGGCAAAATCGTCGCGTAAGGGTAATGACTGTAAAAGCCTACCGTCGCGGCGTAGGTTTATAAATTGAGGACGCGGGCGATAATTTTGCAACTTAACAGTAAGCATAACTGTGTCTTTGCCATCTTTGACAACGTGGTAGACGACTTCGCCCATTTGTGGATCGCTAGTGAGAAATTGGAGCGCACCTGTAGTTGGAGTATCCGTACTTACACCTGTACGGACTTGCACCATTGCATCGGCGTTTGTAAGATCGTATAAATTTTTAATTTGCCCTGCGATAAGCCGTAGTCCATTTTCTAAGCGGATAACAATTGAATTTTCGCTTTGCGCGGGAGAAGGCGCGTAAAGACGATTTTTTACAATTTGTTTTAAATACGCAGGCGTTTTAAGGAGGGGTTTTTCAAACCAAATAAAGTAGAACGATAAAATATCTTGGAATAGGGAGAAATCGGCCTGGCTTGCCTTGAGCTTATGCCACTTATTGTTTTTAGCTAGAAATTTTTCAATATCTTGAGGCTCTTCAATGCTGAAGAATTTTTCTGCAATTTCGGCTACCTCGTGGATTTCTAGTTGGTACGTTGCTTCTTTACTAGTACCGTGGTTTAGTTTGGGGACGCCGCCGGTTTGGCGTTTATGGAGGGCAAGTACCGTTTCAAATTGCACAAGCATTTCAAGGGATTTTATGTCTTTTGTTGCTTGTTTTGCTGCCTTGACGCGTGTTTTATCGTCCAGATATAGTTTGAGTATTGCCGCCAAGCTATTTGCTTCTGTTTTTATTCCTTTTTTGCTCTTTTGCATAGTTTTTGCTTTACTACTTCCTTACTTATGGTAGACGCCGTGGGAAGAATTTTTACGACAATTTTTTATATTGTAGGCCTGCGAGCCTGTGGCGCACACGGAGTTTTCTCAACGCCCTACGAACCTCTACTGGCACACAACCCCTTGGGGCAACAATGCTGCACCCACACATTGCGCATTACCAGGGTCGGCGCAGCACAGTGGCCAGGCAGTCGCTTGGTTGTTGGTAAGGGGTACGTCAAAGGCACCGCCGCTTTTAGAGCAATAGCTGCCTGCATCGCTGCATTTTGTGGCTGCCGATAAATCGGTGCCCCAAAAGTTGTTATCGACTGTGTAGGTTGCAGTTTCTTCGCTATAAAGAACATTGTCGGTGGCGCCATTCACTTTTGAGTTAATGAAGTTGTTGTGCGTGATTTCTGGGTTATTTACATTTGTACCTAAAATACTAATGGCGCCACCATTCGTTTTTGCTTGGCTATCGTAGAAATGATTATAATTCACCTTAACTGAAGACGACGGATTGTCGTATGTAGCTCTTAACAGAAGTGCACCGCCAGTCATATTATTTGCATAAGTAGCTTTTGAACTATAAAAAGAATTATGAGTAATTATCGTGGTTGAGTTATTGCCATAATCAATCCCGATTGCTCCACCATGTGATATGCCGGGGAAATTTTGTTCCATAAAACAATTTTCAAAAATGTTTTCTGAAATAGTAGTGTTTACAGCACCACTGTTTAATGAAATTGCACCGCCTGCAAAACTGTAATGAGAGCCTAAACCTTTTGTATTTTTGAAATAGTTACCAGTGATAACCACGCCATTACCTGCACCAACATAAATCGCACCACCACCATTACTATACGTGCTATCAAAAACATTATTTTCAATTCGGTTCGCACCAGAATTAGCATCAATAAAGATAGCCCCCCCTTGGCATGCAGCAAAGCCAATAGTACAACCATTGGTCGAAGTGCCTTTGAAAAGATTTTGTTTAATGATGTTATTGATATTTTTTATAACAAGAGCGCCTCCACGTTTATCGATTGTGTTAAAAAAGAGGTTTCCAGCAAAGGTTGAGGCACCCATGGTACTTGCTGTACTAATAGAGCCGCCATTTGAATTGCTGTCAGCTATAGAATTATAAAAAGAATTAGACTTCAGTACTGCTCGTCCGTTATTAAGAAAAACATCGGCGGGGGTCGTACCACAGTTACCTGCCTTGTTTTCTAAAAAATGGTTTGAACGTAAAATAACCCAAGTATTGACATTTGTATCTACAAAGATTCCGGCACTACCACCTGAACAGTTTGTTCTTTGTAAAAAACGAAACTGTGAATATTCAATCCATATAGGCACTCTTGCTCTTATAGCGCTGCCATCGGCATTGCTACCGTTTACACCGGAATACTCAAAAACCGTGTAAATAAAGCTGCTACCCGTCGTGCCATTTGTTTCAGAAATTGCTTCATTACCCGAAACGGTTACGCTTAAATTATTTATTTCAGCATTCGTATCGATAAGCACCCCTGACCAGTCTTTTGGTGCCGCGTTTGGTTTTGCAGAGGTAAATATAACCGGCTCCGCCATAGTACCTACTGACTGAATTGATGCACCTGAACTTACCGAAACTCCATAGGTGGCAGCATTAAACAATAAAGTAACCCCTGGTTCAATTGTCAATCGCGTGCCTGTACCCGTGACGGTCACATTCGCATTGATGCAATACGGTGCACTCGCTTTTGTCCAAGTGGTGCTGGTCGAAATTGCCGCAGCACCACCCGAAATATCAGTACAATTTTTTAACGTAATGCTTGCTGGTGCTTGGCGGATGAGATTGCCCCCCGAATCATACACATCGACGCGGTAACGGTAGTCATTCCCCACTGTTAGACCATTATGGCGATACGTCTGCACTGTTTCTGTTGAGAGTAGCTCACTGGCACTAAAATCACCATCGCCGTCATCGTCGTAGTAAATTTTGAAATTTTGAGCACCCACCGGTCTTGAATAGGTCAGCCTTGCCGCATCCATTGTGCCGTCTGAGTCTAAATCGACTGGCACAGCTATTACGTTAAAGTCGTTACCGAACACGTTCACCAAGTTCGATTTACCGGTTTTGGTTGCGTCGGTGGTGTCGGTAGCGGCGATGCGAAGGCTCGCTACGCCGACGGAAAATTTTACATTATTGAGTGTCACCGAACCCGAAGTAAAGCCGGTCGCCGCTGACGGAGTGAGAGTACCCGTTACATAATTATTCGGCACCAAAGCAGATAAATTCACGCTGCCGTTGTAATTCGTGAGTGGTTGGCCGTCGGTGCCCATGGCGGTAATGGTGATGGAAAATTCATCACCGGCATAAGCCCTGTCGGGTGCGGTAATCTTAAACGATTTGAGTTCCACTTTTTTGCGCACGGTGATGGGCTGGCTTTGGCCACTCAATGCGCCGTCGGTCGCATCGCTGCAACGGATTAAAATCGTGTCGGTTGAGCCATCGAGGAGCGCAGGGTTCGAGTACACAAGTTTGGCCATGCCCGCCCCCATCGATTAAGTATAGCTTACAAGTGAAAGACTACCGTTACCCAAAACCGAACACACAACTTGTGTAGGTATTTTGCCCAACGTTGCATTGCCCGCACTATCGGCAGCGCGTACTTCTACGGTAAAGTCGACACCTGTTTGTATATTTTGAGGCGCAGTCACTGCCAAGTGTGCGCCATTTTTTAAAAAGTCGCCGTCGAGCAACTCCTGTGTGGAATACTTAGCACAAACCGTTATCGATAGAGCAAAACAAAATAGCCCGAAAGCTCGAAAGTGGGATTTTCTTTTTAACCAAAATAATTTTTTCTGTAATGCGTGCAAAGACGCCGATACAAAAAATAAAACAAAAAAAACAAAGCACAGACTCTTGCCCATGGCATACGCTTATCTGCCCCTCTCAAGCCGTCAAGAAAATCAACCTTACCCTCGTGGGAAAGAGAAGGAGCCTCATGCGCCAACTCGCAATTCTCGTGCACAAATAGCGGTGCTTTTTAATTATGTCACACGAATCGTCTTCTACGTGCCGACAGAGATCAAATGGTTTTACATTCGCGAACGACCAAACATATACGCGTCAAGAATTAGAGGCGCGTAAAGCTGAGTTAAAGAAAAAATCGTGGACTACCTTAACGGAGGCATCGAAGACGACAAGCGCGATGATGCAGAGTTAGGTGAAGAACACGCGCTCAAGCATGCGATGATTTTAAAAATGAAATCGGACGAAGCGAAAAAAAACTCCAAGCGCCGTGGAGCAGAGATTGAACCTCTTTTCGGAAATTGGAAATCTATACGAAATTTTTGGTTTTTTCTCCTGCGAGGGCGAAAAAAGGTTCTCACAGAAGTCAAAATCACCGCTACAGCAACGAACTTCGGCAAATTAGTCCGCCTCGCAATCGCATAATCCACCAAGTTTCACGAAATTTTGATTTTTAGGGGGGAAGAAGGTTTTGGTGCGCGATATCTGCGTCAAGCAAAACAACAAATGTATGTAAAAATACGATATGTCTTTACAAATTCACGAAAAGAGATAAGCATACGCACAAACTATGTTTCGCCGAATGTCACTTATTGGCCGGTTGAGCCTTAGTTTTTTTATATTCACGCTTATAAATTTGCTTCTTTTTTGGTTGGCTTCCGGTTCAAACCAAATGCGCCTCATCGCCGAAAAATCTTCTTTAGAGATGTACCGCTCCCTTACAGATACCGAAGCAAGGTTAAAGCAAACATTGCGTGAAAATAGCGCCGCCACGCATGTTTCATTTTACCGCAACGAAAAGGCTGTGGCTGTTCTTGCAGATGCGTTAAAACCAAGCACTAAAAGCAACGCACACACGTTGATCGAATTTGGTGTAGTTTCAAACGACAACACTATTTATCTTTCTTGGCCTAAAAAAAACACAAACGCCACCTTAGAACCTACAGAGCTACAAAATCTTATCAAGGCGCTACGTCTTAAAGAATTTAACAACGAACCTTTTTATAGCGCAGCGAACGTGCTCGACTACCAACTTACTGTCTACATCCCATTTTTTTCCGAAAACGGCCGCGAAATTATTTTGCGTGCCGTTTACAGTATGGACTCGATGCGCACAGAGCTTATGAATTTAATGCGGCTGGGGATTGCAATCGTTGCGCTTCTTCTCCTTGTCCAAGCGGGGCTTGCGTTTATCCTCTACCGCTTTCTTGTTCGTCCGCTTAAAAAACTCCGCGTCGCCTCAGAGGTTATTGGCCGCGGAGAATTAGCACAGGTTAAAGGTTACGAAAAACGCGGTGACGAAATTGGATCTCTTGTCCACACATTTAACAAAATGTCGACCGACATTACAGAACAAAAAGAAACCATCCAAAAAAATTTCGAAGAGATAAAAGCGCGTGACGCAGTTATGCAACACGAACTTATGATTGCCAAGCAAATCCAAAAGAGTATTATCCCTAAAGGTAAGTTTCCACACCCCATTGCAATCGAATTTAAACCACTCGTCGCCGTCTCGGGAGATTTTTACGATGTTTACAAATTCAAAGATGGAAGTTTTGGGTATGTTGTATGCGACGCCTCTGGCCATGGAGTTCCGGCAGCGCTACTTACAATGCTCGCAAAAGCAGCGTTTTTAAACGTCGTTGAAAACACACAAGACCCTGCAGAAATTATGTCACAGGTAAACAACCAGCTTGCCGAATCGCTCGACATGACAGGGCAATACCTGACTGCATTTTTTTTACACGTTACCGATAGTGAAATTGTGTATTGTAATGCAACACACCCCGAACCGCTACTTGTATACCAAGGTGTTGAAAAACTAAAATCTACCGGTTTCTATGTCGGTATGATGTTGGATACTCCTTTCCCTTTTGAAAAAGCTATTCTTCCACGCAAAAGCGGACAAAAAATAATTTTGTATACCGATGGCATAACAGAGGCGCGTAACAAAGAGGGAGTTCTTTTTGGAATCAATAGGCTATCCACTCTTGTCCAAGAAAATAAAAGCGAATCGGTCGAGTATATTAAACAAAAAATCTTGGATGCGCTCGCAACATTCACAGAAGGCGTATCCATAGAAGACGATATAACGCTCATGGTATTGGAGCTATGACGCTCGCATTGCGAAAAATCCGTATAAACGAGTTTTTTATCAATCTCATTTTAGGGAGCGTGCTTCTTGTTTTCGCTTTTGTTCTTATGCGTACAGTTACACACCTACGCATGTACGAATTGCGCGATTCGCTACAGTCTTTTAACGAAAAAAATGACGAAGTGCGTAACATCTCTCTGCTTTCACGCATTCAACTTTTGTCACAAAGTGCAATCGATGGCAACCGCGAAAGTGCAGAGCGCTATAGACAAGAAGCCGAAAGCGCACTCATTGCCATCCGACAGACGCATGCAAATAGCGAAAGTCCGTCGTTTGTCGATACGCTTGCACTACCTGTCCTTAACGTCTTTAATTTTATTACAGGTTTACCGCGACTCCACTTGGAAACTACATCGAAAAAAGATTTAGTGCTCGATCTTGCGTTCCAGTTCGAAAGCTTTCGTGAATACGTCAAAGCGGTAAAAAGTTATAGCGTATACCTTACTGACTTTAGGCTTAGCGACACCGAACGCGATTTTGCTCTTCTACACCGAGGTTTTTCGTACGCGATGTTGGGCAATTTAAATAGCGCAGAGCAAGATTTCCAAAGCGTTGTTTCTATGCCGCATTCGCAAAGCCAATGGATTGCAAAAAAACTTATCGCCTTTTTACGTGCGCTCGATACGCAAATAAAAGCGATAGAAAGCGAAAGCGATAACGCGCGGCGGGGCGAGCTTTACTACAACGCAGCGGCATACAACAAAGCACTCGAAAATTTTGCACAAATAGATAAGAACTTACAATCCGAAAAAGTACGCTTTTTAACTGCACGCTCTTTGGAAGAAACGGGACGTTCGGCAGAGGCGGTGGCTATTTACCGTAACCTTGTTAAGATAAACTCCCCCTACGCAGTAAACGCAAATAGGCGGATGTATCTCTTGGGGACATTCTTAGGGAGCGACAAAAGCCTTGCACAAGAATCAAAAACCAATTCAGAAACAGTGGTTAAAGATTCTGAATTTATGGAAAAATTCCAGAACTTAGAAAAATCCGCCGAAAAATTACAGAGTGCGGCGAAGGTAGCGCAAGAGAAAGATAAAACTAAAATAGAAGAAGTGAACAGTCTTATCCAAACGGCAGAGCCACAGAAAACGATTCCACAAACCCCACTACTACCTAAAGAAAAAAAGACTATAGTATTACCGCCCGCTAAACCTAAAGCCAAAAAGGCAGAACAAAAAACCGTTAATTTGCGTAATGAAAAAATTGCGCAAACTGCCGAAAAGTTAACGCTGAAGAAAAAAGAGACGCTCATTAAAGAACAAAAAGAAAAAATAGATAAAATAACTATGGCCGACGGCAATGTATTTATTGGGGTCGTTTATAAAGAAAATGCGGAAGTTCTTTTTTTATATTCTGTGTTGGGCAATTTAGAGTTAGACAAAACAAATATAAAACTACGCGAAAAAATTGACGCTTCGCAAGCGCTTAAATGAAAAAAACGTTTATTGCATTTTTCATTTTTTCTTTTCCGTTACTTAGTTTAGAAAATGGACGCGCTTACGATTTTATGCAAAAAAATGGACAAAACGTTTTAGCCGCAGAGCTTTTAGAAGAAAACGAAACAACTTACACCGTACGTTTGGCATACCTTAAAAAGCCAATACTAATCGAAAAGACGAACCTCGCCACCCCCCCTACGCTATCAGCAAAGCAACCGCCAAGAAAATTTTCTTTTCCAAAAATGTACCCCCATTTTTCTCTACACTTAAGCTTGGGTATGGCGTACCCCACGTTTGGACCTATAGCGTATATCTTCAAAAATGGATTTGATTTTCGTGCGGGTGCAGATTGGCTTCCTTTCGAGAAAACTTTTTTCGGGGTGCGTGCCTTAAGCTTTTATACAAGCTACTCCCTCTACCTCAACTCACCACGGCGCATTGAGCTCATCTCCGGTTTTTTGGGTCCAAAGTTTTTTCTCTACCGATGGGAAACTTTAGACGCCACGCTTTCATTTTCCTCTTTGGCGGGGCTAAGTAACACGCGCCTTAAGGGATATACTTTTGAAGAGAACTATTTTTCTTTCACTGCTTTAGGTATTGTGCAAATGGAAAAACGATTTGGTAGCACTTCTTTAGCACTACAACTTTATATAAATTATCTGTTCGACACCTCTCTACCTTTTGTAACGACCGGATTAAGCGTCGCTGTGTACTATCCTTTAGTTAACGCTCCGTCTTTTTAACATGTTTCGCGCAAGGGAAAAATACGAAGATTTAAAAAACTTAATCGCGTTGGCGTTAGTCATTGTGCTTTCAGGAGGCATCGTATTCGCGATTTTGTACCGCAACATTCGGATGGCAATCGTAACTTATGATATTGAACGCCTCAAAAAAGAACGCCGTGCGGTTTACATTGAAACAGAAGAGCTGCGTATTAAAGTAGCGCAGCACTCCTCTGCAGACCGCATGGAAAAACTTTTTCGTGAAAAACATGGATTTCTTCCCGTTGAGGTAAGCCAAAAAATTAGTACGTACATACTGCCGCGCATCGACACTACAAAATGAAGTTTAAACTCCACGCGCCGTTTGCTCCTGCGGGCGACCAGCCACAGGCAATTGAAGAACTTTCCGAAACTCTGCGGGCACACGATAGCAAAGCGACGCTTATCGGCGTCACGGGTTCGGGAAAAACAATGACAATGGCGGCGGTAGTGGAAAAACTCCAAAGACCAACTTTGGTTATCACGCACAACAAATCGCTTGCCGCACAGCTTTACCGCGAGTTCTGCGAGTTTTTTCCTGAAAATGCCGTCGAATACTTTATTAGCTACTACGATTACTACCAACCCGAGGCGTACGTTCCCACGACAGATACATACATTGAAAAAGAGTCCTCGATCAACGATGAAATTGACAGGCTTCGTTTACGCGCAACTGCATCCCTAATCGAGCGGCAAGACGTTATCATTGTCGCCTCGGTAAGCTGCATTTATGGTTTAGGTTCACCCGATACTTACAAAGACGCTGTGCTCATGGTTGATAAAGCGGTCGCTGCAAGCCGCGACGAAATAATGATGCGCCTTATGCGGATGCAGTACGCACGCAACGACACCGACCTTATGCAAGGTAAGTTTCGTGTACGCGGCGACGTACTCGATATTTTTCCCGCTTATGCAAACGACCCTATACGCGTCGAGTTTTTTGGAAAAGAAATCGAAGCGATCCACCGTTTCGATTTGGTCACGGGAAAAAAGAAAGAATCTCTTAAACGCGTTCCCGTGTATCCTGCGAAACACTTCATCACCTCTCCAGCGACGCTGGAAAATGCAATCGAACAAATTAAAGCTGAACTCAGCGCACAATTGGAGTACTTCAAAGAAACAAACAAACCCCTCGAAGCCGAAAGGTTGCGGCAAAGAACAACGTACGATATTGAAATGCTACGCGAAATGGGATACTGTAGTGGTATCGAAAATTATTCACGCATCCTCACAGGGCGTGCCCCTGGAGAAAGGCCAGAGTGCCTTATCGACTACTTTAACGATGATATGCTTGTGATTATCGACGAAAGCCACGTTACTGTACCACAAATTGGCGCAATGTTTGCAGGCGACCGTACACGCAAACAAACCCTTGTCGATTTCGGGTTTCGTCTTCCTTGTGCGCTCGATAACCGCCCACTCAAATTTGAAGAATTTGAAACCCTTGCAACAAACATACTCTACGTGTCCGCGACCCCTGCTGAGTACGAACTTAAAAAAAGCGACGCTCATGTGGAGCAAATTATACGACCCACCGGCCTTCTCGACCCCGAAATTGAAATCCACCCGAGCGAAGGGCAAATTGACCATCTTATTTTAGAAATTGATAAACGCGTAAAAGTGGGCGAACGCGTGCTGATTACAACACTCACCAAAAAAATGGCGGAAGAACTAACAAATTACCTTACGAAGGCGATGGTAAAAGTTCGCTACTTGCATTCCGACATTGACGCGTTGGCGCGCCTTGAAATTTTACGCGATTTGCGCAAAGGTGAGTTTGATGTACTCGTTGGTATAAACCTTTTACGTGAAGGTCTTGACTTACCCGAGGTATCTCTCGTCGCGATTCTTGACGCCGATAAAGAAGGCTTTTTGCGTTCGCACCGTTCGCTAATACAAACAATGGGACGTGCAGCACGCAACGCTAACGGCAAAGTAATCCTCTACGCAGATATAGTTACCAACTCGATGCAATCCGCCATCGACGAAACAACACGCCGGCGTACGCTACAAATGGCGTTTAACCAAAAACACGGTATTACCCCGCAAACAATCCAAAAAGAAGTGAAAGATTTTGTCGAACGCGAAAAAAAATTAGAGGCACAGCACTGGCATCGCGTCGAAGAAAACCTCAAAGAATTTTCGCGTAAAAAATATAAATCTACCGACACGTGGAAAAAGGCAGTTGAAAAGGCAATGTTCGACGCGGCAAAAGAACTCAACTTTGAAAGGGCAGCAGAGCTACGTGATTTGCTTAAGGAAGACGTTGGTGGTTTAAGTAGTAAATAGCTAACCCTAAGCATGTATTGACGTTATGTTGCCACAATACAATGCACTCTACATTTTGGAGTTCACAACTTATTCAATACCTTAGACAGGACTCTATTTATGAAACGTTACCTTTTGCAAAAACTCGTATCCCTTTTATTCGTTTGTGCGTGTTCGCGCACCAGTACAGAAGATTTACTCGCGGGTAAAAATTTATTGGCAGGTGCAACGCCAGTCGACCTACTTGCGCCAGCAAATTTTACGGTAGCAAAAGAAATGCCTACCTTAGTTTGGAGCGCACGTACGGGAGTTGTTACATACCGTGTGCAGGTTTCTCCAGTAAACGATTTTTCGCAGCTACTGGTAAATAAACCCATTAAAAACACAAGCTACCAAATTGCTGCTAGTGATTTGATAGGTGCAACCGAACTCGACGCCCGCATTTATTACTGGCGCATTATTGTTGATCAAAGTGAAAAACTTACCAGCAACGTATTTGCTTTCCATAAACTTAGCAACCATACCCTCTATGTCAATGGCGCATCGACAAGTACGCTGCAGGTAGGGAACAAGTCTGCTCCGTTTAAAACGATATCATCCGCCATTATCCAGGCAGACTTATTACGCAACGGAGATACTTCTGAGACATGGGACATCATGGTTGCTGCAGGTACCTACGCAGACGAACTTTCAATGCGTTCCGGTATTCGCGTGTTCGGCGGTTACAATGCCGCAGACTGGACACGAAATATTGTAACCAACCTAACCCAAATAAATGGCATCGGAGACAGGGTTGTAGCATTTTTAAATCTTGGCAACACGCACGCAACGACTACGGGATTCGACGGATTGACTCTTATAGGTGCAGCAAATTTTTCGATTGCCTATGCAGTTTTTGCATCCAATTCAGGATATTTTATCACGAATAGTGTCGTCGATTCAGGGCCTGGCACTCCAGCAGGGATAGCGGCGGCGTATGGAGTAGCGCATTACGGCACAGGAAATGCAACTATCGAGAATAACACAATCCATAGTTCTTGCCCTAACTATGGCTCTGGTGGTGGTGGCGTGGGGGTTTACGTACAAAATTCAACAAGCACAATCCGAAACAACACGATTAATTTCAAAAATATCGCTTGCATAGGAGGTGGTAGCCCTGGGGTTGTAGCAGTTTTCGTTGAGGGAGCATCTACGGTAGCTGTGGAAAACAATTTCTTTACGCGCACGAACGGTAGTCGTGTCGGCATGGCTTTGAAGGTTTACCATACATTGTCTGGAGCAAGTGTCACTTTCAAAAACAACATAGTTGTGTATCCTGCAAGCCAAAACTCTTCAAGTTCAACTCTGTTATCAATCAACAATGGAAATGTGGAGGTTGTTGATAACACCTTCGACGTGGCCTTTCACACCAATGCACACAGTTCATTGCTGTCCCAAAGTTATAGCCAATTAACTGTGGCAAGAAACAAGTTTCATGCATATTCGACACTCAACCTAACAGCATTGAGTACCAGCTATACGAGTCCAAATTTTTTAAATAATGAAATTCTTGTCGTGGCGCCTTTAGCAAAAGGCGTACGAGCTAGCAATTCATCGACACCTGTGGTTGTAAACAACACAATTTGCGCTGTTTCAACTTTAGATAGCGTAAGCCAGCAAGCACACAGTATATCGTTGGCGACAAGTGGGGCAAGTGTTGTAAACAATATTTTATGCACCGGTGCACAGGGTACCACGACGCCGCGATTTGCATTCTTTGAAGAGTTCAGCTCGTCAAACCCAAAACCTCCGCTAAACAATGCGATATGGGATTTTCTGGGCGCGACAGGCGCCAACACCTACCTTGATTATGGAACAGGAACGGCCTGTGGTTCCAATGCGACTTGCTACACAAATCTCACTTTTGAAGGTATATCTCCTTGGCAAGGAGGAGGCACTTCGTCGGGAAATATCCTTCTGCCACCTGGCGCATCGGGAAACCCTTTTGCAAATATTCCCAAAAGTTTTTCCATCACAACCGCCGCAGGCACAACGACAACCGTTGCCGTTTTTAGCGGAGCCGGTTTTGCAAACAACGATTATATCGAACTGGATGGTGACGGCGTTGCTCGGCAAATTACGTTGGGCGGCGGCACAACTACATTAACATTTACCCCGCCCCTTGCAGTTGCATCCACCATGGGAACCCCCATACGCAATTGGGGAAACAACAACACAAATTTGGCGATGAGCTTTATCTTGCAACAAAACGCGCTCCCTTCCGCCGACTGGCTCAATATACGCTATGGTGGTCGCAATACAGCAAATAGCGTTTGCGGCAATGGTGCTGAATCTTGTGGCAATGTCACCGTCGATCGCGCAAACGCCATCCGTACAGCGGTTGCTGGTGGCGCAGCAAACGCTGGGGCAGCAGGCTACTCGATAGGCGCTCAAGAGAGCGACTAACAGGGTGTTGAAAAAATCTCGTGCGTGTGCTTGGTAGGTAGATTCAACGTTCTATAACGCTCAATTTTTCAAAAAATTTTTGAGCATCACTTTACCGCCCTCGGTTGCAAACGATTCGGGATGGAACTGTATCCCTTCGATGGGAAGGTTTTTATGGCGCAACCCCATAATCTCGCGTGAAGCGTCGGCGGTGCGTGCAGTGATAACAAGCGAAAGGGGGAGCGTTGCTTCTTCGGCGACAAGGCTATGGTAGCGCATCACTTCGACACCTTGCGGTAACCCAGAAAAAATACCGCATGCGTCGTGCTCAATCGGCGACGTTTTGCCGTGCATTGGCTGGTGTGCTTTAATTACCTTGCCACCAAAGACATGCGCCATGCCTTGCATCCCCAAGCAAACACCCAAAATCTTTTGTGTTGGCGCAGGGGTTTGCAAAATTTGTGCGCACACACCAAAATATTTTGGATCGGCTGGATGGCCAGGTCCTGGAGAAATAATAATTCGATCAAATGTGTGCGTATGTAAATCGCTGTACGGTTTTTCGTCGTTGCGTACAACGCTTATAGAAAAATCTATTCCAAGCTCTTCCAATACCTCACCCGTATATTGGTAAAGGTTGTATGTAAACGAATCGTAATTATCGACGATGAGCACTTTCATAAAAACTCCGCGAGCGCTTTTTTTGAGGCAGCCAGTTTATTTTGGATTTCTTGGTACTCGCCTTCCGCTGTCGAATCGTAAACAACCCCCCCTGAAGCACGTACAAAAGCTTTGCCGTCGACGCCAAAAATCGTGCGTATAGGGATGGCAAACGTCGAATCTCCGTTAAAACCAAAATGGCCAATTGCGCCTCCGTAAGGACCGCGTGGTTCTTTTTCAATTCGCTCTATAATTTTCATCGATTCAATTTTTGGCGCCCCCGAGAGTGTGCCTGCTGGAAAAGAAGACGCAAGTGCGGTAAACATATCTTCGTTGCGGGCAAGCAGCCCCACAACTTCGCTTGAGATATGTTGTACGTGTGAAAATTTTTTGATGTCAAAAATACGACGCACTTTCACAGAACCAAACCGAGCCACACGGCCTAAATCGTTACGGTGTAAATCGACAAGCATGTTGTGTTCGGCAATTTCTTTGGGATTAGAAAGAAGCGTACGCGCAAGTTCGCGGTCTTCTTCAACCGTTGTACCGCGTTTTGCTGTTCCCGCCAGCGGAAAAGACTCCATTTCGCCTTGGCGTTGGCGGTACAAAAGTTCGGGGCTTGCGCCGATTAAATGGCGAGTTTTTTTTCCATCAAAAAATTTCATAAAGAACATGTGCGGTGATGGATTTATTTTTCGTAGGCTTGCATAAATTTGTAACCAGTCCCCTTCAACTTTATACGCTTCGCTCAAACCAATTTGCACTTGAAAAGTGTTTCCTGCAAGGATTTCTTTTTTCGCTTCTTCGACCATCTGCGCGTGTTCTTCACGGCTTTTGGATTGCCCCAAGGGGGTTGCCCGTGTAGAAATCTTTGGACGTGCGTCTTTAATAGATGCTTCTAAAAGAGGGCGCCTGTCTTCTAAAAAATAAAAGTACGTTGTTTCTCCCGTCATTTTGTCGTAAATGAGTCCATCGGTATAAAGTCCCATGTGAAACGAAGGGAAATCATTGTGCGGCACAAGGTTTAAAGAGGGCTCAAAAAAATTCGCTGCGTCGTATCCCAAGTAGCCCACAAGCCCGCCTGCATAATGCCGCGTGAGGATGCCTTGCTGCAAAATTTTACGCAAGTAGAAGTAGGGATTTAAAGTATCGACACGTTCTGTTTTGTCTTTCGCGTGGATGGACAACCCACCTTTTTCAGCAATAAAGTCGAAATCGGGCGAAAAACCGATAACCGAATACCGCGAATCGTAGCTTTCTTCTCCCAAAGATTCGAGCAAAAAACAGTTAGCAAAATTTGCTTCGAGGCGCCCAAAGAGCGTAAAAAAATCCAAGGGTGTTTTGAAAAAATGGTAGTGTGGTTTTGCCGGTAAATGCGGAATTTGCATTTTAGGCAGGATTACGTACTGCGACAGGCGGAAAACCTGAAACTTATTTAAGAGCGAAGTGGATAAAAATCCACACACCAGTCCTAATGTTTAGATTTACACCGTTTTTTGCCGATATTAAAACGGATGCCGCGTGAAAACGAGGAACAATACTATCTTTCATTAGGCGCGGGAGAAAACCAACTTCCACTTATCCGTGCAGCGCGTGCTCACGGTTTAAAGGTAATAGCGGTCGACCAGAATATTTCGTCGCCCGGGTTTAAAGAAAGCGATCTCCGGATACAAGAGTCCATTTTAAACTATAGAAAAATTTATTACAAAATTGTGGGGGTGGTAGACCAAACGCAAATTATCGGCGGTTATGCTGCTACCTACGGAGCAGCGCTCCAAAGCTTTGCGTTCCTTTGTGAACGCCTGCGGCTAATTGGGTTAAGTAGAACTCTCATTGAAACCGTTCAAGATAAATTACAGGTGCGTAAACTTGTTGCGTCGATTGAGCATAATTCATTTGCACAACCCCTCTTTTTAGAAATCACGCAAAGCATCCGCCGTGAAGAAGTTGAACAATTGGGATTTCCACTTATCGCCAAAATTCGTCGTGGCGCTTCAAAACGGCACGTCTATAAACTCGATAACTGGGGAGAGGTTCGTAATTTTCTCAGTAGGCGAAATCTTGCGGAGCTTGGCATTCGTGGGAGCGATTTCATTTTAGAACAATTTATTGAGGGCGACGAAATTATCGTTACGGGTTTTGCACAAAATTTCAACTTCCATTTAATTTCAATACACGATCGCATTGCAAGCAAAAATCCGCCCTTCATTGATTTAGAACACAAATTCCCGTCTAAGTATAAAAATTTAGCGCAAAACATCCGCGAGGTGCACAACCAAGTTTGCGTAAAATTGCAACTTGCAGATACCCCCGTCGTAAGCGAGTGGAAAGTCGTCGCTGGCCGTTTATACCTTGTTGAGTTTTCTGCACAAATACCCGGAGAACACGTTGCGGATTTTCTTATCCCTAAAGGACTTAAGTACGACTATTTCCAAAATCTTGTTCGCTTAACCATTGGCGAAAAAGTAGAAGCTCCCATCGAAAAAAATCCACAGCAAATCACTATCAAATTTTGGCCGCAGAACCCTGGTTCAAGCCAATGGCAAGAAGCTATTCAACGCGCAGCATTTGCACGTATCTTAAATGATAACAGTCCAAAAAAAATCAGCTCCAATTTAGACCGTTATGCCGTTGCTGGTTTTATAGGCTCGTAACCTTTAGGTTGTTTTACGGTTGTAACCAAGTACGGCTATACTCACCGTTTTTTTCGCGTGCATAGAAAAGGCGTTGGTGTAACCGGTTTGGTTGTCCCTGCCAAAACTCAATGCGCTCTAACGCAATCCTGTAGCCTTGCCACTTTGGTGGCCTTGGGACTGGCAATAATTCTAACACACGCTTCGCATTTTCAAAATCCGTATGGAGTTTTTGGTACGATTCGACAGGCCTACTTTGCGCTGAAATATACGAGGCAACACGCGAGTCGTGCGGACGGCTTGCAAAATATTCCTCTGCATCGTCAATAGAAAGCAAAGTTACCGCCCCTTCAAACCGTAGCTGCCGATGGAGTTTTGGCCAAAAGAAGACTCCAGCCGCAATGTGGGTTGCGTTTAGTTGTTCGCCCTTTATGCTATCCCCGTTTGTGTAAAAAGTAATTCCATCTGCAGATAAATCTTTTGCAAGCACCATACGCACCGAAACACGGTCGGATGTATGTGTCGCAAGGGCGAACGCCGTCGCATCGTCTTCAGTTTTCATAGCCTCACTTAACCAAATTTCAAAAGCCCGAAAAGGCTCACGCGGTAACGACGCAATATCGTCGCCCGTATACTCCATGCGCACACTATGTAAATCCATAGAGAAGACTTGGTTTTTGTGTACAAGCTGTCTTCCAAAAAAATATTTGCTAATGCCAAACGAGACTCATCCTCAGAAAGGGAAGACGCCTCTTGGTAAGCGTGACCAAACAAAATTGCAAAACCGTTTGCAAATTCTCGATTCTGCAAAAACACTGTTTGCCGAAAAAGGATTTGAAGGCACCAATGTTCGGGATATAATTAACGAAAGCGGTCTTTCGCCTGGAACTTTTTACAACTACTTCCAAAGTAAAGAAGAAATTTTTGAAGTACTTACCACCGACATCATCAACGAAGTACGCGCTGAAATTCGACGCTCGACTAAAGATGTCAAAATGGACGAAAAAGAAATTCGTACGGCTTTACAAAAGTTTTTTCAAGTTTTTATTGGCGACACAAGGCTAATGAAGTTTCTTTCGCGCAACCAATCGTATCTACGCGAATTGCGTAGTAGCGGCCGTTTTGACGCAATTTTGGTCGATTTAGAAGAAGCTTTAGAAAATGGAATAAAAAACGGTATGCTTCCACAACTTCCCGTAAAAATTGTCGCAATCGCCGTTTTTGGTGCCGTGTTTGAAATTATTGCGACAATGGTAGTTACACCTAATTTTGCAGTTGGTAAAGCTATCGATACACTCTCGCAACTTTTGTTCGTAAACACTGGAAAATAGCGTTATTTTTTGGGGACAGGGAATAAATATCCCAACGACACAAAATAGCGTAGCCGTGAAATTTTCTCTTGGTACTCTGCGTTAGAAAACGAATACCGTGCTGTCTGCAAGTCCTGTAGCGCTTGAATAACATCAAGAATAGTTGCAATGGAAGTACGTAAGTCACTCAACTGCGCGTAGTAGTTTTTTTCTGCTGCAGAAGCCGATTTTGCATAAGCTTCTCTCTCTGCAGTTGTTTTTACGTACGCATCACGTGCATCTTCAATTTCGGTAAGGGCGCGGCGCTCGGCTAACTTTAGCTGTAATTCCGCTTGCCGTAAATTTGAAGCGGCAATGTTTTGCGACTCCAAAACTTGGCCGCCTTGGAACAAAGGTAACTCCGCGACAACCCCACCGAAATAACCACTGGGCTGGCTTGCGTCTAAAGAAGGACGAAAAGAACCGTCGAGGTAAACGTTAGGCAAATGCCCGCCAAACGCAGCAGTAGCTTCATTTTTTCGGATATCGACAAGCGTTTTTCCCAGTGCAATATCAGCGCGAAGGGATAAATCAGGCTTTTCGTCTCCCGATAAATTCTGCGTAAAATTCAGTACATCTGTATTGACGGTAAAGTCTCCAACTATTCCCGTTAAAAAAGCAAGGTAGCGCCGTTGTTGCGCTTCTCTTTGTTGGATTAAGAGTAAATCCGCCTCTTTTTGCCGAAGAAGGGCTTCTGCTTTAAGTGCGTCGGCGCGTTTATTGCGCCCAATACTTACACGGCGACGAATTTCTGCAAGGTTTGACTTAGAGAGCTTAACGACTTCAGAGGTTTGCTCTACAATATCTTGGCTAAGTTTAAGTTGCAGTGCAGCGTCGGCGATATTGAGAAGGTGTGCCGCCATTTGCGCACGCAAATTTTGTTCCTCGGAAACCCTCGTTAGCCTTGCCCCGACAATGCCCGTGTATTCGTTAAGCCCTGTCATAATGTTATGCCGTGCAGAAAAACGAACACCGGGGACAACGAAGCCGGGTGCAATTGGGGCGTATTGCGACGCAATCACTGAAACTCGAGGCAACCACGCACCAAAACTTTTTCGTACCTGCGCATCTGCCGCGGTTGTTTTTTCAGCGGCAATGGCTAATTGTTCAGTACGGTCGAGCGAGAGAACAAACAATTCTTCAATAGTAAAATTTTTTGACGCTATATCGATATCGAATAATTTTTTTTTAATTGTGGAGCTTTTGAGCATAGCCTCGTATGCAGATTCAATTTTGTTATCGTTTAACGTTACAGGAGCGCTACTACAAACCCAAAAAACAGGGATACAAAAAAGAACAGCTCGCTTCATTTATTCACCTGCACCAACATATAAATTCCAAGGCCAATCAGCAACAATGCTGCGCCGCGGATTGCGTAGTACCCAATAATTGCACCTATTTTCGCTCGGTATTTTTTAAAAATTTCTAAAAGAAGAAGAAACCAACAGACAATCCCAAACCCCGCTGCAATGGGAAAGAGCACCATATCGATAAGCGAGATCTTCTCAAACCAGGAAAAAATCATCGAGGTTGCGCTCCCCCACGTAAGAAAAAGCGTTGGGTTAAGGAGAGAAATCATAAACCCGATAACGAATCCTCCTTCTTTTTGATTTTTTACATCTGGCGGAGCACCGTCGTCTACAATTGCAATTTTTTGGAATAGAAAAAAAATGCCCAAAAAAAGTAAAAAAACCGCGCTTATGTAACGGATATATTTTGTAAGGTATGGGTACATTGCAATAATTTGTATATACCCAAACGTCGCAAGTGCGCAATACAACATTTCTGCAATAGAAGCCCCAAACACAATACGCATTGCGGATGCAAAACTACCGCGGAGGCTTGAACGAAAAACTAAAAGCGCAATTGGGCCTGTTACAGGCATCGAACCCAAAAAACCGCTTGCAAAACCTAAAACAGTACCTAACAATGCTAATTTCGTCCTTAGCGCAACACACGTTCGGACACTTGCGCTCCATTTAATTTTCCAAAAATATCTACATATAAAACAGTGGGTTTTACTAAACCCTCTTTTGCAAAAACATAAATGTGTGTAAGTATACTTTCTTTGCCGTTAATGCTAAGGTACGGTGTGAATTGGCATTTCGCGCCTTTCTCAAAATGCAGGCGGATAAGGCGCTCTGGAAACGCACGTAGTCTAATAAAATAGTTTTTACCGTTGCGTTCTTGCGAAGAAATTCCATAAGCAAGACTCTCAAAACGCCCAATGGGTTCGTATGCATGCGGTCCAATTTCTAAATTACGCCAATAACCAAAAATGGGATTTCTCCCTTTGGGCTCGCATGTTTTTTTGTCAAAGCGTAGGGCGTAGTGTACCTCGTTTTTATTTTTATTGCGTTGGATGAAAAAAAAATCTTTTTGCCCTTCTGCTTGTAAGCTAAATACAATTCCCGCAGCAGCAAATAAGGAAAAAACGGCTTTCATTAAAGCCTGTTTTACTAACTATTTTTTTCCCGTTGATTTATCTGCCATTTCTTCTTCGACAATAAGAAAGTCGTCATCGTCATCGTCGTCAAAAACTCCCAAGACGTCGTCGTCTTCGATAATAATTTCATCGGATGGAGTCGATGCGACTTCTTTTTTTTCTTCGGTTTTTGTTTCTGCTGGCTGAGGAGCTTTATCTGCAATAATATCTTCTTCGTCGTCAAGAAGGATAATTTCGTCGTCATCTTCGTGGACAACGACTTCTTCATCGTTATCCGTGTCTACTTTAGTATCTTTAGGTTTTTCTTCTGTATAAGAAGCGCTTGCCGACACGCTCTGCTGGGCCTGCCCCGACGCCGATGGACTTTTTTCTTGATCTGCTGATGGCTTTTCGGGCGCTTTGAGGTTGTCCAATTTAGCTATAATGGAAAGTATACGCGTTTCAAGTTCTTGTTCTTTTGATTTAAGTCGGCTTAGCTCTTGCGTAGCCTCTTGCAATTGCTGTTGCCATTTTGCCGCCTCGCGTTCGCGCTTTTCTGCAGTTAACCTTAGTTGATCATTGCTAGCTTTTAACCTTTCTGCTTCCGATTCGAGGTGGCTATTTTCAACGCGTAAATCTGATATAAGTTCAAGAGCCTTGACAATACGTCCTTCGAGTTGCTCCAATTGTTCCATCGTTACCATGTCTCGGCTTTAATCTTACTCAACGCATGCGGGCAAGCGTTTTTTTAAGAGACGCTGATGTCTACCTTAAAATAATCCTGTGCGAGTTGCATAAGGTTCAAACCCTACTCACTTGACGCACTAATTAAAGAGACGAGTTTGGCAAACTTAAAACTTGCGTTAAACCCATATTAAAGGAGTCCCATGAATACACGTAAAATTATCCTCTCTGAAAAAGAGATGCCCACAAAATGGTACAATATTACAGCAGATATGCCAAACCCACCGCAGCCTGTTTTGCACCCAGGAACAAAACAACCCGTTGGGCCACAGGACTTGGCGCCACTTTTTCCGATGGCCCTTATCGAGCAGGAAGTCTCGACACAAAAATTTATCGATATTCCCGAAGAAATCCTTAACCACCTAACGCTGTGGAGGCCATCGCCAGTTTTTCGTGCGTATAATTTAGAAAAAGCGCTGGGCACCAAAAGCCATATCTATTATAAATACGAAGGAGGCTCTCCTGCAGGTAGCCATAAACCAAATACCGCAATTGCTCAGGCGTATTACAACAAGAAAGAAGGCGTAAAGCGGCTATCGACCGAAACTGGTGCAGGCCAATGGGGTTCGTCGCTTGCCCTTGCAGGTACGCTTTTTGGCCTTGAGGTAAAAGTCTACATGGTGAAAGTCTCGTACGAGCAAAAACCGTACCGCCGTGCACTCATGGAAACATGGGGTGCATCTGTCGTGGCGTCGCCATCGAAAGATACAAACGCAGGGCGCAAAATTCTCGAAGCAGACCCCAACTCGAACGGCTCTTTGGGAATCGCAATCTCCGAAGCGGTTGAAGACGCTGTAGGCCGTGAGGATACGAAGTACGCTTTAGGTTCGGTTTTAAACCACGTCTTGCTCCACCAAACCATCATAGGCGAAGAGGCATTGAAGCAAATGGCAATCGCAGGAGAGTATCCCGACGTTGTTGTTGCTTCGCACGGTGGCGGTAGCAACTTTGCTGGGCTTGCATTCCCTTTTTTACGCGAAAAAATCCACGGTAAAAAAGTACGTGTTGTTGCGGTTGAACCTGCGGCATGCCCAACGCTTACACGCGGCCAGTATACGTACGACTTTGGCGACACAGTCGGATTAACCCCGCTCGTTAAAATGTACACCTTAGGCCACGATTTTATGCCCGCAGGCATCCACGCAGGGGGCTTGCGCTACCACGGTGCGTCCGCACTTGTATCGCAGCTTGTCCACGAGGGGCTTATCGAAGCAACAGCAGTTAAGCAAAACGACGTCTTTGCCTCTGCAATTACTTTTGCGCGTTCAGAAGGTATTTTGCCTGCGCCCGAATCGTCTCACGCAATACACCAAGCGGTTCTCGAAGCGAAACAAGCCGACGAAGAAGGTAAAAGCCGCGTCATCTTGTTTAACCTTTCGGGACATGGCCACTTTGACCTTACTGCGTTTACACAGTACCTTGCGGGCCAAATGAAAGACTCGTCGATTAGCGATGCCGATTTGAAAAAAGGCCTCGCAACGATACCCGTCGTTTAAGAGAGAATTTACAGCATCGACAAAACGCCTCGGCGCACCATCATCACGGCAATCGACGCTAAAAGAAGGCTCGTGATTTTGGAAAGCGCCGCAGAGCCAGATTCTCCCAAAACACGCGCAGACGGGAACCCATAAAAAAATAAATAATTGCAAATGCGTAAGGGGTATTGACTTAGGAAGATGATTATCCGTTTTTGGGGAGTTCGTGGTTCTTTAGCCGCTCCGATTACAGCGCACCACGTTGAAGAAAAAATCCGTAGGGTGCTCGAACTTGCAAGCCCCGCCGATTTACTCTCCAAAGAAGCAATTACAAGTTTTATGCAAAACTTGCCGCTTTCTCTTCGCGGTACATACGGGGGTAACACCACCTGCGTCG
This sequence comes from Turneriella sp., assembly GCA_019186965.1. Taxonomy (GTDB): domain Bacteria; phylum Spirochaetota; class Leptospiria; order Turneriellales; family Turneriellaceae; genus Turneriella. The sequence goes on from JABARV010000002.1 coordinate 178,604, forward strand.
AAATACAAACAAGCGAGAACAAAACCATCATCATCGATGCCGGAACAGGTTTGCGCACCCTTGGCAACGCACTTATGGCCCGTGGAAAACTAACGGGTAAAGACGAGGCAGCATTCTTTTTTACACACTCGCACTGGGACCATATCCAAGGGTTAATGTTCTTCGTACCCATTTTTATTCCCGGAAACACTTTCCATTTCTATTCGTGTTTTCCCGACATTGAAACACGTTTACGCTACCAAATGGTTACAACGCACTTCCCCCTTACATTCGATGAGCTTAACTCGGCAAAAAAATTCTATCCGTTTACGGAAGAAGAAAGCGTCGACGCCTACGGGCTTTCCGTTTCCGCAAAAGCTGTACGCCACCCAGGGGGTTGCTATTCGTACAAATTTAAGCAGGCAAATGGGAAAACTTTTATTTTTTGTTCCGATGCAGAATTTAATCTTGAAATTTTAGAAGATATTGGCCCTTTTATCGATTATTTTTTTGGGGCTGATGTACTCGTTTTTGATACACAGTACACATTTGAAGAAAGCCTCCAAAAAATCGACTGGGGGCATTCATCCGCTGCTATCGCAACCGACATTGCGATAAAGAGCGAAGTAAAGAAGCTCGTATTGTACCACCACGATCCTTCGTACGACGACACCAAAATGGATAGTGTACTTTTGCAAGCGATTAAATACAAAAGCATGATGGCGCCAAACCATCCTTTAGAAATTGTCGCAGCCTACGAGGGGCTCGAAATCGAATTATAGCGAAATGCCCGTCGCAAGAATTCTATTTCTTTTTTTTCTATTTTTTTTGCAAAACGCTCTCGCCGCTGCGCCCATTGGTTGGGGTGACGCAATACTTGTAGAGCCAAAAGCTGAAGAATACGGGGTATGCTGCCACGAAGGCGAGGGGCAAATCTACGCAGTAAGTACGCGGCTAAAAACACATTTTGTTAAAAATGCTTCAACTGTTCTTGAAATTGTGCTGAGCTATACCGAAAATGGGCGCTTCGCACGGTATGTTGTTAGCGAAATAACCCTTGCGCCTTCGACGGATCTTTTTCCCGTATACCCTTCGGTATCAGTACTGGGTAACGAAATACTTATTGCGTGGCAAGAAACTTCGCCTTCTGGCAACGCTTCGGGGATTTACTACCTCTATAGCGCAAGTGGCCCCACAGGTTTTGGCACTAAACGTGTTTTGCCGTCGAGCGCAGGGAAATTAAACGCGATTTTGCCTTTGGCAAAAATGGTTGCTCCCGGGCAGCACGTCATCTTTTACCAAGAGCCTTCCGCAGCTAACCGCTTTATGCTTTCGGCGGCAATTGGTTCACGCGGTGTTTTTACTGCACTAACAACTGTAGCGCAAATTTCTGGCGGGGTAAGGGGAGCGCTTTTTCCGAATGTGCTGCGCCAAAAAAATCGCTTGGATATTCTATACCAAAACCGTGCGGCGGCAACGCTTATCGACGATATCTTTCGCGCCTTTAGTATCGACAACGGAAAAACTTGGTCGGGTAATCTGCGCATTACGGAAAACGGAAACCAAAATTTTTCAGGAAAAATTACAAACACAAAAGAAAAGCTTGTTTTTACGTGGCAATCCAACCCACGAAAAGTTTGGACAATTTTTGCCGCTCCCGAAGGCGGGGAAGCCGTGCAAGTAAACGATAGCGATGCTCCCAGTTTTTTACCGACGATTGTTGCAAGCCACGATGCGCTTGTTGTCGCTTGGCAAGACATGCGCGGGGGCACCCCACAAATTTATGCTAAATTTTTAAACAGGGCGGAAAATAGCAATGTCGGGGTTGACCACCGCGTTACCAAGGAGGGCATCTCGGGAAAGCCTTTAGACTTTGTGCGCTGGGGAGAAAGGCCATTCCTTTTTTATGGTTGTGGTCCAGGCCTTTGCGTACGCGAAACGGATACTTTGGCGGTACCAATAAGTATTAGCTCAAAAACGCATGCCTTGGGCATGGTCTCCAAGTCAAGCGACGCTATTTTTACTTGGGCAAAAATTAACGACCTTTCTGGCATCGAAAGCTATGCATGGACGCTTGACGACGTAAAAGACACAGACCCCGATTTATACAACTTGAATGCACGGGCGACACAAATTACCGTTCCCGGATTAAACGGGGGCGCATACTTTATGCACATAAAGTACAGGGATCTTGCAGGTAATGTTTCGCCAGTAACACATTACCCTTTTGTTGTCGATTCGGTGCCGCCAAGCCGCCCCATTATTAAAAGCCCCACACACGAAAGCGGAATTCCTGATTCACGGCAAAATGTTGTGCTGCAGTTTTCATCATCCGACGACAGCGGAATCCAATTTTATCGGTATGCGTTTGCGGAACAACTGCCGCGTGTGTTTACAGAGACAACAGAAAAAGGTGAACTTACATTTTCGGATGTTCCTTTTGGGTCATATTTTTTTGCTGTGGAGGCTGTCGACTTAGGAGGTAACACTTCCGAACGTGCGTTTTTTAAAATTGAAATCGGCGCAAATGAAAGGAACGATTTAACTATACGCCATAACGCAGAAGCTGATGTAATTACACGATCCGATATTGCGTTTACAATCCAAGATATGGCAAAGCGCGGTATACGAGAAGTATACTACCAGTTTGGGTTTGACATCAAAGATCCTTTTGCGGGAAAAAAGGCTACGCTTGAAAACGTCGACAATATTTATACGGCGCGGATTAGCCATTTAGAAAAAGGGATTAGCGTTATCTCTTTGGGTATTGTATATACAGACGGCACCCATGCGCCTGCGCGGCATTTTTATTTCGACTCAAACGACCCGCGTGCGCGTAAAAAATTTGAATTTATCGATGTTGAGTACGAAAAGTTACCGACGGTAAAACCCCGTAAACCCTTTGAGGTAGGTGGACGTGCAGAACTTATTAGCTCTGCCTTTGATAGGGGAATTTTAGAAATTCGGTTAAACTACGACCCAACGACTATATGCGGCATTGTACGCACACAGGCTTCTAAAAAGCCATGCGAGGCAGCAAAAAAAGTAAAGGTTAAAGGGTATGTTTGGGAAATTGCAAGCGCGGATAGAATACCGCAAGGAGAAATAAATTTTTCTGGTAAGGTAGAATTTATTTATCTACAAAAACCAGGAACGTATTTTTTAAATGCAAAAACAATTTTTCGTGGTCCTGAGCGCGAACAGTTTGCATACGATTCGACGCGTATCGAAGTTCCCGATTTACGCAAGGAGTTTCGCAAAAATGTATACTATGGCGTTGCTACTCTTCTTGTAATTTTTCTTCTTGCGCTTCTTTGGCAACGCAAACGAATAATTTTTTATGCAGGGGCATGGGCGTGAAGCATAGCGTAGATAAGTTTGTGCTAAAAAAAATTAATCTTTGTTCTTTTTTATTCTTTGTCGCCCTTTTTGTTTTAAGTGCACGCCTTCAAGCAGCATCGGCATGGCCCATTAGCGGCCTTACGTTAATCAAGACACAATGGAATTCGTGGATTACGCGCTTTTTTGCAATGGACGAAAAAAATAATTTATACTACGCCCGTGTCGTCGATCAAGAAAATTCATTGATAAAAATCCACAGGTTTCGTCGCACGCCTGATTTAGTAAAACACTTTCCCTTAAGCGATGGTGATTTAATTGTAAGCATCTATAACGAGAATAAAATAATGCAGTTTATTGCTGTAGATTTTGAAGGTGAAATTCGTTATTCAAATGAATTTGCGCTCACCTTCAATGTGTACGATGTTGACGCACGCATAAATATCAAACAAGGAAATCCGTCGTGCCTTTTTTACGCGTACGATAAACGCACATACTCGCTAAAATACTGGAGCGAACTTAAAACGAAAGACATTCTGGTAAGCCGTGACCCCATTGAGCTTATGTTTTTGCAATGGGGAGATGGCGGAGTACACTATGTAAGTTCTGCGTATTCTAAACTCACGTGGACTTTTTGGAAAGACGGGGAGTACCGTTCGTATCCATTACCGTTTGCGATAAAAAATGCGCGTTTTTATAACTACCGCAATTCTATAAATTTGATTGGCTTAGACCACGAAGGGGGGTTATGGCAGTTTGATATAGCGGGAGGCGCTGTTCGCCGCAACCTCTTAATTAAAGACCGAAGGTTGGTTGGTGTTGAGCGTGTTATTGCATTTAATTTTAATAGAGAACTCAATATTATCCTTACGGGAGAACACCTAAGTTCTGCTTACAGACTTACCTTTGATGATTTCCCAAAACCACGAAGAAAACCAATTTTGGACGAACGAAAACTTTTTTGGCCAGGACGTGTTTTTCCTTTAATTGATAATTCAAACCAACTCAATTTTCTTTTGGAAACGGAAATACGCCATATTTTTCTTGAAACATGGAATGCGCCGACGACAATCATCAACGATATTTCATGGAGTCTTGACCTGAAAATGAACCCTCCAACGATGATTGTAAGTTGGTCGCGCCCCAAAGGGAGCGAATACGCATACCGTTACCTTTTAGACCAAAACCCCGACGGCGAGCCACTCAACGATGCGAAACTTATTCCCACCGATACCCTACGTTTTTCTGCGCGTAAAGAGGGTACATACGTTTTGCACTTACAAGTACGCAACATACGCACAGGATCTCTTTCGCGTATATACCATATCCCAATTGTATGGCAGTACCAGCCTCCCGAACCTGAGGTTATACTCCTTGGGCAAGTTTCTCCGCGCATGGTAAACCCCGGAAGGGTTGAATTTGTATTGCAGCAGTTAGAACCAGGACCTTACTACGCCGCTGTTGATAACAAACCGGATACTATTCCCGCCAAGGCTGTTGATGTCTCAAGCGGTAGGTACGCGGTAAAAGTTGGCCGTCCCGGCAAGTACTACCTTCATCTTGCTAACCGCGACCCTAAAAGTTTTGTCCTAAGTCCAGTAATGCATTTCCTTTTTTTCGTAACTCCTTTTGACGTCGAAGAAGATCCCACCCTTTCGCAAACACACCGCCTTATCGAAGAAATCCAACGAATCAAGAAAAAAATTATACGCGCAAATGGCGATCCTGCGGCGACACAACTGTGGATTAACCGCTTGGAAGATATCGAAGAACAGATAAAAGAAAATGCGAAGAGCAAAAGCGAATCCTGAGAATTTACCCTTTACCGAATATGAAGATTTTTCACAGGATGCATTTGGTATTAAAAAAACGCTTTGCCGCTTTTATGGAAAATTACGCGACATCCGTGCACATTCAAAACCCAATGGCATTGCCGTCGAATACGTACGTATGCACAACATCGAAGTTTTTCGCGAAAACTTAAGCGGCGATATACGTTTTGCAGTTTCTTTCGATGTAGATTATCTTGTTTTTCAAAAAGGTGTAAAAAAGCCGAAGGCGCTACAAAACGGCACTACGCAGGTGCGGTATTGGAATTTTCCAGAACAGCAGTTTTACCGCCTCTATTTTCTGCGCAGCATTGAAGACAAAAAGTTATTTATTGCAAATTTTAATCAGCCGGATTTACTCCTCCAAATTGCCGCAAATTTTTTGCCAAGCGAGCCTCGGTTAGAAGAGGCGGCATTTTTACGTGCAAAAAAAATACTTACAACAAATGGTATTTTAGAAGGAGCGTATTTAGCTTTTATAAACTATATACAACGGCAATTGAAAAAAGGCACGCAAGGCACAGCGCAAACAATTGCTGTCTTTTGCAATCTTGACTACAATGGAATCTATACTCCACACCTTCTTATTCTATTACAAAAAAAAAATTACAGTAAAGAACAAATAAAAAAAGCTTTCAATGTTGCGTTCGCTAAACTTATACGAAAAAAGTCAAAAGGGCACTCGACGAGCCTATTTATTTTATTAGATATTCGATTAAAAAATATTTGGATTCTATCAAGTATTGAAAAACTTTTATGGCAAACGTACCTTGCAGCCGCATCTGAACGCAATGTCGATATTTTACGCCGCGTTTGGTTGCGTGCGCGAAAGCTCAATGCAGACAAGGAAACACTACACCTTATTTATAGCACGTGGCGGGGGTTTGCCGAACCACAACGCCAGCTTACACAACCTAATGCGTCTAACGCTTTGGAGCGCCATGCCCGCTGACATACCACCTAACCCCACGCAAACCGAAAGCGAAATTTTAGATTTTTTTTCAGAACGCAATTTTGAACGTAGCCGACGCTTTGGTAATGGAGCATATTCACCAGAGCACCTTAAGAATTTTTTATCGAGTTTGGGCAATCCACAGTTTTCGTATAAAACAATCCATGTTGCAGGGACAGTTGGGAAAGGAAGTGTTACAACATACCTTTCGCGTGCTTTAAGTTGCATGGGGTATAAAACCGGTGCGTATTTTTCTCCACATTTTGTAAGTTTAAGAGAGCGTTTTACGATTAACGGCGAACCTATAGAAGAAGAATACCTCCGCAGGTTATGGGATACGTTAAAAACAGAAGATGCACTCCGCAATCTTTCATTTTTTGACGCAATGACTGCCCTTGCCTTTCTTTATTTCCAAAAAGAAAAATGCGATTGGGCTGTTGTAGAGACCGGCTTGGGCGGAAGGCTTGATTCGACAAATAATTTGCATGCCGAATTTGCGGTGGTAAGCCGTGTCGACTTGGATCACCAAAATATCCTTGGAGGTACGCTCGAAAGTATTGCATACGAAAAGGCGGGAATTTTCCACAAGAAGCAACGGGCGTACACACTATTACAAAATGGACGTGTTATAACAACGCTCAAAAATTATTCAAATGAAGTAGGAGCATATTTAAGTGTAATTGATACGAGTGCCAAAAATTTTATTGAAGAGAACCGCGCTCTTGTAAAAGAAATTCTTGAGCGCGAATTTTCTCTCGATTTAAAGAAAAACACAGGTATTGAAGCAGAATTGCAAAAACCCATTTTTGGAAGGCTAACGCTTTTGCGTAAAAAGCCACGTGTGTTTTTTGACGGAGGGCACAACGCTGTTGCGATGCGTGCTCTTTCTACTTTTGTTAATAGCTGCGAGGAGTCGTGTTGCCGTATTTTTTTAAACACAATGCTCGAGCGTAACTTACAAGAGCTTTCGCATATACTAAAAGAGGAAATTCAAAAACATCTCGAATTATTTTTTTTCCCTATGCAAGCAAAAAATTATTATACATCCCCCCCCAATAGTTCTTTAAAAGTAGCAAGTGACTCTGAAATTAAGCTATTTTTGGAAAAAGAAGGAATGCTGAATCTCTTTACCGGTAGTATGGGAATTTATAAAGAACTTAGAGTACGTTTTTCTTTATGAAGTTTTTGAAGCCTGTTTCCATTTTTTTTATTTTTTCGCACGTGTTTATTTTCGCAATAGATACGGAGGTAAAAACGGCGATAGATACAAATAATCCAGATAAAATACTTGCGCTTGTACAACGAAAGACGCTCAGCGACGAAGATTTTGATTCCCTCTTTAAATACTTTGCTACCCAAAAAGAAAAATTGCGTAAAGCATACTTGTATGCTATCCGTGACAAAAATATAACCAACGCAGCGGCGGGAAAACATATACACCGTGAAATAATGCGGCTTATTAAAGAAGGGCTTGTTGAAGATGACTTACCGTACACCCTTGCATGCTTAGATGCTGCCCGCGAAAATAAAAATTCTGATCTTATTTATGCAGTTGCTCCTTTTTTGGTGCATCCCCGCGAAAAGTTGCGTATAGAGGCAAACAAAATAATCGCAATAAAAAAAGATGAACGCATTTATCCCCTCGTTGGCCAACTTCTTGCGGGCGAAAACGATATCGACAAAATTTATGCCATGGAAACTCTTACGGCGCTTAAAGACGAACGCGCAGTACCACTTCTCTTACAACAACTTATGCATCCCAATAAAAATATACGCTATTATGCGCTAAAAAGTTTAGAAGCTATTGGCTCTGATAAAGCACAGCACGGAGTTATCCGCGTTGCTGAAAGCGACTCTGTGGATGAAGTACGCCTCAAGGCTGTCGAAGTTTTACGAGAGTTTAAAACTAACACCGTAGTTTCTGCATTACAAAAATTAATTGCCGATAAAAATATAGCTGTACGGCGGCTTGCTCTCGAATCTGCGCTTTACCAAAAAAATAAATCGTACGCACCTACAATTTCCGATCAACTTGCACGTGAAACGGAACCCGAACTAAAAGATAAATTTCTACACGCCCTTTTTACTTTGGGTTCGGGCGGTGGAATGGGCGGTATTTTAAAAATCCTCAAAGAGGATAACGACGAAAATCTACTTTTGTGGGCTGCCTACGGGTGTAACCGGTTTAACGAAACTAAGTGTACCGAAACGCTCATTTCACGTATTGAAAAAGAAAAATCTGAACCGCTGCTTGTGGAGTTTATCTATACTTTGGGTGAATACGAATCAAAAAAAAATCTTCCTCTTCTAATAACTATTTTACAAAACCAGAATCAATCAGACTTGGTCAGATTAACTGCGCTTAATGCAATCCGCAAGTACGATGGACAAGCAACTATTTTACCGCTATTTGAAATTTATTCTTTTGAAAAAAATCAAGCATTGCGGGCACAAATGCAAGAGCTTATAGCAGACCTAATGCGCCGCAAACTTAAAAAACTATAATGCAGTACTGCCGATTTATTTTACTTATCGAATACACCAACGACGAAGAACTTATCGAAGGAATTCGTCTTATAGAAAAATCGCTTCCCCCATACGATTACGCTTCACGTCCCTTGCGTTATACAGACGGCAAAGTGGGCGGCTTTAAGTTTTTATCCTTTAAAGAAATAAAACCAGTTTCGGTGTTTCCAAAATTTGCCACACATATTTTTAAATTCGCCCTCAAAATTCCTGCAATTCGTATTTCTCCTGCGTATGTATCACTTACGAATGTTGTGTCTGTTTCTACGCATACAATTATGGGCGCAATTCTTGGAGAAAAAAATCTCCATTACAAATTACAATTAGCTTTTTCTGAAAAAAAATTAGTACCGTATACTCTCACCGATGGTGTATTTAAAGATAAGCGTACAATCTTGTACCTTAACGATGTATGGCAACTTGTGCGCGGTGCGCACAGGTAAATTGTGGCAAAGATTATTAACGCGCTTTTAGGTATTTAAGCTCGTCGAGGTATTTTCCTGTACCTTCAACAACGCAGTTGAGTGGATTTTCAGCGCGTATCACGGGAACTCCTGTTTCGCGTGAAAGATGTTTATCAAGCCCCTTGAGTAAACAACCGCCTCCAGTCATAACAATACCGCGCTCTACAATATCTGCAGCAAGTTCGGGAGGAGTTTTCTCTAAAGCAATTTTTGTCGCTTCGACAACGGCGTCGATGGGTTCTTTGAGCGCTTTACGTACTTCTGCGCTGTCGATAATCACAGTACGGGGAAGTCCTGTACCAGCGTCGCGTCCTTTGAGTTCAAAAGTTTCGGTCTTTTTTTCGGGCATCGCGTTTCCAATTGCAAGCTTAATTTCTTCTGCTGTTCTTTCGCCAATAATAAGGTTGTGGTTTACGCGAAGGTGTTTTACGATTGCGTCATCAAATTCGTCACCGCCAATTCGGATGCTATCTGCGATAACCATTCCCCCGAGCGAAATAACCGCAATTTCGGTGGTACCACCACCGATATCGATAATCATGTTGCCCGCTGGTTCGTGGACAGGTATTTTTGCACCGAGCGCTGCGGCGAATGCTTCATCGATGAGAAAAATATCGCGTGCGCCTGCTTGCTCCGCCGATTCCCGTACCGCACGCCGTTCAACTTCTGTGATGCCAGAAGGCACCCCAATAACGATACGCGGCTTTACCAGCGTCGCACGGTTGTGCACTTTATTGATAAAATATCGGATCATCTTTTCGACAGTTTCAAAATCTGCGATAACGCCATCGCGCATTGGCCGTATTGCAACAATTTCCCCAGGAGTACGTCCGAGCATCCGCTTTGCTTCTTGCCCCACAGCAAGAACTTTTCCCGTCGATGCTTGGATTGCAACAACCGAGGGTTCGGAAAGGACGATACCCTGCCCTTTGACATACACGAGGGTGTTTGCCGTGCCTAAGTCAATCCCCATGTCGTTAGAAAATAGTGAATGGAACCAATCAAATATCATAAAAGCCTCGGTAGTCCTCGTGCAAATTTTGTTCGTCTAAGCCTCGTACGGGAACACACTGACAACCAAAAAGGGAATTTAAAAACATTAGAAGCCTGTGCCGCGACGGGCCGTGCGAGTGGCGCGTTACCGACCGCAGCGGCATCGTGTATCGCTATGGTATGCCGGGTGCATCGCGTGTATACGGCGTGGCGTGAGTTTGATGCGAGGGACAATCAGATTGGCCACATTCAACTTTTTTGGGGCGAAGGTGGTGGCAGTCTTGTTTTACCAAACGCGCCAGGAAGCTATTGGAATAGCAACACGGTTGGCGCTTTTGTGCATAGTTCAACCGAAGAAGGTTGGCGATCCAACTTCGTTGACATGAATGGCGACGGCTTACCCGATTTTGTGCTCACTTATGCTGGTAAAGCAGGGACACGTGTCATCGTAGATCAAGTTGAACAAGCTTTACCATCCACGGCATTGCCAACCCAACCCCTCGCTACCTCGTCACCAGCGTCACGACAACGAGTGACCGCGATTTAACGGGCGGGTCGCGACGGGGTGCATCAACTTCCCCATACGCAACGCTGTGACCAATTGGTTCCCCGCAGAGCCCGCACCGTAGATTGCCACTTTGGGTAAATGCGCATATTTACTCATAAAAGGCATCAGGTTAACACCCAATGTTTGCCAATCGCCCACAAAATAATATCGCATAAAAAGGCGCAATCCACCCATGGTAACAAAACTCAACATCCAATAATTCAAAATAAACGAACGCGGTATATTCGATGCCCCCGTTGCCAAATTAAACCGCGAACCTTGGTACCAATAAATAAGTAGCGCCAAAAGCAATGCAGAAAAAGTGACGGCTTTTGCAATGCTGGTAAACGCCTCACGCCCCAAGTGGCGGATAACCGCACGGTACATCCCTATGGGTATAAACACCGAAACGACGACCACCGGAGTAACGATGAAGAGCCACAGATGCGCCTGCATCGCCTCTATCGACGGCTGCCACCCGACGCGCAGCACGAACGCCAACCACAGCGACAGCCACACCAATACAATATCAGCTGCGACTTGCAAGAGGCGTTTGGTTGTGAATGAGAGATTTAAGAGGCGGGTTTTGAGCATGTTAAGTACTCGCTTTTAGAAAAGCAAGTAAGTCAGTAAAGTACTGCGTTGACCAAATGTCAATTGTATCTGTTGTTTGCAAAAATGGCCTTACATCATTTTTTGCTAACTCCCAATCCACTGTTTGAAGCTTGGCCAAATATAACTGTTTCAATTCTTGCAAAGTGAGTTCTTCCTGACTCCAGTCATGGTTTTGTCGCATACGCGCTTCTAAATGCCGTAGATTAAGTACAACACCTTGACGGATATACCATTCAAAGTCAAACCAATCACGGCCTTTTACACGGTTTTTCCATTTCCGAAAAAGTAAAGCATGTACTTTACCCGAAAATAAATCAGATGCACTAAAACACTTAACATAAAATGAATAGGGTTGAAGCAAAAGTTTTTCTTGAGTTGAAAACTCTCCCGGCGGATCGGTATCGACTTCAAATTTAATCTTGAGATTTTTTTGCCCTTCAACTCGAATATCATAAAGACTGGTATTCTTCTTCACAAATGCTGAAACGATTGCCGAATCGATTATCTTTTGTCGAGCAACAATCTCTATATCAAATCCGAATGCCGAGAATTCCTCTTTCAGCACCTTAAAATAAAGCTCTAAAGAGAAATTTTTATCGGCTCGAAGGAGTGAAAAATCTAAATCTTCAGAAAAGCGGGGTAAGCCATAAAAAATCCGCAGGCACGTACCGCCATAAAATGCAGCATGTTCAAAAAAACCACCCCTCTCTAAACCAGCCAATGCAATTTCTTGCATAACTTCACGCAGAGCATAAAACCGCTGCTCTTTTGGGTAGCGTTCGAGCATTTGTTCTATAATTTGCATACCTTGGTTTCCAGTACATTCAATAGTGTTTTATACTGCCGTGCTTTATATCCCGCCTCAAAATACTTTTTGATGATAGTTAAATCCCAAGAGACGACATTAGACAAATCAAGCCGTAAATCATCAAAGAGAAACTTCTCCATAGATAAACGTGAATGGCTTAATAAATTTCGTGTCGTTAATATCTTGTCGCATATAGCCTTTTCTGGACTAGCGATAAGAAAATTTATGGTAGCGCTCACCTCTACGGAGCGAATACCAATGGGATAAATGTCTTGTGGAATCCGCGTATAGGAGAAACGACCCAGTTTATTTTCTATCTGTTGACTGCGGCGAAAGCATACGGAAGTTATTTCATACACTCTTTCAGGAATTAAACCGTGCCAAGATAAGGCATAATCTAAGGAAACGCAGGATGGGCCATATAGCCGATTAGCAATCAAAGGCAATGCAATAGGTTCTTCACGCCATGCCTCACCTACAAGATATAAGCCACGCTTTAAGGCTATCAGTACACCATTCTTTACCCATTCGGTTATTTTATCGTTTGGTCGTTTATATTTTGTGAGCAATGCCGTAAGCACAGCGTGACTAATAGGTACAGCAGAATACGGACGCAAACACTGTTCCAACATATTAATTACGTATAGATAATCGGATATAATCCGATTATCTATACGTAAAAACGTACAAATCTATATACCTATATCCTGTAAAGGATTTTTTCATTGCTTACTTTATGACCTACTTCTACCAAAACCCAAATTCCGTTTAATCTGCTGCAGCTTACTTTGGCTTTCTGGATTATTTGCAGAGGCCGACAAAGAGTGGCCAATAAAAGCAAAAAAGAGTCCCATGAAGCCGAAGAGAATACCGCCTAAGAGAGTATACAGGACGAATTTTTTAGTTTTGGGCTGAGGTACCGCAGTGGGTTTCTGAATGACGCTGTCGCCAGTTAAGTTCTCAAGGGTTTCCTGCAAATAATTCCCACTGGTATCTTTGGGTTTCGACAGCCTGAACACCGCATCCAACGCCGCTTGGTTTAATTTTTGTGCGCTTTCAGATGTGGGCGCTGTTGCTGTGATTTTTATGATACTGCCTTTGGGGTACAACTCGGCATTTGTTTTTCCAGAAAATTTCACACGCTCAGGCTCTATAATTTTAGAAAATTCATCGTCGAATGCTTTTGGAGGATTTTCCTCTACGGCCTGTGGTTTTTTTCTTTGCATAGCTTTGGCTACATGTGATTGTTTACGTGTGGCTAAAAGTAATTTTGTGGGGTGGTCATACGCACAAGATAATAGTCCACGCGGGTACCGTCAAATGAAATCATGGTTCATAGCTCCCGCAAATTCCTAAACTTATAGTGCGTAATGTTTCGACACGACGCCTCCTTTGGTAGCTCGCTCGATTTTCCCTCAACCAAAAGTTGTTTCTTCTTGTGCGACCATCCCTGAACCTGCTTTTCTCGCAGTTGTGCCTCTTCGATGATGTCGTATTCTTCTGAATACACCAACACCACCGGCCGTTTCTTTGCCGTATACCGCGCCCCTTCGCCACGGTTATGCTCCTCAATACGCCGCGCCAAATTCGTCGTGCTGCCGGTATAGTATGTACCGTCCACACATTCTGTTATGTACATGTATGGCATAGTGTCGTTTCGACTGCGCTTTGTGTCGTTTCGACTGCGCTCAACGACACGATTACAGTGTCAATCTTATCACTTCGGCAATATCGTTTCGACTGCGCTGCGTATCATTTCGACTGCGCTCAAGCATCGCCTCGACTGCGCTCAAGCATCGCCTCGACTGCGCTCGGCGATTTTATCACACTGTCAATCTTATCGCCGAGCTCTCCCCGAGCTCTCCCCGAGCTCTCCCCGAGCGCAGTCGAGGGGCAGTCGAGGCGAGCCGAAACGACATACCCCCGAGCGCCCACGAAAATAATGTCGTTTCCGCATTATCGTTTCGGCTGCGCTCAACGATATTGTCACACTATCGCGCGGCGACATAGTTTCAGTGTGATAAAATCGCCGAGCGCAGTCGAGGCGAGCCGAAACGACATACCCCCGAGC
>JABARV010000002.1:192736-534727 GCA_019186965.1 Turneriella sp.
GTCGTTTCCGCATTATCGTTTCGGCTGCGCTCAACGATATTGTCACACTATCGCGCGGCGACATAGTTTCAGTGTGATAAAATCGCCGAGCGCAGTCGAGGCGAGCCGAAACGACATACCCCCGAGCGCCCACGAAAATAATGTCGTTTCCGCATTATCGTTTCGGCTGCGCTCAACGATATTGTCACACTATCGCGCGGCGACATAGTTTCAGTGTGATAAAATCGCCGAGCGCAGTCGAGGCGAGCCGAAACGACATACCCCCGAGCACCGCACGAAAATAATGTCGTTTCCGCATTATCGTTTCGGCTGCGCTCAACGATATTGTCACACTATCGCGCGGCGAAATAGTTTCAGTGTGATAAAATCGCCGAGCGCAGTCGAGGCGATACCCCCGAGCCGAAACGACATAGAACAGAGCCGATACAAAAAAAAGCCCCGCAATGCGGGGCTTTAACCTGAATTAGCTGGTTTTAGATCCAGCTACTTGTAATCAGATTATCTTTTTCCTGGTTTCTTCGCTGGAGCCGCTGCTGGTTTAGCAGGTGCTGCAGGGGCTGCAGGGGCTGCTGGGGCTGCTTTTACTTCTTCGCGAGAAGCTGAAGCTACCTTTTCAGAGCTAACTGCGCCGAACAAATAATCTGCGCTGATCGCAACTGTAGTCAGGTTGCTTGATCCACCTGATTGTGTTGCAAACATGTTGATGCGGAAATTGTCGATTGGCTTGATTTGCGCACCCACTGCGTATGCAACGCTCGTGTTGAAGCTTTGGCCTGAGTTCGTGATTGTTTCGTTAACATCACCCGTTGCATTAGCTTGTGTCTTGGTAACAGTCTTCTTTGTGTTAGAGATGTTTATAACAGGGTTTGTGCCTGCAAACATTGTAAACACAGAGTTTACCTTGTACTTGAAGAGCACTGGCATTGACAGAGCATATGACTGTAGGGTTTCAGATACCTTGAGTGACTTCAGGTCGCCACCAGTGATGTACGGAACGCCAGCTATATCACAGGCTGCCTGGCCAGTAGTTACGCCACCGTTTGTAGGAGCTGTAACCGCCGCGCCGCCGCAGGTACCAGATACGGAAGGAGTATAGGTTGTACCACCGTCATCCAGAGTGAATGTGAAAGTTGGGATCATAGTGAACGCAACATTATCAGAAGGCGTGAAGGTTGTCGCGTAGCTGACCGCTGGTACAAGTGTGCCAATCCCGTTGCTCTTATGAGCCACAGTGTAGTTAACATCTGTCACCGTAGCAGTATTCTTGAACTTTGCAGTAAAGTCTGCCTGGCTGAAAGTAGTTGCACCACTGTGGCTTAATGAAAAGCCCAAACGGTCATTGGGATTGATCGCGCTCATTGGTACGTACACGAGCAGGTTTGCTTCGTGGCCGAGTGCTTTGTTCACAGCTTTCTGGGTGTTCGCAGCTTGACCAAGTGCCATTGATGAAACGATAGGAGCGTTAAAACCGCCTACTACGCCCACCGCTGTCGCGAGGCCTGTCATACCTTGGACTGCTGGCAACGCACCTGCTGAGGCAATACCGTTCTCAATTTTCGCCGATTGGTTGCCGTCGGCGCTTGCGAGTTCGTAGGTGCTGCCACCGCGCTGGACGAGTGCAGCACCAAATTGCCAAATGAGGCCATTCATGTCACCACCCACGTTAAGACCAAAACGGTTTGGGCTTTCCTGTGTATTCGCGGTCCATGACTCTTTCTGCAGCACTGCGCCTGTAGCTGCGCCGTTATTGTACTCATAAGTTGAGTTCTTGAAGTTTGCTCCCTGGAGTGCATTGATATCAGCAAAGAGCTGAACGCCAATACTACCGAGGTCAGCACCCAAACCAACGCGATGCCGGTAATCTTGCTGGCGACCAATAGCAGTTGGAGTATCGGTTTTTACACCGCCTGCAGTTGTATAGGTTCCAGTGTTGTCCTGCAAGAGGGTCGATGCGTTATATGTAGCGCCAATTGCATAGAGTGGCACACCGATATCGCCGCGCGCACCAAACATTACTGTATTGGCTTTTCCTGAAAGCTGGCCTTCGTTGGTAACGCCCAGTGAAAAAGCGCTATTTTTCAGTCGGCTATAGAAAGCCGGATTAGCCAGATAGTCCCAGGTATCTAGGTAAATATCCGTTCCCATACCCGCTTGGTTAGAAAATGAATTGTTGAAAACCCGGATGTTCGCAAACAACGCGCCTGACATAAACAGGTACGTGAGAACGACAGCCGAGCCAATATTCATTACTTTTTTTATATAGTTATTCATATTATCTCCTGTGAAGTTTTTTTTTGGGAGGTACCGCCAATGCGTGTGCTGTGTCGATAACTCCACGTTAACGCTACTACGTTTTTATGCCGACAAACCGGCAAGTTTTTTTTTATTTCGCAAAAACTTTGAGAACCGCAATAAACACGGTTAGCATGGTAAAGCCAATCCCCATCGTCCATTGCATTAAAGTAAAACGCTTATCCATATCCTCAAACCGTTTGTTTACAGCTTCAAAGCGCTTGTCCATATAGCTTTGCATGTCTTCAAAACGTTTATCTACAGCTTCAAAGCGCCTGTCCATATAGCTTTGCATGTCTTCAAAACGTTTATCTACAGCTTCAAAGCGCTTGTCCATATAGCTTTGCATGTCTTCAAAACGCTTGTCCATAGCTTCAAAACGCTTTTCCATTAGGGCAAAGCCATTGCGCATTTCTTGGATTACTTCACGCAACTCGGAACGGTCGCTTTTGCGCCGTTCTATTTCGCGGGTTTCTTCGACGATACTGTCAATAATGTCGTAAAATAGTTGGGTAGTTTCTTCGCTACCATTGGTGGGATTTATCCTTTTAATAAATAAATCCACCTTGCGGTACAACGCCGACTGGTGCTTTTCTGAGGCATGCGCCTGCATAAGCACCTTATACTATATGGATTAGGGGATGGCAAGTTTTTTTGTATTCTTTAACAATGTAAGCCATTTTTGCAATTTACGCCTTGTCCAAATGCATAAGTTTGGTATATGGCACACAAGAAGGGCGGCGGTTCGTCTAAAAACGGGCGCGATTCAAATTCACAACGCTTAGGGATTAAAGCATACGGGGGCGAGTTTGTAAAGGCAGGTTCAATCCTCGTGCGGCAGCGCGGTACGGTGTTCCATGCAGGCCGTAACGTTCTTCGTGCAAAAGACGACTCCCTCTTTACTACAATCCCTGGAGTTGTAAAGTTTGAGCGCATCGATAAAAATCGCCAAAAAATTTCCGTATACCCCAAAGCATCGTAAAAAAACCCAAACAAATTAACCAAACGGTTAATTTATTGCCAAAAAGGCGAATTTTGTGTATAATAAAAGGGCAGTCTAAAAAGTCGCGAACCGCGCTTTTTAGACTGCCCCAATATGCAAATTTGCCGCGATAAAAAAAAATCTGCGCATGAGCCCAAAACACGCGATGCAATCCTCGACGCTGCACTAAACGAATTTGCCGAATACGGATTTTCTGGCGCACGTACAGAAAATATTGCCAAGGCAGCAAACGTCAACAAGGCGATGCTCCACTACTATTTTCACGACAAAGAAACTTTGTACGACGCTGTTTTAGATACGTTGTACGGATGGCTTATCGAAACGGACAATTTAACAGAAGAGTTGGCGGTAACCCCGCTTAACTCCGCACAGGTTATACACCTTTTTTTAAAAGTTGTTATCGCAAAGCATTCAGATCCCCCCAACAAACCCTTCCGTAGAATTCTCGCATGGGAGCTTGCAATGGGGCAAGATAACTTTAAACGTATTGCGCAAAAGTATATTGTACCCCGCGTACTAGAGCTATCAAATGTGTTAAAACACGGTATCGAAGTTGGTGAGCTCAAATGCGAAAATCCAATCCTCGCGGTTTACAGCATGACTTCACAGGTTGTCTTTTACTATATGCACCGTTTTACATACGAAGATTCACTCATTGGGGATGAACTTTACGGCAAAGTTTCACCCGATTCGTTCCTAAAGTTTTTGCTCGAAGGTTTTATTGCAACGTATGCTGTGGATAAAAAAATTAATACAAAACTTCCGCCCAAAATAGAAAAACTTACCAACGAGCTTATCCAAAAAATGGCGATTTTTGGTAACGCTAACCGTTATAGCGACGGCTCAGTTTAAACATATACGTTTCAGCATTAAAAAGCCGATTTTGTTTTGCGTACGTGCGGGTAAAATATGCGCTCCCCCGCGCATGTGTAACGTAGCGGTGGTGCTTACCATCGTGCCCCAAAACACGAATTTTTGTATTAGGGAAAAGCGCCTTGTACGTGTTTTGTACCAACGTACCAACATCGCCGCTATGGTTTTCCATAGCTAGCCAAGTAAGTTTGTTGCTGAGTATAAACTCCACAACCAACGGGTTCGACGAAGCAAACGATAAAATCCGCGCAAAGGGAAGTCTTTGCACCGCCGGAGAGCCTGTAACATCTGCAACAAGTATCGATTTTTTTAGGTAAGAAGAAAATCCGACAAAATGTTCGTTGCTTGCAAACCCCGCATCGACAGAAAAAACCACACGGGGAAAAATGCCATGCCCAACAAGCGTTCCCAGCGCCGTGTCGGCGCACCACACAGTATCCGTATTTTTTATTTCTCGAAAAGTAGCGTCTAACGAAGGGCCTGCCATGACAAGAAAATTTGGTTTGTCGTTTTTAAGCTCGTCGATTGAGGCATAACAAAGCGCGGCAGATGCATTCACGCGTAAATTTATTTGCCACAAGCGTGCAAAGTATCCAATTGTTTTAAGCCGCACCGCAGAGCGCACAAGAATATGGCGAATCTTTTCCTCGACATACCCTGTTGCATTTTTCCATTGCGGCGCAATATAGATGGAAAATTTATCGACGCTTTCTACATCCATTAAAAATTTTTGGAGGTCTATATCTGTTGCAACAAGGCGTTCCTCTGTAAATGTGGGTGCGCCAAAAGAAACAGGGCTTATCCAATAAAAACGGCGCGGAGTGGAAAAAATTTCTTGGAGTGTAAAAGTAAAAGGCGCAACTATAATTGGAGTTTTTTCGTTAGGGGTTTGCGAAAGTACATTTAAAAAATGCGCAACATCGCGCATTTTTGATCGCGTACTATAGAAAGGGAGTACCTCGCCTTCAAAAATAACGCTTAGGCGCCCATCCTCTTCGCGTGTAGCAAGCTTTGCAAAATCGGAAAGCATACTACTTCAATGCGACGCTAATTTTTTCTGAAACGAGTAAATCTTTGTGGCAGTAGAGCGCATAGTAAACGTCGAACGCAGGAAGCGGCTTGTACTTTTGGAATTTTATCGCCGCAAATTTTTTTTCGAGAAGACTCCCAAGCATTACCAAACCATAAACGTGTTTATCTCGTAGTTCGATGTATTCCAAATCTTCTTTAAATTCACTTGGGTTACCAAAATGGTAAGAGCCGTGCAAGCATTCAAATGTTACGTCGTATTTAGAACGTGCGTTTAAAAGTTGAAACGCGAGCCTATCTCCACGAAAATAGATTGAATTTGCAAAATCGCGAATTGTTTTTGTCCGCGTTGATTTTTCGAGGGGAAAAATTGCCTTCTCTTTAAAAAGTCCCTTGCAACCAGTGGTATCAAAATCACGGCAAAAAGAAAATTGGTTTGGCTCTATGCACGAAGATAAAAATGCCAGTGCCCCAAAAAATATAACCGTGTAAATCTGCCTCATGTGTATTTAAGGGCAAAGCCCAAAGAAGCAATCAGCATTAAAAGTAAAAAGATAACTATGGGGGAAGTAGTCCGTGGCGCGGTACTTGTCAAAGGAATATCGTTTGTTTCTATGTGTACGATAAACGGTTTTAATGTCTCTTGCGTGAAATAAATTTGCACGAGCCACAGTAGAAGCTTCGTTGAAAAAAATAACCCGTACATTCCTTGCAAAATTGATTTTCCATTACTAACGGTAAGGGCTGCGCCAGAAACAACAATTACAAGAAATGCCGCGTTTAAATATTTCCAGTACAGCGTAATAACTTCTGCGCGGAAGTTATCCACGTATTTGTATGCATTATACCTTTTGTAAACCTTTTGGAATATAAAGAAGAGAAAAAGTAGCGAACCGATATAGACCGCAGAGCCAAGCCAATGGAGCGCCCTAAAGATGGCAGGCACCCAAGTGGATATGGGTGCATCCATCGTTTCTACTCTTCGCGGTAATAAAGCTCTATAAGGTTACCGTTGGGGTCGGCAACATAGACGCTTTCGCCGTCTTCGGTTTCAAACGGGCCTTTGGCGATGCTGATGTTTTCTTCTTCTATTTCTTGTAACGCTTCAGTAAAGTCGTCTACATCAAGGAGGAACGAAATTACCGGTACTTTTGCGTACGCCTCTAACGTGCTATCCAAACGGACTTGTAAATTGTCGAAAGCAACCATCGCAACCGTTGAGCTTTCTTCGACCACCTCGAAGTCTAAAAACTGGGTATAAAATTCAATCGCTTTTTGTAAATTTTTTGCCGGCATATTGATGTGGCTCAGAGTTTCGATGATAATCATGCGGCCACCAGAAAGCGTGCGAAAAACAGGCGAGCAAGCACTTTTAAGTTTTTTTTAATACCCCAAACGCAATTGACAGTACGCCCCCTTATGCTAACCTACGACTTACATGAAAAAGAAAGTATTTATCGCTGTTTTAATCCTTTTTTTGGGTGGCATTGTCTCGCAAATCCGGTTCGACATCCCTGCACAGGAAGTCGAAGCTAAATACAAACTCCCTGAATCTAAATTTGTCGATGTTAAAGGCCTGCGCGTCCATTACACCGACGAAGGTATAAAAAAAGGAATTTACGAAACGGTTGTGCTGCTCCATGGAACAGCCGCAAGTTTGCATACTTGGCAGGGGTGGATGCCCAGCTTTAAAAAATATTTTCGCGTGGTGCGCGTCGATCTTCCAGGGTTTGGCCTCACCGGTCCTTCGCCACAAAGGGATTATTCTATAAAAGCGTATGTGAAATTTCTCGAAAATTTTTTGTCTACCCTTAATATCCAAAAGATTTATCTTGTAGGAAACTCTTTAGGGGGCGAAATTGCATGGCACTACGCTGCTCTACACCCCGACGATGTATACAAACTAGTTCTCATCGACAGCGCAGGGCTTCCACGCAAAGGCCCCATCCCCTTACCTTTCCGTTTGGCGCGGATTAACTTCCTCCAAGGTTTAGTAAAATACTTTAGCCCACGCTTTCTTGTAAAAAAAAGCCTTAAAGACGTATATTTTGACAAAACAAAAGTGTCGGATAGCCTCGTGGAACGCTATTTTACCCTAACGCTCCGCGAAGGCAATCGGCAAGCGTTCGTCGATCGTGCAAACCAAATAGAAGATGCAAAACCCGACGAATTACGCCGCGTTACAAGCCCCACCCTTATTTTGTGGGGAAAACACGACGCGTGGATTCCTGTCGAACAGGCCGAAATTTTTCGTAAAAAAATTATGATTCCACAAATAAAAATTTACGAGAACGCAGGGCATGTTCCCCAAGAAGAAATTCCCGAAGAAACTCTTGCAGATGTCCTCCACTTCTTGGAGTAATTTTTTTAGATACCACCTCGGAGGCATCTACAACAACGCCGCTAAAAATTTATCCGCAGGTATGACGCTCACCTTTGCGTCGCGTAAGTAAGCGTCGGTTTTTTTATCTAAAGTGACAACGAAACATTTGTCGACGCCCAAACGATCGGCGAAGTATTTAAGCGGCACAATCGAATCGGGTCGACTGAGTTTGGCTTCGACCATGAGCCACGGTTTTTTCTCGAATACCAAAAGAAAATCCACCTCGCGTTTTTCGCGGTCGCGTATGTAAAATAAATCGAGGTCCATGCCGGTGTAGTCGCGTATATAGTGGCAAAATTTTAACAGATGTTGTGCAATCATATTTTCAAATCGAGCGCCTTTGTCTTCGATCACAGAGTAATCCCACAAATAAAATTTCGATTCTTTGCGCACCGTGCGCGTCAAGCGGCCGTGGTAGGGAGGCACTTCAAAGACAAAGTAATTGCGTTCGAGTACGGTAAGCCACAGTTTTATACTTTTAGGCGACACCGAAAGGTCACGGGCAACCGACGCCATGGAAAAAGGCGAACCGATGCGGTGGGGGATGAGGTCGCCCAAAAGTTCAAGATTCGCGAGGTCTTGAATGAGTTCCCACGAGCGGATGTCGTCGCGAAAAACGCGCTCGAAGCGTTCTTTTTGCCAGCGCGCGAGAAAGCGTTCGTCTTGACGCAAGAACGGTTCGGGAAAACCACCCAAGCGGAAAAAATCATCAACCGCGTTGGAGTGCTTTGAAAAATCAAGAACCGGCGGAGTTTTTGAAAATGCAAACTTATTTCTTTTGGGTAGCATTTCGGCGACGGTGAAAGGGTGCATGCGGTAGTAATGGTAGCGGCCTAAAAGCGAATCGCCTCCCCTACGGTAAATATCAAGCCGCGCACTGCCGGTAGCCAAAATTTGTAAATCGTTTTCACGGGTGTCCCAGTAGCCTTTCAAGAGAGATTTCCATGTGCGGTACTTATGGATTTCATCAAAAACAATGAAGTTGGTTGCTTGCGGCCATGTTGCGTGCAAGATACGTTGTCTATCTTTACGGTTATCCCACGTGAGATAAATGCCTGCGTTACTTTTTTCGATGAGCGATTTTGCAAAGGTGGTCTTGCCGCACTGGCGCGGCCCACCCATAAAAATCATTTTTTCATGTAAGTCTTCGAGCACCGATTCAGTCAAATATCGCACATGACAAATCAGTATAGGTGTATCAGATTGTCAATACAAATCGGGATATGTGTATTAAATAGTAGTAAGCGCTATCAGGCTCCACAGTTCACGTATAAACTCCGATCGCCCGCCGCTTTACCTTCTTCAAAAGTGCGCTCGACAAAGTGTACCCCCTCTTTACTCCAAAAAAGATGGCTCGATACGCGTGTGCCGTACATGGGCGCACGGATAAAAATTGGAGAAAGCATTTTTTCCATTGCAAACGGAAATCCCGTTTGTTGTACTTCGCTATCGGGAGCAACTGTTGTATCGTGTAACAAAGACAAAACAGCTTCGCTGTCGGATGGCTCCACGCGTTGGAAATATTCCTTTGCTCTTTGCACTTTATACCAAGGCGTATCTAAAAAATGGTTAGAGAGGGCATAAAGCCCCGGGGAAAGCTTTCGTGTGGCGGCGCCTGTTTTGTTTTCGAAATAAAACACCTCTTTTGGGTTTCCAAAAATTAAATTAAACCCTTTATACCTGTGTGCGGTATCTTCCAAGTTTTTAATATACGCGTGTATGTCTTTCGCAAGTAAAAAATCTCGCACCAAAATTCCACGCGAAAAAATTTTTACTTCTTCGCCATCCGTGGCCGCGGGAGCGCTCGCCCCCTCCATGGGGCTTCGCACTCCGCGAAAGACGCCATCCGTGGCCGCGGGAGCACTCGCCCCCTCCATGGGGCTTCGCACATTCGTCACTGCGGCGAAGAAACCGCTCTGGTTTACACCCAACCAAGTTCCTCCTTCCTTTAAATCACGCCCTGCTAAAAGGTGAGGTTCGTCTTTCCACCACGAAAGTGGTGCGCTTGGGCGCGAATAAAACTCATCACGGTTCGCCGCAATAACCAGAGGGAAATCCGCATTTTGCTCGTACGATAAAACAATTAAGCACATACACCGCTACACTAACAATTTTTAAAAGCCCTACCTAAAAAGCAAACTCTTTTAGGCCTTGCTAACCCAATTTATCTTCATTTTATTCTTGCACGCGTGCCCTAAGCTAACAGAATGCCAATTAGATGCCAACACCTGCTGAACAACAATTTAATGTTATTGAAGAATATACCCAAAAATATACCTTTTTCAAGGCTGTAGGGGCTCTCAATTCACAAAATACACACGAAGTCCGCCGTAAATTTCTCGACGCCGCAACAAAAAACCACGTTCTTCTCGATTTAAGCGGTGTAGAACTTATTGTATCGACAGGGATAGGCCTCCTTTTTGAAATGAGCGAGCAACTTGCGCGTAAAGGTAAAAAACTTGTCCTTATACAACCCTCCGCACGTGTACAGCAGGTAATCGGCCTAACAGGGTTTACCGATATGTTCTCTTACGCTGAATCGCGCATCAATGCAGAAAAACTTATACAACAGTAACAAAATCTTAAAATAGCGAGTATTTTATGGCAGAAACAAAAAAATTATTTAGTGCAGAAAACAAAGCTGGCGACAAATTTAACTACGCTCGAAAGCTTTTCCATTTGGTTGGGCTAATTATCCCCTTTGGATATTTCTTTAGCATCCTTGACCCTATAAGCCCTTGGCAGTTTAAAGAGACAACACGCTCGCTAATTTTTTTTATTACAGGTACAATTACTGTGCTTTTTTTAATCATTGAATTTTTGCGTTTCCGTTTTAAATATTGGCAAGATTTATTCCTTAAAGTTGTAGGTCCCATGCTCAAAGGCAAAGAGGCCGAAAAAATGCACGGTAGCGTTCCGTATATGCTTGCTATCTGCCTTGTTGTTGGTTTTTTTCCACGTGAAATTGCAATCGTGTCGCTTCTTTTTCTTACATTTGGAGACCCCACCGCCGCGCTTGTCGGTGGAAAGTTTGGTACAATACGTTTTTATAACGGCAAAAGTTTACAGGGGACACTGGGCGGCATCGCAGGCGCGTTTGTCGCAGGTTTTATTTTTCTATTGATTATTTCTCTCGCGCAAGTTTCGTCCCCATACCTTTTGTGGGATACCCACGGCATCCGCTTAGAAAATTGGATAACCCTGGCGGTTGGCTCCATTGTTGCGCTCCTTGTCGAATTTATTAGCCACGAAGGTTTTTTTGACGATAACTTAACAATCCCGCTTATCTCTTCACTTGCGATGATTGGCGTACACATGCTACTTACCTCGACAAATATCACAGCGTATTTTTATTCTTTTAGCGATTTAGTGCGCCTCGTTTCGTAAACCAATGGCCGATACAAAACGGCATTTTGAAAAAACACTGACGCCACTTTTACGACTCAAGAATATTGAAAATTTGCGTGATGGAATTTTTACTCCGCTTGAGCGCGAAGAAAAAACCATACAATACAAAACGCCATTTTTGCTTTTGGAAAAATTAGGCGAAAAAATTGAGGCCGATTTACCCCGACTCCAAAACCAATACCGTGGTACGTTAATACCTCCTAAAGTTTTAAACGAAACGCAACAAGTAGAAGGGCTAGCCGAAAAACTCTTTGTGCACACAAGCGCATCACTCTCACGTTTTGCGGTTTTTGATACAACCAAAGGAACAATTGTTATCGATGCGAACGTGCGTATCTCCGCTTTTTCTCTTATCCAAGGGCCAGCGTATATTGGTAAGGACTCGCAATTGGATCGTTGTAACTTCTCGAACTCCATTTGTGGAGAAAATTGCCGCTTAGGTGGGGAAATTGCAGATTCGATTATTGGAAATTTTTCTAATAAGCACCACGAAGGTTTTTTGGGACACTCGCTTGTCGGCGATTGGGTAAATTTAGGTGCGTTAACAACGACATCCGACTTAAAAAATAATTATGGGGAGGTACGCTTGCATTTTGGAAGCGAGGCTTTCAATACAGGCACAATTAAATTTGGTTCTATTATAGGCGATTATGTAAAAACAGCAATCGGCACCATGTTGGGTACAGGTACAGTTGTCGATTTTGGAACAAACCTTTTTGGAGCGCATTCTTTTTCTGGCTATATTCCCCCGTTCCAGTGGGGTAAAGAGCAAGTTTACGAGCGCGAAAAATTTTTAACCGACGCAGAACGGATGATGCAGCGCCGTGGAAAATCAATCCCCGGATCCCTTGCGCATAAAATACGCGCAATTACAGGAGAACCATGAAAGGCCTTTTTGTCGTCTTCGAGGGTATAGACGGCAGCGGCAAAACAACGGCTATCCAAAAACTCCAAAAGTTATTAGAGGCGCAAGGGTTGCATGCCAAAGCATTACGTGAACCTACTGAAAAAACGGATGCATCGCGTGAAATCCGCCGCATTTTACGCACAAGCCCAACAATTGATGCACACATAACGCAGGAACTTTTAGACCTTTTTCTTATCGATCGCCTTTGGGATATCGAGCACCAAATTAAACCTGCGCTTGAATTAGGAATGGTTGTTCTACTGGATCGTTACTTTTTTTCCACAGCTGCATACCAAGCGCTAAATAACGCAGAATGTGAACACATTCTTTCAAACTATTTTGGCGATACGCGCATTCTTCTTCCCAACCTTCTTTTTTTTCTTGATATTCCCATAGAGCTTGCACTTGAACGGTTGGCCTTGCGCGGCAACCCCGATGTATTTGAAAACGAAGCGCGTCTTAAAAAAATTATGCAGCGGTACGAAAAGGTATTCGAGTACCTCCAAAACCACAAAATCCCAATACCCGTTGAAAAAAAAAGTGGCGCCTTAAGCGACGATGATATTTATTGGATAAGTCGTTCTATTGCCGACAAATACGCTAAAATAAATCCATGAAAGATATTCTTGTAATCCGTTTAAGCGCTATAGGCGATATTCTTTTAACGACACCCGTTCTTGCGCATCTTAAAAAACTCTACCCGCAAGCGAATATCCATTATCTTGTTAAAGGTGAGTACCAAAACTTTATCGCCGCTTGCCCTGACGCCGATTATTTTATTTTATGGAAAAAAGAAGAATCCCTTTTTAGCGTCGCAAAACGTATTCGTGCTTTAGAAATCCCCTTTGATTTAGTCGTCGATTTACAAAGCAATCTCAAGACGCGTATTTTGGCGCACCTTTTTAAAGCCAAGATACGCAGGCGGTATGTAAAGCCATACCTCAACCGCATTTTTCTCGTCTATTTTAAAATTAACCGTTACAAAGAAATCAAAAAAACAACCGAACGCTATCTCGATGCATTAAAAGGTTTGGATGATACCCGTTTAACCGAAACAATCCACCTTAACCGTAAAAAACTCCCCGCACAAATTGAACGTTTTGCAAAAGAAAACACCGTCGTAATTGCACCAGGCGCAAAATGGATGACAAAGCGTTGGCCCGAAGAATACTTCGCGTCGCTTGCTTCTAAAATTTTAGAAAAACATCCCAAAGAAAAAATTGTATGGTTGGGAGGCCCTGACGAAATACCGCTTTTCGACTTTTTCAAAAAACATCCCTACTTGCTACGCCACCAAAAACGCATGCTTTTTCTCTCGAATGTATTGGGGGTAGAACAAATGGCGACGCTCGCAGATAGTGCGCAGGTAATTATCTGCAACGACAGCGGACTAATGCACCTTTTATCGACGTCGAATACACCGCTTGTGGCTCTTTTTTTAAGCACTGCCGAAGAGTTTGGTTTTTTTCCCTTAGCGAAAAATGCAGAGGTTTTAATGGCGCGTAATATCGAATGTAGGCCGTGTAGCCACAAGGGATTACCCGCGTGTCCTAAAAAACATTTCCGCTGCGGGCGCGAGCTAACTGCGGACGAAGTTTACACTACTGTGTCGAAGCATTTTCATCCGGCTTCTCTATAAGTGCGTTCTGGATTGTTCTGTAGAGTTCTGCCTGGTTAATTGGTTTGGTGACGATATTGTTCATACCAACTTGAAAAACTTTTTGTCGCGTTTCGCTCAGTACGTCTGCGGTTAAAGCGACGATAGGTACGGTTGATTTTTTAGGATCGTCTATCGCACGGATTTGCTCGGCAGCTTCAAAGCCATCCATGAACGGCATCTGTAAATCCATGAGTACCAAGTCATATTCTCCTTGGTTTACAGAGCCAAACGCCTTGAGGCCGTTATCGACAATAGTAACGTGTGAATTCCATGCTTCAAGCAAAGTCTTCACTAAAAGTTGATTCACTTCATTGTCTTCGGCGACAAGAATTTTTTTTCCATTAAGATCGTATTTTGTGTGTTCAATTTCTACATATTTTTCTTTCGCTTTTTCAAAGGGCAAATCTACCAAAAATACGGTTCCGTCGCCTGGACTACTCATTACAGAAATTTTACCACCTTGCAGCTCGACAAGTTGTTTACTTATTGCAAGTCCCAACCCTGTACCGCCATACCGCACTGCTGTTTCTCGAGAAACAGGAGAAAATCTTTCAAAAAGGTACGGCAACTTTTCTTTAGGTATTCCAATACCAGTATCTTCGACTTCAAAACAAATTCTATACCCATTCTCATCTTGTTCAGATACCATAACATTTAAGGTAACGCCGCCACGGTGGGTAAATTTCATTGCGTTACCCAGCAGGTTAAGTAGAATTTGGCTTACCCGCGTCGAATCTCCATATACAAAACGCGGTACATTCGACGCAAAAAAAAGCTGCGTTGTAATGCCCGTACTACGATGGCCATAAAATTGTGCGGTTTGCATCAGGTTTTCGCATGTAGCAATTAAATCAAAATCTTGTTTATGCAAAACCAACGTACGCGCTTCGATACGGGTGTAATCGAGTAAATCGTTTATAAGCGTCGTCAAGTTTGCGGCAGAAATTTCAATTTGCTGTAAACGCGTACGAAACTCAAAACGTTGTTTCTCGTTAGTGATAGAGTTTGTTGCATCAAGAAGAATATCCGCAAAACCTTTTATAGCATTCATTGGCGTACGCAGCTCGTGCGATATGTTCGAGAGAAAAAAAGATTTTGCTTCTGCAGCTTCGGTCGCTTTTTTAACCGCGTAGAGCAAACGCCGTTCAGTACGGCTGCTTTCGTATACAAGATAAAGCCCAACAAGAACAAAAAGGATTGAACTACGTAGAATGTTTCCTTTAAGAAAACTCTCGCTTAGTTCAGGCGTTACTGCGCTATAAAACGGCGGCATTTCTTTCGTAAGAAGAACTAACGTAATTATTCCAGAGGAAAAAATAATAGAAATAAATAAATGCGAACGTAGGTATAGATTTGGAAAAATTATAAAAATCGCTTGCGCCAAATTAACAAGAAGAAGCCAAAATCCCGCTTGGAAGCCAAAGTAAAAATGTTGGGCGGCAATCGTAGATGCGGCGACCAAGCTAAAAAGAACAGGAGCAACGCGATACGCCCCCAATGCGTGCAGCATTAAAGACGCAAGGTATCCCACTATTGAAAAAAGTGCGACGTATATAGGGAAATAAATATTTTTATTCCAAAATACGCCTATCTGTATTGATGCAAAAAGAATAGAGAAAATAATTCCCCAATTAAGAACCCGCACCAACTTTGCACTCTTTTCATCGGGAGCAAACCCTACCCCTATACGTAGGATGGCGGCAAAAAATTTTTTAAAACCGTCAAACATTTTAGAAAATTAACGCGCCAGGGTTCATAATGTTTTTTGGATCGAGGCTTTTTTTAACTGCAAGCCATGCTGCAAGAGCTGTAGGCGAATGCTGTTTAGAAAGGGCGTGTGCTCCTAAACGGCCCACGCCGTGGTGGTGCGATAAAGTGCCTCCGTGCGATAGAAAAGTGTCGATGATTCCCTTATGGAATTTTTCGAACCGGTTTAGTTCGTCTTTTTCAAGCATGGGAGAGACAAAAATAAAATACAAATTTGCTCCTGTTTCGTACGTATGCGATATATGCGTAAGGCATAATGTTTGTCCATCGGCTTTAATGTACTCGCGTACCGCTTTCCAAAGTTCAATGAGCCGCGAATAGTGTACCGAAGTTTCTAAAGTATCGATGCGAATACCAGAATCCATCATAGGGTCACGCATGTATGCGGATGAATACCGTTGCTCAAGCCATTTGCGTGTCGCGTAAGTTCCCAAGGACATACCGCCGTATTTTTTCGCAAGCTTTTTTAATGTTTTTGCGCCGAGCTTTGCCTGCGCTCTATCCCCCTCAAAAATTGCATACATAAGCGAGCGAGAATTTTTTTTAAAACCGAGTAAATCCAAAACCCAACCTGTGATTCCTTTGTCTTTTCCTTTCATGCCCAGAGCGCCGTCGGTTTCTTCGGGGTCGGAGATACGAAAAAAATGGGGCGGATAAATCTCTGATTGCATCATTGTTCGCATCGCCTCTACAGCACCCTCAAACGATTTGAACATGAAAGACTGCATCACCGTATTTGCCGCATTAAACTTTCGTATGCGCAATGTTACACGCGTAATGACTCCAAGAGTTCCCTCGCTTCCCAAAATAAAATGGCGTATATCAGGCCCTACAGACGCAGCGGGATAGTTTCCGCAGACAATTTTCCCAGCAGGCGTCACAACAGTAAAACCCACAACGATATCTTCGATGCGTCCATACCCCGTCGATGCCTGCCCTGCGCCCCGTGCGGCAATCCATCCGCCAACACTAGCAAATTCAAACGACTGTGGAAAATGACCGCAAGTATAACCCTTCTCGTTAAGGTATTTTTCAAGGTCGGGACCTAAAATTCCCGCTTCGACGGTTACTGTAGAGTCTTGCGTATTTAACGAAAGCACGTCGTGAAAATTACGCGCCATGTTTAGCGCAATTCCGCCTTTTGTAGCTTCGAGCGCACGCGTAACCGAAGTACCTCCCCCCCAAGGAACAATTGCAATTTTTTTCGCATGGCAATACTTTACTATTTTTTCAATTTCTTGCTCTGTCCGTGGATAAACTACCGCATCGGGTGGCGCTTGCACATTACCCATACGTAAGCGCACAATGTCGCCATAGTATTTTCCAAAAGAGTGCTTCACACGGGAAAAATCGTCAATATCGACGTTTTCACTGCCAACAATACGTATAATCTCTTTTAAGGATAGGCGAGTCAATCGGCTGCGTTTTGCAAGCTTTACATCTTGGTACGCATTTGCATTTAAAGGCAAAAGAGCCTCATTTTTTTCTATGCCGAGCAAATGCCTAAAATGTGCAATGTGTTTCTCGATGGTTGTATCAATAGGCTTTTCTGTGTCACCCCAGCGGTAAACACTACGCCAATTTTTTTTCTGGTTTATTAAATCTTTTAGCGGCATCGCCCTTTGAAGCGTCGCTCGACAAAGGGACAAGCGAAAAGGAACTTATGGACTTAACCCCTGCTCCTACGATTATTTCTTGACGCATTAAGCTGTCTAGAATACACATTGTCCTAATTTTAAAAATGGAGGATACCTATGAAAAAATGGATACTTTTAGGAGTAATCGCTCTTTTTGTACCGCTTTACGCAAATAACATTGGCGGTACATACTCCGTAGCTGGCCAAAACCCCGACGGTAGTTCTTATTATGGAACCGTTTTTATCGCAAGTGACGGCTCTTCAGGCTACACAGTAAACTGGACTATTGGTGAAAGCCAATACTCAGGCGTTGGAAAACTTAAGGGTAAAATCCTTGTCGTAGACTGGGGGCAACCTGATCCAGTGGTTTATAAAATTTTGCCAAATGGCACTTTACAAGGCAAATGGGGACCTGGTGGTAAAGGTAGCGAGACTTTAACCCCACAAATGTGAAAGCATACGTTCTCGAAAATTCATTCGGGATTGAAAACATCCGCCTTGCCGAACAAGAAGTTGCGGATTTATCTGCGCATGAAATCCGCGTTGCCGTAAAAGCAGTCTCGCTCAATTTTCGTGACTACCTTATGGTAACGGGAAATTACAACCCCCGCCTCAAGCTCCCCCTCATCCCCTTGTCCGATGGTGCCGGTGAAGTCGTTGCGGTGGGCGAGCGCGTTACCCGTTTCAAAGTTGGCGACAGGGTTATGCCCTCATTCTCGCAAAACTGGATTGGCCGCCGCCCTTTAAGCGACGATATGCGCAAAAACACGCTGGGCGGCCCCCTCGACGGCACGGCGCGTGAATTGATGAATGTGCCGGAATGGGCTGCGGTGGAAATCCCACAGCATTTAACCTACGAAGAAGCGGCGACACTGCCTTGCGCGGCGCTCACCGCATGGTCGGCTCTCGTGACCTTAAACCATGTAAGTCCTGGCGAGTACGTCGTTGTGCTTGGCACCGGCGGTGTGTCGATGTTTGCGTTGCAGTTTGCTAAAATGATGGGGGCTAAAGTCATCGCGACATCGAGCTCAAACGAAAAACTCAAACGCGCTGGCGACTTGGGTGCGGACTTCTTTATTAACTACAAAGAAAAACCCGATTGGGCAAAAGAAGTACGTAAAATTACTAAAATGCGCGGCGCAGACCACATCGTCGAAGTGGGTGGTGCGGGCACTTTAGAGCAGTCTATCCGTGCTGTGCGGATGGATGGCGTTATTAGCCTCATTGGTGTGCTTGCAGGGTCGTCGAAAGAGCTCAACCTGCTCCCTATCCTCATGCAAAACGTGCGGATGCAAGGCGTGCTTGTCGGTGGGCGCGAAGGCTTTGAAGCAATGTGTACAGCCGTTAGTGAAACCCAAATGAAACCGGCGGTCGATAAAATTTTTGGCTTTAGCGAGCTTCCCGATGCACTGCGCTACCTCAAAACCGGCAGCCATTTTGGTAAAGTGGTTGTGGGTCTATCTTAAAAAAACCTACGGTTAATCCCGTTCGAGGATTAACCTCCTATTCGCAAGGGCGAACCTACGGTTAATCCCGTTCGAGGATTAACCTCCTATTCGCAGAGGCGAACCTACGGTTAATCCCGTTCGAGGATTAACCTCCTATTCGCAAGGGCGAACCTACGGTTAATCCCGTTCGAGGATTAACCTCCTATTCGCAAGGGCGAACCTACGGTTAATCCCGTTCGAGGATTAACCTCCGGCCATTCGCGCCATGCGTTCGGCTGGACCAACAATATCGGTTACACGTACGCCGAAGTTTTCGTCGATAACGACAACCTCGCCGCGTGCGATAAGCTTGCCGTTGACTAATAAATCCACAGGTTCACCCGCAAGTTTATCAAGCTCGATAATAGAGCCTTCACCCAAAGATAAAATTTCTTTAACGTATTTTTTGGTGCGCCCCAGTTCCACAGTGAGCGCCATTTGCACATCAAGGAGTAGCTCCAAATTGGGAGGTAGTCCCGTTGTACTACTCGACTGCGAAAGGCTTGGAAAATTAACGGGGTTAACTGGAACTCCACCTGCTCCCATACCTGCGCCGGTGGGTGCGCCAAAATCCATATCGAATGCAGCCGCCTTTGGAGAACTCGAAGGGCGTTGGCTCTTCGCCCAGCGGTTAGCAGCGCCCGCATCGATGTAATGCGTAATCCGTGCGGGGGGTAACCCTTCGACAGCCATGTTGTACGACACTTTCACAATGCCGCCCATAAACTGTGGCGCGTCAGCGGGCGTCTTAAATACTTTCATGTCTGGCATTGCAGGAGAAAGCGATTCGTTAAACTTACCCCCCAAGCCGTTGGCAATAGACGAGATAATGCTCTGCGAAAGTTCGGAGAGTGTCGACAGGTGCGCATCGTTGATGTCCCCACCAGAATCGGGTGCACCCATCATGGTCTGTGCAATACCGCGTGCTAAATCTTTGGGATAGACAAGCGCTGTTTGGTTTGCGCCCATCGCAATTTCGGCAATTACCCCACCTACGGGTAATTCACGTGCGATTTGTGCGGCAGTAATTTCGCCCACCTGCGCGTTAGAGATCTGGATATTTTTACCCGCCATGACGCCGGCTTGTTGGCCAGCCACTTGCATCGCGTCGTTAAAAGCATCGGCGAGTAGCTCTTTTTCTGTGGGCGAAAGGCCACCTACATCGGCAACAGCAGGCCCTGCGCTTGCCGCGCTTGGCTGCGCACTCTCGTCTGTTCCCATTAAAAGCGCGTCTATTTCTTCTTGCGATAATGAACCGTCACCCATAGTATCTCCAATTTCGGGATTTTACCCGCTTAACTTACCACCAATTGTTCAAACATAACTTCAGATATTTTTCCGTCGCGTAAAATCATATTAATCTGATTTTTTATCTCTTCACCCAGGTTGAGCTTTTGCAACGGAGTGAAAAGTTCATCTCGCCTTTTGCCGCCCAAGATGATATTGATAATGTGAATAATTTGTGGATTTCTTTTTCCAAGCTCTGCATCAAGCTGCTTATTTATCTCCCCTTCGTACCCAAGGGTGATGGACGCCTGCGCGTAGTGCGCTTCGTCGGTATCTGCGGTATTTACACGAAATTCATGCTGAATTTTAAAAGTAGATAGCGGCGCCGCTGGTGGCGCGATAGTTATGCTTTCTGTTTCTTGGAAATCCGCATTTTTATAGTATTTTGCCACCATTACAGAAATTACAAACATAAGCGCTAAAGCTATAAGCCCTGCAACAACCCAAATTAAGATTGTAACAATGCGGCTACGGCCTGTACTTACAGGGGGGGCCTCGTTTTCGGCGCCTTCTTCTTGGTCTAAATCTTCTGCGTCTGCCATATTACTCCTTCCCCATTACTCCGTGCGGGTCTTTTCGGCAAAAATTTGCCTATTAAATATAATAATTTTTTTCAAAAGTTCATCCGCTTTTTCGCGCACGACGTATTTTGTTCCATCGGTGAGCTTAATAACGGTATCGGGCGTTTCTTCAAATATCTCAATAAGGTTATGGTTGAGATAAAACACTTTTCCGTTTAAACGCGAAAGCTCAATCATAGAACCGTTCCTTTATATTATGTCGGATGATTTCGTAAGCGCGTTAAGCGAATTTCTGGTTTTACGACATGCTCCGCAAACACAATTTGCCATAATGATTTTTTTGTCTTTAGAGAAGGCCGTTAAAGGCGGATTTTGGATCCCTTGCGTCCTTTTTTTCTTAACTACATGCTCTCGGGCACAGGTAAGTAAAAACACTACCACCGAACCTTATGCAATCCCCCCTATTTTTACCCATGGGTTTTGTTTAGAAGGCGGTCCGACAGAAAAAAAATGTACTTTTTCTATCTATGTGCAGCCATACAAAGGAATAGAAATCCGAAACTCTGGCGGCGTGTTAAAAGTTAAATTCTCCCAAGCCGACAAGACAATGGCCCTTGCAACCGTCGCACTCTCCCCAGTTGCTATAAACGAAAAAACGGCCACGTTTAGCGTCTCAAACTCCACTATGGGCGGGCAGCGCGGTATTTCTGTTTCGTGGAGTAACACCCCCCAAAAAAACTTTCCCCTCGTCGCGCTCGATACGCCAGAGCAGCACCACCGGTTTTTGCGCCGTATCGAAACGGGAAAGCAACCCAAAAGCGCGATGTTCATCTCGGATACTAAGGTGGTTCTTCCCTTACTTGACGATAACCATGCAGAGGTTGTAGATATCCTTACAGGAGCTATACAACGCTTGGAGTTACCACCCAAGTACGCAAAAAAAGGGGGATTTGTCGAAAGCGTTCGAGTTTACCCTCTTAACGAATTTTGGATAAGCCAAATGATGGCGTCAGCAATCCACAGGTTCGACATCCAATCTTTGGAATACAAAGGGTCGATAGACCTTAAAGGCAAATGGACGAAAGTTTTAGCGTACGATGAGGCACGTAAAACTGTCTACGCAAGCAACTGGAATAGCTCCGATATTTCTGTCATCTCCATAGATGGCCTGCAAGAAGAGCGCAGGATAAAAATGAACGGCGTTCCCCGTGGGATGGCTTTTTCTAAAGAGGGAGACTTTATGGTCGCCGCCATTTTTGGTGGAAAAAACGACAGCGACAGCGCCGGCCGTGCTGTAAAAATAGATTTAAAAACAGAGAAGATCGTAAGTACAATTATTTCAGGTGGTGCACAACGCCACGTTGTCCGTTTACACGGCGATAGCGACAGGTTTGCGATGTCGGATATGTCGCACAACAAAGTATATTTTATCGATGGTTATAAAAAGGTTGGCGAAGTAAAAGTTTATAACAACCCCAATACAATTGTAGAATCCCCCGATGGGAAGTTTTTGTACGTTTCGTGCCGTGGTCGCAACAACCCAAAGTCGTATCTTCTTAAAGGGTTTGATTTCGGAAGGCTCCTTGTTATCGATATGCTAACAAACACAATTGCCGAAAACATTGAGGCGGGAAACCAGCCCACGGGGTTAGACGTTTCTCCCAACGGGCGGTACGTTGTGCTCACCGATTTTCTCGACCACGCGATGCGCGTGTACGAGAGAGTGCGGTAAGGTTAAGCCAAAATTTTTTAGTAATTGTACCCCAGCGCCAACTCAAACCCAATACCCGACAAACCAGTGGCAACAATATTTTTGGATTTATGCATCATTAGCGTTTCTTCACCGTCTGTGATGTCGTGCGCCTGCGCCCAATAAAGTGGAACAGACGCTATAAGGCGCACCCTTCCCATTGCATAGGTAAATTCGGGTTTGAGCATAAGTAAAGGAGTAAAACTCGTGAGCGTTTGTTCGTTTGCCGACGGACCACCAACAATTTTTTCTGTAATTACGGTATACATTCCGCCAACGCCAAAACCAAAATTAAAATCCCATGCACCCGATTGCCAAACGCGGTAGTAGTACGCTGCGTAAACAGGAAGAAAAAATCCACTCATGTTAATTGTGCTTTGTATTCCAGAAAAAGACGAGCTGACAACGCTTGAACTCTTAGGTAAAATCGCATAGCCAACACCAAACCCTAAAAAATAATTTTCCCAATGGAAGCGGTGCTCGGCAAAAAACTGCCAGTGCACCGCTCCGCCTTCTACGCCTGGTTCTACCGGAAAGTTAGTGCTATACCTAGTTCTGTAGTAGTCGCTCAGGCTTTCTGCCTCTTCGCCTAAATACTTGGGAACGTCGCTGTTATCTGCCAAGTGCATTCCCACGCCGAAAATAATTTCCCAAGCACCCGCATTGGAACCCCCTTGCTTTTCAGGTGCATCTTTTTTTCTCTCCGTCTTTTCACTTTCGGGGGGGAGAAAAAAATAATACTTTCCCACTGCAAGCCGAGCGAAAATTAAGTTTTTAGTCGAAAGTGTTTTTTCCTGTCCTGTCTCAGGGTCTTTAATAAGAATTTCATTTTCACCAATACCCAATACTTTGGCCTTGAAAATTTTTCCTGTATCGTCTGAAATTTCGTCGAGTTTTTCTTCTTTGGTATCTAAAGCTACAGGCGGATTGGCGGCAGTAGCAGAATCTTTTTTTGTGTTTGGAGTTTTTTCTTCCTTAGTGTTCTTGCTCTCCCCTGTTACCGCTTCGCTCTTTTTCGTGTTCGCGTTGGGAGCATCTTCTGCGTGTAATTGCGGAAATAAAATAAACGTATACCCTATTATAAAAAAAACTGTTATACCCAATTTTTCTAACAGGTTACGGAGTTGGAAACTAATCATAAAACGTTTATACATTTGCAAATTTACCCCCATACTATGAAATTTTTTGCGACAATAACGTACGTGCATGCGTAAGCGCAGTTTCGTTAATATCTTCCCCAGCAATCATCCTTGCGACTTCTTGTAGGCGTTGCTCTTTAGTGAGCCGTGTAATACGTGTCCCGTCTTCTTTGTGTTTAGATACCTTAAAGTGGCGCACTTCGTTGGGGGAAAGCCCCGCAATTTGGTGTAGGTGCGTAATTACAATTACCTGCGACGCCAAAGAAAGCGCAGCCAGTTTTTTACCCACCGCTTCGGCGATACGCCCACCCACGCCTGCATCAACCTCATCAAAAACCATCGTGTACACAGGGTCTGTTTCGATAATTACTTTTTTGAGCGCGAGCATAATGCGGCTCATTTCGCCGCCAGAAGCAATTTTGCGCAAAGGACGCAGAGTATCTCGCATGGAGGATGCCATAAGAAACTCGACAATATCAAGCCCTGCCGGTGCGATAATATATTTACGTTCAGAGGCGTCGCTTTCGGTTTTTGCGCGGGCGGTATCGGTAACAGTGCCGTCTTCGCCGTATTCCCAGCGTATTGAAATTTTAATTTGCGTCTCTTCCATGCCGAGCGCTTTCAATTCTTGTTCCACTTTTTGCTCAAGCTCTAGAGAAGCGAGTCTTCTTTTTTCGGAAAGGTACAACGCCTTGTCTTTCATTTGCGCGTTTAAAGTTTCGATTTCTTGTTTAAGCCGCGCCTCTTCTCCAGAAGAAAGCTCGATACCGGTAAGTTCGTTTTTGGCTTTTTCGAAATATGCTTTTACACGCTCTAACAGAGCGGAGTAATTGCTTTCTACAGATACATTGGGCGCTATATTTTTACCGCCGTATTTACGCGCAAGGCTTTGCAATAAACCAATGCGTTCGCGTAGGTTTTCTAACTCTTCACCGTCAAGTGAATACGATTCTGCTTTGTTGCGCACTGCACGCGCAATTTCTTCTAACGCGTAATAACTTTCACGAAACTGGCTTAACACTTCGGCGAGAGAATTGTCGTACTGCGAATCGGTTTCTAAAAGGCGCTCGATGGTCCCTCCACGCGAGACAAAGCCGCCTTCTCCGCCTAAAATGTCGTGGATGGAGTTGAGGTCGGTCACCAAAGTTTCTGCGTTCGCTAAACTTTTTTCTCGTTGGATGAGTTCGTCAATCTCACGTACGTCGTCGATTTTCGCGCTTTCCAGTTCGTGTACTTCGTGGCGCAAAATATCTAACCTACGCGCTTTATCTTCTTCGGAAAGAGTAACGCTCGAAAGCTTTTGCCTTGCTTCTTCGCGTGCTTTGTGGAGAGTACGCATTTCGGCAACAAAATTTCCCAGGTGTGCATAGCGATCCAAAATTGCACGGTGCTGCTCAACGCTCAATATATTCTGGTGTTCGTTTTGCCCGTGGATATCGACGAGAAATTTACCAATTTCGCGCAAAATGGAAGAAGGAACTTGCCGTGCATTTACAAAACTACGCCCTTTACCTTCGGCGCTAATTTCGCGGCGGAGTAGTAGTGCGCCCTCGTCGTCTTCTAAACCCTGTTCAGATAAAAGTTGGCGCAAAGCTTTAGTACCCGCACGCGAATCGGGAGGCATTGCAAACGATGCTTCGACAATTGCGCGTTTAGCTCCCGTGCGGATCATATCTGTAGTGGCTTTATAGCCAAGCACCAACGAAAGAGCCCCCAAGATGACAGATTTACCCGCGCCTGTTTCGCCCGTAATAAGATTTAGTCCCTGTCCAAATTGGATATTTAATTCGCGGATGAGTGCGAAATCTTTTACTGTGAGAGATTCGAGCATGTGCTTTTACGTGTAGCATTTGTGTAGTAAGACGCCACGCAAAGAGTTTTTCCGCGTTGCACGGTGTTTCTAAGTATAAGAGCGGCGTGTGCAGTTTATCGATACTGACACGAAAAGACCGGAGAGCGGTTTAATCCAAAAAGCCGCTAATTTTTTACGGGATAACTACCCCATTGTTTTTCCCACCGATACCACGTGGGGAATTTTAATGCGCATGGACGCTATTAACGCAGAAAAGCTCCATAAACTACGCCGCGAGAATTTATCGAAGCCTTTCCTCGCTGTTATTCCCGAAGGTTTCGACTGGAAATCTCTTGTCGACACTAATAAGCTACCCAAGGAAAATTTTGGGAAAGTAAACAATTTTTGGCCAGGGACAAACACCCTCCTTTTTCCCAAGGCTTTACACCTTAGGTACCCACAAGGGAGCTCCATTGCGCTTCGTATGCCTGCGTACATAGACAACCCGGCGTTTAACCTCCTCCTAAAAATGTGCAACTTTCCCCTTCTCGCGCCTTCTTTTAATAGGCCTGGCGAAAGTGTAATTTTAACTAAAGAAGAAGCTATAGAAAAGTTTGCGGAATTGCCCTACGCCTTTTGGGACAAGGCATACCGCCCCCTGAAACCATCCGCCTTATGGGACCTAACAGGCATACCCATAGTGCAATTGCGTTAAGAGCTTGGCAACGTGACTAACTACGTGGGTTGCGCAATGTATGTGGATGGCAGTCGATGCCATGAGTGGAGACTACGGTATAGCGCCTGTTGTACAGGGCGCTGTGGCTTCTGTACGCGAATTTGCCGCACACGTAATTTTGGTGGGCGATACAAAGGCATTGGAAAACGAACTTATAAGGCAAAACTATAAAGGTGAAAATATCCGTATAGAACACGCCACGGATGTAATCACCATGCACGAAGCTCCCGCGATGGCTGTACGGCAAAAAAAGAACTCGTCGGTGTGCGTTGCTGCAAAGCTCGTTAAAGAAGGCAAGGCGATGGGTTTTTTTTCTCCGGGAAATACAGGTGCAACGATGGCGGCAGCGCTCCAACACATTGGCCGCATCGAAGGGGTTAAACGCCCTGCAATTGCAACACCCATTCCGCGCGAAGACGGCTTGGCGACAGTCCTTTTGGATTCGGGGGCTAACGTCGACTGCAAAAGCGAATACCTGGTCCAATTTGCAATCATGGGCGAAATTTACTCGCGTGAAATTATGGGCGTCATCAACCCTAAAATTGGCCTTATCTCAAATGGAGAAGAAGACACCAAAGGGAACGAATTAACGCAAAGCACGATCCACAAACTGCGCAAGTTACCCTACGATTTTGTAGGGAACGTCGAAGGGCGTGATCTTTTTGGAACAGGAAAACCCGTACACGTCGTTGTATGCGACGGCTTTATAGGAAACATTATGCTCAAAACGATGGAAGGGCTTGTAAAAACAATTTTTTCAAGCCTTAAAAAAAGTATTAACGCTTCTGCATTTGCGCAAGGGGGAGCGATTCTTATGAAGCCTGCATTTTTGGCGGTAAAAAATCGGATGGACTATGCTACCTACGGCGGAGCGCCACTTTTGGGTATTGATGGAGTTACCATCATTGGCCATGGTTCGTCAAGTTCCAAAGCAGTACAAAACGCCATTCGTGTAGGGCTCGAGTTTGGCCAAAGAAACGTGATTAACCGTATCGCCGAAAGTATAAAGAGGTTTAGTTGATGGATGTAACCGTTTTAAGAGCAAAATTACACCGTGCAGAAATTACCGACGCAAATTTGCACTACGAAGGAAGCCTTACTCTTGATGAAGATTTCTTGGAAGCATCAGGAATTTTGGAGCATGAAAAAGTGCAAATAGTAAACGTCAATAACGGTGCACGCCTTGAGACATACATCATTAAAGGACGCCGAGGTTCAAAAGAGGTGTGTTTAAATGGCGCCGCTGCACGGTTGGGACACAAGGGCGACAAAATAATTGTAATTGCGTATGCGCAAATGCCGCTTGAAGAAGCAAAAACTTTTCAACCCAAAATTGTGCTTTTAGAAGACGGCAATAAAATCCGTAAAGTAATGCCTGTAACCTAAAATTTATGGACTGCGTAAACGGGCTTATTTAAAATTTCCTATATATAGCATCTTTGGGTTTTGGATCAAGTACTGGAATGTTTGTAAGTGCGCCTCGGCGTATGTTTTCATCGCGAGCGCCATCGCCGAATTTTTATTTAATACATTCTGATTACCACGCTTATAGTCGTATAAATTCGCACGGCCATCTTTGTGGCCATAGTAAAGCCAGCGGGTGTTCGCAACGCCGTACTTATCGTCGCCATTAAAGAAAATAAACTCGCGCTCTTCTTTGCGTAAGTCAATCCCCATGGTGTTGTTCGTGTAAGCGATGTTGAGAAATCCCATAATGGTGGGATAGATATCGATTTGGCCGGCAATCTTCGTGATGGTTTGTGGCGCTATGCCTTCTTTATAAAAAATAAGCGGTGCTTGGGTATAGCCCAACGGCATATCAAACGTGTGGCCAATCGATGCGCCGTGGTCGGCGATGAAAACAAACAGCGTATTTTTATACCACGCTTCGCTTTGTGCAAGGGTGAAAAATTTTTGGAGTGACCAGTCGGAGTATTCAATCATTTGGTCGTCGATATTTTTTGCACGCGGCGTAAAATAATCGGGGAGGTAATACGGGCCGTGGTTGGAGGCAGTTAAGAACGCGGCGAAGAAAGGTTTTTTCTCGGCGGCGCGTGCGCGTAAAATCGGCATCGCAAACTCGAACATATAATCGTCGGGCACGCCAAGTGTCGTTTTAATTTTGTCGGAAGGATAGTCGGCTTTAGTGATGATGTGTTCAAAACCGTTCGCGCGCAAAAAGCCTTCGATGTTGTCGAACTGGCCGTCGTGCGTGGTGAAGTACGACGTGCTATACCCAGCCCGCTTCAACGTGTCGCCGATGCCGTTGTAACGAAAAATAGCGCTCTCTTTCATGGGGTGTTGGCGGTAAATCGCAGGGAATGAAAAGAGCGTACTAAAGACGCCGTTGAACGTGTGGATTCCCGATGTGAAAGTATTTTCAAAAAACAACCCACGTTTAGTCATGCTGTCTAAAAACGGCGTGTGGTTCTCCGTCTTGTTGTAATGCTGCAAACGGAACGCGCTCATGCCTTCCATGAGGATCACCACCACGTTCATCCGATTTTCTGCACCTATGGGTTTTACGGCTCGCGCCAGTGGGATGTCTTCACGCGGCGCATCGATGTGCAGATAGCGTTGCACGAGTCGTAGCGCTTTTTGATTATCCATCAATTGGATGGGTTTATTTTTTTCTTCGCGCGCGTCGAGTGCGCTGCGGATAAAAGTAAACGTGGGATTAAGTCCCAACTGGTTTAAGAATGCGTTGTTACTAAAATACGCCGTGCCCACTCGAATGGGGCTTTTCTCGTCGACACGGCCTCGAATGCCGAGGAAAATAAGGCATACACAAACAATCGTGACAACTGTTTTGAGTCTATAATGTTTTTCCACTTGTGGTAACGATTGCGTACGGCGCATAATTTTTCGCAGCAGAAAAAAGTAGAACGCCATCGCTCCACAAAAAAGAATAAAGTAGATGGCATACCGCCACTCTTGGAAAATCATCGACACGACAAAAAGGGGTGTGTCCATCCATTCTAACGCGGTGGTGTTGAGGCGTGTAAAAAATTGATTAAAAAAGGGAATATCCGCCGCGCCGCCCCACAGCGTAATAAATCCGCCGAGGAAAAGAAAAATAAACGCTACTTTCAAAAGTATGCGTTCCAACCGTGCGATAAAAATGCCGACGCTCAAAAGTAAAAACGGCAATGCGAGCAAGTAGCCCGCGATTACCGTGTCAAAGCGCAACCCCATGAAGAACGCGTAGAGCGTATCGCCAAAAGGCAAGCCCGTAAGACGCGATGGCACGCTGAAAAATAAAAGTAAACGAAACGCGGTGAAAAAACACACAAACACCCAATACACACGGCTTACGACATACACCGAACGGAGTTGGAAAATCGTGCGCAGCGTTTGCATGCGTTAATTTTTTGCAGCGAATTCGTTCGCCAACATTTCGTCGTACGTTTGTGGTGTGCGTAAGAATTTGAGTTCTCCGTTTGCCGCGAGTAATAGCTCGGGCAGCAAGACGCGCGAGTTAAAATTCGAACTCATCGACGCACCGTACGCGCCCGCATAACCGATGGCAAGCCAATCGTTTTCGGCGAGCGTGGCGAGCGTGCGCTTCGTTGCAAAAGTGTCGGTCGATTCGCACACCGGCCCCACAACGTCATAGACATGCTCTCCCTCACGGCGATTCACGGATAGAATAGGGTGGTACGCTTCGTAGAGCATCGGGCGGATTAAATCGTTCATCGCGGCGTCGATGATGGCAATCACTTTGCCGGTGCGCTCTTTGAGGTGGCGCACGCGCGTCATAAGAATGCCCGTCGGCGCGGCAATAAAGCGCCCCGGCTCAAAATGCACTTCGAGGTTAGCGTCTTTGAAGATTGCACCAATCGATGCGCCTAAGTTTGAAAAATCAAAGTCGATGCCGTCGCCCTCAAGGCGTTCATACTTAACACCGAAACCACCACCGAGCGATACATAATCGATTTTTTGAGAAAGTTCTTTTTGGATGATGGCATACTTGTCGTGCAAGTATTGCGCGGTTTTAATGTAGGGCGTCGCGTCGAAAAGCTGCGAACCGATGTGCGCTTGCAAACCCACGAGTTTTAGGTGTTTGCTTTTTTTGAGGATAGTTATCCCCATAAGAAAATCGGCTTCGCTCATGCCGAATTTATTTTCTTCTTTGCCGGTGGTGATGTGCTTGTGCGTATCGACCTCAACGTCGGGGTTTAACCGAAACGCAATGTGCGCCGTCGTCTTTTTTCCCTCTGCAATGCGCTCGATGTCTTTGAGCTCGGCGATACTTTCAACATGAAACGCACGGATTTTCTCGTTGATGCCGTACTCAATCTCCGCTTCGGTTTTACCCACACCCGCAAAAACAATCCGTTTGGGGTCAAACCCGGCTTTAAGCGCACGGTAGAGTTCGCCACCCGATACCACATCGGCGCCGAAATTCTTATTCGGTTGAATGCGCTTTAATATGCCGATGTTGGGCAGCGACTTCACCGAATAATAAAAATGAAAATGTGGCAATTCTTTTTCGAGGATTGCCAAGCGCTCGGTTAAAATTTTTTCGCTGTAAAGCCAAAAGGGGCCTGTGTAGTTAAATTGTTTTTTAAGTAAATCCTCGACTTGGGTGATAAGGGGATTTACCGGTACACCATGCCAAATGAGGCGCTCTTCTTTGTAATCAAACATTTGTAGCCTAAAAAAAAAGTCGCTCCATGCGAGCGACTCTTATGTTTATCTTTGGGTGTGCCTTTTAGTAAAGACACAATGGAACGGTTATTTTTTTAACAAAAGAGCAATCGCCCAAGCACCACCAGCTAA
The DNA here is from genome assembly GCA_019186965.1 of Turneriella sp. Classification (GTDB taxonomy): domain Bacteria; phylum Spirochaetota; class Leptospiria; order Turneriellales; family Turneriellaceae; genus Turneriella. The sequence goes on from JABARV010000002.1 coordinate 223,190, forward strand.
ACCTGCGTCTTTTAACACCATCATGAGTGGTGCCATACGGCTCGCCGCGTTGGGTGCATTCACAAGAGCGGGCAAGTGGATAGTGAACACGTAGATGAGCAGCAACACACCGGTCAAGAACGCGGCGAGTGAACCCAAACCTTTGAAGTTGGTGATGATGCCAATTGCGCCCAAAAGCATCGCCACACCCGTGAAATAAACCCAAAACACACCGCCGGGTATGGGGACCATGCCAGCCATCATCGACGCCTGTGTCAAGTGGTTCATCCCAAATGCAACCAACGGAATGCAGAAAAGGTATCTGCCGCTTTTACCGAAAGCCGAAATAATTGAATCCATTTGAATCTCCTTTAGTTTTCAATTTTTATTTTCATTCGTTTAATGAATGCTTAATGTGTGTACCCAGTTTACGCAACAGGTGGTTTAACTGTTCTTTTTCGTCGGTAGTCAGGCAGTTAAACGAGCCTTGTATGCTACGAAGAAATTTTGGGAAAATTTTTTCAAGCAACTTTTTGCCTCGTGCTGTGAGATGTATACGAAACGAGCGGCGATCGCCGGGTTCGGGCAAGCGCTCGATGTATTCGATTTTTTGTAGGGTGTCGAGAAGGCGGGTAATATTACCGGCCGTCGTCAAAAGCTTCGACGCCAATTCGCATTGCTTTAGCGGCCCTAAATAGTATAACGTTTCAAGGACGCCAAACTGTGCGGGGGTTAAATCAAGATTTTGGAAGTCACGCCGTATGCGGTTTTCCAGCGAATCGTGCGCACGCATGAACTTAATAAAAAGATCGAGCGTTTGCTTTTCAGCGGGAGTCCCTTTGTACTTAGTTGCCATTTGTTGATATATCAACAATATATACATAAACAATATAGTCGGCAAGTATTTTTCGTGGCGTTTAGCCGAGAAATTTAAGAGCCTCATGCGCCAACTCGCGCAGAATAGAGGCCAAAGAGTTGGTGCGCGAAGCCGGCCGTTGGCTTGGAGGCGCGTCTCTTGGCGGCGACTGAAACCGCGCCTGGCCTGTGGGAATCATTGCGGCGATGCGTACGCCGTCGAGGTAGATGTTGTTCACAGCGTAGGTGGTGTTGGGTACGGGGTTGTTTGTCGCCGCGTAAAACTGTTGGTAAGCAGCGAAAGCTTGGCGCTCAGTGGCAGTCATGATGCATCAGCTAAAGGAAGAAAGGCGGAGTGGCAAGTTTTTTCAGGACTCAAGCAGAACGCGAAACCCCTCTTGCGTGAAATGGTGATTGGCGCTTAGAACCTCGCGAATGTTCTCTGCCTTTATGATTATCATGGAGCTGCAATCGGTCAGGCTAAAACCTTTATCCGCCCGCTTGCCATAGAGCTCTGATGCGGCTCGGAAAAGCGCTCCGGTAACCGGTAAAATTTCGGTGCGCGGATCGTTCTCCAGCGCTCGCACGGCTAAAAGCGCCATCTTGCGCCAGAATTTTCCGCCCTCGCAGAAGTGGTTTAAAAACTCAGCTAAAACAAAATGCGTCGTAATAAAAAGACCATCGTCGAGTAGCTCTTCGATTTCTACAGCTTGATCGTGATTCTTGTCGTTCTCGACGAGCAGTGCAATTAAAAATGATGTATCAATAAAATATTTTTTCATTTCTTGGGATGGCCGTAAAGATAGTGTTTGTAGTTAACGGAGCCATCCACAGGAAGTTTGGCAAGCTCTGACGCGGGCACTTTTTCAGCGAGTTTTCTCAGCTTTGTCAATACTGTGCCTTTCTTCTTCAGATCAGTTCTGCGCGTCGAAACCTTAGCCATGTTCATAACTTAATGTAACTCCATTGATCTGGCAACCATTTTTCATTTCCCGCCGGCCGTTGGCTGGGAGCCGCCCGGCAGGTGCGTCCTGGTATGCACCTCTGTTTGATCGGCTACCAAATCTGCGATCGGCGGAAAGTTTCAGAGAAATTGCGCCTAATCGAGTCCGACAAGACAACTTTGTCGGAGCTGGGAAGAATTGACGGTTACCTTTTTCAACCATAATTTCTATTTCTAAACAAACAATAATCACAAAAAATTCAAGCGTTGAGCGCAGCCGAAACGCGCAGAATAGAAGGCAACGGCAGAAAGAGCGTCCGCGACGAAGTTTGTTCCCACTCCAGCGCTCGCAGGGATAGTTATCCCTTCATGTGACATAATAAGAGGTAGTTATCTCTCCATGTGACATAATAAGAGGTAGTTATCCCCTAATGTGACATAATATGAGGTAGTTATCCCTTAATGTGACATAATCAAAAAATATGATGGGTTAAATGTGGTCATATTGAAACGCAGATTCCTCTTCAGTCGCTCGCAGCCTGCCACTTCCCACCCCTACTGTTCAACACAGTAAAGGCTCGCTGCTGTCGCACAATCTTGCTGCGTATTTGAAAAAGCGACATTTGCTGTTTGATTCGCATTGCCTACTCGGCCACTAAACCCGCCCGTCCCCGTCCATTTATTGCAGGTTGCAGTATCGACGAGCCATGTACTTAAAGCAAACCCTGTCCATACAGCACTGGGGGTTTTGGTCAGCTCAATGGCGTTTACTAACGCACTGTTGAATATCCCCGCAGCATTTGTCATGCCAATGGGAGTTATACCATCGGCGCGCATATATTGTTGATTTGGGTACAAGACCCAGTTGATGCTTTGCTCCATGCCAGTTGCCCCCGAACAATTTGCGGTGGTGCAGACACGGCGCGCAGGGTCGTCGCTAATCAGTGCTTTATAAACACCGGGCGAAGGTTTGTCGGGGGATGCTTGGCACTTGGCGTCTGCTCCAGACACATCCGTGAAATTACCCGTGTAGCCCGCACCTAAGTTTGTTTCTAAGAAAATGCGGCACGGCCCGCCGCCGCAACGCGCCCTCGGTGTTGTTATCCCCGCAGGATCTTCGAGTTTTTCTAGAAGGCCATAGTTATTACAACCAAAAAACAAGAGCCCCACCAAAATTGGCAATAAGACTTGGGTGATTTTCATGCAACATAAGACGAACAAAGCTGTTAGTTTAAGACAAAATTTATTACGAAAAGTTGCTGTATCGGTGTTATTCTCAACAATTCAGACTTGAAGAATAAATACTAAAAAAAAGAGTTACACGGCATCAAAGCTACGCTACATTTGGCTATGAAAGGCTATAATCACCCCCGCGTATTTGTGCATGCGTTGGCGGTATTTTCATTAACTACCTTTATTCTTGCTGGATGCAATAACTATGGCTTGGTCGACATGCTGGAAAACCCGGCGGGGTTTGTCAGTTGCAAGCGCGAAGGGCCTTGCTATATTTTCGTGGCGACAAGTGGTGGTGGCTTTAACGGCAATTTAGGCGGCATAGCAGGCGCCGACCAAATTTGCAATAGCTCGCCTCTAAAACCGAACAGCGGTAAATATAAAGCGGTGTTGGTTGGTGAGGATCCTAATTCGCGAAAGGTGTGTATGAATCCCGATTGCACCGGTACAGATGAAGCTGTGGATTGGGTCTTTCATCCAAACACCACGTATGTAAACACTTCCGGTCAAAGCATCGGTACAACCACGGACAATGGAATTTTTTCATCTATACTCAGTGTAGTGTCTGCATCGGCAACACCCGCTGAAGTTTGGACGGGGTTGAATGGAAGTTGGCAGCCATTCTATACGTGCAATAACTGGACGAGTAGTGCTGGTGCAGATTATGGTGCAGGAGGGTTTGCCAATAGTACAGGTTCACTATTCAGCGGTGCGTCTGCTCAGACGTGCAATGTGCTTCGCAATCTTTACTGCGCACAGCAATAAACGAATAAGCACACTATTTTTCAGTCGCGGACGCGACTGAAAAATAGTGTAAGATTTTTACTTGCCGTGTTTTGCGAAATACGCCTGCGCGCCTTTCGTGTCGGCTTTCATTGAATCTTTACCAGGTGTCCAGTTTGCGGGGCAAACTTCGCCGGCGTGCGATTCTGCAAATTGGTCGGCTTGTACGGTGCGCAACACTTCGTCGATGTTACGGCCCACGTTGTTGTTGTTAATCGTCGCCGCTTTGAGCACGCCTTTGCCGTCGATGATGAACACACCACGCAGCGCCACACCCGCGTCTTCGATTAAAACACCGTAGTTACGTGCGATGTCTTTGGTGATGTCGGCCAACAGGGGATATTTCACCTCGCCGATGCCGCCTTTGTCACGGGGGACTTCCGACCAAGCCAAGTGGCTAAACTTGCTGTCGACAGAGCAACCGATGACCTGCGCACCGATTTTTTCAAATTCTGCCGCTTTGTCAGAGAAAGCGATAATCTCGGTGGGGCACACGAACGTGAAGTCGAGTGGATAAAAGAAAAGCACAACATACTTTCCTTTGTAATCGCTGAGCGAAACATCTTTGAAATCTTTGCCGACCAAGGCGGTTGCCTTAAAATCAGGAGCTTTTTTACCTACTGCTATCATATTACCTCTTTTTATATTCAGTATTAACTTTTACTAAGTCTAATATAACAGTATAAATACAAAACGCCTAATAAAATTATAGCATTTATTTTAGTGCAGCAATGACGTCGGGTGGCGCTTGGATAAGTTCGATAAGAACCCCTTCGCCACAAAGGGGAAACTCCGCGTTTCCTTTGGGGTGTATAAAACACACATCGTGACCCGCTGCACCTTTACGTATACCACCAGGAGTAAACCGCATCCCTTGTTTCGTTAGCTCTTCAACGCATACGGGCAAATTATCAACCCAAAGGCCAATATGATTGAGCGGGGGTTCATCCACCCTTGGCTTTTTTGTAGCGTCGATGGGCTGCATTACGTCAACTTCAACAGCATGTACGCCACGGCCTATTTCGAGGATGTCTTCGTCGACGTTTTCGCGTTCGCTCGAAAACGTGCCTTTAGGGGTGAGCCCTAATATACCAACCCAAAGCTTACGGAGTTTTTCTTTATCTGGGCCGCCCACCGCAATTTGCTGGACGCCCAGAATTTTAAAAGATTTCTCCAGGGGAAATAAACCTTATGCTTCGCCTTCTTTCAAAGTGTAAATTTCGTCTTTGACAGGAAGCTCGCGGCGTAAATTTTTGATAAATGGGTTTGGATCTCCCATTGGCGAGTAATCGGGACAGTCGGAGACGACGCGCCGTGCGACTGTAAAATACTTATATTGTTTTTCTTCGCCGGAGCGTTTTGCCCAGCGCTTTTTAGCGCATTTTACGCGCAGAACGTATTTGGAAGCGTCGGCTTCAAATACACGCACAACATGGCAGTGTTCACAGTTTGCACAATAGACTTTTTCTCGCATTGTATGGACGATTTTCGACCATGAGACACGCGGGCAATAAAAAAGAAAGAATTGACCCGCCGTTTCGCGCATTCGTCATCACGTATGCTCAAAACGCTCACCACCGAAGAACTCAAAGTTCTCAACGCCCTTAGCGAAAACGGACTTCTTACAAATGCCGAAATTGCATCGCTTTTAAAACTTGAAGAAGCCACCGCCGCAGAAATCCGCAGTAATTTAGAAAACTCTGGAATTGTACTCAAATACCGTGCAATCATCAATTGGGAAAAAATTGAAAGCTCGAGCGTAAACGCGCTTATCCAAGTAAAAGTTACCCCCGCGCATGGCCATGGGTACGATGAAGTGGCGCGTAAAGTAGCAAGCTTTCCCGAGGTGCGCACATGCCTTTTGGTTTCGGGTTCTTTTGACCTTCTCGTTGAAGTCGATGGCCCATCGTTACGCGACGTAGCGTTTTTTGTCGCCGACAAGCTTGCAACCATTGAAGGGGTAAACCACACCAGTACAAACTTTTTGCTTAAAAGGTACAAACAATCGGGCGACATGTTTTCGGCCAGCGGAAAAACCCACCGCCTTCCAATGATGATTTAAAAGTTACGCGTTTAGCTCAACCCCGTTCATGTAAATACCAATTACCTCGTCGACTTTTTGCTCAATCGAGTCTTTATACCTACCGTACAAAATCCATTGGCCCAACACCTCACGTAATCCACCCGAAACAAGGTAGCTCATAAGTTCACTGTCAAATTTACGTAGCCTACCCGATGCAATACCACGGTCGAACATCACGCGGATAGAAGCCTGCAAAAACTCTTGGAACCAAATTGTTTGCATGCGTATTTTTGTGTCTGAGTTCATGGTTGTTAAAAGGATGCCCACGATTTCTTTTCGTTCTTGAAAAACGTTAAGAAGCGATTTTGCAAGCGCAGAAAGACCAATTTTAAAATGCTTTTGGTCGAGACTTTCTACTTGAAGCTCGGTAAGGTTTCTTTGGATTTCCATAAAGACCTCTTGCAAAAGCGCGTTTAAAACCTGTTCGACGCTTTGGAAATGCAGGTAAAAAGTTCCACGCGCAAGCCTACTTTTTTTCACAATGTCGGCAATTGAGGTGTTGCTAAACCCCTTTTGCGCAAATACTTTTTTGGCCGCATTTAGAATTTTAGTGCGCGTTATTTCTTTTCTTTTCTCTTGTAGCACGGTTTTGTACTCTTGTGTACGCGCTGTTTGTAAAAAGCGTTTAGGTTGTACCGTCAACTGGTATTACGCATACCCTACGGCGGTATAAAAATTTATGTTAGAAGAAACACTACTACGACACGCCCTTTCGATGGCGTACGCCGAAGCAGAAATTGCGTTTGCCGAAAACGAGGTTCCTGTTGGAGCTGTTATCGTATACGATAATGAAATTATTGCGCGTGACCACAACCGTATCGTTACCGAATCGAACGCGCTTCGCCATGCAGAATTATCCGTTATCGAAAAAGCGGCTCAACTCCTAAAGAACGAGCGCCTAACCGAATGCCATTTAGTCACGACATTAGAACCATGCATGATGTGTTCAGGTGCGGTTATTTGGGCGAGGATTAAATCTGTCCATTTTTTGTCCGAAGAAACCCGCGCCCCTGGATTACGCACCCTTTTAGCGCTTCCCAACGTTAACCATACACCGCAGCTATACCGCCACCGTAGCGAAGAATGGGATGCGCCTTCTTTAATGCGGCGTTTTTTCCAAATGCGGCGCGGCGAGGAAAAATGAAAAAAGCAGAGCAGGGTGACGAAAATGGAATAAAGCCTAAGTTTTCCCCCACGTTAAAAATACACACCGCCGCTCTTCGACACAACCTTGGAGTATTTAAAAAGTTAGCGCCTAAGAGTAAAATTCTTTTGCCGGTAAAAGCAAACGCGTACGGGTGCGGTATTGAAACGCTCTATCCTTTTTTTGAAAAAGCGCCCATAGACATGCTTGGCGTTGCGAATGTATACGAAGGGGTTGAGTTACGCAAGCTCGGCTTTAGAAAACCTATTTTGAATCTAGGTGGTTTTTTTCCAGAAACATTGCCGCTTTTTTTGCAAAATGAAATCATTCCTTCCATTACCGATTTGCCGCAGCTACATGCGCTTAGCCAAGTAAAGAACCAAAACTTTGGCGTACATATAAAGCTCGATTTAGGGATGGGGCGCATAGGAATACAACGGCACGAAGTAGACGCTCTCTTAACGGCTTTAGAAAAAATACCACACGCCAAAGTTACAGGAATTTTTACGCACTTCCCGCACACAGGAAATGCCGCTAAGGAGGCAACCCCAAAGCACAATAGCGATTTCGTGGAGTACGCAAATAGAATTATAGAGCGTTTGCAGCTTTCTCGTGCAGATGTACTCCTACACGCAGCAAATTCTTACAGTACAATTTTTTTTCCAGAGACACACCACGACATGGTACGTCCCGGAATTTTATTTTACGGTTACTACCAAAGCGAAGAAGACCGTATCGAGTTTAATCCACGCTTCGGTTTTCGTCCATCGCTTGAACTTTCTGCCATACCTATTAGTATACGCCGTGTTCCGCAGGGTTTTGGAATTTCGTACTCTTCGCTTTACGTTACAAAAGATGCATGGGAAAATGTGGGCGTACTTCCTTTAGGCTATGCAGATGGAATTCCGCGTGCTCTCTCAAATAAAATTGTATTCGGGATGCACCCGTTACTAGGCCGTGTCACTATGGACCAAATTATTGTTGGTAATGCCACAGAACCAAAAGCAATCCGCCTATTAGGTGAAGGCGTTCCCTCTCTTGAGCTATGGGGAAAAATTGCAGAAAGTTTTTCGTATGAACTTATGACACACTTTGGTGCACGGCTTAGAAGAGAGTTGCAATGAAAAAATTTATTGCCTATTTTTTTCTCTGCGTTTCTTTAAGCGCCCTTTCTACGCACGAGGGTATCTCAAGCGCTGCTGCCGAACGGGATTTTCGCGTTATGAATGCAATTTTTGCGCGTTCGCATGCAACAGCGTTTCGGCAAATTCCCGCTCGCGAGGCGCCGCTACTTTTTAGCGATGTAAAAGTTGTGTCTATTCCGCTTTTCCTTTCGCGAATTTTAACGTACTATAGTTCTTTGCACGCAGACCACACAATGGTGGGCTTTCCTCCAGAACTTATCGAAAAATACAATTTAAAAGACCGCCTGTTTCCTTTGCCGTTAAAGTTTTTTGGAGAGCATGCATTTCTCGACACGCGCTTGGCAGAAATTCCCTTTGGTGCAGAGCTTACCTCGATAAATGGAAAATCCATTCCTGAGATTTTAAACTCTTTCCGTTCTTTTCCACGAGGAAAAGAATTAAATACAACTCTTGCCTCGTATTACTTAAGCGAGCAATTTTCGAGTTGGTATTTTTTATCTGGAGAAGCTGGAGCGCCATGGCATCTCCAATTTTTTGGAATCGACAAAAAAGTAAAATTTTTAACCCCACGCGGCGTGCCTGTGCGTATAAGTACAAACCGCGAATACTGGAAACCAATCCTCTATTCAATGTTTATGGATAAAAAGAAAGTAGCGTACTTTGCGATTAACTCGTTTATTCCTGCTGGAACTGCGTACAACTCTATGGAGAAATGGATGGAGTACTTTGGCGCGTTCAATACCGAATCCCGGATGCGCGGCGCAAAAATCCTTATACTCGATTTACGTGCAAACCGTGGCGGAGTAATGCCGCTTGCCGCATCTTCGGCGTCGTGGTTTATTGAAAACAAAATTGAAGATAGAAGCACAAGCCGCGTCCATACGCGCCTTTTACCGTACCGCGAATTTGCTGTTGCAATAAATGGGCAAAACGCAAAACAGAAAGATTTTGATAAACTGGAAGATTTTTTGGCGCGTGATTTTTCCGACACGATAAAAAATGGTTATTTTGAAACACGTAATCCCGAAGCGCGGTTTGTAAGTTTGCACCCGCTCGAAAATATATACCGTTTTGAAAAAATATATGTCCTTATTGGGCCGCAAACATATTCGGCTGCAGTGTATTTTGCACGGCTTTTAAAACTGGCAAATAGTCACGTTACCCTTGTAGGTACCCAAACAGGTAGTCCAGGGGACGGGCATAGCGCAGAAACTCTCGTCACGTACCGTCTTCCTGAATCGGGAATTTTTTTCGATGTACCCCTCGCACGTGTCGAGTTTTCGCCTCTTGTCCCTGGCCAAGTTAAAGGACAAGGACTTATGCCCGATAAAGAAGTTAAAGAAACCCTCGACGATTTTCGCCTTGGACGCGACACCGTTCTTGAAACAGTTGTTTCGTATCCTCATTGATACTGGTATAGAGAATGCGCCACACTTTCGATAAATTATTTTTTCTTGTGCTTTTTTTTCTTCTCCAGTGTAAATCCGACCCTATAAAAGATCGCCCTATTTCTTTTTCTCCTTGGCGAAAGCAGCAGACAATAAATTATATTCGAGCGCATTACGGTACGGATGCACAGGATATTAAAATGCTTCCTGTAATGGTCGTGTCGCATTATACAGCGATGGACTCCACCGATGTTTCCTTTGAATATATGAACAAAGAAGAAATGGAAGCTGGACGAAAGGTATTAAAAGATGCGGGGCTTAACAATATTGCCGTGCATTTTCTTGTGGGAAAAGATGGAACAATTTACCGTCTTATGCCAGAAAACCATATTGGCCGGCATGTTATTGGACTAAACCGCCACGCAATTGGGATTGAAAATGTCGGTAAAGATGAAAGCGCACTTACGCAAGCGCAGGTTGATGCAAACGCGTACATTGTGCGCGAGCTTGTTAAAAAATATCCCATCCATTATCTTATTGCACACTCCGAGTACCGTAACTTTGAAAAAACGCCGTTGTGGGAAGAAAAAGACGACGCATACCGCACGAAAAAAATTGACCCCGGAGAGTCTTTTATGCGTTCCTTGCGGGAAAAACTTAAAGATTTAAACCTTAAAAGCCAATACGACGGAAGCGAACTTTACGACCGCCTTGGCTATACACTGGATAATTATTTTCGAAAAGGAGAATTTGAAGGAAACGCATTAATCATCTTTAATGGAAAAACTATTTTGGACAAAGCGTACGGTAAACAAAAAATAACCGACGCAATTTATCTTGCTTCAGCGGCAAAGCCAATTTCCGCAGCGGCTGTTTACGCTTTAATTTCAGAAAAAAAACTTTCGCTTAAAACCCCCGTAGCTCCTTATTTCCCTAAATTAAAGAAAATTTTACCAAACGTCCAAGTGCGCCACCTCCTTAACCACACTTCGGGCATTGAAGACTATTACAAACTTACCGAAGAAAAAGGACCTTTTACAAATAGCGCGGTACTTGCTTTTTTAGAAACTATGGAAAAACCACTTTTTAAAGCAGGTAAAAAATTTTATTATGCAAATTCAAACTATATTCTACTTGCAGAACTTATCGAAAAAATTACAAACAAAAAATTTACGGAGTACGTGCGTGAAAAAATTTTTATTCCCGCAAAAATGGAAACAAGTTTTTTTGTTACCGAAATAATTCCCGAAAAAAAAATTATTACAGCAACCACCGCGTCGGGAGATAGCTTTCTTTACCCCCACAAAACAGTTGGAGCAGGTGGCCTTTATGCGACCACGGGCGATTTGGCGCGTTTTGGTATGGCGCTTAACCAAGACGTATTTTTTAACCACGCCCTTTTCTTAAAAATGGTTGAACCTTCAACAAGTGTCGAACAGAAAAAAACACAGTACGCATCGGGATGGTACGTGTACCCCAAGCAAGGCATTATTTACCACGATGGAAATTTTAACGGTTACCATACCATCAATTATTTGGAGTGGAAAAAAAAGAATGCTATTATTTTGCTTGCACGCCGTTCAACAAACAAGATTAAAGAAATTACGTACGAACTTGGTGCGGCCATTAACGGCCGCACGGCAAAAAAGTTGGAGTAAAGGTGGTTAAAATTATTCTTACTTCTTAAAAATAGAAACAACTGCAAATTGCTATTTAACTTTAATGTGTATTGTTTGTGCCCACATAGGGCCATACGAAACGTGTGCACCATCGGCGAATTGTAGCGTAATTAAGTAATCGCCTTTTTCGAGTGCGCGTGTATCTTCTGTTTGGCCTTTACCGTAGTGGATGTGGACAGGGTCGGTGACAACAACATCGCCAGCAGGTACTGCTTCTTTGTTAATGAGAATATGGAAATGTCCGGTTCCCAGTTCCATTTCTCCAGCGGGTTTTATTTTCATACCTTCGACGTGCATGGTAAATTTCACAGGAGACGTTACCTCGGCTTTATCTAAAGGCTCACCAAACCAAACCCTTCCTTTGTAGACGCTTTGCTTATTACAGCCAAGCACCAAAAGTGCAACCATTACGGTAAAGGTAAAAATGCGTTTCATACATCCGCCTTTTGTGGCCTTTTAGGATTGTAAAGTTAATTGAGGAAATCCCTTTCACTCTGGTTGACAATGTGAGGGTTTAATTGAAGTGGCACCAACAAATGCAAAGGGCAGTCTACATGCTTACAACTGCTACGAAAAAGACCGTACTGGGTTCTTTTTTAACCCTATTTATTTTCTCCAATGCGGTTATAGGCATTGATTTAACGCCCGAAATACGCCACGATGCAAAAACAGAAATCCTCGCTTCTGCCCTTGTTTCTTCAAGCCACTCGCTCCTGCCTAACGGTTTCCACGAAAGTTCTTCGTTAGAAATCCAACGTTTAGAGTACAACCTGCTACGCCATGCGTTGCCACGCTTTAGTGCGCAACGGGTTTGGTTTTGGTATGCCGATACACTTGACGGCTCCAGTGACGCCACTGTTTTACTCCGCTTTAATACTGTTTTAGTCGATGCGGCACGTTATTCGTTATCGCACGCACATCTGGACGTTCGTTATCCCATTCCACCCCCCAGTGTCTAAACAAGATTGTTGGGATGCTCATGGCTGCGTCGGTAGCCAATTAACCATTCCCACACAGTCACGCTTCAACCGCGCAAAATGTGCGGGTGTGTTCGCATACCCTCGCAAATAAAAGCCGTGTTCGGTTGGAGTCCCCCTTAAAAATTTTGAGACTACACTGGAGGGAATATGCCAAAGTTCTATTTCAATATCTGTGCGGCGTTACTTGTATTAACGCCGATAGCCGCGCAGCCAAAAAACAATGAGACTGCCGCTGCCGCTACAAGCGAACAGCGCCAACCATTCCGCCTCACATTGGCTGCTGCAGAAGCTTCTTTTAGAGAAAGGAACTTATTGCTTTTAGCGGCAAAATTTCAAATCGATGCGAAGAAAGCACTCGTGATGCAAGCGGGGCTTTATGCAAACCCGAGCGTCTTTTTAGAAACCAATATCTATAACCCGCGCACGACGCAATTTCTCGACCCCACCGAAAACGGTAGCCAAATTATTCAAGTACAGCAGCTCTTTTTATTAGGCGGAAAAATCGATAAACGTATTCGCGTCGCTGAAATTGATAAGGCGCTCACCGAAAATGAATTCTATAATGTGTTGCGTGCGTTAAAGACAGAGTTAAGGAATACTTTTTTCTCTCTGCATTTTATGCGCGAGAGTATCGTCTATTACGACCAAACAATCGAAGCTCTCATGAAAACCGTCAAGGGCGCGGAGGTCGCACTTTCGCGCCGTGCGATCACCAAAGCAGAATATCTGCGCCTCAAGGCATTGAGTTATTTCTTGCGCAACGAACGCGCAAATATCCTCGTCGATTTACGCTTAAAAGAAGTCAATCTGCGCGTGCTCATGAACCGTCCCGATTTGGCGGATGTAGAAATTATACCCGAGGTGAACGAAACGGCGTTAGAAGCGACCGCTATTGGTTCGCTCACGGTCGAGCGACTTCTCAAAGAAGCCGAAGAACACCGCCCCGATATTAAAGCCGCTATGTTGCAGCTCAAATACGAAACCGCCAATTTAGATTTACAAGAAGCGAACGCAATACCCGACTTGGCTTTTGGCCCTGTATTTAATCGCGCGAATACTTATATTCCCAACTACTGGGGACTCACCGCTCAAGTTAGTGTGCCGCTTTTTGACCGCAACCAAGGCAATATCGAAGCAGCGAAAAAAGCCATCATAACGCGCAAGCAACAACTTCTGAACGAGCGCATGAAGCTTGAAGGAGAGCTGTCGGCGTCGCTCATCAAAGCAAAAGAAAAAGATAAAATTTATCAAGAATTTAAAAAGGGGCATGTGCAAGACTTTCGTGATTTGATGAACGTGATGGTCTTGAGTTACCAGAAGCGTTATATCTCGGTGATTGAGTTTGCTGACTTTTTTGAAACCTACCGCAACAGTATCGTGCAACTCATCGACTTGAAAACACAACGCACTGCCGCGTTGGAAAACATCAACTACGCCATCGGCAAAGACATTTTGTTTTTACAAACACCGACCGCTGCAATGGAGGAAAAATGACTATACTTGTCCCATCCCGCGCAAAGCCGCTGCCCCTCCCCACACTTCGACTGCGCTCAGTGCGAGTGTGGAGAGTGGCCAGGAGGCTGAAGCTCTTCTGCTTCTTTCTGTTATTTGGCTTGCTGAGCGCAGCCGAAGCAAGCGATAAATTTACCCAAGCTTACCAAGATGCCGATGAAGCGGTCGAGCGCAACCGTGTCACCAATTCATTCTTTGCCATTGGCCCCACAGTTGGTTTGCCCGCGGGACTAAACGCACACGCCTCGCTCTATTTGTGGCGGTTTGTCGTGCACGGCGTGGGGATGTTTTATTCCCCCGATTTCATGGGGGCGCAAGGCGGCGTCGGATTTTCATTCTTGAACGGCGCCCGTATCCGCCATAGCGTTTCGCTCGTCGGTGGTTTTATGCGCCGTAATCCCATTCTATCCACCTCTTCGATGGCGACCATCCAAGACGCAACTTATGCGGGCGTCGCGTATGAATTTTTTGCGGACGGCTTTTTTGTACAAGTGGGTCTTGCGCACGGCCTGTCGGGAAATATGGCCAACCCGATACTCATTTTTCAAACCGGTTATCTATTTTCTTTTATGAATTAGAAAAAAAGGAGAAAACAATGAAAGTAAAATTAACAATCCTCGCGAGCGTTGTTGCACTGTGGGCGTGTAGCGCAAAGGCGCAACCAGTGACGAAATACGTTGCACCTATTGTTAAAGACAACGGTGCGGTCGTCTATTTTCCACCAGGTGCGCAAGGTCGTGAGACAATCCAAACAAAGCCTTTCGGTAAAGGCAAAGAATTTATCCAAATTCAAGCACCTGCGCGCATTGTCGCCACAGTGGGTCGTTCGGTTTCGGGCGGTGGTCGTATTGTGCTTTTTGAATCCGCCGACTTAAACACCGCGTATGCGACATACCGCCAATCGCGCAACGCTTCGTCTCGGGCGCACAAAAACCTCAAACGGTTGAGAGACATGTATTCGATGCAAGTGGCTACCGAGCGCGACATTATCGAAGCGGAGACCGAGGCCGGCAATTCGAGCGCCGCCGTCGCCGAGTCGGAAGGAAAGTTGCGTGCGGCAGGGGTAAATCCTGCTGACATGAATCGGTATGGCGGCCACATTGCATGGCTTATTGCCGACATCGGTGAAAGCCGTTTTGAAACAACGAAGTCGGGTAAACCTGTGAATATTATTTTCAATTCATTCCCCGATAAAAAATTCAAGGGCAAGGTACAAGCAGTGGGCGATAACATCGATCCTCAAACACGCACGGTAAAAGTCCGCATTGTCTTAAAAAATCCCAACAACAAATTTAAACCCGGCATGTTTGCCAACGTCGAGTTTTTAGACGATGCACAGGCGCCGATGGTTTTACCGTTCACCTCTGTTTTCACCGTTGAAGGTGAAAACTTTGTCTTTGTTGAAGAAAAAAAAGATGCGTTTCGTAAAAAATTTGTCGTCTTGGGTAATTCAAATGTCAATTACGTTGAAATTTTAAGTGGGCTTTCCAAAGGCGATATGGTTGCAACCGAAGGCGTACTTTTCTTGAAAGGCCTTTCGGTCGGTTTCTAAAGCGACCGCGTCATGCAAAAAATTATCTTCAAAACGATTGAGTTTGCATTAAAATACAAATTGCCGACATTGGCGTTGGCGTTCGTCATTTTTGCACTCGGCGTGTGGTCATGGGTGGGCATCCAGAAAGAAGCGTACTCGGACATCGCCGACACGCAAGTGCGTCTTGTGGCCGCGTTTCCCGGGCGCGCCGCAGTCGAAGTGGAAGAGCGCGTCACATTGCCGATTGAGCGTGTTTTGAACAACACACCCAACGTTCGCGTGCGGCGTTCACGCACGATTAACGGCCTTGTGGTTTTTCAATTTGTTTTTGAAGAAGGGACAGACGACTATTTTGCGCGCATGCGCCTCATGGAAAAAGTGAAAGAGGCAGATATTCCTCCTGAGGTGGAGCCCGAACTTGCGCCGATGAGCTCACCCTCGGGGGAAATTTATCGCTATATTCTGGAAACACGCGCCAACCACACCCCAATGGAAGTACGCACCGCGCAAGACTGGATTGTGATGCCTAAAATTTTAGGCGTGCCTTGTATCGCCGATGTTGTGACGTTTGGTGGCTTGGAAAAACAATACCATGTTATCACCACCCCCGAACGATTGGTGCAATATAACACCAACCTTGACGAAGTGGTCGGTGCAATTCAAAACAACAACTTAAACACGGGCGGCAATATTTTGCGCCAAGGCGATCAAGGATTTGCTATCCGCTCCTTAGGCGCCATTCGTTCGATTCAAGATATTAAAAACGTCGTTGTAAAAGTGCAAAACGGCGTACCCGTTTTTGTCAAAGACCTTGCATCGGTTGAAGTCTCTCCGCTTATACCGCAAGGGTACATCACCTACTTTACTCAAAACGCCGAAGAAGGCGAATTTAGATCGACCTCGGGCGTACAAGGCAACATTGCAATGCGCCGTTGGTGCGACCCCAACGTAACCGGTGAGAACATTAAAGCGAAAGTAAAAGAAATCAACGAACAATACTTGCCCAAAGGCATGGAAATTAAACCCATGGTCGACCGCGCCAATTTAGTCGATTACACATTGCGCACCATCGGTTCAACTCTTATCGAAGGCGTGACGATTGTTACACTCATTCTTATCTTTTTCATTGGGTCTGTGCGCACCGCAATGGTGGTGGTGCTCACAATTCCGTTCTCACTTCTTTTTGCCTTTATTCTCATGCGCATGACCGGGCTTTCGGCGAATTTGTTGTCGTTGGGCGCCATCGACTTTGGGATTATCGTCGACGGCGTAGTGATTATGGCTGAAAACATTATGCGCAGCTATCGAGAAAAGCGAGAGAACCGCCATCTGAAATTAGACAAACACACGCTCAACAGCAGTAAAGAAGTGGGTATGGAAATCTTCTTTTCAATTTTAATTATTATTCTGGCATACATCCCCATTTTCTCGTTCCAACGCATCGAAGGCCGTCTTTTCAAACCGATGGCGTTTACCATCTCGTATGCAATTTTAGGTTCGCTTATTTTTGCGATGACGGTGATGCCGGTCATTATGTCGATTATCTACCGCAAGTATTGGGAATCCGATCGCGAAGAAAAAATCGAGTGGCACAACCCTGTTTATCATTGGCTCGAAGCGCGTTATAAAACACTCATTAAGTTTCTGATTGCACGCTACAAAAAAATAGTCTACGTTGCATTTAGTATCGTCACAGTTCTTATTATTTTTGGTGGGATTAAAATTGGTTCTGAATTTTTGCCAGAGCTCGACGAAGGAAACTTGACACTGCGCGGTTATTTTCCCGTGGGCGGCTCGCTTCAAGCGGCGAATAAATCAGTGCCTAAAATTTTAGACTTGCTCGCCAAAAACAAGATGATAGCCAATGCCGTAGCACAAATGGGGCGTAACGATTCGGGCACCGACCCCTTGCCGCCCAACCGTCTTGAAATTACCATGGCGTTACACGACTATAAAAAATGGAATGAGAAAATTACAAAAGAAGATTTACTCATCCGCATTATCAAAGATTTAGAACATGAGTTTCCTGCGATACGTTGGAGCTTTTCACAACCCATTATGGATAATATGTCGGAGGCAATTATGGGGACAATTGCCGACATGGCGGTTTTTGTGTACGGCCCCGATCTAAAAATTGCAAGACAAAAGGCCACTGAAATTTTAGAGATTGTAAAAACAATCCCCGGCGCGTCGGAATATGGTTTAGAACAAGAAGCCGATGCACCGCAACTAACAATCCAAATTAAACGTGATGTTGCTGCACGGTATGGTATCAACGTGAGTACAATACAAAGCCTGATCGAGAAGGGCATTGGTGCGCAGCGTGTTTCAACATTGTACGAAGGCGCGTGGCGGTTTGGAATCGTCGTGCGCTTTCCTTACGATTATCGCAAAAGTGTTAAAGAACTGAAAGCACTGCCAATTTTTTCACCCAAAGGAGAACGGCTTGCGTTGTCGACGTTGGCCGATATTCAAATCGTTGACGGCCCCACGATGATTTTTCGGCAAGAAGGTAAACGCGCCATCACCGTGCGCTCAAATATCCGTGGGCGCGATCAAGGTTCGTTCGTTGCAGAGCTACAAAAAAAAGTGAAGAAGCAAATCAAAATGCCTGATGGTTACACGTTGCAATACGGCGGTAACTATGAAAACTTAGCGCGTGTGGGTAAACAACTTGCAGTGGCAATTCCAGCAACGATAATAATCATCTTTGCTCTTTTATTCGCCCTTTTTAAACGGTTAAATTTTGTTTGGGTCGCCTTAGCGTGCATTCCCCTGTCGCTTGTCGGCGGTATAATGGCGCTTGTCTTGCGGCATTACTATTTTAACGTTTCGGCGGGGGTTGGATTTATTTCGCTTTTTGGTATTGCAACAATGGCAGGAGTGCTTTTTGTTTCGCGTACAAACCAAATCCTCCAAAATAACTCCACAATGGGCATGCGCGACGCTGTTGAAAAGGCTGCACAAATACAACTACGGCCAATGCTTATGACAATGCTTCTTGCCCTTTTGGGGCTTATTCCCGCGACGCTTGCAACAGGCGTAGGATCGGATGTACAGCGTCCATTGGCGACTGTTATCGTGGGAGGGCTTGCCTCTGCGCTTCTTTTGGTACTAACTGTGTTACCATGCCTCTATCTTTTGGTGGTACGTGAAAAAAAATCAGCCGCTAAAGAAAGTGAATTTTTTCTTACTCAGGATGCACTACAAATAAATATGGATACCGCCAAAGAAGGAAAAACAGAGTATTCCACAAACCGTTACGTTGCGCAGCATAAAAAGAACGAACCACGCAAAAAGCGCCGCCTGTAACATCCAACGCCGCCGCAAACTTAGTAATTGGCTTGGTAAAAGCGGCGGGTATGTTTTATTTTGCGCTGTCTATACGGAGTGGTTATAGCTGGCACATAAACCACTCAACAAAATTTTTCATAGCGTCCGCATCGAGTCTTCTTAAGTGTAGTGCAAAGTCGCAGATTCTTTTCTGCGCCGCACTGCCAATTCCTGTCGAAGCTAATTTAGCGAACACCATTTCCTCCATTTCAATTTCGGGCGTTCCGGCAAAACCCGGTGGACCCATACTCGACGCGCTCAACTTTTCACCGCTATGGAGTTTTACTGTTACTGTCGCAGGGTTTAAAAAATGGTAATGGCTAAAATCTTCGTCGGGGCGCACCAAATTTTCTGTCGGGTAATAATTTTTTTTAAAAAAGCTAAGTCCCCATTCAAACGGTAATGCGAATGCGTCAAAAAATCCACCCATGCGGTGCGCATAAGGGGTAAGGCGCGGCAAGTTTTTAAGCACCAAAGTAGAAGAATCCTTCAACAACGACGAGTACTGCATTGTGATACGCGTCGCTTCGATATCGTGCGAGACACGTACGCAATTGGCAAGCGCCCAAAGCTCTTTGCGTACGAGAGAATCCTCAGTGAATGTTGCAGGGACAATACCGCCATCGATGAGCATCGCCGCACAGTTTACGGGTAGAGAAAAATTAAGAGTAGTATGGGAACTTTGTGCCCCCTTGAGATAAGGTTTTGCAAGATCGTTCATTTTCTTCGAAAGCATATTGCACTCGACTTCGACATTCTCAATACCACCCGAATGGAGACGGCGTTCTTGCATTACTCCAAAAATTTTACGGCATGCTTCAACTGGCCCCCCGATATACGCACACCCCGGATATTTTTTTATCGAAAGCGATTGGGAATACCAACGCACTCCAAGATCGTTCCAAACCTCAAAAAGTGGCGCGTACGCGAACGTGGCGTAGAAATCTGAATTCTCGCTAAGAATGTTGGGACCTGAAATTCCGTCGGCGGCGAATGCAGCGTTAAGCCCCGAGACAATCGAGGCAGATGCGGTAAAAATTTTTGCTGGCGACTCAAAAAAACTGTCGAAAAGCGCGTATACGGGATACGCAAGTGCGCGTGAAAGCGTTTCACAAATTATTTGTTTTGGTTCTGCTGTGCCACGCGCTTTAAGGCGAGCGGCAATAAGTCCAGCATTCCACTGGTGGATTGCCGACCAAAGCTGACCATTATGCGGGCCGAAAAAAAGCGAGGCGCCAAGCCGTGCACCAGTCTCGTTCGCGAGAGTCTGCATAACAATAGCCTCGCGCCCCGAAATTGGGAAATCCAGCGCCAAGGCAAGCGGCAGCACCACCGAAGAATGCCCCGTGTGGCCTGCGAACATGAAATCGTCAAAATCGTGCACCATTGAAAGCGTCGAAAAATACGCTGCACGGGAAACTGCGTCGCCCGCCGGCTTTTTTAGATTTTTATAGTAGGGACTCTTCGTGCCATGTAAAATTGCGGCAAGCATGGAGAGCATTTGGTATGCGTTGAGCTTTTGGATGGACTCGGGAATTTGCGCATCGATAAGTCCTGTATCGGGGCAGACAAAGCTTGCAACACGCTCAATTAATGACATCATCGTCATTAGTTTAAGCCTTAAGGGTTTGTCGAGCTGATTTCTAAAAACGATCTATACTATTTAGAGCCTGTGCGCCGAGTTGGCGCACAGGCTCTTTATCTACAAAAATTGGCCTTAGTATACCGGTATCCTTGATATAATAGCAGGTGTGAATTTCGCTTGACGATTTGTGCGCCGCATAAAAACAGCAGTATGGAGCAGATTATAGAACCTTGCATCGACGATGCTTTTTTAAATATCGATCCACCAGACTATATTTACGACTTAATCCAAATTTCACTCAACGCTGCATCGGGTGATATCAGAGCCCTCACAAAAAAAGTAGAACTTGCTAAAAGCCACGGCGCAGAAAACCGCGAAATATTACGCGCCATGTTTCGTAACGACGAAGCGTTAAACGCAGGAGTCGACTCTCCGCATTTCCACCAAGTTGCGGCAACGCTTCAAGCGGGGCGCGCCCCACTGCCGTCGAAACAGCAAACTCCGAGCTTTCCCATTTAGGTTTGGTTTGCGTTCGGTTCTTGTTGTAGCGCTTATTTTTTCGTATTGCAAAGAGCCCACTCTACACCTTACAAAAAATAACACAACTGCGGCAAATGCGCTTGCCGTAAAAAACGACCAAAAAACCTACGGGACTTTTACCAGCTCGGAAAACGAGTTTTTTGTGCGTATTCAACTATCCACGCCTGCGATGTTTCGCGCAGAGCTTTCTCCTGCAAAAGATGCCGATACGTCTCTTTCGCTGTTTTCTCCGCAAACGACGCTTCTTTTTACTGCCGATGACAAGGAGATTGGTGGCGAAGAGGCAATTGCGCCCGTTTACCTGAGCGCAGGCGAAAGCGTTGTCCGTATTACGAATAAAAGCTCCAACAAGTCGGATTTCTCCTTTTTTTACCGCACGTTTTCCCCTCCTTCTGCCGTAGAACGCGAACCCAATAACGATTTTACAACAGCAACGCGCATGCTGGAAAACCGTGCGACTGGTTTTTATGGACCGCTTTTTTTCCAAAAAGACGGCGTTCGTGAAAAAGAGCAGGATTGCTTTCTAAAAGAACTTACCGACGATTCGGAAAATTTAGTTTCTATACGTTTAAGCGGGGTTGTGGGGGTTTTGGGTTCACTTACGCTTTTTGGCGCGGGAAAAGAACTACTGCTTACCCAGGTGGCTTCACAAACTGGCAAAGCCATTGCGACAAGTCCACAATACATTGAAGAAAAAAAATTTTATGTATGCGTTAAAGCAGAATCAACCCAAAGCACATACAGCAAAGATTATTACGATCTTGTACTTACGACAAGCACAGCAAGTGAGAAAATAGAACGCGAACCCAACAACACCCCCGAAAACGCAAACAATATTAGAAGCGAACGCATTGAAGGTTCTATAGGAATATACGGCGATATCGATTTTTTTTCGTACCAAAACAAATTTGAATACCCAATTTTACTTTCTATTACACTCGAAAGTGGAATGGAAAAATCACTCAGCCTTAACCAATACTTCTCTCCAAAAAAATCTTTAGTCTTTGAAGATAGCGATACAAAAGGCGAAATTATCGAGAACATCCATATAGATTCGGGAGAGAGCGTTAAAGTTTTTATTAAACAAAGAAAAAAAATTCAAAAGAAAAATTTTAAAGCAATAAAGTATACTCTTGCTTTCAAGGAAACTCCCTCTACCGACGAAAACGAAGTTGAGCCCAATAGCACGCCTAAAGACGCCGACACTTGGGTAGATTTAACGCAAAAATGGGGGCTCATTAACCCATTGCGCGACATCGACTTTTATCGTATAACAATGGAAAAAAATGCCGAACGTATAATCACTTTAGAAACGCACATTGACTGTGAAAAAAAATTGGAGCTTTGGCGGACAAATAAAAAACTCCATACGGTAATTAACAGGAATAAAATCGAATTACGTACAAACCTCCAGAACGACGATATCGTTAGCGTATCTTGCATGGCACAAAAACCTAACCCAAAAGAGCGTTCGTACCGCCTTACCCTTAGCGAACCTTGATGCGTACCTATTCTACAATTCTTTTAGCGCTCCCCTTACTTTTAGGCGGGTTTGTGCAGTTTGTTATTTCACAATTTTACCAAAAATTTGCTACCGATGCGCTTCTTTTAGATAGCGCCGCCATTGGGATTATTTTTTTTATAAGCCGCGTAACAGACGCCGTGCTTGACCCTGTTTGTGGATATTTGAGCGACAAGTGGAACGCACGCCGAAGATTTATCTTCGTGGGGCTTATAGCCCTTGCGGCAGGAATGTTTTTAGCGTTTTTGCCTTCTGCTGTGGATGCACCACAAAAAACTCTTAGTTACTCCCTTGCAGCAGGTGGGATTTTTCTCCTCTATTTTGGGGTAACCCTCGTTTATATTCCACACTACGCGTGGTTGGGTGCGCTACACCGCACGCATAAAGCCCCATTTTTCGCGTCGCGTGCAATTGTCGAAAATGTAGGCACAATTTTAGGCGGTGCCGCGCTTGTGCTTTTAAACCCGTACCAAACCCGCGTCGAAGGACAAAGCGCCTCGCTCCTTTTAACCGTGGGATGGATGCTCGCGCTACTTTTTATGTTGGGGGTTTTTCCTCTTTTCCTTTACAAAAACACAGAAAAAAGTATAGAAAAAACTCCGTCGTTTTTTGGCGCAGTGCAAGTTCTCTTCCAAAACAAACGCTTTGCTTTCGTTTGCGCGATGAGTTTTTTTAACCAGTTTGCCGCGACGCTACTTTTGGCGCTTTCGCTTTACTATAGCGACTACGTACTCCACAACAAAGAGCTTGGGGTCGCTATGGCGATTATTTTTCTTTTAAGTGCAACTGCGTTTGTACCCTTATGGTCACTCCTTACGCGAAAGTTTTCTAAGTACTCTTTGTGGCGCACTGCACTCATCCTTATCCTTGTTATTTTCCCTACCCTTCTTCTTGCACAAAACGGCGCTTCTCCGTACGTGCTTTTTTTCGCGGGCGTTGTTGGTGCCTCGGCCAGCGCGGTAATCTTTTTTGTTCCCCAAGAGGTTTCTGAAGTTACAGGTATAGAAGAAGGCGATGCGGGCGGAGGGCTTTACTTTGCCGCGTTTACCTTTGTAAATAAATCGGCAATGGCGTTGGCGCCCCTTGTTATTGGCGTGGCGTTAAAGGCTGTTGGGTATAACCCCACTATACGCGAAACACACGTTACGCATACAATTAGCGCACTTTTTATTGCTGCGCCGTTTTTAGCATTTTTTACTTCGGCGCTTCTTTTGCATTTTTACGTAAAACGTACGCAACAATAGGCGTAGTATTATTTTTGTGGTAAAGCCCGTAATTTAAAAGTTCTTCTTCGATTAAAAAGTTTGCTTCTTTCGCCGCGCTTAAAATTTCGGCGGGAGTAAAAATTCGCTGTATGTGTTTTTCGGTGCGGTGTAAATTAGACTCCAAAGTAACAAGGCTATATAAATATGCGGATTCATACCGGTGCATAATTTTTACTTTACCTTCCAAAGCAACCTGTGTGCGTCCTGAAAGTGCATGCGCCCTTTCGAGAGGGCAAACATCGAATATATACACTCCTTCTTTTTGGAGGCAACGTGCGCACTCCTTGAAATGGCGCGACAAAACAAAAATATCTTTGAGATAGTTTACCGATGCGTTTGTCGCAAAAAGCGCATGGAAAGATTCTTTTTCAAAAGGAAGCGCAACTGCATCCGCGCATACATCGGGACAAAACGATACTTCTTTATCGAGAGTAATTATCTTACGGCCTGATGTACGCACATATCCAGAAAAATTTCCCGGCCCTGCGAAAAGTTCTGCGCACTTAGCTCCAGAGGGAATAAATTTTTCGATTGAAAAAAACCAATCGCGGTAGGGAACGTTTGCCATCACCTCCGCGTAGAGCGAAAAAAACGCAGAATACGCTTCCAGAGAAACTACCGCATTTTAAAATCGCGGATTGACTCTTCAACGCCTTTTGCCATCTCGTTAAGTTTAATAAGCGCTTCTTTTTTTTCTACAGAGGCGTCTGCAATCATTACCACAAGGCTTTCTTGCATATAACGCGCCGTTTGGTGGATGCGCTTAACACGCGACTCTAGGCCATCGAGCATCGAGTTTAAGTGGTCTGCAGTGTCTTTGAGTTCATCGCCCTGACGTAGTACAATGCGGTGCGTAAGATCGCCCCCTAAAACTTCTTCAAAGGTGCGTTCAATACGTAAAATAGGGCCCGCGATTTTATGCGAAAACAGGATAAAAAGAATGCTAAGTGAAAATACCATAACAAGCGCCAACACACCTAAAGTGATAAGTCCGTAGAGTTTTATTTTTTGAAAAAAAACTCCAGAAGTTGCATCTTGCCCAAGGCTCATCGAAAGTTTTTGGATTAGTTCCGCTGTATTTTCAAATTGGAATTCTTTTGCGATACTATTGACAGCAAATAAAAACCCAAATGCTAAAATTAGAACAAAAAGTAAAAGTGGCAAAACTGCCTTAAGAATAAATTTACTTTGGAACTTAAAATCAACAACGTATTGCCGCTTGAGAGCGGAAGGGCGCTTTAATTCACTCATGCTTCTTTCTCGAATGCCTTGCCGCACACGTCAAGACAGTTTTGGGTATAAAAGGGGCATGTATA
This sequence comes from Turneriella sp., assembly GCA_019186965.1. Lineage (GTDB taxonomy): Bacteria > Spirochaetota > Leptospiria > Turneriellales > Turneriellaceae > Turneriella. Next base: position 248,009 of record JABARV010000002.1, read on the forward strand.
TTTCTACTTCACCCCGTGTGTATGCCCTCTACAATTGCCTATGAAGTCTTATCTGCTCAGCTTTACGGGTCTATTTATTTTGGTAGGAGTTATTGGCTTTTCTATTAACGCCCAAACAACTCCTCAAGAAATTCCAACAACCCCCGACAACAAAGCCCAGATTATGAACATGAGTAATGTCAACTCTCCCTATAGCGAATACACGCCCTTTATTACCGCCGATGAACACTTTCTTTATTTCCAGTCAAACCGCCCTGACGGTGTGGCAAGCGCAGGGGATTTCGATTTATGGTTTTCCGAAAATGTTGCCTCACAAGGCACTCCAGACTTTAAGACCCCTGCGAATGTTGGGCTACCGGTAAACTCTGCGTATTTTGATGGCCATCCTTCGCTACGCCAACTTCCTTCGGGCGAATACGAAATGTATTTTTGCTCTTTTGCTTTAGACGATCGCGAAGGCCCAGAACAAACGAACATATACTATACAGTCCAAAAAGATGGGAAATGGACAACGCCCGTTCCCGTTTTAGAAATTAATACCGATTTCCACGACCGTATGCCCTCTATTTCGCAAGACGGGCATTACCTTTACTTTAGCTCCGACAGGCCAGGAGGTTTTGGTAACGATGACATTTGGATTTCTGAATACGATTTTGCCGCAAGAAAGTGGGGAAAACCTGTAAACGCTGGCGGAACAATCAACACGCCTGCATCGGAAGTCTCTCCAGCCATCCACTCCGATAATATTACACTCTATTTTTCTTCCAACCGTGCAGGTGGCGTCGGAGGATACGACATTTATTTTACGCAAAGAATACAAAACCTTGCACAAATTGGTTCTGGAAGCGAAAACGAGATACTTTGGCGTAAATCACAAAACTTAGGAAAACCTTTTAACTCTACGTTTGACGACGAATACCCCACGGTTATCCGTAACGGAAACTATATGTATTTTGCTTCAAACCGCGAACATGGCAAAGGAAGCTTCGACGTCTACCGCGCTAAAGTCCCTGACTTTGCTAAACCCGAGGTCGTTATTACCCTAAAGGGGCGCGTCAAAGAAAAATTTAGCGACAAAGGTATTGAAGCCAACATCCGTATCACCGATGCTGATGGAGAGCGAAACTTCTCTACGCAACAAGCCGAGGGACTTTACAGTGCAGATTTGGTAAATAAAAAACAGTACAAATTTGTCGTATCTGCCCCCGGGTACGCTCCCATCGAATACATCGCAGATTTACGCGACATTAATTCACCCATTACCATCCAAAAGAATTTTGAAATGGAACGCGTAGTTACGCTTCCTAAAAATGCGACAATCTACATCACTTTTGTAAACGAAAAAGGTGCAACCTTGAAACCACAGGTGACATTCCGCATGCCGCCAGAGGTTCAAGACGACACCATTTTACGTTTTGAGAAAAAAAGAGGCGTCGTGAACGTTCCTCTTATGGAAAAATACAAAAATGTCGATACCGCAGCGCAGGCTTTACAAAATTTAACCCTCGAAATATCTGCAGAGCTTAAAGGCTACGAAAATTTGCATGAAACACGATTAATTACAGATGTACTTCGCGGTAGTAACGGTGAAACTCTGGAAAATGCCGAAATCAAATTTGTGATGAAAAAGGGCGAAGCAACTCCAACGGTTGTTGTAACCAAATGCAAGGCAGGTAACGGTTGCGTTGCGGTCGCGTACTTTTCGACAAATATCGCAAATAAGCTCAACAACGAAAAAGCGGCTGGCCTCAAAAATGTCGTAGCGTTGTGGAATAAAGAACCACACAAGTATGTGTACGTGTACGGCCATACAGATAGCAGGGGAGGCGCAAACTATAACCTAAAACTTTCTCGCGCACGTGCAAGCTTCATAAAAAAACGCCTTGTCGAGTATGGCATTCCCGGCGAAATGATCATCACAAAGGGAATGGGTGAAACGCAACTGGCAAGTAAAGACGAAAAGGCAGACGCTGGCCGCCGCCTTAACCGCCGTGCAGAGATTTACTTTGATACAACAAAACGCCCTGGGGACGAGGTAATCGAAGATAAAGCAGCTCCACGCGAAGGCAAACCTATAAAGAAAAAACCGGTAAAAAAGGCACCCAAAATAAAACGAAAGCCGCTACCGCCAGAAACAGTTGAACCTTCCGCCAAAGATAATCCAACAGAAAATTCAACCAAAGAAGAAGCAAAAAAAAGTACATCCCCAGCGGAAAGCGCACCCCTTTCTACGAAACCCCAAGGTGTTGATATTCCGGAGAAAAAAGGAAAACAACCGAGCACAAAACTTAAAATCCAATGAGGCACGAAACACAGGAAACAAGTACAGAGCCGTTTGGTCTTGTAACGCAACACATGGTAATGTCGGAACACCTAAATCCCAACCACCATATTTTTGGCGGACAACTTTTAGCGTGGCTCGATACGGATGTATATTTATTTTGCTCGAATAAGCTGCGATACAAGTCTATGGTAACTGTAAGCATGAATAACGTTTACTTCAAAGCACCAGGATACCTTGGCGACATTATACAAATTTTTGCGCGGCTTAAAGAGGTGCGGCGTTCAAGCGTCACCGCCGAAGGGAAAGCTGTCGCGTACGATCCCGAAAAACAAGCGTCACGCGAAATTATCACGTGCGAAGTCACTTATGTGGCAGTGGGGCCAAACGGCCGTCCTGTACGTATATTTTCTAACGCCGATTAACTATTTTTCGGAAAGTACCGCTAAAAGTCCCGGTACAGTTTCGCCCGCATCGAGCTTTTGGTGTATTTTCTCAAGAATACCCGCAAGCAAATGCTTTCCCTTTTTGCCATCGCTGAGTTTTTCGAGCATTTGTGCAAAATCTACTGTCGATAGTTCCATCGCACGGAACGCATCATGAGAAACCATAACAAACTGGCTACCTTCGACTAAGCTGTGCGTTGCAATCGATGTGAAAGAACTTTCAAATTGACTACTACCTAATTCAATAGCTTTGCATTCGTTTCTAGAAATTTCAAAAAGATGGACGCCACCCGCACGGTAGATATCCATTGTTTTATGCGTTTCATCAAGCCGTGCGAAAAAAATACCAGGGACAAACTCGCTCGCCGCAAAAAGAGCATTCCAAAGCTTTTGCGCCATACCTTGCGAAGTCGTCTCTTGTTCTGCAAGCGCCCAAAACCTTTCTTGAATACGATTTTTTTCCACAAGCGCTCCGGCTAAATCCGAATCCGTTATTCCAATAAAGACATCGACGCGCCCCGTGCTATAGGAACCACAAATAAATTCCTTTGTGTTCAATTTTGGGCGGCGCGGATACACTGCTAACTCGTAACGCTGCATCCGAGGAAATGGTTTTTCAAAAAGTTTGTTTTGCAATACCGCGAGTAACCCTTCAGAAGGTTCATTTGTTTTGGAATACGGTATTTCCATATTTTTTCTTGTAGAGCTACTTTGGCCGACTTTTTCTTCGACAGCTTTCAACAAATCTGCAATTTCTGCATAGGCCGGATGAAATCCTTCGGGGTGTACCGAATCGACTTCAAGCCCACGGATAATGCGTAAAAGAACCGTTGAAAGCGAATGGGAATATTGGTACACAAAAAGTGCATTGATGGCGATGGCAATTAGGCATAAAAGCAAAAACGACACACCGAGAGTTAGCATGTTAGGTAACTGGGGAGTAAAACCGACTAGGATTACGTAGTCTTTGTGCTCAAATACTGTATAGCGAACTTTTCCCGCTACATACATCCCATCTTCCAGCCGTTTTTGTGTTTTAGCACGAAGCACATTTTTTAGCATTGTTTTCTCTTCTTCTACTTCGCGTAGGCGGAGCTTGGTGTCTGTAGCGTAGCGCTCCAATGCTTTTGAAATTTTTTCTACGCTGTGGTCTATTAAGTTGTGTTTGGCGTCAAAAACAGCAATATTATCCGAGAGTTTAGCTGTTTGTATTTGGCGGATAAATGTTCTCGAATTGATGCCATTTTTTGCGTTCAAAGTCGCTTCAATAATTGTCGTGGCGCTCTTTGCACGTTGCAACATTTGTTCGTTTGCAAGCCTTGAAAAAAACGACAACGACAAGACAAAATAGATTGCCGTAAAAATAAGCCCAACAACGAGCATAACAAGCCCTAAACGCAAAGTAAGGCGAAACGAGAGGGTGGGGTAGCCTTTTGGAGGCGTTAAAGCATGCGACATACGTATTTCTAACATCGGCAAATAGCGTGTCAATTTTGAACAGATGTTCCTGTTTATCTTTACACCGCATCAAAACCTTCGACGCTGCTTAATGGCACATAAGTATGTCTATTTTTTCTCTGCCAAAAAAAGCGACGGCGGCGCAGGGGACAAAAAACTACTTGGGGGTAAAGGCGCAAACCTCGCCGAAATGTCAAGCCTCGGCATCCCTGTCCCCCCTGGTTTTACCATCTCCACTGAAGTTTGCACATACTACTACGCGCACGAACGTAAATACCCCGCTGAACTGCAAGCGCAAATAGACAAGGGTATACAAAACCTTGAAGCGACTATCGGTAAAAGATTTGGCGATAAAAAAAATCCCCTTTTAGTCTCTGTACGTTCCGGCGCCCCCGTTTCCATGCCGGGGATGATGGACACCATCCTCAATTTGGGCTTAAACGACGAGACTGTCTTGGGCCTCATCGAAAACACGGGAAACAAGCGCTTTAGTTACGATAGCTACCGCCGTTTTATACAAATGTACGGTAACGTCGTTATGGGGATGAAGCACCACGACTTTGAACATATTTTAGAACAAAAGAAAAAAGTAAAAGGCGTTGATAGCGATTTGGGATTAGACGCCGAAGATTTAGAAAAACTCGTGGGTGAATACAAGGCCGAAGTAAAAAAAGTAACGGGTAAAGATTTTCCACAAGCTCCAAAAGACCAACTTTCGGGAGCAGTCGACGCCGTTTTTGCTTCGTGGATGAACGACCGTGCAATTACGTACCGCAAGCTAAACAATATTTCCGAAGCATTGGGAACTGCGGTAAATATCCAATCGATGGTTTTTGGAAACATGGGAGACGATTGCGGCACAGGAGTCGCTTTTACGCGCAACCCTGCAACTGGTGAACGTAAATTTTTTGGCGAATTTTTAATGAATGCGCAAGGGGAAGATGTAGTCGCAGGAATTCGCACTCCGCTTTCGATTGAAAAATTGGGCGAAAAAATGCCAGAGGCTTTAAAAGAACTTTTGGCGTACGCAGATAAACTCGAGCACCATTATAAAGACATGCAAGATATCGAATTCACTATCGAGCGCTCTAAACTCTACATGCTGCAAACCCGAACAGGAAAAAGGACTGCGTTTGCGGCAATACGCACTGCCGTCGAAATGGTCGACGAAAAACTTATCGATGAAAAAACAGCGCTCAAGCGTATCGACGCACACACTCTACCCTCCCTTCTTGCAAAAATTTTTGACGAAAAAGAAAAGAAAGACGCGCTTGCCAAGGGGCTTGTTGTAGCGAAGGGACTTCCCGCTGGCCCAGGGGCTGCAAGCGGCAAAATTGTTTTAACCGCAGAAAAAGCGGTCGAATGGAAAGAAGCAAACACCAAATCTATTTTGGTACGTACAGAAACTTCACCCGAAGACATTTCGGGAATGCACAGCTCCGAAGGTATTTTAACTGCCCGCGGTGGAATGACCTCGCATGCGGCGGTTGTGGCGCGTGGAATGAACAAACCATGCATCGTCGGTTGTAACCAACTCGAAGTGGATTATGCAAAGGGTATTGTAACTTTTAATTTAGGCACTCCCGAAGAAGTCAAACTCAAAGAAGGCGATGCAATTTCTATCGACGGTTTTACTGGCCAAGTTTTAAACGCTTCGCTCAACACAATTGCCAGCGAGCTTGAGCAAGTATTTGTTTCAAAAACAATGCCCATGGAGAACTCGCTCTTGGCAAACCAGTACTCCCGTGTTATGCAATGGGCAGATAAATACGCACGGCTAAAAGTACGCACCAACGCAGACACTCCACACGACGCGCAGGTCGCACGTAGCTACGGCGCACAAGGGATTGGCCTTTGCCGCACCGAACACATGTTTTTTCACGAGGAAAGAATCGCCGCCGTACGCGAAATGATTTTATCGTCAACACGTGAAGAGCGCGAAAAAGCGCTTGCAAAACTTCTCCCTTTCCAGCGCGACGATTTCAAGGGAATTTTTGAAGAGATGCAAGGGCTTGCTGTTACTGTACGCCTTCTCGATCCACCGCTCCATGAATTTTTACCAAACGACGAAGAGCAAATTGCGGAACTTGCAAAAACATTTGGTAAAAGCGTACCGTACGTACATAAAAAAATAGAAGACCTTAAGGAATTTAACCCCATGCTTGGGCACCGTGGCTGTAGGTTAGGGATAACCTATCCCGAAATTACGGCGATGCAAACACGCGCAATTATCGAAGCGGCGGCGGAATTGGTTAAAAACGGTAAAAAGGTTTTTCCTGAAATTATGGTTCCTCTTGTAGGGCACTACAAGGAACTTGAAAATCAGGCACGCGTTATCCGCGAAACTGCCGAAGCGGTTCAAAAAGAAAAAGGAGTCAAAGTCGACTTTCTCCTTGGTACCATGATTGAGGTACCGCGTGCGGCTGTTACCGCCGACGAAATTGCACACGTTGCACAATTTTTTAGCTTTGGTACAAACGACTTAACGCAAATGACTTCAGGTTTTTCACGCGACGACTCGGAACACTTTCTCCCCTACTACATCCAAAAAGGAATCTATCCACAAAACCCATTCCAAGTTTTGGATGCAGGAGGAGTTGGAAAGCTTATTGAAATTGCCATCGAAAAAGGCCGCTCGACAAACCCTAAAATTAAACTAGGAGTCTGCGGCGAACACGGAGGCGATCCCGAGTCGATCCAGTTTTGCCACGCTGTTGGCTTAGACTACGTGTCGTGCTCTCCGTACCGAGTACCAATTGCGCGACTTGCGGCGGCGCAAGCGGCTATTGGTTAACCTATAACGCGGCGCTCAAAATAGCTGCGCCGCTTTCAAAAAACTATTTTAATTACAAACCTAAAAGATTATTGTATGTGGAAAGAAGAGAGGCTTTGTCGCCACAAAGCGTTATGTGTCCCAATTTACGAAAAGGGCGCATATCTTTTTTTCCATACCAGTGGAGTGATGCGTGTGGAATCGCGAGGGATTTTGCAATGAGGTTTTCAAATTCTTTCTCGTGCCCAAGCTGCGGCCCCAACAAGTTTAACATTAAAGTGGGCGTAGTTGTTGCCGCGTTTCCAAGCGGTAAATCAAGAAGAACACGGAGCAAATTTTCGTACTGGCTCGTCGCAGCACCTTCAATTGTGTGGTGTCCACTATTGTGCGGGCGCGGGGCCAATTCGTTTACCAAAAGCTCGCCATCTGTTGTAAGAAACATTTCAACAGCAAGAAGTCCCACGACACCCAACTTTTTGGCAACGTGTACCGCGAGGCGCTGAGCTTCTTTTGCAAGCTTTGCACCAATATCCGCAGGGCAAAGCTGGTAACGCAAAATATTTTTTTTAGCATCAAAAACCATTTCTACAGGATCGTAGTGCACAAAATTTCCACGCCTGTCGGTGACGACAATTACCGCTATTTCTTTCGCGATAGAAATTTTTTTCTCTACGAGAGATTCACCGTCGAAAACTTCTTTTAGATCCTCTTCGCATTGGATTAGTTGAACGCCGCTACCATCGTACCCCGCTGTGGCTTTCTTTTGGATAAAGGGTAAATCCCACAAATGCGATAATAAATCTTCTTTATTTTTGTACGTTTTGAAAGGCGCTGTAGGAATTTGTTGTTTTTCAAAAAATTCCTTTTGGCGGCACTTGTTTTGGATAATAGTGAGGATGTTTCCTTGCGGGACTGTAAAAAGTCCCTTGGCTTCTAAAGCACTCAACGCCTCGGCGCTAACGTGCTCCGAATCGATGGTGAGCGCATCACAGCCGTTCGCAAACGTAACAACAGTTTCAAAATCGCGTGCGTCGCCTTCTTTAAAAGCACTCGTGTAGAGCGCCGCTGGAGCATTTGGGTCTTTGTCTAAAACTCGGCAGCGTACGCCAAGGCGCATTGCGGCAGCAATCGTCATTTGCGCCAACTGCCCCCCGCCTAAAATACCAATTGTCTTTGTAAATTGCAGAACGCGAACCAAAAAAAAACAACGACACCGCGTAAACGTATATAAAAAAGCGGCTACAGGGCAGGAGAGTCCCTATAGCCGCCAAGTTTCGGAGTTTTGCGGCATCTCTGCCGAGGGCTTTTAGGCCGCTAAACGGCCCCTACAAAATAGCCCCGCTACACACGGAGAGTAGCTTGGCGTCCGACGGGAGGTTTGTCGTTTAACGCCCAAAACTACTCGGGAGGAGGTAACCATACCGTGCTTACTTAAATAGACCCACTAAATGGGGTTTAGTTCCAAAAAAGTATAAATATCGATAAATTTTTGGGTTGCCGCACAGACTCGATAGCACGGGCTTATAAGATAGAAAAGTATGTTAATACGGCTTATTAACTTTATTCAACCCAAGTTTTCTCCATATTTAGTTGGATTACTTACGGCAAGCTCCCTATTTTCAATCCAATACCCATCGCCCCCCAAAACGCCCGACGTGAACGACCCCGCGAGTGGAGTAAACTCCGCAAAAGAAGTAAGCACGAAACGGAATACATTAAGCAAAAAAACGCCACAAACTTTGATGCGTGTGCGTATCCACTTAGGCGACAAATCGGTAATTGTTGCTGAAGCCTCGCTGAGCGCTACGTATTCTTTTTCGCACCAAAAAGGACAACTTACTTACCAGCAGACAATCCGTGCCGAGGATATCCGCGAGCTTACCATTGAAGCGTACAGGGCGAGAAAAGTGGCTACAGATAAAGAAGGCGATACTTATGAATTTGAGCCGTCACAGGTACGTATTGAACTTAAAGACGGGCAATCGTTTACGCTTTCGTACCTTTTTAAAGATTTACGCAAAATCCAAGCAAAAAATGCGGATGGAACTTTTACCGTTTTTGGATTTTTTGCCGATACGTTTAAAGCACACAAAGGATGGCGCGAAAGAGGAGGAAATTCGCTTTCTTTAGTAACGCACAAGGCGCACCCCGCCGCATTTACAAAACTGGAATACTTTGAAACTGTTGATAAAACGGGGGGTAACTAAACTTAAATTAGCAGGCTAAAAGGCAGGGGTTGTACGGCTTCCAAACGAATAGCGTATTCCGCCTGTAAGCGTGGGCCCACTTGAATTAAGCGAGTCGGTTGCTGTTCGGGCAAGCGCATAAGCAACTCCAACTCGCGCAAAAAATGAAATTTCAGGAGTTAGGAACGATTCGCCGCCAAGCCCTGCTTCAAAGTACATTGTTCCAATTACGTTACCATACATTTTTGTAAGTGAATCTTTAATTTTGCCACTCCAGACCCCCGCAGCAAGGTACGGAGTTACTGTGAAAAAATTTGTTAAAACAGGAATGCGGTAATCGACAAGCAAATTAGAAACCATTACTGTGTTAAGTCCCGAGTCTGCAGTTAAATAAAAGAAACGTGCGTAAACATCTATATTTTTTAGTGCATACCCAATGCTACCTCCTCCCCCTATTTGCGCAGGTTCTTTCTGTGGGGTAAGAGCAAAACCGCCCGCGTCGACTTTAAAACGCTCGTAGAATTTAAGCTCATTCGATTGCGCAAAAAGAGTGGTGGTCATCCCCAAAATTCCACTCAATACCGCTATTTTTCCAAATTTTTTCATAATCTTCTCCAGTTACTTACTTTGCTTTTGGGCCATATTAAAAATATCTTGTACTACACCTTGCGCAATTTCATCTACAGCGTTAAAAAGGCGCACGTCTACAGGCGACTGGCTTACAGAGCCACCAATCGCAGTCAACTTCACCAAGTCGTATACTTTAGATTCGATGACGATATTACTCGACGAAGTACTCAACGAATAAAATCCAAAAATGATATAATCTGCGCCTGTCTCGTTTTTAAATTCCTTGAGTCGAGCCGTTGTAATATCTGCGGGAGATTTAAAAAATTTTCGACCAGCAGCGTTACTTTTTTGTTCTTCGTTTCGGTTGTACTCAAATATTTTTTTCATTGAATCATCTACCGCACTTGAAAGCGAACCGCTAAGCCACGCATAAAGCGGCGAATTGGTACGATCGTAAAAATCTAAAATTGCAACGCTTGCTAAACTACCGTCTTCACGTTGGGCGGTCATCTTGTCAATTTGTGATCCAAGCTCAACAAATTGTTCATCGCTTAAAGTTGGAGTACTACGCTGCATCTCTGAAACCATTGCTGTGAGCACATCTTCGTTCGAGGAAGATTTACTGGGAAAACTATCTTGAAACCAAACGAGGCTCCCGCTGTGTAGATCAAACCCGCGTGCAAACGATTTTTTGCCTTGAGGGCGAAAAAGTAATAAATAGTCGGCTTGGGTATGTGCCTGTATTTTTTTTAACACAGAGGAAAAATTTTTCGCAAACTGGTTTGTCATTTGTTCGCGTACTGCTTCGTACTCATTTCGATCGGCGAGATCGTCGCTATAATCGACAGCCGCCGAAAGAGCAAATGGAGGTTCCTCCTCTAAAGTGCGTACAGCATCGTACGAAACAAGCCGCGACTGTATGCTCCGCAGTGGCTCTACATCGTTTGCCGCCAAAGCCGTAAAATCGTCCCCAGAAAGCGTATGCACGCGATACCGTTGCCGCGACAGTTCCATGTAGAACTGGTTGAGCTCCAAGGCGTTGAGCGTTGCGAGCACGGCGACTTTACTTCCTGCCGCAATGGGAGCTTTAAGATAACGATCTCCCACAAGAGGAAAAATACGCCGCACCATATCAACAACAACAGTTTCTGGTTTAGAATAAACCCAAAACGTTGTTATATAGTTTGTAGCCGAATTATAATGGTAGAGTTTTACGAGAACATTTCTTTTATCGATTCCGTCCATTTCGGTAGAGGGTTCTATCTTTTTATCGTTATTTTTTCTTAAAACAATATTTTTAGGTTCGTACTCAAAAATCTTTCCTGTAATTAGGCTACCGTTATCAAGTATATCTTGTAATTTTTTATATTCGTCGGCCTTGTACAAAACTTGGTTTTTCAATTTAATTTTTTCGCGCCTTCTGGAAAATTCGTTTGGGTATATTAAAGCGCCTCGGTTAGCTTTTTGTAACGCCTTACTAAGCACTATTGGGAAACGTAACACTATTTCGTGCGAAAGGGGAGTGTCGCTTGCTTTCGCAAAATACCCAATAGACGTGGGGACAGCCGCCGTAACCGAAACCGTAACTACAAGATAAAGAAGTATCGAAAAAAAAACGTGCATCGGCATTTTAAAAGTATCGTTTTCTATTTTCCTTTTTTCATCGTCTCGATAATTTTTTCAACAACAGATTTTAAATCGTCCTTGCGGCTTGCTTGGTAATTTTCAACGTACACAAGTTCCATATTATCGAGGCGAATCGCACGTACCCATGAATAACCTTGCCCCCAATTTTTAAGCGAGAGCAATACAACGTACCGTGCATTGAGTTTGGTACGCAGGCTTTGTAACATTTCTATTTTAAGATTTTCAAAGTTAAAAATGTGGAGCTTATAAATATTTTCAAAAACCTTATCTGCCACAGCAACTTGCCGTTGTGAATTGCGAGGATTAAAAATATTTTGTATAAATGCTGTCTTTTTTAACGAGCGCACATCCAGTACGTCGTCTGTTGTATAAAAATCTGTTGCGTTAAACGCTTTCACAGAATATCCTGCTTTCATAAACTCCATAAACACCGCGTTTTTGTAATCGTTCTCTCCTTCGACAAGAAGCGCGATGCTCGAATTGGCTGGAATTACTTCCTTAATGGTGTAACTTTTTTGTACCGATTTACACCCAAAAACAAGAGTGGTGCAAAAAACTGCATATAAATATTTTTTCATGGTTATCCCTAAATGGTTTAAATTTCATTTTGTATATAATGTAAAGTAATAATCCTTGAATAGAAAAAAGAGCCTACGATAGACAATTTTCATTGACACCATATTCGAGTTTAACTTACGCGCTCAAAAGTTGCATTGATTGCAAAATTTAGTTTTGCAAACTTTGTAACCTATCTATCGCGTGTGGAGCAGTAGAAAAGCATACGCGATTGGGTAAACTTGAAAATTAAGATTTTTGGATCTTATAGGAGTAGAAAAATGAGAACCAAAACGACGAATAAAAAAACAACAATAGAACTGCGCCCTGCGGGTAGTGACGGTGTTCACCGGGTTGCAGTTAGTACGAATAACCCGACAAACCAAAAATCGAGCTTCGCTCGGTTTTTACGGCAGTGTGCATGCACAATACAACAAATAGCGCTCGCCGCTTGCGTTGTTTTTGCCACCACACATACCGCATGGGGGCAAGCGGAAACAGAAAAATCTGAATCTCCTGCTTCCTACATCTTTGGTGGTAGTCTTGTCCAAAGCTACACCTTCAATCCCAACCATCCCACCGACGGTTATAACGGTACTGTAACCTGGACGGATAGAGCCAACGAGTACCAACTGAACCAAGCGTGGACATACGCCGAAATCCCCACCGACACCAGCAAAAAAGAATTCGATTGGGGTGGGCGTATCGACCTGTTGTTTGGGTCGAGTTACCGCTGGACAACGAGTAGCGGCTTTGAAGATAAAATTTTCAAAACCAATACCGGAACAAACAGTAATTGCACCGCTCTGCCCGCAACAGGAACGCAAGGCACTGCAAAAGATAACTCAAACTGTAACACGGTGAGCAGCCAATACGGGCTATCGATACCACAGCTTTATTTCGATGCGGCGTACAAATCGGTCAAGCTGCGTATTGGACACATCATTTCACCCGTGGGATTTTTCACCGTCGACACCACTCAAAACTTTTTTGCGGTGCTGCCGTACACGTACCAATACGGTGAGCCTTTCACGCATTGGGGTGCTTGGGTCTACTGGGCGGTGAACGAACGCCTCAATATCATGGGTGGTGCTACGGTTGGCGGCGATAATTTTGACGGCGCGGGTACGGGCTCAAAACTCCCTGGATTTTTAGGCACTGTCAATTATATCTTTGCAGATAAATCGACGCTCGACTGGGTCGTTCATATCAGCAGTGAATACAACTACAAATCGGCGGCCAATAGCACAGACCCTGCGATTCTTTCGGGGGATTTTAAGAGCGGATCGTACAACCGCTTCGAGAGTCTCTATAGCTGGCGCTACTTTCAAACGCTGGTCTATAAACGCGACTTAACGGCAAAACTACAGTGGGTTTTGCAATCCGACTTTGGCATCCAAAAAGTAGCGGACGTTGAAGCAGCGTTGACCGGTTCGAAGAGACTCGACAAAGAAGTGTATGCAATGTGGTACGGCATCAACACCTACTTTTTCTATGCACTCACCGATGCATTGCGTGTGGGGCTTAACCTCGAGTGGTTCCGCGACCAGAACGGCGTACGCGTTGGCAGTGTTCTACCGAGCATGGCGGCAGCCTCTACACGCGCTGCGGGTATGGGTACGGGAGGCTCGCCTTTTCGCGGTAACTACGTCGGCAACTTTTTTGCCATCACCGTTGGTCCCCGTTTCCAAGTGCAGAAAAACACGTTCGTGCGCTTTATGGCGCGTTACGATTATTTTGGCGGAACTGCACTCAATGCACTAAAACCGGGAGATGCCGGTTACAACCAAACTGGCAGCGCAGCGCTTCCCTTTGGCGACGGCAATAGCCGTGATCAACTGGTCTTTGGTATTGACCTAGGAGTGGTTTTCTAATGCGCGCAGTAAATAACAAAAGGAGAACTCAAATGAAAAAGAATTTTATACCGTTCATTATATCTTCATTGGTGCTATCGTTTTGCCTCTTTGCCGGAGTGACACCGGCGCTTGCCGAGGCAAACGATGCGATTGCAAAAATTGACTCCGGTAGAACTGCGTGGATGCTCGTGTCATCCGCGCTAGTTCTCCTCATGATACCCGGGCTTGCGCTTTTTTATGCAGGCATGGTGCGGCAAAAAAATATGCTCAACACAATCCTCATGAGCCTCATCGCCATGAGTGTCGTTGGTGTTGAGTGGATTCTTGTCGGTTACAACATGGTCTTTGGTAAATCCATCGGCGGCATCTTTGGATGGTCTGAGGGCGGCTTTGCCCTACAAAACATCCCATGGGATACCACCACAAATGGGATACCGACATTGGTGAATGTGATGTTTTTCGGCAAGTTTGCGATTATCACCCCCGCGCTTATTTCAGGCGCAATTGTCGAGCGCATGAAATTTAGCGCGTACGTGCTTTTCATTTTACTTTGGAGTGTACTCATCTACAACCCTCTCGCGCACATGGTGTGGGGGCCAGGCGGTTGGCTCTTGGAAAAAGGAGTTTTAGATTTTGCCGGCGGCACAGTGGTGCATATTAGCTCTGGATTTTCGGCGCTATTTCTCGCATGGCTTTTCCTTAAAAAACGCGTCGGTTACCCCGAAGACCAAATGCGTCCCGGAAGTCTTTTCCAAACACTATTAGGCGCTGGCCTACTTTGGGTCGGCTGGTTTGGTTTTAACGCGGGCTCGGCCATCGCCACATCGGCGGATTTTATGTTGCGTGCAGGGTTGGCGTTTACCAATACACAGATTGCTGCGGCCGCCGCCGGTTTTGTGTGGATCACCATTGAATACGCTTTGCATAAAAAACCAACCTCGGTGGGTTTGGCTTCGGGTATGGTTGCTGGCCTTGTGGGAATTACCCCGGGTGCAGGCCACGTTTCACCGATGGCGGCGCTCGCTATTGGTTCACTCGCTGCGCTCGTTTGTTTTACAGCCGTTGTCGCCAAGCGCCGCTTAGGTTACGACGATTCCCTCGATGTGTTTGGCGTACACGGCATGGGCGGTTTATTCGGCGCTTTGGCGACCGGACTTTTCGCAAGCGTGGGCACACCGCACATTGGCTTGTTCTCGGGTGGCGATGTGCAACAGTTTCTTTTGCAACTGTTGGGTGCCGGCGTCGGTATCGGCTTTTCAGTCGCGGGAACAATTCTCATCGCGTTCATTGTCGATAAGACAATTGGCTTGCGCGTCTCCGCAAAACAAGAAACGTTGGGGTTAGACCTCACGCAACACGGCGAAACAAGCCTGACTCGGGTTTAATCCAACTATTTAAGGAGGAAATTATGAAACTTATTATTGCACTCATCCAGCCGCACCGTTTAGAAGCGGTAAAGCGTGAACTCAACAAGCGCGAAATTTTTCGCTTAACCGTCACCGAAGCAATGGGGTATGGCCGCCAGAAAGGCCAGCTTCAATACTTTCGTGGCCAAGAAATGGAATCGGAGCTCATCAATAAAATCGAGCTACAAATAGGCGTCAACGACGCCTTTGTCGAACCGACCATTGATGCGATTATGGCGGGCGCACGCAGCGACTCTACGGGCCAAATCGGCGACGGAAAAATTTTCGTGCTGCCACTTGATGAAGTGGTGCGTATCAGCGACGGTACGCGCGGCGGCGAAGCTATTTAGTGAGGCAAAAAGTGCCCCACTGCGCAAGCAGATTGGGGCGCAAAAAAACTTCTTTTTCGTTGCGCACGTAGCGCTCTGCAAGTATTTTATATCCCCTTTCACGGCAATACGCTTTAAAATCACGGATTGTCAAAAGATGTAAATTAGGGCTTTCGTACCATGCAAAAGGTAATGAAGGGGTAACGGGCAATTTACCGCGAAAGAAAATTTGCACACGCGCTTTGATATACGCAAAATTGGGAAACCCTACGATAAGTTTTTTCCCCACACGCAAGGCGTCTTTAATTACGTCATCGGGATAGCGTAACTCTTGCAACGCATTATTTAAAATAACATAATCGAAAGAGGCGTCTTTAAAATCGGTAAGCCCGCTATCCAGGTCGCCCAAGAGCACGTTGATGCCGCGCTCGATACACTCCAAAATTTGGTCTTGGTCAATTTCGATTCCTTGCGAGCGTGTTTGCAGGTGTTTGTTTAAAAGGTAAAGTAGTTCGCCGTCGCCGCATCCCATATCGAGCACACGGCTTTTGGGCTCGATAAAGCTCGATATAATACGATAGTCGATACGGTCCGATTCAAGTTTCATGGAAGTACGAGGGATAAATTAATAAATGAGCTCATCCACCCTTGAGAGGAAATGCCGCACAATTTGCGATTGTTTTTCTGTTTCAACCAAAAAGGAATCGTGCCCATAGTTCGCTTCAATTTCTACGTACGACACAGGCACACCAGTAATTTTACACGCAGTAACAATATCGAGCGATTGGTGTGCAGGATAAAGCCAGTCGGATTTAAACGCGAGCACCAAAAGTTTTGCTTCGAGCTCAAAAAATTTTTCGCTTAAATGCCTGCCTCCCGATGCGTCGAAAAGGTCCATCGCTTTGCTTATATAAAGATACGAATTAGCATCGAAACGGCGGACGAAAAAATCCCCACGGTTACGTAAATATCCTTCGACTTCAAAATCGGCGTGGAATTTTGTCGAATCTGCAGCGCTCTTTGTGCGGCGGCCAAATTTTTCTGCCATCGATTTTTCGCTCATGTACGTAATGTGCCCCACCATACGCGCAACCGAAAGCCCTGCACGGGGAATTTCTGCACCGTAGTAATTGCCGCCATTCCATTTGGGATCCGCCATAATAGCCTGCCTTCCCACTTCGTTGAACGCAATTTGTTGTGGAGAATGCCGTGCAGTTGTTGCAATGGGTATTGCTGATAAAACTGCGTGTGGATAGCTTACAAGCCACTCGAGAACTTGCATCCCCCCCATCGAACCACCCGCTAACGAATACAGCTTTTCTATACCTAAATGTTCGATTAACTTTTTTTGTGCAGCCACCATGTCGCGGATTGTCACTTGCGGAAAATCGAGTGCATACGGTCTTCCTGTATTTGGATTTATCGAAGAAGGCCCTGTTGAACCAGCGCAACCGCCAATGACATTCGAGCAGATAATAAAAAACCGGTTTGTGTCAAACGCACGGTTAGGGCCAATCATGTTATCCCACCAGCCAGCGCGGGTTTCACCTTCGTGGTAAAACGCTGCATGCGCATCGCCCGAAAAAGCATGCGCGATAAGGATTGCATTCGATTTGGACGCGTTCAACGTCCCGTATGTTTCATAGGCAATATCGACGTAGGGTATAACTTCCCCATTTTCACAAACAAAGTTCTCAAACGAAAACTTTTGAGGTTTAACGTAATTTTTTTCTGTATCGAGTAATGTGGCGTTCACGCTATTTTCTCTTCATTCGCGCCGCCACAGGCTGTCATTCAAGTTTTAGGTTTTATCTATAACTTTGCGCGGCGTGAAACCGAAAGAACACCGAGGACTTGAGCAACAACTAACGCGTAAAGCCCCAAAGTGAAGAGCAAATATACTTCCTGCGTTTTTCCCTGAAACTGTGGGAGTATAAACTCTGCAATGGCAATTACGCAAACGGAGGCAACTGCAATAGGAAGCCAATCCAAGAGTCTGTATTTTCTTTTATCCGAATCGAATAAATCAAAAACAGCGATTTTAACGCAGTAAAAGCTAAAAAAAGCGCCCAATAAAACACCACCCACATTTGCGATACGCAAGACAAGAAGCGATGTAGAATAGCGCCCCACAATAAAATACCCAATTAAAAGCGCAGGAATCGTAAACAAGAACGAAGGGATAAAATAAAGCCATTTCGCATGGCGCCTTTTTCCTTCGATGCGGTCGCGGCTAATAGAAAGCGCATAAAAAGCAATACCGACAAAAAGAAAAATACCTAAAATAAAGAGAGAAAAAATTTTAGGAGTTTCTCCCACGAGGTGTGGAGCTATAACGAGCGGGGTTACGTAACTTGGCCAAACAAAAAGCAGCATCGCCCAATCCATCACACTGCCGTAAAATTTGCCGTTTGCATGCGCTTTTTTTGCACCCAGTAAAAATCCGGCAATTTTTAACGAAACCGCCATCACAATTACGCCAATAAATGTTGTGACTGCAATAATCCCAAGAGAGTCCTTGTTTGTATCCACAAGGACATACCCGACAAAAGATAGAGAAACCGCTACCGAAAGAATAAAGATTTCTGGGAGAAATCTACGCATTTACTGGACGCGTACCCCCATATTTAGCGCATCGTTCATTTTTCTTCCCGCAAATTTTTTCGCGGCTAAAATGCGATCATCCAAATCGCGTATCGCACGCAGCAAACCATCGATATAAATTGCGAAAAGTTTTGCACGGTCGGTAGAGCTCATGTTTGCCAATACTTCTGATTTTGCGACATCGCCTTCCGCATGGTAATAGAGGTTAATGTGGCCGTAACTTGTTTTGCTAATATCGTCGTTGATTATAGAGCGTTTATGCGAAAACTGCCTTCTTAAAGCCGCTTCTTCGTATTTTAGCTCAATACCTTGGATATTATTACCGTTCATTTTCATGACGATTTCCTCAAAAACAACGGGATTATCGCGGTCTAAAACTAGGCGTTTACCACCGCGTTCAAGTACAATACAAAACGAACCTTCTGGGCAGTTTGTGTCTGGCGGTTGCTTTACTTTTTGCGGTTCCTTTTGGCCGGAATTTTTACGCTTCTGCTCTTCGTCGTTTTTGAGGCGAACGACTAGGGCATTCAGCTTCTTATGCAATTCGTCGACTGTCGGATGGCTTAAATCCGTTGTTCCGTTCATTTGGGCAGTTACCGGATACGTCCACAATAAAGCAACGATCGGAAACAAAATAAATGCTTGGCGTCTCATGGTTCTATATTATCGTCGTAATATATATAAAAATATAGCATAAACTATAATTAGGTAAAAGAAATGGATATTAAAGTAACTGAAAAGCAAGGGTACTATGTCGTCACTTTAAAAGGTAGCCTCGACATGTATACGTCGGTCGAACTCAAAAGCCAAACAGATAGCCTATCTCTTAAAAGCGGCGATAAAATAATCCTGCAGCTTTCTGACGTAAGCTATATTGACTCGAGTGGTATTGGCGTTCTTATAAAAATTGTAAACGGCGCACAAGCAGCTTCGGCAACTGTGCATTTAACAGGCATTAAACCGATGATTGAAAAAATCTTTAAAGTAGCTGGCCTTATGAGCTTTTTCTCTTTTATCGACGAAAACGAGTTCAAGACAAAATATCCAGCGTAATACCTGTTTTTACGGTCCTTTTATCCGCGCAAAAATCACGTCGACGTGCGCCAAAAATGACCGTGCGTCGAATACAACATCCCAGTCTGTTGGGGTGATTGCGTTGAGTTTGGGGTGTGCCTCAAGGCGGGTGCGCAAATTGCCCGTATCGGGGTTTTCCCATGTAGCCATGGCGGCTTGCTGCACAATGGCGTACGCTTCTTCGCGGCTCATTTGTGTCTTTTCGGTGACAGTCAATAACGCACGCGACGAAAACAAGAGGCCATGCGTGGCGTCTAAAACGCGCTCGCAATTTTTTTCGTGGACGTGCAAATTCTCCACCACAAACGCCGACTTAAGTAGCATGTATTCCAAAAGGCTCGTTGCGTCGGGCAAAATAACGCGCTCTGCACCCGAGTGCGAAATGTCGCGCTCGTGCCACAATGGAATGTTAAACTCTGCGGTGGTGGCATAGCCCGACAAGACGCGCGCCAACCCGCAAATGCGCTCGGCTAAAATGGGGTTGCGTTTGTGCGGCATCGCGCTCGAACCCTTCTGCCCTTTTTGAAATGGTTCTTCCAGCTCGCGCCCTTCGGTGCGTTGCATGAGGCGAATTTCTTGCATGAGGCGGTAGAGCGCTTGGCCTGCAAGTGCGATGGCTTGCATAAAGTACGCATGGCGATCGCGGGGGATGACCTGTGTACTCACCGGTTCAATTTTGAGATTGAGTTTTTTTAACACAAACGTTTCGAGTTCGGGCGGCATCTGTGAATACGTTCCCACCGCGCCTGAAATTTTTCCGAAGCGGCAATCCTCCAACGCGTGGTTTAACCGTTCGCGTGCCCGTTTGAGCTCTGCATAGTAACCCAAAAACTTTAGCCCCAGCGTTGTCGGCTCTGCGTGCACACCGTGCGTGCGCCCTGCGACGATGAGGTCTTTATGTTCCTGCGCGAATGTGTAGAGATTTTTGAGCAATACTCCAAACGCTGCGTCGATGAGACGCCCCGCCTCTTGGATGAGCGCCATCTGTGCGGTGTCGCCGACATCGGAGGAAGTGAGGCCGAAGTGGACGTGCTTGGACGCCGGGCCGATATTTTCCGCAAGTGCAGTTAAGAAAGCAATCACATCGTGGTGTATTTCATTTTCGATTTCGCTAATGCGCTCCACCGTAAAGTGGGATTTATTCCGTATATCGTCGAGCTCGCCGGCGGTGATACGCCCCTCTGTTGCCCAGTATTCACACGCGGCAATCTCTATGTCGCGCCAAATTTCAAATTTTCGTTTGAGCGACCAAAGGTGCCGCATTTCGGGGGTGGAGTAACGGTTTATCATTGATTTAACTTATGGATGGCGTATTTTTATCAAAATAAAATTCAGCGCTTCCATACGGCTTTCTACGCGTTTCAAACAGGTGGTAAAGTACGAACTAAAAAACACTCCAGAGCCTCATTCGCCAATGTGCGCAGGCTCTCCACCCAAATTATGATGGCAAATGTAACTCTTTTTTTCTCGCTGGCGCATGGCACAAACAACAAAAAATAAAGAATACGATTTTGTCATTATCGGTTCGGGGTTTGGCGGCTCGGTTTCTGCATACCGCCTTTCTCAAAAAGGATACAAAGTTCTTGTTATCGAAAAAGGTAAGTGGTTCAAAAACGCGGATGACTTCCCCAAAAGCAACTGGAATTTATGGAAATGGTTATGGCTACCCACATTTAAAATGTTTGGCCTTTTTAAAATGACAATTTTTCGCCATGCCACAATTTTTTCTGGCGTGGGCGTCGGTGGGGGTTCGCTCGTGTACGCGAACACATTACCCGTACCCAAAGCGCCGTTTTTTAAATCAAAAAGTTGGGCACACCTTGCTAACTGGGAAAAAGAATTAAAACCACACTACCAAACCGCACTCAAAATGGTGGGTGCTGCACGTAACCCACGGCTTTTCGACGGCGACAAAGTACTCAGAGAAATTGCCGTTTCGCATGGCCACGAAAAAAGTTTCGAACACACAAACGTTGCCGTCTATTTTGGCAAAGAAGGCGAAACAGTGAAAGATCCCTATTTTAAAGGAGAGGGCCCCACACGCACGGGTTGCACGTTTTGCGGTGGGTGCATGCTCGGCTGCCAACACAACGCCAAAAACACTCTCGACAAAAATTACCTCTACCTCGCACAAAAATTGGGTTGTGAAATTATTGCCGAACGCGAAGTGGTGGATGTACAACGCCGCGAGAACAATGCACACCCTTATGAAATTACTTTCCACCGCTCCACTGCGTATTTCAAAAAAAAGGAAGCTGTGCGTGCCGCAGGCGTTGTGTTTGCCGGCGGTGTTTTAGGCACGAACGCGCTTTTACTTAAACTCAAAGAAAAAAAGTCGTTACCAAATATATCCGACCAACTGGGCTTTGGCATCCGCACCAATTCAGAAAGTTTGTTGGGAGTCACCACCGAACGGCGTGATATTGATTTTTCAAAAGGCATCGCCATCGGTTCGATTCTCGATGTCGATAAAGACACGCACCTCGAAGTGGTGCGTTACCCCGAAGGCTCAGGATTTTTCCGCACGGCGATGGTGCCAGCGGTGATGGGGTCAAATATTTTTATTCGCTTAGGTAAAGTGTTTTGGATGTACCTCCGCCATCCCATTAAGTACATCCGTGCATTTTTTGTTCCTGACTGGGCGAAATACACCCAGATTATGCTTTTTATGCAAAGCCTCGATTCAACGCTGCGCCTAAAACGCGGTCTCTTTCGGCTCAAAACCGCGCTCGACAAAGGTCCCGCACCCACGTCGTCCATCCCCATGGCGCACAAGCTCGCCGAAGAGTTTGGTGAAAAAACGAAAGGCACCGTACATTCGCTTTCGATTGAAGTTTTGACCGGCCTTGCAACTACCGCGCATATTTTGGGTGGTACGTGCATGGGTGCTAGCCCCCAAGAAGGTGTCATTGATAGCCGAAACCGTGTCTTTGGATACGACAACATGTACGTATGCGACGGCTCGATGATTAGCGCGAATATCGGCGTCAATCCCTCGCTCACGATTATGGCTCTCACCGAACGTGCGATGTCGTTTGTGCCGGCAAAAGGCAAGATAGTAAGTGGTTCACGAAAACCCGTAGCTAAAAAAACGATAGCGAAAAAGAAAGCAGCAGTGAAAAAGAAAAAATAATTGAATTTATTTCGTAACTTTCTTCACAGACGTTCTTTTTGTTTTAGTCGTCTTTTTCTTTAGTAACGCCTTTTTCTTCAGCGGTATTTTTTTCTTTGCCGCTTTTTTTTTCGCACCCAATTTTAAGAGTTTCACTAACTCGCTGCGTAGCGCGTCAATACCTTCACCTGTGTGTGCAGAAATGGGTATGGGGTTAAGCCCTTGTTTTTTGTACGACGCAATAAACGCTTTTAAAAATTTTTTATCCTCGAAACGGTCAATTTTGTTAAGAACCAAAATCGACGGCTTCAAAAGCAATTCGGGACTATACGACTCAATTTCATTTTTAAGAATTTTAAGTTCATCTTCTACAAACGCATTTTCCAGATCAATCACGAAGACAATCAGCCGCACACGTTCGATGTGCTTTAAAAAAGATAATCCCAACCCATACCCTTTTGATGCACCTTCAAGAATACCTGGAATATCAGCCACGATTAGAGGGCGCGGCGCTAAATCGTCGATAACCCCGATGTTTGGGGAAAGCGTCGTGAAAGGGTAGTTCGCAATTTTGGGGTTTGCTTTGGTGAGTGCTTTAAGGAGTGTCGATTTACCAGCGTTGGGAAAACCCACAAAACCCACGTCGGCAATCATTTTAAGCGAAAGCAAAAATTCTTTTTCGAAAGTTTCTTCGCCCGGCTGCGCGAGGCGTGGGGCCTGCCTACGCGCAGTTTTAAAAAACGCATTGCCTTTGCCGCCACGCCCTCCCTTGGCGGCAACGTACGCACCTTCTTCGGTAAAGTCGTGCAAAATAGCGTGTGTAGTGGGATCTATAACTTGGGTACCATAAGGCACACGGATTATAAGGTCTGCCCCTTTTTTGCCGTTGCAGTTAGACCCTTCTCCAGGAAAACCATTGCGTGCTTTGTAAAGGTGCGCTGGACGCAGGTGCGAAAGCGCGAGCAACTGTCCAGAAGTAGTAAAAATAACGTCGCCACCGTCGCCGCCATCGCCACCGTCGGGCCCGCCAAATTCCATAAATTTTTCGCGCAAGAAAGAAATCTCTCCCGCGCCTCCTTTACCCGCTTGAACGCGTATAAGAACTTCGTCTACAAATTTATGCAAGTGTACTTCCTGTTTTTATAAAAAATTCAATACAAACACGCGTAGTTTTTCGTGGACAAGAAGCGTCGCAGGAGTAAAAAGCACCGACGCGATTACCGTTACAAGGATTGCACTTGCAAGGATTGGAGCAACTGCTTCGTGCATTGAATCACCCACCATGTCGGCTTGTACAAGCGCTTCAAACTGTGCTGTGCGGCGCGTTACATAGGTATCGACTTCAGCAGCATGGCGTGCGCTCGACCAAGCAGCGCCTGTGGTAAGCCAGCTATTACCGTTAAGAAAAGAAAGAAAACCAAACCCGATAAGATACCCCGTTAACCCATGCGCACCACCCACAAGGCACACGAGTGCGGGAAGCAGCATCGTGCCTAAAAAGAGCGGAAGGATTTTGCGTGTAATATAACTATTTGCTATTTTCCAAAGACCATCTACACCGTCTGTAGGTTTATCTTGAAGGTTGTAATCATTTTCGCGGAAAGCCTGCCGCGTTTGCCTAACGAGTACGGGACCTAAATTAAGCACGAGTTCGTTAACACGCGCCGAAAGAAAATACGATGCAATACCACCCAAAAGGAGCGTCGCCATTTGTGTTAAATACCGAAAAAGCGAAGTTTGTCCTGCTCCCGACAAAATTTGCGCGTAAACTAAAAAGATAAGGATTACCAACGCAGAGAACATGATTTTACTATTTAAAACAAAAGAAGGAATTGCAACACTGCGTAGCGACCTAAATTTATCCATTAAATCGCGTTTTTCTTCTTTTGTACCGCTCATTTTAAGCCGGCTGATTGCCGACGAAGCTAAAGGCATCATCGCAGCGCTCGCCTGCGAAACAATGAACAAAGGAAGCATCGACACAAGCGCGAGCGAAAGCGCATAAAAACCATAAAGAAATTTGTCTTCGCCTTTTTCTTCAACAATTCCTGTAATATAAACAAGCGCCATTACCCCTGCGACGATAAGCGCGGGGATTGCCGAACCACGCATCCCCACGGCCATTCCTCGGTGCACAACTGTCGAGACCGAACTTGCAGCGGCAGCAATAAGCCCGCGTGCGGTTTTATGGTTTTCGGCAACGTAAGCTGCACTATACACATTGAGAAAAAAAACAGTAAGAGAGCCCATAAAAATAATCCAAAAATATTTAATATGGAGATTAAAAACTATAACAAGAGTAAAATATACAAGAACTGCCTGCAGGCTAAGTGCTGCTACAGAACCAATACGTATATTCCAAAGGAATGTTTCGGGAGATGCTTTGTCACGCACGCGCATCATAAAAAGCGCGGGGATTGTTGCAAAAACGCTAAGCGCAAAAACAACAAGCGTTACATTTACACCCGATACTTTGGCTAGTCGCGTCGACGCTTCAATTTGCGACGCAATAAGTAGCGAAGCTGCAGAAAGTACAAAAAATTCCAAATGGCTAAAAACAAACCGGTTAATGGCGGCAAAATCCAAGCGGAGCTTCCACAAAGGATTTAATGCGCCAATTACTGGAAGTGCGCTTTCTTGCCTTTGGATAAGCTCGAACGCATAATCGCTAGAACGCGCAATAAGCGCTGCACGAAAACGCAGCCAAAAAAGAAAAAGCGCTGCTGCATAAATAGGTAGAAGCGAAACGTCGAGCGAAAATTTTTTATCCTCTAAAACAATAAACACATACACCCCCGCAAGAGAAAAAACGGTAAGCCCCATGAGTGAACCTGTGTACAAAAAATGGCGAAACAATCTACTAATAGAGTCTTTGCGTAAAAGATCAACACGTGCGTCTATATGCCTATTGAGTTTTTCTGAAAAAATTACTAATACTAAAAATACAATAAAGGAAAATACAACGACAACAATAAGCCCTGGAGAAGAAAATAAACTTGGCGCCCAGTTTTGGTAATGCGTTCCCAAAACTACCAAAAGAAATGTACCGAAAGATACAACACAAAAACGGAATAAGTATTTCCGAAAAATAAGCGGCGTATCTTGCTGTATAGAAGAAGGCGCCATTTTGCGTAGGCGCTTCGTAATTTGGTTTATGCACAGCGCAATTGTAAAGACAACTGCACAAAGCGCGGTAATAAGTATCGCACTATACATTACAAACCATTCGCCGAGTTTCATGCTTGCGGTAAAGTGATAAGATTTTAAATGGGGCTCGACGCAGTTGCATACATTTTTGCGCTAATTGCTCCGGCAAGGTACCCTGCACGGCCTGCAGCAACGGCGTCGCGCATTGCAGAGGACATCCGCACCGGGTCTTTTGCCTTCGCAATCGCCGTATTAAGGAGTACGCCATCTGCGCCCAATTCCATTGCACGTGCTGCATGCGAGGGAAGCCCAATTCCCGCGTCGACAACCACCGGTACACGCCCTTGCATCATCTCCAAAAGGATTGCCAAGTTCGCTTCGTTTGCAATCCCACGCCCCGAACCAATGGGGCTTGCGGCAGGCATAACGCACTGTGCGCCCGCATCTGCGAGTTTTCGCGCAAGAACAGGATCGTCGTTTGTGTAAACCATAAGGTATAAATTTTTTGTTTCTTCGTGCGCACGTATAATTTCTACCGCACGCAGTGTTTCGACAGGATCGGGAAGTAGCGTTGTCAAGTCGCCGGTCACTTCTACTTTAAGGTGTGTACATTCCATCGCAACGGCAATGCGTGCGTAACGTAGTGCATCAGCTGCAAAAGAAACACCCGCCGTATTGGGTAGCAAGGTTATTTTTTTACGGTCGATATAATCGATAATTGCATTGGAATTTCCCGATGTGCCTTTTGGAGGGTTTAAATCGATGCGCCTGAGCGCCACTGTAACCATTTGCGTACCCGAAACTTCGTGGCACTTTTGCATGGTGGGTAAATCGGGGTATCTTCCCGTACCGACAATGAGGCGCGAGGTAAGGTTAAGATTGCCGAGTTTAAGGGGTGCGTCCGTGGCTATACCCCGTGGTTAGCCGCTCTCTTCTTCGTCGTCATCTGCTACAGCGACTTCTTTTACTTTTTCGTAGCCGTATTTAATTTTTTCGTCGGCAAGCAGGCTGAGTGTTTGTACCGCATTTTTGCGGCGTTTTAACCCCTTGGGTACATCGACCTTACCAAGGTGGTCTACAAGGTCGAAACTTGCACACGCAACTTCGTATTTCTTGCTTTTCGCGAGGTATAGGATTTTGGCAATCTCGATATCTTTCATTGAGTCGGTTGACAACCACACGAAACGATACAGGTTGTAAATCAAAATGGGGGATTTACCTTGCTAAATAAAATCCGTGCCTTTTTCCATCGCTCGAAAGACGGCAATATAAAACTACCATCCAGAAACTCGTACTATTTTCCCAAACAACTCCCAGAGCATTTAGACATCCTTTATTTTGAAGAATACATACATACCCTCCGTATGCCCCTTGTGTGGGGTACTGTCCTCGTTTTTGCAATCGTTCTTATGTTCATCTGCTACTACATGTCTTCTTATAAGTATTTTAAAATTTGGGCAACCCTTGTCGGTGCAGCAGTAGTGCTCACATTTACAGAACTATACTGGGGCTGGGAAGCAACCCGCCGCTTTGGCTACCGCAACCAACTAACAATCCTCAACGCAACTTTAGGGCTCCTCGTGAGTGTCATTTCGTGGGGAACAATACAAGCATGGGAAACAATGAGCCCAAGTTATATTGGTATGATGACAACCATCATTGGTTCAATTTTGGGCGCGGGGGCAGTTATTCTGGCGTACTCTCGGATAAGTTATTCAACTTTCATGTTAGCTTGGATTATACCCGGGCTTGTATTCATGTTTTCAAAAGACGATCTCTTTTTCTTTTTGATGGGACTGCTTTTTCTTGGCGGCATTTTTTCGTTTTCGTTCATCAATATTATGGAGCACGCTAAACAGCGGCAGCTTTTCGACGCAAACCACCAACTTTCTGAAACAAATACGGAGCTTATTCAAAAAGACAACGAAATCGACCAAGAACTTCTTTTCGCATCACAAATCCAAATGGGAATTTTTCCAGAACCAAAAACCCAACTGCCATACTGGCATTTTAACACGGCAATTTTACCACTGGGACGTATCTCGGGAGATTACTGCGACATTATCGTACGCGAAAATACTATCTTCGTTGTTATGGCAGACGCCTCAGGCCATGGAGTTCCAGCAGCGTTACTTACAGTAGCTGCAAAAAATGTATTTGCAAACGTTCTTACCGCACACATCTCGCCTGCAAATGCCCTTGCGAAGAGCAACCATGAGATGCTGCGGATTATTAAAACGCAAGATTACATGACTGCGTTTCTTTTAAAACTACACCCTTCTGGCCTTGTTGAATTTTGTAACGGTGCACACCCCACCGCGCTCTATATTAGCCGCGAAGGCACTGTAACTCCACTTGACACTTCTGGATTTCTTTTAGGCGGCCTCGACGATGTAGACGCCCTTTTTGAAAATGGTAGCGTGCAACTTGCGCATGGCGACCGGCTTTTTCTTTACACCGATGGAGTTACAGAGTGTACAAACACCGAAAATAAATTTTACGGCACTGAAAGGCTTATTCAATTGATGCAATCAACAATTAGTTTAGAATCGAATAAAATTATTCCAACAATTTTTTCTGATATTGTAGCACACTGCGCAGGCGCTTCTTTTCGCGACGACATTGCAATGATGGTGGTTGAATTTACGCCCGATAAACAATAGAGGACTTCACTGTGTTACCTTAGTGTAAGGATTCCGTTATGCGTTTGCAAAAAAATATTTGCGTTTTTTTTAAGCGAACGCTCGCTTAAAATGCCGTTGCGTTCGCTAAGTAACCCACGCCTATTGACTAAAGCAAACTGTCCCAAGCGGTGCGTAAAAAGGCACAAGGGTTCATTTCGCACCAAAATCGACTGGCTACGCCATGTATCCGCCACAAGAGCCTGCGTTACCTTTAAGCTAAGTGGTGCCTTCTGCAACGGAGATGATTTATTAACCGAATAATAAACAACGGGGAACTCGCCATCCGTTTGTAAAAAACATATATTTTCGCCTGCGATAACAAGCGGCGATGCAGTTTGCGTGAGTACAGGTAGCTCGCGCTTAGCAATTGTTTTCACTTTTGCTTTTACCTCTGTCATTTTTTCGACAGTGGTTTTTGTATCTTCATTTTCCAAAGTAAATTCCATTGTAAGCAAAAAATCTTTTGCCAAGCCGGATGTAGCGGTCTCCTTTTTTTTCACACGCTCTTCTACAATTGCTGCAAAAGTCGCTTTTTCAAAATCACACTGCAACGACTTTAACGCGTACCCAAGATGTTTTCTAAAATAAATTTTTTTATCCAGATGCGCGACAATTAAATCGCCGTCTAAAGTCGATAAACATACCTGTGCAGATTTTAACTCAGGGTTGTCGTCTAAAATGTAATGGTTAAAAAGCACGCCTTGGAAATCCGCGTGTATTTTAAAGTCGGGATTTACAAAAAGCATCCTCGATCCATCGCCTGCGGATGCTAAAATATACCTCCCATACGGTAATGCGTGCAGATAGTGGCTTTCCTCTTTTTCCCAAAGAAACGCACCCTTCTCGTTAAAAACGTAAACTTGAGAACCTAACTGTGGATACCATATAAAATACGCACCATTTTCTGGACCCGTAATAAATCCTTCTTTACCGTCCAGTGGAATAATAGTTTCGTCGGGTTTTTTGATTTTTAACCCCGGCACTACTACCGAACGGATAATAGCGCCGGATGCATTCACGCCAAACGTACGGTACTGCCCTTTATCAACTTTTCGATAGAAAGTCAAAATGGGATTTTCAGAAGGTACGTCGGCGTTATCTTCAAAAGACGAAAACGCGACAAATTCGGGCAAAAAAATCTCTTGTGTACGAGAAAAAGGAATTTGCCATAAGACCCAGGCTGTTACGACAATTGCAAAAATAAATCGCCAAATCATTTTGGAGCAGTTGTAAGTTTTTTAGGCTTTGGGCTTTCGTTTTCTTTAAGCTCTCTCATTTTTTTCATAATCTCTACATACGTTCCGAATTTGTCTCGGAAATCTTGGTACGAATAAATATAGTATTCGTAGCCTTGCTCAGTAAGGAAAAGCTGGCGATTCCGGCAAAATTGCTCTTCGCTCGACTCGTTGGTGACTACTGAATAAAAAAGTGCTTGGTTTCCGTTTGCCTTTGGGCGCAACACACGCCCAAGCCGCTGCGCTTCTTCTTGCCGACTACCAAATGTACCCGAAATTTGGATTGCCACGTTCGCGTCTGGTAGATCAATCGAAAAATTGGCAACCTTCGAGACCACAAGAGCGCGAATTTCTTTTGTACGGAATTGCTCGTAAAGCCGAGCGCGTTCATCCAAGGGCGTTTTTCCAGTAATAAGGGGAATTTGGAAACGTGCCGACACCCGCGTCAGTTGATCTAAGTATTGCCCAATAATGAGCACTTGGTCGTTACGGTGGTGGTAAAGCAAAGTTCCAATGACGCGCAATTTTTCTGGATTTTCTGACGAGAGGCGAAATTTTTCGCGGTCGTCCGCAACCGAATACATTCCCCGCATTAGTGAACGTAAAGGGGTGCGGATTTCAATGCAACGCGCCTCTGCAATCCACTGTTTCTTTTCAAGCTCTTTCCAAGGAACATCGTATTTTTTAGGGCCAATGAGAGAAAACACATCTTCTTCTAAACCATCTTCACGGACAAGAGTTGCAGTAAGCCCAAGCCTACGCTTTGCCTGTAGTTCGCTTGTCATACGGAAAACAGGCGCGGGTAACAAGTGTACCTCGTCGTAAATGATAAATCCCCAGTTGTTTGCGGAAAATAAATGGAAGTGCGTAAAGTCACCACCCTTTTTTTTACGGTGCGTTAAAATATTGTACGTAGCGATTGTAATGGGTTTAATTTCTTTTTTATCGCCTGAGTACTCGCCGATATCTTCTTCGGGTACAGTCGTCTTTTCTAAAATTTCATTTTTCCACTGGCGTATCGACAATGTATTCGTTACAAGGATAAGCGTTTGTGCACCAATAGCGTGCATTGCGCCAATACCAACAATCGTTTTTCCCGCGCCGCAAGGGAGCACCACGACCCCCGAACCGCCTTCGATACTACCGTCCGCGTAAAACGCACATATCGATGAATCTTGGTAATCGCGTATAACAAATTTGCTGCCATTAGAAAGTTTTTCTTTGAGTTCAAATTTATAATCGTTCCCTTTATCGTAACCTGCGATATCTTCGACGGGAAAACCAATTTTAATGAGCGCCTGCTTTACATGGCCTCGGTAATCTGCCTTTATGTATACTTCGTTTGGGGTTTTTGGCCCTTCTATATAAGGTTGTACTTTTTTATTGCGGATAACTTCGGCAATATAGCGGGGGTCTACCGATTTGAGCACAAGATCGCCTCGGTCGTCGCGCTCGAGTTTTAATTTTCCATAACGACCAATTTGCGTATAGATATCGGCAATCACTGCTTGCGGTACTGGGTATTTGGAAAACTTGTATAAAACGTCTACGATTTGCTCCGCTTTAAGGCGCGAAGCAGCCGCATTCCAGAGCGAAAGCGGAGTAATGCGGTATGTATGCAAATACTCGGGCGATTTTTCCAGTTCGGCAAATTTTCCCAATTCCATACGGCATGCCTCGAACATGGGATGGTCGACTTCGAGCAACAAAGTTTTATCCGATTGGACAATGAGCGGTTTTTCGTCTGTATTTGACAATGTTCCTCCTTAAAATTTTCGGGCTGTATTGCCTTGAAGCCAAAGATGCGGTGTAAAGGAGAATATAGTTCTATAATTTCTTTTTTTCTATAATTATGCATCTTTAATTCCACAAAATTACTTTACACGGTACAAAAAAGAACTTTTGTGGCTCCGTTCTTGAAAAGAGAATAATTCTTTCGTACGAGGAAAACAAATGAAAAAATTGGCAACAATTTCTATGTTTGCAGCAGCATTGTCTTTCGTGGCATGCTCTTCTGCAGAAACAAAAAAAGAAGCTCCTGCTGAGCCAGCAAAAACAGAAGCAGCACCTGCAGCTCCTGCTAAAGCTCCTGCTAAAGCTCCTGCTAAAGCTCCCGCAAAAGCTCCTGCAAAAAAAAAGTAATCACGTTACTTCAACCCACGCCACTTAAATTGGACCGTGGGTTTTTTTATGCCCTGAGCGTTTTTATAAACTCTTTGCAAGGCGTTCCTTAAAGCATTATCTCTCTTAAAATGAAACGGCGATTTTTCCAGTTCCAAAATTTACAGCTCTCGTACCTTGAAGCGGGAGAACAACACCCACAAAAAGTACTTATCGCGCACGCCAACGGCTACGCAGCCGGAATGTACGGATATATAGTCGAGGCGCTTAAAGACAATTACCATGTTTGCGCGATTGATTTTGCGGGGCACGGCGAATCGCAAGCAAGTCTTGATTTTAACTCTTGGAATTTTTTTCGTGATCAGGTTGTTTCGCTTATAGAGCACAAAAAATGGAAATCTTGTATTGGGATTGGCCACTCATTGGGCGGGGGGAGTATACTACGTGCAGCAATTGACGCCCCTTCTCGGTTTACAAAAATTATTGGTTTTGATCCCGTTGTTCTCAGCTACCTTGTTGTTGTATATATACGCCTTTTTGGTAACAATATGGCAAAAACGGCGCGTAACCGCCGTGCAGTTTTTAAAAGTAAAGAACAAGCATATAAAATTTTTGAAAGGCACCCTGCAAATAAATCGTGGCAGAAAGAAAGCGTTCGTGCGTACGTTGACTACTGCATTGAAGAAACAAGCGAAGGCGCACGGCTTAAATGCAGCAGGGAAGTTGAAGCACAAATTTTCTCGCTCAACGAATGGGCACATTTAAGGAAACTACACCAGATTACATGCGAGGTACACCTTGTGCTACCTGAAAAATCACATGTGTGCCCGCACACAAGTGCAAGGCGTATTACTAAAGGAAATCCCCTTTCAACGGTAGAGCACGTACCCCATTACGGACACCTGTTGCCATTTGAAAACCACGCGCTTGTGCTTGAACTTCTTAAAAAATCGCGTTTTTGCGCAACAAGTTTTGAAAAATTTGACAAACCCCGATAGAAAAACAATATGCCGTAATGCAACGTCCACTTACGGATACAGCAAAAGTCGTTGCCGCAATTGCTGTCGTCGCAATCCATGCAACAAGCACTGCAGAAACACGTTTTGCCGCGCAGCATAATTATATATCGCTCGACTTTATAGGGGTAGCGTTAAACCAATGGGCGCGTTTTAGCGTTCCTCTTTTTTTGTACCTTTCGGCGTACGGACTTGCTAAATCTACCAAGGAATTTGCAAGTGGTTTTTGGACGAACTATGCCCAATTTTTAAAAAAACGCCTTGCGACGATTCTTCTGCCGTATTTTTTCTTTTCTGCAGTGCCCATAGCTATGGAAATCCACAGCTATGGGGAAAATACACCTTTTGGCCAGCTATGGAATTCCATAGCTACGAAACTCCTTACTGGTACAGCAGATTACCACCTCTATTTCCTAGTTATTCTTTTGCAATGCTACCTGCTTTTTCCTTTACTTTTACAAATATCTCGCAAATTCCCTGTAGTTTTTCGTAGCTTTACGTGGATTTCTTTCATTTTGGTGGTAACCCTCCTTTACAGAGGGACATCCGAATGGGTACTTAGCCGTTTTGGGTTGTCGAATCCCGGCTGGCACGCTTCCTTTGCAATTTATTGGTTGCCTTATTTTTGCCTCGGAATTCTCCATGTACAGGGCGATCCATCCGCCTTGCTACGGAAATCCATAGCTACGGCCCACCAAAATGGTAGCGAAAACACCCCAGCTATGGAAATCCATAGCTACTGGACGCTCCAAAGATTCGCCTTTTTTTGCCTTGTACTGTTTACTCTTCTCCTGGTCATCTTGGACTACAACCGCGCCTCGTGGCAGGGCATTCCGGTCGATTACTACAACCACTTTTCACGCCCGTCGGTCGTCCTTTATACGTTAGCAGTGCTTTGGTTTCTACATTCATTTTCTGTAGGTATGTTTACGAAAGAAAACGCCGTCAGCCGTTTGGCTCCATTAACTTTTACCGTCTACTTACTCCATCCACATATTTTGCGAGTAGTAAATAATTATATCCCGTACATTCCGAGCATAGCCGGATGGATTTTGGTTACAATTACTACATTTGTATTAGTTTATTTCCTCCACCGAATAACAAACTGGTTTATAGATAAAGAAAATAAACCAGTTAAAATGGCAGCGCACTTTTTGCAGCGTTCATTAGGCCTACGGTAAAAAAATTGCCTCTCCATAAATGCTGTGTGAGTTGACGCACAGCCTCCAAATAGCTTTACTGGTTATACGCTAAAACTCTGTTATCGTTTTTTTCAAGGACACTACAACAATTTCCATAGTTAATTATGAAACAAGAAGAGCCTAATTTCTACCGCAAGATGAAGCCTGCACCGTCGCTAATGCAAGCTTTTTCCGAAAAATCAACGCATGCACTACCTAAGGATTGGTTTGTTATTATCACTGATATTGCCGGTTCGACGGCAGCCATCGAAGGGGGTAACTACCGCGACGTAAACAAGGCCGGCGGACTTGCCGCGATGGCATTGAGTAACGCTTTCGACACGTTAGAGTTCCCGTTTATCTTTGGCGGCGACGGCGCGACATTTCTAATTCCTCCCCGTATGCGCGTCCATGCCGAAGATATCCTTGTCGATACCGCGAACAAAGTGAAAGAATTTTTTAACTTAAATTTACGCGTCGGTGTGGTGCCGGCAAAGTCCGTTTACGATGCGGGATATTCCATCCAAGTGGGTAAAATCCAAATTTCTCCGTACTATCTACAAGCGGTTATCATGGGAGACGGCATTGAATACGCTGAAAAACTTGTTAAAAATAAAGAAGAATACCGTGTCACGAAAAAACAAAACCCAACGGTTGAGGCAAATTTCTCCGGTTTTTCTTGCCGATGGCACGATGTTCCCAGCGAAAATGGCGAAACTGTTGCTCTTATAGTGCGCTTAAACGGCGAAAATGAAACCAAGAAAGAACTTCTCTTACAACAAGTATTCCAAGTAATCGAAAAGTATTACGGTACAGAAGCCGAATACCACCCCATTCGAGAAAGTGCGATGCAGCTTGCGTTTACAAAAAAAATTATTTGGCGCGAGGCTGCTGCCCGTGCAGGAAAAAAAAACGGTATTCTTTATTTTTTTATACTCATGCGTATTTTTTTGGAAAATTTACTTGTACGTCTATCTATTTGGTTGTCACTACCTATTAAATCTTCTCATTACCAAGTGGATAAAATAAAATGGTACAATGTAATTTCATCTGATTTCAAAAAATTCGACGGTATGCTAAAAATGGTTTTGAGCGGTACACCCGAAGCACGCACAGGACTTACGGAAGCGCTCGAAAAGTGGCGGCGCGATGGCGACCTCTGCTACGGCATTCACACCTCGAACCGCGCTCTGTTAACCTGCCTTTTACATGCAGGAAGCGAGCAGGAAGTGCACTTCGTCGACGCTGCCGATGGTGGCTATGCAATGGCGGCAAAGATGCTCAAAAAGCAAATGTCCGTTTAATACACCCATAAAATAGCGGCGCTCCCTGAGAAATGTTCCATCGGCGTAAGAATAAAGACCAGCACAGAATTCTTCTCATCACTTGCTATTATAACCCAAACCGGTATAGATCCCGCTACGAAAATTTTCGCACCTTTGCCAAA
Organism: Turneriella sp.; assembly: GCA_019186965.1. Classification (GTDB taxonomy): domain Bacteria; phylum Spirochaetota; class Leptospiria; order Turneriellales; family Turneriellaceae; genus Turneriella. The sequence continues at coordinate 283,137 of JABARV010000002.1, forward strand.
AAAATTACAGAAGAAGGAAGGCACTGGCGTGCACTTGAACTAATTTTTCCCGGACAATCTGCACAATTGACCGAATACAAGAATGTCATCTCCGTTTCGGGGGGCGATGTCCTTTGGCAAAAAGAACGGCTATTAAATTTGCTTATTAAAAAACATGCAAAAAAATATGACGCACTTGCGTGGACAGATTCAGATATCTTATTTGAAAACCAAAATTGGGAAGAGGAAAGTCTTGCTCAATTGCAGCATTATCCCGTGGTGCAACCCTTTTCAAAAGTTATACGCTTACCACGCGGACACCGTACATGGCAAGGTGAAGGCGAAGAGTGGCACAGTTTTGCTTCTGTGTATAAAAAATCGCCACAACTTTTGCTTAAAGGTGATTTTGAAAAACACGGCCACAGCGGCTTTATTTGGCTCATGCGTAGCGACATTCTTTATAAGCACGGCCTTTACGATTGCAATATCGCGGGAAGCGGCGACCATGTTATGAGCCATGCTTTTACCGGCGATTGGGATTCTTCGTGTATAACACGCATTATGAGTGGTAACAAATTACACACCAAACATTTTGAAACATGGGCAAAAAAAGTTTATCGCGATATAAAAGCACGTGTCGGATTTACACCTGGTAATATTTGGCACCTGTGGCACGGCGAAACAGAACACCGCAGGTATGTGTTGCGAAACCGTGAATTAGCCGAATTTGGCTTTAATCCGTATAAAGACATTCGCAAAACTAGAAATGGGTTATGGAAATGGGCAAGCAATAAACAGCGTTTACATCTTTGGGCTAAAGAGTATTTTGGACAAAGACGCGAAGACGGAGAATAAAATGGCACTATGGAAAAGGATTAAAAATTTTTTTACAGGCACCAACGAAGAAGATACCATTAACGCAATTAGAGAAAAAATTTTGCGCTACGCCGATCGCTACCGCAATAGCGGAAATACAGATTCTGCCAACCGTTGTGTTTATTTTGCCCAAAAAGTACTTGAATGTAAAAACCTTGCCCAAGCGCGTATTGTTGAAAAAGATTTTTTTTTATTCGTGAATGAAAATGATGGGACAGTAAAAACCCATCGCTCGGCCTTTTACAATGACGATAGCGATATTGATAATGACACCGACGACGGCACTGATTTCGATGACGACAGTAACGATAACGAAAATTTTTCTGATAACAGTTGAACCCCTACGTTAAACCTGTGCGCCAACTCACGCACAGGCTCTTGACACCCTATATTCTGCTTGCCGGATTATGTCGCATCAGTCTCATGTGACATAATACTATGGAAACTGCTGCTGCCGTATCCCCTTCTCGAGCAAAGAACCAAGCGATACAATACTTACGCCCTACACTTTCGCGCAACGAGCTCAAGTCGGTGCTCGAGTCGCTTGTTATGGAAGAAGTTTCTTTTGGGCAAGGCGTTTTAAATTTCGAGAAAGCCTTTGCGCGCACGTTCGATTTTGGCCACGCAGCGGCAGTCGATTCGTACACATCGGCGTTCCATCTGACACTCCTTTCCTGTGAAATAAAAAAAGATGATGAAATAATTTTGCCCGTTTCATCTCCTTTGGCGTTACTCGATGCCATCCACTACACTGGTGCTCGCGCAGTGCCAATCGATTTGGGAAAAGATTCATTCCATGCGGATGAAAAAGCAATTACAGAGGCAATCAGCGAAAAAACAAAAATTATTTTTCTTCCTTATACATTTGGTTCGTATAAAGAATACCGCACGCTTTACGAAACTCTCGACGGTATGGGATTACGCAAACCTAAAGAAAGATTTATCCGCGTTATTGAAGATATCTCGCATCTTATTGGGCATGAGTTCGCAGGAAATCAAGCAGGCTCAAACGCCGACATTGCAATTTGCGGTCTTAACGAAGACCATTTGATGACCATTGGTAAAGGCGCAGTTGTACTTACCGATTCGCACAATCTTTTTGCTACAATAAAAGATTTGCGCGTACAAGGTGGTAACCGTCCATACCGTATGCGTTTTGATTACGCAATTACCGACTACCAAGCCGCAATGGGGATGGAGCAGTTGGGAAACCTTGCGGCAATTATCGAAAGGCGTCGTCGTATCGGTGTTCTTTATAAAGAAGCAATCGAAAAGAGTCGCTTGAAAACATACTTCACAAACGCCGAAGCAGACGTGTGCGCCTCTTTTCCTGTTATCGCTGAAACGGATATAGAGCATACGCAACGTTACTTCGCCTCTCTCCATATCGAGACGCGCCGCATTTTTCCTAATGGCCCGCTCCACCAAATAATGGGACTTAACACGCTCGACTTTCCTAATGCAGAACGCCTTTACCAACGTAGCCTTTTATTACCACTTTACCCAATGCTTAATAAACCATCGGTCGAAAAAATTACCGCAGCGATTCGCGGATTTTATTAGTAACGATAGATTACAATTTTTATTTTTTATTGTGGAAAAATGTGTATAACACAAATTATAAAGAGACATATTACTTAAAAAAAATGTAAAAAAATTCCTATTTCGTCTTTACATTGCGTTGCGAATACAAAATGCTCTTTTAAGTTTGTGCGCTAACGTGAAATTTAATTTCATTATCACATAAACCCTTATACTTTTTGTGAAACAGCTAAGTAACGAAACGCCCGCGACTATGAATAAGCAACAAGAATTTTATGAGTGTCCCGAATGCGCGGCAATTGTTGAACACGTATACCAAGACGGTATATGCCGTGCGTGCCTCAATAAAAAACTGAAAGTTGTACGCCACATCATCGACAGAAACCATATTCTCGCGACACGTAAATTCGTAGCTACTTAATGCTCATCCCTAATCGCTACTCAGTCATTTTAGACCGCGACAAGACAATAAATGAAGACCCTGGCTATTTAAACGATCCTGCAAAGGTTAAACTAATGCCGCATGCGGCAAAAGGAATCTCTTTACTAAACAAATTTGGGGTTCGCGTATTTGTTGCAAGCAACCAGTCTGGCATTGCACGCGGACTTATTACTACCACCCAGCTTGGCACTGTAAATAACCGTATTACAGAACTTCTTGCAAAGGAAAATGCGCATGTCGGTGGCTTCTTTATATGCCCACACGCTGATGAAGACAACTGCGACTGCCGTAAACCGAAGTCGGGGTTAATTAAACAAATTATCAATAAGGAAAAAATAGACCCCTTTAAAACCTTTCTTGTAGGTGACAGGGCTCGCGATATAGAATGCGGTAAAGAGTTTTCGATGCGTGGTATTTTGGTGGGCCCAGATGAGGTAAATTTAAGCCCAAATACAGTCTTTCGTGCAGCACATTTAGAAGAAGCCGCAACGTATATCCTAGAGGCGATTTTCGACGAGACAACAAATACAAAAATTTTTTTAAACGCCGAAGACTTTTTTCCACAACTGGAGGAACTTAAAAGCACACAAAAGAAAATCGTCTTTACAAATGGCTGTTTTGATCTTCTCCACTCGGGACACGCGCAACTTCTTTCGTATGCGCGTACGCTGGGAGATTATCTCGTACTGGGTTTAAACTCCGACAGGAGTGTACGTGCACTTAAAGGAAAAACACGCCCGTTAAACAACGCACTCGATCGGGCTAGGCTTTTGGCACAACTTCCGTATGTCGATGCGGTTGTTGTTTTCGACGAAGACACTCCTATTGAGCTTTTAAAAAAAATAGCTCCCGATATTCAGGTTAAAGGCGGCGATTACATTAAGGAAGAACTACCAGAATACAAAGTAATGCGCACTATGGGAAAAGAAATTGTCATTGTTCCTTTTCGTAAGGGCTATTCCACAACAAATATTATTGAACGGATGCGTCTTTAGGAACATTGCGGTAAAGCGCCGCCGCAAGTAACGCTGCAAGAGAGCATCTCATTGCGCTTGATATGAAAAAAAGTAGATACGAGGGAAACGCGCCGTTATAGCTAATGTCAAACTCGCGCATCTTGGTCTCCATAACTTCTGTGCTTGGTTTTGTCGCGGCAAGCCTCTCCTCAAAATATGTACGGTATGTGGAATAGAAATCAGGGTTTACGGCATGCTGATAAAAAGCAATAAAAAGTGTATACCCTAAAGAAAAAATTATTGCAAACAAAAATCCGAAACGTAGGGCAACTAAAAAATTATGCTCCTTACCCGAAAGAGCACGCAACATAACTGTGTTTATAAAAATTAAACTCCATGGAAAAATTACAAGTACGCTTCGGAGTAAATCGCCGCGTTCGTGGTGGGTTGAGTTAAACCCTAAAAAATGTAAAGCCATGTATGCAATAAAAACCAGCACCCATGCAATTAAAAGATTGCGTACAAAAATTTTTATCATTTTTGGCGAAACTCCGCAGCGGTAAATACCGGAACAAGTTCAATTTTTTCATTTAACAGGGCTTCGCGACCGCCTTCACCACGGTCCAAAATGCAGTAAGCGTGTTTCACAGTAAATCCCGCTTCACGCATCGCAGCGACAGCCTTTAACGTAGAACCCGCTGTTGTAATTACATCATCCACCATTACACAAGGCGTCACGTTTTCAATCCCTTTGAGCATTTCTATTTTTTTTCCTGTACCGTGATCCTTTGCTTCTTTACGCACAATTGCCGGAAAAATTTTATTCGGCACAGCTACCCCGCTCAAACATGCGGAGTAAATAATGGGGTCTGCGCCCATCGTTAGGCCAGAAGCAATTACTGTATCTGGATAATTTTTTCCAATCGCCATTCTAATAACGCGCCCCGCAAGGCGAAGGTACTCGGGGTTTAAAAGGGTTTGCTTAAGATCAAAGTAGTAAGGACTTTTTTTTCCTGATGCAAGGGTAAATAGCGTTTCATGGTTTTCGCGGTACGACAAAAGCCTGATTGCTTCTTTCAATATTTTTTTTTCCGTATCGAGATCTTGCATTTAAGTCAATTTTAAGAAAAGAAACAAGTAGCAAAGCAAAGCAGCACCTTCTAAAAGTTTAAATTTTACTGTAAAACCTATATTTACATTTTTCTCGTGCACATGCGCCCCAAGAAATGCAAGCAAAAACTTTCTGCTAAGGAAAGGGCGCTACAAATTGTAACGCGTAAAATGCGTAGCGTAAGCGAACTTCGCATAAAACTTATCCAAGAGGAGTATCCGGTTGAAGAAATAGAGGTAGCGTTGGAGCGTCTTTCCGAAGTCTATCTTTTAGACGACAAGAAAATTGCGGAAAGCATTGTACGCCAATACAAAGACCGCAGTAACCGTTTCATTATTAATAGGCTTAAACAAAAAGGTATACACAGTGAAATACACTTAGACGCCATGGAAGCTTTGGAATGCGAAGAAGAACGCGCACTTTTTTGTGGCAAAAAAAAGGCAAAGGTATTAGAAAATATTGCCCCCCATATAGCTGCACAAAAAATTTACCAACACCTTGCAATGCGTGGCTTTTCAAGTTCGCTCGCTCAAAAAGTAGCGCGTATACTTACGAAGGATTCTATTTTGTAAAGCTGTTACCATTGGAGTAAATTCAAGTAAATTAACTACCTTGAAAATCCAACATATAAAGCAGGATTTTCAAGGTAAATTATTTCTTTGATTTCAGTTAAATTTATGCAAATAATGAATTTGCAGAAATGACTTCAATATTTTTTGCAAGAGCGTATGAAATTTTTCCCGGATATACAACGTAGAGTTTCTGCAGTTTCAAATCTGAAAAAGCAATCCGCATCGATGCGGTCAGTGAAGGAGCGTCTGAGCGTTTGATTTCATATCCAATTCGTTTGTTGCCCTTGATGAGTAATAAATCCAATTCAGCACCAGAGTACGTACTCCAATAGTAAGGGGATGTGTCACGATTACGGTGTAAAAGTGTTTCTATAATAAATCCTTCCCACGAGGCACCCAACCGTGGGTGTAAATAAAGTTGATTGCGGCTTTCAACACTGAGCATAACGTGTAAAAGACCTGAATCGCGGAAATAAATTTTCGGTGCTTTCACTTGTCGCTTACTTAAATTTTCGTGCCACGGTTTTAATTGGCGAATCATGTAAATCCCTGTCAGCGCGTCTAAATAACGGCGCACTGTTGTTTCGCTGATGCCCAACGAACGCGCCGGATCTGCGGCATTCCAGATATTGGCATGGCAGTGCGCGAGCATGTACCAAAATCGGTGCATCGTCTCTGGCGATAAATTTAACCCCAGCAGAGATAAGTCTAACCGCAGGAGTGTATCGATATAATTCTTTCGCCACGAAAAACTATCTTTTTCATTGCGCGCTAAAAACGAAGAGGGAAATCCGCCGCGCAGCCATAGCCTTTCTGTTTGCTTTTGCAAAATTTCATCGCTACTAAAAGGCGTGAGCTCAATCGTTTCGGTGCGCCCGGCAAGAGTTTCAGAGACGTTGCGCATCATTTCGGGAGCAACGCTGCCTAAAAGCAAAAAGCGGCATTGCACGCTTTTTCTGTCGGCAAGTACGCGCAGTATGGGGAAAAGAGTTGGCATGCGTTGCACTTCGTCGATAACCACAACGCCTTTGAGACGTGAAAGTTCGGTCATGGGTTCTTTTAGGCGTTGCAGACTCACGGGATCTTCGAGGTCAAAATAATTTATCGACTTTTCAGAAACAAAGCTACGCGCGATGGTTGTTTTACCGCATTGGCGCGGGCCTGTGATGACGGCAATTTTAGCACGCTTGAGTGCTGTCTTAATTTGCTCTGTATAGAATAGCCTTTTCATTGAGGATAATTTACCTTGAAAATCCAACATGTAAAGCAGGATTTTCAAGGTAGAAATTTTCTTTATTCTTGTGCGCTACGCGCACAAGAATAAAGAAAACTTGTTAAAATACGGTTATAGTTGTGCAGGGTCTAAGCAATACTGTGGCGTCAGCGTTGGCGACGCTGCATTAAAATCGGACAAATTGTCATCGGTGTCGGTGCTGTGGCCTGCCCCACCGGCTGGTTTGCGCTCGATGCTTTGATTAGCACCCAATGCACTTAAGACAGTACCTTCATAGTTGAGTGCAGGTACTGCACCCCAACCGACTTTATCGATAACCAGTAAATCAGTTGTACTACTGAGACTAATATAAACGGCACCGTCGCCAGTAATTCCCGCAGAATACGTCATATTACGTTTTGTCCACCATGACTCACTACTTGCCCCAGTGGATACAATAAAATAAAATCCATGAGCTGGAATTGTCGTATCATTTGCCGTGCAACTAGCTCCACCACGAGTTGCACCATCAATCACAGTGAGTCCTTTATTCGTATCCGCGCCGCTGCTATTACGGGTATGTAATCGCAAATTTAGCCCTGTTGAGCCAATATCAATCGCTAAACCTGTTGGGTTATAAAGCTCAATAAATTCACTGGATGCTCCGCCAGCATTTTGTGCAACCTCACTTATCAAAAGCCCCGCCTTGGGTACAAACTTTACACTACTGGTTGCATTGGTACCACTTGTATTTGTGACACGTACATTCCAACCCGTTACACCATTCGTGCGCACGCCCGCTGGTACGGTTGCGGTGATCTGCGTCGCTGAATCGACGGTTACCCCCGTGAGTGCGGTGTTGACGGCGGCGTTAGCACCGTTCAAATCGTCTAAACTGACGGCAGTTGCCCCCGTAAAATTTGTGCCGGTAATCGTGAGCGTCGTTGTCCCTGTATTAAAAGGCGTTGTGCCGTTGTTGGGATTGGTGCTCGCCACAACGACGTTTGTGACCGTGGGGGTAAGCGCAGGGTTAATCGTAGTAAAACTAACCCCCGTAACAAGCGGCGCAAGGTTCAAGCTGGCATTTTTAAAGTTATTTAAAGTAACTGTTACTGTCTCATTCGTTTGAAAGGCACTTGCAGGTGTAACTGTACACACCGTGTCGCCCACTGTCCACACACAAGGCTGATTCGCTTGTGTGCCGGAACTGGTGCCTATAAGCGTGAGAGTTCCCGTGCCGTTGTTCATTGCTTCATTAAACGTGAGCACGACATTAGCGTTAGTGAGAACTCCAGCGGCCCCGTTTGCGGGCGTCGAAGTAAAAGTGGGCGTGCCGTTTATGGTCCCGGGAGTTGTGGGTTTTAATTGGAAATCACTTCCATTCATGTCGGTGTCAGTGCCGTTAGGGATTCGGCTAATGGCGCCATCGTCACCTGTCGTGGGTGCATACGAACTATTTTCTGCGCTACCAGACCCTGCAATCGTCACCCAGTCAACGATAGTGGCATCGGTACTTGCCGTTGTTGCTTTATTACTTCCACTCAAAATAACACAATAGCCCACCGCGATATTCCCCAGCGTCGCCGCGTCGATGTTTGAAAGCGAGTGGCCGCTGTTGGCGAGGGTAAAATATCCCCCCGCTGGAATTGTACCCGAAAGTGCGAGATTTTCTGTAACGCCGTTTGAAAGGTCGCACGCTGAATCGCGCTGCAAGTAGAGTTTTGCAGCGGCAAGATCGATTGCTTGCGTGTTGGGATTAAAAATTTCGACAAAATCATTCGAGGCGGAAGAGACGCCAATCTCATTGATGACAGGCACGAGAGGAAACCACAGCGCGGTAGATGTATACGTGACACCGTCAAATATATACGTTGCGGTGATGGTGTCGCCCGAAGCAACTTTAATCTGGTTGCCAACACTTGCGCCCGTTGTAAAGTTCAAGAGTGTTCCCGTCTCAAAAAGGCCGGTGTTTACCCCTGTCTCGGTGAGTGTTAGGCTGATGCCAGTACTGTCGCTCGTTGAAGTAACGGTGACAGCCACACTCTCAGCAACAGACGTGTTTGTGTTTGCACTGGGGCTTAGCACGGTAATTTTACCGCGTCCATTGACTTTGGTGTTGTCTGTGGTAAAAAAAACGCTACGCTCGAACGCAATACTTGGTAAATAGATCGACTTTGCCGCTCCAGGCGTTGCAAATGTTTGCATACGGTAGTTATCCGCGACATAGATGTTTTGCGATGGCTCAAAAACATTCGTTTGCCAATCCGTGTTTGCAGTACCCGATGCAAAATTGATTCGCTCCATGCTGCGCTTGATGTAAGTGGGACTTCCCACGTTGGAGCCTCTATTCCAACCGGCAGTGTTAAACTTGGTGGAACCATCGCCCACCGTGTCGAGAACAACACTTCCAAAATCCGTAATTCCATAAACAGCCGCCGATGTTTTGCCATTGCCTAATTTACATTCGTATGAATCGTCGGTGATACCCACTTTGGTGTCGAAATGGTTTGCTACCGCGCCGAAAGCGCCTGAATCTTTTTTAGCCACGACGAAATAGCCGTAGGGTCCAATCATCGCGCCGGGTGGTAGCGTAATCGCCGAGTTGGCGGTACTGCCGTCTTTCGTACACGCAAATTTCCATCCGCTCATGTTGATGGGTGAAGCGGTGGTATTGTAAAATTCGATAAATTCGTCGGCGGAATCGCTCGTCAAATCGTTCGAGTAGCTTCCCATCCACATGAGCTCACTCACCACCACTGCACCCGCTGCCGACGTGTCACCGGTGCTCGTGACAATCGTCGAAGCAGCGCCGATGCTGTCGAGGTATGCACCCATTGCGTCGGCAATGCGTCGGCCTTTAAGCACAATGAGAACGCTGTCGTCGGCGGAGTTTCCTTCTTTGCGTAACGCGCCGGTGTAGATGTACGTTTTTGCGCCTATTGTACCTCGATCGACGACAAAGATGTTCGCGCCGACAACGGTCGTGCCGGTGTAAATATGCGGGTTTGTGAGTGTGTACGCTTGCGAACCGGTAGCGTAGAGTGCTTGGCTGGAGAAGTATTTTTTTATCGGTAAAAGTTTTGTGTTTTCGAGCCCTTGGAGTGTTGTGGGAATGTCTCTGTCCGCTTTTGTTGCACTGTTGTTCGTGGTCAAAAACGAAGTGGAGTAAAAATCAACGCTGTGATTCGCCTCAGAAAGCTCGGTGCCTAAAACATCCAATGGTGATTCTTGTGGCCCCCAGTACACACCGATGACTTGATCGAGCGCGGTGAACTTGGTAGTGAAGTCCGTTTTTGCTTTACCGTTACCAAACAAAAGCTGGCCGAACATATTTGCCTCACGCAAAAAATCACGCGCGAGCCCAAACTGTGGACTGCCTATTTTAAGCGCGACGTTCGGCATCTTGCGCATTTGGTTGTCATCCGGCGCGGCGGTAGAGATATAAATAAAGCGTTCATCCGCCATGCAGAAATTGTGGCGCACGAATGCGTTGGTGTTTGCATTGCCGTATAAAAGTTGACTTTCATTGCCAGCAGAGGGGGATGTAAGGACTGTAAATCTTGTATTCGCTTGTAGGGCGATAGACCCTGGATCGGTTTCTTTAATGTTTCGGTCGAAAGCAATTTTAACCTGCACGCCCGCGCTGGCGCGTTCTATGAGAGCGTCAGTCACATCGGTGAGGGTGAGTTTCGAGAACGCACAATGGAGCGTTGCGCGTGAACTTTTGATGACGTCGAGAAGTGCAGCTTTGGCACCGCTGTCGGTTTGGGCTGTGAAGTCGGTGGTGTATAAGTTAAATTCTTCAAACGAATTTTCCGTGTCGCCAAAAGGGTTCGTGCGGCACGAAAAAAGCGTCATTACAAGGGCAAAAATAATAATGGAATAAATCTGCCGCATAATACTATATGGCCTGAGAGAGTCAGTAGTGCAAGAATTTATTTGGAGTCTTGTAAAAACTTACCAATACGTACACACAGCAAAATTACGCCACTTGAAGCGGTGCGTGTGTGGCCGCGAGAAGAGATTTTGTGTGTGTGGTGTGTAGTTTTCGATGAAGCGTATGGCTTGCCATTTGAGATTTTCATCAGTTATCGCGCTATAGCCCTGTTTTTCCATAGCTAATCGCTCCAGAAACAAGTCCAATGCAAGCCTTATAAACGCCGACATCGTAATCCTGAGACGCATCGACGCTAAGCGAACAAGCATCTCGTCCTCGCCATAGAGGCACATAACATGCCGGTGCACCTTACCCACGTTTTGCATCTCCTCTTTTAGCTTTTCACGCGTCTTCCGCAACACCGGAGTCCACCGCAGGTGCTCTTTTCGCGCCAAACGTAGCACGCAATACCGCGTCATCGTCGAAAACGTCTTCTTTCTACTTGCCGCCAGCGCAATAATACGCGCCCATTGCCGCAGCGATAAGTGCACTTCTAACACGTTGGCAATTTTAACTGGCCGTTTTTCCAAAAATTTCGGCTGTTTTCTGCATTTCATTGTAATTCCTCCTATCAGGCGGATTAACTTTCGCGTAGATAACAATCTGCCCCTATATATTAAATACCAGAAAACACGTAAATTTTCTCACTTTTTAGAAAAAAAGTACAATTTTTGGGAAAAAGTTGTTTTAGCTACGAAATTCCATAGCTATGCTGGCTATGATATTCCTTGATAGCCTCTAAAGGATTATTATTTTGACGCTATGGAAGAAACAGCAAAAATAATCTTTGAAGGTAAAGAATACTCATTCCCCGTTGTTCGTGGAAGCGAAGGTGAGCTTGCAATTGACATTGCTAAGCTTCGAGCACAAACAGGGCTTGTAACATTGGACGATGGTTTTGTAAATACCGGCTCTACAATGAGTGCAATTACATTTTTGGATGGTGAAAGAGGGATTTTGCGCTACCGCGGGTACGATATCGCCGAACTTGCCGAAAACTCTACTTTTCTTGAAGTTGCATACCTGCTCATTTACGGAGAGCTTCCCAGCGCAGCGGTATTCGATAACTTCAAAAAAACGATTACACGGCACACACTCATCCACGAAGATTTAAAGCGGCTTTACGATGGCTTCCCTAAAGACGCGCACCCCATGGCGACCTTAGGTTCAATGATCAACACACTTTCAGGATACTATATTCGCGATACTTCCGATCCACTCGACCCCGTGGGGCGCGAACTTTCAATACACCGTTTGCTTGCGAAAACGCCGACCATCGTCGCTTTCTCGTACAAAAAATCAATTGGCCATCCGATGATGTACCCTAAAAACTCTCTCAATTATATTGCAAACTTTATCCGTATGATGTTTGCAGTTCCTGCAGAAAATTATGCTGTCGATCCTGTAATAGAACGTGCCCTCGATCTGCTCCTCATTTTGCACGCCGACCACGAACAAAATTGTTCCACATCCACCGTACGCCTTGTGGGTTCTTCACGCGCAAACGTGTTCGCTGCGATATCAAGCGGCGTCAACGCGCTTTGGGGACCTCTCCACGGAGGGGCAAACCAAGCGGTTATTGAAATGCTTGATGAAATACACAAAGAAGGTGGGGGCGTTAAAAAATTCGTAGCACTTGCAAAAGATAAAAACTCTAATTTTCGCCTCATGGGTTTTGGCCATCGTGTTTACAAAAATTTTGATCCCCGTGCGAAAATAATCAAAAAAGCGTGTATGGATGTTTTAGATAAACTTGGTATAAAAGATCCACTTCTTGATATCGCGATGCAATTGGAGGATGCAGCGCTTAAGGATGACTACTTCGTCGAACGCAAACTCTACCCTAACGTTGATTTTTATAGTGGGCTTATTTACCGTGCTTTGGGAATTCCCACCGAGATGTTTACCGTTATGTTTGCTTTAGGCCGTATGCCTGGTTGGATTGCACAATGGAAAGAAATGATTGAAAACCCCTCTGCAAAAATTGGACGCCCGCGGCAAATTTACAATGGGCACACCGCACGGCCATTTATTCCTATTGCGAAAAGGTAATCTAACTACAACGGACTATCTAACAAGCTGCATCGCGGCTTATTAGATAGTCCAAACGTTTTTATTTCGCTTGCGATTTTCCTTCGGGTTTAACTTTCGCGATAGTTTCTTGGACAAGTTTTTGTGCTTGGCCAGTAACATCGTTCAGGTTGTTTACCGCTGTGTTCACAATGTTGGTTACACGGTTTACAAGGTCTGTTGCGTTTGCGCGAATTTTTTGTGCATTCTCGTCGCTTGCAGCAGCGCCTTTTTCGACAAGAGATTTAACTTCCGCTTCCAAATTTGTAAGCGTGTTTTTTGCAGCGTCGCCTAAGCCGCGTACGGTGCCGATTGCGAAATTTACGATTTGTTGAATTTGTTGTTCCATAAGTTACTCCTTTCAAAAACTTTATGACAGTTTTTGTGCGGCGCACAACGCGTCAATAAGATTCTTTTTTTTCTTAAGCCACACAAAAAATATCTGTGGACATTCATTTATTGATTTTCATTTTGGCGAGTATTTGCTTTATTTCATAAGTATGGCAAGGCTATAACTTGCGAAGCCCCAGTTTAAAGAGAGCAAATTGGAGCCTGACCATCCTCGGTAGTATTTATAGTACTTGACAAAGTGTTACAAAACGTAACACATGCATATGAAGGTACTGAGGCGACAAAAAAATTTAAGTTTCGGTACTAGCCCTGATAACGAACAAGGTTTAAAGCTCGAGCTACGTTTCGACGAAGATACAAAAACTGCATACGGGGAAATTGTGCTCCCTGTACATTTTCAAGGCAACCAACCCAACTGTGTACACCCAGGCATCATTGGTGTAATGCTCGACGAAGTTATGATGAAAATCAACCAAGCTCTTAACCTAAATGTAACCACGGGAGAAATTACTATCCGCTACTTGCAGTTGGCGAAAGTAGACGAGCCTTTATACTTACGCGGGTATTTTGTAAAAAAGAACAAACGCGTTATCGAAAATCGTGCTGAGCTCGAGGACGACATTGGTAAAATTGTCGCACGCGCAAAAGGCCGATACATCGAACAAGATTTATAGTTTTCTGTGTATCACAAAAAAAAAGAGTCGTTCCGTCGGTAAACAAGCCGAAGTGGTGAAATGGTAGACACGCCGCACTCAAAATGCGGTGGGGGCAACCCCATGTCGGTTCAAGTCCGACCTTCGGTACATAAAACGTTGGATTTACAAGACGTTCCTCACCATTTCTCGACAAACCTTGCAATGACAACTAATTCATGAAATGGTGAGGGATGTGTCTGCTTCGACAAGCCCTGCATAAACTCCACGCCTGCCCGCGACCTCGCGGTTTCTACGAAATCGCTTCGGTTGCGGCATAAACTCCGCGGCTGGCGAGGTCAGGCGATAAGCTGACCAGCCTCATGTGTGTGAAAATAAAGCCTTACTTTCGCGCAGCTAGTTGAGCTTCAATATCCTTAAAGAAATTCTTAACGTCATTTTTTGAAGCTTTCCCGATGCTCATGATGAATGGCGTATAAATTAAGTCACCTTGTTTGCGAAACATGACACTGCCGCCGCAAAAAGTAGAAATCTTCAGATTCTTTAGGTCGCTGATTTCGACGATTTGTGTGCTTTTCCACGTTTTTGCAAGATTAAGAAAAAATTCGTGTATCGATTCGAGAGTCGATTCCGGCCGAGCCAGCACCTCTACTACCATCTGTGAAGGCGTTTTTTTTCCAAATTGCAGTGATTCAATCTTGTAGGTATCGGACAACACGGAGGCCCAAAACCCCTCATCCACATCCTGGGTATTAGGAATCAAATACATGCGACTTTTCGTGCCAACAAAACAACCTTGTCCGGAGTAATCACTGTCTGCACCGACGCTAATCTGGACGCCTGGGGCGACAACGTAATCTATATTTTTCTGCAATGCCATGGTCACCCATTGGCTTTACTTGTCATATTGTCAAGTTATAAGCCTTCTTACCCTCGGCGGCAAGGTCGGACACTCTTTGGCCAAACCATAGTTTTGAAGCCTCGGATAGTCAATCGTCGATGTGCTGTTTCATAATTGGCTTTCCCGATCGAAGTATCGGAAAAGTATTATGTCACATTACAGTTTTTCTAAAAATTTGTCTAAGAGCCTCATGCGCCAACTCGCTGGAGCAATTTTTTTGAAAATTTTTGTACGCTATTTTGCACAAATTCCTCCGCAAATCGTTGCCGATTTGCTCTGCGAGGGGCGAAGACGCCCGAATTTGTGCAAAATTTCGCATTTTTAAGCGAACCGCGTACAAAAATTTGCAAAAAAATTGCCTCTTTATCAATACTGCGCGAGTTGGCGCATGAGGCTCCTAACCTCCCCGCCGAGAGGAAGGGTTTTGACTTGACAGTCTCGAAAATGTAATTGGTGTTAAAGCCGATTAGTATGAATTCTACATATAGAAGATTATTTGCATTCGCGAGTCTTTATACGAATCGTGTACTGATTGCTCTCGCTTTTGCTGGCTGCGCGCAGCACAGTGATTTACCGAGTTATGGCAGCATTACAACGGTCGATCGCGTCTCCGACCTGATCCTCTCGGCACCGCACGGCAACTACGATACGTACACCGGCGATATGGTGCAAGAAATTTGTAGCGTCACCGCCTACGACTGCCTCATTGCGCGCGGTTATCGCACCGACGAACATCCGATCAATGTGAATCGTCCGACCGAAGGGGTGGGTGTCGCGTACAGCGAAGAGCAGGTGACTGGCCGAGCTTTGGCGGTTTGCGACTACTACCGCTCAAACGTCGAAAAAATTCAATCGGAGCATTTACGATACTACATTGAACTACACGGGAATAATCGCAGCGCAAGTGCTGGACAACTCGAAATTGCAACGGTTGGCATCGACGCCGCCCGCGCGGCGCAGATCAAGCAGACCATCGACAACAGCCTAGCCGCACACGGCTTGTCGGCATATACCACGGCGATGGAGGGCATCGATACGATTTATTTTAAGGCCACGGGCGCAAAGCAATTTGGGATTTTAGCCACCGTGCAGACGGCTCTCCACATCGAGACGCCATGGGCTATACGCGGATCGGCGTCGTCAAGAGCGGCTCTCGTTGCAGTGTTGAAAGATTTGAT
Source organism: Turneriella sp. (assembly GCA_019186965.1). Classification (GTDB taxonomy): domain Bacteria; phylum Spirochaetota; class Leptospiria; order Turneriellales; family Turneriellaceae; genus Turneriella. The sequence goes on from JABARV010000002.1 coordinate 298,918, forward strand.
GAACAGCTTGTAATCGTAAAGACGGCTGAGCGGTCATTTCAAATACTCACCGTAACCCAATTGAGACGATGCGGAGAAACTCGCTGAGGCTCGTCAGCGCGTGGATAATAACGCTTGCGGCGTCATGCATGTTCGCTATTTTAACAGGAATGACTACCACGGGCAGCTCTTTACCAGAAACCAAGACCCTCGAGGCCATGCAGAGAAAACGCTTCGAGCTAGGGAATATTCTCCTCAACCTCGACATGTACGAAAGGTGGGGCCATGGTTCGGATCCGGCGATGAATCTTGAACTTGAAAAGATGGGTGTTTACTCCGCAGAAGCTGAACAGTTGGAAAAACAAATAACGGAAAAGGTGAAATCGCTACCTTTGGAAATCCGCAAAGATTGGGCTGCGGCACATATAAGGTTGCTGGAATCTTTCATTGCCAAAAAAAATGCCGACCCGGAAAAATATTCGACAGAGCTATTTGTCGCCAAGGAAGAGATGGACTCTTGGCACAATCTTGCGCAGGGTAAAATCAATTATGTATCGCGAAATGTTTTCTATGTAAGCTACGACCGCGAAGAGTATTTCTCTCTTTTTGGTTTTTTTCCGTAAAGAGTTAAAGCCGGGCAATCTACATTTCGGTGAGCTTCTTAACTGCACCTGACTCAAGTGCCGCGCCCGCAGCCGCTAGCATGGCTGGGATGGCCGCGCGTCGCCGCCGACACGCCGCAAGCCTTTCTCGGCGCTCATGAAGGCGAAGATTGCCTTAGCGGTTCGTTCGCAGAACGCGGCAATCGCCGTGTGAGCGGGAACAGGACAATGACGCTGCGGCAGTTGTTGAATAAGTGGGTTTGCGGTGGAGGAAAGTCGCTTATACACTAAGGATGACGCGAGGGAAAGGGATTTTTCTACAGTCTCGTTGGGCGATGCACGGCGATCGATCAAGCCCTGATTGCCATGGAGGGCAATCAGGCGATTAGTAAGCATCTTTTCTTTGAACCGTATGCAGCATGAAAACTATTTGCTCACCTTCATCAATAGAATAAATGAGACGAAAATCACCTAATCTATACCTGTACAAACCAGCAAAATTGCCCTTTAGTTTCTTAATGTTATTTCCATAATAGGGATTTTCTTTGAGCATAGAATAAATAGTCTTTCTGGCCTTGGCGAATCGATTCTCTAAATTCAATTTCTTCAGGTCATCTTCAAATGTTTCAGTCTCTGCAATTTGAAACATTTCAGGCCACTATCTTATATTTCTTCTTTTTAACGTCATTTAAGGCCGATTCGATGCCTTTGCTAAATTTTGGGTCTCTTGTATATGAGCTCATTTCGACGTCATCTACGAAGTCCGATTCAAATAAGTGTTCCAGTAGATGTGTTTCAATATAGTTAGAAATTGACCTGTTCTCGGACATTGCCGCAGTTTTTACCTGTTTATACGTCTTATCGGGCAATCTGAGCGTTACTGTTTTGGGCATGTTTACTCCTGAATAAGAATGAATCATTATGACTCATACTGTGTCAATTTAATTCAAGCCATGGATAATAGGCCAGTATTCTTTGATAATCAGCATGGAAAGACTTGATCATGGATGACCGAGGGGATGTAAGAATTCTTCGCCGTGTTTCGCTCAACGTTCAGATTTCCGCGACGTTTTGACGCCGCATTCAGTAAAGCTTAGTTCTCTTCAATTAGATAATTCGCGGCGTCAAAATGTGCCCGGAGCGCCTCGCGGCAAAGCACAAAACAAGCGTCCCGCTTGTGCTTTGTCCGCGATCTTCTGGCGCGTAGGGCCGTGAGCGTCTTCGCTCTCCGTCTTCGGCCATTGGCCTGGCGGCCACCGGCCTGACAGGTGCACGCGACCCAACGGAGTGGTCGCGCCCGCAGCTTGTAAATATTGTTAGGCGCAGTATCTCATTGATAGAGGCCATTGCCAAGGATGGCAATGGCGTTATACATTCTTTTCCTTTATTTTAGCCAGAAAGGTAGAAACTGTGCTAATGGGAATGTGAAACCCTTGAATTTCTCGCAAATCTTTGTCACCACTGACTATGAAATCGACCTTTCCAGCATGGGCTGCGTTAAGAAATTTGTTGTCATCAGCATCTCTGCACAAGGCAAACTTTTTCGTAGCTTGAACCAAAATACCAAATTCACGAAAATAATCATGCCATTCTGCTGCAAGGGCTTCGTCATGAGAAAAGTTAAACATGGATCTTTTGTACTCAGCCAAAATATCCGGAGTAACAATGACGTCAACGATGCCTTCTTTGATAAGACTGAGCAACTCTCGCGGCTTACCGCCAAAGAAAACCGCCGAAATCAGCAGATTTGTATCAAAGACTATTCGCAACTTTTTTCTTTCGAGCTGCTTTAATGGCTACACGAATATCACTTTTTTTTAGTCTCTTACGTTTTCTAATTTCTTGACTACGAGCAATAAGGTCATTAAACTTAGAAATCCTTGGCGGTTCAATCTTCTGTAAAAGGACATTCTTACCATCAGTCATGATAGCCAGTTTTGTACCAACGTCTAGCTCCAGTCGTTTGCGAATCTCGGTCGGTATGACTATTTGTCCTTTGGAAGAAAGGCTTGTAATTTCGTATTTTCTCATGAATGTAAGACCTTCTTACCTTATAAGGTTAAGCTGTCTATAAAAAATCGACCATTATTTGTTCAATTTCGCTGCCAAGGAGGGCAGCGATGAGGAAATCTTCAAAACTTTTTGCGATATTGCGCCTAACGTTCAGGTTTACGCGACGTTTTGACGCCGCATACAGTAAAGCCTATTCCACCTCGACTCAAAATTCGCGGCGTCAAAATGTGGTCGAAGCGGCTCGTGGCGGCGCACAAAACAAGCGTCCCGCTTGTGCGCCGTCCACGATCTTTGTCGCGCAGACCCGAGCACCCGCGACGAGTCTTCGAGTCTCCGTCTTCGGTGGAGCTACTGCACCGCAGGGAGCGCAGCAAATAAAATTTGTTGTCTGAAGTAATTGCGCCTGTGAGCCCGACCATGGACGGCCGGGCGACGACGATTGAACTTTCATGACAGCAGAAAGGACTCATTTTGGAGGCATTTCTACTTTTTTTGCATGATTTTCAGCTAGATTGTGAGAAAAATCAACCGTTTTCTGGTATTTAATATATAGAGGGTCGTGCATGCTCTCCGGAGTAAGTTATCTACATCTCTTCGAAATCGGGTCAGCGACCGTACAAACCAGCACTTACCCGGTATAGTCACTACAAGGCGATCTGGCAGACGCATTGGATTGATTTTCTGGATGCGTACCCAGAGCACTATGAAGGGAAATTCGGAAAGATTGACCAATGGAAGTTAGCCGAGGCCAAGAAACTTCTAAATTGCGGCCAATTTGGGAGAGGCTTTCAATGGCATGAATGCGAGTCATGTAAAGTGGTACTGGCGGTGCCTTTTTCGTGCAAGAGTCGACTCTGCCTGTCTTGTTACCGCAAGCGCCTATTCGGTTGGTCGATTCATCTTTCAAAGGTGCTGAATCCTGCGCTACTGCACTTTCATGTGGTCTTCACCATGCCGGGTAAATTGGCGGATTTACTTTTGGCACGAAAAATTAACCCGCGGTTTCTAAATCTTCTCGCCGCCAGAGTTTACGCGAAAAGGCAGCGGGCAACGGCTGTTGTAGATGAAGCCTTTAAGCCAGGAATCTTGAGCACCGTTCATCTTGCAGGCAACAGTTTGAATTTTAACCCGCACGTTCATGCCATCGCTACGCGCGATCTCGTAAATCCCGAAACCGGAGAGCTGAAAGAAGTCAATTTCATGCCTTACCAGACAATACGTTACGATTGGCAACGAGCAATTTGCCGCTTCTTGCGACGGCGAAGGGTTTTATCGAAAGACGAGTATGATTTTTTCCTGAAAAAGTACCCGAAGGGATTTCACGTGTATTTTCAGAGAATCGCCGGCGAAACCAGCGACGTGATTTTCAAGACAGCGCAATATATCGCATTCGGCTTGTTTCATAACAGCCAAATTGAAAACGTCGATCACGAAAACAAGAAGGTGACATTCAGATTCAAGAGTCACGTTGATGCACAGAGTAGGGAGAAGACCTTCAGTTCAATAACAATGCCGATTCATGAATTCATGGCTCGCATGCTGTTTTTCTTGCCTGACCGGCATGAAAAATCAATCCGTTATTACGGCATCTACGTGCGCCCGGCTAAAGTGGCCGCGACGGAGCAGGTTGACAAAATTTCCCTGTGGGCTGCTGGTATTAAATCGTCTTTCGACACGCCAAACCCGATGGCTTGCCCTTTGTGCCGGCAAAATATGCGGACATACACAATATTTGCTCGTGACGCGCCTCGCTTTGAGAAGCGCCTGCGTTCAAGATATTTTCTCGCAGACGGTTACTTTTACCTGAAATCTACCAGAGCGCCGCCTGCAGGCTCATAGCATGATCGATGTTTGAAGCAGCTGTTTTTTTGCGCATTAACACCGCGGCAGGGCCGTTACGCGCCATTCGCAAATAATACTTGAATAAAACGCGAATTCGGCTAAATATAGCACTTTAACCCAGCAACTACGCATATAGAGTCATTTTGTCACATCAAAAACAGGCTTTACACCCGAGAAAGCCTAGGTTCAATAGGCCCCGGTGGGCAGTAATTTCTTATATACTGAACAGAAAGATGTTAACCGGGCGATTGCAGAGCTTCGGTCAGAGCTCGCCGCGCAAAACATGCGGATTGCCCACCAAAATGAACTGCTTGCCGAGCTACAACTCTCACGCACACAAAAGACCCTGCGCCTCATGCGCACAAAAAAACGCCTCATCGCCGCGACGCTGTTCTGTTTCGTGGGGATTCCCCTCTTGCACGCCGCTGTACCGCACACATTCACCGCCGGCACTGCTGCGGTCGCCGCTGACGTGAATGCGAATTTCACCAAGCTCGATAACTCGCTCGTGCCCATCGGTGGCATCATCGCGTGGCACAAGAGCATGACAGGCGGCACGCCCTCACTACCGGCCACGGGCGAGTGGGTCGAGTGCAACGGCCAGACGCTCGGCACCGTCGGTTCTGCCTATGACGGCCAGGTGATACCCAACCTCAACGGCGCGGCGGGCGGCGCCGATTCGCCGGGACAGTCAGCGAAGGTGGCGATGTTTCTAAGAGGTGGAGTGACATCGGGCACGGGGCAGCAGGATGCGTTTCAGGGGCATCATCATGTTTTAAATTCGCGCGCGTATGGCGGAGCAATTGCCGGGTACGGTGGCAATTCTTCGACGACGACGCAAACAGCTGATTCTGATCCCAGTTATTTTAATGTCGGGGATCCGAAATCCGACGGCACCAACGGCACACCGCGCACGTCGAGTGAAACCCGGCCGGTGAATATGAGCGTCGTGTGGATTATGAGGGTGAAGTGAGGGGCCTCACCCCCCGGCCCCCCCTCCTAAAGGAGAGGGGGAGAAAGAGTTTCCCCTCTCCTTTAGGAGAGGGGTGGCCGAAGGCCGGGGTGAGGCTGCTTCTCCTCGCGCTGGCGACGCAAGCGCTCACCGCCGCGCCGATGAAGAGCGCGCCGGTCGTGGTGGGCGAAGCACCTACAGAAGCACCGGCGAAGAAGCTCATTTTTCTCGATTTCTATAATGAGGCGAATGACAAGAACCTGCAATATGTGGCGAACTCGATTGGCGATGCGGTGCATGAATCGATCAAGGGCAAATACCGTTATGACAGAATTGCATCCTCAACCTGGAAAAAATATGCCGCTCAGCAAAAATGGACAGAAAAAGATTTTTTTGATGCGGTAAAAATTCGCGAGATGGGGCGCGTGCTCGGAGCCGATGGCGTCATCTATGGCAAGTATGTGTCGAAAGAAGGCAACCTTGAAATTCAGGGCGTGATTTTTTCTGTCATCGACGGCGAAATTGTCGACGAGCAGAACGGGCAGACGCCGACGAATGCGCAGATGTTCGAGACGATCAACCAGGTCGCCGACAACCTCGCGAAAAAAATCAAAGACCTGTTCGTGCCGTCTGACCGCGGTGCGCTCACGCGCTCGCTGCTTTTTCCCGGTTGGGGGCACCACTACAAGCAGCGCCATGGCTGGGGCAATTTCTGGATGATTTCAGGTGGCACGGCGGTTGCGTTCACCGCGACGATGGGCACGCTCTTTGTTGTCATGAAGAACCAGTACGACACGTACAAGCCGCAACATTACAAGAACGATGCGGGTGGCACGGGCCTTTACGATCAGGCTGCGGCGCAGTCTGAGTTCGATCGCCTCGAGACGCAGGCGAACCAGTATGGCCAGCTCGCGCTCATCGGCGGCGTGGTGACCGCAGGCATTTGGCTCGGCGCGATGCTGCACGCGTACTTCATCGAGCCCGATGTCGGCAACGCCGCGCTACCGAAAGTCGCCGAAGCGAACCCACTGCAGTTCAACCTCGGCGCTGACGAGAGTGCGCTGCCAGGCCTTCGCGCCACTTTTTCATATACAGGGAAATTTTAAATAGGGGGGATCTATGAGCGTACGTAATACATTCAACTCACTTGCGATTCTTGCACTGGTTATTTCTGCGGGTTGCAAGCTGAACAAAGATGGCAACTGCCTTAACCCCAAGGCCGGGTGCTTCGTGAAAGATACTGAGGCGCCGAGGGTGACGGTGACCGACCCGCCCTCGACTGAAACAAATCCTGCTGCGCCGAACCAACCATCCTTATCACAGATAGTCATCACCTTCAGCGAGCCAATGAAGAATGCCGGCGACAAGTCAAACTACAGCGTAACGCCTATCGACGCGACAATCGGTTCAATTGATAAACTGAGCGATACAAGTTATCGTGTTAACTTCAGCAATCCGCCGACAGGTGTTGCTCAAGCAGTATTGAATATTGCTCCATTGACTGATCTCTCTGATAACGCAATTACTGTGGCCACGAGCACAATCACAGTACCACTGGAACCAATACAGGCTACCCACACTTTTGTTAGCAACCAAGCAGGCTCGTTTCAGAGTACTGATTTGACCTGGAAGAACGGAAATCTGGTAGCGGTAGATTATACGGTCAAGAAGGGTGGCACGAGCTGCGCAACTGCAACAGCACTTTCTGGTACCAATGTCTCAGGTACGGGGCTTGCGGCAAATGCGCAGGTTGTTACCACACTCGACCGCCTTCAATTTACTGATCAGGTTGCCACTAAGGTATGGGTTTGTCAGGTTAATGTCGGGGCCGGGGTGAATGTGGAGCTCGAAACTACCATCACCAGGGATGATACCTCACCATCGGTTGGCACTATCACAGCCGGCATATATCCTCGCCCACATACAATTACGCTTACGTGTTCTGACAATGCCGAGCGCATCGCGTATAGAACCGATGGCATCGCGCCGACTTATACCGTTGCGCGCGTCGAGGTGAATCCCGCAGTCCAGTACGTGACGGCGACGGGCTACGCGTTGCCGATGGGCGAAATCAACCTAATATACAGCTGCGTTGATCGCGCAGGGAATATCAGCACAGCCAGCGCCGTCTACAACCTTAAGTCAGCGATGGTGTGGGGTACCAGCTTGTGGTCAGCGCCAGGCCCCACACCGCCTTACGACGTCTGGAAATAACCTCGGTGAATCACCAAAAGTGATTCACCGGAAATTCACTACTCTGTCTTCACCGGTGAGGTCAGCGCTGCCTTGCAGCCGTCGCTCAGCTGGGCCTCGTTTTCTTTGAGGCACTTGATGATACGGCCTTCGCCGGCTTTCACCTGCTTGCAGAGCTTCTTGTAGTCGGCTTTGCAGGCCTTTTTAATATCGCGGCTCTTTATTATCGCTTTGTTTTTTTATTTTCGCGACATCGCGCGAAAATAAGAAAAATCACGCCATGCATAAAATATAGCACTTTAACCCAGCAACTACCCATATAGAGTCATTTTGTCACATCAAAAACAGGCTTTACACCCGAGAAAGCCTAGGTTCAATAGGCCCCGGTGGGCAGTAATTTCTTATATACTTAATTCGAATTACGTTGCCGCGCCGACACGAGGTCGGCGAATAACAAAGGCGCAATTATTTCAGACAACGCGGAATTTACCTGACGTTTGGTGACGCAAGTGTCATTAATTCAACCTGTAAGGCCATTTTGCGTCACCAAATGTGCCCGAAGCGCCTGCCCGAGCCCGGCAAAACCAAGCCCCCGCTTGGCCAGGCGCAGGGCATCTTAGGCGCGTAGGGCAGAGCACGCGACCCAACGGAGTGGTCGCGTGCGCAGCTTGTAAATCTTGTTGAAACTGTAGAAAAAGTTCTTGATTCTTTAGTTTTCTGTGCTATCTTGAAATTCAGATCATGAAACGAGGGAGAAAACTCACATGGCACGATTTAGAAAAACAAATCTTACACAGCACATGCTCGTAGCCGTCGAACTGCAGGAGCAACTGATGCGCGGGACAATGGAGAAAACGATTAATGATCTGATTGATCGAATGGACATGAAGGTCTTTATGGATCGCTACAAGAACGACGAGACCGGCGCTCCGGCATACGATCCGCGGATTCTCCTGAAAATAATCCTATTCGCCTACTCGCAGGAATTCTCTCGTCGCGCAAAATTGCACAGGCCGCAGAGAAAAACATCACCTTCATTGCCTTGAGCGGTTACTCGAAGCCCGATTTTACCACCATTGCGCACTTTGTCTCTTCTATGGAACGGGAAATCATGTTCGTTTTTACCTATGTCCTGAAAGTCTGCCAGCGACTTGATCTTATTGGTGGCGAGCGTTTTGCTTTGGATGGACACCAATCGGCTGGTAGCCTCTTGGCTAACAGCAAAATGTCATCCAATGCGTCGAAAGAAATGTCCGGCACATTCCCGAAGTTCGAGAAAAAGGTCTCCAAGCTCAAAGCAATCCTCGCTGACCTGATGCAGCAGCACAAAACTGCCGACACCGAAGAGGCTAAGCATTCACTTTCGCAACGGATTAAAAAAAAAGAGCACATGATTGAAAAGATAGAAACGTTCGTCGCTGAAAACGAACCCAAGAAACCGACGCGCAAAGCGAACGTCTATGCAAATCAGAAGAAAGAAAAATTGCGCGGCTATGGTGCAACTGATTTCACTTATAATGACGCGCTCGATCAGTTCACCTGTAAAAATGGCAAGCTACTGACGCGCTGGGGATCGAGTATGCGTGGCGATGCGCGCTACGGCATCGCAAAGGGCGAATGTGCAGCGTGTTCGCTCCTTACGACCTGCATGCCGCGTGCAAAACAAGGCTCGCGCAAGACGCTAACTGTAAAAACAGAGGCTACGACGAACAGAAATATGCCATTCACCGCGCTGATGCGTGCGAAAATCGACTCACCGGAAGGTCGGCTGATCTACTCGCAGCGCATGAAGATTATCGAACCGGTGTTTTCGAACATAACGGTGCAAAAGGGGATGCATAAGTTCACGCTGCGGGGCAAGACGAAGGTGGGGATTCAGAATTTACTCTACTACATTGTGCACAACATCGGGAAGATTGCCTTGGCGGTTCGTTCGCAGCACGTGGCAATCGCCGTGTGAGCGGGAACAGGACAATGAAGCTGCGGCAGTTGTTGAAAAAGTAAGTTTGCGGCGCAGGGCAGTCGCTTATACACTAAGGATGACGCGAGGGAAAGGGGTTTTTCTACAGTCTCGTTGTGTGATGCGCGACCAATTAGGAAAGTTTCTTGTAACAATTATAACAGACTGGCTTGACGATGCTGCCCTTATTGGGTTTACCGCACGAATGACAATATTTCTCGACATAATCAGGATTTGAGTACGCCTTCCATTCCTTGTAACACTCGCTACAGAGAGGCTTGTCTGGACTTAATTCAATAGACTTCTTACACCGAATGCAATAGCCAGAATTATGAACTTGGTTTCTTTTGGGCGCAGGGGCAACTAAGGACCAAAGTTTTTTGGACGCGATGGGACTTTTTGTTGGAATTTCAAATTCTTCCAAAAAATCTTCGGTCAGATAGACAGACTTGATCCGAATGATAGGTATGATGAATCCGAAGTCAGGTGACGCCGGCTTCCCCGCGACACCGAGACAAATAAACACAGGTTGTTCTGCATTGAGTTTCTTATGGCGTTCAAACTGACCAGGATTCGCATATTGAAGTGCGCCATTCTCGTTGACCCCATTTCGGTATTTTGCCTCAACGTAGAAATTGCGTTTCGTATCTAAGCACTGGAAAGTGAAGTCTGGCTGCTTAGAGTTTTCGACATAATCCCGGCTGTTTTGAGAATACCCTTGAGTTTTGTGTATGAGCTTATACCTGTCGTCAGTAAAAAGTTGCTTTCGGACAAAGTCTTCAAAAGCCTCACCTTTCTTAAATGATTCCGGCGTATTCAAATCATCTTTCAGAACTTGAGCTGCTTTCATTAAACTCTGGAAAATGCCCATACTGCTTTTGTCCTTTATGTTAAAAATATCTTGGTCGCGTTTCACACAACGTGGAATTTACCTGACGTTTTGACTTGGCATGTCTTCATGGCAAGGCAAAATGTGGGTGGAGCGGCTCGTGGTGGCGCACAAAAACAAGCATCCCGCTTGTGCGCCATCCACGATCTTCGCCGCGCAACCCCGAGCACGCGCGACGAGTCTTCGCGACCAAAGCGATTTCACAGAAATCGCGAGGTCTCTGTCCTCAGAGTCTCCGTCTTCGGCCATTGGCCTGGCGGCCACCGGCCTGACAGGTGGAGCTACGGCACCGCAGCGAGCGCAGCAGGTAAATTTTGTTCTGCGCCGTATTGATTTCAAAGCATGCTCTTGATTCGTTTAGCAATGTCTTCACCTCGAAGGTCTTTTGCAGCGATTAGTCCATTCTGGTCTATCAAATAGATTGTTGGATACCTGAGGATATTGTATTTTTTTGAAACTTCGCCAAAGAAGGCTTCTCCCTCGAAGATATTAGGCCAATTAAGGTTGTCCTTTCGAATGAGTGTCCGTAGATCACTTTTGTTATGATCCCCAGCTATGCCAATGATTTGCACTTGTTCTTGAAATTCTTCAGCAATCTTCTTTAAATGAGGAAATTCGCCATGGCATGGACCACATGTCGTGGCCCAGAAGAAAAGTAGCCGAATTTTATCAGAATTCTTCGTCAACGCAATCTTCTGGTCATTTAGATCAGTGCCTTCAAAAACGGGAGCTTTCATACCAATTTTTAGGTTTTGAATTTCATAGATGTAGCCGGCAGCGTGTTTAACGTAGTATTCGCTATGATTTCTTTCAACTATGTCGCGAAAGCCAGCAAGAGCTAATTCATAATCACCTTTTTCCAGGTAATATTCAGCCTTCTTGAATTTCAAAAAATGTTCTGTTTTTGACCCTACACCTTTCTTTAGGATGCGCACATAGAGATCAAATTCCGTAAAATCTTTATCAAAACGGCCATCTCGCGAATATGAACTGGTTATGCCATTCAGAATGTCCGGATAAATATCATTTTCGATCATTTTAGACAAGGCCGAGTCAACAATTGCACTCGTCCCTTTGAGGTTCCCCCACATAAGAAACGCCTGCTTTAAGGCTTGGATCGAAAGGGTTGAGGGTCGCTCTCGGAGGTAATAGTCAAAGTATTCCTTTGCCAGTGCATATTGCGGATCCTTGGTACTGTCTTTTTCCTTACTGTCCCAATAGGCAAAAATCAATCGCCAATCACGTCGATTTTTCCAATTGAATTGGAGCTCAGCGATCGACTTCGGCCATTTCAGATAATGGAGCACATTAACTGTTTCAATCAGCAGGAGGAAAAGAAGCATCTTCCACGAGTGCTTTTTTACAAATCCTATGTATTTATTCCGCTGCATAATCTTCGAAAATATGTCTTATCAATATGGCACACAACGTTGGATTTACAAGAAGTTGATGACGCGCCGCACTATAAATGCGGGCTTTTTCGGAAGCCGCATATTTGCGCGTCATCAATTTGCCGAACCCACAGCGTTGCGCCGCACCGAATGCACGTCCCGTGCGTGCGGCGTCAACGCTTCTTTGTGGGTGAGGCCGAGCACGCGCGACGAGTCTTCGCGACCAAAGCGATTTCACAGAAATCGCGAGGTCTCTGTCCTCAGAGTCTCCGTCTTCGGCCATTGGCCTGGCGGCCACTGGCCTGACAGGTGGAGCCACGGCACCGCAGGGAGCGCAGCAGGTAAATTTTGTTGGGCGCAGTTGACTCACGGTAATTGATAAAAAGTTCGATAATATTAACAATGTCAAACAAAAATGCCGAAGCCCTCAGTTGCCAGCCGATTGCCATAAAGACAAAATACTTCAATAAGAACGCGAAGTTACCCTACGGCCTTAATATTGGAAACATTCAGAAAGCGATGAATGAATTTACCAAATTTCTTGGCTTTGTCAATACGCAGCTAAATTCCAAGAAGATGGCTCGGCTTGAGAGTATGCTTATGCCTGCGAATTTTAGCAGTATGGTTGGTGAATTTATGGTCAGCAACATTCCCAAATATTGCAAGACCTTAGTAAAAAACCAGTTTCATAATGGTCACCCGGACCTAATTCAACGCGATAAATTTCCGAATGATGCCGTTCAGCATGCTGAAGCAGGTATTGAGGTAAAGGGCTCTAGGTACGGTCGTGGATGGCAAGGACACAATCCTGAGAATGCATGGCTAATGGTATTCGTTTTTGACAGCAATAGACCAGTTGACCCAGCCGAGGGAATTGAACCAAAACCTTTCAGATTTCTTAAGGTCGTCGGCGCACAACTAAACAAGAATGATTGGCTTTTTTCAGGACGATCTGCAACAAGTAGACGCACGATTACCGCAAGTGTCACAAATTCAGGGTATGAAAAAATGTCCAAAAACTGGATTTACATGGACTATGAGGCGAATAAGCCAGATGAGACTTCGGCTGATGATGAATAATCGCGATTCGGCGCATAAGAGTCACCATTTAATGCTGGTATTGCACGCTCTGCTTCTTTAAAAAATCGTGGATTGATTTCAATCCCGATACATGCGTAATTGAAGTGTGCTGCTGCAGCTAAAGTTGTGCCGGCCCCCATGAATGGATCAAGAATTACACCCTCGCCCAAAGGCAGTGCAGAATAGACAATTTCGCGCATAAACGATTGCGGCTTGAGACTTGGATGATCAGCCGTCGCTCGTTCCCATTTAGTTGTTCGTTCACTATTAATTACGTCCGAAAAAGGTAAACCATCTCTGCGCCGTCTTAAGCCGCCGGTTTTATTCTGACGTAAGCATTCTGCAACTGTCATTCGATTTGGTAACGCTTTTCGGAATAGACCCCATGGTTCATAAGAGCCACGTGGCATGGAGCAGACTTCTGGAAATTCTGTTTCAGCATTTTTAGGCCTATCACCACCACGTAACGTTTGAACGAGTCGAATAACCTCGCCGCGAAACTCTAAGCCACCCTTAACCATGGCTTCAAATACCATTTGTGAGAGAAAACTATTCGATGCTAAAATCACATGCCCGCCTGGCTTTAGGACGCGATTTAATTCGCTTGAGAGATTTGCAAAAAATTCAAATAGCTCGGTGCGTTCTTTTGCATTAAGGGCGGTGAATCTGGGCAAAGGGGCTCGTTGGTTGCCGTCGAAAGATGGGGGAATTCGCCAGATGCCACCACGCCCAAGATCCTTTTTGGCAAGCTGATCTTCATAGAACTCTTTGACCCCATAAGGTGGGTCAGTCACTACTGCGTGAATAGACTCAGAAGGCATCTGCCGCATCACAGCGAAACTATCAGCCAAAACGCCAATAACTCGCCGATATTCAAAGTGCTCAATCTTCTCATCGTTAAAACCAAGCATTGCAAGCGACATAATACAGAATGATGCTACTTTTTCATCAGGTCAAGTAATTTAAGATCATGATTGAGTAAAATTCTGTAACGATTAACTGACCTACCAGAATAACAATATCTAATAGCCAATGGCGCAGAACGTTGGATTTACAAGACGTAAAGTGACGCTTCGTTCAACTTTGCATCTATAAAGCCGTTTTGCGTCACTTTATGTGCCGAGGGCACCTGCCGACGAGCGCAAAATGCACTTCACGTGCGCGCGAGGAGGCAGTCCAGGTGCCCGAGGCCGAGCACACGACCCAACGGAGTGGTCGCGCGCGCAGCTTGTAAATCTTGTTGTACGTCGTGCTTTTAGGTGAGAATCTTGTAATAAGTCTTGCTGGAAGCAGCCCCGTGTATAGCATTTTCAATGGAGAGTTTCTTGAATTTTCCAGCTTGAATTTCTTTTTTGAGAGATTTTTCAAATCGTTCCGTATTTCTTAGGATACGTCTGTTTTCGTTTCCAAGTATGGCTGAAATTGTATAAACGTGATCCTTCTTGAGATTCGTTGCATTCCCGATGCGCTTCAGAACTAATTCTCTGAATTCTTTGTAAGAATTAATTGGGAGCTCAAGAGTCGGAATAAACATTCCTTCAAAACCATAAAGAGACGTCAGAAGGTTCTGCAATATCTCTAAGGCCAAAAGGATTTTCTCTTTTTCGTATGCCTTTAACGCATGTACAGCATCATTTCCGAGAAACCTAATTGCATGCAGCCGGCTCGAGTCTAATTTGGAAATCAGCCCTTTTTTCTGTAGATTGGTTATCTGATTTTCGAGATGTTTTCCTGGTACCTTTTTATCAATAGCTATGGCTTCAATGATCATTCTCAAGCCTGCACCAGCTAAGACTAGGTTTTCGTCCTTAATGGCATTCGTAGTCTCCACATAAATATTGCTGATGTCATCCGGAAACCAAGCAGCCCTCTTAAAGCGCTTGGCTTCTGGGAGAAAATTCGGAAAAATCTTCACTACAATATCATGAATCCATTCACCGTCGTCAGCCGTGTAGCCACCTTCATAATCGTGCATTTCATACCGAAACGACGTGTGGCCACAACCTGCGCATTCGAGAGTGAAATATTTCTCTTCAGCGTGGTAGTCATCTGAGGGTTGTGAGCCAACACTATGCAGAAACAATATTTTATGCTGAGTCTCTTGAAGACATTTCTCACAGAGAGAAGATTTTAGCTTGATCTGATCCATATTTTAAAGCATGGCACACAACGTGGAATTTACCTGACGTTTTGACTTGTGGCGTCTTCGCTACAAGTCAAAATGTGCCCGAAGCGGCTCGTGGCGGCGCACAAAACAAGCGTCCCGCTTGTGCGACGAAGGCATCTTTGGCGCGCAGGGCCGTGACCGAAACGATTGCGCAGCAATCGTGAGGTCTCCGTCTTCGGTGCACACGCGACGAGTCTTCGCGACCAAAGCGATTTCACAGAAATCGCGAGGTCTCTGTCCTCAGAGTCTCCGTCTTCGGTGGAGCTACGGCACCGCAGCGAGCGCAGCGCGTCAAATCTTGTTCTGCGACGTGCCTTGCCCGCAATCTTTGCCGAAGCCATGGAGGGCTGAGGCAATTGTGGTTTGCTTTTCAACAATACTGAGTAAATTTCATCATCTGTGCGAAAAACCTCTTGATTTTTTATATTTCATGGGCATTTTCACCGGTTGCAAGTATTCGCATTATCCAATTGCCTTCAAGGTTGAAATGATTGCCTCGTTGACTTCTTCTACAGATTTTTTATTGTACTCTACCAGAAGCACCTGAAAAAACTCTACGGTGAAAGTATCATTTTCTCTCTTTGCTGTGGAGGTGAAAATGCTTGTTTGCCCCATCTTCTTCGGCTTGGTGGGCAGATTATTCTCGATTACCTCAAGTATCGAGGAATCATAATGATTTAATGATTTGCCCACCTTTGATGTGGTTTTAGAAATAATAAGCGATGGCTTCAGTAACACGTTCGGATTGTTAATAATATGCTTATTGAGAATCAGTGTAATATTGATAGTCGAGAATCCTTCTTCATTGGACAAACCGAGAGTCACGTAATCACCAATTCTTGGCATTAACCCTCTGGGACTCACGCCTCGCGTGTAAAGGTTGTATTCTTGCATATTGAGAATTTTGCCGATTTTTTCTTGCAGATCACGATAGATAACCTGCAGATTGTCTGTAAACGCATTGTACCGATCGATTGCGTCAAAAAAACCGTCATTTTCCACTGTTGCCATTATACACTCCTATTTTTGGAAAGTTTTCAAAATTATTATATTGCAAATCCATTTTTAGTAAGGCTTTCTTGAAATGAATTGGATTCAAGAAGCCTAAGTCAAACCGGAGTTGTGAGAAGATCGGTACACCATACCACCGTATCACTTCTACAAAATTTCGGATGAGATTTTGTGCAGTCACCTCATTGCTATTGGCAATTGCCTGCTCCATAGATTCAAGAATTCCTCGCCAAGTATTCGTAACTAGATGTGCCTGATATTCTTGAAAGCTATTTATATTCAAGAATGTTCTCGCATAGGAACCAATTTGCTCTATGGTTGCGCCGGTATCATTATCTTTTGCTTCAATGAGGACGCAACCAGTTACCTTCTGATTTGCGTCGATCACGAAAATCCAAGCGTCAGGTATGCCGGCTTCAAAGGTGCCTAAATCTTCGTAATCTTTTTGCGAAAAGCCAGCTGGCTGGACTATGTGGCCGAAGCCGCTAATCGTCGCTACAATCTTCTTGGGAATTTTGCGTAAATCTTCAATCTTGTAGGGCTGCAAGTTCTGGAGATAATATGCAAGGGTCGATCTTGCAGGCACATTCAATCCGAAAATTTTCGTAACCGTCTAAGCAACAGCGGATTCGGTTTAGTGAGCTACCTGCCGATCTTCAGGCATGGCCAAGACCAAATTTGATACAACGCACATAGAACGCTTTGAGACCAGTGGCCTGTCGCAGACGGCTTATTGTAAGACCAACAACATCAGTATCGCAACCCTGCAATACCATCTGTCGAAGAAGCGGCAAGCTGCTCGCGACGAGCAATCGGGTTTCGTGCAAGTCGCGGCCGACGCAAAAGCCGACTGGCTCGCGCTGACGCTGGGTAGCGACGGCTTTCGTATTCGGCTGAATGTGGATTTGATTTTCTAAGTTATGCTTGATTGGGCACTGCCCAACCAGCGGTTGGCGTTCATTCGACCGCATCTACATTCGCCCTGGACGCACGGATATGCGCAAAGCCATCAACGGTCTGCTTGTGTTGATAGAAAACGAAATGAAGCTCGATGCCTTTCACAAAAGCGCCTTTCTCTTTTGTGGGTTGACCAAGCGCAACCTGAAAGTAATCTTCTGGGATAAGAACGGTTTTTGCATGCTTCAGAAAAAGCTCGATCGTCATAAATATGCATGGCCAAAATCGGAAGCGCAGGCGCAGCAGCTAACGCACGACGACTTGGATTTATTACTGCAAGGTTTTGACATCACAGCGCGGCAAGAACGCCTGTTCGACGAAGCGGAAGCCTTGCTCCACAAAGTGGAGTCAGAAAACAAATCGAACGAACTTACCGAAGTCAAGGCACACAAACGAAAGCGCGGAGGTCGAAAGCCATTTTCCGATCGCATACCTCGCGAAGAAATTATTCACGATATCGATCCAGCAGAGAAAAAGTGTTCTTGCTGCGGCAGCGAATTGCTTGAAATTGATCGTGAAACTACGGAAAAACTCGATATTATCCCGATCAAAATCGTAGTTCACAAGCATATCCGCCCGAAGTACAGTTGCAAAACCTGCCTGAACGGCAAGAAATCCTCCGAATTCAAAATCGCTCCTATGCCACCAATAGGCTGGCACCTCTTGGCTGACAGCCTGAAATCCTGCCGAAGTCGATTGCGACTGCTGGCCTTTTTGCACACATTTTAACTAACAAATTCTGCGATCACTTACCGTACTACCGCCAGGAGTAAATTTTCCAGCGTTATGGGATTGATATTTCACGCACTAATCTTTCCAACCGCCGGGCTGTTAGCCCGAACGGCCGACTAGGTCGGCTCTGACGACTGACAGCTGGCAGATTCAATTTTACGAACAGTACGATCGACTGGAGGAGCTTTTCTGGCAGGATTTACTTGCAGAGAAAGTCATCCTCGCCGACGTTCAGTGAGCGAAGCGAGCTGCGCCTCTTGGCAAACCCCGTTGCAGGTTCTTAATGAAAAAGACCGAACGAATACGCAGAAGTCGTGGATGTTGGCGTTCGCGGCTGAGAGGATTCGATTTTTTCAGTATCGAGAAACTCGAGCCGCAGGATTTCTTGCGGAACGCCTCCGCGGCTATGCAGGAACTCTGGCGAGCGACGGCTATAAGAGTTACGACACTCTATGCAACGATTTACAGATCGCACACTCCGCATGTTGGCAGGGCGGTCACCACATCCATGTGGCCGCCTGCTCTGCGGACATCGTCGTCTGCGCCGACCCGTTGCAGTCCGCGGAGGGAACACGCGCCGCAAGTTTGTCGAAGTCATGAAGCTCACGAAGGGCGAGTCTTTTACGTCGCTGATTGTCGAAGAAATCCGTAAACTCTATGCGATCGAAGCGCGCTCAAGGGAAAAAGTATATCCGCCGGACAAAATTCAAGAAACGCGAAACGAGTATTCGACAAAGATCGTTGATCGCATTTTCGAACGGCTGAAATCGAAACGTGACCAGATCCCGGAAAGGCAGCCTTTGGGCGAAGCGATCCGGTACGCCCAAAGGCAGGAAACGAAGCTGCGCGTGTTTCTGACGAACGGTCATGTGCCGATCGATACGAATGCGGTCGAAAATGCAATCCGGCCATTCGTCGTCGGCAGAAAGAATTGGCTCTTCTCTGGTAGCCCGCGTGGCGCCGATTCGAGTGCTCTGATTTATTCTTTGATTGAAACGGCGAAAGCCAACGATCTGGAGCCTTGGATGTATTTGCGGTATTTATTCGCTAAGCTGCCGCTATGCAAGAGCGACGACGAAATGCGCGCTCTATTGCCGCATCGAGTCGAAAGGGCTACCGTCGAGAATTTTGATCCGAACGCGCATCGCTCCGGGCTCCGCGCAGTTACTTAGACGGTTACCGCCAACGATCTGGAACCATGGATGTACTTACGGTATCTGTTCGCTAAGCTGCCGCTATGCCAGAGCGACGACGAAATGCGCGCTCTATTGCCGCATCGAGTCGAAAGGGCTACCGTCGAGAATTTTGATCCGAGCGCGCATCGCTCCGGGCTCCGCGCGGTTGCTTAGACGGTTACTTTATCTTCGAGAAATTGCCAGGAGTCTAGGGCCAAACTCTCATACAAAACCTTATACAAGTGGACTCGTCTGGCATTCACCGCGTTGCTGAATGCATCGATTCTTGATTTCTTATCCCAAGATCTGTCGGAGTGCCATGGAACTTCCGCCGCCATAGATTCTTTCTTCTTGGTATGGCATGCAGTCTCCCAATTCTTCAAAATCTCAGGATCCTCGGGTATTGCACT
The DNA here is from genome assembly GCA_019186965.1 of Turneriella sp. Taxonomy (GTDB): domain Bacteria; phylum Spirochaetota; class Leptospiria; order Turneriellales; family Turneriellaceae; genus Turneriella. The sequence continues at coordinate 318,271 of JABARV010000002.1, forward strand.
GGCTTGCCTAATTTCACCAATTGTCTTGAAACCAAATGGTTTGCTAGTAAGGTATGAGAGATCTTTTCCGAATGGGACTGTATCCGGTATAGAATCTTGAGAATCTCCAAGTATAAACTTTCGCCACAAATTGTCAGCTTGATCAGATCGATTCAGATGCTTCGGCCATAGTCGATAGTTACCTACACATTCCACTAAAAATGCTCTGATAGTTTGAAAATCCTCGTGGGCACTTGGCATATCCCCCCGTTGGTTGAAGCAATCCGCTGCAATTATGTGATCCCAATCGAATGGCAAGTCCTCTTGCGTGTGATAAAGTGTTGGGTCATAATTTGGATACCACTTATGTAGGTAATACCGCTGATTCCAAGTTGCGAGATTATGTTCATTGCGGTCGAGTACGCTGGTTCGTTGTCTCGTTTTCCAATTTTTAGCTTCAGTCTCGAATTCTGTTACCGTGTGGAATCGTAGTTGTTTGCAGTATTGAGATCTCTCTCGGAGTTCACGTAGAATCTGCTTGCCTGGGAATATTTCGGACTGCGAAACCATAGCAACTTGAAATGGAATGGTGAAATAGTCATGCACAACGCGAGTCGTCGTCAGGTGAAAATGATCTAGGAGTGCGTACCGAAGCAGCTCGAGTCGCGACTTTTGCCACACTTCTCCTTTCAGCTGACGAGTATCGATTGTGCTAAGCCAAGCTGTTGCCGTATGCCAAACGCGTTCACTGAGTTCTGCCAGCATTTGGATTGGAAATCCAACATCATCGATATCATTCGTAGGATCATAACACAGCAGTTTCTTAGCTAGTCTGAGATTATTGTGGTACTGAGAGCTCTCTTCATTAACAGGCACTTCCAGTTGTTTTTTTAAGTTCTTCAAGAAAATAGTTTCTTCGGGTTCATCCGGTTTCACGAGCGTCCGGAAACTGGCCGCAGTAAGATTGATCAAGTCGCTATGGTCGACCGACTCGGTTTTCGCAACGGCAATCCGAGCCACGTTGTGAACGATTTTTGTGGCAGACAGAACTTTGCCAGTCTCACTGTCTCTGTGTATGTCCCAAACCAAATTATGCGCCTCTGGCCAGACCATCTTGAGGCCTGCGAAAAATAGATCTTCTTGCGACATTGAGACGCCTTGTGAGTTAATTCGTAGAAACGCCTCCCCTAGATCCTCAATTCCATCGAGTTTGTTAATTCGAAAAACGGGCGTCTTAAAATTCATGATTTTCGTGCAGAGATCCACCAAGCTCTGCATATCAATTGAGGGTAGTCTGGAGCGGGTGCTGTTCGGTAGCCACTTGGGTACTATTGAGTCTATATTTTTCAGATCATTCGCAGCAAACAATTTCAATAAAGCCGCTAGCGAAACCGGAAGAGTTGCTTTAGCAGGCCATGTGTGATCCAATATATCGGACGTACTTCTGTCAATATCCTCCGAGAGTCCCAAACTCTTGAGCGCTTTGACGATTGCTCCCTTTGGAGCACCGTGTCCCCATGGATGGACTATGGTCGTTAAGTAGATGTCGTAAGATCCTTTAGTATCCTTATTCTGCTCCAAATCAATCCAAAGCCTTGATATGTCCTCTGGTTTCCATTCCCTGAACCCCATTGAAATCGCGATAATACGTTGCTGTCCATCAATAATCAGGTATTTTATGGTATCTGTCGTTGGGATTAATGGACTCGGGGCTACGGATACTCCTTGCGATTCCACATCTTTACACTGGGCGTCCTTGTAATCTTTTGCTTCAGCAAACAAGAAAGTGCCAACAGGAAATCCGCGAATCAGTGAATCCCACAGGAGTTGAATCCGACTTTCATTCCAAGCCGCATCGCGTTGAAATGCCGGGAGCTTTAAGCAGCCATGAGCAGATAAGACCTCCTTTGCCAGACTGCCAACCGATACTACACCGAGGTCACCCTCGCTAAATAATGCTGAGAATTCTTCAGTCATGTAGTTACCTCCTTGTATGCAACATTAACCTTTAGCCGAAGCGGTTAACCCGTCGCCCTCGCCCCAAAATCAAACTGCTCCATGACAATACCGACGTCAAATACTGTTTTGCCATTTTCATCCTGATATGTGTGTTGCTCTAACCTGCCAGTAATAAAGAGTTCGGTGCCAGTTTTACTATTTTCGGCTACAATTCGACCCAGCTTGCCCCAAGCCACTACTCGGTAAAAGCCCGTTTCTTTGTTCGTGCCAAAGAATACGTCATTTGCGATAAAAATCGTGCATTTAAAATTATTGTTCTCCAATTCTTGTATTTCGGGCTCTCTTATAAGTCTGCCGTTAATCATTACTTTGTTCATGATTTGCTCAATAGTCAGGGAAACCACTGTAACAGCGGCTCCCCTGATTGGTTTTACATCCGGATAGCCTCGCCTGCACCGATCGCTTGCCGATTACCGCTGAAATTAAATTCATCAACCACAATCTCATTATCATAGACCAATTTCCCATTTTCATCTTCATACCGATTCTGTTCGAGATGACCCGTGACAAAGATTTCCACACCAGTCTTGAAATGCTGAGCGATTAGCTCAGCTTTTTTGCCCCATGCTGTTACCTTGTAAAAGCCGGTGGACTTTTCCGAGCCATAATAAACATCATTGGCGACAAAGATCGTGCACCTTTTGACATCGTTCTCAAATTTTTTGAAATAAGGGTCAGTCGTAAGACGCCCTGAAAGACATACCTTGTTCATAGTTTTTACCTTCCTATACTTAAAATCTTCTAACCACAGAACCCTGACTTCACTGCAAAATCAGTATGTCCGCGGCTGCGCTGAATATACTAAGAAAATCAGAAGCGGCAAAATAAAATATACTTTCTAAAGATCATTGGAATTTAATTTCTTAACCTCAGCTCTTAGCCCGACACGGATGTCGGGCATAAATCTTGCGGGCAAGGCATGTTCGCCCAACGCGGAATTTACCTGACGTTTGGTGACGCAAGTGTCATTAATTCAGCCTGTAAAGTCATTTTGCGTCACCAAATGTGCCCGAAGCGCCTCCCTGAGGAGCACAAAACAAACGTCCCGCTTGTGCGACGAAGGCATCTTTGGCGCGTAGGGCCGTGACCGAAACGATTGCGCAGCAATCGTGAGGTCTCCGTCTTCGGTGCACGCGCGACGAGTCTTCGCGACCAAAGCGATTTCACAGAAATCGCGAGGTCTCTGTCCTCAGAGTCTCCGTCTTCGGCCATTGGCCTGGCGGCCACCGGCCTGACAGGTGGAGCCACGGCACCGCAGGGAGCGCAGCAGGTAAATTTTGTTCTGCGACGTGACTTAAGATAATGGCGGCCGGAGCCACGGATGGCGAAGGCTGGCTTCAACATCTTCAGCCGAATTATGACGTTTTTCTGCTCTGGAGGAGGTAAGAAGCCGATAATTTATGTAGGGTCTAAGTCAATGAGTAAGAGTCAAGCAAATCGCCTCAGAAAGCAGCATATCAAATCCGGTGGTGGGGGCGGTACATTCGGAAAAGCAGCTAAAAAACATGATTCGGCCGTTAGCCGTGCAACTGAGATCGTTTTCGAACATTTGAAAACTGTTTTTCCAGAATTTAAGTTCAGACATCGTTCTGAGATTGAGAAGAAGGAAATTAATAAAGCCTTAAAAACCGTCGATAAGAGACTTGGAAAAACACTGTTTGTAGCCGAGGCGAGGATCAAACCAGATGGAGGGGTTATTGAAGTCCAGGATACGGCTAAGAAATGGCGTATTGTCTTAGTCGCGGAGGCAAAGCATCAGGGAAAGGATGTCGATAACTTGAAGGCTGGCTTAAAAGTTGGCAAGAATGAAGATCAAGATTTAATGGTTGCTGGCAATGCCATAGAACGGGTACATAAGAATATTCAGGAAATTCGAAATATGATGCTCCACGAGAAACATTTTCCATACATGGTATTTTTGCAAGGTTCAAATTTTGCAACTGAGCGCCTTGTAGTAAAAACCCCGGACGGGCGAAGAGTGGAAATTCTGCCCAACGCTGGCGCAATGAATAGAATTGATAGAGTTACTGCAGCAAGCTACAGTATGCCCATAAATACGAACTGCTGCAAAAATATCGAAGTCGCCCTTGGTCAAAGCCGAGTGCTTCTTCAAGCTGTTTCAATCTATGCACGCTGCGCACCATGGAAGCAGGATGAAATGGTTAAAGAGATGCTTAACGTCACCGAAACTGCACTCGATGTTTTATGGGATCAACTATGACAATTCGGCAAAATACCACAGAAATCGCCAATCTTGTTTTGAACTCAGGCGATTTCTCTATCTGAATTAGGGGCGGTTTCTTTCAAAAAACTCAAGAACTCATTTAGTTGCACATTCTTGACAATTTCGTGAGGTACACCAAAGAAATCAGAATTGATCTTGGTAACGTGGGCGTTGAAATATTCAATAAATTTTGCATCATTGTCGACAAGGATCGAGTTTCGGCCCTCTTCGATGCAGACGCGGCCAGTCGTTCCAGAACCAGCAAAAAAATCCAGAACGATTGACCCAGGGTAGGATAAAGCCTTCACAAACCTTCGGATAATCTCCAAAGGCTTCTGCGTTGGATGGCCAACGCGCTCATACGAATTAGCATTAAGTCGCCCTATTTCCCAAACATTGGTTGGATTCTTACCTTTTTCAAGACTTAAGGGATTAAGTCGCTTGTCCCGACTATAGAGCTTCTTTGTTTCCTCGTCGAAAGGAATTCTAACGGCATCCAAGTCGAAATAATATTTATTCGTTTTTGATAGCCATATTGCCTCTTCGTGACGGTTCGCAAAGAACCGGTGAGCGCTCATGCCATTGCGATAATACCAAATTACAAGATTCACAAACCTCAGCTCGGTACTATGTCGAGTATAGTGCATTATTTCCAGAAGATCGCCCTTTTTCAAGTCCTGGTACTGGAAGCCGCCAAAAATCACACAACTTCCTGTGTCCGCCAATATTCGAAAAATTTCGTCTAACCATTGCCGAGCCCATTCAAGATAGTTGGCAAATGTGTCCCAAGTGGCCAAATCCAAATTATATGGCGGGTCTATCAGAATTAGCTGGATGGAGGAATCTGGGATGGTCTTTAAGAATGGAATAGAATCTTCTATGAAAACACCGTGATAGGTTTTTTTGGGTATTTCAAAGGACACACTGCTAGAGTGGGCCGCGCCCTCTTTTTTAAGGCGGTTCATGGTAAAATGCGCGGAATTAAAATGCGATCTGTTTGCCATCGGATTTACCAGCCCTTGCACAGTATGCTAACAGGCACCGCGACGGTCAAGACGTATCTGCATTATGTCACCTAGAGCGCATACCCAGCAAAGCCTGCGCAGGTAGCTACCAATTCACATGTTCAAAAAATTATCTCTGAAGGAACCCCGACAAGGATGTCGGGGGGTACGCCTCAAATTTTTTAAGTCATGTCGCACAACGTTGGATTTACAAGAAGTTGATGACGCGCTGCACTATAAAAGCAGGCCTTTTTCGTAAGCCGCATATTTGCGCGTCATCAATTTGCCGAACCCACAGCGTTGCGCCCGACCAAACAAACGTCCCGTTTGTCGGGCGTCAACGACTCTTGGCGACCGAGGCCGAGGACGCGACCCAACGGAGTGGTCGTGCGCGCAGCTTGTAAATCTTGTTGTCTGAAGTAATTGCGCCTGTGAGCCTGACCACGGATGGCCGGGCGAAAACGGAAAAATGCCCAGAACTTCTCATTCTAACACCTCTAAGAACAGGCTTTACGGCCCAGAGATTATAGGTACCGTATGTCCCTGCGGGGATTAATTTCTTACTTACTTCAAGGAAAACTATATTTGGCGCGACCCGTAAAAGTTATGATTATTGCCGTATCACCAAAGTACGTGCCCCGCCGATCCAAGTTTTCATATTGCCGCGTCGCTTCAAAATCCACGACGCCTGCTCCTCTTGTTGAATCATCGGGGCAAGTGAAAGCAGGATATGTTGAAAAGCTGCATTGCAATGTTGTCCCCATTGATGCTGCGTTAGGGGTTACGCGGATGAAGCCTTGATAGGGACCGCTAGGCTCCTGTACTTCGAGTTGCGGCAATGCGATATTTTTCGGTGAAGCCACGACGGGATTGCAGGGTTTCTCGGCAAATGTCATCTGGGCTGAGAGATTATTCCAGATTTTTGATGTGCCACCGGAAAACGGATAAGTATAATAACTGAGGCTCGAACTACCCGTCTTTTCGTATTGTATCGTATATTGATTCTCGCATACCTTGCCCTCATCCCCAACAGACATGCAGCCGGCAATGGGAATTATTAGAATCCAGGCCTTTATCATCATTACCTCCTTAAGTTCTTACATGGCCGTGCCCAGCTCGAAAATAAATCCTCTTTCATTTCCGTATGACTTTTCATCTTCAATCGATCGTTGAAAATAATAGACCTTCAGGTTACGCACGCGACCCCAAGGTGAGGCTGAGGAGTCTTCTCGGGTACTGAGACGATCGAACATAAATCCGAATGCGAAACCGGGCGTAAGTCCGCTCGTTAGCTTATCGACACTGACTTTTGCAAAAAGACCGGAGACATTCAAGGATAGGCCTGCCGATGCGCGGTGCAATTTTTTTTCTGAATTCTCGAACCGGGAAAATAACTGCACATTAAACAGGTCGAACACCTCCCGGTGAAAAAAGCGCCTGTAGTCAAGATTTATCTCTTCAATGTATCTTTCCGAATCCCTGTTGTAGAGGATATTCAACAGCTGCCTGAAGCCGATGCCGAATTGGCGCAGTAGATTTTCCTCCCCGCCGATATCCAGATATCCGGAAAAATCGCTTAACAGCGCAAGGTAGATAAAGCCGGCATACTTATAGTTTGCCCTGATATCCGATCGGTTCCCGTTTGTAATCCCGGCGGCATTCAGATATTGGTCGGGTTGCGCTCCGTTGTAGTAAGAAATTACTCCGCCAGCGTGAAACGATATGATGTCGGAAGTAATCCCAAAACCTGCAAAGACCGGTAAATCGCCATAGGCATCGTTATAAGCATACCTTTGATAATAACCGCCGGCGCCAATAGAATAATTTAGGCCGCCGCCGCCGAGGCCGAACAAGGATGAAAACAGGGAAAAATTCTTTTTCAAATCGGGGGTGGCGGTATTGGCATAGCTCAGATTTGCCGTCGAAAATGCGCCTTCCGTTGGTTTTTGCTCCGGGGTATTCCACAGGAATACCTGAGGCAAAACGGTATGCCGGAAATAAAAATCGAGCACGTCGATTTTTTGATTGCCCAATGCAATGATCTCGCGATCCTCCGCTGCGCCAGCATGCAGATGAACCGTAACATGAATATAAAGGGATATTGCAAATGTCCTTTTGATGATTTTTACCCATTTCATACCAGTTCTAGGGAGTCGTCGCCTTAAATCGGAGTGCGCTAAAATTTCACGGTGAAACTAGCCGCCATCATGTTCGTATTCGGCATGTTTGCTTCATGATGAACCTTATAACCGTTACGGTTATTATACGAGTCTATGAATTGCTCTTCAAAATAAACCATATTCCGAACCCGCGGAACTTGGAAAAAATAATACCCCGATAGTATTAAAGCAAGGCCGGCCGTTGGTATCGCTATGATGATCGGTATATCTGGGTTACTCGAAAATGCAGAAGGCATCCAGCCGGCCAGCAAGGCCGGATAACCCACCACATACAACATCGTTTCGCCAGCAGACATGCTGCCTGAATAAGCCTGGTTCAGGAGGGTTCTTTCATTTTCCGTAAGGCTTATCCGATATCTTTTAAACTTCAAAGTTCCGTATCCTATGTATTCCGAATTCTGCATATCGTCGTAAAACAGGCATTTTTGATTCGCCGCGATTTCGCTTTCACAAAGCTGATCGCCATATGCGTTGTTGCGATAATACGTATAGTATAAGAACCCCTTGAGCGGGCGATAGTTGTCGTGATAACTGCCGTCGCCGGTTTTGATGACCAATGAATCATCAAAATAACCGATAGCGCCATTCGCGCTATCCTTTGTTATCAAGTAACGATCTGCGTAATAACCGCTCTGCGAAGCGCAACCGAAAGCACAGATTGCGACGATCAGAGAAATTATCAAAATAGAGAACTTCATTTTTTCTCCATTTCCACTACGCAGAGGACATTAGCCCGGGCGGCAGGTTGAGCCTGGGGCAAGGAAGTTGGCTTCGCCACAAGCCTCACATCCTCCCCCGTTGAGATTCTGAGCCCCAGAAAATACTCTTCGCTTCTTTCCTTTACAACGCTTTCCGTAAGCCATGATTGCGGCATGACTGCGCAGCGGTCTTGAGAGTTGCCGAGACAGGTGTCGCTATAAATCAATGAGTAGGCGAACGTTGATGTCCAGATGATGTTCTTATCCCGCAGACCCGGAAAGTTTTCTTCGCCGTTAAATTTTGCCTCCGGTTTCGTACAGCTGGATATAGATTCTTCGGTTAGCCCGGGTTTCTGGAGTATCATGCTCAGCTGCCTTTCCGATAAACCAGCGGTCGTCTTTTCTACGCGGAAATCGAAAGAACCCCCGCCACAGGTGACCAAACTCCAGTAAGCTTCATTGCGCTTCGGGAGCCTGAATTTTTTGCCCTCATAGCTTATTGCATTGCATGCAGCTTTGGCCTCTTGATAGGTTAAGAGCGAGCTATCACCGGTGCATCTGACCGGATCAGTACCGATGACGCACTTTTGCCATACTAAATTGTTGGCTCGGTCGAAGATGAATTGATTTTCGAGCGGTACGAATTCGGGACGCCGGACCATGGAGGAACAACTCATCAAAGCGACTAAGCTGACTAAACCGGTATACCGGTAGATTGCCCGATTTACCATACCTTTAATGTTGTGTTTTCGTTCGTTCATTATATTCCCCTCAAGTGTATTTTTTTTCAATTCTGTAATCGCGATCATGACGCCGTTAGCCTGTGGAGCACTTCGGGTGTCTATTTCTGCATATACTAATAGTGCCTTTAGCCCCGGAAACTTTCGCTTTTTTTGATATGCTTAAAAGATTTCGCCCTATTAGATCGAATAAATAGCCTTTAAGGGCTGTGGTTACCACTGCATGCATTTGGTGCCGCCTCAAAGACTCTTTCGACAGATTTACCATATCAGAATTTAGCATCATTTACAGTCGCGCCACCCAGCCCATTCGCTGTCGTTCTATTGGAAAACGTACTTGCATAGTCATTCGATATCGACAGGCCATTACTCGTCGAAATGAGGACGACATTGCTTGAAGCGATAATCCTTTGAACAAAATTATGCGCCAACCCATTGGTCGTGTTGCGATTCGTAAAAGTTTGACCATCGTCCGAACTTACGGAAATTCCATTATCGGTAGTCCCGATATAGAGTTTTCCGCAATTCTTGATCAACCAACTGACATTATTCGACGCAAGTCCGTTGGCTGTAGTTCTACAAGAAAACGAAGAGCCATTATCCGTGGAAATACAGACACCGCCTCCATTTGTAGCCACAAATAATTTAGTGCCATCGTGAAAGCTCGATGCTACCCAATTATTTCCAAGACCATTAGCAGTCGTCTTATTAGAGTACGTATTGCCGCCGTCAGACGAAATTGAGAGGCCACCTAAGGTAGCGGCAAATAATTTGCCTAATGCACTGGTCGCGCTTAAAACAGCGTTATTTCCTAAACCTTGGCTGGTCGTCCTATTTGAATAAGTTGCGCCACCATCCGTGGTGATTGACAGTCCGCCCGCCGTGGAAACATACATTGTGCCCCCGTTCAGCAGAACTGAATAAACTGTGTTCGCTGCAAGGCCGTTAGCTGTCGTCTTATTTAAAAATGACGTACCTGAATCTGAGGAAATAGAAAATCCACCAGATGTAGCAGCATAAACAGTCGAATAACTGGGATTTGCCGTACACGTAGCCACTGTAGAACCATTTCCGAGTGTACTTGAATTATCGGATGATTCAGTTGATGGGTTACGCGCAGACTGAACCACACACCCGGAGATTATTGCCAATATCAGAATTAACGAAATGTATTTGAGCCAGTTAGACAACATAAAACCCTCCTGTTGCCAGATTCAGCCGATGAGCACCTTCCGGCATATAATTATAACACAGTGGAATGAAAAGATAAAAACTTGCGCTTTTTTTAACAGGCCATGTTGAAAATCCACATGGCGGTTTGTTAAATTGCAACACCCTAATTCAGGGTAAATGATCGCCCAAGAGTGCCTTGCGTCGCCATGGATGGCGACGAAGTACGCAGGCGCAATTATTTCACACAACGCGGAATTTACCTGACGTTTGGTGACGCAAGTGTCATTATTTCAGCCTGTAAAGCCTATTTGCGTCACCAAATGTGCGTGAAGCGCCTGCCTGAGGAGCACAAAACAAGCGTCCCGCTTGTGCTTTGTCCGCGATCTTCTGGCGCGCAGGGCCGTGACCGAAACGATTGCGCAGCAATCGTGAGGTCTCCGTCTTCGGTGCACGCGCGACGAGTCTTCGCGACCAAAGCGATTTCACAGAAATCGCGAGGTCTCTGTCCTCAGAGTCTCCGTCTTCGGTGGAGCCACGGCACCGCAGCGAGCGCAGCAGGTAAATTTTGTTGTGCGAAGTTAATGCTTCGGACTAGCCCATGACAGGTCTTGGTGCGGTTTGCCCGAAATCTCTTACGAAACGGGTCGTAGAAACCTGTTTGTTTAACCGCGGATTCGCACTTATATTCATTTTCAAAGCTACCACACCAGGCAACCATATGAATGAGCTGACGATCAACCTGCCTGGATATTCTGATTCCGAAGACTTACAACGTGTAATAGCAACATAAAATAACCGTCTCTGCTCCTCAATAAGCCGCTTAGTCTTTTGGGAGTCAGAACCTTCCGGAATGAACGGAATTAGCTCATCGATCATTGACATAAGTATTACAAATTTAGCACTCAGCCCTTTCGATGCATGCAAACTCATAATACGAACGTGATCAATTTCTTCCGGAGAATCTGGGAGCGCAATTTTTTCAGTCAAGGCTGACATGATTGAGGCAAACCAATCCTGAATATCATCTACATCTTTTGTTTCTGGTCTTGGCGTCGTAGCTATAAGACTTTGGTAAATGGATTTTAATTCATAAAAATCTACCTCTTGGTCGTCACTCTTAATAAAATGCTCAAATAAGGTATCCGGGTCATCTTGGAGGTGTCCTCGAAGGGCTGTGAGATCAGCCAGTATTTTCCTGTATTCTTCAATGACGGTGGTTAAACCCGTCATACTCAAGCTACCACCTAATAGAGAGTCTAACAGGTCTCGTACTGAAATATTCCTTGCAGATGCTTCTTGGAAAAGTTTCTTGTATTGGTTCTTCCTAAAGTCTGCAGAGCCAGCCCCAATCAAGTATCGAAGGGAAATTTTGTCTTGCGGTGCGGAAAGTAGGTGCAACAATGAATAGGCCTTTCGGACCTCAGGATTCTTTATGACGCTTTCCCTAAAGTATGATTTCACGGGAATTTGTTCGACCAACAACCTGTCCCGGAGCTTGTAACCGATAAGACGCCTAGGGGCTAATACTAAGATGTCACCTGGTTTTACTTGGCCTTTTTGAAGTTCGTCCTTTATTCTATTGATGATACCTTCTAGTTCCTTCTTGTCATCACCCCATTGAATAATCTCAACGATGCCTTCCTGATTAGCTTCATATGGGGTTAGTTTACCTAATGAACGATTCGTGTTCTTTGAGATTAACTCTGAGGCCATCTTAGTTACTTGCTTGGGGCATCGACGAATTGTATCAAACGGTATATCAGTATGAGAGCCATAAAGTGTATCAATTTCCTTGATGCCTTCGGGGTGAGCATTTTTGAAGCTATAAATTGACTGATCATCATCGCCGACAATCAGGATGCTCGATCGCCCTCGTATAACGCGGATGAATTCTTGCTCTGCTTTATTTAGATCTTGATATTCATCTACCAATAAATGGGAGAACTTACCGATTTCTGTCGATGCTGGATTTTCAATTAAGTATCTCAACGCGAGATGAATTACTTCCCCCACCATGACCCCATTGTGTTCCGTTAGCCAATCAACGATGCGCTGCTCAAATTCAATTTCTACTTCATCGCGTGGTATTGCAGGATTTTCAGATTGAAGGGTTGCCCAAGCTGCCAAGTATGATTGGAGAAGCGCCCACCTCTCCTTCACGCCAGACCCATCGGGGAAATCTATATCCCGAATAGCTGGTTCAATTTCATGGTCAATAATCATACGCGGATTTCTTTTGGTATAATCTTTGACTTCTTGCTTTCCGAGAATAGCCATAGCGTGAGCGTGCACAGTACGGGCGATGACCTTGTCCGCACCCGTAACATTAATGCTTGAAATTTCTTTTTTCAAATCTGCGGCTGAAGTGCGCGTGAATGTAATGGCTAAAATTGTTTCCGGGTCAGTACCTTCCTCTAAGAGTCGAGTAATACGCTTCTTAATACCAAAACTCTTCCCCGAACCAGGTCCTGCCAAAGATCGGATTACTGAATCATTGCAGCTTGCAAGCTTGTACGCTGCAGAGTCTTTTGTTAAGTTATCATCCCAAGGCATCGAATCTCCTAAGCATTAATTTCGCACAACGTGGAATTTACCCGACGTTGATGGTGCGCCACACAATAAAGCCGGGCTTATTTGAAAAGCCACATACTAAGCACCATCAATGTGCCGTAGGCCACTCGCGGCAAAGCACAAAACAAGCGTCCCGCTTGTGCTTTGTCCGCGATCTTTGTGGCCGGAGTGCCGAGCACGCGAGGAGCCACGGCACCGCAGCGAGCGCAGCGGGTAAATTTTGTTCTCTGACGTAGTTGCGCCTGTGAGCCCGGCCATGGAGGGCCGGGCGACTATAGACGAGATCATTTATATAAAATGGCTTTTTGTGGACTCTGTACTATGGTACAGGCCATAGCTTCGACTCAACTCACTTTGTAGGAGGAGCATATACTATGCAAACAACCAGCGAATCTAAAAAATCGAAAATCCAAGTAGCGCGGCGCATTCTACTGGGTCTGCTCTGTTGCGCGATACCCCTGTCGATACATCTCAACCGCGAGACTTCAGAGAGCGGTTTGTTGCAACTATTATCGCCGCTAAAGGGGCACATTTTAGTTTTGGGGCTTTTGCTTCTATTAGTGCTCTGGCCACGTTTGAAGTCCGGGAGAAAACGATAATTTTTTTGGACTCTGTACCATACTACAATGTTTAACTTAAACCAGATCAAATTTCAAAGGAGATTCGTATGGAAGATAAATCTGCATCAAACAAAACACTTTGGGCTGCTTTACTGGTCGGGACAGCAGCCTCACTCTGCTGTCTCACCCCCGTTCTGGGCATTTTAGTGGGGATTGGCGGGATCGCCTCAATATTTTCGTGGATCGAGCCGGCGAGGCCTTATCTGATTGCGCTGACGCTTGGGATACTGGCGTTTGCCTGGTATAAAAAGCTAAAGCCCGTGAGGGGCGGGGAAATCGAGTGTGCGTGTGAAACCGACGAAAAACCAGCCTTCTGGCACAGTAAAGTTTTTCTGGCGATCATTTCAGTAGCGGCAGTGCTGCTATTAACTTTCCCGTCGTATTCGGGAATATTTTTCCGATCTGCCAAAGCGACACCGCTTATAATTGAAAAGGAAAATATTGCCATGGCAACACTTTCGATTCAGGGTATGACCTGTTCCGGCTGTGAACAGAGTGTCAATAAAGCGCTGAAGGATAAACCGGGCGTGATTGAGAGCAGCTCGGACCATCTGCGCGGCCTCGCATGGGTTAAGTATGACAAATCCCGAATCGGGTTTGAGGAATTTCGTAACGCCGTCGAAAAAACTGTTGGCTACAAGGTCATAGATATTCAAGGAGGCATGAAATGAATCATAAAAACGTTGAAGTACAGATCGCGGGCATGACCTGCGATCATTGCGCTATCTCGATTGAGAAACTGCTGACAAAACAGGTTGGTGTAGTTTCCGCGGCTGTTGAATATCCCAGCGCTCGTGGGATTGTTACTTACGACTCGGCTAAGACTGACGAAGGTAAAATCATCGAGGCAATAAACGGCACGAAAAACTATCATGCAAATGTCGCTGTGCCCGCTACAGTGCCGTCAGACGGTTCGAAAAATTTCGATCTCATCATTATCGGCGGCGGTTCGGCGGCATTCTCGGCGGCGATCAAGGCAGAAGAACTGGGAAAAGCCACTCTTATGATTAACGCGGGCCTCAATTTTGGAGGCACCTGCGTCAACGTCGGTTGTGTGCCGTCAAAAACGCTGATTCGGGCAGCAGAGTCGGTGCATCACGCGAATAGCTCCCGTTTTGCTGCTATAAAACCGCGCGGTGCGACCGTCGATTTTACTCAGCTTATTCGGGACAAAAAAGTGCTGGTAGCTCAGCTACAGAAGAATAAATATCTGGATGTAGTAGAGGATTTCGCCCGGCTGACGATGATAACTGGCTGGGCGCGGTTAATCGATTCCAACAGCGTTCAAGTCGACGGGAATCAGATTTATTCCGCGCAAAAAATCCTGATTGCGACGGGATCAACTACGAAAATTCCGGATATTTCCGGCCTTGCGGAGATTGATTATCTGACGCACAGAACGCTTTTTGATCTCGAAGAAAAACCCGCAAGTCTGACCATCATGGGGGCAGGCTATATCGGGCTCGAAATTGCGATGGCATACAATCGACTCGGAGTAAAGGTGAGGATCATCGAGTTTACCGATCGCGTGTTGAGAACTCAGAGTGAAGACATTAGCGCCGAACTTGAACAAGCGATGCGCTCAGAAGGAATTGAGATTCTCCCGAATTTCCGGGCCATAAAATTTGAGAAACGCGAGGCGGAGGTAATTATTCACTGTAAGTGCAAAGACGGCAGCATGACACAAATCAGGGAACGGGGCAGAGTTCTTGTGGCTTCTGGTACGCGCCCCAATACCGCGAAGCTCGGCATTGAGACCGTAGGTTTAGAAACAGATGCGAGTGGTCATATAAAAGTCAACGACCAAATGGGAACGAATGTTCCGCACATTTATGCTGTGGGGGACGTCGCGAACACCCCACCCTTTGTTTATACCGCCGCCTACGAAGGGCGCCTTGCCGTAGAAAATGCTTTCACCGAAACCGTAAACCGTGCTGATTACACTGCGCTGCCTTGGGTCGTTTTCACCGACCCGCAAGTTGCCGGCGTTGGTATGGACGAAATGCAGGCAGCACAGGCCGGATTACCCTACGATGTTTCAAAGCTGGAACTCACGAATCTACCGCGTGCGATTGTCGCAAATGATACCCGCGGCTTCATCAAGCTGATTCGCCACCGGGAAACGGATCGCTTGCTCGGTGGCCGCATTGTAGCATCTGAAGGCGGCGAGCTGGTGCAGTCTCTGGCGTTTGCAATCAAATTCGGCATTACGGTCAAACAATTATCCGAAGAACTCTATCCGTATCTGACGCTCAGTGAAGGGCTTAAGCTTGCCGCCATCGGTTTTCGCAAAGACGTGAAAAAGCTGAGCTGCTGTGCGAGTTAGGCAACCAGAATGATAAAGGTGAGGCGCCTGAACGGCAAAGTCTTTTACCTGAACCATAATCTGATCGAGACGATCGAGGACACACCGGATACAGTGGTCAAGCTCACAAATGGAACAAAGTACGTTGTGCGCGACGGTGCGGATGCATTGCTTGAAAGGGTTATTGCGTTTAATCGACAGATTTTTGCCGAAAAAATGCGGACAGAATAGTACCGATGGTGATGCCAACGGGTGTTATGCGGTGAAAAAATTGTTTGATTTGCCGCGCGCCTTTCACAATGGGGGATAAGTATGACGACCGGAAAATTAGCCGAGAAGTTCAAGATCAATCGCGAGGCAATACGCTTCTACGAACGAAAGGGCTTACTGCCCAAACCGGAGCGCACCGCCACGGGTTACAGATTGTACGACGTGAGAGCGGAAAAAACCTTATCGTTCATTCTAAACTCGAAAAAGCTGGGCTTCACGCTTGCAGAAATAAAATCCCTGCTATCCTTACGAATTGTAAACGGAGAGAATTGCTCGACGATCCGTATCAAAGCGCAGCGGAAGATTGAAGATATCGAAAACAAGATTCACCAACTCGGAAGTTTGAAAAAAGCCCTATCGTTGTTGGTTGAATCGTGTCTTAAAAAACAGACTTCGACTTACTGTCCAATTATAGACAACCTGGAGAACTGAAAATTGTTTTGGACTCTGCATTATAGTAGTCTGGTATATGTGCCCGCTCTGCGGATGAAGTAATCAGGTTTGCACAGGCCCGAAAGGGTCGGTGTTTATCGGCAGCTACTTCGGGAAAGCCAGATAGGTCAAGTCGAAAGACATGTGAGAAGGACATTCTTATTCGGCCGTCTAAAGTGCGCCGCCATGGAGGGCGGCGGATAACAAAGGCGCAACTATGTCAGAGAACTCCTTTTCTACGTATTGCGTTTAATCTTACCCGTCAAGGTAATTTTAGATTAAAGTATGAGATATTATACGTATAATGTTAGTTTACGCAATGTTTTACGTATATATTGTTGGGTATGGCGTATAAGTAGGATGTGGCTGCGTTGCAAACGTGCACATGCCCGCAGCGTTCGATCGTACCGCCTTCAAACACTTTCGCCGCGGTAATTTAAGGTCTATTCCAACCAATAGGCTGGCGCCTCTGGGCTAACAGCCGACGGTTGACGGCGCTTGTTTCAACGCCCCACGGAAGCCACAGCTTCGTCAGAAAATTTATGAATTTTGGGTAATATTTGTCGCAATTCTTTTTCCTTTATCTTCCAGGCCAAATGAGTTTTGCAGGTTGAGCCAAAATTGGGCTGTTGTTCCAAAAAATTTTGATAGTCGAAGCGCCGTATCCGCGGTAATACTTCTTTTCCTATGAATAATATCACTAACAGGCTGTTGAAAAACAGCCCATATAGCAGGGTGTTGGCCGAGCACAGCCGCAGACAGGCCATTTATGGCCGTTTTGCGAGGGGTTGCTAAGGGCAACCCCGGTCGCTGACTCGACTCGGCGAGCGTCTGCGGCGCACACGGCATTTTTCAACACCCTGCTAATTCTCTTGGGGTCAAATCTTGTTGTCTGCACCGTGACTTATTCGATGCCAATAATTTTGGGACGAAATACTTTGTGGAGTAGTTCGAGGTGGGTGTGTAACCATTCATAATCGTTAGGCCAATTTGATTCATTTGAAATATTTGTCGATTGCCGGAGAAAAAGTCTCGCTGATTTAATGGTTTCTGGATTGTGCCAATGTAGTTTTATGGGGAATTGAGCATCAATGGCCGATTGATCTTTCTGTAGTTCGCGGAATACTTGCTTGGCATCTGCGGTGTCGATTTGAAGTTCGGCGCGCACTTCGTTAGATTCATAATTATCTTGCTCGGAATCGTAGAAAGAAGCGATTGCAGCTAGTTTATAGCCACTCTTTCCAATGCTCATATTCATCCACGCCTGCGGCAAGGGTTTCGTCGGTCGTAGCACTTTTGAATTTTTGGTCAAGTAGTCTGCGAAACCTTGCCAAAACTTCTGCTGAATTTGCTTACTTTCTGAGACTTCTGGGCTACCAATGCGTTTTGCCCCTTGATTTACAGATTTCGACCATTCGTTGGGCTTCGATATAACATGGAATTTCGGAGCAATTTCGGAGGTACCGATTTGCCAGAGTTCGATTTGGACACCAAAAAAATTGAAATCAGGTAAAGTATTTTCGTTTAACCAGTCAATGGCAGCACGGTGTTCCTCGGTAAATTCTTTCGTTATCCAGACTATTGTTTTAGCATTTAAACCAGCTGCATAAGTTATTATCTGCCCTAAATGCGTATGGTCTGTCTTTTCCAGCTGATTCTCGATCAAGACATTGGATTCTGTCGAAAGATCTTTGCACAATAAATCAGCAGAAAAAGGCCCAACATTTTTTTCGCGGGCAACAAACTCAAGGTCTAAGCCAAGTTCCCGACCAAGTAATTGAAGATTTTCTTCTTGAGCAAGCCACGGTGTAAATGAGCCCGCTTCGGAAGCAAACGCCTTTCTCAAATCAATTTTTTCTATTCTACTTAATTTCGGTATCATTACACTTAAAGTCATGTTCACCCAACACCTTTTATGCGGCGTCGAGTATTGCAAAATTTACTACAACATCGCTAAAGTCGCGGCGGGGGAAAAGGCGCCGTGTGTCTTTTTCTGCCTGACGTTTAAGATTCTCGACCGACTCGTGTTGTATTTGGTTTAGCCTATTTCGTAATTCAGTAGCTTCTTTTTTGGAACCCATCGCATCTGCAGCACGAGACGCCCACAGTAAATTTTGCGCAATATGGAAAGGGGAACCTTCTATAGCAAGTGCATTTGTAAAATGCTCTAACGCCACACTAAAATTATTTTGTTCAAGCGAAAGCACACCCGAGATAAATGCAAGCGAAGGATCGTCTTTAGCTACGGTACGCGCACGCTCTATCGATGCATACACCGTTTCGACAGGCGCTCCTTGGAACTCTTGTAGATACGCATTTTGAAAATTTTTGTATGCTTCGTATTTTTTTCCTAAACGGTACGGTGCACTCACTTCCGATTTAGCAATTTTCTCTATACCGATAACTTCGGCGGTGTTTCCAGACCAGTCGATTTGGTGTTCTATATACGGCCCAAAACCTGTGGGAGCTTCTCCGATAGAAAGTGAAATTATGCCAGATTGCAATTTGAACACCACCGACTGCACAGACATGACATGCCCCACAAGAGAACCTGCAACGCGGCTTATATGGGGAGAATCAATTTCGTAATCGCTACCCAAAAAATTTTGCATATCTTGTACTGTTGCGCCTCCGCGTTGCTTTACCGAAGTAAAAAAGGATTGCGCAAGCCGTAAGCGGTCTTTTGTATACGCTGTCCATCCGCCATTAGTTGCTATTTCGCCTTCTTGTAAATCGGGGTGTATATAGTGGTTCGTTTGCGCAAGGTGTCCATCTTTTGCCCAAGTCACGCGGCATTTTTTTGCGGTTGTTTCGATAAGCGCAGCGTTCTTTTCTTTTGCCGAAGTCACAATAATTCCCCATGTTGACGCGATACGTTGCGATGCGACAAGCTCGATTGCATCTGCAATTGTACGCGACTTCTGTATAATTTCATGCCCAAGGTCAATTACGCCAAGCGATTTAAAATCCACATCGCGGTGGAATCGTGTATGGAACGCAACGCTCAACCCTTCGGCGTTAAATGCTGTAATTCCGGGTACATCCGCGCCGCGTGCCCCAATATAACCGTACGGAATGCCTTTATCGGGAGTACAGTAAACTAGTGTAGGATTTTTATCCCATACGCTAACTCCAGGAAAATCAAAATTACGCGCATGCATTAGTTCGCCGTCTTTGGAATATGCATTCCACACGGCGGCCGACGTACACGCAGGGATTGCATTTAACCATGCTCGCTCGTTAACATGGAGCGCTCCAAGGCGTCCTAAAACTCCGATACTGTTTTGGAAAACATCCATGATAAATAGTTGATTGATACCCGTTTTGGGGAGTTTTGCAGCGTCAAGAAGCGCGGCCTGTCTTTTTGCGTATTCTTCGTTACGGTATTTTGCAAGCGAACCCAAGGCAGATTTCATGAGGTTTGCGGCTAAAAATCGCGCAGGGGCTTTACGCGCACGCCGTGGCAATCCACCAACAAGAAGCGATTCTGCCATGCGGGGATAAAAATCGAATAAATCTTTAAACCCACCTACTTGGGATAAAATTTCTCCATACTGTGCTCCCATTTGCTGCTGTGTTCCTTTAAGGCGTAAAACAAGCGGCGCATTCATAGAGTATTCCATACTTTATAATCGCTACAAAGGTTTACAGAGTGTCAATTCTTTAGAAAAATTTTAGTTTAATAGTAGTCAGAAAGTAATTGTTCGGCTTCGTTGCGGACCATCGCGCTTTGGCTACGGGTAAGCGTTTTTAAACGCACCTGCGCTTCGCGTGTTTTTGTACGCGCTAGTTCGCGCATTACAAGTATCAACTCCGAAACTGTTTTACAATGGTAACTACGTTTGTTCAAGTACGGCCAGGCAACCGCGTCGTCGTACCAGACCAAAGTCCGGTAAATTTCCACAACAACTTGTGGATTTTTTTCGTTAAGCTTAAAGAGAACGGGATAAAAATATTTTTTCTCGCTACGCTCTTTTTTATAATTGCGTAGTGTACGAAAAGCCGCTTCACGTACCATCCACTCTGTATCGCCCAGCATTGAAGCGACATCGTCCCTAAAGCTATCGTCTGTACCTAGTTTTTCAATAACTAAAAGTGCCCGCCAACGGATTATTGGGTCTGGATATTTTAAAAAATGACGTGCCTGCGGTAAAAACTCATCGAGCCCTAACTGGTTTGTAGCAATGAGTGCGCTCACAATAACGGCAGTATCGTCGTCGGCAAGTCCTGAAGCGATTATTTTTTCATCTTCGCTTGTTGAATTTCCTTTTGCGATATTTTCTATAGTCTCGACCTGGCGTTGCCAATCGAATGAATTATACTCTTCCAGAGTTATTTTGTGGAATTTTTCATCTTCGTTGGTTTGCGTCGATTTGCAGCCAAAGGCGTTCATGGCGGTAAACAGCGCCAGCAAAATTGCGTGCGCGACTGTTAAAAAATATCTTTTTTTAGAAAGTTGCATTATCTTTTGTTAAATTAAGGTTTCCACACTGACACGAATTGAGGCTTTCCTCCTAAACAATAAACCTTATGTCAATTCAAACTCCACGCTTTATCGACCAACTGGAACGAAAATACTACCGTTTTGGTATTGAAAACTTGGGACTTATTCTTGTTGTTATGCAAGCTTTCGGGTTTCTTGCGTTCCAAATTTCTCCAGATGCGGTATTTAAGTTTGCTTTAATTCCAAAGGCGCTGCTTGCAGGCGAAATTTGGCGGGCAATTACTTTTATAGCGCTCCCTTTAAGTACAGGCTTTTGGATTATCATCGTCCTTTTCTTTCTTTATTGGATTATGCAAATTATAGAAGAAGCGTGGGGGCCTTTTAAAACTACGCTTTATTTTTTCATTGGCCTTGTTTTTTCAATTATTTATTCAATTGCAACAGGATATCCTATCACAACATTTATGCCCTTAGAAATGTCTCTTTTTTTTGCAGTAGCGGCGCTCTACCCCACAACGCAAGTGCTCTTGTTTTTTATTATACCCGTACCTCTATGGATTTTAGGAGTTTTCCAAGCGGTCATCGTCATTTTTATTATGCTCTCGAGCGACTGGTTAACGCGAGGATATTACGCTGTTGTCTATTTAAATTATTTTCTTTTTTTTGGATTACACCACTACAAACAACTACAACAACGGATGCGCCGTAACACGTGGCGGGGTTAAGCTTGAAATTTGTGCGACAACTCGTAAAAACCAACATATTTGTTATTTTTCTTTTCTCTACCGCTCTTTTTGCGCGTGTCGAATGGTACGATATCGACTATACAAAATCGCAAATTACTTTTTTGGGAAAATCTCGTGTAAGTAGCGCAAACGGCATTTTTCGTAAATGGAATTTTTCTGGAAAAATCACCTCCAGTTTTCACGTCTCTGGAGATATTCTCATCGATTGCGCGTCGATTGATACCGACAACGAACGGCGCGACAAACACCTTAAAAGTTCCGATTTTTTTGATTGTGAAAAATTTCCACAGCATACCTTTCGCATCCGCTCTGTTACGCCCAACGATAAATCGGCAAAAACTGCCACCCAGTTTATTGTCGTTGGCGCTTTAACGATGCACGGCGTTACGCAGAACGTCGAACTTACCCTACAGCGCGACGAAAACGGCAACAGTATTACACTCTCAGGAAGCGTAATGTTAAACCGTGAAGATTTTGGTATAACCTACAACAGCCTTCTTAACCCCATCGAAAAAAATATCCGTGTACGTGTAGTACTCAACATAAAACTGCGCACCAACAAAACTCCTTATGGCCCTTAAGAATCGTGCACTGCGCTATGTAGCCTCTTTAATAGTTGTTCTTGCGGTTATCGCGTATTGGGTGCTACGCCCTATACGCAATACAGATTTTTCCTTAGGCGAATTTACTGTATTACGCGACGATGTACTCGCCGCAAAGTACGCACCACGCATTCTACCGCATGCCACGTATGGCGCTCCGACGCGCCTTTTTTATCGCATGGGAAAAAATAGCGAAAACAGAGTGTTTATCGCATACCATCCCTTTTTTGAAGACGAAATAAATCCGCATTCGGGCTTTGGAGCAACTATCAATCGCCTTGTTTACACAGGCGGGCTACGGCTCAAAGATTTTATTTTTGGTGCCGCCGACATTGAACTTATCGAAGTTATTTTGGATAAAAATTTATACCCCAAAAAAATCGCTTGGGAAGGCGCCGAAAATTATCAACCGAAAAATTTTGGCGTAAAGCATAAACCCGAAGCAAAAGACAACCCTACAGTGCCTTTTTGTTTTGCAATTACAACATGGAACCACATGTTTAAAAACATGGATAGCTCCGCATGCAGCAACACCCAACCTTTAAAAGTCGAATACTTTAGCACACCCCTTTGGGAAAAATATTCTATGACGAAAGAAACCGAAGCAATTTTACGCCGCAACCGTGCGCACCGTATTTACGAACGTGTCGCGGTAAAAAATGAATAGTTATTATTTTTTATCTGGAACGCGAATCGCCTGCAGCGCTTCTTGCGCCGCTTCTTTTACGCTATCGTCGTAACGCGATTGCAAAACTTTAAGAAGCGGAATAAACGATTTACGTTCTTTTACCACCGCTAATGTAAGGCAAATTTCACGCAAAGCTTTTTCGTTTTTATTATCGTTTTGGAAGTTTGCCAAATAGCGATTTACCTGTGCGATTAGTGCAGGGGCAATCAATGTTGTTTCACTCTCTTTGGTAAAAACGCGTAAAGAGTGTGCGCAGGCAAAAACTACAGAAGGCATAGTTTCGTCTTGGAGTTTTTTAGTAACCGCCAACACAAGGTGTGGTGCCATTTGCGATTCGTTAAAAACAAAAACCGCCTTACAAGCAGCTTCGCGTACATCTGGAGCTGGATGGAGAAGCCCTTGCTGAATGCCTTCGAGAAATTTTGGTGACACCAATTCTGCGTCTTTGGGAGACTGTTTATATAAAACAGCCATTTTTTCGAGTGCACGTACTTTTGCATAGCGCAACGTTTCGCTATCGCGCACTACTTTAACGAGTAAATCTGTATGGCGTAAATCGTAATCGCGAATGCGGTCTAAAATTTCTGGCCTTGCGGAATCGGCATAGAGTGCGCTAAAAGTAATAGCGCACACGAAAATAGTTAATATTTTTTTCATTCGCTCAAATTTTTTTCTGTATCTTGCTTATTTTCGCGGCGGTGCATTGCACGGTTTATGAGTATCGCAAGATCGTCGAAGTTATCGTTTTTGCGCAACTTAATATCGGTAAATTCTCCTGTTGCAAGATACTGGTTAAGAAGTTTTTTTATTTTAAACACGGGGCCTGCCATCTTGTGTGAAAAAAACAAACTATAAATTAAAATAATGAGGATATTAAGTACAGTAATAACAACCACTGGCCAAATATAGAGGTTGAACGCGTTGTAAAATTTGTACCCCCCTGAGGCGACTTTTAGCGGAAAATATTCTTCTCCTTCGCCATCGGGAACAACCACCCATTTTCCATTATTATCTTTTTTTAGGTTCTGGTGGTTGTCTACATCCATTTGCGCCAAAACCGACGCGCCATCGGGAAGAAGGCTATACGCTTTGTTTTTTAGCGCAAAAAGAGCGCAGATAATGATAGTTGCCGACAATGCGACAATTATAGAATAGCGTAGCATAAACTTACTTTGGAAGCGCTTGTCGATAAAATACTTACGCTGCCAAAAGTGTGGTTTTTTACCTTCGGTTTGTTCGCCTGCTGCCATAGGGTGCATTCCTAAGCGACAAATGTGCCGGTCAAATGTTTTTGGTAATATCGCTAAAACCGCACTCGCGTGCGAAAAAGACCAAATCCTCTCTGCGCTCCTTTGTCAGCTGGTGCTGGATAATGCGCGTAAGGTACTCCTCGGTAAAATCAGCAGAAAAGCCAAAACGTCGCTTTGCCGCTCTGCGTAGTGCAATCCCGTTTTGTGTATAGTTTACGTATGCCTCTTCAAGAAGCGTGTCCAGGCGTGGCTTTAGCTCTTCGCGGTACACCCAAATTGCATATACAAACCCCCTATTAAAGAGGGAATAGTAAATACTTTGTAAATCGTAAGAAGGGCGAGTACGGTGGCGTAGTGCGGTATCTCCAATCGCAAGCAAGGCTTCCCCTGTACCCAACAGGGGAATTTTTTCTTCTGCTTGATTAACTTCGTGGAGGGATAAATCTGACTTGAGTTTTTTAAGAATTACCCGAAGCTGCGCCACAGAACTACGCGACGCAGCATCGGTGTAAATAACCCGTATCTTTGAAAGCACTTCTTGGAAAGAAAGCGTAGAGTCCTCGACGAAAAAGCGGATCGATTCAACCTTCTTTGCTGCGCCTACACACACGTGCGGATGGTACGTAAAAGGCTTACCCAAACGAAAAAATTCAATCGACGAAATAAGCGCAGCGTCAACCCTACCTTCCTCTAAAAAAGTAACTAACCGCGACGGAATATCGGGAACGAGGGTTACACGCGCATCGTTTTCAAGCGAACCCCAAAGCGGATACGCGTTCAAAAAATTGACGACGCCCAACCTTAACGCGCTCATAAGCCGTTACACGAATGTGAAACGCACAGTAACTCCAAAATGTACCCGCTTTACGGCGTATTGCGTCGATGGTAATTCGGCAATGCATGGCAAAGCGTGTCACAAAAAATTCTAACAAGGCAGATTTCTCCCGTAAAGATTATATTGAACTGGTCGATAAAATTTATTACCACAACCGCAAATACTATTTAGAAGATTCTCCCGAAATTTCCGATGCCGATTTCGACGATTTAATGCGCCTTTTACTCAGCGTTGAAAAAGAACATCCCGATTGGGTTCTACCCGATTCTCCGTCTTTGAAAGTTGGTGGTGAAGTACGCAGCGAATTTGCCGAAGTGCCGCACGAACCTCCCATGATGAGTTTAGACAACGCGATGGATGTAAAAGAACTTACCCAATTCCATGATAGACTTCTTAAAGCAGGGTTAAAAAATCCGCTCTACCACGTGGAACCCAAGTTCGATGGTTTAGCTGTCGAGCTTTTGTATATCGATGGAGTCCTTAAAATAGGTTCGACGCGCGGCAACGGAGATATTGGTGAAGATATCACGCACAATATTCGCACAGTTGCAAACGTGCCGTTGCGTTTAGCTCTTAAAAATCCACCCGAAGTCGTGAGCGTTCGCGGCGAAGTTATCATTAAACTTTCGGATTTTGCAAAGTTAAATGCGCGGCAAGAAAGCGAAGGGAAAAAACTTTTTGCCAACCCGCGTAACACCGCCTCTGGCGCACTACGGCAACAAGACTCAAAAGAAGCGTACGATAAAATGCTTTCTTTTTTTCCATATACTTTAGGTAAAATCGAAGATAAAAAAAATCGATTCGCTGGTGCTTTACGCGCACAAAATACAATTTGGCTTGAAGTTTTTCCTGCACTGGGATTTAAAATTTCTGAATACCACTTAACAACGCCTTTTTCGGGTATCGAAAAATACTATAACGACACAATAGAAAAACGTTCTACCTTGCCCTACGATCTCGACGGGCTCGTGATAAAACTTAACGACACCAGCGAATGGAAAGATTTTGGAGCAACAGCTAAAGCTCCACGTTGGGCGATTGCTCTCAAATTTCCTGCGCGTTCTGGAATTACAAAACTTGAAAATGTCGCCTACCAAGTAGGGCGCACAGGCGTCGTTACTCCTGTAGCCGAGCTAACCCCAATTAACTTAGGCGGTGTTGTTGTGCAACGCGCCTCTCTCCACAACGCAGATGAAATGAAACGCCTCGATTTGCACACGCACGATATGGTTGAAGTTGTGCGCTCAGGGGATGTTATTCCCAAAGTCGTGCGCGTCCTTAGCGAAAAGCGCGGCAAGGGCGAAAAACCCATCGCGTTTATCCAAGCGTGTCCTTCTTGTGGAAAAAAACTTTTACGCGAAGATGTTTTTTTCCGCTGTGTAAATCCGGCTTGCCCTGGAATTAACGAAGCGGGTTTACAATTTTTTGTTTCAAAAAATGGTTTGGATATCGAATTTTTAGGCGCTGAGTGGGTTTCTAAACTCTACAAAAAAGGTACTGTAAAAGATTTTTCTGATTTTTTTAAGCTAACACAAAACGACTTGCTTATGTTTGACGGAATGGGGGATGTACTCGCAAATAAAATCATAAATTCGATTGATGCAAAACGAAAAATTCCTCTTGCAACTTTTTTGACCGCCATAGGTATTGCAAACGTTGGCGAATATATCGCATCCATTCTTGCAGAAAATTTCGTCTCTTTGAAGAATTTATCTAGCGCAAATGCACAAGCGTTAATGCAAGTACACGAAATTGGCGAAACAACGGCAAATTCTGTCGTCGATTGGTTTAGCGACAAAAAAAACCAAGAGCGCGTGCAGAGGCTGATAGATAACGGCGCTCAAATTTTGGATGCTACAATAGTACGCATTTCTGATATTTTTCAAGGAAAAACTTTTGTGTTCACGGGTACCCTTACCCACTTCACGCGAGAGAGCGCAGAAAAAGAAGTTACCTCACGTGGCGGCCGTGCATCGTCTTCGGTAAGCAAAAAAACAGATTTTGTCGTTGTGGGCGAAGAAGCGGGTAGCAAAGCGCAAAAAGCGAAAGAACTTGGCGTAAAGATACTTAGCGAAGAAGAATTTGTCGCACTTTTAAAAATGTAACATCCGAACCGGGTTTCACGTAAAAACAATCCTTTTTCTTGCCAGCATGAAACGCTCAAGTAACGTACCCATACTCCATGCGCCGCTGGATTTTTCGCAACGAACAAACCCACCTCCCGAGAATCGTCTCGGAAAATAAAGTTATTAGCGATACGCTTTGGAGCGAAAAGGATGCGTTAAATTATAAAGTTACGCAATTTGATGCAACGGACGATTGCATCCGCGTGCAATTAGACGGCAAAGACCAAAAAGCATATTTCCACATTACTACCGAAGGTATCGACGTTGTGGTCGATGGTTTTTTTTACCGCTTTACTAAAGAAACATTCCGTGGTGCAGCAAATAGCGATGCACGGCAAACTGAGTTACGCGCAGAAATCCCCGGACGCATTGTAAAAGTCCTCGTCCGTGCAGGCGATACCGTTGAAGCTGGAACACCTCTTCTTATCCAAGAAGCAATGAAAATGGAATTAACGCTTGCTGCGCCTTTCCGCGTAAAAATTCAAGAAGTTCTTGTCGAAGAAAGCGCACAAGTCGACGCAGATGCGCAGCTTATCCGTTTTGAGGCGGCAAACGGGGTATGAGCAATACAAATTTTTTTGGTGCACGCCCTACGATTCGCCACCGTATAGCCGGAATTTATAAACGGAACCAAGAGATTCTTTTGGTAAAACACCGTAAGGCCGGACGCGAATATTTTTTGCTTCCAGGGGGTGGGCAAGAGTTGGGCGAATCGGCGGTAGATGCTTTAAAACGCGAATGGCACGAAGAGCTTAATTTGCGCGTCGAAGTTGGGCGCTTTCTTTTTTGCGGCGAATCTGTGCCAAAAGAGGCAAAGCGTACACAGGTTTTCCAAATGGTTTTCCAAATTGATTCTATCGACGGTAATATTTCGGTTAAACGCGAAGGCGCTCTGGCGGGGTATGCATGGATTTCTCTAAACCATCTCAATAACGTTGCTTTCTTTCCAGATTGTTTGCCGCAAATTAAAGCATTTTGTATGGGAGAAAATTTTGCCGCGTACCAACGCTACCGCTGGCTCACTTGATGCACTATGGCACGGAGTTTTCTTTTTGCAGCGCTCGCTATACTTTTTGCAGCGCTTGCTTTTTTTGCCGAACGTTACGCGTTTATAAGCCGCGTCTCTTCACTTTTAGAAGTACGTTTTAAAAATTTACAAGACGACCTTGAACGTTTAGATAAAGAAACGTCGGAAAGTTTGACGCAAAAAAAGGTTGTACACTATTTTGAAAAATTGCCATCGACGAAAATAGCAAGGAGAGAAACGAAAGGTGTCCAAGAAGTATTCTCTAACCCTAACACCGACCTTGTAGAGTCGGCAATACTTACCGATGTACGTTTTTCGACGCTCACCCGCACAGGGCGTGATTTAACTTTGGATGAACGGATGCGCTTGCAGCGTAACGAAGAAGATTTTATTCTTTCCGAAGAAGGGTTGTTGCGCCGCTATACTGTCAAAAATAGCATGGGAAAACCAATCGGCTACATTGTTTTTGCTCTCCGCCCAGATACGAAAAGATCAGCTTCGGCTCTTTTTATGGCGTCTTTTGATTTTAGAGTAATCACTCCCTTCTCGCGTGATGCATTCAATGGCGAAGAAAAAAAGCTTATTGAAAGTACGCTTAAAACATTACCCAAAAAACAAGAAACATTTTCGCTGCGTTCAAAAGAATACATCGTACTTCGTCAAACATGGTTTCGCCTAAACGCTATCCTTTTTCAAGTATCCGAAGCTGCCCCGCTTTATACGTATTGGAGTATTTACTTTTCTTTTCTCCTTTTTATACTTGTCTTAGTAAGTTTTGTACGTGTTATTCGCGCCCAAGCCGCGACAAACCGTGAACTTTCAGAACGTACACTATTAAACCACGGCCAGGCGCTCGCAGCACAAAGTAGTGCACTTGATATTTTAAGCAACCTCGAAAAGGAAAGCCTTGAGAAAGAAATCAACGCAAACTTTGCTTCCGCAACGGTTGCCGACCCTATGGATGCAATAGACGAAAAAATTCGTCGAGGGCTTGCAAACAACCCGCCACCGCGTGAAAAAAACATAGAAACAATCGTTATCGATGTCGGCAAAGAAAAACGTGCGTTTAAATTTATGAATCCAGCGCTCACCGAAAGTGCAAGACCTTCGCAACGTACCCACTTAACGGTAAAAGAATCGCGGATACGTGAAAAGGCGCTTAGCGATGAACTTAAGACACTCATGGCTTCAGTCACCTCTCCTGTGGAAGGCGCCGAAGCTTCGCAAGTTGTACCGCACGATTTATTAAAAGCGCTTACGGATTTTGAAGAAAAACACCGCTATCCTACAATCGATCAATACCTCTATTATTTAAACGAACTTTATTTTGACGACGTTACACAAGAAGAATTAGCCGAAGCGTTACGCGTTGCCGGTGAAACAGTACAGTCCTCTGCATTCGCGGTGATGCTATACGAGCCTGCAAACGCAGTATATAAAACAGGATTTTCGCAAGGTGTACCTAAAAATTTTAAAGATTATTTTTATCTTTTGCCTAAGGACACAGTGCTTGAATTTTCAAACGAAGAGTATGCGTACGTGGAGTTTTCCCAAAAACTCCAAAAAAGCTCGTTCTTTACAAAAAGATTTCCGGCAGGGTTTGTACAAAAATACAAGGGAATGCATCTTTTTTCGCTCACAGAAAACTTTCTTAAAGCACGGCTTGTTTTTTTCGACGAATCACGCGGCGGTGGAATCGAATCGGTAGAAATAGTCCGTAATGTTAAAGACTACTTAAAACAAATTGCGCCTGCCATTAAAATGTATTTTATCGAAGTGGACGCAAAAAAAGCAAATGCATACCGCCTCGAAGAAAATGCGGTACGCGAACTCAAAGAGGCTTTGGCGGCGGCAGATTTTGTTTCTCCTTTAATTTCACAGTATGTTTTTGAGCGAGCACTGTCTTTACCCGAAATAGAAACACTGGTAGATGAAATCGCTATTCGCCTTTCTGTGCGTGAAAAAGTAATCCTCATGAGTCCGTCGCACCTTATTGTGCTTCAAGAAGAGGCGAGCACAAATACCGTCGAAGAGGTCATCCGTAGCCGCAATGTAGAATTCCTTATTAAAGAAAGCAAATTTGGGGTAAAATCGCGTAATTTGTTTACATTTATTGAATTTTAGCCTTTTTCTTGTATGTAATCGTGGGTAGACCGGAACTCGCGAAGCCAAGATAGAAAGCAAATTTTTCGCACATTTTGAAGCGCGGTTCGTTCAAAAATACGAAATTTTGCACGAATTCGGGCGTCTTCGCCCCGTGCAGAGCAAATCGGCAACGATTTGCGGAGGAATTTGTGCAAAATAGCGATTCAAAATGTGCGAAAAATTTGCCTCAGCGAGTTCCGGCCTACCCACAATCGGCTTGCCTGACTGACTAACGATGAAACAGCGACAAAAGAAATTAACTTACTTTTAGAGAGGAAACTATGTCAAAATACGAAGGCTTGATGGATTT
This sequence comes from Turneriella sp., assembly GCA_019186965.1. GTDB lineage: Bacteria > Spirochaetota > Leptospiria > Turneriellales > Turneriellaceae > Turneriella. Next base: position 348,659 of record JABARV010000002.1, read on the forward strand.
TACCATTACCGATGAAATGCAAGAAATGCTCGAAATGGCGCATGAGCTATGCCGCAACGAAGTGGTGCCTCGCCGCGCCGAAATGGATGAGCACGAAAAATTTCCACACGAAATTTTCCAAAAATTTGCGCAGGCGGGTCTTTTTGGAATTATGTTCGAAGAGAAATATGGCGGCTTAGGTCTCTCTCCATTCCTCACCGTTCTTGCAATTGAAGTTATGAGCGAGTACTGCTTGGGTGTAGCCACCAGCGCGGGTGCAATTAAACTGGGTGCGCTTCCCATTGAGCACGGCGGTACCGAAGAGCAAAAGCAAAAATATTTAACCCCACTTGCAAAAGGCGAAAAAATTGCTGCGTTTGCGCTCACAGAACCCGGCGCGGGCTCAGACGTGCCCAACCTTAAAACTTTTGCAGAGAAAAAAGGCGATCGCTATATTTTAAACGGCACCAAGCAGTGGATTACCAATGCAGGTGTCGCCGACATCTATACCATCTTTGCTCTCACCGACAAAACAAAAGGGCCACGCGGTATCTCCTGCTTTATTGTCGAAAAAGGAACTAAAGGACTTTCGTTCGGTAAGCTTGAACAAAAAATGGGCATCCGTTGTTCGCATACACGCCAAGTCATTATGGAAGATGTGGAAGTGCCTGCCGAAAATATTGTGGGCCTCAAACCCAACGCGGGGTTCATCCACGCAATTAAAACACTCATTTCATCGCGCCCTTTTATCGCCACAATGGGAACGGGAATTGCAACCGGAGCATACAAAGAGGCTCTCAAGTACGCACGGCAACGCGAGCAGTTTGGTAAAAATATCATTAACTTCCAGGCGGTGCAGCACATGCTCGCCGACATGGTGACGAAAATTGAAGCGTCGCGCCTTTTAGCATACCGCGCAGCAAAGTATTCGTTAAATGGCCACCCCGAAGCGGCGCGTTACTCGGCGATGGCGAAACTTATGGCTTCTGAAACAGCGGTGCAAGTTTGCAACGACGCGTTACAGCTCCACGGGGGGTATGGTTTTACGAAGGATTATCCTGTCGAAAAAATGTACCGTGATGCGAAAATTTTGACTATCTACGAAGGAACAAGCCAAATCCAAAAGAACGAAATTGGCGCGTATGCAATTAAAGATGCAGCGCAGTTGAAGTAGATATATCTGGATGCACTTCTTTCAAAAAGTAACGGCTGCTGTAACAGACTACTTAGTCCTCTACGGCGAAGTAGGCGCCGTTATTTTTGAGAGGGGTGTAAGTTTTGTAAAAAACCGCTGGAAGCGTTTTCAGGCAATGCTTCTTTACGAGAGGATACACATAAGCTTAACGATTCTCATTGCATTTTTTACATTCTTGCCATGGCGTGCGTATACGATTACTTTTACCGATGGTCCAGAACGCCGCCACGGGATTTATAGCGACGATTTTGCGCTTGTTCTTATAGGGTGCCTTTTGGTAATTTTGCCCCTTCTATGGCGCTTAGCGCCAGAGACACCCTCTACGCTAAAGCATACGCGGTACTACCGTTTTGCAGGGCTTTTTCTTGTTGTTCTTCTTGCTTTTACAAACTGGGTTTATCCAGCCCGTATTGCTGCTACAACAGAAGCCTCGTTTACGTGGGCTTTTTTTGTTTTCCAAACACTTGTATTTTTATGGACAATTACAGGGGTATTGGGCGTAAAAGATTACGCCCAATACCCTGATAAAAATTGAGTCGTTTCTGGATCGCTTGCACGGTTTGCCGAAGCACCGTTGGGCTTTCCAGACACCCTCACCTTTAATTCTCTTTCGAGAATTTCACGAAAGCTTAGCGCATTCTTTGCAGTTTGCGCTGTGTCGCGACGATGGCTATGCGCCAAAGAAGCAGCACTCTTTCGCTGATAGCCCCACGCGCCCCTCTGCTGGCTTGTGGAAGTCGATAGTACGACAAATCGGTTGTTAATTGTAGCTGTTTTCATAGTCTCCACAGAGACAACCGCTCAGCTATACGACATAATACTATAGTCGCGATTATTTGGCAATAAAAAAACGTATTTTATTTTAAATGGAAGATAATTTCTGAATATGCATTTTTATCTTTTTCGGTTCTATTGAGTACCGGCCTTTTGTATTGGTTGACAATTTTCATTCCAGATTTTTCGGCAATTACAGGATATAGATTATATTTGTCGTTTGCAACCAAAAACACATCATAATCGTCTACTAAATATTTTTGTGAATTGATTAGTACATCAGAAATTCCTTTAGCATAGCTTTCACGCGCCTCTTTGCCCTGTCCCATGTAAAGACGTCCTATCTCAAGATTATCACGCCTGTTAAATCCAAATAAGTCATACGCGTAGGCATGCTGTTCGTGATAATCAATAAGTCCTACATAAGGCGGCGAAGAAAATATACCATTAATTTTATTTTTTTTAACTATTTTTGAAAATTCTATATTATTAGCTTCGAGTTCGCTAATAATATCAATATTGCGACTATCGCCAGTTATACAAAATTGAAAAGTATCCGTTCTTAATTTACTATATTGAACTAATCGAGTAACGGTATCATCTGAATAAGTTTCCCACCATTTAAGAATTGAAAATAATGGTTTGCAAATTTTTCCATGTTTTGAGCAGTAATATGTTGTGGTAATTGGCTCATAAATAGTTGCAAGGTCAGCGTGTGTTGTAGCTCGACAGCTTCTAATCGTTCTACTTAAAACCAATTTAGCTATTTGGTTAGTTTTTGAATCTTTAATTTTTTCAATTTCATCAAAAACAAAATCTATTTCGTTGCGTACGTGCTGCGAGTACCACTTATCTAAAAATGTTTTTTCTTTATCTTGTTTTAATTGAACATTATACTGTGCAACAAGCCTTTTGTATATAGACAAAAACTCGCTTTCTTTTTCGGCACCATATTTTTTTTCATTGATTTCGCCGTTTCGTAACCTGTATTTATATTCAGGTACAGGAAAATATTTTGAGTTATAAGCATACAGTTCTTTTAATAGAGTTTCCTCAAATTCAATGGTCTTAGAATTTGTTAAAAAATTTCTTAAAGCAGTAGTAACTTTTTTCAATTCTATCTTAACTTGCTCAATATCGTAATTACCCACCTTGCTGTTTGCAATAAATGAATTAAATTCAGAGATATCAATTCCAATAGCATGTATTCCTAATTCTGATGCCTGAACCATTGTCGTACCACTTCCAGAAAAGGGATCAAGAATAATATCGTTGGGCTTAAAAAAAGTTTGCTTTTTAAAATTATCAATATGGTCGTCCAAAAAATATTCAACCAATTGAGGAATAAACTTTCCTTTATAAGGGTGTAAGCGATGCACATGCTTCGTGGTTTCCGCTTCTTTATACTGGTCAAATGATAACGTCCAATTTAAATCATCACCCAATTGTTCTCGCCAATTAGTTTCCCTTTGCCCATTGTAAGAATCATAATATTTTTCTAACTCTTTTTTTGAGACTAAAGTACTTCCATTTTCGCCATACTTTCTTATTCTACCATACTGGATTAAATAACTAATATTGGATGTAGTCACATTTTTTCCCAAGTATTTAGTTGCAAATTCACTAGCTTCTTTAATGTTTAAAAATTCTGTTGTGCTCATTTATGACTCCGTGCGGACAGCTTGTCATAACCAATATTAGGATTTATCCTTGAACAATATATTTTACGCATACGACGCGTAAAATACGTTCAAATGAATTTAGATACTCCCTAAGGCAAATACTACGATTTGCTTTGCGCTCTATCTTGCTTACGCGGCGTGTCGTTGTTATCTATACATAGGAATTTTAAATGAAGGAAAAAATCGAAAAATTACTCAAAAGAATACAAAATCCACTTACCAAAAAAATGATTGTTGACGAGAAACTCATCGTCTCAATTTCAAATGATGCAAAGCCCGTTATTGAAATTAAATCGGGTGGTGACGAAAAATGGCGCCAAGGTATTGAAGGCCAAATGCGGGTTATTGGAAACCGTGAAGGAATCAAAACAGACGATTACGTTATCCAATGGAGCGATATAAAGCCCGAAGTTGCAAAGCAAGGTCCAGTCTCTCGCCCACAGTTAAGTATTCCAGGCGTTAAAAGGGTTATCGCGGTCGGTTCGGGAAAAGGCGGTGTAGGTAAATCTACCGTTACCGTCAATATCGCTTCGACACTCGAACAGATGGGGCACCGCGTAGGGATTATGGACGCAGACATCTACGGCCCCTCTGTAGGGAAAATGCTCGGCATCGACGGAAGACAAAAAATGGACGTACAAAAAGACCGTATCATGCCCATCGAAAAATATGGCCTTAAAGTAATGAGTTTTTCATTTCTTATTGCAGAGGGCGAACCTGTTATTTGGCGCGGTCCAATGTTGGGTAAAGCGATGCAACAGTTCCTCTACGACACACAGTGGGGTGAGCTAGATTATCTTATTATCGATTTACCCCCTGGTACAGGTGACACACAGCTTTCTTTAGCACAGCTTGTGCAAACCGACGGTGCGGTAATCGTCACTACGCCGCAGAGTGTGGCTCTTCTTGATGCGGGGCGTGCAGTTGCGATGTTCGAAAAGGTAAATATTCCCATTTTAGGCGTTGTTGAAAATATGAGCGAATTTATTTGCACACATTGTGGTAAACCTAACCATATTTTTGCAAAGGGCGGAGGTTCGCGTTTGGCAGCGAGTTCTAAAAGTATTCTTTTAGGGCAGGTGCCGCTTATCGAAGACGCGATGCTTGCTGCAGAAAAGGGAGAAATCCCTGTTTATAAAAATAAAAATAAAAAGCTTGAACCCATTGTCGATGCATTCACGCACATTGTGCAAAATTTGGGTTCTGTTTTAGAAAGAAATTAAAAACGAACGGAGTCCTCTATGATACTCTCAGGTAAAGAGATACAAAAACGGTTGGGAACGGACATCATTATCGAACCGTACGACGAAAAACGCCTTAACCCTAATTCGTATAATTTAACCCTGCACGATGAGCTCCTCGTGTACAAAGAGCGTGTTCTCGATATGAAAAAACCTAACGAGGCAGAGCTTATCAAAATTCCTCCCGAAGGTTTTGTAATTGAGCCAGGGCGTCTTTATTTAGGGCGCACACGCGAACTTACCGAAACAAAAAATATTGTTCCCATGCTCGAGGGGAGAAGCAGCGTTGGGCGCTTAGGGCTTTTTGTGCACATTACCGCAGGGTTTGGCGATATTGGTTTTCGTGGATTTTGGACACTCGAAATTTCTGCCATCCAGCCAGTGCGAATTTACGCAGGTGTAGAAATTTGCCAAATTTTCTACCACACAATTTTAGGAGAGTTTACCGAATACGTAAGCGGTAAATACCAGAGGAATACGGGGATACAACCAAGCCTTCTTTACAAAGATTTCGAAAAGTGATTAGCTAAATTAAGCAGAACGCCGCGTTCGTTTTTTTTAGGGTCTTCGAGAACATTTTCGAGTAAATGGTGCAGCACATGACCAACCGCACGGCCAGTTATCCCTAAGTGTTCAATATCGACGCCATTTACGGTGAGGTCTGCAAAGTCGAGGGGATCTTTTAAAAGCCGGATAGATTTATAAAAGCCGACGATTTTTTTTCTAAATAAAGTTATTTCATCCGCGCTTTTTACCTCTCCACGCATTTTTCCTTCACGCATCGCGAGAAAAAAACGTATATGGTGTATACGCTCCGCCTTGGCTATTTTTGCGAGTTCTTTTTTGAACGCAAACCTTTCTAAATTTTCTTCAAGCGTAAAAAGTGGAGAGCTAAGTAAAGAAATCGCAAGGCGCATTTGCAAGGTAGGAAATTTTGTTTCAAGAAGAGTTTGTTTTTGTATATTGGCGTCGGTTACGCGCAAAAGATAAAAAACCGATGCGGCGTAAGAAGCCATATTCCTTTGGCGGTAGCTATCAATTTCACGAAAAAAATTTTGGTTTAAGTTTTGTGTAGCATAATTTTCGATACTCGGCAAAAATGCGCCAATAATTCCCGCTTGGAAAATATTTTTCCAAAATGCCGATTTATTTTTAAGGGTTAGTGTTTTTCGCCATTCGTCGTAAAACCTTTCAGGAGCAACGCGTGCCGTAACGTGCCTACAAGCGTACATCGCTTCACGCGTTTTATCTTCTATTGTGAAACGGTGTTTTGCAGCAATACGGCAACCGCGTATGGGGCGAAGTCCGTCTTCTGTAAAGCGTGCCATCGGATCGCCAATTGTACGCAAGATTTTTTTTTCAATATCATGAAGCCCACCGCAGTAGTCTTTAAATTCGCGCTTCACTACAGAATACGCAAGGCCGTTCACCGTAAAATCGCGCCTTTTGATATCTGTGGCCAAATCTTTTGCAAAAATAACTTTGTCGGGGCGCCTTCCATCGGTGTAGTCAGCATCGGCGCGGTACGTGGTCACTTCTACTCTTTGTCCTTTGTAGAGAACAAGTACTGTACCAAATTTAATCCCAACGGGCACCGTACGAGGAAAAATTTTTTGGACATCGTCGGGGGTTGCGTTTGTTGTGTAATCGACATCGGCGAGGGTGCCGTTAAGTACAAGGTCACGTACACTCCCCCCTACAAGATACCCTTCAAAACCATGCGCCGCAAGGGCATTTTCCACATAAGTACAAAGCGAATAAAAAGGTTCGGGAACTGTTATAGTCTCTTTTCGCACTTGGGCTGATTAACTGTGTAACCGTACCTGTGCGTCGTCACCTACGATTATTTCTCCACTAACATTTTCTAAGATGGCGTTACGCCCAACAAGAGAATTTTCGAGATTACAATTTTTTAGGATTGCGCCTCTATCGATAATTGAATTTTTGAGGGTTGATTTTTCTATACGCGCACCGGAAGACACGCTTACGTTTTCGGTAGTGTTAGAGTCGATAATTTTTGCATCACCCGCAATTGCAAAATTTTTACCTTTTCCACGGCGCTCTAAAATAGCCTTGTTTGTTTCTAAAATAGCGTCGAGGGTTCCTGCGTCATCCCACGCGGTAAGTTTTTGCCATGTAAAAACAATTTTTTGTGTTTGGAGCATATACTGGAATGCGTCGGTTGCTTGGTATTCGTTTTTTGTGCGTATATTGTTTGTAATGATGTGTTCGAGCGCAGAAAATAATTGAGTGGCGTCGGGAAAAAAATTAACACCAGGAATTGCCAAATTGGAAACAAATTTTTCAGGTTTTTCAACGAGGCTTTTAATTTTTTGCCCTTCGCCTTTTTCAATAACACCAAAACGGCGTGGGTCTTCTACTTCGTAAACGCCGATAACCGGTTCTTTAGATTTCATCATCTGCTCAATGTCGCCTTCAAAAAGTGTGTCGCCGTAGATAAGGAACATCGACAACGCCTCGGAGGTTTTATTTTTAAGAAATATATCTTTGGCGGTATAAATTGCATGCCCCAAACCAAGCTGTTCTTTTTGTTCGACAAATTCGATATTGAGCTTTGGATACGCCGCTAAAATTTCGTTTTCCATAAGCTCGCGTAAATACCCTGTAATGATAACAAAGTCGTTTACGCCCGCCTTATGCGCTCGATCAATAATATGGAAAATTGTTGGTTTGCCAGCGACGGGCAGCATTGCTTTGGGGAGCGTGTGCGTTAGCGGACGCATGCGAGTGCCTTTTCCGGCAGCGGGGATTAAACATTTAACAGCCATGGGGCTTTTTCAACAAGGTACAGAGTAACGCAAGCATTTCCCAAGTTTTTAGCGGCTTTAGCTTGACGGCACTGCATTAGTACAAATTTGAGTACAATGGCTGAGTTAAGTAAAGATATTGTTGGCCGCAAAATGGATCCGTTTACGTTTACTGTTGAACGCGGTAAAGTAAAGGAGTTCCTTTTAGCGATTGGCGAAAAAAGTCCAGTATATTGGGACGCATCTGTAGCAAAGGCGGAGGGTTTTAAAGACACCCCTATTCCTCTTACCTTTCAAACGGCATTTACTTTTTGGGGATATGGCGAAAAATTCTGGAAAGATATGGACGATTTTGGAATCGACACCAAGCGCCTTCTCCACATGAAAGAAGAATACACGTATGTAAACCCCATCTATCCGGGGGATACCGTTAGCTGCAATGTAGAAGTTGTGGATGTTAAAGTCGGTAAAATGAACATGGTAACTTTCAAAAATACCATGACAGACGGCAAAGGCAAGGTTTTTATCGAAGCGGAAATGGCGATTGTTATACGCCCAGAGGGTATGTAACAAAAAGTATGCACTCTTCCGGAGGAAAAAAATGAAACGAATTCAATTTGCACAAATCAACGAAGGGGAAGACATCCCAGAATTGCGCGTTGGTCCAATTAACCAAATGGATTTAGTACGCTACGCGGGGGCGTCGGGCGATTTTAACCCAATACACAACGACACCGATTTTGCAAAATCAGCAGGGCTTCCAGGGACAATTGCGCACGGTATGTATATTATGGCGCTTATGGGGCGTTCGGTAACAAATTGGGTTACGCCAGCGCAGGTAAAATCGTATGCGGTTAAATTTAAAGGAATGAGCCTTCCCGGCGAAACAATGGTCTTTACAGGTAAAGTTAAAAAGAAAAAAGAAGACGGTGGTGAAAAATTAGTAACCGTTGCACTTACCGCAGCCAACGATAAAGGCGAAGTTAAAGTAAGCGGAGACCTAATCGTTAAAGCAGACTAAATCTATCTGGAGTAAACTATGGATATATCGTTCGGTGATGTTGGAAACCACAAAGTCGTACGCGTAATTGGCGATGTCGACCTCTATAACGTGGGCGATCTTAAGCGCTCCGTCTTTGAACTTATCGATGAAGGCGATACTAACTCGCTTGTTATCGATATGGCAAACGTTAATTATATCGACTCCTCAGGTGTGGGAGCGCTGGTCGCTGCGCATAAAAAAATGAAAACACAGGGCGGTAAATTTGGCCTCTTGGGCCTTACCGAAGACGTACTCAATATTCTTAAACTAGCGACGCTCGACCAGTTCTTCAAAATCTACCAGAGTGAAGCAGAGTTACCCCAATAATCTAGAGGGAGATAACCCAGTTCCCATACAAAAAGTCGCCCTCATTTACGGAGGCCAGTCGGGAGAGCACGAAGTTTCGTGTGTTTCTGCAAAATACCTTGAAGAGACAATACATGCGGCTGGTTTTTTTCCCGTTGCAGTCTATGTAGACCGCCAAGGGGTGTGGCATTGGCAGGAGAGCGTCTCTCGGCTTGCCAATGAAAATGTAGTGAACCCCTCGACGCTCGTGCGGTTGGGGGATGGGGTTATTCTACGTTCGCAATCGAACTCTGTAAAAATTGATTTTGCCTTCCCTATTATACACGGCCCTGCAGGTGAAGATGGATCTTTGCAAGGCTATTTTGAAGTTTTGGGTATTCCTTACGCAGGTACCGGCGTTGCTTCGTCTGCTGTGTCGATGGACAAGGCGCTTATGCGTGCTGTTTTTGCGTCGGTAGCTTTACCGCAGGTTAAATACTTTGTTATCGAAAATCCTGAGCAGGCGCCTGTGGATGAAATCGATGCGCGTATCCACAAAACAATGCAGTATCCTGTTTTTATTAAGCCTTGCAACATGGGTAGTTCTGTTGGAGTGCATAAAGTCAACGATAGAAATAGTTTGCGTTCTGCACTTGCCGATGCCGCACGTTTCGACGACCATCTTCTTTGCGAAGAGGCTCTTAACGTACGCGAGCTTGAAATTGCAATCGCAGGTAACTTTCCCAATTATATAACTTCTGGCGTAGGGGAAATAAAAGTGCGCCACGAATTTTATTCGTACGAAGCGAAGTATATAGATCCCCAAGGCGCAGATTTACTCGTGAACGCGCCCATCGACTCAAAAACAAGGGCACACATACAAGACTTGGCAAAGCGTGCATTTGCTGCGGTGCGGGGAGAGGGCTTTGCACGCGTTGATTTTTTTCTCGATAAAAATTCGGGGACTATTTATTTAAACGAAATAAACACGCTCCCGGGGTTTACGCCCATAAGCATGTTTCCACAACTTTTTGCAGAAGCGGGAAAATCGGGCGCAGAAATTACGCGCCTTATTATTGAACTAGGTTACGCACGGTGTGCACGCCTACAAAAGCTGCGTGCATCGTCGCGTTAGGTATGCGCGGCGATTTTACCCTCTCGTACCATTTTTTTAAGCAAAAAGATTTGCGTAACCACTTAGAACTATTTTTAGATAAAGATGGGTTATCTCTACTAGAAACGTGGCGTTCTTTTCGAGAAAAAGTAAATCCGCCTTTTGCAAAAAATACGCGCATACGCCGCTTTGTTGCAGCGCCAGAACACAGGCGTGTATACCTTTCTTTTGCTGGACACGTTAGCGGGCACAGGGGTAAGCTGCGTACATTGCGGCGAGGAAAATTTGTGGATAAAAGAACTCTACAAAAAAAAGGTGCGCAAACAATAAAGGTATTCCTGTGAGTGATTTACGTATACCAGAAATTCCGTTACCGCCTAACTACATTCGCGTCGTGGCCGAAGAAAAAGTAACTAAAGAAGATGTCGAACGTGTACGCAAAACGTTGCAACAGCGTATCGACTCTTTGGAGGGTGAATTAAAACTCGAAAAAGATTTAGTGCGCCGCTTTGGTAAATCAGGCGAAGTGCTCCAAGAAATTTTAGCCTCTCCTAGTTTTCATGGAGTAAACCTTGCTGCAAAGGAACGTACAGGGGCTACCGATGCGCCGCTATCACTTGCGCAAATAAACGAACCCCCTGTTGAGTACGTCGAAGTTGTTGAAATAGAACTTTCCGACGATGTTGTAAAAGCGCAAGAAGAGAGCGCAAGACCAAATACATGAAAGGAAAAACATGTGCAAAAATTATCTTTATTGTTTGCGCATTTTCTTTTGCATTCCTTTATGCACAGCCCGCGCCTCCCATTCCCGATGAAATGGCCGAAGATGGATATTTGGGGCTGGAGGCCGGTTTTGGGTATAACACATACCCAACAAATGAGTATTTTAAAATGCCCATTGTATTTACCGGAGGCTCGCCCATACGCGAAATTAGCACCCGTATTGTTCTTGTTTCCGACGCTTTGCACGCCACAGAATATTTCTCGGGGCGTAATGGGTTTTTAAAACCAAATTCTATTTATCTCTACAATTTTGGACTCATCGACATCGACTATCTTTCGTGGTATGGAAAATTTTGGTCTTTTGGATTTGGGATGGGGCTTGCGCACCAAGGTTTTCTTATTGCAGATGCAGATAAAAGCGCACACGCTTTAACGCTTAGGCTACGTGCGCAGGGCTACCTTTATTGGACAGACTATTTTGCAACACAGGCCAACATTACTTTGCCTGCGGCGCTTTACCAAAGCGCGACCGACCACTTTAATATGTTCCATGGCGAATTTAATATTTTATTCGACTTCAAAGGCCAGGTGCGTAAACCCGAGGCACAGTCCTTTTTGTTTTCTCTATCATTGCAATGGGATAACGTACGCATACACCACAAAGTACGTAACTACGCACAGGCAGAGCTAACGCCAATTTTTAAAGTGACGATGGTCTATTAATGCTTCCTCCTGCACACGAACAACTTATCGTCGCACTCGATGTTCCAACCGGCAAAGAAGCTCTGCAACTGGTTTCCACTTTAAACACCACCGTTAGTTTTTATAAAGTAGGAATGCAACTTTATTTTGCCGAAGGAAATTCTTTTATAAAGGAACTTAAAAACCAAGGGAAAAAAATCTTTCTTGATTTAAAAATAAACGATATTCCCGAAACGGTTGCAAAAGCAGTTGAGGTCGTGTCTTCTCTTGGCGTAGAATACCTTACGCTATTTTCGGGAAAAGCACAAATAGAAGCTGCGCGGAGTGTAATTACAAAAAATGGCTCTGCGCTTAAATTACTCAACGTGACCGTACTTACGAGTGAAAGCTCCGATTTTTTAGCTGTTGAAAGTCGCGCAAAACTTTCTTTCGACGCAGGTGCGCACGGGCTTATATGCTCAGGGTTTGAAACACAAGCGCTACGCGAAAAATTTGGAAAAGACGTTGTTTTAATAAACCCTGGAATTCGTCCGCTTGGTGCAGATGTAAACGATCAGGTGCGGATAGTTACTCCAAAAAAAGCAATCCAAAGTGGAGCAACGCATTTGGTCGTGGGGCGTCCCATTTCACAATCGGCAAACCCAAGGCTTGCTGCCGAAGCGATACAACGCGAAATTGCGGATGCACGCGCTCTTTTTGTGTGAAAACCCTTATAGACAAAATTGGTAGTTCGCGTGTGGTACTTTCTCCCATGGCGGGCTATTCCGATTCGCCGTACCGAAAAATTTGCAGGCAAATGGGTTCGGCGTATAGCATTACCGAATTTGTTTCGACCGAGCATCTTTTTAGATCGAACCCCAAGGCGATTGCGCTTTTTCGGTACGAAGAAATTGAACGCCCCCTTGTGTTCCAAGTTTTCGGTAAAGATCCCGATATTGTGGCCAAAGGGATAAATCGGGTACTCCATTTAAACCCCGACGGTATAGACTTGAACATGGGGTGTTCGGTGCGGACTGTTTCCGCCTCTGGCTCTGGCGCAGGGCTTTTAAAAACACCCGAGGTTGCGCGTACAATTATACGGCGCCTTACCGCAGAGACAAATCTGCCAATTTCGGCAAAAATCCGTTTGGGGTGGGATAGTGGTAACTTAAACTATAAAGAAATTTCTGCAATGCTCGAAAGCGAAGGGGTTTGGTCAATTGCCGTACACGGGCGCACAAGACAAATGGGCTATTCGGGACGTGCAAATTGGGATGCGATTGGCGAAATCGCAGAGGCGTGCCGTATTCCTATTTTTGGTAACGGCGATGTTACAAGTTACGAAGAAGCACACCAGAAAATACAAGACTATGGTGTATACGGTGTTTTTATTGGGCGGGGAGCTATAGGAAACCCATGGCTTTTTGCAGGAAAAAATCGCGAATTTCTTAACTACGCTGAAAGATTACCCACTATTTTGGAGCATGTACAGAGTATGGCAAAATTTTACGGAGACCAAGCTGCAGCAATACTTATGCGTAAACACTTAACACAGTATTTGCATGGCTTGCCCGAGTGGAATAGAATGCGCAAAGTGGTGCACCACTTAACCTCGGCTCGTTTATTGGAGGAGTATTTATCGACAGGTATGGCTGTGCCTACTTAAATGTCTACCCCATCCTCTCTTCAACGGACTGGACACCTTCGACTGTCATCAGCTCTTCTAAAATATTTGCCAAATGTTCTTCGGAATCAACTTCGATAACAAAAAGATCTTGTATATGCCCCACCTGTGTCGTTGTTGCATTGGCTTCTAAAATATTGGCGCCGCTTTGCGCAAGCTGCTTTACAATATCCAAATAAATTTGTGCTCTATCGACGCCATTTATTTCAATAGCCGCTTGGCGTCCAGTTTTGTGCCCCACCCATGTGAGTGGAATAATGCGCTCCGCCTGTTCGGGGTGCGATGCCAAATCGACAAGAGAAGGACATGCCTTTTTGTGTATAGAAACAACTCCCAAGCGCGAAATAAAACCCGAGATGGAATCGGGAGGGGAAGGATTGCAGCATTGCGCGTATTTTACTTGAACATCGCTTTCGCCCTTCCAGTCGATTTTTTTAAGCGAAGGCTGTGTTGCAACTGACGCACCCAATTTTTCATTGCGCTGGGTTCGAGGTTTTGCCTCTGGAGAAGATTTTTTTTCGTTTTCGAGTAATCTTTCGGCAATGGACGCGTCTTGCTTTCTAAAATAACTTTTGAGCTTTGCACGCGCATGTGGCGTTTTAAGAAAATTTAACCAATTGAGTGAAGGTTTAACAACGCTATTCGTGATAATTTCAATTTGGTCGCCATTTTTTAAAGGGGTACGTATACTTACCAACCGCTCGCCAATTTTTGCTCCAGCGCATTTAAGGCCAATGTCGGTGTGTATACGGAAGGCAAAATCGAGAACGGTTGAATTTTCGGGCATGGCAAAAATTTTTCCCTTGGGAGAAATAACAAACACCTCGCTTGTTTGGCTAAGGTTAGAAACAAGCTCTTGTAAAAACTCTCCCGAATCGGCTTCCTCGTCCGAGATAGCCATGTTCTGTAGCTCAAAAAATTGTGAATCGTAAGTGCGAGGAACTTGGCTTTTTTCTTTGTATGCCCAATGCGAAGCAATTCCAAATTCTGAAATACGGTGCATTGTCCAAGTACGTATTTGCACTTCAAGGCTTTGTCCACCGGGAATGATTACTGTTGTGTGCAAGCTTTGGTAACCGTTTGATTTTGGAACAGAAATATAATCTTTGAACCTTCCGGGTACAGGAGTCCACAGTGTGTGTACAAGCCCCATGACAGTGTAGCATTCTTGAGGCTCTTTGACAAGAACGCGTACTCCCGTTAAATCGTAAATATCCTCAAAGTCTTTTTTCTGTTCTTGCATTTTGCTGTAGATGGAATAAAAATGCTTAGAGCGACCTTCAACCTTGGCTTTAATTTTTGCGTCTTTAAGCGCAGTGGTCAACTGCGACATCACCATGGAAACACGTTCGTCACGCTGTCCCTTTTTTTCCGCAACCCTATCTTTAATACTTGCGTAAGCAGTTCTATCCAAGTGGTAGAGGGCCAAGTCTTCAAGTTCGGATTTAATTTTATAAATACCCAACCTTCCAGCAAGCGGCGCATAAATTTCTAAAACTTCCCTTGCGATGTGCATTCCCTTCGTTGTCGGTTGAAACCCAAGCGTACGCATGTTGTGCAATTTGTCTGCGAGTTTAATGAGTATTACACGGTTATCGCGCACGGTTGCCATAATCATTCTGCGGATGTTTATCGCCTGCTTGCTTTCGGCTGATTGGTTTTTTAACTGGGAAATTTTGGTGACCGATTCGACAAGATACGTAATTGTTTCACCAAATTCTTGCCGCATGTAATCCGGCTTAATAAACGTATCTTCAAGGACATCGTGGAGTAACCCTGCACAAATAACTTCGTGGTCAAGGCCAAGCTCTGCCAATGTATGCGCGACGGCAAGCGGATGGATGATGTACGGTTCTCCCGAGAGGCGTTTTTGGAACTTATGCGCATCTTCAGCAAGAAGATATGCCTTTTTAACCATTGCTCGCTCAGCGCGTGTAACGTAAGGCGGCAAAAGGGCAAGCAAAGAGTTTAGGCTTTGGACTTCTTTTTTCGGCTTGCTACGTAGTAGAGAAGGCATGGCCATGGTGTTAAGGTAACTACGGTAAGATGCCACAGTCAACAAAAATTCCGTTAAAGCCGATAATAAGGTAGGCCATGCTATACGCCGTTATTGTTGGAATTATTACACTCGTGGCCGCTCTTATATGGTTGCTGACCCTGCGTAAAAGTAATCCGTTCCATATAGCGCAAAGGCTTATGGACGAGGGAAACTACGATGAAGCAATTACACGGCTAAAAAATATCGCTGAAAACCCCGAAGATTTTCCTCGCGCAAATGTGTATTTAGCCGAATGCTATGAACAAACGGCTTCTCGCGACTTAGCGCGGCTGCACTACCGTAAAGCTATAGACACCGGCGCCTTTGACAGTATTGAACGTACCGTTGAAGTCCTTTTTAAAATTTTGGAGCTATACCGAATAGATAGCGATATCGAGGGCGTTTTTGAAACATGCCTTGAAATCTTGAGGCGTGATCCCTCAAACGAATTGGCCAGCCAAGAAGTGGGGTTACTCGCATTAGGCGATGGCCAATTTTCTATCGCCGAAACATACCTTGCGCAGGCGGCAGAAGTATCCGACGATGGGCAGATACAACTTGCGTACGCAGTTGCGCTTTGGCAACAAGGCAAAGCGGAAAATGCGTTAAGCACTATTGAAAAAATAATTGAGAACGACAGCGATAACCAATTAGCAAAAATTTTATGCGCGACAATGGCAACGCAAGGGCCACGCCTTGTGCAAGGAAAAAAAATTGCGCTCGAACTAATTAACGCAGCAAACGACGCAAACTTACAAACAACGCTTATCGATTTATATTTATACCAATGCTACCAAGCAAAAGCCTGGCGCGAAGCGTTAGAATTTTTGCGTACACGTAACGAAAATAATGCATTTCCCGAAGATAAAAAAATTGAATACCAATATTTTCTTTTAGTCCTCTATTTGCTCGAAGAGATGTTTTTGGAAGCCTCGCGCATGTTTCGTGATTTGGACGACGGTGAGCAAACCTACCGCGACATGAAGTATATTAAAATTTGTATCGACCAAATCGATTTGAAGCCACACGCGGAAAATATGAAACCTTTTAAACAAATCGTAAGCGATACCTTTGACCCGCTTTTACCCGAAGATTTAACGTATTCGCTTTCCGGTTTTAGAAAAAACCGTAATATCCCATTTTTAAAATATTTTAACTTCACAAATGGAGTTGCTTCGTTGCGTATCGAATACGATGCCGTGACGCCAGAAAAAGGCACGAGCCTTTTTCAACAGATGCCTCCCGAAGAGTTCCAAAGGTTTGTTCTTTATGTAATTACGCGGCTTGAATACAACGAACCTGTAAAAGAAAGTTCAGGAGAAAAAGATTTAGTCTTGTACTCGGCAATTGCGTCAAAGAATAAATCTGTACGTGCGCTATTCGCCTTTTATAGATTGCGCGGCGACGCGCATATTAGCGATATTTCTCTGCACAACCTACAAACAAAAATGCAAGCGTTGAAAGCAGATAAAACGTACGTCATCTCAGGAGCGCAAATGACCGAAGGCGCACAAAAGGTGTTGGAGAACCAAAAAGTAATAAAACAATTTAGCGGCGTTGAACTTGCCGAATGGCTGCAAGACTTTTATAAAGCGCGGCGATAAAATACAGGGGGTACCCAATTGGCGGCGCCTCTCTTCGCGATCACCTTTTTAGAACCCCCTAAATACCTCGCAAACGAATAACTAAGCGGTCAAAAGCCCTAAATTTTTCGAAACGATTTCACGCATAATTTCGGATGTCCCCGCATAGATGGTTTGCACGCGTGAGTCGATATACGCCTTTGCAATGGGGTACTCCATCATATAACCGTAGCCACCGAAAAATTGCAAACACTTCGAGGCATGCGCCTGCAAAAGTTCTGAACATTGCAACTTAACAGCAGATGCCTGCGCGGGGGTTGCTTCACCTTTCATGTGTAACTCAACAACGCGGTCGAGGTATTGCCGCGCTGCCTCTTGCTCAACGTACATATCGACAAGGCTAAAGCGCGTGTTTTGGAATGCACCAATGGGTTTTCCAAACGCCCTGCGTTCGTTGCAGTATTTAACTGTCTGGTCCAAAACAATTTCTGCGGAAGCAATGTTTGAAATAGCAAGCACAAGGCGTTCTTGCGCCAAAGACTGCATCAAATAACGAAAGCCCGCGTTTAAGCGTCCAATCACGTTTGCCTTTGGAACTTTCACGTCGTTAAAATGTAGTTCGGATGTATCCTGCGCGTGCAAACCAATTTTTTTAAGCTTGCGCCCACGTTCAAACCCTTCCATACCGCGCTCGACCATAAGAAGCGAAATACCGCCTTGGCCGTCGCCTGTACGCGCAACGACAATGCATAAATCGGATAGATACCCATTCGAGATAAATGTTTTAGAGCCGTTGAGTAAATAGTGGTCGCCTTTATCCACCGCCTTCGTCGTAATTGCGGCTAAATCCGAACCTGTTCCAGGCTCTGTCATCGCGATAGAAAGAATTTTAGTTCCGTTGATGACTCCGGGTAGCCAACGCTTTTTCTGCTCTTCGTTCGCATAGTGGAGGATATAAGGCGCAATTACGTCTGCGTGTAGGGAGATAAAAAATCCTGAGGAACCCGCTTTCGCAAGCTCTTCAATAACAACAACGTTATAAAGAAAATCGAGTCCCATACCACCGTACTCTTCAGGAAAGTTGGGGCAAATCATGCCGAGAGAACCCGCTTTTTCCCAAACATCGCGAGTTACTTCCCCCGCTTTTTCCCATTCTTCGTGGCGGGGAACGCACTCTTTTGCAATAAAATCCGCGACTGTTTTGCGGAATTCCTCGTGTTCGGCCGTAAAAGGCAACGTACGCTTTAATCTTTTTACCATATTTTCTCCTTAACGCAATGTGTGTGTAGTGTTTGTTACAATCGTCGAGTGGCTTGTGGCAACATAAAGACGTAGCGTAAACGGGAAAAATATTTGACAAAACAAAAAGCTAATTAGTATGACTAAGTGTCACAAAAATTTTTCTTGATTTATGTCGCATCTTTAAGTCTTGTGTTTCCGCTTTTTGCGGCCGATTACAACTTCAACATCGACGATAACTCTCAAACCACAAAGCCAGACAAAAAAAGCTATAGCGAATCTACCCGCAGTAGCGATAAAGATTCGTCGCGCACTTTTTCTACCAAAAAGGATACGGTGTCGAGTGCGGATGTTTTTGCGCTTTTTAAAGGCGAGCAAAAAGTTACCATCGTGTCAAAAAAAGAAGAGCGTGTGCAAGACGCTCCTGCGACAATTTACGTCATCACCGACAAAGAAATCCAAGAGCGCGGTTATCTTTTTTTACACGATGCACTGCGCGACGTGCCGGGGATTGATTTTAGCAATGACTTAGGTACGTACGGCGAAATAGCCATGCAGCGCGGTATGGACACCGCTGAAAATAATAGGACACTCATTTTTATCGATGGAATTCCCACCAACAACCCGTCGCAAGGGGTTAGTTACATGTCGTACCAGTTTGCGCTGCACGATGTAAAGCGTATCGAAATTTTATGGGGGCCTGCGTCGGCGCTTTATGGAGCGAACGCTTTTGCTGGTATCATTAACATCGTGACAAAAAACTCAAAAGACCTTGAAGCCGAGGGCAAGCTGGGGCACGTAAGCGCAGGTACTCTTATTCCCAAACTTACGCAGACGCCAACTCCTGCGGGCGCATACTTTGATTTCCTCATGGGGAGTAAAATGTGGGACGATAAAGACGCAGCACGCGTCACCGTCTCTGGGCATTACATACGTTCGGATACAGGGCCAAACTATGCACGAAAGTATTCCCCTGTTTATAGCAATCCGCCCCTTAGCCCCACTTCGGCAGTATACATTCCTGACAATGTACCAGGTATGCCGATTTTGGGTGATTACCAAGCACACTTGCGATTTGAATATAAAGACTTCACTTTAGGTGCGCGGGCATGGCATATTAACTCGCGGCAAGGCGCATTTTCGACGTACTACAAAACAGCGTACGAGCTTACGAACTGGGGATTCCAAGGCCAAGACCTGTACGCAAAGTGGAATCCTAAAATTAGCGATTCCCTTTCTTTTTTTTCGCAGATTGTTTTTCGTGCAGGACAGAAACCCGACGAAGGGTATGGCAACCATAGCTACGACGCCGACAGGTCTTCTGATTTAGGGCCTGGCAAGCTCCTCTGGTATAAACGCGACGATTACGCGCTTTCATGGGACAACCAGCTTACCGCCGACTGGTCTTTGGGAACAAGTAGTTTGGGGGTTTTTGCTGAATACGCTAAAGTTTCTAACTGGAACACCAACGACGAAAATTATAAAATTTGGAACGGTAGCACCTTTGTACAGCGCTATCCCCGTGAAGCGATGGGAGATTTTGACGCCAACGGCAATATTGTCGGTCCCAACTACCAAGGGTTTGAACCGCAAGACGACAAACCCGAAATCTTTTACAACCAATACGACTTCGCTGCGTATTTACAACACCGCAAAGATTTACTACAAAATTTATCGCTCACGTTGGGTGCCCGTGGTGACGTACTTATGCTTAAAGGCGTCGAAGGTCCAGAGGTCGTCGGTACAAATGCAAATTGTAGTGGTTGTAGTATTCCTACTAATCCTCGGGTCTTTGCTACCGATGCCGATGCAGCGGCGGCTGGTGCAGAACTTTTTATTAAAGGTATTTATTTTGCGCGTAAGCCAGTCGATCAAGTAACCATTTCATTAAACCCGCGTATTGGTCTTGTCTACAACCCCACGCCCAACCAAACGATAAAAGTGTTGCATGGCTGGGCGTTTAGAAACCCCACTGTGCGTGAGCGGTATTCGTATACGGGAAGTCGAATTCCAATCGGTAACGATTTAAAGCCAGAGCAAATTAAAACGACCGAAATTGGGTATTCTGTAAGGCCCATCCCTATTTTACGCGCCGAAATCGACGGCTTTTGGTCCGAGGTAAGTGACGTTATCCAGCTAACAAGTTCCTCTTGGGGACGCCCTGGAAAATCGACGCTCCTAAACCAATTCCAAAACGTGGGTTCTGCACGTCTTTTAGGTTTTGAACTTAAAGGCGACCTTGCGTTGATGCGTACCGAGCCTTTAAGTATCTTGGTATTTGCAAACTATTCGTTCCAACATAACCGCTACACTGAAATTTTGGATGTTGCAAAAAACACCTTGAGCCACGATTTAAGTACACCAGGAGATAAAAAAGAATCGTACGCGATGCCACGCGTCTCGACGCATAAATTCAACTTAGGTTTCACTTTTTATATACAGCGGTATTTTTCGCTTTCGCCAATTGCACATTTTGTAGGCGCTCGGCCAAACGTCGTTACAAACCCCATCGAAGAAGTTCCCAGTTATGTGCTTATGAATTTGAGTGCGGCGTACCGCAACCCGCAAAACAATTGGGAAGCGTCGCTTTTTGTTTTCAATATATTAGACCAGCTCATTGACGAACCCGGGCGGCGCGATGCCAGTGGTGCATACTATGCGCAATTACACCCCATTGAGCGGCTTACTGTTTGGGCAAGGCTAACGTATAAAATATGAGATTTCTAAAACCATCTGCGCTAGCGCTCTTTTTAACTACGCTTTTTTCGCTGCCGCTTTATGCGGCGGGGGAAGTACGCATCGTTTATGAGAAAGGCTCACGCTTCCAAGAAATAACCCTCGACGGAATACAAAGCCGCCTTACACACGCTAAAGCATTTGCGTTGGGCGACGATGCCGCGTTCAACAATTGCGACGGCGGCGGTGTTGCCGTGCTTATCGCCATTGGCAAACCTTCTTTAGATAGAGCAATGGCTGCGTGCAAAGAAACACCTGTTGTTTTTTCTCTCGTTTCTGCGCCGCGCTTGGGAGATATAAAATCGCACTCCAACGTAACTGGAGTGAGCTTCGATCTTTCTTTTCGTCTTTTTTTAGCGGAATTCCAAAAAATTTTAAAACCAGGAGCGCGTATCGGTTTTATTTATAGCTCCCCTGAGAACGAGTTTTTAGCGACAGAAATCGACTACGTTGAAAGCGAGTTTAACTTTACAGGAATTAGGCTACACGCCGAAAGCCGCGACGAGTTGGGTGCAAAAATCCAACAGCTCATGGAAAAAGATAAAGTAAGCGCTATTTGGGTTTTGCCCGACCCCCTCTACAACCAAGCAATTTTTCGTAAACTCGCCGATTTATGCGCAGAAAAAGGAGTACTCCTTGTCACCAATTTCGAGGTATTGGTTTCCGACGCGGGGGCTGCAATTGCTCTCGCGCCCAGCTACTTTGATACGGGAGTACAAACGGCAGAGGTTGCGCAAAAGGTTTTGGAAGGTACTCCCCCCTTTGATATTTCGTACCAAAGGCCGCGCACCTCGGGTGTGTATCTCAACTTACCTCTTTTTGAGAGGCTTAAAATCAACCTACCGAACGATTTACGGTACAAAGAAAAAGTGACAACGCTGCTCAACGAAGCGCAAGATTTACAAAAAGCAGGGCAAGTGCAACAAGCGCTGCCAAAATTCCGCGAAGTCTTGCGTTACGATAAAAAAAATACAACGGCGCATTACTTTATAAATTCAATTGAATCCAAAAACCATTATAACACCGCACTCAAACGCATTAACGCGGGTAATAAAATCGGCGCTATTGGGCTTCTTATTGCATCGAGTCCATTTTTACCCGAGGCACGCACACGTTTAACGTCGCTACGGGCCGAACTACGCGGTCAGGTACCGGGAATTTTTCGCCGAGGAGTCGCTCAGTTTCGGGGCAAAAAATACCGCGACACCATAAACACGATGAACCTTGTCCTCATGATTGAACCAACACACCACGAGGCACAACTTTATAAGGAGAAAGCAGAAAAGCGTGCAAAAGCTGTTTCTGCGATACGCTAATGTTCAATAAAATTTCGGTAAAACTGGCTTTAACGGTCCTTGTGGTATCCATTGTCGCGGCGATTCCGCTTTCTTTTTATATACTTAAAAAACAAGAAAAAGAGAAAATTGAATCAACCATTGCAATTGGGCGCGGCAACACAAAGCTTTTGGGAAAAACGATGCTCGACGTGTTTTTAAAAACAGGCGGAGAGCCCGCGTCGATGCGTATCGATGCCGAAGAGGCGATAAGCACATACCGCGACCAGTTTGAGTTGGGCCTTGTGTACGGGCAAACTTTGATGCTCAACAAAAAGCACCGTGGGCTTATTATGGCAACCCTCGATAAGGATGCGCCTATAGCGGGGGATAAAAACGGCGTAAATGGTGCCAAGCCCGTGGCAAAACTACAAACTGTGCGCACAGAAACCGAAATTACCAATTTTCTTAACTACGAAAACCCTCACACAGGCCCATGTTTTAATAATGCGAAAGCGCAATGCTACAATTTTGCGTTTGTTGCTAAGTACGAAAAATCCCCAGTTGTGCTGTCGGTACTTTCCATCTCTGAAGCGCATGTATTAAAGCCCATCCAGCAATTGCGCGGACTTATTTACGTTAGCGCAGGTATTGCCGTTATTCTTGCGCTTCTACTTGGTATCGGCGTTTCTCGATTTATCACTGGCCCCATTACCGCGCTTGTCGAAGGGGTTAAACGCTATTCGCAGGGTGATTTAGATTACAAAGTCGACATCCGCGTTAAGGACGAACTTAAAACTTTGGGTAGCGCGTTTAACGATATGGCCGAGCAAATAGCTATCAAAATTAAAGAAATCGAAGACCACAGAGACAACCTTGAAGTGAAAGTACAAGAGCGTACGTCGGAATTACGTACGGCACTTACCGAAGTATCACGCTTAAAGGAGCAACAAGACGCGGATTATTACTTAACGACGTTTTTGTTTAAGCCGCTTTGTATTAACCGAAACTCTTCCGAGTATATCAAAACCGAATTTTTCTTGAAACAGAAAAAGGAGTTTTCGTTCCGCGACAAAAAAGGCGAAATTGGCGGTGATATTTGTATTACCGCCAATATTCTTTTTCGCGAAGAAAGCGGCGTAGTAAACCGCTATCTTTTTGCGACAAACGCCGACGCAATGGGTAAATCGATCCAAGGCGCTGGTGGTGCAATTGTGTACGGCACTGCGATAAACACGATTCTTGCGTCGTCGACAGCGAATAACCGCGTACTTGAAACCAGCCCCCGCGACTGGCTTATGCGTATGTACAAAGAGTTACATAATATATTCCTTTCGTTCGATGGCTCGATGCTTGTCTCTGGAGTTTTTATGCTCTTAAACGAGCACAACGGTAACGCGTACTACATCAACGCCGAACACCCGTGGACGATTCTTTTCCGCAACAACCAATCTGAATTTATCGAAACCGACTTAATGCTCCGTAAATTAGGCGCCGACATTCCAGGCCATCCACTTACTGTTAAAGAATTCTCGTTTAAAACCGGCGATGTTTTATTCCTTGCCTCTGACGGGCGCGACGATATTGTTCTTAAAGAAGCAGATACAAAGTCAGACCGTGTAATTAACGAAGACGAAAAAGCGTTCTTGAATGTTATTTTGCGTGGGCAAGGCGACTTGCAACAAACTGTAGAAAATTTGCGAAAAACAGGCGGCCTTTCAGACGACCTATCCATCATCCGTGTCGAGATATTGGGCTTTAATAGCGAACCCATTTCCCGAGAAAAAAAAGCGCTTAAAGAAACAGTACGTGAACGGCTCGTCGCAATTAAAGCATTAATTAGTAAAAAAGATTATTCTGGCGCCGCTAACGCGCTACAGCATGTCTCTGCGGAACTCAATATCGAAAATGTGCCTGAGTACTACATCCTCTTAAGCCGCATCCAACTGAACGACGGACAATTGCAAATGGCGCGTGAGAGTTTAGAAAAAGCGCTGCGCTTGGGACACGAAGTTGCTCCTACGTACAAATCCCTCGGCAACATTTTTTATAAATTAAAGATGCGTAAAGAAGCGGTAGACGCTTGGGAAAAGGCGCTTATGCTTAATCCAGACGATAAAGCGCTACGCCACCTTATAGAAGATATTGAGGCTCAGGAAGCACAGTCACGTGACGCAATATAAAAGCAGTACCACCCGGCAAAAACTATACCGTTTTATATAGTTTTATATTGACAATCTATGCTCCCTGCTTTCCAAGGTAGGGGTGGGCATGGCAGTAAAAAAATACGATTTCATCATCATCGGCGGTGGACACCAAGGGCTTGCTGTTGGCGCTTACCTTGCAAAGGCGGGCATGAAGACGCTTATTCTCGAACGGCGTAATGAAATGGGCGGAGGGCTCTCAACCGAAGAGGTGACGTTGCCGGGCTTTTACCACAACCTACATTCGAACTTTCACGGCATGATACCTTTGATGCCACAGTACAACGACCTCGAACTTGAAAAGGTTGGCGTGCGCTATTACCATCCTGAAGCGAACCTGGGTATGCCACTTAAAGACGGTCGCTGCCTCGTGCTCTACGTCGACGAAATTAAAAGCTACGAGTCGATTGCGCAATTCTCAAAAAAAGACGCCGATGCGTACGCAGATTTCAAATCGAAGGTAACCGAGCATACGGATGCCATGCTGCGCTATATCTATTCTCCACCGACGCATGAATCGATACAAAATACGCGAAAAATACTCACTAACCTTATGGGCGAAGAAGTTTTTAAGATAAGCGCATACGACTGGGTGAAGAGTTACTTTGAAAATCCGCATGTGCAGGCGCTCGCGCTTTTCCACATGTCGATTGCCGGTTACGATATTACGCAAAAGGGGCTTGCACACCCGGGCATCGGTTATCTTGCATTTGCGACGAACTGGCAGCTTTGCCGAGGTGGTTCACATTTTCTCGCGCATGCTGTCGGCGGCGTTTTTGTGCGGCACGGCGGCGACCTTGTTGAAAATTCACCCGTTAAAGAAATTATCCTCGAAGGCAAGCGTGCTGTCGGTGTCAAAACGCAAGACGGGAAAAGCTATTTTGCGGACAAGGCAGTTATCAGCGCAATCGATCTCCACCAAACATTTCTCGACTTTATTCCAGAAAAAGCGCTCGATGCGGATTTTAGGCGCAAGGTACAAAATCTTGTCTACGGGAGGGGGGACTCGCTTTTCGGTATCCACCTCGCGTTGAAGAACCCACCGAAATACACTTCGGCAAAATTTAATCCCGATATCGATACGACGTTTAACCTCAATATCGGCTACGAGACACCCGAAGATGTGCTTGAACACTTTGAAGAAACGAACCGTAACGAATTGCCAAAACACCCACGCCTCAACGTATCTGTCAATACGCTTTTTGATCCAACGCAGGCGCCAAAAGGATTCCATACGGGGCTCATGTGGCAATTCGCGCCGTATGAAATAGGCGATGCAGGTAGCGAAAAGTGGGATGAGATTAAAAATGATTTTGCAGAAAAGTGTATCGCCGTATGGCGCGAATACGCTCCGAATATGGACGCCGATAATATTCTTGCGGTATACCCTTACACTCCGCACGACATTGGCCAAAAAATGGTGAATATGCGCCGTGGCGGATTCCATGCGCTTAGCCTAACGCCCGAGCAATTTGACGACAACAGGCCGCTACCAGAACTTGCAAATTTCCGTACACCGTTTGAAGGCCTGTACCTTGCTGGGTCGTCGCAGCATTGCCACGGCGGTATCGTCGGTTCGCCCTCGTACAATGCGTTGCAAGTAATCGGGAGAGATTTTGGCTTCTTAGATAAAATGCCCATCGGTAACAAATTTTGGGAGACGGCATGAAAAGATTCCCAATCCGCCGTTTTCTCGATGCATCCACACATCTTAGAGGAAGAGCATGAATAGCGAAAATCCGGATTTCATCGTCATTGGCGCAGGGCATAACGGCCTTATCGCCGCGAATTATCTTGCACGCACGGGTGCGAGCGTTCTTATCTACGAAAAACGTCTCGAAGCAGGTGGTGGGCTTTCGACCGAAGAGGTAACGCTTCCCGGGTTTTACCACAACTTACATTCTTTTTTTCACGACACCATCGACATAATGCCGGCGTATCGAGATTTAAAGCTCGACGAATGCTACGCGGAGTACATCAAGCCGCCCGTACAGCTCGCGCTCCTGACTCCCGACGGGCGTGCGCTCACATTGCATACAGATATTAAAAAAACTTTGGCGTCTATTCGGAGGTTTTCTGAAAACGACGCGCAGGCGTATGCCGATGCGCACAGCGAATACCGCGAGTATATAGAGACTGTCGTCGTTCCGGCGCTCTATTCACCGCCCTCTGAACCCTCGGAACAAATTGAGGCGATGCAAGAAACACCCGAAGGTTTGGAGTATTTGCGGCTCATGCGGCTTAGCCCTACCGAGGTTTTGGATGAAATGTTTGAGTCAGAAGAGCTCAAGGCGGCGATCCTCTACCAACTCGCAATTCCACGCGGGGCAATGTACGATTACGCAGGTACGGGATTTTTTATTCCGATGATTCTATCGCACGTTGAAGAATCACAAATCTGCCGAGGCGGTTCGCACCGTATGGCGCATGCGCTTTGGAAGGCGCTCCTTCGAGGCGGTGGCGGCATTCGCGGCACGCGTGAAGTTGAAGAAATTATAATCGAAAAAAATCGCGCTGTCGGAATTCGCCTTGTCGACGGCGAAGTCATTCGCGCTAAAAAGGCCGTTATTTCTTCGGTCGATCTCGACCAGACATTCACCCGATTTGTCGGCGAAAAAAATATGGAAAAAAATCTTGCGCGTGCTGTCAAAAATTACCAGCTTGACGATTTTTCGATTTTTAGCGTGCATTTGGCGCTCAACGAACCGCCGCGCTACAGCGCAGCCGCTTTTGACAAAGGTGTAAACGAGGCATTAAAAATTAATATTGGTTTCCATTCAACCGAAAGCTTTCGCGAACACTGGAACGATATCCGTGCCGGTAAAATTCCTACTCCACGCATGTATTGCTCGACCCCGACTCTCTTTGACCCCGGGCAAGCTCCCGAAGGCAAGCATACCGCTTTTTTATGGTTCCCTGTCCCGTACAAACTCGCTGAGAAAAATTGGGAAGCGGTTAAAAACGAGGTTGCAGATATGTGTATGGCCGAATGGCGCAAATACGCGCCAAACCTCGACGGTGAAAATATCCTTGCGCGTAAAGTGATGACGCCCGAAGAGATTGATAAAAAATTTATTAACATGCGTAACGGCAGTATTTTCATGGGACGGCTTAATGCCGCGCAAATGGAGTACTTTCGGCCGCATCCGCTTTTGTCGCAGTACCGTACGCCCATCGAAGGCCTTTACCTTTGCGGTGCGTGCACGCACCCAGGCGGCGGCATTATTGGCGGCGGTGGATACATTGCGGCTGGTGTTGTCGCCGACGATTTTGGGCTCGATAAGTGGTGGGAATAATTTTTTAAGGAGGCTTCCATGCGCGGAGTAAGGATTGTAAACCATCTTAACATCAAAAAACCGGTTCAAGATTTGTGGAGTTTTTTTTCGAATATTGAAAAATTTGCGTCGATTGTTCCCTCTGTCATTGAGTACCGCATGGTCGACGAGACGACTTTTATCGGCAAGGTTGGCGTTACCTTGGGTAAAATTCCCGTACGTAGCAAATTAACATTCAATATCACAAAGCGCGAAGCTCCCCTTTTTATGGCCGCCGAGGGTGTTTCGTATCTTGGCGAGGCAGTCGTCAGCATGAAAAAGAGCGGTAAAGAAACGGCCGAAGTAAATAAAAAATCGGTAGGGCGTATCACGACTACACTCAATTTGATTGTAATTTCGGATTCTGAGACACGTGTAGAATTTGTTGCCGATGTATTTGCAGAAGGGAGGCTACGCAAGATTTACGAAAGTATTATAAAATTTAAAGTTCCATTATTTAAACGGCAATTTTTCGAAAGCCTAACAACCGAATTGGGGACGCCAATCGAGCAATTACCCGAGCCCGAGGCAGTCGTTCCAGAAATGAAAACCGACGAACCCCAAAAGCGTAAATTGAAAAATTTTTTTAAACGTAAAAACAAAGAGCCTATCGTCGAAAGTGCGGGAGAAAAATGAAAGTAACGAGTAAATTTCTTACGGGCGATGTACGCGTAACTACGATAGAGCCTGTTGGCGATAAAATACGCATATCGGGTCTCATCAAAGAAACTTTTCCCATTGAAATTGAACTTACGAGCGCAGACTTCGCGGATATTTTTCCGCTAATGCTAAAGCCCACGCCGCTTGTTTCTGTAGCAAAGTTATCTCTCGAAGGTATTTTCGCATCTCTAAAAAAATAGATCGCATACGCGAATTTTTCCGATGCTCCTCTATGTACACGCGAAAGCGGGCTCCAAAAAAACTGGAATTGAACGGGTAACTCCAAGTGAATGGATAGTCCGTGTACACGAACGTGCGATTGATGGAAAAGCAAATACGGCCATTATAAAGGCTATTGCAAAAGAATTACGAATTGCGCCATCTTGTATACATCTGGTGTCGGGAGAAAAAAGTAAGCACAAGAAGTTTGAAATCCATGAAAGTCCTATTTAAGAAAGTAATTTTTTTTATATTTTTTCTTGCGCTAAGTTGCGCGTCGCGTTGGAATACGATACGGACAAGCCAGAATAAAGAAGCGAATAACACTGTGGCAACCGTTGAAAGCGAGCTTTATGTAAACGTCGACGGTAATCGTATGCGAGAGATGCAAAAAGGCGAACGCAGCCTGATTGTCTCGTTCAAAAAAACACTTCCCCTAAAAGAAGAAACTCCCCTTAATTTCACGCTCAAACTTTACCCTACAGATACCGCCCCAGCCACGCGGCTTCTACTTACTTGCGCGGCAAAAAAAACAAAACTTCCTCTTACACTCGTAAAAAATGAAGCCCGCGAAGAAACAGTAGCAGTACTCGACACCAACGACAGGGATGACGACGATCCTAATTTATCGGCAAGTTCCATTTCACAAACAGGCTACATCAACTTTGGAAAACCTGTTACCGCAGTTGCTGTCGATCGCAATTGGGTCTTGTACACGTTACAGCTCCACAGCGAAAAGCTTTGGCTCGATGCTTTAGAAGGATGTAAAAACGCGAGCATTGAACTTTTTTTAGGAGATAGAACTGCTACTGCGAATGTGGGCGAAAAAGAAATCGCGGCGTGGATGGAATATAAAAAGCTTTAAACGCTTAGTCTTGCGGAGTTATTTTCAAAACCACTGCATTTTGGTACGGCATCTGTGTGTGTTTGTTGGGAAGCGAGCCATAGCAGGTATACACGTTACCTTCTTTATCGAACACCACTGTTCGCGTAAAAGTGCCTCGGCGCGGCATACGGTAAACCCGAACAGCGCGTGTCTTTGGATCGATGCGGTAAAGGCTATCTGAGCCCGAACCTGTTGCCCACACGTCGCCGTTATACGGATTGATGCGGATTGCGTAGATATAGTCCCCCTTAATGGGAAGTTCAATTTGTCCCGCGATTTTTTCTGTGCGCGTATCGTAGAGCGTAATTTTTCCGGTTGCTAATTCTGGAATCCATAGCATGTCGTTCTTGTCGATGGAAAGGCGCTTAGGGCCTGCCCAAGTAAGCGCCATCGGCTTTTCCCATGTTTTGCCGGTTGCGGGGTCTAAGAACCCCATGTGGTTGCCGTGTGTTTCGGTATACCACAAACGGCCTTTGCTATCGGCGACGGCGGCGTAAAGGTGTACAGCTGCTTCGTCCATATTTTTTGTGCGGGTTGTATTGAAGACACGCGTTTTTCCCGTTGCACGATTTACTTGCGTCAAAATTTCTTTTGAAAAGTGAGAAACCCAAAAATTTCCCGATTTATCTTCGAAGACATCACGGTTTGCGTCGAGGACAAAGTACTGCACGTTACCGCCGGGGGTAAAGCCGTGGTATTCGCGAAATTTATTTGTCGTAGGGTCAAATTCCATCACCTGTTCCGACTTTGTAAACGTAATCCAAATTTTTCCATCGTGCGTTTTGTCGATAGCGTGTGCGCCGCCAGGTTTTCCCGGTTTTACATTCACAGGAATATCAAAGGTTTCAGTTTTTCGTGTTTTTAAATTAATTGCGTAAAGTTTGTTACCAAAATAATCGGCGACAAATGCACGGTCATCCGCAAGCGCCATGTCGTGGTAAAACCCGTTTGCGTACCCCAAAGGAAATTCTTCGTATTTAGCTTTTGCAACAGGTACATCGCTATAGATGGTGGTATTCCTTTTTTCGATGGGACCGCTACCGTGTTCGGTGAGCCAGTTGACCAAATCTTCCTTAGTAAGCGGTATAAGATGTAATTTTAAATCTTCGTCGAGTTTGAGCATCTTGGTAATTGTAGCATCCCATTCGGCCTTGGTATTGCGTATTGCAACGGGAACTCCCATCTGGTGGCACGAGGTACATCCCATAATGAGCTTTCGCTTCACTTCGCCTTCGGGTAGCGAGGCCATATAGTCCGATGAACGCACAGGTGGTTTTTCTTTGCAGGCAAAAGTTACAAGCGCAACAAGCAAAGTTAGGAGTAATTTTTTCATGGCTCACACTTACAGGACGTATAAGGTGTCAATCTATACAAGATAAATTTATCTATATATCTTCTTTCCAAGGAGTAATTGTGCGTACCCCTAAACTTAAGTGTTGCAAAATACGGTCTGCCATAAAATCGTATAGGGCGTTAAGGGTTTGTGGTTTATGATAATACCCAGGCATAAGCGGCATTATTGTTGCGCCCATTTGGCTCAACGAAAACATATTTTGTAGGTGGATTGTACTTAGCGGAGTTTCGCGGGGGCATAAAATGAGGGGACGCTTCTCTTTAAGCGATACATCTGCCGCACGCTCAATGAGGTTTTGGCTTAAACCGTGCGCGATCGCTGCGAGGGTTTTCATACTGCACGGTAAAACAACCATTGCCGCATAATGTGCAGAGCCGCTTGCAGCGCGTGCGCCGATATCGTTGTGGGGTATGGAGGAAAAATTGTGCACCGGTTTTCTTTTTCCATAGCGCTCTTCTATAAGCTCCCAAATTTTTTCCCAAATGGAGTTGGGTGTTTTTATCTCCTGTGTGTCGAGAGAGAGAGTTGTCTCTTCTGCAAGAACTTTAAAAAAATTAGGAGAAAAAATAATATCGCTTTCCCCTTCCAGTGCGGCAAGGTGCCACAAAAAACGGAGCGCGTACTCTGTACCCGAAGCGCCGGTAATTGCGACAATAAAACGCCGATTTATTTTTGGTTCCACAAAATTAGAATTCGTATTGGAGTTTCATCTTGACCCCCGGATTACGATCAAAAAACTTAAGCGCATCTTCGCGGCTAATTGAATAAAGCGATACAGGTGCTTCGTTGCGAAAAGTGTATGAAAAAGTTTCACGCCCTGTTTTGAGCAAGTCTGCATGGATAACAACATCGCCACGCGAAAGTTTTCCCAACGATTCGTTACCATCGGTTACGGTGATTTCTCCTGCGCGAATAATATAAAAGTATTGGGGGCTTGAATTTGCGGGGTAAATCAACCCTGCGTCGTTTTTTTCCTCTTTTATTAACATTGATTCAAGCCATGTCTTTTGCGTTGAGGTTAAAAAGTTAAGATGTCGACTTTCTGAAATAATGTTCCACGACTCTGCATCGCGCACACGCGCTAAACGGTGTAAAATTTTTTCAAATTCCGACCCCGCGATAAAATTTAAAAATTTTTCTTTTTCGATAGAAAAAAGCGTCACCTCGG
The DNA here is from genome assembly GCA_019186965.1 of Turneriella sp. Taxonomy (GTDB): domain Bacteria; phylum Spirochaetota; class Leptospiria; order Turneriellales; family Turneriellaceae; genus Turneriella. Next base: position 380,502 of record JABARV010000002.1, read on the forward strand.
TTTCTGCAATCACATCCGCTGTGCGTAATTGGTTTGTTACGAGAGCAACTTCTCCGAAATAATCGTATGCACCGTAAATTTTTCGCGATTGCAAATCGTGTGTGCGTACAGAGACCGAGCCAAAATAAATAATGTAAAACCTATCGCCCGGTGTTCCTTTTTGTATAATGATGTCGTCTTTTTTATATTTTTCAATTTGTACAATGTCGATAAATTCTTGCGCACGCGAAATGGGCATGTCTCCAAAAAAATCTAATTGCTTGAGTGCACCTAAAATTTGCGAAGCTTTTACGTTTTCGGGCTCTGCAGCGTTAAAATAGAGCGTGTTTTCAATCCCAAATTTAGCGAGGGTAAGAAGAGTCTTTTCAGGAAAATCTTTTGCGCTAATGTGGTACACAACGATACGTTTTTTTATACCGTCGGGAAGTGAATCCAAGTATGTTACTGGCGTGTGCAAAGGAGCAATTCCCGATTCATGGTAAATGACGTCGCTATTCCACGGGAAATCACGCAACGCTTCGTAGCGTGATTGGTTTACAACTCCCAACTCTTTAAGTTTGGCGTGTATCTCTGGTTGGTTGTTGTGGTCGGATGAATATACGAACGATTGGTCTTGGAACTTTAGGCGGAACCCCACCGTAGGTATTGAATGCAAAGTATAAAAGACATCGAACCTACCGCCGTGTATAAAAAAAGGCTGCCCCACTTTCACAGGTTTAAAAGCAAACAAACGCCGCAAGTAGCTTTCGTCGATATTTGCGAATGCTCCGTATTTTTTTAAAAAACTGCTAAGTACTGTTTCGGTAGTGTAAATTGTTACCTTTCCCTCTTCGAGAATTTTTTGGAACGTCCCTGCGTCATGGTCTGCGTGGCAGTGCGTTAAAATAATACTGTCGATAAATTTAGGATTAACGTTTGAATTTTCAAGCCACTCTGTTGTGTTAACAGGGGGATCTACCATAATACCCGAATGGTTTAGCCAGATAATAAAACCCGATGTGTTTTCATAAGGATCAAAGCCGTGGCTTGGCCCCAAACAAGTGACACCAAAAAGCGGGGGGACAAACGGTTCGTGGAGGCGTGTACCTATCCGATAAATTGTTTTAAATTCAATTTTTCCAGGGATATCCGCAATATGCTCGTTTCCTTTTGAAAGCGAAAAATTACCTTCGGAATTTTTTGCGACGGTTATGCCATTATAGGTAAAACGGTTGTGTTCGTTAAAAAGCCCAAAACCTACCATATCGGAAAATTTAAATGCATCACTAAAAAATTGCATTTCGCGTTTCAATTGCGGTACTTCAAGGCCTTCCACATAATCTTGCGACACGTCTAAATTTTTTGGACCAAAAACAGCTTCGTTAAATACGGTTTTAAAACGTAAAAATTGTTCACGGCTACAAATAAGAACGGTTTTACGTTTTTTCAAAAAGAAATTGTAGTAAATAGGGAATTCTAACTCTGCAACGCTGATTCCCTTACGCCAATTAAAAAAGTGCTCGGGTAAAACAAAAACAACAGGAACTCCCTCTGGTAAAAACATCGTGTCTTTGATTGTTTCTGGCGGGGCTCCGAATTGAAAATACCCACCGGGAGTTTGCACCAAATAGCCACCACGGGGGAGCTCGGTAACGGTATGCGTTAATTCTTTGAGAGGTTCCACTATATAATTTATTGAGGCGTTTAAAAAGCCTTCTCCACGAGCCAGCGAAAATTGAGTTTTTGCGCAGCCGGTCAAGTGCAATTCGGCTTGCCAGCGTGTCGAGGCTATATGCAGGTTATGTCACATAAGGAAAATACAAAAAGATTTTATGGCGCAAAAACTCATATTTTTAGTTTTAACATGCTTTAGTTTTATAACCTGTTTAGTGGGATTTTCTTGTAAAAAGGTCCCTACAATTTCGTATCTGTCGCCCCTCGACCGTACGCAAGAAGGTTTTTTAGACGCAACTACCTACCAAATTGTGAGCTTCGGCTATGCGCTTGATTTTAAAAAACCTTACGATTTAACAAAAACTTTTGTTCCTTCTGCAATAAACGATGTTTTCGACCAAGAAGCGTTTACAGCATTTAACACACAGCACGAAAAGCTTATACGGGAAAAAAAGCCAACATCAGGAATTTTACTTTCAGCGGTACTAGCCGCCGAAGCAAATTATTTAAACCCGCAAGAGCTGGATATTAGCGTTTTAGATGAATCTATACGCGCACCCATGGAAATTAAAAGAGTACTTTTTGATAACGCGTGTACCAACGCACGTATTGTTGGGTTGTACCGCTGGATTCTCACCTACGTAGCGCAGGTAAAATTGCTCCACGGAGCAACGCTTCCTAACGAAGCAATTGCAAAAACCAATTTAGACAAGAACTACTTTCCACCGCAAGAGTACTACACTAATGCCTCGAAGGCGTTATTAAAAAATTTGGATAACGAAATAAAAAACCAGCATTTTCGTTACGAAATTGTCCAAGAAGTATTTTCAAAACCAGAAAAGCTTGAGTGTAAAACAGTTATCCATATCCATAAAAAACAATTGCAGCTTTTGATGCCATTTTTAGCACCACTATAGGCCCGCGTGATTCCATTTGAATATAAAGATGTCCATATCGAAGCAATTGGGCGCGGTGGAATCGAAACGTGCTACATTTTTCCGCGCTTCCAAATTGCGTTCGACACAGGGCGTTCACCCGATACGCTTGTCGATATTCCTCGAATTTTTTTAACACACGGGCATTTAGACCACGCAGCGGGACTTCCTTATTACATTAGCCAACGTAGCCTAAAGCACCTTCCTCCTCCCGAAATATATTGTCCTTCAGAAATTGTTGAACCGCTTACACAAATTTTAAAACTTTGGCAAAAAATGGAAGGCTTTGAGTATGAAATCCAACTTAAAGGAATTGCCGTGCACGACGAGGTAAATATCCAAAAAGATTTGCGTGTGCGGGCACTTGCCGCGCACCACCGCGTTCCAGCGCGAGGGTATGCAATTATCCGCAAGAGCAAAAAACTTAAAGCGGAGTTCTTGTCGCGTTCGGGTCGAGAGATCCAAAAAATGAAAGAGCGCGGTGAAGATATTTTTGAAGAACGCGATATTCCTCTTTTTGCGTTCTCGGGAGACTCCACAATTGAATTTCTTATGGAAAATGAAGAGGCAAGACAGGCGACAGTCCTTTTTCACGAATGCACGTATATAGACGATAAGCGTCCTGTCTCACGCGCAAGGGAATGGGGGCACACCCACCTGGATGAAATTTTAGAGAACGAAGCGCTTTTCCAAAATGAAAAAATCGTCCTTACCCATTTTTCAAAACGGTACACGCGGAGATTTATACACCAAGTTTTAGAGAAAAAGATAAAGAATAAAGAATTTCTTAAACGGATATTTATACTTGCGCATGACAACTAATACAAACGTCGATATCCAATTTTCTAAGGGCCGATTGCGCACGGCATCGCTTAAATTACAGCCCAATGGACGCTTTCTCCTGGTTGCTCCAGAAAGCACACCGCAACATTGGATTGATTTATTCCTTAAGAAGCGGCAAAAGTGGATGCAAAAAGTACTTCTTAAAAAGAAGGAACTCTCCTCTTGGAGAAAAATAGTTCCTCATTCGTACATAAAAACTCCATACTACACAATTTTTATTGAAGAAGATACGACGCTTAAATACCCACACTACCAATTGAAAAAAAACAATGCAGAGCGCCACACCACTTTTTTTCTGCCTTCCGAACTTTTTGGAAATTTACACCAAGAGGCGCTTTATAAAAATTTAGAAAAATATTTGCTTGCAGAACTTCTCCGTTTAGAAAGTAACCGTCTCCTCCAACGTGCAGAGTACTGGGCAAGACGGCATAAAATTCAAGTTGCCGAATTTTTTGTACGTGCACAAAAAAGCCGGTTAGGGTACTGTACGCATAGCGACCGTATAATGCTCAATATCCGTCTTCTTTTTACATCCGCAAAATATATAGATTATGTAATTTGCCACGAACTTGCACATACAAAACATAGAAACCATTCAAAAGATTTTTGGGAATATTTAGAAACCCTTTATCCAAACGCTAAAAAAATAGACCGCGAACTCAACAATCCGCATTTATACGCAATGCCACGCGCTAAAAAAATTTCTGCCACCACTAAAACACTAAACAATCCTCGGAAGGCTTCGTGAAGATTTATTTTGCAACCGAAAATTTGGGCAAGCTTCGCGAGGTTGAAGCAATTTTAAAAAAAATCCTTCCGCAGTGCGAACTTTTTAGTGTGCATGACCTTACACCTAAAGAAAAAGAAAACTACATAGCAGAGGAAATCGGGGTTACTTATGCGCAAAACGCGCTCATTAAGGCACAGAGTTTAGCGCACGCACTCTCCATGCCGGCGACGTCCTTCATCCATCCATGGATTTTGGACGACGCGAAGACGGCATCCATGCCGGCGACGTCCTTCATCCATCCATGGATTTTGGCCGAAGACTCAGGATTTGAAGTTCTGTCGCTAAACGGCGAACCGGGTGTGTACTCCGCACGTTTTGCACCAAACGATAAAGAACGTATCCAAAAGGTTTTGCAGCTCTTACAAGGAAAACCGCGGCGTGCAAGGTTTGTCGCCTGTGTTACGCTACTGGAAAATGGAAAAAACCCAATTTATTTTTTTGGGCGTAAAGAGGGTATAGTTGCTGAAGTACCTCGTGGTAAGGATGGTTTCGGATACGATCCGATTTTTATCCCCGAAGGCGCATCTAAAACATGGGGCGAAGTAACAAAAGAAGAAAAAAATGTTGATAGCCACCGCAGCCGGGCGTTTCGATTGGCTGCCGAATACATCCTTTCCAGCATGTCTCAGCATTCGCTTTAATGCCATGCATGGAAATTGCCGTCAACAGAAAGGCGCGGTTTAATTATGAAATTCTTGAAGATGTTGAAGCAGGCATTGCGCTTCAAGGGACAGAAGTTAAATCGCTACGCCAAAAAAAAGTAAATATCTCCGACGGCTACGTTGTTATCCGCAACAACGGCGTCGAGCTTATCAACTGCCGCATTGAACCTTACGAACAGGGCAATATTATGAACCACGACCCTTTGCGGCCACGCCGTCTTTTACTCAAACAAAAAGAAATCGATCGCCTACGGGGAAAAACCAAAGAGCGTGGTTACGCACTTTTGCCGCTTAAAATCTACTTTAAAGGAAGGTACGTTAAAGTCCTCATTGGTTTAGGTAAAGGAAAAAAATCACACGATAAAAGGCAAACAATCCGCGAAAAAGATATACGCCGCGACACCGAACGTGAAATGAAACAGTTTAGAAGTTAAATGTAAAGTATTCGTCGCACGCTAAGCACGGTAAATAATCAGGATATTCACCACGATAATTTTTTATAAAATCGCCTTTTTGCATGTTCCAAATATTTTGCAAAGATTCTGTTGCTAAAGAGGCACGTTTAGTTTTTTTCTTTGGATCAACCGTTTGTTTACAGTATGCAACATCTCCATTTGCACGGATAAAGAGATCGCGGCGCAAATGCCAGCAAGAATATCTTTCAAGCGGAGTCATGTCCGAGACACGGCGTTCGGGCATTAAACCTGCGTAACGGTTATATTTTTGGAAAAGAAACGTCGCTCCCAATTCTTCGGCAAGAGCATAGAGCGCATCAATTTCTGCTTCATTTTCTTCGACCTTAAATACTTGTAAATATAAAATATCTTGCGGTTTTTTGTTAGCCTGATTGAGAGCTGCGGAAAATTTACTTATCGTCGATTTTATTTTTTCCAGATTCTCCACAGGCGCACCCGAGTAGTCGCTATACTTTTCGAGTGAATTTAAAAAAACAATTACTCGTAATTTAGCAACATTGGGGTGCGATGCGAGGGAAAGCAAGGTTGATAGATGAACTCCATTCGTTTCAACAAAGACATGTGGTACTGTGTCTTCTTCAAGAAGTTCTTGGATATACGATAGCGCATCGGGATGTTCCAGTGGTTCTCCCAATCCAGAAGCGCATACCGAAGTGTCGCCAAAACCTGTACGTATAAATTCTTTAACACGTAAAAAATTTTCTCGTGAAAGAAGATTTTTTTCTTGTTCAATATAACGCAGTGGAGAGAAAAAACTTTTATATTCGCTCTGCGACGAAAACTCTAGTTCAATATAAGAGGGAAAAGTTAAAAGAACATCGGGCGATTTCTGGATAAGTGGAAGAAGTTCTGTGTATGGATTTTCTTTGTCCTGTACTTTTTCAAAAAACGCTACTGTTTTTTTTAGAGACCGCAATGTCGTAAGGGAAAAATCTAAACGCAATAGGCGTAAATCAGGTTCTTCGTAATGGACCTCGGCGTGAAACTGGTTTATATTTTTTTCTACGAATGCGCGAATGCCGTACTCTTCCCATTCTATATCTTTAGCCTCTATAATTTCGAGTGATTCTAAAAGGTCGCGGCTTACAAAAAAAGGAGAAATTCCCGCTGGCAAATTTTCTCCGTAACTTATGTCTGCGCGGTATTCGGTATGCAGCGCTAAAATTTTTCTAAAAAGACTAATATCTAAAAGTGGGAAAATACCGTTAAAAAGGGCAACGTGTTCTATTTCTGGATTTTCAAAAAGGTTGCGCACGCACTGTATTTCGCTTTTTTTATCAATTTTTTTTGCGTTGGGAAAATAAGCAAGCAGTTCTCTGCTTATTTTATTTTCGGGAAGGGAAATATAAAGAGGCAAATTTAACGTTTGTATTTTGTCGGCAAAGCCTTGTATAAGTTTTTGTGCAGTAGGGTTTTCGAGCGCTGCGCCGTACGGCGACGGCCAATGGCCGTACGACGACGGCCAATGGATAAGAAGCGCCAAGCGGCTATTGGTATCCATCATTCTTTGTAATCTTTGAGGCGTATGTCAATGGCAATCCGCTTACGCTGCTCTTTTAACCAGCGTGCGTATTCTTGTTGTTCGTTTTGGCTGTATAAAATCGCACGGACATTATCGTAAATTTCATCGAGCCCAATTGCCCGTGCGCTTTCGACGCGTATAATGTAGTACGTACCGTGCGCGCCAACAAAAACCTGTGAAACAGTACCAACGGGAGTTCCGTTAACCGCACCCGCAAGCATGGGATCTATTTGCGCAATTTGGTCTAAACGCATATCGACTAAAAGGCCGCCGCGTGACTTAGAGGAGTGTGTAGAATACTTTGCTACGGCTTTTGTAAAACCTGCAATTGAATTTCCTGCCATTGCACGTGCGGCTTTCATGCTGTTGCTTACTTGAAGTTCGTTCCCGCGCACGGGAATTGCAATTAAACGGAAGTTATATTTTTTTCCAACACGGTTTTTGTTTTGGCGATACCATTCTTCTACCTGCGAAGGTGTGGGGTTTGGAACCGAAACGCGTAGCTGCATTACTTGCTGTGCAATAATTTTTTGCGCCATATCTTCTTTGTACTCGTCGAACGAAAGCCCTGTTTCACGCTTCACTATTTTTTCAAAATCGGCTTGGCGCAAAATACCGCGCATATCCATTTCCTTTTGTACTTGCGTTTGAACGCGTTCGGGAGAAACAATTACAGCTTCTTCGCGTGCAATACTGCTAATGATTGCACGCCCAATAAGGGTATCGAGTGCTTGGCTTTCGAGTCCGCGCTTTTCTTTTTTGAACCCTTTACGTTTTTTCATGAGCGCGATTTCATTTGCTAAATCGATACTTGTTATAGGTTCATTTGCAACAATTGCAATTGTATCGGCAACGACAACGGGGGCGCCCAAAACAGGAAAAGCCAAGATAAAAGTTGGAATAGCTATCAGGAAAAGCCGGCACATAAAGGAAAATGTAGGGTAACGCGGCGCGGCGTAAACCCATAATCATTTACCCGACACCATGAATATCTATTGAGGCATAACCATGAAACTGTGGGGATGCGAAAACTGCGAAGGATTAGGCTACCGTGTTGTGCCACAAATGGTGCACAAAAAAGCTGCGTATATTCTCGAACCTTGTACCTGCGTTACCGTTCTTTGTAATTCGTGCACGGGAGACCAAAAAAGTCCATGGCTTTATCTCGACGAAGAAACGGGAAAAATACGCGCATGCGCGTGCAAAACGCCTCGCGATAGTTTAGCGCGTGTTCAAGCGCTTTTTTCTGCATCGAATATCCCAAACCGCTACCGTTTTCGCCGTCTCAAAGAATTTAACTTGCAGCCGACGTACCCAAACCCGACGCACGCTCCTGAGCTTGAAGCGGCAAAGCGTGCCGCTGCTGTTGCGCTTACAGCAGCGTTTGACAAAGCACGGCATTTTATCGATGCACAAAAGAAATTGAGCCAAGGGAATGCGCAAGTTTCAACACAGGACCTCAAAGGTCTCTTTTTAATTGGCCCTCCAGGAACGGGAAAATCCCTTTTAGCTTCGATGATTTTAAACGAACTTATTTTAACTGCACAGCTTTCCTGCCGTTACGTAAAAATTTCGCGCGATTTTTTTCAACAGTTACGTACGACGTTTAGTAACGACTCAAGCACATACGGTAAAACAGAGACTGTTTTTAACGAAATTGCACAACAAGATATTCTCGTTATCGACGATTTTGGAATCCAATCCGATAGCGATTGGGAACAGCGCATGCTTTACGATCTTGTCGATGCACGTTACGAAGCAGACCTACCAACGATTATTACTTCAAATATTGACCTTGAGGCAGTAAAAAATTTATTTAAAGGGCGTATCTATTCACGCCTTACAGAAATGTTGCACATTGTTGAGTTTTTTGCCGTACGTGACTACCGGCAAGACATGCCTGGATTTATTTAAAACGTAAAATTTTTTACAATACCCAAAAGTAGTGCGATATCCGTCGGTAAAATGCGTAGTGGCGCAGAACTCACAACGTTTCCCGAAACGTCTGTTGCTGTGGGTGTGTTTCCTGAAATTGTAGTGCTGAGCGCTTGGCCAAACGTTACGGCACTCAAAAAAGAAAATCCATTCGCTAAAGGTATCTTGGCTCCTATAGCAATAAAAAGAGAAAACGACACGGGAGTACTGTACTGTGTTGAGGCTGTGTTTACAGCGGGGGCAAATGTAGCCTTCGCTGTATAAAGCGGCACAGACAAAGTAAATCCGCCTTCCAAATAAAAAATATCGGTAGAGTACGCACGGTATCCCGTGCGCATTATTCCATAATCAATCGGCCATTTTGCGTTACGCACAGCATTTTCTTCTAAAATACCCGTAACGCATAAATTGCGCCGTGCATACCCTAAGCTAAGTGTAAGCGCGGAACGCGAATCCCAATACCACGCCGCTAATGCCAGTACTTCTCCAGTTATACCATAATCGGGGCCCATCCCCAAAGGCATCGATGAAAGTGTGCCATTGGGCCAAATAGCTCCGGCATTTGCGGTAAGCCCTAAATCGAGGCTTTGCGCAGATGCTGTTTTTTGTATAGGCTGTGGAAATGGTATGCTTGGATTCGCCTCTACGCGCCCTTCTGGGGCTTTAGTGTCTTCTGAAAAAAGCGGCAGAGTGGAACTTGTCGCTAAAAAAAGAAAAAATGCTAAAAAGGCGGATGGCTTTTTTCCATTTTTTACCACAGTGCTGCCTTAGTTTTTACTAAGTTCTGCCGCTGTTTTGCGTGGCGCTTCAAGGCCTGCATCGTACCATGCGGCGCGGCTATCCCAAAACACATGCGCGTCTACTTTACGTGCGTCAAAATTTGTAATGGATCCCATGGGCACAACGTCTACTTTCCCATCACGGCTTTGGTAGGGAACAGGTGATCCGCACTCTGAACAAAACGCCCGTGAAAATTGCTCCGCATCGGGAAGGTTAAACCGTTTTACTTGCTCTTTGCCCCGTGTAAAAGTTACATTGCCTGCACGTACGAATGTATTTGCACCATGCGCTGTGCCCGATGAACGCCTACACCGCGAACAGTGGCAAAAAAAGAAGCGTAAAAAAGGTCCTTTAACAGTATATTCAACCGCGCCGCAAAGGCACGAGCCTTGGTATTCTTTAGCCATATTTCAATCCACATTTTCTACTGTGCTCGTAAAGTGGAAGATTTACGATTTTTTTTAGGCTACATTTTAGAAATGCATCAGGGGTTGTATACCAATTTGTTTAACATTATAGCCCATCCCGAATAGTTTTTGCGCATCGACGATACGGCGGCCATCGAATACAAAGGCGGGCTTGGCCATGCGAGAAAAAATTTGCGCATAATCAAGTTCTTCGTATTCTCTCCAAGGCGTAAGGATTACAAGAGCATGTGCTCCATCGGTTGCCTCTTCAATGTCGGTTGTATACGTAACTGTTTTGTCTATCCCGCTTAAATCTTTTTTTGCGTTTTCGAGTGCTTTCACATCGTGGATAAAAAGCCGCGCCTTTTCTTCGATAAGCCTTTTGCACACATAAATCGCCGGAGACTCCCGCGTATCGTTAGTATCTCCCTTAAAAGCAAACCCTAAAATAGCAATTTTTTTTCCTGAAACGCTATTAAATTGCGTCTCGATTACCTGTGAAACAAAACGGCGCGTTTGGTAATCATTCATATCGATAACCGATTGCCAATAGTCTGCAACCTCAAGAAGGCCGTGCTGCCGCGCAATATAGACTAAATTCAAAATATCTTTTTTAAAACACGAACCGCCAAAACCAACGCTTGCCTCTAAAAAGCGCGGGCCTATACGGGCATCTTTACCAAGCGCAAGACTAATTTGCGAAACAGAAGCATTTGTTTTTTCGCATAACGCAGAGATGCTATTGATTGACGAGACCCTTTGCGCCAAAAATGCATTCGCGACAAGTTTAGAAAGTTCGCTCGACCACACATTTGTAAGAAGTACTTTTTCAGGGTTTATCCACGCTGTGTAGAGAGCCTTTATTACCTCCGCAGATTTTTTTGCACTTTCTGTTTCTGCGTGCCCAATGAGCACTCGGTCGGGGTTTTGCAAATCTTGGATTGCCGTACCTTCGGCTAAAAATTCTGGATTAGAAAGTACATCAAAATTTTTTCCTTTTTGTTGTGTGTTTACAATATTTAAAATTGCTTCTGCGGTACGAACAGGCACAGTACTTTTTTCGACGATGATTGTTCCACTCTTGCAATATTTTTCGATATCACGGACAGCCAATTCAGTAAATTGTAAATCTGCCGCCATACCCTTCCCTTCTCCGTATTCTTTCGTCGGAGTTCCTACACAAACAAATACAATGTCAGCGGCTTCAAGGAGGCTTGGTTCTATGGTACGGAAAAACAAATTTTTATCGCGAACTTTTTTTACAATTGCGTCAAGCCCTGGCTCAAAGACGGGAAGGGCGTCGCTATTCCATGCTTCTATGCGTGCAACATTTTGGTCGGTAACATAAAATTCGATATTAGGGTTGTGCGACGCCATCACTACCATCGTTGGGCCGCCAACGTATCCTGCGCCAAGGCATACAATTTTTTTAGGTGAACGCATGCGCGTACTTCGTTTTGCGAGACGGCGAGTAAAGTCTACAACCTATTTGAACCAACTTGAAAAAGGAACTGCAATCGCCTTTCGTGGCGCATCAGGGTTTAGGTATTCGAGAAGTCCCCAATAAAGCAACGCGACCGTATGCGCAGAAATTCTCTCTTTGTGAGGATTATCAAATACTTTTTCTATTTTGGGTAATACACGAAAAAAATAATTTTCAGTCGCCATTGTTGCTGCGCCGCCGTAATAAAGAAATGTCGCTGCTTCAATTGTAAGGTCGTCTACTGCGCCTTTTGCAACTAACACGTGCAGCGCATCGGCGTACTTTTTTTCAAGGCGGATCAACTCCGCGCTATTTTCATTATAGAACGGGCAGGATTTTTCTTTCATCATTATAATCGCCCAATACATGTGTGTAAGTTCGTACCCCCCTTTATCTCCCAGAATTTTAAGCGCATCCAAATAATCATTTTGGAGTGTAAGGTGCTCGCACCACATCGCTGGCATAGTTACGCTATCGATAGAAGAAAAGTTTTTTGTCGCAGGTTTAGTACCGTAAAAAGGAGTGATAATGTGCAGGAGCGCATTTCCGCCTCCTCTTGAGTAATAGCCTCTGCGTGCTTTATCGCGCAGCTCACGCAAAATTTGCAAATCGGGAGAGTTAAATTTGCGCATGGAGAAAGTATAAAGAAGGACTATATCGAGCGAAAATATAGCTTCGGTTTGGTTTGACGCCAAGTACGAAAACGCTTTAGACGCGACAAACGCGGCGTAGTTTTTTCTTCCGGCAGTTTTTTCTGAAATAAGTCCAGAAGCGTTTAAAAAATTAGTTAAGAAAAAGCTTAGCCAAAAAACTCCAAACCAACGCATAGGGCCTTTAAAGAAGAAGTGCTTGCTTAATCAAGAATATTAGCAACAGAGGTTATGCACTCCTTGACGGTTTGTCTCTTCCAACAAGTATAACGTATGGCAAAACTTTACTACGATCAAGATTGCGATTTATCGCAGCTTAAAAACTTAACTATTGCGGTTATTGGCTACGGTTCACAGGGGCGTGGACAAGCACAAAACATGCTCGATTCTGGCCTCAAAGTAATCATTGGGCTTAAACCTACTTCGCAATCCGTTGCTGAAGCAAAAGCGGATGGCTTTGAAGTCGTCGATGTGGCAACAGCTTCCAAACGGGCAGACATCATCCAAATTTTAACCCCCGACCAAACGCAAAAAGAAATTTTTGAAGGCGAAATTAAGCCACACCTTAAGGCAGGCAACGCGCTTGTATTTTCCCATGGGTTTAATATCCACTTCGACGAAATTGTCGCCCCGAAAGATGTCGACGTCTACATGGTCGCTCCTAAAGGCCCTGGCCATTTGGTGCGCCGTGTCTACACAGAAGGCGGTGGCGTTCCATGCCTTATCGCTGTCCACCAAGATGCAACAGGCAAAGCGCATGCTCGCGCACTCGCGCATGCAAGCGCAGTAGGTGGCGGCCGTGCAGGAATCCTTGAAACTACTTTTAAAGAAGAAACAGAAACAGACCTTTTTGGCGAGCAAGCAGTGTTGTGCGGCGGCATTAGCCACCTTATACAAGCGGGATTTGAAACGCTCACCGAAGCGGGATACGACCCCGAAATTGCGTACTTCGAGTGTCTACACGAAACAAAACTTATTATTGATTTAATTTACGAAGGCGGCCTTGAGAAAATGCGCTACTACGTCTCCGATACTGCAGAATACGGCGATTACGTTTCTGGTCCACGGGTAATCGATAGCCACGTAAAACAAAAAATGAAAGAAGTTTTGGCGGACATCCAAAAAGCCAACGGAAGTAAATTTGCAAAAGGCTTTCTTGCCGACCTACGTTCGGGCGGTAAAGAATTTGAAACGATGCGCAAAAAAGAAGAAAACCATCCTATTGAAAAAGTGGGAAAAAAATTACGTTCGATGATGCGTTGGTTGGGTAAATAATTGAGGCATCTTACGTAATTAAGCTAAACTAAAAGGATATGCTGGTGCCCTAATGTCAAGCGAAGGACTGAAGCCCTTCAACTTTTCGCCAGAAATTATTGCGCGTATGCGCGATTCGCAAGAAATTCCCGTTAATTTTTACAACGCACAAGGGCAAGTGCTAATCCCCCGAAAGGAACAAGCTTCGGGGGATATGATTAACAAATTACTCCAACATATTGAAACAGGTATTTATTACCGCGAGGATGATGAACACCGTCTTGGTATCCAAAAGACTGCCGTCAACGAAGACGGTCTTGCCGATACAAAACTACTTTCTAAGCAAAAAGTCACCGAGATGACCCAGGCGGCGGAAAGTCTACTCAACGAACTAAAATTTGCAACCTTTGGTGTCGTGCACTCGCAAAAAATGCACACGCAAGTAAATTCGTTCATTACAGATTTTGAGCAGCAACCAGACCTAATGGTCGGCGTTATCAACGTCATGGACGTAGTCCACGTCGACGCAAGTTCTGTCGCATCACAGCAGGCCGTAAAGCGAGCCGTTGTCGCGATGGCGCTAAAGTCACGCTCAATGAAAGCGATGATTTCCAAAGACCGCGGAAGAGGCTCCGAAGCAGTACAACCCGTAATGCTTGGTGGAATGCTTTCGCAAATTGGTAAACTAAAAATGGATTTACCAACGCCAGGAAAATGGACGTCTGAACACCGTGCATACTTACACAAGTATCCTTTACTTTCGTACCTGATGATTGCACACGAACCGAGTATTGCTTTCGACATAAAACGGCTCGTTCTCAACCAACGCCGAACCTTGCCTGACAACACCCTCTCAAATAATTACCCCAACCTTAGGTGGACGGTCCAAACCCTACAAAACCTTATACAAGAAAACGAAAAAAAAGGACGCAAGAGCGTTGCTCTAGACATGCAGCGCCAGCTAGCCTCATTCAACGAATTTGTCATCTACGAAGAAGACGTCAATATACTGAGCCTTGCGAGCGATTTTGCAGCGCTTACAACGGAAACTGATACACGCGAAGCAAAAGATCCCATAACCGCTATAAAAATAGTTCTCAACACTAGCTATTTTCAATACGGACCAAAAGTTATTCGCGACTTTTTAGACTACATCTCCATGTCGCTCAGCCACAACCAAAAAATACTTAAAAACGGAGATTTAATAATCCTCGCCCTTTCTATGCCTAGTGGACAAACCTATTTTGAAGCGGCGCGTATTCTCGAAGTGGGCCGTTTTCAAAGCCGTGCACTAGTGCAAAGGTTGGGCGTTCTTAACATGAAAACAATCAACGATACGGGTAAACACGTAATTATAGCCCAAGTTGATTCTTTTCGCGCCGACCCTCGAAAAATACATATAAACCTCGCGCAAGACTTTTTACGGCGTATCATCTACGTTATAGACCCACAATTGGAACCAAAGCTTTTCGAAGAAGTCTCAAAAAGAATTTAAAAAATATTTTTACCTAAATGGAAATAGAAATCTTATTTTTGTTTTAAAAGCGTATGGCTAATTTTTTGCGCAATTTTTTCGCCTGTTAAACCAAACTCTTTTTCAATTTCAGCGATACTACCATGCCCAACAACAGTATCGGGAAACCCCAAAGCAAGGTGCTTCGTTTGGATACCACGTTCGGCAAGTACACGAGCGACTAAAGCACCCAAGCCGCCAATGAGGCCGTGGTTTTCCAAAGTCACGACAAGTTTTTTACCACGTATTGCGTTCAAAATTTGGTTTACCGCAAGCGGTTTAAGCGATTTAACATCCATCACCAAGGCGCTACATTTTGTTTGCGACAAATATTTTCGCGCTTCAAGCGCCTTTACGGCAAAAACTCCTTCACTTAGAATTGCTACATCTTTTCCCGAAGCAAGAATTTCTGCGCGAAAGGGATTGTATTTCTCTCGTTTTACTTTATTAATTACTTTAGCTATATCGAACAACGGAAATTCTTTCTTGGGAAATCGGATTGCAAGAGGGCCACTATTATAATTGTTTGCAAACACCAGCATTTTTACTAGCTCTTCTGCATTACGCGCAGAGAGTATTTGTATATTGGGAAGCGCAGCCATAAAAGCAATATCGTAAAAACCTTGGTGTGTTTCTCCGTCTTGCCCTACACAGCCAGCCCTGTCGATAACAAGGCGAACGGGTAAATTCATGAGCGCAATATCTTGTACCAGTTGGTCGTAGCCGCGTTGTAAAAAAGTCGAATAAATACAGAGAAATGGCTTAAGGCCAGTGCTTGCTAAAGCTCCTGCAAAAGTTGTTGCGTGTTGTTCAGCAATCCCCGTATCAAAAAATCTTGAAGGAAATTTTCCTGCAAAAGGAGTAAGCCCTGAACCCTCTTTCATCGCTGGAGTAATTACAGCAAGCCTTTCGTCTCTTTCGCCAAGATACGTAAGAGTTTCACCAACAACTTGGCTTAAATTTATAGATTTTTTTTCTTTTCTCAAAATTCCTTCGTGTGGATTGAAGGTTGCAACGCCATGGTATTCAATGGGATCTTTTTCGGCAAGTTTGTATCCATGCCCCTTTTTGGTAACAACGTGCAAAAGTATAGGTTCTTCAATGGGGGGAAGGCTGGACAACACATTTACCATACGCACCACATCGTGGCCATCGATAGGCCCTAAATAACGAAAGCCTAATTCACCAAAAAATTGGTGGTCTATTGCAAGAGATTTCATCGACATACGAAAGCGCTTTGCAAGGCGATTAATTACTTTTCCAATAAAAGGAATTTTAGCAACAAATGCAATAAACCCGCGTTTGCTTTTTTTATAAAACCGCGTATTGATAAGCTGTGTAAGGCGATAGCTTAACGCTCCAACATTTTGCGAGATACTCATTTCATTATCGTTGAGTATAACAAGCATTGGGGTACGCGCAAAACCAGCATGGTTCATCGCTTCAAAAGACATACCCGTGACTATCGACGCGTCACCCACTATGGCGATGCATGTAGGAATAGGATGTTCCTCACCACGAGCTGGCATGGACGCCAAACGTATACCTATCGCTTCTCCCATCGCTTGCGAAATAGCAGTGCCTGCGTGTCCTGTGTTGTAGAGGTCGTGTTCGGATTCTGAACGTTTTGGAAAACCAGAAAGCCCTCCTTTTTTACGGATTGTACTAAATTCACTTTTACGTCCCGTTAAAATTTTATGCGTATAGCATTGGTGCCCAACATCCCAACAAAAACGATCAAAAGGTGAATTGAATACATAATGCAAAGCAACCGTTAGCTCAACAGAACCTAAATTCGACGACAGGTGCCCTCCCGACATCGCGACACTCTGCAAAATAAATTCTCGTAAATAATTACAAAAAGCAGGTAAATCGGATTGCTTTAATTTTTTGAGCGCTTGTGGCGAGTCGATACGCGCAAATTTAGGATAGCTTAATTTCTCTACCATTATACTTAGAACATTAAACTACTCAAACGCTATCGCATTTTCATAGATGAGTATCGGAATACCGTCTCGAATAAAGTAAAAGATACCCGAATCTGGCTGTAGCAAGCCTTCTTTAACCGGTTGCGAAACTATCTCTCCCGAAATTTCTCGGCAATTACCATTTGCTATACGCTGATTTATTTTTTCAAGCGTTGCGGTATCCGCAAGCACAAGTTTTTTTTTGCTACGTGGGCAAACAAGAATTTCGAGCAGCTCTGGGCTCATACCCCAAAACAGGGATTTGAAACACAGCGTCAAACAGTGCCAAGGCTCGTAATTCAACAATTGGGCGGTATTTGTATTCTATCTCAATATTCATTACAAACCGGAGAGTTTCGGCATTTTCGTAAATCGATTATCGCCTTTTCTTTAACAAGCGCCATGGCAGCAGTTGCGTTACGTATAGCCCAAATAAGAGCTGGCCGCCAAACGCCATTTTGATCGCTACTCGCCATAAAATTATACCCCAAACGGTTATGTATGTGGTACGTACGGAACGCCTGTTCCATTAAAAGACGGTCGATATTTCCAACAGGTTGTGTGTAGCGGTTCTGCCACGAATTTGCATACGCCTGGCTCTCCGTATAATCTTCCAGATTGTTGCCCGTACTTTCTCCCACACGCCTTTTACCGTAAGTATCATCAGCGTAACTCTCGTATTCACCATGGTTAAACCCAATTGTCGACCACACGTGTGCCTGCTGTGCCATATCACCCATCCAATGCTGCACAACAGTAAAATACAAGAGCTCCGTCCCCCCAATATTGTAATACCTATTCACAATAGGGGTAGTTTGTAGCGAATGGTTTTTGGATTGCAAGCCTTCGAGGAACATTTCATTGTAGTAGAAAGTTGCAGCGTTGGTCGCAGGTTCATAAATTACCCAATCTTCGTCTCCAGATAAAATGTGTCCACCGCCGGGAACAACATTGGGAATTTGTGTAGAGCCATACTGTTCTGCTCCATTATCTGGGCAATTCCCAATAAGAGTCACGTCGCTAAAGCAGTTATAGTTCATACCATCGGTTTGTTCCGTTCTTTTGCTGCCGCTACCTCCCGAAATAGGCGTCGTCGAGTCGTTTTGCATATAATCAACCGCTGGGTTTGCCCTGTACGCGGCAGAGATTCCTTGCCAGTCTGAACAATTAGAATGTGTACACCCCGGCAGGTAAACCGTCATCTGTGCGTTGTTCATAAACGTTGCAAGGGTAAAATCGATTCCTAAATTTGGAAACCCGTATGTCGCGTTGTAGCCATAGCCATCGTACTTGTTGTAGTTATTTGTAACAAGACTATCGCCGTCTTCGTTTGTTTTCAGAAGGTTTACAAAATGGTACCACGACGTAAAATTATTTGAATAAAGCCCCATGTCAGGAACATGCCAACTATAGAAAAGAAAATCATCCCAAAAAGCATCCCAAAAATAATCTGGTTTAACTCCACCGATGCGTGCCACCCCTGCCGCACCGCACTGTATTTGCGTTGCGCCGTCCATTTCTTCGGGAGGGTAATTGATATTCCAACACAATCCCGTGTACCGCCCCTCGGCTTTGGCTTTCATGTAATCGGCCGCCCACCGCATTTGGTTTGTACCTTGAAACTCCATATAAAGAAGACCTTCTTCTGGCAAGTTTTGGTGCGTCCAGCGAGCAAAAGCGGATACAGGCGTATATGTAAAAAAAACACTAATTATAAAGGAAATAGCAATTAGCGATTTAGCGAACATTTTCCACCTTTACAAAAAACTCTCCGTTTTTAATCGGAGTAAATTCTGCCCCCGTAGCGTTTTTTGCAAACCGGCCTATTCCCGAGAAACTCCCTTCGTACGCAATTATTTTGCCTTGCGCAACAACTGGCTTTAACGTTACGGCAAAAAAAGTATTTTCAAATTTTTTGTTTTTTATGATTCCTTCTCCCGATGCTATACGTTGTTCTTTGGTCATCGTATGCCAACGGGGTTTTACTAAACGGTACTTTGCATAAATTTTCTTTTGCCGCTTATGCCGACTCGATTTCTCTAAACTTTGGATTCGATTACCAAAAGTTGGATTTACTCTGTCGTCGACTTCTTCCATCGTGCCAGAATCGACCTCTACCCGTTCGACATACATTTCGTTGGGGTTTTCTTTTACAAGTTGCACCTCTGGAAGAATCGCCATCGCGCCATGCTGCGAACGGAACACAACGCTAAGGTCGTGGTCGTACGTTGTGAGGGTTAACGTTTCGGTTTCGCTACCTTTTTTTATATCGACTGTAAACGAAAAAAGAAAGCGTGCATCCCTATCTTTAACCCCAACAAAAATTCGCGTGGAATCCTTGAGTGGCTGCATTGCACCCACAGCTGCTTTTGTTTGGTATGTGCGATTACCTATTGAAAAAGACAGAGTTCCCTCGTCAACTGCGCCGAGGGCGTAGTTTACGAAAAAACCCAAAAGCAGCACACGCATTTTACTCTGAGCGGATTACGTTAAAAAATCCATTAATTATATCTTGGTTTATGACAGCAGGAGCAATGGAACGCAACCTACCCGAAAAATGCCCACGGATAATTCCACCTACGGGACCGTGTTTTTCAATCGTAGCAGTGCCGTTGCAACCACCATTCTCGCCTGGAGCAGCTATATACATAAGGTGTTCGTTCTTGCTGTACCACGACATGACAAAGTTTCCGTTACCAGGCGCACACGTTGTACCGTAAGATGCTGTTCCTGACACAGTTTGGTACTCTACCGATTGGAGCGATGTGGGTGACAGCATTGCTGCATAGTCAAAATCTGGGTTTGCAGGATCGCTGGGTCCTGGCCCCGTTACTACAACATCAAAAAAGCCAAAAACACTATTATTTTTAGGCGCTACTTTGACATAGTACCAACCCTTAAGTAGGCTCTTTGTTATCCGTGCATTGGAACCAGAACCACTGTCGTCGTCTGTTCCCAAATTTGCGCCTGTTTGCGCGTACAGCGTAATTACTGGATCGGTACTTCCTGTCGTTTCAATGGTATACGTACCTGCCGCACCAGCATAAAAATGGTAATAAACATAGGTTCTTATTCCCCAAGGGTATGCACGTGTATCGTTACCGATACTTTCTGCAAATACGCCATTTGCACGGGGGGAACATTCTGACGAAAGGTTTCTATCGCATTTTATTGGATCGGCGTTTACAGCAACATTGTTCGACCAAGTGCCTTCAATAACTGCGGGGAGTGCCTTGGGAGTATCGTCGAAGTGGAGATAAAACGCATCGTAGTCGGTGTTTCTTTGTGGGGTGTACGTAAGAAGTAAATTACCTGCACGCGCCGAAATAGTTAGCCCTGTTTTTTCAGTAAGAAATTTTTCGTACGTTTGCTTAATCTGGAACTTGAAGTTTCCTACGTTACTAAATATTCCAATAGGATACAGCATCATACGGCTTGCACAGTTCTTGTTACCTACTGGACCTACATCGTATACCTCGCAAGCATTTGTTTCAACCGAAATGTCGTATGGATTTCCTGGACACGTTGTACTGCCGTCGTGCCCAAACTGGAATTTTTGTACATACCTATCGGTAGCGCCCGTATACCCCGGCATCTTAATTTCCATGTCGTGCAGCATCATAAACTGTAGGTTGTCATTTACGGTTCCAGGTGCGCTGGATTGTTCGCTTAAACGAATACTATTGGCGGTTAGTATATTGGTTATTCGTGTGTTAGGTGGTAAACCAGTACCTTTCACAAGCATTCCTACGCGTAAATCAGCAGTCGAAATACTAAGTGCTGTTACGTCGGTATTTGCAAAAGTACGGCTTCCTGTTCTGTCGGGGGGGTGTACAAAGTTGCCTGTAATATAGAATTTGCCGAATGTATCGGTAGTTGCAGTACGCCAACCCCCGTCGAAAACTCGAACATTTGCTCCAGGAAGCACTTGGTTTGTGTAGTAATCTTTTACTGTACCTTGAACACACGAAGAAGGCGGGCATAATGGTGTCATGGGTACTGAACCCACGTTGTTAGATCCTGTTACCGTAATTGTGACAGGAATTTCGCTTTGGTACATTGTACCAAAAGGGGCACAAGGTTTTGTGCCGTCGGGAACATGCAGTAGCCGTGAATAATAGCCTTCTTTTTCAAAAGTTAATTTATACGGCTTGCTACGCAAAATTTGTGGGTTATCAAAAATAAATTTTCCCGAACCATTTGTCGTCGTTTGCGTCAAATAGGTGTCGTTGTTGTCGTAAAGCTTTACGACAACCCCTGCGCCTGCGCCGCCGGTTACGGTACCTTCAATCCATGCATCCCACATAAGCTGCGTTTTTTCGCCAGAAATTGCGTTATTTAAAGTAAGGTAAAGATCGCTATATACGGTTTTTGTGCGGTAACAACCCGATGTACCCGTTGTACGCGCAATACAGGCTGCGGATGTCTTCTTTAACTCTATGTTGTACCGTTTACCTAAAAGGAGAAACATACTCTTTACCTTAAAGCCGTCGTTAGCTGGCCCTGTAGGAATATCGCTTAAGTCAGGGCAATACTCGCCTTCATTTAGGGGTTCTGCATTGTAAGGCCCCCCTGTTATACACGTAATCGATTGGTTATTTGAATCGACAACGGTGGCCTCAACGCCATCTAAATATACTTCGGGAAAAATAGTATCTTCAAGAACATAACCATAGATGGCACCAAATTTTTGGTAAAGGCGAATAGGGTTATTTTCAATCGGGATTTCTTTAGATGTTGAAATTTTTGCGACTATATCGTTGCGCATTATATAATTAGTATGGTAAACCGTTACAAGATACGAATAGTATGGAGCGCTCGGCGTCGTTTTAAAATAATTACTTTCGAGCGAAAATTTTCCCGCTGTATCGGTGGTTGCAATACGTACTTTTCCCGCCGAGTCTGTTACAGAAACATTTGCCCCCACCAGTGGCCGGTACGAAAAGTTATCGTAAACCATACCTGTGATGTTGTGTGTTTCAACGATACTACCACCCTCGATACGCATGACAATATTACCTTTATCAACTTTTAAGTTAGGCAAGGTGATAATCGCTGTATCGAACGCGGTGTCAAAATCTGTTTTTGTCAATTGCAGCTGGAAGCCTTCACCACGCTGTACATTGGGGATTTTAATTGAAAATGAACCACTTATTTTACTCAGCGTTGTATACGTTTGCCCTTTATACGATGTTGTTACCGTTACATCTCGTATAGGGGTTCCATCGGAGCCAACAACTTTACCGTAAATTTCACCTTCACCAAAAACACCAGGAAGAGATTTTTCGGAGGTAAAACAATTGAGTGAAAAAAAAGCTACAAAAAGGCACAACACCGCGTGGTAGATAAGCCTTTTAGCTTTTTGTATTTTATTTTTAAAATCCATATATTCCAAATTTAAATCCTGTGCTTGCATATATTCCCTGCTCTGCTATTTCTGCTGTATTAAAAAGACGGCTTTTTATTTCGCCAAATGTGTTAGAAAGTCCTCTAAAGTACTGGCCTTCAAAAAAGAAAATTGCGGAACCTAAACGTACTTCAAAACCAATTCCCCCCATTACCCCAAAAGAAACAGGCTTTGTAAAATTTTTTGTATCGTAAAAAGGATCGTTAGGGTCGGCAACGTTTGGGTCTTGTATTTCAAGCTGCGCCGAAAGCGGTGTTTTAATAAATCCGCCTATTTGTAAATTTCCCGCAATAGGTTTGAAGTAAGAGGCGATAGGGCGCAAAAACTTAACTTTACTAAGCGCCTTGTAAGGAGAGTACCTGTACGAAAACATAAGGTGCGCAATCATGTAATCCGAACGCATGTAACCCGTAATGGGAGAAGGCACCATGCCTTGCCCTACAACGTATTCTTTTTGTGTATCGAGCACGTACGAACGGTTTTGCTGGTACGCGATATCGAGAACAATCCCGTATATACGTTGAAAATAGAGTTCGCTACGCAAACCCACTATAGGTGACATTTGCCAACTATTTCCGTTTTCAAGCGCACTTTCTACACGCCCCTTTTGTGCGGAAGTGAGTCCCCCTGTAGGGATATCGTATGATTTATTGGGCCCCATCGCGTTCATGCCAACAAGAAGCCCTAGGTATAAGGTACGTTTATGCGCTTCGGGGCCTTTCGAGGTGGTATATTCTTCTTCGACTGCGGGCGCTGCTGTGGCCGTATTGGCAGGTGCCGTTTGTGTCGGTGTTGACCGCCGCAATTTAATTTTTCCCTGCGCGTGGATGGGGATTAAAAATACAAATAACAATATTAGAATCGTAGAGACGCAAAATTTTGCGTCTCTACGGAATGATTTGTACGGACGCGCCAATGGCGCGTCCCCATGGGATACACCCGTAAGGACGCAAAATTTTGCGTCCTTACGGGGATTATATTGGGGATACCCTAGCACCCGCACCCCGCTGGAACATACCCCGCACCAGAGGTCGCGGCGGTAAACCGGAAACATTTATTGCTCGCGCCGGCAACACCTGCAGCACCACTACTTGCACCCGCTGAGCCACCCGATGCAACATTAATCGCATTGGCAACACCACACGAAGGAGCACCCGAATTGTAAAAGGTGATGCCAAACGATTGACCGCCGTTGCCACCCGAGCCGTGGCCAGCGTTGCCGCCCCAGCCGCCCCAACCGCCAGAGCCGCCATTACCGCCATCGTCGGGGCCATCACCACCGCCGCCTGGGCCACCGGGAGAACCAGCGCTACCGCCATCTTTTCCCGAACCTGCGGCACCACCGTTACTACGAGTAATGTTATTAGAAAGCATGTTTACATTACTTACATTATTAAAGAAAACACCGACCGATGGGCCGCCACCATGGCCGCCTTCGCCACCGGTTCCCTTTTGGCCGCCGCCACCGCCGCCGCCACCGCCGCCGCCGCCATCATTCATATCACATTCGGCTCCGGCACCACCACCACCGCCGCCGCCGCCGCGGCCATCTTCACCATCTGTTCCTGGACTTCCTTGGTATGCGACAAGGTATCCCCCTGATATTCTTCCGTAGTTTACCCCTGCCGCACCACCACTTGTACCAGGAGCGCCATTCGCGCCGTTGCCGCCTGCGCCACCGTGCCCATTACAGTTAGACGTACCTCGTCCACCTGCAGATCCACCTGAATATCCGCCCCCGTAAAGTCCTTGCTCTCCATCGCAGCCACCCCGTGCACCACAGCCCGAGCCACCATCCTCTTGCCAGCCACCAGAGCCACCATTACCACCACGGTGGTGCGAACCTGCGCCCCCATCTTTACCAGCGCCACCTGCTGCATGCCACTTACTATCGTTTGAGCAAGCAACGCACCCTTCTACGCCGCCTTGTCCTCCATCTCCTGATTGGCCATTAGCGCCATTCGCGCCACCAGCACCACCCGAAAGGCCTGCCCAACCCATATTAGCAAGAAATGTGTTACTATCCAAAACAACGGTGCCGCCGACGGTAAAATTGGCAAATACCGCTCCGTAAGAGCCGCCCGGATTTGGGCCTGCTGGCACAGCAAGTCCGCCTGCTGCAGTAACGCTATTTTTATAAAGCGTAAGTGTACTTGTACCCGAAGCCGCACGCAAACCTATAGAGTTATATCCACCCGCGAGGTCAGGTGTGGGGGGCTGCGAAGTAATTTGAAGCCCTTCGAGAAAAACAGGCGTGTTGACCGCCTGAATTTCCATCCCGACACTTTCAGCCGAGCCTGTTGTTCCTGATAAAATTTGCATGCGGTTTGTAGCAACATTAGGCCTATACCAAGAACTCGTGAAACCACCATAGATGCTCACCCCTGAGGGTATTGACGGGGTTACAATTGTACCATAATTGCCACCCACCACGTAAATCGCTTTGCCACCTATTGCAGCGGTAGCCGCAACACTCAGCGTCTTTTTAGGCTGTGTGCGGTTTGTTCCTGGAAAAAAGTCGCTTCCCGTTGAAGCAAGGAAAATAGAGTTTCCAGGAGTTTTATCTTGCAAAATAAACACTTTAACTGTTGTATTAGCGCCCGCGCTATACGGCGGAGACGACGTAGTGCCAAAAGAAGGGCCAGCAAAAGCAGGGCAGCCTGCAACGGCGTTACACAGCTTGATTGTAACATCGTACGCAATTGTCGTAACGCGGCTCGACGAAGGCAAATGGTAAAGCGTGTTTACTTCTACGCTACCCGCACCCTGTGGTTTCAATGTCGTTCCTTGCGGCGTAGGCTGTGTACATGCAGGGGTGTCGGGTCCCGTTGAACCAGCAGGGCATACAAATGAAATTTCTTTAATAGCCGTCGTTGGTTGAAAAATATCCGCCAATGCAAGAGCAGGAGTCTCTCCCTTGTTGAAGTTCACTTTTGCGTACGTTGCATTGATGTCCTGTGGTTCTACGCGCCAAATCGATTGGCTCTTTGAAACAACCATTGAACTTCCCTGAGGAGTAAAGCATATCTTCACTGAATTAATATCTATATTAAGATCGGTTGCATTGATCGTTGAAACAACAGGTATATTCATTGGTACAGTTCCCGATTCGACGACCGTTCCCGCCGAACAATCGGTAGAGCCGTCGTTTACGCGTATTGTGTAATTACCGGGAAAGTCAACTTGCCAACCCCACGTCGTCGATGGCCTTGCATTTGGTCCAGATGCGGGAGGAGCATCACCCGTTTGCCCCCACGTATTTGTCGTTGCCCATACGTGCTGTTTTGGGGGTGTATTTATAGTAATATTAGGAATTACCCCAACCGCATAGGCTTCCTGCCCCTGCGTTGGAGTGATTAAAGATACGTTTCCTGCTGCATCTTTAGCTATGTACTTTACGTAATAAATTCCCGGCAGGGAAGGGCACGCAGATAAATTTGCGTTTGGGTCTTCAACGTTTGCGCGTACAGGACAGCCAACGTTAAAAATCGCCTCGTTCCCTGTTACCTTGACAACGTTATTACCGGTATTACACGGAAAAGCAGGGTCTGCGGGAATTACTCCCGGTTTTGGAGCACCTGTAGCTGCGTCAGCGCCCCACGTATAGCAAATTTCTTGCGCCCCTAAAGGGCCATTTGCAGGCACTCCACCCACTGTTTCCGAACCCATAAGGCTAACCCGCTGCGGGTAGTCGAACATTCCCGTTGCGGGGAGCGCGGTAATCTTTGGCGGCGTATCGTCGCGTATAAGAAGCTGTACTGCGTCGCCCACAACTTCAAGGTCGCCTAACGCAGCGCAGGCGCCACTACACGTGACCGCACAGACAGAAATATAGTTTTCTCCATGCGTAATATCGTCAAAAACCATACCGGGAGAATTTGCAAGTACAGTTGTCGTTATTGGCGTTCCCGACGTTATTGGTCCCCCTCCCGAAGCAATAACAGTAGGGGGTGGGGTAATAAAATTTGCACGGGGATAACCTAAGCACGAACTGTTGGCAACAACTATATACCGAAATCTCTTTGCAGCGTTAGCCGTATCTGCTGTCCACGACAATACTGCCTGTGTCGGCACTGTTGCAGAGATATTTTCTCTATCTACACCTGAAATAATGACGTCGGGTTTGCGGCCAATCGTAAAAGTGATTTGCTGGACCCCCGACTCACGCCCTGCTGCGTCGCGTACTCTGTATTTTAAAGCATAATTACCAAAGGGTAAATTGCGGAAAGAAATGGTGGAGCTATCCCCCGGGCGTATCGCATGCTTTGTTCCTGAAAAATCAACACCCGTTGGGTCTAAATCGGCGCTACCGAAGTGTAAAAGGCTTGAATTTGGCATACCAACGTTGCTTAAGCTATACGTTACAGCATTACACGCGACGCGGTCACCACAAAGGATATTTACATCCATGGGCGCGGCGTAGTGTACAGAATCCCTAATAGGGGAAATAATCGCGACAGGATCGGATGCATTAATGTAAGAAGGGTTTTCTCTGTCTAGAACAATACGCCCTAAAACATTGTTTGCAATTGTGTCGTTATTTAGGACATCAAACCCCACTACTTGCCCGTAGTCGAGGGGTTCATAGAGCCAATCGAGCGATTCGCTAATTTTGGGGTTTTTAATAATAAGCTTTGCAATTGAACCTGAACCGTCGGGGTTTGTCATTACACGAGACTCGCCGCTATCTTCGGTATAAAGAAAGTAATCTGCATTGGTGTCGCCGTTGGTGTCAAGCCCCACCGTTGGTGTCGTAGGCCAGGTAAAAAGCATTTGTGGAATGTAACGCTTTGAAAGAACCGGATTTGTGGGGTCGTACGTTACATTACATTTCCCCGTTGCATCAAGTTCTGAGGGGGCAAGGTTAGTTGCAGCGATTGTATAAGGTGCCGCCGTACCTGTATCCCCGCTAAAGGTCGCGACTAAATTCTGCGTCGCCCAGTCGGTCGCGTTATAACGCCCATCGCCCAAATCAAGAAGATAAAGCCCTGTAATTTGTCCGCTATTGGCAGGAGCGCCGTTTGCATCGTGGCCTACGTTGACACCCATAACCGCGCCTGTGCCCCCAGCACCCGCGAGGGTTACTGTTGGGCCATCGTAGCCATACCCTTTATTGTTCATTGTAACGCGTGCAACTTTACCCTTATCCAGAAAAAGTGTTGCTGTGGCGCCAACACCCGAACCGCCAGTAATCGTCACTTGGTTTCCGGTACAGCCTGCACCCGGGTCTAAAACAGCAACACGCTCGACACGGCCATTTGCCACCACAGCATGCGCCTTGGGGGTTGTAGAGCACGTAAGCGAACCAAAATCAACATCGGGGGAATTGGTGAAGCCAGAACCAACGGGTGTAAATGCAGGCGTTGATACGGGGGTTAAATCGTGCTTAATTCCGCCTGTACGACAAATATAAAGACCATCTGCACGCCCGTCAAAATCTATATCGATGGGCGCGACGGCAATTTTAAGCCCCGAAGTGGCAGCAATCGTTGTTGGTACCGCGTTATACGCAAGGCCCGTAAAGTTTTGGAAATCGTCTGATTTCTTTTTTTTCGCACAAGCTACCAGCATAAGAAGGATGGCAGCCGTTGCAAGTATTGCCGTTGTGTGTTTTTTTGTTTTTTTTGTGTTCCCCATAAAACCCTCAGTATTTAAATATTACCTGCCCAAACTTATACGCAACGCCACCGTACACCCCATACTGTACAAACGGCAATTGCGTATCATAAATTAACCCTGTCCTAAAATGGATAAATGGAACGAATTCGTCTGTTCTATCGAGCCGCTTAATTAAAAATGGAAATTCAAATCCCATTGCAATATGCGTCGTAAATTTGAGGGAGTTCTCCCCTCCTAATGCGTCTTTATAATTATAGTAGCCTACCCCTGGTAGAATTGCCGTCAAAAACTGGATAGGTAATTGCCATGGACGGTAAATCCACGTGGGCCCCATTTCGGCGTAGCCACCTGTAATCGAGTTTTCTCCTTTGGTGATGTTAAGAAAACCAATCTCGATACGCAAATCGAACCCACGGCCGTGCGATTCATCTGCATCGTACCCTAAAAACGCGCCAAACCCTGCGGGTAGCTTATTTATGCCGCGCCCTACATTCAAAAAGTAATTACCCCCTAAAGAAAAACGGGAGTTATCGATTACTGTTTCCTGTGGCCGCGAAGCCATGGGAGCTACCTGGTCTGTGGGGCCTGACACCTTTGCTGGTTGGACGACGGTTCCTTTTTCGTCGACCTTTTGCGCCTCTTTCCGTTTTGTACTATCGTCGGTGCGCAGCTCGATAGGCTTCGATTTAAGCGCATCGGGAGTTGAGGTTTCTTCGGGTAACTCGTCGTCGAAGAAGCTTTCGGAATCTTGCGCCGATAAACGCAGCGAAAACGCTGTTATATAAAGAAGAAACACGCCTAAACCCGTGGCGCGGCATACGGTAAGTAATTGTGCACTATTCGGGCGCATGTATGGAATATCCCCATAACTATATGCATGGGTAAACGGCGTGTGTGCCAAAAAAGCAATTTTAGCTTCGCTTTTTTAACGTTATTTTGTCGACATTTCAAAAAGCTTTATATCTAAGGTTTGATGACACCAATGTTGCGTTTTTTTGGCGCTGCTTCTTTAATCATGTTTGCCACTACGCATATACTCGCACAACAATCCGATGCTGCCCGCGTTGCGGTTATCCGTTTTGAAGACAAAACAGGCACAAAAAACTTTGGCTACATGCCCGAATCACTCCAGGACGCAATTACAAAATCAATGCATAGAAGGTTCGAGTTCATCGAAGTCGATCCAAAGGCAGTTGAACCCGTTGTGGCGCAAGTACGCAAAAAAAACAAAGGCGTTATTACTCCTAAAGAAGCTGCAGAAATTTGCCGCCTTGCAAATATCGATATCCTTATCTACGGAAACTTTACTTTCGAAGAGGCACAAAACAAAATTTTCATCAATACCGAAATCTCCTTAGGGTCGACCGACAAATTCCGTAAAATTGATCCCACTGAAAACCGTGTAGACGCGACGATTTTTAGGGCGGCAGATAAAGTCGCTGGAGATATAGTTTTAGAAATTACAAAAGTAGCGCAAGAACAACAAAAGGCAAAAGGCGAAGCTGCCGCCGTAGAAACCAAGAAAGGAAAAACCCAACTAGAAAAAACAGAGAAAACAAAAACTTGGGCAGATATCAACTGGGTATTTTCAAGCACACTGGGTATTACAACGCGCCTTGCAAGCCACCCAAACACCCACGAACCCGTAAGCCCTACAATAAATATAGATGGTGTGTACCGCGTTAAGGGGAGAATCCACGTTGGTGGCTTCGCAACATTCCAAACCTTAAAATCAGAATCAAGAAACAGTCCTTACGAGGCATTTCTGGATTACGGAGCACTGGGCGCCTACGGAGGGTACTACTTCGATCTTTCGTCGCACTGGCGCTGGACAACAAATTTGGGGATGGGCTACTATGTTGGGAGCCTAAATCTTGGTATGTCAGGGTGCGCAAATCCTGGAGGTTGTATGCCAAATCCCGACGTTAAAACCGGAAAAAGTACTGTTTATAATCCATTCTTCTTAATACGTACGGGAATCCACTTTATGGTATTTTCTTTCTTAGCGGTAGGCTTAGAAGCAGACTACCGTATGCTTTACGATTCAAAGCCTGTACACATTGGCGGTGGCATGCTTTCTATAAGCTATGTGTTTTGATAAACGCATAGCTTTATATTAGTTTTTTCCACTTACAGAATTTACGAAAAGGAAGTAGCATTCCGGTTGTTGCCGCATTGCCAAATTCTTTTTCACCCAAGTGTACTTGGTACACCTCGGGGATGTTGAGCCGTGTTTTGAAGTACTCAATTCGTTTGGAGAGCTGCTTGTCGCCCGATTTGCATTCGACGGCAAAGTCGGGTTTGCCATTCTTGAGGACCAGAAAATCAATTTCGCGGCCATCGGTATCCCTCAGAAAACAAAGCTGCATTGCATGCCCTTCGCTATCTTCGATAAAATGGCAATACTTCAAAAGGTGCGATGCAACCATGTTTTCAAACCGTGCACCGTGTTCGGTGGCTTCTGCCCAATTCCAAAAATATAATTTTTTTTCTTTTTTAACAGAACGAATTTTTTTTGCACTATAGGAGGGAACGCGAAAAATGAGGTACATGTTCTCCAAGGCAGTCAACCAACGCTCGACCGATTCGTGCGCCACTTGCAAAGCCTCGCGTAAACTTTGCACCGACAAAATTTGGCCAACGCGCTCGGGGAGCAACGACACTAAAAGATCGATGAGACTTAGCTCGCGTATATTTTCAAGGTCACGCAAATCTTCGTGGATGATTTGGCGGTTGCGGTTTAAACGCCAACGCCTTGAAAAGCGTTCGTTTGCTTTGAAGAGGGGCTCGGGAAATCCACCGAATTGCAACAACACTTCGGTTTCTTTTTTGGTATAGCTATTCAGCTCGGGCAGTGTAAAAGGATGCATGCGGTAATAGTAGTAACGGCCATGTAGCGAATCTCCTCCTTTGCTATAGTAATCTAACCGCGCGGAACCTGTGACCAGAAAACGTATATGCGGCGTGTTTTTGTCGTAAAAGCCTTTTACAAGGTTGCGCCAACGGGCGTATTTGTGGATTTCATCGAACACAACGGTTTTTTGCCCCGCCGGTAACTCTGCCGCTAATATCTTTTCTCGATCGCTGAGAATATCCCAGTTGAAATAGGCGGGGTGCGCACGTTCTTGTGCACCCAAGACGCTTAAAGTAAAAGTTGTTTTGCCCACCTGCCGCGGACCACCTATAAAGACAATTTTTTCTTTGAGGTCTTCACGCACTAAATCGGTGAGATAGCGCTTGGGCTGCATATTGCACTTTTTTGCGGTATATTGCATTGTCAATAATTTCTTATATATACGATTTTTTTCATGAGATATATCATAGATATACTAAAATACTCATGAGTAAATTCGTATATATACGAATTTACTCATGAAATAATTTGGGTGGACAACAATGATGTTTTAGTGCCTGCAGTGCCAAAAATTGCGCATCCTCATCAATGATTAAATCCATTACTCGCTTGACTGTCTGTAAGCGGCTTACTACGTTTGTTCTTAGAGATTGGAGAAATTTATGAAACGCACAAGCCTTTATATCTTTACTTTATTGACCATCATCGCCTTAGCCGCCTGCGGCGGCAGTAAAGGCGGCGAAGCAAGTAGCGCCGGTGGTGGTGGCGGAGGAGGCACTACTCCCAGCGATACAACGCCACCCACGGTCGGAACAGCTATCACGTTTAGCGGCATTTCCGACACTGGCATCACCGTTTCGTGGGGGCAGGCGAGCGACAACGCAACCAGCCAAGCCAATTTGCAGTACCGTTTGGTGAAGGCTGCATCGGGCACGGCGATTGATAGTGTTGCTGAAGTCGATGCCATCACAGGCGCAGACCTCATCGCCGACTATACATCCGCCTTAGTAACAAAAAACGCGACCGGCCTTACCGCCTCAACCACATATTATTTCGCCGTGGTTGTCAAAGACGCGGCGGGCAACAAGGCGATTTACACTCCGCAAAGCCAAGCAACCGCAGCGGCGGGCACGACAGCGTCGCCCACGTTTAATCCAACTCCGGGGGCATTTAACACAGACCAAAACTTAGTGGTGTCCTCGGCGACACCAGGGGCAACGATTTGCTATACCGATAATGGTGCAACGCCTGCATGCGACGGCGCAAAAACAGGATGCACCACCGGAACCAAATACACCAGCGCAGTGGTTGTCTCCACCACAAAAACGTACAAGGCTTTGGCGTGTAAAAGCGGCAACACCGACTCTTCTGAAACCACTGGCACTTTTACCATCGATAAAACTGCCCCCACGATTGCATCCACCACACCCGCCGATGCAGCGACGAGCATTGCTGCCAACTCAACCATAGCCGTCACGTTTTCAGAGGCGATGGATGTATCGACGATTAAAGCAGTGAGCGGCACGACAACGTGTGATATCAACAGCCAATCTATCCAAGTGTCGTTAGATAATTTTGGAACGTGCATCGGTATGGCATCCGCTACTCCCTCAACCAGCGACAATACAACATTTACCATGACGCCTGCGGCAGCTCTTGCGTACAATACGACGTATAAGGTACGCGTCAAGACGCTCGTTAAAGACGCGGTGGGTAACGCACTTGCCAGCGAGTACACGCACGCAACCGGATTTACAACGGGCTTGGGGCCTGCGCTCACGATCAACAGCGTTACTCCAGGAACAGGCAGCTATACGACAACGCAGTCGGTGAGCGTAAGCTCGGTTGAAGGCGGTGCGGTAATTTGCTACACCACCAATGGCTCTACACCCTCAACTTCGGCGCCTGGTACCTGTGACGCAGGGAGCAGCCAAATTAACGAAGGCACAAATATACCCATTAGCGACACCACCACACTCAAAATTTTACTGACGAAAGTGGGGCATTCCGACTCTGCGGTGAGTTCATACACGTATACTTTCCCACCCAAAGTTACGAGCACCAGTCCCAATGACGGCACACCCGGCTTCGACCCCACAGTGGGTACAATCGACATCAATTTTAATCGCACCATGAGCTATGCATCGGCCAGCTTCAACGCCACCACCGGTGCTTGCACGGGGAACATCCAAGTTTCGGCGGATGATTTTACAACGTGCATTGGGATAACTATACCGGCGGGGGATAGCTCGACATTGAGTGTAACCGCTGCTACGCTCCCCTTGCCGAGCGTAACCACGTATAAGGTGAAAGTTCTTGCGACCCTCACCGACACTGCGTCGAATGCCGTGCTTCCATACCAGCATGCGGTGGGGGTTACCACACGCTACTACCGCATCATCACCATCGACGGTACCGACACCGATTGGTCTGCCGACGAACTGGTTATGGCCGACGGCGGTGCGGGACTCAACTGGGCGATTGCGTGGGATAGCGCGAATTTTTATTTAAGATTAAAAGACAAAAATTTTAAGAGCGACATACCTGCACGGTTAGACATCTATTTCGACACCACAATGGGTTTTGAATTAAACCCCTCTGCAGCTACCAACGCCAACGGCACCGAGTATGCTTTTGATTACGATACATCTTCCGATGCTCGGCAGTTTATTAAGAGCTCGCGGGCAAAATTTAACGCGGATTATTATGTACGGATTGGGCATAACGGTACGAACGATTATGGAAATCTTTACAAACATAATAACGCCAACTACTGGGATACAGCGACTGATTTGTGGACAACTTGCACAGGTTGTGGGCGGTATGTTGGTTGGGATGCCACGCAACAAATTACCGAGGTTAAAATTCCGTTCGCTTTTATTGGCAATCCTTCGTCGTTGCGCATCATTGCCTTTGTAACCAATAGCTCATCTGATGATGTGTACTCACTTATCTCCGGCCAATCAGGGCTTTTGGGGCAAGACAACACCCCCGACACGTCAACACAAAAATATTTCAAGCTCGATCGCGCATCAATTTTGAAACCCAACGACGCTTCGCTCTTGGCAAATTAGTCCGCGTGGCATCGGTTAAATTCGAGGGTGTGCATAAAGTTTACCCCAACGGCTACGTTGGGGTAGAAGATTTCAATCTCACCATCGGCGACGGCGAGTTTATGATTTTTGTCGGCCCCTCGGGCTGCGGTAAGTCAACCACGATGCGCATGGTGGCCGGGCTTGAAGATATAAGCCGAGGCACGATTACCATCGGCGAAAAGGTGGTCAACACCGTGCCGCCGCGCGACCGTGACATTGCGATGGTCTTTCAGGACTACGCGCTTTACCCGCACATGAGCGTGCGCGAAAATTTGAGCTTGGGGCTCAGGCTTCGAAAAACGCCCAAAGCAGAAATCCACGAGCGTGTCACCCAGGCAGCCACAGTTTTGGGGCTCGACACGTACATGGATAGAAAACCGCGCGAGCTTTCGGGCGGGCAACGGCAGCGCGTGGCGCTGGGGCGCGCGATTGTGCGCCGCCCGCAGGTGTTTTTATTCGACGAGCCTTTGTCGAACCTGGACCCCAAGCTGCGCACCGGCATGCGCGTGGAAATCAAACGCCTGCACCGCAGCCTCGCCTCGACCATGATTTACGTGACGCACGACCAACTCGAAGCGATGACATTAGGCGACCGCATTGTCGTCATCAACCACGGTAAAATTCAGCAGGTGGGGCGCCCCATCGACGTGTATAACAAACCACAAAATATTTTTACCGCCGGATTTATCGGCAGCCCGCCGATGAATTTTTTTACGCTGACTCTCCACCGCGAAGACGGCGCGCTTTTTTTAAGAAGCGAAAATTTTTCGTTGAAGCTCTCTGAAGACCATCCGATTGCGCACACGCTCTCAAAACCCTTTGTGGGATCGCCTCGTTTAACGGCAGGCATACGCGCCGAACATTTGAAAATCGCCCGCACCCAAAGCGCAACGCCGTCGATACACGCGCAGGTTGAGGTGGTCGAACCCGCCGCACCCGAAGTGTTTTTGTATTTGAAAAGCGGCGACGCGTCGTTTGTCATGCGCGACGATTCGCTCTTAGAGCCGGTGGTCTCTCCCGGCCAAACGCTGGGCGTCTATTCCGAACCGGAGAACATCCACCTTTTTGACGGCAACGGCGAAAGGCTCACATGAAAAAATTTACGCCGTATCTGTGGCTCATGCCATTTCTTCTGGTCTTCGGGATTTTTCTCGCGTACCCCATGGCGTATTCTTTTATCATCAGCCTTAAAAAAGTTACATGGCAAACCAACCTCTACGAAGTTTTTTCGGATATGCAATGGGTGGGCTTTGATAACTACCGCGAGCTGTTGCACCGCGCCGATTTCTGGTGGTCGCTCATAGCGACGTTTCTTTACATGTTGCTCACAATCCCACTCGGAATTTTTCTTTCTTTATTACTCGCGACGCTGCTTTCGGAAAATCTCTTCGGCGCAAAATTTTTCCGCTCGGCGCTTTTTCTGCCGAACATTCTCGATATGCTCGTCATCGGCCTCGTGTGGAAGCTCATCTACAGCCCGGACGGTTTGCTCGACACCGCGTTTATGAAAATGGGAGTCCACTACTTTCACGCGAAAGGTTTTTTGGGCGACGCGCACACCGCGCTCGCCGCCGTCGCGGTGGCGATGGTGCTCAAAAGCTGCGGCTTTGGCATGGTGCTTTTTTTAACCGCGCTCAAAAATATATCTCCCAATATCTTTGAAGCCGCCGATTTGGATGGCATGACGTGGTGGCAAAAATTTTACTACATTCGGGTGCCGCTCGTAAAGCCCGTTATTTTGTTTTTAGTCGTCACCGGTATTTTAGGCTCTCTCAACGCGTTCACCGAATTTTATATTATGACCGAGGGCAACCCCGTGACGCTTTTCGCCGGTGAAACGGTGGGCGCAACGCGTGTTTCAGGCTATCTACTCTTCAACCGCTTCACCGAAATGAACTACGGCTCTGCGGCGGCGATGTCGTACTTTCTCTTAATTTTTGCGTTGGTGGTGTCTTTCATTAACTACCGGCTTTTGCGGGAGAAGGCGTGAGGGGTGGGATGAAGAATCTTTTTTTAAACAAATACCGCATCGAATCTGCACGGCTAAAAGGGTATGACTACGCTTCGCATGGATTTTATTTTGTGACGATATGCACCAAAAATCGTGAATATTTTTTCGGGAATATTGAAAACGGTGTGATACATTTTTCTGCCATCGGTCAAATGGCAGAAAAATTTTGGCACGAAATTCCAGACCATTTTTCGCATGTGGTGTTGGATGAATTTGTGGTAATGCCAAACCATGTGCATGGAATAATTCAAATCACGGATAATCCTGTAGAGACGCAGCATGCTGCGTCTCTACAATCATTCACAAAACAATTATCTACAAAAAAAAATATATCATCAGGTTCGTTACCGGCGATTATTCGATCGTATAAATCGGCGGTCAAAAAATGGGCGACGATGAACAAAATTAATTTCGCATGGCAATCCCGATTCCACGACCATGTCATTCGCAATGAACAATCGCTAAATCAAATTCGGCTGTATATTCAACAAAACCCAAAAAATTGGCACGCTGATGATTTATATAAATCTTCTGGAGAAAATCAAAACAAGACGGACAGGAGGTAAGAAATGAATACAGGCACGCGCATTAACTACTCTAAAATCTTCTCCTTCACTGCCATCGCCGCGCTCTCCGCGTTTGCGCTCTTGCCGCTTTTTTGGATGTTCCTCACCGCCTTAAAGCAAGAAGGCATGGGGCTCGGTACTGAAATTATACCCCAAGGTGCGTTTAGCGACCTATATACCTTAAAAAATTTTACCGCCATCTTGGGTGATCCCGATTTTCCCTTTTTTCGTTTTTTTATGAATAGCACCATTGTGGCAGGGTCGGCGGCACTTCTTTCCAGCGCGGTGTGTTTTATGGCAGCGTACGCGTTTGCGCGGAAAAAATTTCCGCTCAAAGAAACTCTCTATGCACTCCTCATGGCGTCGATGATGGTGCCGGGTATGATTTTCATGGTGCCGCAGTTTGCGCTCATCGCCGACTTGGGGTGGATGAACACCTGGCAGGCGCTTGTCATTCCACACATCGCCAACGTGTTTGGTATTTTTTTGCTTCGGCAAGCCATCGAGCGCATACCCCGTTCACTCTTTGAAGCCGCCGAGGTCGATGGTGCGAGCGACTACCAAACGATGTGGCTCGTGGTGGTGCCGCTGGTGTCGCCCATTTTGGTGACGCTCATTCTGTTGACGTTCTTGGGGCAGTGGTCAAATTTTTTATGGCAACTCATTGTGAATACCCCCGACTCGAGTTGGATTACTTTACCTGTGGGCATATCGCTTTTCAAGGGTCAGTATTCCATCGCGTGGGAGAAAATGATGGCCGCTTCGGTCATTTCTGTTTTGCCGGTGCTCTTGCTTTTTCTTTTCTTGCAGCGGTACATCATCAGCGGTTTGACGCAAGGGGGGGTGAAAGAATAAACCCTTTGGTTAGAACTCGACGTCGTGTTTTCTTTTTGTATAAGGACCGGGGTTTTAAGAGTCTTTAGCGGCAATCCCCAAAAGGAGAGGTGTCAGAGTGGTCTAACGTGCTCGCTTGGAAAGCGGGTGTAGGGCAACCTACCGCGGGTTCGAATCCCGCCCTCTCCGCAAATTTTGGTAAAATTTCAGCGACTCAAAGCTCGACAATTAGGCTTCAACCAGACTTGTAAAAAAACTTTGTAGCCGATTTCGCAAAAAATATATACTATACCTCGTATGGTATATAAAGGTATGGAAGAATCTCGACGCGTGAACCTTACCCACAGGTTAAACCGCATCATAGGGCAAATGGAAGGTTTGCGTAAAAGGATCCAAACAGGAAACTCTGACTGCACCTCTGACATGGCGCAAATTAAAGCCATGCGAAACGCACTTTGGAAGTTTGCCGAAGCATACGTTGGAGTACACCTTGAAGAGTGTTCTACACAAAAAAAATCAACCCGCGAAATAAAACAAAACTTGAAATCGGTTATCCAAGCCGCGTTTAGCGTATGAGGACACCATGCAAAATCCATTTTTTTTAATTTTAGGTATCGTCGGTGGAGGTTTAGCAGGATATCTTTACTACCGCTTCGTCGGCTGCAAAACCGGTACATGTCCCATAATCTCTAAACCTGCACCTGCTATTTTATATGGCGCCGCGTTGGGCGGAATGCTTGCGGGAAACTAATATGAATACAAAAAAAATTGTAATCGTTGGTGGCGTTGCAGGGGGCGCAACTGCTGCGGGACGTTTACGCAGGCTTGACGAAAATGCAGAAATTACTCTCCTTGAAGCAAGCGGACACATCTCTTTTGCAAATTGCGGATTGCCATACCATATTGGCGGCGATATCCAAGAACGTGAAAAACTCCTCCTGCGAACTCCAGAAGATTTTTGGAAAAGATACCGTGTCCGCGCCGAAGTAAATGCAGTGGTGGAAGAAGTTGACAGTAAACAAAAAAAGTAATCTACAAAAAAAATGGTGTACTAAACACACTTTACTACGATAAACTTATTCTATCGCAAGGCGGTAATCCAACAAAGCCGCCTATTGATGGAATCCAAAACATACCCCACTTCTCTTTGCGGTGGGTGGAAGATATGGATTCGATTATCGCTGCAATGGAAAAAGCGCAACATAAAGCAGTTGCTATTGTAGGCGGTGGATTTATCGGCATAGAACTCGCCGAAGCTTTTATCCAGAAAAAATTTCGTGTAACGCTTGTGGAGTTTGCTCCACAGGTAATGCCAAATTTAGATACAGAGTTTTCTAATCTCGCAAAACAAACCTTAGAGGAAAATGGCGTTGGGGTACGTATAAACACCACGATTCAAAAGGCCACTCCTCAAGGCGAGATTACTCTATCTAACGGAGAAAATTTAAAAGTAGATTTTATTATTTTTGCAGCTGGAGTAAAGCCAGAAACAAAGCTTGCATCACAGGTGGGATTAACCCTCGGAAAAACAGGAGGTGTTGTTGTCGACGAATACTTGCGTACTTCGAACAAAGATA
This sequence comes from Turneriella sp., assembly GCA_019186965.1. Taxonomy (GTDB): domain Bacteria; phylum Spirochaetota; class Leptospiria; order Turneriellales; family Turneriellaceae; genus Turneriella. The sequence continues at coordinate 419,335 of JABARV010000002.1, forward strand.
TCTACGCAGTAGGCGACATGATCGAAGTTACAAACCGTGTAACAGGTTTACCAGCACGAATTCCTCTCGCAGGCCCTGCAAACAGGCAAGGCCGTATCGTAGCAGAAAATATTGTTTGGGGCGACAAAAGTATCTACCAAGGAGCGCTTGGTTCTGCTGTTGTAAAAATTTTTGATAAAACTCTCGCGTTTACAGGACTTACCGAAAAAGCCGCAAGCGCAGCAAGCTTTTCCACAGCGACCGTAACCATACATGGCAACAACCATGCAGGATATTATCCAGACGCTGAGCGACTTACGTTAAAACTTATTTTTTCTGGAGACGATGGTCGCGTTTTGGGTGCTGAAGCTTTTGGAGGAGCTGGAGTCGATAAACGTATCGATGTAATTGCTACTGCGCTCCAAGGAAAACTTAGCGTATACGATTTAGCTTCGCTTGATTTATGTTACGCTCCGCCTTATGGATCAGCAAACGACGTAGTCAATGTCGCTGCGTTTCAAGCAATAAACCACTTAAGCAGTTTAGCGCCAGTTGTAACACCTTCTACGCTCGACCAAAAACACAACGACTTTAACGTCGTCGATGTGCGCAGCAAAGAAGAGAGAGAAGCGTGTGTTGTAAAATGCCAGTGTGAAATTGGCGTCGACGAAATTCGTGAATGCCTTAAAGACGTGCCTCAAAATAAACCTATCGCACTTTTATGCCAATCGGGACAACGTAGCTATATCGCAACCCGTATACTAAAACAATCAGGCTTTGAAAATGTATATAACATCACTGGTGGTTACTATGCAGTCCAAGCACAAAAAGGAGAAAAATTATGACAGACCAACAAATTTTATTACTGAGTGCGCTATCGTTCTTTATCGTTTTTACAATCTACCGTAAGGTAAAGCTCGGGAGAAATAAGGTGAACGTAAAACAGCTACTTAGCCAAGGCGCAAAAATTATCGATGTGCGCAGCCGTGGAGAGTTTTCAGGAGGGCACTACGAAGGGGCAATAAACATTCCGTTAGAAGAGCTTTCTTCGCGGTTAGGCACTTTAGGAGACAAAGCAAAACCTATTATCGTTTACTGCGCATCGGGAATGCGTTCGAGTTCTGCAAAGCGCGTTCTTATAAATGCAGGATTTACAGCGGTCGAAAACGGCGTAAACCAAGGGTATCTACAAAGTTTATAAACAACAAGCGTTTTCGTTAACTCTACACTTTTTCACGCGTAAGTGTGTTTTCGTCGGTGTGATCAAAATCGCGGCCATAGATATGTAGCGCTGTATTCATTTTGTAGCGCATTGTATCTCCATCGACGGATAAATGCATAGTAAATGCTTTAGTTTTGGCGTTCTTACCCATAAACGGCGTCTCAAGGACGCCAAAATTTTTATCGTCATGGCTTGCGCGTAAATTAAATTCGATTGCATTCCCTTTTTTTTCCGCACTACCTTTTGTAAGGACGCACACCGCACGTGGAATAGACAATGAATAAAAGACTTCGTTTGTTTTTTTTTCGCAATACCAATATCCTAACTGGTGGTGGAAAACTTCGCCATTACTTTTTCGACAAACGATTTGCTTATAAGAAAGCACAACTAATTTTTGTACTCCCGCATTTATTGCATCTCCCACAGGTTCAATTTGGATTGTCTCAAAGTAAGGTGCTTCTTCTGCACCGTCTACTTCTGGAGATACATCCATACCTTTGTCGCCCTTCCATGTTCCAATGAGTGGAAAAAGTGGCCCAAAGAAAACTTTGAGTGCTCCTCTATCTTCCATGTGTGGATACAAAATAACATGGAATAGTGGGTAAAGATGATTTTGTAGCTTTTGAGGAGGATAGTACGATAGAGTGTGAGCCTCATGCACCAACTCGCACAGGCTCTAAGGCTCGTGGCCATAAATGCTATGCCTTTGTTCTTGACGCCGCAGCGATTCTGTATTATGTCGCATTATTAAGTGTGGATTTATTCCTTAATTGCATTTTTCACGCGTATTCGAAACGGCCTTTTTGGCTGGTTTGATCCATTTTTTCCAGAGAGAGAATTTTATCCTGCTCCCGTAGCAATCCCGCAAAGTGGTGTTAATATTTTTTCGCTTGCAATGTTTGCCGCCGAAGACGAAGGCCGCACCGAAGAGCCAACCGAATTACGCAGAAGGCGCGAGAGAGAAAAAGGCCGTGTCGCAAAAAGCGCAGAAATTCCAGCAGCGCTTGGCACACTGGGAGGTCTTGTTGTACTTTTTATTAGCGCAGGATGGGTGCTTACGTCTATTGCACGCCTCATAAAAAACTACGTAGGTAGTTTTTCAACCCTTGGGTCTATCGAAGAATCTAAACTCATCACAATGATGATAACTTTAGCACGTGATTTTTTCATTATGCTTGCGCCTTTTTTTGTTGCAGTAATGCTTTTAGGAATAATTGGCAACATTACACAAACAGGCTTTTTGTTTTCCCTCGAACCTTTGCGCCCAAAACTTTCGAACATTGCGTTTAGTTTTAACCGTATGGTAGAGCGCGTAATTTTTTCAAAACAGATTTATGTCAATTTAACAAAAACGATAATTAAGGTTGTTGCGATTATTTTTGTAAGCTATCTCATTATCAGCGACGACTTTTTGGGCATCATGAAAACCGGTAGCGTTGGAGTCGGAGAGGCGCTACGGTCACTGGGGTATATGTCGTTCAAGCTTGCCTTGGTTTTGGTTATTATCCTACTCCTCATGTCCATACCCGACTACATTTTTCAACGTTCGCAATTTATCGAAAGTTTAAAAATGACAAAACAAGAAGTAAAACAAGAATACCGCGAACAAGAAGGGGATCCACAAATTAAAGCGCGGCAAAGGCAGCGTATGCAAGAAGCAATGCGCGTGCAAATGCGGCAAGCGGTTGCATCTGCAGATATCGTTATTACAAACCCAACACACTACGCAGTCGCAATTAAATTCGATTTCGAAAAACAAGGGACGCCTCCCAAGTTAGTCGCAAAGGGCGAAGACGAAGTCGCACGGATTATCCGCGAAATTGCAAAAGCAAACAACGTACCCATGGTTGAAGATAAACCCCTTGCGCGGTTTATTTACGACAACGTGCAATTAAACCAAGAACTACCCAGCGATTTACTTTTTCTTTTGGCTCGTATCGTAACGACAATCCCATCTTTAATTTCCAAATTTAGGGAGGGTCAAGCCGTTGCGTAAATGGTACCAACAAAGCGATATTTTACTCGGTGTTGCTGTTGTTGCAGTGGTGGCCATGCTCATTATTCCCATGCCTGCGATGCTGCTCGATTTTCTCTTGGGCGTCTCGCTTATGATTTCTATCGTTGCGTTACTTACCGCAATGTTCAATCGTGAAATTTCAGACTTTTCTGTGTTTCCCACTTTGCTCCTTGTAACGACAGTGTTCCGCCTTGCCCTTAACGTTTCGTCGACGCGTCTTATTTTAGCAAAAGGACCTGCGTTTGAAGGAAAACTAATACGTGCATTTGGCGAGTTTGTTGTAGGCAACAACTACATCATTGGGTTTGTTATTTTTATCATTCTCGTTTTAGTCCAAATGATGGTCATCACAAAAGGTGCAACGCGTATCTCCGAAGTATCGGCGCGTTTCCAGTTAGACGCGCTCCCCGGCCGGCAAATGGCTCTTGAAACGGACATCTCCTCAGGGCGCATTACAGAAGAAGAAGGCCGTAGGCGTAACGAAAATTTACGCCGCGAAGTTGACTTCTACGGACAAATGGATGGTGCAACTAAATTTGTGCAAGGCGACGTGCGTGTTGGTCTCATTATTACTGCGGTCAATATCGTCGGAGGGCTTATTATCGGGATGGTAATGCGCGGCGAGGGTTTTGAAACTGCGCTAAAAACGTACACGCTTTTAACCATCGGCGACGGTCTTGTTGCACAAATCCCTTCGCTTTTAATTACAACGGCAACAGGTCTTGTCGTAACCCGTGCTGGAGCTAAAAACGAATTGGCGTCCGAACTCAGCGTGCAGATGTTCCAAAATTCGCGTACGCTCTACATTACAGCTGGTGCACTTTTTGTGGCGTCTCTTGTTCCAGGGTTTCCTAAAATTTCATTGTGGGCAATCAGCCTCTTTTTGGGCTTTATCGCTTACAACATGCGTGAGCAGAAAAAAGCAGAAACGCAAAAGCAAGAAGCAATCCAAGAGCAACAAAAAGTTGGCTCGACAGAACGCTTCTTAGACGAACTTGCGGTAGACCCGCTTAAAATAGAAATTGGGTTTAATCTTGTGCCTTTGCTCGATAGAAAACAAGGCGGAACCCTCCTCGACCGTATAACCAACCTACGGCAAAAAATGGCCGCCGATTTGGGGATGATTGTCCCCCCCGTGCGTATTAACGACAATTTGGATTTAGACGGAAACGAATACGTAATTTTAATTGGCGGCATCGAAGTTTCACGCACTAAAGTTTATCCCGAATACTTAGGAGCGCTTTCTAATCCCAATGTAAAAGAAGAACTTAAACCAGCGTCCCCCGACATGCTCGTTACCGACGCTGCTTTTGGCCAAAAAGTAATTTTGATTGATTCTGAAAAAAAGCGCGATGCGGAAGACAAAGGATACGTTGTTATCGACGCCAGCACAATGATTATTACGCACTTACAAGAAGTATTCCGTATGTACGCGCCGCAAATTATGGGACGCGAAGAAGTTAAACTACTCTTAGACAAAACGAAGCAAAAATATCCCAGCGTTGTCGAAGAAGTTACAAAATTGTTTCCCAACCCTGGAGTGCTTTTGACTATTTTGCATAATCTTTTGCGGGAAAATGTTTCTATACGCAACCTTCCCGCTATTTTGGAAACCATTGCCGACTTTGGGCAACGCGTACAAAACGCAGAACTTTTAACCGATTTTGTGCGACAACGCTTGGGTAGACAAATTCTTGCTCCGTACCAAGACAAAAATAAAACAATCTATGCGGCGGTTATCGATCCGCAAATTGAATACGATGTGCGTGGAAACATTACCATCGACGAGCGCGATGGCCGCGTGCTTGCAATCGATCCACATTACCGCGAGCGTTTACGCGCAGTGCTTATAGACGCGTACAACACAATGCAAAGCGGAGGAAAATTTCCGCTCTATGTTTGTGGTGCAGAGATACGTTCAAGTATCTCGGAAATATTGTCACGAGAAATTCCCACACGCTCTTTTGCCGTTGTCGCGTACGAAGAAATTCCGCGCGATGCAAAATTTATAGAAATGACTAAAGTGATTTTAGAAACTAACGAGGTGAATGCATAATGCAATACTTTACCGAACAAGGCGATTCGCACGCAGAAGTTTTAGCTAAGGTTCGCAATAAGTACGGAAGCGGCCCTGAAGTTTTAATCTCTGAACAGCGTGAAGTTCCCGTAAAGACACTTTGGGGGCGTGTAACGCGCGCGAAACGTTGGGAAATTCACGGTGCAATTTTAGAAAAACAAAAAGTACAACCTAAAAAAATTGACGAGACTTTAGATAACAAATTAAAAATTTTGGAAGGAATGCTTTCGCGCACTTCGCTTAGCCGAAAGGCGGTAACAAACCCCGAAGAAAACGCGGCGCTCCACAGCGAACAAGGCGCCACCGTATTTCCCAAACTTACGCACGAAATTAAGCCAACCGTACAAAGAGAAATTTTACCTTCTATTTCCAAAATACAATCGGACGAACAAATACGCCGTTTGGAAGCGGAAATCACCGAACTTAAAGCACAAATAAAATCGCAAGGCGGCCCCGACCTAGAGCTTGTTAAAGAACGCGAGCTTTTATCGCTCTACGAACATTTAACCTATATGGGGTTTAGCCAGGTATTCGCCGAAAGTATCGCCATGCGCACACGTGCAGAAGTACCCTCGGCAGATTACAAATTACGTAAACGCATCCATCTACGTGCGCGAGAAGTTTTAGGCGAAAGAATTCGCACGGCAACCTTGGCAGCGCACCGCATTATCACCCTTGTGGGCCCAACAGGCGCAGGAAAAACTACAACGCTTGTAAAGTTTGCTGCACGCCTTTCGGTAACGCAAAGGCGGCGGGTAGAATTAATCACTATCGACAACTACCGTATCGCAGCAACCGAACAACTTAAAGTATATGCACGCATCATGGATATCCCTTGCCGCGTGTGCCGCACGGGTGAAGAACTTGCGGGGGCAATTCAAGATAGCAGCGCAGAGTACATCCTCATCGACACGAGCGGTTCAAGCCCCGCAAATAGGGAGTTTCTCGATAGGCAAAAGAAATTTTTCGACGCGATAAGCACCCAGCACGAAATAGAAACGCACTTAGTTATTCCAGCAACAACGCGTTTAGAAGATGCACGATTACTTTTCGACCGTTTTGAAATTTTTAATTATTCGAGGATTATTATTAGCAAAATTGACGAGAGCTTTAGCTTTGCGCCCATCGTCGAAATGGCAGATTCGTGGCATAAGCCGTTTTCGATGCTTACCAACGGACAAGATGTCGCAAAAGACTGGCTCGACGCCGATAGAATGCTCATTGCCGATGCTTTGCTAAAAAAATGGCTTGATGAAAACGAGTATTCTGCACGAAGATAATACAAGGGACTTCATGGATCAAGCAAGCACCTTACGACAAATGGTTGGCAAAACAGAGCCGGGTACAGCCACGCAAATTATCACCCTTACGAGCGGTAAAGGGGGCGTTGGAAAATCTACCATTTCGGTGAACTTAGGTTTGGCCCTTGCAGCCGCTGGAAAAAAAGTCCTTCTCTTTGATGCCGACTTGGGGCTTGCGAATATCAACGTCCTCTTGGGAGTTGTTCCCAAATTTAACTTGTACCATGTCATTAAAGGGCACAAAGAACTCGAAGACATTATTATACACACCCCCGAAGGACTCGATATTATCGCAGGTGCGTCGGGTTATAGCATGCTCGCCAATTTATCCGACAAAGAACGCGCAAGCCTTGTAGACGCGTTCGAAAGCTTAACGGGATACGACATCATGCTGATTGATACCGGCGCCGGCGTTTCTTCAAACGTCGTGGGGTTTACCCTTCCCGCAGACAAAGTAATTGTCGTTACAACTCCAGAACCTACAGCAATTACCGACGCATACGGAATTATTAAATCCATTGTTTTAGTTGCGCCGGATAAACAAATAAAACTACTCGTAAACCGCGCATCGTCTTCTCTTGAAGGAAAAAAAGTCGCAGAGCGTGTCATCAATATCTCAAACCAATTTTTAAACGTGCGCGTCGACAGCCTTGGGTTTATTTTTGACGATGACTCGGTACCTAAATCGATACGCCGCCAAAAACCGTTTTATCTCCTTTTTCCAAACTCTAAAGCGTCTTCATGCTTGGATATTATAACCTCTCGTATTCTTGAACAAGAACTACCTAAACGCAGCGAGTCTGGAATAGGTAGTTTTTTTAGAAAAATTTTTGCACCATCGATTTAAAATTTTTGTGAGATGCCCGCCTTCTTTACATCTGCCCATCTCAAGTTAAGCATCTTACTTTCATTTTTAGGAGCGTTGGTAGCGCTTACGTTTAGTATTTTTTCCGATAGCGGAATCATTGCGATTATTTTTCGCCCTATTGTAAGCGCTCTTTTGATGTTTGTCTTGGGGAGTATTCTTTTTGCGCTCCTTGAAAAAAAAGTTCCCGAAGCAATCCAAGCTATTGAAGCCAAAATAGGCGAAGAACCTATGCCCGATATACCGCCAGACGAAACGGGCGTATCTACAAGCGACACGTCTGGAGAGCATGCCTTGGATGGGGAAGAATTGCGCAGCCACCAAGGACTCGATTCGTACGATAGCGCGGCAGATGTAGGCTCCACCATAAGCTCAACGATTCCACGCAAAAGCGGAGTACAGGTTACAAAAGATGAAATTGTCGTCAATGGAGTGCGCTTTAAAAACGAACCCGAAGTAATGGCAGAAACCATTAAACAATTGATGGACGACGACAAAGAATAACCCAAACTAATTAAATACTTTTTTCTTCTTTAAACGCAAAATTTTCTTTGAGCGCAAAAGAAATACTGCAAAAAGTGCGAGACTTCCTCCTATAATCGTTGTCATGTGTACTGGTTCGTGCAGGTATATAGCAGCCATTGCAAGCGCGGTTGCAGGTACAATAAATATATAAGAGCTTGCTTTGGAAGAACCTAAATTTTTAACTGCATAAAAATAGACTGTCGTTGCAAAACCATTCGAGATAGCACCCAAGAAAAAAATATTAACCCAGTAATTAGAGTCAACGTACGAAGGCGTCTGGTTAAATTTGTCTACAAGAAACGGAACAAGGAGTATTGCACCGAATAAATTTACATAAAATGAATAAACAAACGTAGAGACAACCTTTGTCGCCGCATTTGTCGCGAGCGTTACAAATGCGTAGATAAGGGCGCACGCAAGAAAAAGCAAATTCCCTGAAAGAAGTATTGTATCCTGCGAGACGTGCCATGCTTCAATAAGCACAGCGCCGCCCATAACCCCCAAAAGTAGACCCACGTTGTCACGCAAGGTGGGTATTTCACGAAAAAAAAGACGCTGCAAAAAGTAAGTAAAGATGGGGTTTAGCGAAGTTACTAAAACTCCCGCGTAGCCTGCGTATCCTGTTTTAAGCCCAAAAAAGAATAGCCACGAATACACGGTCATTATTGCGGAGGCAAAAAAAATCCAACCTATTTGCTTCCACGAAAGGCGTAAACTTTCATGGAGCAATGGGAAAAATGGAAGGAGAGCCAAACACGACACAACGTAGCGCCAAAAAAGGGTAAGCGCTGGGTCGGCGCTATTGGCTACAAGTTTTCCCGAAGTCCATGCGGCGCTCCAAATGAGCATCGCCAAAGCGAGCAAAAATTCAGTTTTAAAACGCACTAAATCCTAATTGAAAGTTTTTTACAACCGCATACGCTGTCTTAAAATCTTGCCATCGCGTAAATAAATCTGCCGGAGCAAATCTGCTTCATTTGCCGTTAATCCCCATAGCCTTTGGAGGAGGGCAACCTGCCATGCGCGGCCACGCGACGACGCCGTGACTAATTGTAACGTCGTTGTAAAATACCCTGGTTTAGAAAATGCATCTTGGCCTTGTGCTTTAAGTACATAATAATCGCGATCGGGGTACAGGCGTCCCAAAGCAACAAAAATTAAATTCCTTTCGGCAAGTTCTTTGTTTTCTGGTGCATTGAGTAATGCCCGAACACGGCTACTCATGCGCTCCAAAAGTTGTTCGTCTAAATGGTAGTACGCAAATGCCCTCTTTAAATTTGTTTTCACGTCTGCTGCCGATGTTCCAATGTACGGTTTTTGTTTTAGCGTTGCTTCTTCGCGTACAGAAACTGGAGGCGGAGTAACTTTGGGCGCCGCAGATCCGTAGTACGTAGATCTTCCCCCAAACGCACGGTTTAAAACGAGAAGCGATAAGTTAATCGAACGTACAACCTGTGCGTTTTTTGCACGTGCGCGTACCACAGTTAACTTCTTAATCATACTTTTGTCTTGCGTATTGACCGCCAAGCGGGTCAAGTAGTCAATAATCGCCAAACGTGCTTTTACAGGCGTTTTGCTGCTACCGATTAAATTTAGGATATAGGTAATCCCTGGAGGATGCGCGACTTGGATACCTACCACTGCCCTGTCCTTCGTTTCGCTATCCCCATCGCCCGCTAAATATTCTAACAAAACTTTTTCGGGATCGTCTGCGGCAGCATCTTCTGGAGTTGCCGTTTCGTTTACTTTATCGCCAGAAGACATAATCGTTTCTGTTTCAAACGTCGCTTTTTGTCCAATGCCATGCGAAAAATCCATAGGGTTATAAAGAGCTTTTTTTCGCCGCACAAGAATTCTCCCCAGTGCATCCAGTACTTCTCCGTCTTTACTGGGGTCGCGGCGTAGTTGTTCTCGCAAAATGCGTACAGAGTGTGGATGGTCTGTTTCGCCAAGCGCACGAATTTCTTCTTTCGTAAGGCTATTATACGCCTTTAGGTTTGCTTCTGTCGAAGAAACTATAAGTTGATCTATTTCTTGTTTATTGTTGTCACCGCGCTGCCCTACAAGCCCAAGCGCTGCTTCACCCCGAAGCGAGCGGTCTTGCAAGTACTCTTTAAGAATGGGTTCGCCCCGCGGGGATTGGATTTTTCCAATTTCGCTTAAAGCAGTCTTTCGCAAATATAAATCTGCACTATCGCTACGTACAGTACTTTCTAGCGTACGCCACCCACTTTCATCCCCCGCTTGCGCTAAACGCACCGCACGTTGTAATTCTGTTTCGTCGCGTACTTGCCTTGCTGTACACGCAACCGCAAAAAAAGTAACCATGCAAAAAAGCGCAACAACGCGGGGCATACCTTATTATCGGCGTGTTTTTTGGAGAGCCTAACCCGTCGGATAGACTTTTTCGACGCTTAAAAGCCCCCTTTCGGCACGCCCAAGCCCCAAAAAACTCCCCGAATTACAAATGCGATAAATTCCGTCGTTTACACGAACAGGCACCCGAACACCCGTCCAAAATTTTTTCTTCTCGCTATCGGTAAGCGTTAAAACCTCGAAAAAATAAAGCGCTTCAAAGTCTGTGCTTTGTGCACGGATACATCCGCCTGGTACATTGGGAGGTATGTCGGGCACGCTAAAATTACCAATTGCGGTACGGCGCAATGCAACAAGATATCCGCACGTTCCAAGCGCTTCAGCAATATCGCGTGCAAGTGAGCGGATGTACGTTCCCGAAGAAACAGTACAACGCATCGAAAGCTTTACTCCTGAAATTTTCTCGAGCTTAAGCGAATGCACAAACACACGCCGCGTTTTCATTAAGGGAGTACTTCCCGAACGAACACTTTTATGCGCACGTTTGCCATTAACCTTGACGTTTGAGTAGAGAGGAGGTACCTGTTCAATACTCCCCACAAACTGCAACGCCACAGCATCAAGGAATTGTGGCTCCACCAAAGGAACTTCTTTACGTACAGTTATTTCTCCTTCGGTATCTAAAGTGTCAGTCTGCTCTCCTAAAAAAATTTCTGCTGTGTAGCTTTTGGGAAGCGTAAGGAAATACGATAAAAATCGGGTGGATGCCCCCGTTGCGACAATAAGCGCCCCAGACGCAAAAGGGTCGAGGATTCCCTCAACCCCAAAACCCCGTCCTTTTACTTGGAGGACTTTTTTAACCGCCGCACGCGTTGTAAGGTGTGCCGCTTTATCTACTAAGTAAAAAATTGGGAGTAACTATGCTACAAAATTTGTTATTGAGCTGAAGTAATCGCTTCTTTTGCAGCTTTGCTCATTGTCATCTTAACAACGGTTTTTGCAGGCACCTGCACTGTAGCTCCAGTTGCAGGGTTGCGTGCCGTGCGTGCAGGCCGGTTAACGAGCTTGAGAATTCCAAAACCGGGAAGCGTAAATTTACCTGCTCGCTTCGCTTCGCTGTACGCAATTTCCGCTAAAGCTACGAGCACGGCGTCTGCTTGCTTTTTATCCAAGTTGGACTTTTTTGCCAACTCAGCAATGAGTTGGGTTTTTGAAAGGGGTTTGTTGTCTACCATAATGCGACATAACGAGGCACTTTAGTAAGGGTGTAAACACAAAAAACCAGAATTACAAAGCCTCCGCGGCACCCATAAATCTTTGGGGTACAAGCTTCCAAAATAAAATCGCAAAAAAATACCCAGTGGCCCACCCCGCCACAACATCTAAAGGATAGTGGTAATTTGCAAAAACACGAGATACGCCAACAACAAAAGGTATTGCTAAAAACCATAACAAACTTTTTCGAAACCATTTTGCCAAAAAAACAGCAAGCGCCATCGTGTTAACTGCATGCGCAGAAGGAAAGCCAAGCGCGGTGGGGTCTGTGTAAATTAACCAAGCTACCGCAGGGCGTGGCCGAGCAACCGCTATCTTCATAAAGTGCGCAACAACTTCACTCAACACCAAATAGAAAATAAGTATTAGCAAAAAACGGATGGCGCTCCAACGCTTTTGCCAAATATAAAGAGCTAAAAACAAAAGCGCAGGGGCTATATACGTCCTCATATCGCCTATATGTTCGCAAAGCCAAGTTACCCATGGTGGGTTAGCATACAGAGTAAGGTACTCAAAAAGGCGTTGGTCGAAATCAATCAGCCACACACGGCAAGGCATGGGTGCGAGTACACGCGTCAACGAGAGGAAGAAAAGCACGTTTTTTCAAAAAAATCGTGATTTTTTCACTAAAACCGCTCGTTGGGATAGTTATCCCTCCATGCGACATAATAAGAGGTAGTTATCCCCTAATGTGACATAATACGAGACAGTTATCCCCTAATGCGACATAATACGAGACAGTTATCCCCTAATGCGACATAATCCAATTTTGTGACTAATAAAAAACAATTATTCCCGTGGCTTTTTAAACCTTATTGTTCCACACAGAGGAAACTAAGTTGACTGTCACAATTAGACGCAGATGCCGTTGAAATAGCATCTGCGTTAATTTGAGAGGTGTCACCGACCATTCCAGTGACAGAGCTCTGATTATCTGTCCAATCACTACACGCATTAGCTGTCCTCCAGTCTGTTCCCAACCCCGTCCAAACCGAAGCTACTGTTTCGGCAACAGAATTAGTAAAAGTAGGTGCTCCAATCCCAGAAAGAACAAAAATTCCTGCGCTGTTGCTGGTAAAAAGCGGAGTTTTTCCGTCTGCGCGTACATAGTTTGCGTTTGGGTGTATTACCCAGTCTAAATTTTCACTTTGGTTGGTACAATTTGCAGTACTACAAGCCCTCCGACTGGCATTAACCAAAAGCGCCTTGTAAGTACTATTACCTGGAGGTTTGTTGGAGTTATTCATACATATTGAATCTGCGCTTGTAATAGCGGTAGCAGCAGTTGATCCAATATTTCCTTGCGTAACTTGCGATGTAACAAAAATACGGTAACTCGAATTGGCGTGCGCCGAAGAGGCGCCAGGGTTGTCTAAAATATCCCGCAAACCATAATTGTTGCAGGCTAAAAATAAAATACCCGACAAAAAGCAAACACAGCGTTTAAAGTTACCAATGGGCTTTCCTGCCTTTGAAGCTTTGCCGCGTCAATCCAATTTTGGCAAGAGAACCTTTTTCGTTGCCAGCGTGTTCAAATTTTCTAACACACAACTATGCAACGTATTGCAGTCGTGGGCGGCGGTATTTCCGGCCTTTCCCATGCGTATTTTCTGAAAAAAAAATATCCCGAAAGTGGAGTTTTTCTCTTTGAGGCGGCAAGCCTTGGGGGTAACATTGCAACTGAGGAGCACGACGGCGCCCTTTTAGAACCAGGGCCAGATTCATACTTGGAGCGCACGGGGCTTTTTACAACACTTGTCCGCGAACTGGGTATCGAAAAAAAACTTTTGCACGAAGATAAAAAAAATGCGAAGCGCTATGTCATCAAAGACGGGTATTTGGTTAAAGCCCCCCAGTCGCCGCTTTCCTTTATTTTCTCGTCGCTCCTTTTTTTCCCAGAAAAAATAAAAATATTTCTTGCGATGGGAAAAAAATTTTCGTTGTGGCCTACAATTACCCTTTTCGATGCCGCACGAAACGTCTTGGGTTTTTCTGCGGCAGAGTATTTAGCTTCCCCAATGGCGCGTGGAGTTTATGGAAGCGAAGCGGAAGATATTGAATTTTCTGCTGTTTTTCCCGACCTCTTCCAAAAAATTGCCGAAGCGCCTAAACTAAAAGTTGCCCTCAAAGAATACTCTACTGCAAAAAAGGAATACTGGAAAGACAGGCTGGGTTCTGTCGAGTTTGAGCGGGGAATTTGTTCTTTCGAAGGTGGATTGATTACTTTCGTAAACGCTTTAGAAGCACACCTTACAAAAAGCGGAGTACAAATTGTACGCGATAAAATTGCGCGTATACAAAAACATTCCTCAGGAAAGTACGCTCTTTCTTCAAAAGCAAAACCCTACGATACTTTTGACAAAATTATTTTTACTGTAAATTCAGAAAATTTATCGTATATTTGGCGCGAGGCAGATAAAGAACTTTCGCGTAAAATAAGCGAAGCAAAAAACTCTCCTATAAACGTCGTCTACGCGGCATGGAATAAAAAGGATTTTTCAGCAGGCGGGTATGGATTTTTAGTCCCGCGTAAGGAAAAGATTCCCATCTTGGGATGCATTTTTGCTTCCAATGTTTTTTCGGGGCGTATTGCTGAAAACCGTTTTTTAACAAAAACAATGGTTTCTGGCGATGGAGCGCTCTTTAAAGACGATGAACTGGCAAACCTTACGCAAGAAGCCCTTGCACGGGTATTGCGCATCAAAGCAAATCCACTTTGGACAAAGGTTTTTCGGCACACCACGGGAATTCCGCGCTATGCACCTGGGTACGGTGAATGGAAAAAAGATGTATTCGCGCTTCTTTCAAAACACGAAGGAGTACATTTTGCAGGTTGGGCTTTTTCGGGAATTGGGCTTGCCGATCAGCTTGAATCTGCGTATAAATATGTTAATCCATGAGTAGTGCAGTACACCCCATTTCTAAAAAGTTGCCGTGGTCTTTCGACGATCCGACGCAACTTATTTCGTATAAAAATGTGCATACTGTATGCGAAGAGTCACGCTGCCCCAACCGCAACGAATGTTCGTCTTGGGGTGTGGCGACATTTCTTGTCGGTGGCCGCGAATGCACGCGTAATTGTAAATTTTGCCATGTCTCGACGGGAAAGCCCATTCCGCTTGCGCACATTGTAGATAAAGAACACGACGACATTGTACGCGCTGCAAAAGAACGTAATTATAAATATCTTGTTATAACCTCTGTTGCACGTGACGACGACGAGGCGGGACTCGCCGCGCATTTTGCACGCATTACCGAAAGCCTTAACGCGCTTGGAGTCACTGTTGAGCTTCTTATTCCCGATTTTCACGCACGGCACGAACACCTTTCCGTTGTCGCCGAAGCAAACCCAGCGGTTATAGCGCATAACATCGAAACGGTGGAGCGCCTATCGCCGCGAATTCGTCCACAGGCAAGGTATAGTCGTTCGCTCAAGTTCTTCGATTTTTTTTGCAAAAAATACCCGCACATTGTGCGCAAAAGCGGTTTTATGGTGGGTTTAGGTGAAGAGCGAGAAGAAATTAACACATTGTTAGGCGATATGGAAAAAGCGCAGATTGAGATAATTACTATTGGGCAATACCTGCGCCCTACAACAAAGCATGCGGAGCTCTACAAAAATTACTCAATGGCAGAGTTTCGAGAAATTGAAGTAGAAATCAAAAAGCGTAATTTTTTGGCATGGGAAGTGGGGCCTTTTGTCCGCTCCAGCTATATGGCAGAAGCAACAATGCAAAAACTCCAAGCGGAATTATTGCAGCGTAGTAAAATGCGGGTAGAAGAAATTAAACAAAGGTAATATGGCGGCAAAAAAAGGCTTATACGTCGATTTTCATAAAATTGATTTGTCGCATGTTAAAGCCTTGATAAAAGAAAATAAAATTAACGCAACCCTAACGGAAAATCTTTTGGCGTATTGGGAACGCCGTCTTGCCGACACTAAAGATACAATTTACTCTCGCTACATCGAGTACTACCTCTTTTTTGAATCAATTAAAGCGCTTTTTTTTGCCACCTTTGTTTTCGACATGAAAACCGGAGCGACACGGCATAGTTATGGTATTTTCCCAACGCTTGCTTCGGTTATTTATACATCTGTTAAAGACACAAATACGAAAGAAACAGGCAGCTTAGATTTTTCACATAACGGCATTGAGTTTACTTTGCATTACGTCCACAGTGGTTATTTGGAAGACCAATATGCCATCGCTGCGCTTTCGCTTAGGGGAAGCGCTATTGACGAAAATCTGAAAAGAATGCTTTATGTGTTCGAGCGTTATTATGCACCAATGAGTTTTTCACGCGACGAAAGAAAATCATTCCTTTTTTCCGAGACGGAAAAAGAGGTTAAAAAAATTACAGAAAAAACGCTACAAGAAAAAAAACCAGTCACGTTTGCGTATCTCTACTTTGAATCGCTTACTAAGTATGTTGTACAATCTGGCGAAAATTTCGCAAGGGAGCTTTTAGGAGAGCTATGTGAAGACGTACACCGAATTTTAAAAAATATCGACCATAGTTTTGTGCTTTCTACCCGTGAAATTCTTATTGTGTCTTTAAATTGCGAAAAAGAAATTATGGAAAAACGCTTCGCACGCAAAGTTTTTCACGCAAAAGAACTTTTATTGGCGTTCCAAATTAAATTCCATACGGTTAATGAGCCAATAGAAAATTTATATTCTCTTTGGACAGATATTACAGGCGACATCGCCTATAAAAGAAAAATAGGGTAATGTATTCTCAACAGGCTGTTGAAAAACAGCCATTAGCAGGGTGTTGAGCCGAGCGTAGCCGCAGACAGGCCATTTATGGCCGTTTTGTGAGCGATTGCTATGGGCAATCGCCAGCGTCTGCTGCACGCACGAGACTTTTTCAACACCCTGCTAAATATCGCTTTCAATACTTAGTTCTTGGATATAACGCTCGATGAAAGGCAAGTCGTTTGCAAGTGCGCTGTAGTTAAAATTAAAAATAAGAACATACACAAAAACATCTTCGTGGCGCGTTATATACAGAAAGCCACCACCAGCTTTTTTGCGGTAAGTATATTGAAGCCAACGCATATTCCCATCAACAAACGAAAGTTTTTCTAAATTTTTGCGTTTAATTTTAAGGCTCTTTGCTATTTTGTTAAGGAGCTTTGCGATTGTATAATCTTTTTTTTCGTGCTGTGCATTTACAAGAACAATCGAATGTGCGCGGGAAACAAAACTCATAAGAGCGCCAAACTGCGGAGGATTGTCTTCGCGAAACCTATCCCCTGGCAATCTTCCTTCAAGCGTGACGGAATACGCTGGCGCAAAAGTTGTCCACAAAAAGCAGAGCGTAATAAAGTGGCGTAAAATTTTATTTTTTCGCAAAGTCCAAAGTGCCGTGAACCCTAAGCGTAGAGCCTTTTGCTGTTGTTGAAAGCTCAGCCACCGTATTTTGTAGACTAGGGAGTGATTTTGCAAGCGCATCACGAAATTCGTTGAAATGCGCGGGCGCATAAATAGCATCGAATGTTTTAAGCGCCTCTAACGAATTTTTTGCAAGCTCTGCAATTTTAGCCTGTGCGAAAAATTGGTAGTTTGCCGATATAGCAATTTTTTGCTTTGGTGGAGAGGTTGTAAAAGATTCCCAATAGATACGGTCTTTATCGCTTGTAAGGCGCGGCGAAAAAAGTTGCTTTGAACCACGGGGGTATGTAAGGGCAACGGGGTACATAATTTGGAATCCATTGTCGATTGTTTGCACTTGGTGGCCGAAAGTTTTAAAAGCTTGGTTCAAAAATTCAACAGCGGCAAAATTTTTAACGCTTGTAGAATAGAAAAGCCGTGGAACCAACATTCCGTAGTCCGAAGAAAACCCAGCGAGCGAAAGGAAATCCGCCTTTTGGGTTTTGGGGTTAAAGCTATACGTATAAAAAGGAGAATCCGGTATTGTAATTGTTTCGTTTGCCCCGCCAATGTTTGTAGATGCCCCTGGGCAGTCGCCTTCTAAGGTAATGGTGTTTTTCGCAGGCGCAATTTTAAATTTACACGCTTCAAACGTATCCAAACCAAAAGCGTTTTGTACAAGCGAACGCACAAGGCTGAGCTTTTTTTCATTCTTGTTTGCCCCACCTAAAACGGCAGAGGCTGAAGTTGTGTCGCCCAGAAAAGTATCGAGGGTAAATGCATTTACTTTTGGGTTCTCTAAATACGCTTGCTGCGCCTTAAGCGTTGCTTTGTCCGAGGCGATAACAAGCCAGTCTCCAACCCGTGCGGCGTTTCCAGTATCAAGAAGTGAAGAAATTAATTTTCCTTTTTTGTTTAATTGGATAACAAGAGAAAACTGTGAACCCAAGGAACGATAAAAAACAGGGCCGCTAATAAGCGTTGCGTACAGATTCCATTGCCATGCGCTTGGCGCCAACTTAATGTAACGGTGCAGGTGTGCAGCAGCGCGCGTTGGCGCAGAACGCAAAAAATGGAGCCCTAAAGGGGAATCAAAAAAAGCACGCATTGCTTTGCCGTCACGCAATGCGTCAATAAATTGTGGTACATCGGGAACTACTCCGATTATAGAATAAGGTTGAGAGGTATCGAAAATTTGCGAAACGCTTTGTGGGCGATTTTTATTTGAAAACTCTGCATTAAGAAAAAAAATTCCAGCACAAAAAAGAAAAACTACAAAGATTATTTTTTTATAGTTTTTCATGTACCGGTAAGTTCTCGAATACGGGCTTCTAAATTATTGAGCATGTACTGGTTTTCCAAATTTTGGCGGAATTTTGCGATAAGGGTTTGTATATCATCGCGCATTGCCTCTGCATTCCAAGGTTTTTCAATGTACCTATTTAAACCGCCTTCGTTAATTGCTTTAATTGCAGAGTCGAGCCCTGCATGCCCCGTTAGGAGGATTTTCATTGTGTCGGGTAAAATTTGGTGGACACGCTTTAAAAATTCGTCGCCCTTCATGTTCGGCATTATTTGATCGGTAATGATAAGCTCAATTATCTCTTTTTCTGAACGGGCGGCTTCTACGAAAGTAAGCGCTTCTTCGCCAGAGGTTGCCGTGACAACGTCGTGCGTTGCAATAAAGTCGGCAAGAAGCTGCTCCTTTAATGTTGCAAGAACGCCGGGTTCGTCATCAACACAGAGAATAATTCCTTTACGATTAGTTATCGACACAAGCTCCTCCTAGTCTTTTATATAACTTAATTTAGCACGGACGTACTTTGGTTTTGTGATTTGTTTCCGCAAGTTTTTTATTGTATTTAGTGGAATTGTTACAACAAACTGGTTTGCAATTGCTGCCGGGATAATTCCTCCTGGGTCTGTGTGGCCAATCATTTTTATGCGCACTTTCCCGTTTGGTTTTGGCTCGAGAATCCAAAGCCCACGCACGTGTTTTACGCGTTCGTAGCGGCTGTCTAAAGGTAAATAGGTGCTACGCCCGCTTGTTGTCAGTAAAACTACTTTCGTAGCGCGGTCTTGCGATAATTTACCGTGTGCAATCGCTTCACGATTTTTTAAAGGAAAGGGTGCCGCTGTTATGGTCCTTGTTATCGATTCAGTGGGGCTTATTTCTTTAACAAGGTTCGCTTCTGTACACCGGTCGACCCACTGTGGCATGGCAGGTACATCCATAAGTACAGCAACCACCTGTGAAAGCCTTGCAGTAACTTCGGTCTCAACCTTGTACTCTTTAAAGGAAGAATTAGGGACAGAGCGCGTGTACGCAACAGCGCCGCCTGCAGTTTTTTCGTACGACCAACTATCGTTTGCAGAAAAAACAAAGGGTGCACTAAATAAAAATAATACCAATAATCGCATAAAATTAAGGTTGTGAATAATTTTCCAGTAAGATGTACGCTGTTCCAAGATAGGGTACATCTGTCCAGAGTTTTACAGGTACAAAATCCTCATCCGCAGTAATCCACATTTCAATTTGCGATTTTGTATTAAAGAAGATATTGCTACCCATATTGGTTTTATTTTTAGCGTCGTCGGCAAGCGCAGAACGTACATGGATAATTTCACGCGTTCCAAAGAAAGGTACGTCTTTACGGACAGAACGCCCCAAAACTTTAAGGATAAGGCTTCTGCGAGAACCCGCGGGAAGAACAGGGACACGCAGCACTTCGCCTACTTTG
This sequence comes from Turneriella sp., assembly GCA_019186965.1. Classification (GTDB taxonomy): domain Bacteria; phylum Spirochaetota; class Leptospiria; order Turneriellales; family Turneriellaceae; genus Turneriella. The sequence goes on from JABARV010000002.1 coordinate 439,031, forward strand.
GGAACACGCCCCGTGCTGCGTACAAAATAAAATGCGCCGAGCAAATCTTGGTAGCCCCCAGCGGTACTTACTGAATAACTATCGCTCCAATCGCCTTTGGGCGGAGTACTGTGGGGATAACTATGCTCGTGGAATTTCATTTCGTGTTTTTCCACTTGCGCGTTACTTCCAGAAAAACGGAACTTGCGCCTTTGGTACGAATCGCCTTGGTAGGCTTCTTCAAATGCAATTACAGGCGAACGCGTGACGAAATTCCACTTGCTCGCAAATACTCCCTGTACGTAGTAAATACCCCTTACGGCCTGCAACGAATTTACGCGGGAGTTAATTTGGATAAAATCTTTATCGACAACCCGTGAGCGGAGGGTAACATCACCTGCAGCAATACCTTTCCATACGATACGAAAATTCATGGTTTCGTTGTAGAATTTGTGCTCTGTGCCAACGTGCGCTGTTTTGCCTTTTTTGGGCGCGGCAAACCCTTCTGCGGCTATAAAAAACACAATAAAGAAAATGAAAGCTTTACGCATTGTCGTGACTATGGTTTCCCTGTTGGGGGTCAACACATTCTTGGGTATAGATTCATGAAATTCAACACGCTTACAGCAGAAGAAAAAAAGGTAATCCTCCATAAAGGTACCGAATATCCAGGTACAGGTAAATATAACAAACACTATGCCGAAGGTGTTTACCTGTGCAAACAATGCAATGCAGAGCTTTACCTGTCTAAAGATAAGTTTGACTCTGGGTGCGGATGGCCAAGTTTCGACGACGCCATTGAAGGCGCGGTAAAACGTGTACCCGACGCCGACGGCAGCCGCACAGAAATTGTGTGTGCCCGTTGCGGCGGACACTTGGGGCATGTTTTTGAGGGAGAGCGTTTTACTCCCAAAAACACACGCCACTGTGTGAACTCAATCTCCCTTATGTTTCAAGAGAAAGAAAAATAAGCCATTTTAGTCAACTCAAACGTCTTATTTAGAGAGAAAATTATGAAATCCACTCATTTGCACAAGTTCAATCTTTTGTTGTTGTGCTTTTTTTGCGCATGTACCAGCTCGGTAAAAACTGTGCGTAGCCCTTCTTATACACCAGGCACGGTTAAGCGTATCGCTGTCTCCGCTTTTACAGGCCCCAACAAAGAAACAGGTGCTGCAATAGCCGATTCTTTAATTCCCGATTTAATTGAAATGGACTTTGGTGGCGTTATGGCGGTTGCACACAGGCACAACATACTCGAATTTGAATCGTTATCGGCGCGGCTTGTGAGTGTCCAAAGCGGAGAAATTCTTTTATCCGCAGCGCGGCGCACTTCTTTTGATGCAGAAGATCTTGGTGATGTACTTGAAGATATCAGTAATAGCTTGAAAAAAAACTTACAACAGTAACTATGAAAAAAACAGTACTCGCCGGTGGATGTTTTTGGGGACTCGAAGAGTTATTGCGCTCACAACCTGGTGTGGTGGATACCGAATGCGGTTATTGTGGTGGCAACGCGGTAAATCCCACTTATAAAAACCACGAAGGGCATGCCGAAGCAGTGGAAATTACATACGACGAAACGCGCACCAATTTTCGCAATCTCTTAAATTTCTTTTTTCAAATACATAACCCCACAACGCTAAACCGCCAAGGTAACGACATCGGGCAGTCATACCGTTCGGCAATTTTTTATTCCAATGCGGATGAACTCCGTGAAGCAGAGGAGTTTATCGAACTCGTCAACCGTTCGAAGCGTTGGCCCAAGCCTGTTGTTACGACGCTCGAGCCATTAGGGGATGAATACGGAACGGCAGGTAAATTTTGGCCGGCAGAAGATTACCACCAAGACTATTTGCAAAAAAATCCGAATGGTTATACTTGCCACCGCGTATATTTTGGTAGCTATATTTAACGGGTTGCTAAAAAACAACCATCGCGCATGGGTTTTCGGCAGTGTGCTAAGTTTTGTTAGGTATTTGTTGTAGCTTTACAGTTGTCCTCTTAAACTCCCAAATAGCATAAAGAAGTTGCAATGTTGCTGACACGATAATTATCGCGAGACTTATATGAAATACGTTTGTTCGTAGTGCAAATACAAAACCACTTGCAAACAGAGAAAAAACCAAAATACGAATAACTTCGAATATAAAGCCCCATTTTTGGCGCATCATAAGTCCTCCAGATGCAGTAATGCCTAAAATAGTAGTTATAGCCAATGGAATTTGGATACCGAGCGGTAAGTGTGCATTCCGTTGCAAAATCAAAAAAGGCAAAAGCGATATTAAAAACACGAATGTTGCGTAGAGTTTAAGCGGCAGTAGGTTTGGCGCGTCGTATTTTTGGTAAGTGGCGGCGTCGACTTCGGGTACAGGTTCCATTTTACCCAAGTAGTCGGGTTTCCACCCCGGGCCTTTAACCCACACTTTGAGTTTATCTAACCCGCGTGCATGGTACGACAATTTTGCCAAATGCCAAAAATAGTGTAGCTGCGTCCAAATCGGATTAAACGTGGTGAGTGGCTTTACTGTGCCATAGTATGGTTCTTCTTCCTCGACTTGAAACGTGCCAAAGAGTTTATCCCACACGATAAAAACACCAGCATGGTTCTTGTCGATGTACTTGGGATTTACACCGTGGTGTACACGGTGGTGCGAAGGCGTGTTCATAAAGTATTCGAGGAAACCCAATTTACCGACCAAACGGGTGTGGATAAAAAATTGGTAGATTGTGTTTATCTGCGTACAAACCAAAAACTGTAACGGGGAAAATCCCACTACGGCAAGCGGTAAATAGTAGGGAAACGAAAATAACCCTTGGAACGCGCCTTGCCGCAACGCCACCGCGAAATTATATTCCTGGCTCGAGTGGTGCGCTTCGTGCGACCCCCACATGACGGCGAACGTGTGCGCGTGGCGGTGGAACCAGTAGTACGCCACATCGACAAGAATAAAAAGAACAATCCACGTAGCCGCGTTGATGGGAAGTCCATACGGTGTTCCCTGTACGGCGTTTTGAGGCCGGTGCACTGCCTCGAAAATAACAACGTAAAGGCCAAAGCGGATAAACTTTGTAAAAACGCCGACAAGCTCTTGTAGCATTCCCGCGCTCAGGTCGGCGACAGAATCGTTGAGACGATAAACACGCCGCTTCATCGCGAGCGAGACAAAAAATTCTATCGCAATAGAAATAAAAAAAATTGGTACCGCAAGTGCAATAAGGTTAGCGTAATGGTTTGGATTGGGCATAGGGTGGCTTGTTATGAAATTTATACGGTGGCAACAAATTATTTGCGTTTTATTTGGCTTAAGTATTCACGCGCAGCGTTTTGTTCTGCTTGCTTACGCGTACGCGCTACACCTTCGGTAATTTTTTTACCATCGATAAAAAGCGTTATGGTAAATTCTTTATCGTGGTCTGGCCCTTGCGAACCTGTCAACTGGTATTCTGGCCGTGTATGATTTTTTTTCGCAAGGTATTCTTGGAGCGCAGATTTAAAGTCTTGGTTTCCTTCTACAATATCGGGGTTTTCTAAAATTTCGTGAAAATGCTTTAAAACAAATTGTTGTGCAACCTCAAAACTTGCGCCCACATAAATAGCGCCGATTAAAGCTTCAACGGCGTCGGCCAAGTTTGAGGTGCGTGTAAGGCCTCCTGTGGCAATCTCTCCTTTTCCCATGCGTAAAAGCGAACCCAAACCTAAATTGTCTGCAACAAGTTTGAGTGCCGATTCACAAACAGTCATTGACTTTAATCGCGTAAGACCACCTTCTGCAACTTTGCGTTTAGACGCATAAAAATAGTGTGCGACAATAAGCCCCAAAACTGAATCACCCAAAAACTCTAAACGTTGATTATGTTTATCAAGTTTTATTTTGGGTTCGTTGCGAAATTCATTGCTATAACTTTTGTGCGTAAGCGCGGCATTTACAAGAGGGATAAGGGATTCTGGTAGATTTTCGCGCTCTAAAAATTTTTTAAGCTCAGTTTCTCTTTGGTCTATGGAATTACTCATTTTCGTGGTGTCTCTTATTTAAGTTTGAGTTCTTAGGTTTGCACAAAGTGTACCGCTTTCTTGTCACGACTACTATTTTTATCTTATTGGGGCTTGTGTATTACCGACCCAACGCCAGAAACTATAAATTCTTAGGAGAACTATGAAAGACGAATTTATTGCTGTAACGCGCTTTGCAGACCTCGACACGCAACGCCATGTTACAAGCCGCACATACGAAAGCTTTGCCCTTGAAGGGCGCTACCGTATCCTTAACGCACTGGACTACCCTTTTGAAAAAATACAGAGCGAACAAATTTATCTGAAGACAGTTTCGAGTTATGCAAAATTCCATAGACAACAGTTTCCACAGGTGGAACTTAAAGTCGTAACCGAAGTTAATCCGACCAAGGCAGAAACCTTACACTTTAACCAAAAAGTTTTTGAAATGTCGGGAGAATTGGTTTGCCACCTTCAGCAAGAAGCCAGCGTGCTCAAAGATGGTGCCCCGTTAACAATCAACGTTCAAGGGGAGGCCACAGAAGATGTTCTCTACAAAAAATTAACGCCGTGGAGCGGTAATTGCGAACGCGTTGTTACCCCTTATACAGTGCCTTTTGCGGCGCGTGACTTTGCAGGAAGGTATAACCTCGCCTCGCATTGGAAAGTTTTTGAAGAAGGCCGTTGGAGCTTCGCCGAAAAAACAGGCCTTACGCTAGAGCGTATCCGCGAACTTGACACGACTTCGTTTTATATGGGAAGCATCGCAAACTTTTTTGGCGACTTGCCCGCAGGACGTACTATTGAAATTATAACGTGGATCGAGCGCGTCGACAAAATTCGCTATTGGTTTCGGCAGGATTTAGTGCATAATGGCGTAACCTTGGCGTCAATGCGCGACGAGCAGTTGATTGTCTCACTCTCGCGTGCACGTCCACAGCGTGCGACGTCGGAGTTTTTAGCGTATATTGAGAAATATGTGGAGCTGCCCTAATATAGCTATGGAATTCCATAGCTATATTAGGGCATTCGTTTTAGCTGCGGATTTCCATAGCTAGTATTTTTGGTAAAAAGATGCTGAATTTGAACTTTTTTTAGGAAAAATGAGAAAATTTGAATGTTTTTTGGTATTTAATATGTAGAGGACACTATGAAATGCAAAAAACAACCACTCTTTTTAGAGAACAAACCAATAAAAATAGCAGATGTATGGGAAATCCGCCTAAGTAGCACCGAATGGAAAAAGCTCTGCCAAATGGCAAAAAAGCGACACAGCACAATTTCGAGTATTACACGGTATTGCGTTTTTCAACTTGCGCAGTATGAGAATTTGCGTTGGACATCTACACTGGATGCAGCACGTAATAAAGTAAAAAAAGAGAATATGGAAGAGTGCCATCGACATATGTTGTGCCTTTATGGCGACGACGTTGTTTTATTGCAGTTAGCTGCGTTAAGATTAAAAATTTCTGTGTCTTTACTTGTGAGGGTTGCTTTATTCCTTTACTTACCTCGTTTAGCTGTGGAAATCCATAGCAAACGCTATATTACTCCAACGCAATTTTTCTATAAAGGCATAAAATTCTGGCAAAACATCTTCTTTCGCGGACTAAACCACTTTCGCGTACCAGCAATACGCCAACAACTCTTTCAATCTTTTTTTCCATGGCAATGGTGGGGTGCTCCGCTCTATGAATAAAATTCGTATCACTGGCGCACGCGAGCACAACCTTAAAAATATCTCGCTTGAAATTCCCCGTGAAAAGCTTGTCGTCATCACGGGACTTTCTGGCTCGGGTAAAAGTTCGCTTGCATTCGATACAATTTACGCGGAAGGCCAACGCCGTTATGTAGAATCGCTTTCGTCGTATGCACGGCAATTTTTGGGACAGCTTGAAAAGCCAGATGTAGATTCGATTGAGGGTTTATCTCCTGCTATTTCGATTGAGCAAAAAACGACAGCACGAAATCCACGATCCACTGTGGGCACGGTTACAGAAATTTACGATTACTTGCGCTTACTTTTTGCGCGTTTAGGTCAACCGTATTGCCCCGAGTGTGGAGCTAAACTTGAAGCGCAATCCATCGACACAATGGTTGCGGCGGTTTTTGGAGTTTTTGATCGTCTACCGCAAGCAAAATCTATTCGCGCACAAATACTAGCGCCTATTGCCAGAAGCAAAAAAGGTGAGTTTAAAGATGTTTTCGAACGCATACAGCGTGATGGGTTTGTACGTGTGCGTATCGATGGGCAGATTAAAAGCTTGGACGAGGAAATCAGCCTTAAAAAAAATTTGAAGCACGATATCGATATTGTCGTCGACCGTTTAGTTCTCGAAAAGGAAAAATTGCAAGACGTACGTATGCACCTCGCAGGTTCATTGGAACTTGCGCTCAAACAAGCAACAGGCGGTGGTCAAGCAAGTATTCTTTTTGAGACCGATTCGGGCGAACAGTTTGAAGAACATTTTTCAGCAAAATTGTACTGTACTTCGTGCGAGTTAAGTTTTCCCGAAATTACCCATCGCCTTTTTTCGTTCAACTCGCCTGATGGCGCATGCGAAGTTTGTAGTGGTTTGGGGCACACGCTCGAATTCCATCCAGAAAAACTTATCCAAGAAGATGACCAAACTGTACGCGAGGGTATAGGCGAAGGCTTGGGATTTTCTACAGACGCGTACTGGTACAAAGCGTCGATTGAGGCACTCAATAAGAAATTTAACTTTGGTTTAGATACACCTTGGCGAAAGCTTCCCCCAAAAGTGTACGAACTACTTTTCTACGGCGATAAATCTTTGAAGTTAAGTTATGAATGGAAAGGATCTGAAACATCGTACCAGTATTCGCGTGGCTACGAAGGATTGATACCGAATTTACAACGGCGTTATTTACAAACAGCTTCCGAAACGATGCGGCAAAAAATGGAACAATACATGGAGGAATCTCCATGCGCTGCATGTAAAGGCAAACGCCTAAAGCCCATTGCGCTTGCTGTTAAGCTCAAAGGAAAGAATATCGCAGAAACAACTGCACTCACACTCGAAAATGCATTTGAATATTTTGAAAAAATGCAGTTTAACAAGACCGAGCGTGAAATTGCGCAACAAGCGATGAAAGAAATTTTAGATCGCCTACGCTTTTTAAATTCCGTCGGTGTTGGATACCTAACCCTCGACCGTATCGCTGGCTCGCTCTCGGGGGGTGAAGCACAACGTATACGCCTTGCAACGCAAATTGGTTCGGCGCTCATGGGTGTTTTGTACGTTCTAGACGAGCCTTCAATTGGGCTTCATCAATCCGACAACGAAAAACTTATCAAAACGCTTAAAGGATTACGCGATTTAGGGAATAGTATTCTTGTTGTTGAACACGACGAAGAGACAATGCAAGAAGCAGATTACATTGTCGATATGGGTCCTGGTGCCGGAAGGCATGGAGGCAATGTTGTTTTTTTAGGAACGTATACACAGCTACTTAAAACAAAAAATTCTTTAACCGCCGATTATTTAACGGGAAAAAGAAAAATCCAAATACCCGCCGAAAGGCGTAAGGGAGCCAAAGAATCAATCCGCATTTTAGGGGCACAGGAAAATAACCTCAAAAATATCGATGTTGAGTTTCCGTTATCTGTACTTACGGTGGTAACTGGTCTTTCGGGTTCGGGTAAAAGTTCGCTTGTAAATGAAATTCTCTATAAAGGCATCCACAAAAAACTCATGGGTGCACAAGATTTACCAGGAAAGCATAAAGCAATCCAAGGCATAGAGCACATTGATAAAATTATCAGTATTGACCAAAGCCCCATTGGCAGAACTCCCCGTTCTAACGCCGCAACATACACAGGCGCGTTTACACCGATTCGCGATTTATTCGCCGCACTCCCAGCAAGTCAATTGCGCGGGTATAAACCTGGCCGCTTTTCATTCAACGTCGAAGGTGGTAGGTGTGAAGCATGTGCAGGTGATGGCGTTAAGCGTATCGAGATGCATTTCTTGAGCGACGTTTACGTAAAATGTGAAGTATGCCAAGGCAAACGTTACAACCAAGAAACACTCGAAGTACGCTTTAAAGGAAAAAATATTTTTGAAATACTCGATATGCCCGTTGAAGAAGCGCTTGGATTTTTTGGATCGATACCACAGGTCCATGCAAAACTACAAGCGCTTTTCGATGTAGGGTTAGGTTACATTAAACTTGGCCAAGCAGCAACGACACTTTCGGGGGGCGAGGCGCAGCGGGTGAAACTCGCAACCGAGCTGTCACGGCGCTCAACAGGAAAAACTCTCTACATTCTCGACGAACCAACAACTGGTCTTCATTTTGAAGATATTCGTTTATTGATGAATATTTTACAACGCTTCGTAGATGAAGGTAATACCGTCGTCGTTATCGAGCACAATATGGACGTTATCAAATGCGCCGACTATGTCATAGATATGGGGCCAGAAGGTGGCGCAAAAGGAGGACAAGTTATCGCAAAAGGTACTCCCGAAGAGATTGCAAAAAATAAAAATTCACTTACGGGTAAATTTTTGAAACGTTGGTTGCATTAAAAGTAACCCAAAAACCACCCGCCGCTACGGCCTCAGTGGCGTGAAGAAACTGCAGCTGACACGCCTAAAAGCCAGCATTTCCTCAAATTTTACCCTCATTTTTGACCACTCCAGCACTTTTGGGGAATAGTTACCCCCCACAACGAAACCGGCGTTTTTTTGCGACTTTTTTTCCCAAAATTTGATGAGGTAAAAAATGAGGAACGACACGCTCACACGCATCCCCGCCGCGACGGTGTGCAGCGAATCGTACTCATGCGGCGTAAACCTCACCTTCACAATCGCACACTTTCCGTTACTGCGATTATAAAGCCGCTTCACCCCGCGCCGAAATTCGGCCTTGCGCACGGCAAACCGCAAAAAACGCGTGTGCATCTGCATAATTTCCCAACGGTTTTTCGACCAAGTGGAAATAATATCTAATGGTAGACTGATTGATGTTTTTAACATAGTGCCTCTATAGATTAAATACCAGAAAAGGCTCAAATTTTCTCACTTTTGAGAAAAAAAATGTAATTTTTTCAAAAAAACCGTGATTTTTTTACTTAAATCGCTCGTAGGGATAGTTACCCCCTAATGTGACATAATCCAAATTTGCGACTGGTGGGGATAGTTACCCCCAGCAGCGGGCGCGGTAAAAAATCAGGAATTTGCTTTTTACACTTTCTTTGTTAGTAGTTCGCGGAGTTTTTTTACCACACGGTTATCTATATCTTTAGCCTCTGCCTTTTTAAGTAGTTCTTCCGCTTTGCCGTGCTTATCGAGGCGACGGTAGATATCTGCCAGATTTACTAAACCATGGATGTTCGTCGGTTCGCGCAAAATGAGTCTTTCGCCATAATCTGCCGCACGGCGTAGCAAAGGCTTGTCTAATCCCGCGCAGTGCTTGAATGCACGTGAGGTGAGATAAATCATTCCCAAATTAGAAGGATCGTAGTTACAAAATTCTTCCCCTAAGGCTGCTGCACGAGAAAAATTTTTGAAACGAGAATTAAGCAATGCGAGTTTATAGACTAACTTGGGATCATGGGGATCTTCTTTGTACCGGTTTTCAAGTTCTTGTAATGCATCTTTTGAGTCTACCTTTTGGGTGTACTCTTTAAGTTGTGCTAAGTCTGCACGGGTAATTACTTCTTTGCCAGTTCCTTCAAAAGTAAGACGAACCAGAGACAGGTCATCGGTAATATCTCCGGCGCTTGAAAGCCCGTCACGAATTTTTTGGAGGTCGCCGTCTGCTTTTTCAATAACACGTAGAAACAGAGTTTCGTCAGTATTCATGAGGGTATTTCCCGATGCATCTTGGCTCAACAAAATATCGTCGCGCCCGTCCGAGCCTACAAAAATAGCGTCTCCCTTTTCCAGTTTAAATGTTTTTACGCGGAACAATTCGTCATTTTCTGGCATACCTAATTTACGCAAGGTGAGCTCTTTTTCAATAAAACGTGCAACACCGTTACGCAGCACGGCAATCCAAGGATGCTCCGCATTGATATAGTAGAGAAATCCGCTTTCTTCATCCACAAGAGCAATAACTACTGATACAAGCATTCTTCCGTCGAACGAGATCATTACATGGTGTAATTCTTCGTAACAATCGTGCAGCCATTGTTCAGGAAACATAAAACTACTCATTTCGTTGTTTTGTGTTCTATGCAAAAAAGATTTAAAAACAGTTCCAAGAACAAGCGCTCCTCCAGCCCCTTGGATTGACTTACCCATTGCGTCGCCGTTCATAAACGCGACATAGCGTTTGTTGCGTAAATAAACGGTATTTGCCGATGAAATATCACCGCCAATTTCAGAGTACCACTGGCGAAATTGGAATTTCTTTTTTTGTTCGGTAAAAAATTCCACACGGACACGAGAAGCCTCAGTTTCGTTAAGCGCTAATGGCTGCAAAAGTTGCGAGGTAAGAAAATAATCTCCATCTTGTTGCGTTTTGAGTTCATTGATGCGTTTAATTTGTGCTTCAATTTCTCTATTCTTCGTTTCAATCCTTTTTGTTTTAATAAATGAATCAAACCGCATACGATCCAAAATAAAAGAAAAAGCAAAAGCGATTACGTATGAGATAAGCAAGTTATTCATTGAATACGCTGTGGCTGGAGTGTTGAGGTTCGGTTTATAAATTAAAACTGAAACAAAAAAAATAATTGCTGACGCTAAAAGGCCAAAAGAAAAAAAACTAAACGCCACAGGAGCGGCAATAGGAATCATTACCACAATCTGCAATCCAGACACGTAATTAGGATCATCCGCAATGCGGCCTGTAAAAAAAGAAGTAACAACAAAAACGTAGCTAATAAGAATTTTTAGAAAGAGCGCTTTATATTTCTGGATACGTGGAATAAACGTGAGAATAAAAGTAATAACTCCAATAGCCGTTAAACCAAGCCGAAAATAAAAAAGTTCTGGAAAATCGGGATGTAGTTTTTTGTCGGTATCGAATGCAAAATTTAGCCATGCGAAAATACCAATAAAAGATCCGATACGAACCCATGCGCTTAATTGGCGATCGAGATCGACCTGAAATTCTTTGTTGTGTTCTTTTCTTTCAGGGTTTTTTTGAAATAATTTGCGTAGGCGTTCCATTGCGTCCAATTACGCTGAATATCTATATACAGTCAATACTTACCAAAGATGGCGATGATGATCAGGCCACCTTACTTGACCCGATATAAAAGAATCCAAACCGAACCCAATGACAACTTTTCAAGCCCTCATCCTTGGAATTATCGAAGGCCTTACCGAGTTTCTTCCTATTTCTTCCACCGGCCACATGATTCTTGCCGACTCGATGATGCAAATTAAAGATAACGAGTTCGTAAAAACGTTTGAAATCGCCATCCAACTGGGCGCGATTGCAGCGGTGGGTCTTCTTTACATCCGTCGATTTCTTAAAGAACCTCGCCTTTATGGCATTTTATTTGTTGCATTCCTTCCGACGGGGATTTTTGGACTTCTTTTTTACAAGTATATTAAATCGCTACTTTTTAACCCCATTTCTGTTTCTATCGCGCTCATTTTAGGCGGTATCGTCCTTCTTTTTTTTGACAAACTTTCGCAGAAACGCGGCGAAAGTCATGAAGCACACGAGATCGAAATTACACCAAGGATAGCGATCACGATTGGACTTTTTCAAGTAATTTCGATGGTGCCTGGGGTTTCACGTGCCGCCGCAACAATTGGCGGTGGACTTGTTGCTGGGCTAAGCCGCGTTCGTGCTGTTGAGTTTTCGTTTCTTCTGGCAGTTCCCACAATGGTTGTTGCGACTGCGTACGACCTTTACAAGAACCGTGCAACGCTCCATGCGGCGCATCTTGATTTGCTCGTCATTGGGGCTGCGGTTGCATTTGTTACGGCACTTTTTGCAGTACGTTTTTTTGTTGCGTTTATTTCTAAACGAGGATTTACCGCATTTGGTATTTATCGCATTCTTCTGGGAATTATTTTCCTTGCTGTTTTTTGGGGAAAAACATTACCTGGATTTACTTAACGTAGAATTTACCACATAAACTTTCAGAGGACCTTTTGCCAAAATTATCTTTTCAGCATGTCTAATTTCCCTTTTGCCTCGTTACCATGCGTGCATCTACATTACCCCTCTTTACTTCAAAAAACGATCCAGCAGATGCACAGGTCGCTTCACACCGCCTTCTTGCGCGTGCGGGTTATATACGTAAACAAGCGTCGGGACTTTATGCATACCTTCCCTTTGGTTATATTGTCCACCGGAAGGTTGAGCAAATTGTACGCGAAGAAATGGATCGCTTCGGTGGCGTAGAAGTATCGCTTCCAGTAATCACTCCCGCTGCACTCTGGCAAGAATCGGGGCGGTGGGACATCATGGGGAAAGAAATGATGCGCATGGAAGACCGCCATACAGTTCCTTATACACTGGGACCAACACACGAAGAGGCAATGACGGATTTAGCGCGTAGCTTTCTACAATCGTACAAACAGTTACCCATTAACCTTTACCAAATTGGAAAAAAATACCGCGACGAAATACGCCCCCGTTACGGTTTAATACGTTGCCGTGAGTTCACCATGAAAGATGCGTATTCATACCATGCAACCGATGCATCGCTCGACGAAACATACCAAAAGATGCGCGAATGTTACCGTTCTATTTTTGAGCGCTGTGGTTTAAAAACAATTCCTGTTGAGGCTGATTCGGGTAACATGGGCGGCAGTGGTTCCGAAGAATTTATGGTCGCCTCCGAAATTGGCGAAGAGACGCTCCTCTTGTGCAGCGACAACGCATGCGGATATAGATCGAACCAAGAAAAAACGCCGTATATCTGTAGAGACGCCCTGCAGGGCGTCTCTACAGATATTATGCAAGAGATTTCTACCCCTAACGCAAAAACTATCGAAGACGTCGCAAAATTGTTGGGTATAGATACGTACCATTTTGTTAAAGCTGTTATCTTTGAAGACAAAGAAAATATTTATCTCTGCTTTATCCCCGGCGACCGCGAACTTTCCGAGGTCAAAATGAAAAATATTTCGGGAGCAACCGAATACTGGCCAGCAAATGCGGAGACAATTGAAACACTGACTAATGCCAAAGCGGGGTTTACAGGACCTGTTGGTTTAAAATATAAAGACACCGATACCGTAACTTTACCAGCCGCATTTCCAAGCACTGCAGAAAAAGACCAAAATACTCCAACGCGAAAAACACTCCATGTTTACTTTGATACGCACCTTAAAGGGCGTAAAGGTCTTGTTGTGGGCGCAAATAAAACAGACTGCCATTTAAAAGATGTAAACGAAGGGCGTGACTTTACCGCTACCAATACACACGACCTTGTTGTTGCACACGCAGGAGATTTATGCCCGCAGTGCAAGAAATCTGCGTTAACCGAAACACGGGGAATCGAGGTAGGGCATATTTTTAAACTCGGTAAAAAATATTCACAAAAAATGAACCTTACCGTATTAGATCCAAATGGCAAGCCCCTCGTCCCTACAATGGGCTGCTACGGCATCGGTGTGGGGCGCACCGTTGCAACAACAGTTGAACAAAACCACGACGATCGCGGAATTATTTGGAACACCGCGCTTTCCCCTTTCAAAACCTATTTGGTTTCGCTTGCAAAAGGCGATACAGAAATTACTTTTGTCGATAAACTTTACAACACACTCAAAAACGCAGGAGAAAGCGTCTATTTAGACGACCGTGACGAACGCGCAGGAATAAAATTCAATGATGCGGAGCTCGTCGGTTTTCCGTTCATTGTAACCGTCGGCAAACGTACTATGGAAACCGGCAAAATAGAACTTAAATTGCGCCGTACTGGAGAAAAATTAGAACTTACTGAAAACGAACTTTTGGAATTTTTGCGCTCTAATTGAAGGCAAAAAATTTTGTGAACATTGTACAACGCACGTATTTTAAAATTACAGAACATTTACACAATCTTCTCTACTACCTAAAAAAATTGTAAATATCTTAAATTTTTTGTATTATCGGAGTATGGATTACGGCTTTAGAAAAACCATTTCAGGTAATTTTGCAGATGTCGAGGTGCGTGTACGTGAAGCGCTCCAAAAAGAAGGCTTTGGCGTGCTTACCGAAATTGATGTGCAAGCGACATTAAAAAAGAAAATCAACGCCGATTTCCGTGCGTACAAAATACTTGGCGCGTGCAATCCTCCTTTTGCGCATAAAGCGCTGAGTGCAGAAGCGCATATAGGCCTTATGCTTCCATGCAATGTTGTCGTGCAGCAAAGCGAAAATGGAATTGAAGTTTCTGCTATAGACCCTGTTGCATCGATGATGGCTGTTAAAAACGACGCGTTGGGGCAAATTGCCAACGAAGTACGCGAAAAAATGCGCCGCGTCGTCGAAAGCATTTAAAAAACTATTCTACCTGCGATACGTGCAAAAAAAATAAATTTTTCTCTTCCGCGTGCATCGGTGCTATGCGTAACTGCAATAAAGCCTTCTACAGGTTCTGTATCCACAAGCGCCATCATTTTAAAGCCTGTGTTTTCAATACGCATGCTTGTTGATTGCAACAACACCGAAGAATACCACGATGCAGGAAAAATTATTGGTTCTAAAGCTTCACGCCTATAGACAGTGTAACTTCCCCCGCCTATAAAAATTGCGTCGGCAAAACCTAAACCGACGAGCGTTTGTGTAGAGCCATCGGCTCCGAAAGTTGCTCCAGCGCGTGCGTGAAAACTTTTAGGATTTGTTCGAAACGAAAATCCAAGAAGAGACGCTTTATCTTCTTTTGTAAAAACGAGAGTTAAAAAATCTCCTCCGTAGCGCACCATACCAAACTGGCTTTCGGTTTGAAAAAATTGTGCAAACCACCTTTCTGAAAAAAACTGCACTGCACCTCCTTCTTTCTGTGCATAAATGCCACTGGCAAGAGAGCTGGGTTTTGGGGCTTGGAATGCTAAAAAGCGGAAACCTATGGACCCTGAATAGCCTGCGTAGAGAAGACGATTTTCATTTCCCTGAAACGTGAGCGCAGCGTGAAAACCCTGTCGTGATTCTTTGCTCCCCAATCCCAAAGAGAACACAGGTTCTGCAGAAGTCTTTGCGCTTGGCGATTGCGTAGCGCCTCCCGAAATGCTCAGCCATCGGGTGGGATTTAGCGCCGCCTCGGCTAAAGCAACACCTTCCCCACCGTATTGGTAGTACGCCGTCGAAACTCCTAAATATTTTGCATTATACCCCGTTCTTATACCCGTCGGCTCTTTAAACACAAAATTTTTTGACCAAGGTAGGTATGCGCCGTTTCCAATTAAAAACCCCTGTTCCAAAGATGCTTCGCGTTGTCCCACATCAAAAACCCATGCTGGACTTTGTGCGCTGTACGAAGCTAAAACGCCACGGCTTGAAGGAGAAGTAAATGCTCCCACGCGAAATTCTTCGTGCTTGTATACAACACTACCAAAATCGGCGGATGGTGTTATTGCATTTTTTAATAGGCCTGTTTCAAAAGAAAGTTCGTGTGCAAAAAGGGGGGATATAAAAAGAACAAGAAAGCTATAAGCAAAAAATGCCCTCATACCCTGCACTCCCATTTATGGCGTTTTAACACTTCTTGCGCCTTGCTACTTAACGCACAAATATTTTTTTCGTTCGACAACTTTAACGCCTCGACGGGGCTAAGCCCCCATTTAACGAGAATTGCAAACGAAGGCACTTTTTTATTTTTTGGAAAATTATTTTTTTTATTCGTTAGATTAACTTTTTCGGGAACATCTTCCGTTGTATTTTTTATCTTGCGCTCTTCGGGAGTAAAAACGTCTAAACTGTAGCGCATAGAAAATTCCACGTATGTTTCGCTTTGAGAAAAAATACGCGCCAGAGCGCGCGCCTGTAAATTTTCAATGGGAGAAATCCACACACCCGCACGCGTTACTTCCTGCAAGGGCTCGTACCCCAAAACAACCCCGCCATATTTTGCCAAAAATGCATAAGCATCAAACGACCAAAGGTTTACTTCGCCAGGTAAATTTTCGAAGCCGCTGGAAAATTCGACAGGAATGAATAAATCCGCCAAAAAAGACACTTGTGCACGTACCATTCTTTCGGAAAACTGGATACCCATAAAAAATACAGGGTGCCGCCACTCAAAACCAAACGCGGGCAAAATTTGTGGGGTCGTCGTAGGAGTACTGCCGGTTTTCTGTTGGAAGAAATGTGTGCCCAATCCTATTTGTAACCGGTGTACGTTAAATTCTTTTGCTGCAGAGGCAATTACCGCCGCATTTGACGTGTGCATACCGGGAGTAAGTTCGTTACGTACTCCAAAAAGCAAAAGCGAATAACCTTCGTGGCTTTCGTCCACTTCTGCCGCATTCCGGCGCACAAAGGTTTTGCTGCCTTGCTGTGAAGTAAAAGACGCGCTTACCGCCTGTAAATCCTGCGTTTTTAGAAAAAAAGTACACAGGGCAAAAATCCATAAAATTAGTGCGGGTAACCCGCGAAAAAGATATGCCATAGAAACTCCACACGAATAATTTAGAGGAGTAACCCTCTATAGGTTAAATACCAGAAAACGCGTGGATTTTCTCACTTTTAGAAAAAAAAGTGTAAATTTTGCTATTTTTTACGAAAAAAATCGAAAAAATACCAATTTAATCTATATCACTGGTTCACAAACCGTGATGTAGCCCTTTTACGTAGGTGCACGGGAGCATCTTGCCAATTATGCAAATCTGCGTCTAGACCAAAATACTTACGCACTCCCAATACGATATTAAGCGCTCCAAAGCAGAAAAAGGGCGCCGCGAGTACATCCACCGAATAGTGTATGTGCTGGAAAAGGAGGCTAACGGCCATTATAACAAACCCTACAAGATAGATTGATTTTGCACGCCCTGGCGGTAAAACTAAATAGAAAATAAACATGGTCGATGTATGCCCTGAAAAGAATAAATCTTTAGTAAACTGCGCTCCCGTGCTTGCCCACGACATCAAGGGGTCGACTAAAGGCACAAGCCCAATTGGCGCCTCAAGGGGGAGCAACCACATCGATAGTGTACGCATACCTGCATACAAAATATACACCTGCATACCAATCACAAGGCGATGGGGTTGGGGGAGCAATAAAAAAATTGTTGTAAAGAGCCCTGCATAGATTAAAAAGAAGATTGGGAAGCTCAAATCCCATGCAGGTAACATGGTAAGCAAAGGATCTGCCACTTGAGCGCCTATACGTAATTCGTTAATATGTAGGTACCGTAACATCGACACCATGACAAGTATAAGTAACGGTAAAGTAAAAAGAAATTCGCTACGGCGTACCCGATTTTGCCAAAATTGTGCCCAATTGCTTTGCACTACTTCTGAATATTTTAACTTTTCCACACAAAACTCCTATTTTAACAATATACGAAGCTGTAAAAGGATTGTCAAACTAAAAAAGGCTTCTTTAGGAGCCTGTGCAAAATAGTGCCAAAATCTTGGAATTCACACTCCCAAAAGGCTTTACGACGGGTAAGAAAATCCTGCATATTATTATGGATTATCCAAATGCCTAAAAAATACAAAACTCCTAAAGGCTACCTCGGCTACTATCCCCCGCCGCCGCATATTAACCTTGAAGAGCGTAACCGTGCAATTAAAGAGCTTAAAGCGCCCGACTTAGAAACCAAACCCCTGCCGTTTAAAAAAAGGATTCTTACTCAAGTGGGTGCCCGTCTCATGAAATGGTATATCGAATTTGTATACCGTTCTTCGCGCCTTCTTGCGTTTGAAGTACATCCCAAAACAGAAGCCCTCCTTGCCGACCCCAAGGGGCAATTTATTATCGCGATGTGGCACAACCGCCTCATGTACACAATCTATAGCCTTCCCGATAATGTTGCAGGGCGCGGGCACGATATACTCGCTATTATTTCACAGTCTTCCGACGGAGAGCTTATTGCACGCGTTACCCAAATGTGGGGAGCTTACACAGCAAGAGGTTCTTCTTCACGCGGAGGGACAGCGGCTTTAAAAAAAATTTTACGGTATACAAAACTCCATTTCCACCCGCTTATTACTCCCGACGGGCCACGCGGCCCTGTATACACCGTCAAAGAGGGACTTCCCGCGATGGCACGCCTAGCAAATTTACCCATTGTACCCATGTGCTACGACGTGGAAAAAAAATGGATAGCGCGTTCGTGGGATAAATTCATTATTCCAAAACCTTTTACAAAGGCTGTTCTTTGTTACGGTGAACCAATTTACCTCGACAAGGAAATGCCGATAGATACCGCGTGCACATTCCTTACACAAATACTGATGGAGCAAGTGGAGCATACAGAAGAACTTCTTCAGGAAAAATTAAAAAATTCGAACTAAAATTACCGAAAATATCGCCGCTGCATTTGAAGAATTGGCCGCCTCAGCCGAAGAGTTGACTTCCCAGTCAGAGAGGTTAGACGAACAACTTTCCTTCTTCAAGGTCAAGGAATAATCTTGCAAATGGTTTGACGGTGCTACGCGTTCCTTTTAGTCGCACCTATGGTAGATGCGACTGAAGAAAAGGAAAGCGCGGGCGTTCGTCTTGCCGTTACAAAAACAAAAAAATTATATATCGGCGGCGAATTCCCACGCTCCGAATCAGGACGCTCTTTTCCGCTTATCGCCAAAGAAAGCGGCAAATTTTATGCAAACATAGCGCAGGCAAGCCGCAAAGATGCGCGTAACGCGGTCGAAGTTGCACGCAAGGCCGCAGGTAGCTGGGCAAAAAAAACAGCGTACAACCGTGGCCAAATCCTCTACCGCATGGCAGAAATGCTCGAGGCAAGGCTTGGCGAAATAAGTACGGAGCTATCCTTTGTATCTGGCATTAAACTTGCCGATGCAGAGCACGAAGTCGAAGCAGCCGTCGATAGGCTTGTGTGGTACTCGGGTTGGTGCGATAAATTCCAACAACTTGCCGGTAACCACAATCCAGTCGCAGGGTCGTATTTCAACTTCTCTGTTCTTGAACCTACAGGGGTTGTTGTCGCTGTATGCCCACAGTTTGCGCCTGTTTTAGGTTTCATCTCACAAATTGCGCCTATTATCGCAGGCGGAAACAGCGTTATAGCAATTGTTAACGAAGAAAACCCTGCTGTGGTTGTTAGCCTTGCAGAGATAATCGCAACCTCAGATTTACCCGGCGGCGTAATAAACATCTTAACAGGGTACCGCAAAGAAATTCTACCCCCATTAGCTGCGCACATGGACATCAACGCACTCGACCTTTGCGGTTTAGATAGCGCTTTACGCGAAGAGGCCGAAAAGGCGGCAACGGCAAACGTCAAACGTGTGCGGCATAAAAGGTGGAATTCCATAGCTGATCTTTACGGAGAAAACGGGCAAAAACTCGATTACATCACCGATTTTCAAGAGTATAAAACAATTTGGCACCCTATTGGGGTTTAACTCAACACTAACGCCGAATTCGCTTTGTGCGGATTTACCCGTTTACGGCCAATAAATTCGACACGTTTTTTTTCAACGTCGCGTACAATATCTAAAAAATCGAGTAACTTCGACATCACCAGTACTCCGCGCATAAGAGAAACGTCTTCTGAAAATTTACCACGAGAAATTTCGTCGCGTAAATTTAAGTCGTTTACGCTGTTTACTGCACGGATAAAGTACTCATTGTTTTTTATTCCGTGGTGGATATAGACGTGTGCTACATTAGAATACTTGATTGCATTTTCTGCTGCCTCTGTTACAGAGATAACAATTTCGTCTCGGTGTACTGTTGTTACACCTTTCGACGAACAAAAATTTTGTATACGAGAGCGGATGTATTGCAACGGAGAAAGACTTAAGTCGTTGCAGACAAAAAAGCCCTCTTCGTCTTTATCGTAAAAACTCCAATCGCTATGCTTGCGCCACCTTAATTCACTATAAGGTAAAATAACCTCGGTTACCCCTGCGTCAAAAAGGCGCATAATTTCGTTTTGCATATAGTCGTCATCAAGTTCGGGTTTATCCAAACCACCAATCTCTTTAAGTTGCGCGTCTAAAAACGGTTGGAATTCTTTCAAATTTGGCGGCAAAGGGGTTGCAGCAAGGACTCGGTACATAAGAAGCCAATGGCGAAAATTCTCTGCGCTTCCATGGACACCTGCGCGGAATATAGACTCGAGCAACCCCCGATGCATTGAATGCAGATTTACGTACCATTATTTACGGTCAATCACTTATTGAAATACAAGTACATTTAAGTTTTTGGATTAGAGCATAGGTTAACCACAATTCCGGTTTTCCCCCCGTAAGCAATCCCTATTTGTGGCGCCATGTTCCTCGACGAAGCAAAAGAGCATGTACGCGCAGGGGAAAGCTCAGTTATCCTTTTCACAGGAAACGTGCGCGATGTATACACGCCTGCACAAAGCATGCCCCCCCATACGCATTTTACTTTGGCAGAAATTTTACGCAACGGCATACTCCAGGGTTTTGACAGCATCGCCGAGTACGATCCACAGGCGGGCATCCAGTTTGCCGACGCGAAGCAACGCGAAGCGTATTTTCGTTCTCTTTCGGGCTACGATGCATACCATAAAACAACGTACGCGCAAAACCCTCCGAAAGATCCAGGCCCTGCGTTTTCCATTCTCGACAACTTGGCGCGGCTTGCTCTTTTGGATAATAAATCTTTCGCGGTAATTATCCACTACCTCGACCATATTATTCCAACGGGAATGGCAAATAATCCAGAGCTTCGCTACCTCATTATTGCACTCGACAAGTGGGCACAAAATCCTAATTTTAGAAAAAATAAAATTCGTTTTTTGCTGATTGCTCCCGAAGTTGCGCGTCTTGATTCCTTTATTGGAAAAAATGCTTTTATCGAGCGCGTGACAATACCCAGGCCTTCACTCGAAGAAAGAAAAAACACTATCCAAAAAAATGCTCCATCCCATTGGGGGGAACAAGCAGGACAAAACGTACAAAAACTTGCAGAACTTACGGCGGGACTTACCAACAGGCAAATTCTTGAAATTTTATCAAAAAACAAAATTGACGAAAAAGAATTACGTGCGCTCAAAAAAGAACTTATCGGCGCAGAATGTAGAGGGCTTCTTGAAATTGTCGAGCCGAAATATTCTTTAGAAGCGGTTGCAGGACACGAAAAGGTAAAAGAAATTCTTTCGCTAACCGCGAAGGCAATCCAAAGTGGAAAGACCGCATACCTACCCATGGGGTTTTTAATTAGCGGACCTGTTGGTACTGGAAAAACTTTTATAACAGAATGCTTTGCGCACGACGCCGCGCTTCCCGTAGTTAAATTTTTAAATTTCCGTTCGCAGTGGCAAGGTGAAACTGAAGCAAACCTCGAAAAAATTTTTACCATTCTTAAATCTATTTATCCCGTTGCGGTAATTATCGACGAGGCAGACGCATTTTTGGGAAACCGCGATGCTCAAGGCGACAGTGGGGTATCGATGCGTGTATTTGCATCGCTTGCTGCACTCATGAGCGATACAACTTACAGGGGAAAAATTCTATGGTTTTTGATGACTTCCCGCCCCGATCTTTTGCCCGTTGACATGAAACGGCAAGGCCGCGCCGAAGAACATCTTGCGCTTTTCCATCCGCAAACAAAAAACGAGCTTGAGGCGCTTTACCAAAGCATTTGCCGTAAATTAAAAATTACGCCCCCGATGCGCGAAATATCGCCTCTTCTCGAAAAGGGGCGTGCGTATTCGGGAGCAGATATTGAAGCGATGCTCACGCGTGCTGCGCTTGCTGCAGAAGTTAAGTACGAGAGCGCACTTTCAGAGGAAATTATGCGCGAAACTATTAGCAACTTCCGCAGCCCCGAATACCCGCTTGCCATTGAATTGCAGACGTTGGTTGCTGTGCGCGAATCAACACACCAAGATATGATTCCAGAAAAATTGCGTGTAATGAAAGCCTCTGAAATTGAATCGCGCATTAACGAACTAATGCAAATGTTGAGGCAGCGCTAATGCGCATAATAGCACATTTATATGCAAAGCTTGCGTATTATTTTTTGCTTTGGCAAGGTTTTTATGCAGCGCCTTTAATCCATATTCTTTTTACGAGTGTTTTTGCCACTGCGGGCTTTGCATACGGATACGCGTACGGCCAAATTCCAAAGATGCATCCCGAACTTTTATTTGCTTTGGTGTTGGGGGTTGCCATTGCAAGCCTTGTTGAAGTTTACCTTTGCGATGGGTTTTACCGATTAGGCCTGCGCAGTTTTATTCCACGCGTACGTTTCATTAATTCAATGTTCGAAAACGATAAACTCATTGAAGGCAAACGTATCGCTGAGTATAAACTCCTCCTCCAGTACTTGACAGTTTTTGGTAAACGCCGGATGTATTTTGCTCCTTTGCATGTTGCTATTGTTTTGGGAGTAGTCCTTGTTTACGATTACCTCTACCTTAAAACAGGACACCACTGGGTGTTTTTACAGACAGCAGCTGTTGCGCTCCCCATACACTTGCAATTTTTGTATGTAACTGGCGACTTGCACATGGGCAAATACCGCTCGCTTGTAAAACGCCAACTTTTTGTGTTAGGATACGAACCGCCAAACCAATACGCAATTTCCCTTAAGGCGAAATTTGCAAGCATCATTTTTGTAATTGCGCTTAGCGATTTTATTCTTATCTCCATGCTTACATCGCAGCTTGCCGCTTCAAAAACAGGATGGACATACGCGATTAGCTTCTCTATTTTTTCCCTTACTCTCCTTTTGGTGTTAACAATTCTTTACTTCTCGACTATTTTTGTCTCGATTAAAGAATTACAACTCGCAGCAGAAAGCCTCAAAGACGGGCACGATCCCGAATTTTACTCGCGTACATCCGACCAAGAGCTGGCGACGCTTTCGAGCGGGTTTTTTCGTGCCGCGCAAAAAGTACTAAATTACCGCCGCGATTTGGAAGACCAAATCCGCGCAGCGACAATGCACCTAAGGGCGGCAAACGACGAGCTCAAGCAAAAAGATAGCGAAATACAAACCGAACTCGATTTTGCTTCTGAAATCCAAAAAGATATTATTCCGTTAAAACCAACGCCATGGCACGCGTTACAGTTTGGTGTTTTGTATAAACCGATGCACAAAGTCTCTGGAGATTTTTTTAATATCTATAAACACGGAAAAGAAATTTTAATTTTACTCGCCGACGTTTCTGGCCACGGTGTCCCTGCCGCGCTCATCACTATGGCGGCAAACGACGCTTTTAAACTCGCCATTGGAAACTCTAGCTCACCGGCAACAATTTTTCGTAGTGCCAACAGGCAGTTGAGCGAACAAATAAAAACACAGGATTACTTAACGGCGTTTCTTGTGCGTATTGACGAACGCTTAAATATTACATACGCAAATGCATCGCACCAAAAGGCAATACACTACCGCAAAAAAAGTAATGATTTCATGGCGTACGACACCAACGGGCTATTTATCGGTGCAATGGCAGATGCTACAGATTCGTACGAAGAAAAATCTTCTAAGCTTGACTACGGGGATTTTCTTGTGCTTTTTACCGACGGTGTCACCGAACAAACGAACGAAAACGGCGAAGAGTTTGGCCAAAGCCGTTTGATGGGACTTCTTGCGACACACCGCGAAAAAATGCCGCAAGAAATTGTGGATACTGTTTACTCGGAGCTAATCGCTTTTGTGGGAAACGCAAAAATTAAAGATGACATCACAATGGTTGTTGTCGGAGTCCATCCGCAATACAAACAATTTATTGCGCGTTTCAACGACGCAGTGGTATTTCTTAAAAAAAGGCTTTTAGAACGCTCTTCTGGCCTTTTAGAAGAACTTTGGCGGATGTATCCCGATTTTCCACAACTGCCGATGCTCGCTGCACGCATCTACTACCAATTACAAGAATACGATTTAGCGGAAAAACACGTGCGTATGCAATTGGAGCGCGAGCCCAACGATATAAAAGCAACACAGCTACTCGCGGCGATTGCGCTTAAAGTAGGTAACACCCCACGGGCGCAGAATTTAATTGACAGACTTACTAAGGCAAATGCAGATAATCCAGTGACAAAATACCTCACAAAAAAACTCCAATGAAAAGTATCACACGATTACTCCTGCTGTTTTTTTTGCTCTTCCTTTCGGGGTGTACTCACGATGAAACGCGAGTTGTAGCAACTAAGGGTTACTTAGACCTTTCGGCTATGGAATTTAATAACTCAGTTTTGTATAGGCTTGAAGGGGAATGGGAGTATTTTCCAAACCAAATAGTTACTCCAGAAGAAATTGCCGAAGGTAAAAAAGTTCCCTTGTATGCAGAAGTTCCAAAAAGCTTTAACACCTACGAAGACAAAGCGCTACGTTTGCCCGCGACAGCAAGTGCGACGTACCGTTTGCGCGTAAAGATGCCTTCTAAAACTAAAATTTACGCGCTCCGTATTCCTCCCCCTGCAAGTGCAAGCCGAATTTTCATCAATGGAAATCTCGAAGCGCAATCAGGATTGGTTTCTCAAGATATAGCAACCACCCAATACGGTATGCGCTTACAGTATTTGCAGCTACCTTTAGCCGATAACACTGAAATTGTTATCCAAGTCACGAATGCGTACTTACGCAATGGGGGGATTAGCCATCCTATCTCTTTGGGTGTACCAGACGCAGTTGCAAATTTTCGCCTTCTTGCCGTTAGCAACGATGTATTCCTTGTGGTAGCGCTTTTTACCCTTGGGTTATATTTTATCGCTTTAGTCCTTTTTCGAAATCCAGATAAATCGGCGCTTTATTATGGACTTTTTTGTATTGGAGCTGCAACACAAACTCTATTTTTAGGCGAAAGGCTTGGCCACTCTATTTTTGCTCCTATGCCTTGGCCAATTTTTTATCGCATAGAAGCTTTTATATATTTCGCGGATGCGCTTGCGTTTTATTTCTTTTTTCAAACTTTTTTTCCCGAAGCAAAAAAAAGTAAATCGCTTAAAGCATTAGCTCTTGTTAATACTATTTTTATTTTTTCAAGTTTTATTTTACCGCTTGAAGTTTTACGGGTATTAAAAACGCCATTCCAATTTTTTATTGGGCTTTGTATTATATTTATTTTTTACTACACCGTCAAATTTGCGCTTTACAAAATTTATGGTGCTCGCCTTTTTCTTTTAGGCTTTATAATTGTTTCTTTAGGTTTTACCATCGACGCACTTAGGGGTTCTGAACTTGTCGCAAAAATCCACTTTTTTCCATACGCAGTCCTCATTTTTACTTTGCTCCTCGCTATTCTAATTTCTGCCCGTATGCTCCTTATCCATAACGAAAATATAAGTTTATCACAACAACTTTTAGAAGCCGATAAGCTCAAGGATGAATTTTTTGAGCAAACGTCGCATGAATTACGTATGCCGATCCAAGCGATGGTACAAACTTTGGAAAATATACGCCGCGGTTCGTTGGGCGCCCTCGCAGAAAAAGTGCAGCAAACGCTTTTAGTTGTCGAGGATAGCGGGCGTAGACTCCTATTTCTTATCGACGACATCACAGAATTTGTAAAATTAAAGCATAGCCGAATACGTTTAAACCTAGAGCGCGTTTCTCTAAAGCAAACTGTAACTCCAATTTTTCGTCTTGCATTGGGCTTTGTCGAAAATAGACCACTTAGCATTATCGATGAAATTCCAAACGACATGAACGAGGTACAAATTGATCCTACACGCTTTCAACAAATTTTGCTCAACCTTTTAAGTACCGCTATCCGTTTCGCACACTCACCAACGATTACTGTTAAAATTGAAGTCGTCGAAAAAGGAATTGTTTTGCGTGTGGAATACCGTGGCGCCGAACCAAACGCAGCCTTTGTGTTCACAAATGAAAAACGCCCCAGCGAAGTCGGCGCTTTGGTTGTCGAACGCCTAACAAACCTTATGCACGGTAATTACTTTTACCAAAAGATGGGCGAATCGCAGCACGCTTTATGTATTTTTCTTCCGATAGAAATGAGCGACGACCTTAAAATACGAATCCAAAAAGCAAAAGACAAAACCGAATACACCAAAACCGATAGCAATAAAGTACTTTCTGCGAACGCCAACTTACACCTTACTATAAACCACAGCAATGGAATTGTACTTTTAGTTAGCGACGACGCTAACCAAATTCGCCTACTCCAAGATCAACTTGCTTCGATTGGTATTAGCTCCATTGCAAAAAGAAACGGCGCCGAAGTCCTGGGAATTCTCGAAAACGAAAACTCAATCGCGCTTATCATTTGCGACATCCTTTTACCGGACATATCGGGTATTGATTTAACCCGTAACATTCGCTTAAACTACGACATCGGTATACTCCCCGTTATTCTTATTTCGGGGAATAACCAAGACGGTATTGCCGCAAGCGCTTTTGCCGCAGGCGCAAACGATTTAATCCGTCGTCCTTTCGAAAAAATCGAAGTTTTAGCGCGGGTAAAAAACGTACTTTTGCAACGTGAGGCGTCTTTTGCACGCGAGAACTACCGCTCGCTTAACCGAGAATTAGAAATTGCGCGAGACATACAACAATCAATCCTACCAATTCCACAGCCTAAAAATAGTTTTTATAAAATCGAAGCAGTGTGTATTCCCGCACGTAGCATCGGTGGCGATCTTTACGATTTTATCGAAGGTAATAACACCCTTGGAATTTTACTCGCAGACGTTGCCGGGCACGGAATACCCGCTGCGCTTTATGCAGCAATGCTTAAAATTGCATTCCATAACCTTCGCGACAAGGCAAGGTATCCCGAAAAACTACTCAAAAGTTTAAACGAAGTTTTGCTCCAAAACAAAGAACCATCCTTTATAAGCTGTACATATACTTTTCTGGATTTTAAAAATAAACGCTTGCTCCACGCAAATGCAGGACATCTGCCACTTTTACTACAAGAGCCAAACCAAACGAAAGTAAATAGAATCCAACCTCCTGGAAGTGTATTGGGCATTAATAATTCTGCAATGCTCACTGTTGAAATGACATACCTTAAGCCAGGAATGCGCCTAACTTTGTTTACCGATGGGGTTGTTGAACTTGTAAATCGCAAAGGCGAGTTTTTTGAAGAAGCAGGCTTAATTCAAGTTTTAGAAGAAATGCGGAAATCTCCTCTTGCGGCGCTCAAAGACGAATTGTTGCAAAGGATGCATAATTTTGGCGGTACGGATAGCTTTCTTGACGACATCACTTTTCTCATTATTGATGTATAAGCCCTTCGAATAGATAATACAGTCTTTTTTAAAAAATACCGATATTCAATGAGGCATGCCTGCAAAGATTGTCGTTTTTGAGCCCGATGGAATCTATCGAACAATTATCGAAAATATTCTATTAAGAAATTCGTATAAGCCGTATTTTGTCGATTCTGCAGCCGAATGTAAAATTGTCGTCGATGAAGTTAAGCCAGAGATTATCGTTCTCGATATAAAACCAGCAAAAGCAAATAATTTTAGAATACTTGCTGAGCTTAAAATTTTAAGCAAAGCCCCTATCGTTCTTACAACCGAAGAAAACGTAGACGACTACATGCCTGCCCTCGCCAGCCAAAGCGTTACAATTGTACTCCCAAAACCCCTTAAATCATCGGAATTGACGCGGGTGCTCTCAAACTTACTCACCATGGACGCTCGGCAATGGTTTGGTATCCATAATTACCTTTCTGACTTACGCAAATTACGGAAAATCCGCTTAACGCGTTCAACCCAAGCCCGCACTTGTATTAAAACAATCCTCAATGAAATGCACGCGTGGGGTTTTAACTTCAGCCAAGAAACAGAGATGGATTTAGTGTGGCAAGAAATCATCATCAACGCAATTTACCACGCACACGGTTACACAAAGGAAAAAACAGAACGAATCCCCATTGAATTGCCACACCCTTACGAAGTAGAAGTAACGTACGGCGCAAGCGAAAGCGCATTTGCGATTGGCGTTCGCGACCACATTGGTTCTCTAACTCCAGAAATAGTCATCCATGCTTTGGAGCAGACTGTAGCGCAGCAACGGCTTATTGAACGTGCCGTCGAAACAGGGGAAGATATTAGCACGCACGTTCTCGACCGTGGCCGTGGGATTGACCTTATCCGCCAACTATCGGGAGAATATTATTTTATTATCGATCCAGGAAATTCCACCGAAGTAATTATCGTATACGACCGATATTATGAAAAGGATGATGCGGTTGGCTCCCTCAAAATTTTTGATTTATCTTATTATCGTAGTACAAGCGATTTGGCCAGATAAAACAGGCACTCCAAAACCAGAAAAAGCGCAAATTTATATTACGTTCCAAGGTTTTGCATACGATACAGCACAGGGTTGCTTAAAAACAATAAACCGTAATCGAAAACGCCCCCTTGCGATTTCAGAAGGTGGCGATGGAGATTACCAAATAATTGCCGAAAGAAGACAACCCGGTTTGAGCCTTCGCATCGAAAAAATGGGAGCTACGCTAAAATCAGCACGGACACTTTACGATTACGAGGTGTGCATTGCCGCTGCAACCCTTGTACGTGATACCGTTAGCGACGATTAAAAATAGCTACTAAATGTTGTTGCAGGATCCACTGTTACGGCACCTGCGCAAGTCCATTACAGCTTTTTCGTTAAGGAGAGCCATCGAGGCATGCACATTTTGGGAAGCCCAAGTAAAGAGGCGATCCCAAACGGCATGGTTGTTCGTCGTCATTTTGTCGTAACCCGCACGGTAGCGGATGTGGTACGTCAAAAAAGCTTGTTCAAAAAGGATTTTATAGGCATCCCCAATGGGTAAATTATACCTGTTTTGCCGTGAATTTGCATACGCCTGGGTATTTGTGTAATCTTCGTAATTTTGCCCGCCAACGGCTTCCCCAACTTTTCGTTTTCCGTACTGGTCTTCTGCCCAGCCTTCGATATCGGTGTGGTTATACCCTGTGGATACCCAAACGTGCGTCATTTGCGCAAAATCGCCCAAATAGTGGTGGTTGGGGGTATAATAAAGTACTTGGTCTCCCGACACAGTATAGTAGCGGTTCACGACCACTCCTGTTTGTAGGCTGTGGTTGCGGCTTTGCAAACCTTCGAGCCAAGCTTCGTTAAAGTAGAATGTCCCTGCATTGTACCCAGGCTCCCACGTAATCCAATCTTGATCGCCGACAAAAACACTTCCCGCGATTTCAAGAAGATCTGTCATTCTTTTAACATTAGGAATTTGGTAAATACCGTCGACTTTTATCCCTTCGTCGTTACAAGGGCCAATGAGTATTGTGTCGGAAAGGCAGTTGTAGTTAGAAAGGGGATCGTTACCCAAACGCTTACTCGTGCTTGGATTTCCCAAAACTGTGGTAGAATTGTTTTGCATGTAGTCCACTGCGGGATTTTCTTTTAACGCAAAACTCAACCCTAAATACTCTGCACAGGCAGAGTGCGTACACCCCACAGGGTCTATGGAGAACGAAGAAGCGTTTAATCCAAACGCAAGCAACGAGTCTAAACCAAACGTTTCACCGTAGCCGTAAGTACCATTGTATCCATAACCGTCGAATGTATTGTAGTTACTGATCTCTAAATTATTTCCTGCGGCGTTATACTTCTTTAAGTTAATAAAGTGTGTATAGCTTGTTACATTTTGGCCAACAGCATTCCAGCTAAAAGGTAAAATAGGATGTTCGATAAAAACATCTTGTACATAGTCCATTTTATCGGCGCCAACACGGTTCATCCCGATAGCGCCGCACTGGATATTGAGCGAATCTCCCGAAGCGCTTCCCCCCAACGCAACACACAACCCGGTGTACCTTCCTTCGGCTTTTGCTACAAGGTAATTTGCCGCCCAACGCATTTGGTTTGTCCCTTGGAATTCCATAAAAAGAAATGCGTCTTCGGGTAAATTTTGGTGTACGTGGAATGCATACGCAAAAAGCGGCGTAGTAGATATAGTAAAAATACCAACTAAAAGTGCAATTAACCGGCTAAACAATGCTTTTCCCTCTATGGTATAATGCCACCCTATACCGTTTAGTGCCAAATTTATCTTCTTTAGACCCTGTAATACGCATCCATATACGTTTTGAGTAAATCCCCCACGACGCTACGCACGGGGAGCGTTGCCGCCATCCCGTAAATGGGGGCCGAGCTACCCTTTTCGGAAGGATTTGCTTTTACATAAGCTACTGTTTCTTTGAGTTCCTCAATAAAACGCTCTTTTATTCCAGGTTCTGCATGGCGTAGTGTAAGCGCAATATGGACGCACGCCGGCCTGTGGAGCCCGTTGAGCGAGTAGCCTTTGTGCGCCATGCGTTCCATAACCTTGTAGATGTCGAGGCTTTCAGAGGCAAACGCGATTACGTAAAGAGGATTGCCTAAAACCTTAAGTTCTGGGATTTTTCGGATTTCTTCCTTAACATAGTCTGCAGTAGCGAGTATCTTCTTCGTCGCATTAAGGTAGCCTTCTTCGCCCATAGACATAAGCGCTGCCCAGCACGCCGCTGAAAGCCCTCCGGGGCGCGAACCAGCAAACGTGGGAGAAAAGTACATTCCCCCCGGCCAGTTCGAAGCGGTAAAAAATTGGTGGTGGCGTATTTTTTCGTTACGGTATAAAATTACCGAGGTTCCCTTCGCTGCATAACCGTACTTATGCGTATCGACAGAGATAGAAGTTACCCCCGGAAGTTCAAAATCAAACTTGGGAACATTATACCCCAATTTTTTTGCCCACGGCAAAATAAAACCACCCAAACACGCGTCGGTATGGAAAGGGATTCTTTTTGCGCGTGCAAGCTCCGACATTTCTTCGATGGGGTCGACCATACCATGGGGAAAAGTTGGTGCAGAACCCACAACGACAACGGTGTTGCGGTTAATTGCGCGTTTAACTTCGGCAACATTTGCCCTAAACGATGCGTCAAAAGGAACAAAACGAATTTTTATGTTAAAATATTGCGCCGCTTTGTGGAACGCAACGTGCGCAGTTGTGGGGAGCACCATTTCGGGATGCCGTATACCGCGCTCGTGGTACGCCATGTCACGGTACGTTTTCATTGCAAGCAGGATGCTTTCGGTTCCCCCCGACGAAACAGAGCCACAAAGATTTTCACGCGCTTCTTTGGGCGCATTTTGCGAGAGCATTCCCGCAGTCATCGCGATAATTTCGGCTTCAAACTTACTCGCGCTCGGCCATAAATCTGTATGCAAAGGATTCGATTGCGAGTGGAGCGTATACGCTTTGTTCATAAAGTCGATATGTGTATCGTCGCCGTGGTATACCGCGCCCGAAACATACCCTTCGTGCCATTTGTGGCGCTCCGCCTCTTGCATCGCCTTTAGTTCTTGCAAAACGGCATCGCGCTCTTTTCCTTTTTTGGGAAGGTTTCGGTTTACTTCAAATTTATCGCGGTACGGCTTCATGTCTTTTGCAACAGTTTCCAAAACCTCTTTGGCCTGCGCGTCTATTTGGTCGCGTACAATACCTTGCGATTTAATAAAACGGTCGAGATCGGGGAAGCGCTCCAAAATACCTTCGACAATTGCGAACACCTCGGGATATTTTTTTTGGTACTCAGCGATTATTTCTGGATCCATGGTAACTCCTTTAGTGTCGAAACTCAATGCGTTTTGTTGAGGCGCTTGTGGATTTTCTTATGCGCCTCGTACACATTCTTAAACTCGGCGTACAGTGTATCGTAAATACCTTGGTGCGCTGTATTGGGTGTATATGTTTTCTGGATTGCAACCCGGTTTTTTATATCGCTAAAACGGAAGCGCCCTAAAGACACCCCCGCCAAAAGCGCTACCCCACGGGCGTTTGCTTCGACAGGTTCTTTCACTTGCCGAATTTCACGGTTTAATACATCTGCGTGGATTTGGCACCATAGATCGGAACGCGCACCGCCCCCAATCATATTGATAAACGGTACTTTGCGGCCAATAAATTCTTCAACCGCTTCGAGTAACCAACGCGAATTATAAGCAACCCCTTCCATTACAGCGCGGATAAGGTGCGCACGCGTCGTGTTGATAGACATGTTAAAAAATCCACCACGTATTGTATGGTCTTCGACAGGCGTTCTTTCGCCCACAAGCCACGGAGTAAAAATGAGTTTATCCGAACCTGCAGGAATTACCGCAGCCATTTCGTTAAAAATTTGGTATGCATTCGCTGGAGCGCCTTGCGGGGTAAGTGCATCCTTGGGAAAAAGTATTTTGTCACGCAAATACGTAAGCGAATAACCGGCTGTTTCTTGTTCGTTTCCAATAAGATATTTTCCCGGAACTGCCGAGGGGATTGTCGCCATATTGTTACTGGGTGATGTTTTTTTGAAAGGAACGTGGCATGTAAGCCAGGAGGATGTACCAATGTAAAGGTGCGGCGTAAAGTCGTCGACTGCACCTGAACCCAACGCTGCAGAGTGTACATCGGGCGTTCCCATGACAACTTTAGTACCTTCCAAAATACCTAAATCCTTCGCGGCGTTAGGGAGAATATCCCCCAAAACGTCTGTTGAAAGGTGTATCTCGGGAAGTTTTTCTTTTGCAACGCCCATTGTTTTAAGGAGCGAGGGATGGTAATAGACTTTGTTGAGGTCGCGGTTATCGGTAACCCAATGGAGCGCTATCGCATCTTGTGCGGTGGCAAATTTTCCTGTAAGTTTTAAATTCAAGTAATCTTTCGGCTCAAGAAATTTATACGTGTTCGCGTATAAATCTGGCTTTTCGTTTTTGATGTAAAGTATATGCGCGATAGAATCTTTTCCTGAAAGCCCTGGCATTCCAGCAGTAAGCATTACCCAGTGCGCAAGCTTTGTTACGTCGTAGCCTTGGAACTTAAGCACACTCGATCCCATTGCTTTAGCGACATGCTTTGCGCCACGCGAATCCATCCAGATAATTGCGTTGTGTAGATTTTTTCCTTTTTCGTCGACAGGAACCGTGCCAGACCACTGCGCGGTCACGGCAACGGATTGGATTTTTTCGAGCGGTACAATATTTTTTGCAAGAAGCCTTTTCGACGCCGTACAAATCGCCTTCCACCAGTCGTCAGGGTTTTGTTCAACTCCACCGCCTTCAAAAGAAATAAGTTCGGTCGCTTCAACTTCGCACGCGAGCACCTCGCCCTGTTCGCTCACTAACGCGACTTTAGGGCCAGAAGTTCCTAAGTCAATGGCGAGCACATAAAAATCAATCATGCCACACACCGATAGCCTTGGAGTCTTTGTAAACTAAATTGTGGTGGATATCGCTGCCACAGGGCTCGTACATAGGAGCCTGTGCGCCAACTCGCTGGAGCAATTTTTTTGAGAATTTTTGTACGCTATTTTGCACTTTTAAGCGAACCGCGTACAAAAATTCTCAAAAAAATTGCCTCTTCATAAACACTACACGAGTTGGCGCACAGGCTCATAGTTACCCCCCCTCAACGAAACCGCCATTTTTTCACTAAAATCGCTCGTAGGGATAGTTATCCCCTAATGTGACATAATATAAGGTAGTTATCCCCTAATGCGACATAATGCGACAGAAATTGAAGCCAAGCGTATTTTACCAACAGATACTACTCACGAAACGGTTTTCGTTCCCCTGCAATTGGGCAATAAGAGAGGCGCGTAAACACTCCACCTTGTCGACAGGGTCTTCTTTATCCCATGCCTCCATAAGGCGGCGCATTTTGCCCCCTAAAATTCCACGCTTGGGGTATGCGTCGTCCATATAGAAATAAACGCGTGCAATGTCGCCTCGTATATCGCGCCTTGGTTCGATGGTTTTTCCTTCGATATAAAATTCACAAGCGCCGTAGCGCTTTTCTTTTGTGTCCACAATTCCATAGCGGTAGTTACTCCTATCGCCGTTAAGCTCACCAATTGCTGGATAAAGATTGTAGAGGTCGGCTTCCATGCGGCGAAATTCGGAGCTTACCTTGCGTGCGCACAACCTTCCTTTGAAAGTTCGCCCATCGCGCCGTATACACTCTTCGTGGCCTTCGCGCCATTCAACAAAACTACGGCCAAAATTTTCGGCGGGGACAACGTGCTCCCACTCAATACGATTTGCACGGTTATTCTCGCGGCGTGGAACATAACCGCACGATGCACGATCGATTTGGCCATCTTTGATACGGCAGTTACAGTAAAATGTATACGGATTTTGTTCGATTA
Organism: Turneriella sp.; assembly: GCA_019186965.1. GTDB lineage: Bacteria > Spirochaetota > Leptospiria > Turneriellales > Turneriellaceae > Turneriella. The sequence goes on from JABARV010000002.1 coordinate 473,145, forward strand.
ATTTTTTCGCTAGCCTTTTTGCTTTTGCAAAAGAAAAAATAGCCGTATTGCCGTTAGCCCAAAATGATGCGCTGGAAAATAAAAAAACGGCAACAAAAATAACTTTGGTATTTCGCAAATTTTTTGTAGCTACGTGCAAACGAAAATTTTGCCTTCTAAATTTTACGCAACCATCCCAAGCGGTCTTTAAGAAGCGCTTGGTCTATTTGCGCCTGTGCATCTTTAATTATTTTACGGTCAATTGTTTGCGCGATACGCTCTGCGCGTGGAATTTCTGTTTCGGGTAGAAGCGCTAAAAGACGCAATCCAAAGGGGATTAGTCCCTCTGCGTGCGCGGTTAAGATTACTTTTTTAAGAAGCGCATCTTCAAAACGGTGCGACATTGCAGAAAGGCGCTCCACATCGCGTTCGGCTAAGTGGTCTGCAATTTTAAGCGCCGTTTTTAGTTCATTCGATTCGTCTGCGGCTTCAATAAGCCCTGCGAGCGCTTCGGAATCGAGTTTAGCGCAAATGGTCGCCATGTGTGCGTACATATCAGCATTCAAATGTTTAAGGAATGCGAAGATGTACACAAGCGCTCCATGCTCAAGCGCAAAGGGAACCATTCCCAAAAGCGCGTCAACCGACACACGCCCCACAAGGGATGCAAGGCGTTGGTGTTGCGCATCACTAAAATGCGCCAAAAGCCCAATTACTGCAGGCCATAAATCTTTACGTTGCGCCGTTTCGACAAGTTCGATAATTTTCTCGTCGGCAAACCCATCGAGAAGTTTTGCGACATGCTCCTTGTTTTGTGTATAAAGGCCAACGCGTAAAAGTGATTCTGTGTCGGGGATTTCTTTTGAAAGCGCGTGTATTTTTTCGACATCCATGTAGTCGACAAATGCGCCCATTGTAAAATATTTTTTTTCACGCGTAAGTACGCGGGTTAAATTAACAAGAACTTCCATTGGGAATGCTTCTATAAGGTGTTTTGCGCGTGCAGGCACGAGGTTTTCCGCAACTTCTGCTAAGAAATCGATATTGAGGCTTTTAGCAATCGAAACTGCATGTTTTGTATCGATATGGTATGTGAGGTTTGCGGTAATGTTGGGGCCCAAAATCGATTTCGCCACTTGAGCGTTTATAAAATTGGGCATAAATTTTGCAACCCCTGCAAGTTTTGACCACACGTTAGATGAATCGGTAAGGAGCCTATCGGAGATTGTTTGGTTCAAAACTTGAAAGTCTTCCATAGAAAGAGATCTTAAAAAATGCAACCTTTCGGTAGGTACTTTAAGGACGTGTGCGAGTTTTTCAATTTCTGTTAAAAGGTCTAAATTGGCCATAGAAAACCATTGTTCACAAGCGACGTTAGAGGGAAATTCATAAACATTCTTGGGTATCGGTTGACGCACAATACTATACACAAATATTTCCCCATGCGTATCGAAAAAAACACGTTCCTTGTTACAGGGGGAAGTTCGGGTTTAGGGAAGGCAACGGTTGAGGACCTTCTTAAACGCGGGGCAAACGTTGTCATCGCCGACACTGCACCAACACAAGAAACCCACAACGGCAAAACAATATTTGCCCAAACAGACGTTACAAATCCCGAGTCCATTGAACGCGCTGTTTCTTTAGCATTCGATACATTTGGTTCGCTCAACGGGGTTGTCAACTGTGCAGGCGTGGGCACGATTGTAAAAACTGTCGCGAAAAAAAGGTTTGGCGCACTCGACGCCGCACGGCGCGTTATCGAAATTAACCTTTTAGGAACGTACAACGTGTTAAGTATCGCAGCTTCTCGCATGGCAGAGCAAGAACCCACCCCCGATGGCGAACGTGGAGTCTTTATCAACACAGCGTCGGTTGCTGCGTTTGATGGCCAAGTGGGCCAAGCCCCGTATTCAGCTTCTAAAGGCGGCATCGCAAGCATGACCCTCCCTTTAGCGCGAGAGATGGCAGCGTACGGTTTTCGCGTCGTGGCAATTGCGCCAGGTGTTTTTGATACCCCAATGATGGCACGCCTTCCTGCAAAATCGAGAGATGCCCTTGTAGAGTCGATTCCATTCCCGCGCCGCTTGGGTATGCCCATTGAGTTCGCCTCGCTTGTTGCACATACCATCGAAAACGTGTACATCAATGGAGACATAATCCGGTTGGATGGCTCAGTGCGGATGCCTTAATATTTTTTCAAAGTAAATTTTTTTTATTTACCCAGTTTCTTAAAGATGAATGCTGCCGTATTCCTGTGTTGCATTTATGGAAAAAAACAATAGCCGACCAAAACTCCGTAGAAGAAATTTTTAGTTATGCAAAAATCTGGAAAGAACGTATCCTCAACAGAACTTTATGGGTTGTTGCGGTAGCCGCAATTTTAACTTCCATAACTCGATTCTTCCGAATAGGTTCTTTCGACTTTGGGGTTGCAATAGTAATCATTTTAGCTATTGTTGCGCTCCTCCACACACTGCCTGTTTTTTCGTGGAAAATAAAAGCGTTGTTTCTAATTTTAAGTTTTACTGGAATTGGGCTTTATTTTTTACCTGTAACTGGGCCTCGGTATGGACCACTGTGTATTATGGGGGCTGCATGCCTTATTACCGAAATATTTATTGGCCGCTGGATAACTTACGCTCTAACTTTTTTTGGAACTATTATAATTTTGTGTTTTGCTATTTTAGTCCACCTTGGCCTATTGCAAACGCGTGATGTAACACCAACAGGAGAAGCGCCATGGATTGCGTGGATACAGGCGGCGATTCTTTTTTTAGCAGTAAATTCCTTACTTGTAAATTTAATACGCCGCCTTGTCTCTTCGCTTGAAACAAGCTTCGAGCGCCTTAAAAGGCAACACGCGATTAGCCACAATTTATCGCTTTACGATAGCCTCACGGGTTTACCAAACCGCAAACTTTTTTACGATAGGCTCGAACACGCAATCCTCGCAAGCGACCGCACTTTAGAGTACGGTGCACTTTTTCTTATCGATGTAGACAACCTTAAGAATATCAATGATATCTCAGGGCATGTAAGCGGCGATTATTACCTCACCGTTGTTGCAGAACGCATTAGTTCCATTGTCAAAGACACCGACACCGTTGCTCGCTGGGGTGGCGATGAGTTCGTTGTCATCGTTGAAAATTTAAGCCCCTCCCTTTCTCAAGCGGGTCGAGAAGCCGAACGTCTTGGAGAAAAAATTCTTGAGGCGTTAAGCCAACCCGTAACCAATCCTGACAAAAAAACACACACTTTCCAAAATACCGCGAGCATCGGGATTACCCTCATGTATGGACGTATCCATACTGCCGAAGAACTTGTTAAACGGGCAGATATCGCTATGTACAAAGCAAAATCAGACGGTAAAAACCGTTTGAGAAATTTCGACATGCAAATGCAACGCAAAGTCGAAGAGCGTATTACACTTGAAGCTAATCTAAAACAAGCACTCCATAAAAATGAATTTAAGCTGCTCTTTCAACCGCAATACGATTTGCGTAACACTATTATTGGCGCAGAAATCCTTTTACGTTGGAACCATCCAACGCGTAAGGCAATTTATCCAAACGAATTTATTCCCCTTGCCGAAGAAACAGGAGAAATTATCGAAATCGGTAAATGGATTCTCCACATGGCGTGCATCAGGTTGCAAGAATGGGCAGAAAAACCAGAAACACAAAATCTAACCCTTGCCATCAATGTATCTCCGCGCCAATTTCGCGACCCAGGATTCGTCGGTATGGTAAGCGACATCGTACGAAACTCTCGCATTCGTCCCCAAAATTTGAAGCTTGAACTCACAGAGAGCCTTATGCTTGAAAACATTGACGAAACTATCACGAGAATGGAGGATCTAAAAGAAATAGGGGTTACGTTTAGCCTTGATGACTTTGGAACAGGTTATTCGTCGCTTTCGTATTTGAAAAAACTTCCCTTTAGCCAAATAAAAATCGACCAATCGTTTATACGAGATCTTACTAAAGATTATAACGACGCGGTTTTAATCCGCACCATTATTGGAATGGCGCAAAACCTTAACTTACACGTAGTGGCCGAAGGGGTTGAAGTGCACGAACAATTAACGGCTTTACGCGAAATGGGATGCCACGCATACCAAGGATACTATTTTTCGAGACCTATTCCCATTGAAGAATTTGAAAAACTTGTTTTTCGTTAATGTATTATTTTCTATTTAAATAAACTTGAATCGTTATTTTTTGAGACTCGTTTCATTCCCTAAAAGGTCGATTGCCTTTATTTCAAGACCGGGCTGTGCAGGAACTTTAACAATGTCACGAATATCCCAAAAGCGAAAGTATTCGTCTGCAATTAATTTTCCATCGCGGTAAACACGAACAACAATGGGATAATTTTCGTCTTTAAATGAAAATTGTAAATTACCCGCCGCGTCGTTTGCAAGTTCTGTGATTTTAGGGCCTGTCGTGTCGATAAGCATACGGCGCGTTTGGAGAGGTTCTGTAATTCCAGCGCTGTTGGTAGCTTTAAACTCAATTTTATAATAACCAAATTCGTCTTTTGCAAAAGAAGCTACTTCAATTTCGCTTTCGTATTTTTGCCATGGTGGCGCACCTGCACCTTCTTTATAGATTCTATATTCGATTGTACTTGCCCCTGCCCACACACCCTGCGGGCGCAACGAAATTTTTGTTTTCGCGCCTACAATAAAACCGCCTTTTCCCGAAATAAAAGGCGCATAAAATTTTACATACGTGCGTGGATATCCCATAGTCGCATTACGCTCTGTTGTTGTAGAGCTTTGGTTTGTACTTTGTGCCTGATTTACTCCGTCTTTACTACCATCTACAGGGTTGTTATTATCTGTGTTATTTGTAGCTTTACTACTTTCTGTAGGTTGCTTGGAGATTTGTGTACGCGCATCTGTAGTTTTGTTTTCTTCGCGTGTATCTACAGAAGTATCGTCTAAAGGTGGCTTGTTTTTTGTTTCGTCTTGTTGATTTTCTTCTGTGGCGTTTGCATTTGCAGAATTTTCGTTTGGCGCCTCTACGTTATGTGCCTGTTTTGTTGAACGTGAGATCTCTACTATATCTCCCCATGGACCAAAAAGGCCTTCACGGTACGCAGAACGTAGGCGAAAATAACGAAAGCGCGTCGGTAACCTTTTATCAATTTCAACGCTTGTAATCTTTTCACGTAGACTTTTTTTAGGGTTCGCCTTTTGCTTTGGAGTAATATTTTTATCTTCTAACCATTCAATTTGGTAAAACTTTGCATCTTCGCGTGGTTCAAGAATAATACGCACAGGATACGTGCTCTCTTCGCCATCTTGAGTGTCCGCGTTTAAAGGTATGTTTGCCACAAGCAAAAAATTTGCTAATAAAAAATATAAGAAGTTAAACTTATGCAAATTACCACGCAGATTCTTAGGCAACGCCATAGAGTCGTGAGTTAGAACATTGTTCTTATCGTCAAGGAGACTTTGATTTATGGTTGCGCCTTTAATGCACAGTATGGCTGTACCATACAGGTGGAAAAACTACACAACCGTAACCACGCGCTTGATTTTTTGCGCGGGAGCACAATTTTTTTAATGATCCTTGTTAACAACCAAGGCGATTGGGCGTTTACGTATCCATTTTTTCGCCACGCACCGTGGAACGGCTTTTTGGGGGCAGATATTGTTTTTCCGCTTTTTCTCTTTGTGGCAGGCTTTGCCGCTGCCCTCAAAATTTCACGAACTACAGGCATCCCCATCGCGCCGTACGCAACTTCACTAATGCGGCGCTCAGCCATTCTTTTTGTTGTCGGCCTTTTACTCAATGCATGGCCTTTTGGCTTTTTTTCGGAAACCAAATTTCATCTCGAAAATTTGCGTATCATGGGCGTCTTGCAGCGCATTGCTCTTTGTGTTTTTTTAGGTGGTTGGGTTTTGTATAAATTTCGTTCCGCACGCGCACTCCTATATTCAATCTTGGTAATTTTTATTGTATATGAATTTTTTATGCGCGTACCTCTTATGCTCTACCAGCAAGACTTTTTCGGACAGAGCTTTGGGCTCAAAAATAATTTTGCGCGGTTTGTTGATCTTTTTATACTCCCCGAAAAAATGCTCTACCAAGTACAAGGTATCCGGTTTGACCCCGAAGGGCTTTTTACGACGATTACCGCCTTAGCGTCTTTTCTTTTAGGTGCGCTCTGTTTCCGTAGCAGTGCACGGCTTCGTTTTGGAGTACTGTGCCTTGTGTTGGGTGCGCTCCTACTTACTGTTGAACCCATGAATAAAAATTTATGGACACTACCTTTTACTCTCATTACCGGTGCAGCAGGCTTTTTTTCAATATTCTTTTTAGAAAAAATTGATTGGCAAAAAAGAAGGCTTTGGCAGCAACCCATTTTATATATGGGTAAAAATCCGCTTGTCCTTTATACGTTGAGCGTTCTTGTCGCAAAATCGTTGGCGGTAATAAAAATAAATGATACACAAACAATAAAAAATATTCTCGTCAGTTTTATTTTGTATCTTCCTGTGCCACGCGAAGCAGCTTCGCTTCTTTACGGATTCTTTTTGCTTGTCCTCGTTGCTTTTGTGGCGCGCTTTTTTCGCAACGTTACTTTTGCCGCCCGCTGATTTTTACCTAAACCCTCTTGTACTTGATAAATTTTTTCGTTCAAAGAAAAAGCTTGCATTGCACCCAGCGCATTTTCCCACCTGCCTTCTGCGCACAATCCCATGACGCCCGCTTCTTCGTACGCATCTTTTGCCGCTTGCATTAATAAGTCGCGAATTTTCTCGGCAAACACCGCTTGATCCATAGGCACACAACGAGAATTTGCAGTCTGGGCGAAAATCAACTTAAATAGCAGGGCATTTAAAAACTCCGCTTTCGGTACAAAATGTGGATGGAGTGCCGAACAGCTTGACGCAACGTCGCAACAACCCTTTCAGTCGGGTAACTCCATGCTCCGTTGCGCGTTTAATCGTATTTTTTTATTCCTCCTTGTACATATTGTTACAATAAATATACCGCTCTATGCACAGGTAGAAACCGAAGCGTGGCGCTTTAGGCCACAAATAGGGGTTTGGTTTGGTCCTGTGACGCCAGTACCGGGAACTAAAGTCGCCGACGTTTTAGTTACGAGTTTAGGCGGAGGGCTTTTTTTCCGTGGCAATCTGCCTTCAAACGCACTACGCACCGAAATAGGCGTCTCGTACAGTTACTACACCTCGCGCACGACAGCGCGACTACACTCCCTTCCTGTTTATGGAGCACTTGTCTATACGCTACCTATAAACCTTCCCCTGTCTTTTTTTGTTAAAGCAGGCGCAGGAAGTAACTACCTGTACAACTCCGTTGAAAAATCGAAAAATTGGCTTCCTGCAGGCTACCTTGGGTTTGAAACTTCGTTTCCTGCTGGTAAACTTGTAAATATTGGCGTACGCGCAGACTACTACTTTTTATACGAAAAATACTTAAGCCCTCCCGCGAATAATCCCAACTACGAAGTGCATAACGGCCACTTCTTTAATTTTGGTTTAATGGTAAATTTTAACTTGAGTAGGTAAGTTATGAAAAAAGGCAGATTTACTCTTCCCCTCTTTTGCGCGGCGTTATTCGTAAATTGCACCGGCGAACTTCCTCTTTCCGATTTACTCAACGATTCAATTACACTCAAGTTTTTAGGTACATACGAAAGTAACGACCCTTACGGGGATTTATCGCTTTCTAAAGACGACGTCATAAACGCAGGAATTACCGGCAACACGAACTGGAACGCCGCTTCGGACATTTATAACTACGCAAACGGCCTTACGGTAAGCCGCGTAAAATATTACATCGACATTGCGGAAATCCGCATTGCGCAGGGGCAGGGAAAATCGGGTAGCCAAAGTATCAGCGATTACTGGAACCAGTTTGCTATTTCGCGTGAGCTCCTTTGCTCGGACTATGCAACAGTTGATTCTTCACGCCACCTACCCAACTGCTCCAGCAATAACGGCATCCAAAAACTATACGATTTTTTTAACGGTGGCTACTCGTACAAAGCAAGCGACGTTACGCCCGGTACCTACAACCATTTAGGGATTTATTTCCGCCGCTTCAACACATACCCCGCTGCACGCTTTAACGCAGCAGGACAATTTATAAACGCAAGCGGTAGCGTAGCAAGCCAAGACGCGAGCGAGCAGTCGATGACAACCGCTTTTGATAACAACGGTATCTACGGATTCGATATGGAGAACTTACTGCTCAATCCTTACGGCGGCGCGGCGAGCGAACCTTTGATGTTTCCATTGCAACGCAAAGATTTATCAATTCAAGTACCTGGCAATAACGAGCCTTATGTACTCGAAGTGCGCGTTTTCTTAAAAAACTTGATGATGGCTCATGTAATCCAAGGCGGTGATGGAACTGGTATCGTATACGTGGGACCCTCGGACTGGAATATTGACCATAAATACCAAGACACCTACAACTCTGTGCGGATGGGTGGGTCTGTACTCTTAACTGCACGCACATACGAACCAGCAAGCGTAGGTTCTATTGCCATTACAGGCGGAAATGCCAACGAGTATTTTGCCGCAGTGCCTGCAGGTTCTGCTTTTAATCCACTAACAGCGCTACCTTTGGCAGCAACTTCCGCTACAACAGGCGTTATCAAAAACCTTATGCCTGGAAGCTACGATGTGTACCGCACCTGTGACCAAACAAAATGCGGAACCGCTTCTACCGCTGGAACATGCAGCACTCCTGTACCTGGCCAAGATGGTTTTCCCGAAAAAGCGGTGTCGTGTGGGCCAGCAGTGGCGGTCACTAAAGGTACGACAACAAATTTTGGCGCATGCGGATCTTCCTGTTAACCGGTTTCATTCTATTTTTTACAATACCCCTTTTTACAGAAGATACTGCGCTTTCAATCGCACGCCGTGAAATCCAAACGCAATGCGAGCTCATTGAAAAAGGAGATACCGCTGAATTAAAAAAACATTTTACCAAGCGCCTACAAAAACACATCGTCGGTTTTCGTATACGCCGTGTGCAGCGTATACTCCCCCTTTACAAATTACACGACCTTGTCGGTAGCGCAGAAGAAACCACACGCGGCGGAAAACGCATCATTATAGTAAAAATGCGTAAAGGAAACCCGCTAACAACTCTCGTTGAAATCAACGGCAAGTGGTACACAGACAGGATGTGGTTTAAGTAAACCTGCGCCCTGCGTGCGGCAAAGACGGCATCCGTGCCGGCCGCACTACGAGGCACCTCCTGCGCCCTGCGTGCGGCAAAGACGGCATCCGTGCCGGCCGCACTGCGAGGCACCTCCTGCGCCCTGCGTGCGGCGAAGACGGCATCCGTGCCGGCCGCACTGCGAGGCACCTCCTGCGCCCTGCGTGCGGCGAAGACGGCATCCGTGCCGGCCGCACTGCGAGGCACCTCCTGCGCCCTCGACAGGAATCGAACCTGTGCACATGGCTTCGGAGACCAACGCTCTATCCACTGAGCTACGAGGGCAAACTTATAAATGGGTATTGGGCTATGTGCTTTCTAAAGACATGCCGTAAATCAATCCTTCACGTTTTTGGGCGCCCAACGCAAAAGCATTTCGCGTAACGCGGCAAGCGTGTAAGGCTTCATGAGAAAATCGACCATGCCGCTGGATGAACAGTTTTGCCTGTTTTCGTTTGAGGCGTCGGCGGTAACAGCGATAATCCTGTAGTTTTCGCATCCGGGTAGAGCAAGTATGCGCGATGCAGTTTCAATCCCCGAAAGCTGCGGCATTTGGATGTCCATCAATACAAGATCAAATTTTTCCTGCGTAGCGCTCGCAACCGCTTCAAAACCACTCGACACAACCCGCGCATCGTACCCCAAAAGCCGTAGCGACTCTGTAATCACGATTTGGTTCACCAGCTCGTCTTCGACGACAAGAATACGCATAGGATACTCTCCAGCGATTTTATCTGTGCTCTGGGCAGCAGGTGTTTTTGGAGAAATAGTATACCACTTTTTTTGCTCAACCGGAAGAGGAATTTGGAAAGCAAAACGGCTGCCAACACCGATATTACTCTCGACGGAAATTTTACCACCAAACGCTTCGACAATACTTGAGGTAATCGCAAGCCCCAACCCTGTACCCCCAAAACGGCGTGCAGTTCTTTGGTCTGCTTGCATGTAGGGTTTAAAAAGTTTTCCCAAATCGTTTTCATTAATCCCAATCCCCGTATCTTCGACAGAAAATTCCACTAGCGCAGCGTTGTGTTTAATTTCAACAAGTTTACACGTAAGCACCACTTTACCGCGCTGGGTAAATTTAATTGCGTTACCGAGTAAATTGAGCAAAGCTTGCTTTAACCGCGCTTCGTCTGCATTTACTTTCTGTGGAAAATTAGCGGGCAAAGGATGAACAACCAATTCGAGTCTTTTATCTTTTACCAAGGCATGCGCCACTTGCGTTATATCGTCTAAAAATTCCTGTGGAGAAAACGGCGCACTATGGAGAACAAGTTTCCCTGCGTCTATCACCGAAAAGTCGAGAATGTCGTTGATAACCGACATTAAGTGTGCACCGCTCGAGTGGATTATTTTTAGATTTTTTTCCTGCTCTATAGAGAGCGTTGATTTTTGCATTACGTTTGCAATACCTATAATTCCATTTAGCGGCGTGCGTAATTCATGCGTCATCATTGCAAAAAATGCGGATTTCTCTCGTGTCGCATCTTCTGCAAGTGCGACCGCTTCGCGTAATTTTTTTGTGCGTAGCTCTACTTCTATTTCTAAATCGCTTTTTTGCAATTCTGTTTTCTTAAAACTTTTTGCTAAACGTATCGAAAGCGCAGTCGCGTGCATTAAAATTAAAAGAAGAAATCCATAAGGAAGTACATACCCAGGCCCTATTAAATAATTGTTATATACAATATCGTTAATAACGGCTATTCCAGCAAAAAAGAAACCTCCGAATACCGCGAGCGTGTTTTCTCGCCGACGGATAAGCGCCGTAAAAGCAACAGTGCATGCATATAAAATTGCAATCGGTATCATTATTTCAATGGAAGGGACAAGGGCTGTTATAGTTAAAGCTGAAACAAAAGGCATTGGCAAAGCAATCAGCAAGAGGATAGAAACTAAAGCGATACGGATTTTTCGGTGTGTATCCATAGGTAAAAGTGCTTCTAAATAATAGAGCACCGCTACCATTGCAGCTACAGCGGTAAGGTACGTAACCCGCAGCAAATTTATCCACGACAAATTAGGGAAAACAAAATAGACTAACCTCTCTCCCGTAACGGCGGCACGCATAAGAATAGCAAAGCAGCTAACCGCAAACCAAAGCGAAGCCTTGTCTGAAGGACGCGACAAAAAAAGCGCAAAAAAATAACAAGCCATAACAAGGGTGCCACCTAAAAGGAATGCGTCGGTTAGTTGCTTGCTCCGCGTATCGATAACCATCGCCGGCATAAGCCCAATTTCAAGCGGAGTAATAAATCCACCTGCTTGGTGCGCAAAATTCGCAATTTGGACAATCACCTCTGCTTCGTTTTTGTTTTTACCCTCTGCGGGTAAATTTACGGTAATAGGTCGGTACTCGGCGCGAAAGGTATTGGCCTCTGTGGAAACAACGCCCTCTGCCGCAACAGAGACGCCATTGTAAAAAATACGGACTGAAGTTAATTGGTACTTAACCCGCAGCGCCAGTATTTGCTGCTTAAGAAAACTGTTTTGGGGAAAAAGAATTTTAAGCCTATACGTACCAAACCCAAGCTCGGGTGAAGAGGTGTCGCCAAGACGGTACTTCGTCCAACGCGATGGCACTTTAACAATTTGCTTGCTTGGTGGTAGGTTATTGCTTTCAAAATCAATGGGATCTAAAAGCGCATTCCAATAGAATTCCCATTCTCCATTTAACTTAAGAATTTCTTTATTAGCAAAGCTAAGCTCAGGAATGCTTTTTGCTGTGTCTCCGCGTAAATCTAAGACGCCCGCTTTAGCTTCATATTTGTAGTGTGGCGTTTGCGAGCAGTATAATAGAAAAAACGCAAAGGGAAGAAAAAAAGATACGCGAAGATAACTGGCTTTCATACATTAGCACGCTTGGTAAAAGTACATACGCTAAGCACAAGGCACTCTGTCACGCGTTTACAATGATTATTATTGATTGTGCTTGACCCAAACGGCATTTTCTCGGCTGTGTACCCACTACTATTTCTTTAAAAGGGGAACTTATGCAAGTTGCAAAATTAAATGTAAATACTTATGTCGAAGCTATAGAACAATCGTTCAAAAATAATGCAAACCATTTAGCATTACGATATCGCGAAGGGGGAGAAGACTTTAAAACAATGACTTACGCCGAACTCGAAAAAGAAGTTCGCGTAATTGCGGCAGGGCTTGCCGCTATTGGTGTTAAGCCCAAAGACCATGTTGGGCTTATTGCCGACGTGGGGCACCACTGGACATCCGCAAACCTGGCTATACAGCTTAATGGTGCAGCTGACGTTCCACGTGGTACAGATTCTACAGGACCAGAGCTTGCGTATATTATAGACCACTCAGGAGCTGATATAGTTCTTGTCTATAATGGCGAGCAAGTAAAAAAAATTGAAGCAGGGTTAAAAAAGTACAAACACAAGGTAAAAAAATATATTGTGCTCAATAGCGACCACACCGCGAAAGGCGCAAACATAATGACGTTAAACGACCTTAAAGAAGAAGGCGAGGCGCTTATAAAAAAAGGCGGCAAAGCTTTGGCTGAATTTGAGTCGCGTGCAAGCAAAGTTTCTCCTTCCGATTTATCGTGCCTTGTGTACACTTCGGGCACAACAGGGGAACCCAAAGGCGTTATGCTCACGCATGGTAACTTTGCCTCGCAAATGCGCCTTATGCCAACCGTTCTTGGGGTAGGTAACGAAGACAGCGGACTTACACTTCTACCACCTTGGCACGTTTTTGGGCGTATCGCAGAAATGATGTTTATCTCTGTAGGCGCATCGCTCACCTATACCGATATAAAACATATTGGCGAAGATTTACGTGCGGTAAAACCAACGTACGTTCCCGCTGTTCCCCGTATTTGGGAAGGCGTATACAACAAAATTATCGGTAACGTTAAAAAACAAGGTAAAGAACCCATTTTCAATAAATTTAAAACAGCCGCTCTTAAATTTAACCACTACACTTCAATGCTCACCGGTAAAGAAAAAAGGCCACGTAAACGGTCGTTGTTCTCGGCAATAGGCGCCCGCATTGTTGGTCTCTTGGGCGCTCTTCTGTGGTTTATCCCAAAGAAGCTGGGTGATGTTTTAGTTTTCAAAAAGGTTCTAGCGGCAACTGGAGGAAACTTAAAAGCATCAATTTCAGGCGGTGGAGCGCTACCTTCGTATATCGACGATTTTTTTCGCGCTATTGGCGTTCGTATCTTGGAAGGCTATGGACTTACAGAAACCTCGCCGGTACTTTCGATACGTCTACCTAACCGCCTTATCCCCGGCACCGTTGGGCCGTTAGTTGCCCACACCGAGTATAAACTTATCGATCTTGAAGGAAACGATGTCACAAAAATTCCAGGCGCAAAAGGCACGTTGCACGTACGCGGGCCGCAGGTGATGCAAGGGTACTACAAAAACCCTAAAAAAACGGCAGAGGTGCTTACTCCAGACGGCTGGTTTAATACAGGCGACCTTGTTATTATGAACCACTCCGGCGAGATTTCAATTGTTGGACGTAGTAAAGACACCCTTGTTCTTGTCGGTGGTGAAAACGTCGAACCAACACCCATCGAAGAAAAAATGAAAGAAAGTCCATTTATCGACCACGTAATGCTTGTGTCACGTGCATTCGGCGAAGACCAAAAAGTACTTGGAGGGCTTATCGTTCCAAACCTTGAAAACTTGGGTGAGTGGTGCAAAGCAAATGGCGTCGGCGGCAATCCGGCTTCGTGGATTAAAGACGCAAAAGTCAATGCGCTTTACCGCACAGAAATCAACAAGTATATCAACGCAGAAAACGGATTCAAGAATTTTGAAAAAGTCGGAGTATTTGCGTTACTGCCAAAACCTTTTGAGCAAGGCGACGAGCTTAACAACACGTTAAAGGTAAAACGGCACGTCGTTAACGAAAAGTACCATAAACTTATCGACGAAATGTACAAAGCGGCCAAATAGTGCCGCTTTTCTTAATACACCATTGTACGCTTTTGCGCACAATGGTGTAACTACAAAGCTATGCTGCTCTCGATTATTGTAGATCGCGTTGGCAATACCAACATCTTCAATATCATCCAAGAAGGCGAGGTTGTAAATCCAAGGTTAAAAGCGAACGAGCGCTTACAGTCTATTATAGACGACGACCTTATTGAAGAATACTTAGAAGAATTGGGGCGCATCGCAAATATTTCGCGCTCGCTTTCTTCATTACCACGCGGGAGCGAAGAAAGCCAAGCGCTCATTTTTCAACACCTTAACCTTGTAGATAAATTACGCGAAATTGGCGAAATTCTTTTTAGGCAATTTTTTCCCTCTCCTTTGCAAGACTATATACGCAACGCGGAGTCGGATTATCTATATTTTCATCTTGATTCTGCACTGGCTTCGTTGCCGCTTGAAATCCTACATGACGGGACTGCATTCTTATGGGAAAAATTTTATTTAGGCAAAGCCATTAAAGGGCAAGATACAACGCTCAGCGATTTAAACCCGCGAGAAATGATTAACATGCTCATTATTGCAGACCCCAGCGAAAATCTCGAATGGGCACGCCGCGAAGGAGAGTTGCTTTTCGAGCATTTAAGCGCGAATGTAAGCCCGAAAAGAATCAACATGACCCTTATCGGAGGCAAAAGCGTCACTAAGCTTAACCTCTTAAATTCAATTTTAGACAAAGACATTATACACTATGCAGGACATTTGCATTATAGTGAAAACGCGGGCGAAAACGGTTGGCTTCTTGCCGACGATAAAATTTTTTATGCGCGTGAATTCAAAAAAAGTGGAGCGCAACCTAAGCTTATTTTTTGTAATTCATGCTTAAGCGCACGTTCCGATCAGCACGCAGGCGATTCGGCGTGGTATGCACAATTTGCCTCTGCTTTTATACGCGCTGGGCGCACGAGTTATATTGGAACAAATTGGGAACTTCCAGACCGCAGACCCACGTTGGAGTTTACTACGCATTTTTACGATAAAATCTTCAAGGGACAAACACTCGGCGAAGCGTTGCAGCAAAGCCGTTTGTACGCCCGTGAACATTTTTCGCTTAACGACTTAACATGGGCATCGTATTTGCTTATGGGAAATCCACAGCAAGCGGTTTTTCGAAGCGAAGCTCGACTTCCCGACGTGACGCACAATATTCTTGATGTTGAAATTGTTCGAGCGCAGTATCCATACCCAATAGCTCGCGCTTTTGACGAGTTCCAATTACTTTTTTCAAAAAGCGAAAAAAAGCGCGAGCCTAGTATTGACACAATCCTCGAAGCGCTTTTTGAGCTTTTTAATCAGACTGTCTTTTTTCTTACCTCTCTTGTGCTTGCAAATTACACTATTTTTAATTTTCCAAAAGCAATTCACTTTCCGTTTCCCGATACAGAAAAATGCCTTGGTGCTCTTTTTAATGCTTTAGGTTCTATTCGAGCGATTAAAGCGACTCCAATAGCTGTCAATTTGCTCGAAACGCTTTATGTCCACCAAGAAAACTTAACGAAAATCGCTACATACCAAAAAAAATATAAAAACGGATCTCTTAGCACTACCGATCACGAAACTTATGTGATTACTGTACAGTACCACCTTGAATCGCTTCTCATGGATATTGATTTTATCCGCCACTATGGTTTTTACTTTATCGTTGAACCAGGGCATCGGCAGTTAAGTTTTTTGGGAACACAGGAGAGGCATTCGCACCGCGATATTTTATTGCCTACGCAGGCAAATTCTGCAACGTATACGGAGATACTGGAAAAGACTTCCTATTTAGTTGGCCGTTGTGTCTTTTACTCACCCGTTAAAAAAATATTTTTGGATTTATCTCCTTATATGCAGATCGATGCACAAAGCGATGGCACCTATAATTTTCGTTTCATTAAATCAAAATCGACTTAAGGCAATCTCGTAAAATACATCCTGCTTCGTGAAAATTTTTAGACCATTCTTTTCTTCCCTTGGGACTAATTGCGTTAGTCACGCATAAAAGAGCGCTAAAAGGAATTTTTTTCGCTGCGCAAAAATCGGCAAGCGCCGTCGCTTCCATATTTTCGACAATTGGCCGAGGGAAGTTGTCGGGAACGTAATGTGTGTTAGACAAAAATTTATCCGCGTCAAGACTCACTCCAAAGTTTTGCACAACCGTTGCTTGGGGTAAGTTTAGAAAATCGAACGCAGGTTGTGGTTTTATGCTGCGCGGTAAAAATTCTGGAAGCTCTTCCTTTGCAATTGAAGGGTATGCAAAATGGGTGGCATGGAAAAGGCGCAGATGATTTTCTTCTTTAAGAGAGCCGCACGTACCCGCTAAAAGGACGCGGGTTGGGGCTTCTATAGCCACAAGGTGCGAAAGTGTAGCGAGGGCATTTACATGCCCAACCCCCAAAATATGCCGAGAAACACCTAAAAAATTGAAATTTTCAAAATTGGGAATTTCTTTTTCGTGGGCAACACAAAGCCAAGTATGCATCGTACACGCCATTATGAAATTGACACACCGGTCAAAGAAAAAAAATCAGTGTAATGGACTCTGAATCTTTACCAGTTGCCTCAAAAAAAGAGCGACGAAAACTTCTTATAAACAAGCTCATCCATTTAACGATTATTATGGCAGTTGCTACCGTGCTGGGAGTTTTTGCTATAAAAATTATTTTATCGCATTACAAGCTCGAACACAAGCCGATGGAGTTGGGCGATGCCGCAAAAGGTTTTGCAACGCATTCGCGCAAAGGCACATATATGAAGCTCGCAAACTTACACTTTCGCCTCACAGACGAAATTAGTATGCAAGTAAAGGAGCTAATTGGTGAGTCTATCCCAAAAGGAAATATCCCCTTCGTGAATTTCGACGATGTTAATTCGTTCCGTATCGATATCCTCTCGGGTGAAGCGTTTGTTAAAACAGGGATTATGGAATACATCTTCAATAACATGGTTTTTAACTACGATGGTTCGCCTCTTAAAAATATGAAGATGCAATTTTTTGACGAAGAAGAAAACGGAAAAAAAGTAAAAAAATTACGTTTGAACGGCGATATGAAGCTCGTCGTATGGCTTGGGTTTGAAATGACGGGAAAAATGTATCTTGACCGTGAAAAAACGCTGATGGTCATTGAGGCAGAACGGATTAAGTCTATGGGGAATCCGTATACCAAAGGGATTCTCGATACAGTTGGCCTTGATATGGAAAAATTGCTCCCTGTGCCGACTGGCCGTGGAATTACTATGAGGGGTAACAAAATTATCGTAGAGCCTTTTAAAATTTTTCCTCCGCCACAAATTAGCGGCTATATAAGCGATATGCGTCTACACGACGACGGTTTACAGCTCTTTTTTTCCAGCAAAACAAAAGTCAACTTTCCACCGCTTCCCGTACGTAACGTAAAAAACTATCTTTATCTCTATAAAGGAGACGTTAAATTTGGCAAACTTACGATGGTGGATGCACGTTTGCAAATGGTCGATATGTCACAAAAAAATGATTTCGACTTTTATTTGAAGCGCTACCAATTGCCGCTTGCCGCAGGGTATTCTAAAATAATGGGAGATGGCGCCGTTGTCGCGTATATCCCAGACTACCGCGATGTAGCAAAATAATACAAACGCTATAGTTTTCATGGGGGGCTGCTCGAGTTTTAAAACAAACGCAATTTTACGGTGTTGGATGCGTTGGTGCACCTGTCTAGTTATGCTTTGTGGAGCTGTTACCCTCCATTGTAAACGCAAGTACGAAGTTTTGCCCAAGGGCGCTCAAGGAGTGCAACGCAAAGACTCGCAAGAAACAGCAGAGGGTTCAAAACAGAAAATTATCCGGCGTGATTACCAATTTAATGTGGGAAAGTCTACATTTCTTTGCGAATCACGCGAGTTTGAAAATGCGACAGCGGCAAAAGAAGCATCGAAACAAAAAATTGCCGAGCGTCCCGAAGAGGCAATCAGCCTTGGAGAAGGGATATACGCGCAAAGCGGGCGCTCCTTATGGATGCGCAAAGAAAATCGGTTTGTATGGTGCATGCTGGTGTCGAATACGCACTATAATCTTGTTGATGCAATTTTGCCTTTACGTACGGCATTCTTAAACGAACTTAAAAAATAAAAACGTAAGAGGGTAGTAATGAAAATACTTATCGTAGGGGCGGGCGCAGTATCGGGAAAAGCCGCAGTTAAAGCTGCACACGAACTTAACGCGACAATTATTGCGACAACAAGCAGGACCGAAAATATAGAAGGCGCAGATGAAACTATCTACGGTATTGATCTTGAAAAAGCCGATGCGGTTTCTAAAATACTCGCAGACCCACGCGTAAAAAATATCGACTATGTAATTTACATACCCGCGCGCGGCGAAGTTGGTATGGATGTAACAGAGGCGACAGCAGAAATGATTCCTCCTTCGCTATCGTACTCCGTTATTCCATACCTTCAATTAACAAACGCGCTAAAACCAAAACGGACAATCGCGCTTTCGGGATTTATGGCGCTACCAGCAATGGCGCGTATTTACGGCGCAATGACATTTACTAAAGTTGTGATGGAGGAATTAGCGGTACGGCACCCTGAGCGTCTTCAAATTATTCGCATCGGAATGTTTTATTCTAATTCGGTACGGGGGATTGCCCTCTTGGCGCAACGCCGTTTCACCCGTGAAAAAAATTTTCAGAGCGCATGGAAAGATGAATGGAAGGCGTCGGGAAAAAAATTTAGCGAGTTCTTTTTTGATAAAAACTACCGTTCAGAAGAAGAAACTTATAAGGAGCACGCGCAGGGAATTCCATTCCGCCCCACTGGGCCAGACGACATCACAAAAGCTTTTAAACTTGCGTTAAATGGCGAAAAAGCGCCTATAATCAATGTTTTGGGTGCATGGCAGTGGGTTGAAAACAAAATGCCACAATTGCCCAATGAAATTACCTCGCGGCTACATTTGATTCCAAAAAATATATATTCTGTGTTAGCGTAGGATTTCCATAGCTATTCAGGAATTTGTGTAAAATAACGTGCAAAAGTTCGCAAAAAAATTGCTCAGGCGAGTTCCGGCGTACCCACTTAAGTGGTTACGCCCAAATTATGGCTTACTTTTGTATTCTTTAGTACCTTAACTATATGAGTGTCCTCCAAAATGGCAATACGGTACAAAACGGCGCAACAACGCTTGTCGACGTACAATCCAGCCGCGATAATAGGCACATTGCTATTGACAAAGTCGGTATTAAAGGCATTCGGCATCCCATCAAAATTAGTGACAAAACCGGTGAAGTGCAAAGCACTGTTGCCGAACTCACAATGGCTGTTTTTCTTCCGCAACAATTCAAAGGTACGCACATGTCGCGTTTTGTTGAAATTCTCGAAGCGCGGCACAAAAACCTCGATGTTCCAACTTTTAAAGAACTTTTACCCGAAATGCTCTCCCGTTTGGAATCAAAAGCGGGAGAAATACAAATGCGCTTTACTTATTTCGTAACCAAAAAGGCTCCTGTGTCGGGCGTTGAATCGTATATGGATTACGACGTTACCTTTGTCGGAAAAAGCGAAAACGGTGAAACAGATTTACAGATTAAAGTGGTTGTTCCCGTAACAAGCCTTTGCCCCTGCTCAAAAGAAATTTCTGCATACGGGGCGCACAACCAGCGTAGCCACATAACAATTACGGCACGGCTTTCTAAAATTGCCAAAGACGAAAATACGTTATGGATTGAAGATTTAATCCATATCGCAGAAAAAAGCGCTTCGTCGGAGCTTTACGGCCTTTTAAAGCGTCCCGATGAGAAATTTGTTACCGAGCATGCATACAATAATCCCAAATTTGTCGAAGATATTGTTCGCGATGTGGCGCATAAATTAAACGAAGATACCCGAGTAGCGCATTATATCGTTGAAGCGGAAAATTTTGAATCTATACACAACCATTCCGCATACGCGCTGATTGAAAAAAACAAAATATAGCATCTCTCAAATTTTTTATGCCCGCAATCGCGATTATCGGACGCCAGAATGTGGGCAAAAGTTCCCTCTTCAATAGCCTCATTGGCGCACGCAAGGCAATTGTCTATAACAGGCCTGGCGTCACACGCGATCTTATCGAAGAAAAAGTTTCATGGGGCGAAGGTAAATGGACGCTTACCGATTTTCCCGGGTTTGAAAATATACGCGAGCTACGAGAAGACACACTTACGCAAACGGCAATCCAAGCTGCACAGAAGCAACTTGATAAATTCCACTTACTTTTGTTTATTGTTTCGCGCGAAGGGCTTACTCCTTTCGAGGCAGATTTAGCGCAAAAATTAAGGCGGCATAAAAAACCCGTTTGGTTGGTGGTCAACTTTATCGATGACCCACAACTGGAAGCGGACGCGACTGATTTTTATGAATTAGGTTTTGCTGAAACCTTTTTCGTTTCTGCTCTTAACCGCCGTAATATCGATGCGCTTAAAGAAAAAATACAAAATCATTTTCGTTCAGGAAAAAATCTGGATCCAGTACCAACAGTTAACGCGGATAATATTATTGTAAAAGCAGATTTACGCCTTGCTATTTTGGGAAAACCCAACGCAGGAAAAAGCACTCTTTTCAACACCCTCACCGGAAAAGAACGCGCACTCACCTCGCCTATTGCAGGAACAACGCGCGATAGCATTAACGAAACTTTTTTATTCCAAGGAAAGCGCGTCGAAGTTGTAGATACGGCAGGGTTACGCCGGCAAAGAAATGTTGTTGAAGATGTAGAATCTATTAGCGTAAAGAGAGCAAAGGAGGCGTTGGAGGCTGCCGATGTTTGTTTTCTGGTTATGGATTATTTAGAAAATTTAGATAAACAAAATAAAACTCTTTTCGCTCTTATAGCCGCAGCAGGAAAACCGCTTATTGCGCTCGTCAATAAACTTGATGCTTTTCGTGACGACAAAGAAACTAAAGCAAAAATTGCAACTGAAATGGCGAAAGCGCAGAAAGCATTTTGGAATTTCCCTTGGTTTTTTGTGAGCGCACAAACTGGAGAAAATTCGACAAAGGCGCTCGAGAAAGCGTTTGCGTTAAAAAACCAAATTATTGAGAAAATTAGTACACCAAAACTTAATACTATTCTAAAAGAGCTTTCACGAAGCCATCTTTTGCAAAACCAAAATATTCGGCTTAAATATATTACGCAGGGAACGCCTTTGAACCGGTTTATTCTTTTCGCAAATAAGCCTGTAACAGCGCCGGTTAGGCGCCACCTCGCAAGCTCTCTTGCAAAAAAATTGGAAATGACGGATGTACCGATACTTTTGCAAGTACGTACACAGCTACGTCCTTAAGAAATCTCTTATTTTTCTAAGCTCGATAATAAATCGGTTAATGGAGCCTTCGAGTTACGCATCATGCCGCGGTGCGGTTGTTCTAAATCCATCGTTACCGTAAATACAGCCGTTACCAAAAGGATATAAACCGAAATTCGTGCAAGACTTAGCCACGATAATTTTCTGTCGGCGGCTAAACGCCCAATCATAAATGAACTTATCATTCCAAACGCGACCAAAAGAAGGATTATCGTATCTGCAATTTGGTTCATGCTTCCGTAAAGGGCTTTGTCGTGCGTCATTGTCATTCCATTAAAGCCGTTCATAAGCGGAGTGTGGAGCGTTGGCGACGCTTTCGAATGGATAATTTCTCGCAGCACGGCAGCAATTTTGTCCTGCGAAGTACGGCTATCCCTAGTGACCTCTTGCATACGCGGATCGTCGATATGGACTTTCCCAAAAGCAAGCCGCGATTTAACGTATTTCACTAATTCAAGCCGAATCTTTTCACTATGCTCTTTATCGAGCATCGACGCAGTTGCTGCAAAGTCGCCAATAGCAATCGCTTCTTCACGCAAATATCCTTTGCGGTCTTCGTAACGGTTTGCTGCACCCGAAAAACAAAACGCAAGAAGTAACGCAAAGAGTGCAATTCCTGCGTCTTCAATGCGGGATGATTTATCTGCATTCTCGTTTTTGAACATCGCTCGAGTATACGTCCCAAGCCACCACGCAAAAAGCATTAAACCAAAAAAACAAACCCCTAAAAGCCATGCATCAAAATGTAAAATAGAACTCATAAAACTTATTCCCATAAGAACACTAATTAAACATGACATCGCCTGTCGACGCGTCTTCGGACGTCTTGGGTTCGCTAATTTGCACACGCGCAGCCGTTTTCTCAAGGGCGCGGGGTACCTGCGTGCGAATAAGTAAATTTTTTTCGAGTAAATCTGCTTCTATTGCAAGCTGCTTGTCAAAAAGCCATTCGGTTACACGCATACGCACAGCTAAATCATGGGTTTCAACAAGCAGTTGTTCGCGCAGAAGCGTATAATCTTGGTATGCACGGTCTTGAAAAAGTTCAAATGCAGATTTAATATCGCTTAAACCCAAATGCGCCGTAGGCCGCCCTGCGTACGATGCTTGCGATAAACCTGTAAAATTTCCCGATTTTAACTTCCATGTCGCTTGCGCAACGTGGTAATCGCACAAATAGCTTCTTATAAATTCCAAAAACTCTTGGGGTGAAAGCATTGCGTTTGAAACATCCTTTGCAAGCGTCGACATATCCGCAAACAGGCTTCCTTGATCAAAGTCTTTTATGATAATTACTGAAAGCTGGCGGCGTTGTTTACGTTCTGCGCGTAGTAGAGAATAAATTTTTGCACGATTTTCTTGCACACGAGATTTTTGGATTGTAGGCATATCTTGATCGAAGACCACAATAGACGCACGGTGCTTTAATTCTTTAAGCAATGTTGGGATTGAATCAACCGCAATAGGGTTGAAACCAAAAAGCGAGAACATCCGCATTGTTTGGCTTTTAAGCGGCTCTGCCAAAAATGCTAAAATGGTCTCTCCAAAAATTGTTGAAACTTGAAGTTCGAATACACGCGCTGGGGCAATGAGCAATTCATCAAGCGACAATACCTGCACATGGCCTTTGGCGGCAATACGCGTATAACTTGCTTTAAGCGACTGGCCGCAGCAAACAAGAAGATCGGTAGATAAAACTTTATCGAGTTCTAAATCGCTATCAATAAATTCTACACGCTCGCGTGTAAAATGTGGGTATAAAATTTGGAGCGCGGCAATACGTTCGCGATCGGCTACACTTGCTTGGTGGAAAAAAATGCGCTCAAAAGCGTATGCCATTAATGCGACATAATCTTTGAGCGTTTTTCACGTTGTCAACGATTTGGAGGTCTTCTTAAAAGGAAGAGTTTCGCCGCAAGCGTAGCGCGTTTGCAATTACCGAGACAGAGCTTAAGCTCATCGCCGCCGCACCCAGCATAGGCGACAAAAGCACCCCAAAAACTGGATAGAGTACGCCTGCCGCAACAGGTACACCCAAGAGGTTATACACAAATGCAAAAAATAAATTTTGTTTAATGTTTTTAAGCACACGGTGGCTTAGCTTACGCGCATCGGTAATTTTTACAAGGTCGCCTTTGACGAGGGTTAGGCCAGAACTTGCCATCGCAACATCCGTACCCGTTCCCATGGCAATCCCGACGTGTGCACGCGCTAAAGCAGGTGCGTCGTTCACGCCATCCCCCGCCATGGCAACGGTTCTTCCTTGAGAAACAAGTTGCGCAATATATTTAGCCTTGCCTTCGGGTTTTACGTCGGCTTCAAATTCATCGATGCCTAAAGTTTTTGCGATTGCAGTTGCGGTTTCTTTATTGTCGCCTGTAAGCATAACGACATGCACTCCATCTTTTTTAAGCATGCGGATTGCCTCTGGAGTCGTTCTTTTAATTTTGTCTGCAATGGCAATTACACCCGCCAAACTTTTCTCTTGCGCGAGAAAAACAACTGTGTGTCCTTTTTGCCTATGGTCGCGCACAAAGCTGTTAGCTTCTGTAATGTTAATTTCATTTTCTATCATCAGTTTTTCGTTGCCGATAAAAACATTTTTATTTTCAACGGTTGCCTTAACCCCGCTTCCTGTAAGCGACCCAAAATCTGTTGCGGCGGCAATGGTAAGGTTTCGCTTTTCGCTTTCGGCAACAATTGCACGCGCCAACGGATGCTCGCTCGGTTTTTCAAGTGCAGTAGCAAGCGAAAGTGCATAGTTTTCTTCTACACCGTGCGGCGTAAAAATTCCTGTTACAGAAGGCTTTCCTTCGGTAAGGGTTCCTGTTTTGTCGACGACTAAGGTATCGATTTTTCCCAAAGTTTCAAGAGCTTCGGCGTCTTTAATAAGAATGCCTTCTTGTGCGGCTTTTCCAACGCCAACCATAATCGACATGGGCGTTGCAAGCCCCAGCGCACATGGGCACGCAATAATGAGCACTGCGACGGCGTTTACAAATGCGTATGCATAGCGGGGTTCAGGCCCCACAATGGCCCACACAATAAAGCTTACAATTGAAACAAGCACCACCGCAGGAACAAACCACGCTGATGCAATATCGGCCATGCGTTGGATGGGGGCGCGACTACGCTGCGCATTGGCGACCATCGCGACAATTTGCGCAAGCATCGTTTCGCGTCCCACGCGTTCAGCTTTCATGAGGAATGCCCCTGTGGTGTTGAGCGTACTCCCAACAACTTTGTCGCCTTTCTTTTTCGCTACAGGAATGCTTTCGCCGGTGAGCATCGACTCGTCGACAAAGCTTTCCCCTTCGGTTACAGTACCGTCGACAGGAATTTTTTCACCAGGCCTGACACGCAAAATATTTCCCGGATACACTTCTTCAAGGGGAACGTCTCTTTCTGCGCCGTAAGCACCCACGACGTGCGCAGTATTCGCTTGAAGCCCCATAAGAGCGCGTATTGCTCCACCCGCACCGTCGCGTGCTTTAAGCTCGAGTACTTGTCCCAAAAGGACAAGCGTTGTAATCATTGCTGCCGCTTCAAAATAGAGGTCAACTGAAGTGCCGTGGTTACGGAATGCGTCGGGAAATATACCAGGAAAAAAAAGCGCAATAACGCTAAAAAAATACGCGGAGAGGGTTCCCAAACCAATGAGCGTGAACATATTCGGTGAAATATTGGTAATCGAACGCCATGCTTTTACTAAAAGAGGCCATCCCCCCCAAAGTGTCGCCGGAGTTGCGAGAATAAATTGAAGAAAACCAAACCATCCTTGAGGAAGTTTGTGGCTAAACGAAAGTCCTGGAACCATATCGCCCATCGAAACTATAAAAAGCGGTAGGGTAAAAAAGGCGGATATCCAAAAGCGGCGGCGCATGCCTTTGAGCTCGTGGTTTTCCCCTGCGTCTGCGGAGGGCATCGTCGCTTCCAGCGCCATGCCGCATTTAGGGCAATCCCCCGGATGGTCTTGGAGTATTTCAGGGTGCATGGGGCAGGTATACATTGATCCCGCTATTTTTATTTGAGGAGCAGATTTTTGGCTACCCATGTAAGCATCGGGATTTTTACGAAATTTTTCTGCGCAATGTGTGCTACAAAAATAAATTGTTTGGTCTTTGTATTTTTCTTGCGCTGCCGCTGTTTCGCCTTTAACAGACATTCCGCAAACAGGGTCTTTAGCCGTTGTATGGCCGTGTTGGTGTTTATGCTCTAAAGTAGCTGTTTTTTGTGCGTTTTCTCTACACGCACAAACGTGTTCGTTTTCCATGTAAAGTAAAATGTACAAAATTTTGCGTAACAGTGCATTTTTTTAAGTTGCCACTTTAGCGTTACGCCGATACATTACTATAATGGCCGAAAAAGACCGCGAGCATAAAAGAGAATTGGGAAGGCTTAAAGTTATGCTCGATGGACAGTACCGGTTTATCGGCGAAACTGAATGGTCGCCCTGCGGCCTCGTTAATTTAAGCACACGTGGGCTTGCCCTTGTGGGGAAACAATCGTTTTACGAAGGCGATAAAATTGAAGTCCGGTTTAGTATTGAAAAGCGAAGCATCCAAGTGACTGTTGAAATTACCAATCTTTTCGGTAAAAAGGCAGGCGGAAAAATTCTTGAAATCGCAGACAAAGACCGTAGCATTATACAAGAAGTACTCAACCGCGTGCTTCTCTCTGGCAGTACTACTCTTTAGGAAATCTCGAAAAAGTTTTTTAATTATCGCACGAAGCGCAGTCTTCTTCACCGTATTCAATTTCAATAGTTACGTGCCCAATCGATAACCTATGCGCTACTTCTTTAAGCGCAAGTTTAATTTTCGCCGCTTTTGCGCGAGGGTTTATAACTGCATGGAGGGTCATTACGTGGCTTTCACCATCCAAAGTCCAAATATGCAAATCATGTACTGAACACACGCCTTTTACGGCAACCATTGCTTCGTGAATTTTTTCTATTTCTATTCCATGCGGAATTTGCTGTAAGAAAATTTTTGCAACGCTATTTAAATTGCGAACAACATTGTATAAAACCCATACCGCAATGCCGAGCGAAAGCAGTGGGTCAAACCAAGGAAGACGGAAAAAAATCATGAGTATACTTCCTAAAAGTACCGCAATCCATCCGAGTACATCTTCCATAAAATGTAAAAAAATCGCCCGTTCCGATAGACTCTTCCCGCGCTTCATCCGCAAGGCAGCAATACCGTTTATCGCTATACCAAAAACAGCAAGTATGAACATCCCCTGCGCGTTAGCTTCCTGTGGGTGAAAAAAACGTTTCACAGATTCGCTAATCATGATAACCGAACCTACGGCAAGTATTGTAGAAATAAAAACAGTTCCCATGAGCGAGTAACGCTTGTAGCCATACGAAAACCGTACATCGCGGGGCTTCTCTGAAGTTTTTTGTAAGACCCAAGCGACAACGAGTGAAAGCGCATCGCCAAAATCGTGGAGTGCGTCGGTTAAAATCGCGACGCTATTAGTGATGAATCCACCTATAAGTTCAATAACTGCAAACAAGAGGTTGAGTACTACGCCAAGAGCGATATTTTTCCCTACACTTTTGTGGTCGTGGTGGTGGTGGTGGTGCTCGTGGCCCATTTGTTCTTTCACCAGTTGCGAGGCAGACTATTTTTAAGTTGAGCACTGTGCGTAAGAACCAGTGCGGCAAGCTTAAATAAAATGTGGGCGATGCAAGATTCGAACTTGCGACCCCCTGCTTGTAAGGCAGGTGCTCTAACCAGCTGAGCTAATCGCCCTGTAAACTAAGGAGTTGGTGCTGCTTTTTTTACAAGCGCCGCCATACGCGATTTTTTGCGTGCGGCGGCATTTTTGTGGATAAGGTTTGTTTTTGCAGCCTTATCAACAAGCGAAGCTAATTTATTTTGTGTTTTGCTTAGTTCTTCTACTTTTTTCTCCGCAACAAGTTTACGTAGTTTCTTCTCTTGTGTGCGCATCTCTGATTTTTGAGCCTGGTTTTGCTTGCGGCGCTTTTCTGCTTGGCGCGCCCGTTTTTTTGCAGATGCTATATTTGGCATTTCTGTTCCTGTTCCTAAAGTGTGGCAAAATTGAGCTTTTAGTCACGGCGTCAATCTTTAGAGCTTATCTCGTATTAAATCCCAAAGACATACGAGATAAATTTAACAAAAAGAGAAAGCTGTCCCTTCTCAAATTTTTTGGGTTAAGAAGACGGCAGTAAATTCACAACTTCAATTTAAAAGACCAAGCTGGCGTGCGCGGTTGAGCGTTTCTACCTTGTTCCCTGTTTCGAGTTTTTCGTAAATACTTGAAATATGGACGCGTACCGTGTTGGGACTAATCTCGATGTCGTCGGCAATTTCCTTGTAGTTGAGCCCCAGTGATATTAAATTCAAAACCTCTAATTCTCGCTCTGAGAGTGGATTTTTCTCGAAAGAGGACTCGTCGGTGTCGTCTAAAATTTTTCGCGCAACGCGCGGGCTTAGCGGAGCGCCGCCCAGCATAATAACCGTAAGCTCGGCCAATAACAAATCGTCGCTCGTATCTTTGAGAAGATAACCGTCGATACCACATTTCATTAGGCGCACGATACGCGCTTGGTCTTCAAACACGGTAAACACAACTATCTTTATTTGTGGAAATCGGCTACGCACAATCGGTATCAATTCTTCACCGCTTATGCCGGGAAGCTCAAGGTCGACCATAATGAGTTCGCAAAAAATTTCGGAAAGGCGTTCGATAGCATCCTCAGCGCTGGTGCAGAGCGCGCACAATGTGAAATTGGATTCACGCGCAAAAAGGTCTGAAAGCCGTTGTTGAATAACGGGTCTATCTTCGACGACCATAATGCTTATCTTTTTTTTCATGGCTATGTGTCTTGCTCGCCTTAAATTGCCATCCGTAGAAAAAAAATCGCTCCGCCTTTATATCTTCTCACCGATACGCGAGCGCCAATATTTTGCGCACGCATGGCAATACTTTTTAAACCGCCGCGTTCGGCTTTGCCACGCCAAGTAAAGGGCGTCGCATTTTGATAAAACCAAACAAGCAAGCGTTTTTGTCGCGAACGGACACCCAAAGAAAATGCGCTCGCGTGTGCATGTCGAATGGCGTTCGCCGTCCATTCTGAAAAAATACGATCGATGTTCAGAAGAACAAGATCGCTCAGTGGGATTTCCTCTTGGGGTGCAACGTATTCCACTTTATATCGACCCAATGCACGCAGACTGTGTGTAATCCGCGATAGTTGTATATTGAGTCCGGCGGCGTTTTCTTCTCCTTTAAGAATTTGTGCAAAATTGCGTACGTTCTCCAAAATTGAATCGGCGAGTGCGCGCAAGTACGTCGTATCTTCTATACGTGTTGCATTGGCGATAACGACAACTTGCGAAAGTTTTGCGCCGACCACGTCGTGTAAATCGTTCGCGAATTCCAGTTTACTTTGGAGGTGCCTTAGCTCCGCTTGTTGCTGTTTGTATTCTAATTCGGTGACGCTTTTCGTGAGTTGTTCGTTTGCCTCGGCGAGCGATTGGCGCGCGTTAAATTCATTTTTCATCAACAGGCGTATATAAGCGTGCCCGGTGATGCTCACGACAAAAGCTACCAGTAACCCGCCTATGCTCGCCATAAACGAAGGCATAAACACAACTTCGCCTCGGTAGAGCATCAACGCTGTGTATAAGACGATATGCGACCCATAAAGAAATAAAGCTTCAAGGAGACTGAGACGAAGAAGCATCGTGCCGCCAAAAAAAGTAAGCATGAGCATTGTCCAATACATACTGCTAGTGCCGCCGGTCATGTGGGTAAGCCACGAAACCCCAATAGCGCAATTTGTCATGGCGGCATAACCGAGCAAATGAATTATTTTGGATTTTTTGCCCCACGACGTGAGCGAAGTAAATAAAATAGAAAGTGCAACCGCAACGATAATGAGCCTAAATCGAATAAATGGTTTAATATCCGACGGCGCAAAAGAAATATCGACAAATATGAATACGATAAAAGCGAACGCGATGAGCGCCGATGCTCGGGGTACGCCAATTCTAAGGCTTGAACTAATTTCTTCAGAAAAATTTGTGCCGCTCATAGTTAACAAAGAATTTAATTTTCGAGAGACGCTCTTAGCGGCAACTCATTTCGCGAGTTCCGGCCTGGCCACCACGAAGCTGGAAAGCTTTTGGTGACGGCGTAGCAATTCGTGAAGATACTTATGACGCAATTGAGCTATTGTGTCCAGAAATCATTGAAGCCGCGCAGGGCGCGAATAAATAATTGACATTTAGAATACAAATGAATACATTCTTGGCATGGCGAAAACAGTTACAATACGTATGGATGATAAGTCGTATAAGCTCTTGAAAACCGCAGCGCTCGCCCAAAAGCGTAGTATTTCTAACTTCATTGAGTATGCGGCAGTAAATTTTGCGATCGAAGATAATTTTGTCTCAGACTATGAAATGGCAGATATTCAATCAGATTCAACATTGATGTCTGATCTAAAAAAAGCTTTGGGTGATGTAAAGAACCGGCGATTTACCGACATAAAATAAGTTAGCATCCTTTCATGTTTACGATTTCAGAGACTGATACTTACAAAGGCAACATTAAGAAGCCAGAACTGAAACGGTACGCCAAAAGAATCGCTGAACAAATCTATCCGATTTTACGATCAAACTCCTTCTATGGATCAAATATTAAGAAACTCAAGGGTGATTTAGCAGATATCTACCGGTATCGGGTGGGTTCTTTTCGGCTTTTTTACATAATTATTGAGACTGAAAAGCGAGTGGTTATCCTTTCCTTGCGCGACAGAAAAGATGCCTATTAGCGCACGAGTTGGCGTCCGTACCCTAATACATTTGCACTATTGCTTTTTTTCTTGTTCTATGGTATTTTCTCGACCATGCTGCAACCACGCGCATGGCTATGTTACTTGTTGGCGACCGCCAATTTTACCTGCGGACAACTGAGCCGTGAAGATTTGCTCAATGGAAATTTTGGCGATGTCGATAGAAATCCACCCCGCCTTATTATTCCAAACGACTATAAAGTCACAACGCGCAGCACAACCTTGAGCTGGACTCTACCCCGTGGTTCCAGTTCGTACACGGTCGATATTGCAACCGATTCGTCGTTTACTCAGCCCATACCGGGTAGCCCCTTCACTACCACCGAATCGAACCTTGCCCTTACTTTCGCGGATGCATTGACGTACTATTGGCGTGTTCGCGCCAACACGACGGAAAAAGGCGTGTTTTCGGCTGCACAACGCATCCATATTCTCGACGGCGCAGTGCGTGTCTATTGCCCAAGCGCAGAGGTGTCGTGTACAAACACGAATCGCTTCGGCACAAAAAATTCACCATACCAAGTGATTCAAACCGCGCTCGCAGAGGCAAAAGCGGCGAATGTCGAAGTGTGGGTTGCATCGCGGGGCTCGACAGGTTATTATGCCGAGAGCCTAAATCTTATTGCAGGCGTTTCTATACGCGGCGGGTATTCGGGTTTAGATTGGAGCCGAGATATTGAGGCAAACACCACCGAGATTCAATTTAATTCGACAAGATTAATATCCGCAACGTATCTTTCGCCGCCGACCTTGGTTGTGGAAGGTTTCACGTTCACCAACACCAACAGCGGTATTAACTATGTTTTGTATATCGAAGGCACTTCGTATCTCTCCATTGAAAATAATCGCATTAAACCGGGAAAAGGTGCGGGTGGCGGTACTTTTGCATACGGAATTTATTGCGACAATGCATCGCCCAAAATTACCAACAACGCCATCCTAGCGGGTAGCGCACTTTCGGGAAATTCTGCCATTAAGCTCATGGCTGGTTCGTCGCCGCTTATTACAGGGAATCGACTTGTGGGCGGTTCTGCATCGGGCATTGGTATTGAAGCGGCTCTTTCAGGGGCTGTCATTTTTGAAAATACAATCTTCGCAGGAAATTCAACTGCGGCAAAGGGTATTGACGATTCACCAAGCGGCCCAAAGACACTTGTTGGGTATAATTTTATCCATGGCGGCTATGGAAGTTCGACATCCACTGCACTCTATACGGCAAGCGGTCAGCAGAGAATTTTTTACAACAATATCGATACAGGAAACGCCGCTACGGCAAACGGAATCGCAGTGTCTCCGAATGCCGCTTCTAACCCGATTATTGATATGAATCTTTTTTACAATCAAGGCGGTGGTTCGACCATTTACGCCATCAACGAAACAAGTGGCACACAAAGCCCTCTCTACGTACGGCGCAATACATTCATTACAGCCAATGGGTTACTTGCCTATTACGAGAATAACGCAACGTCTTACGCAACAATATGTTCCGTCGATGGAAAACCCGCAGCAACAACAACCGCCTGTACGGGGGTTGATGTCAATGCAGGTGGAGGGGCAACCGTCGGGAATCAAGCCTCTGCTACTTTAGCGACTAATTTAAAAACGCTGCCAATATCTATACTCTTTACGACCGATGGTGTCGACGCCAACACCACGTACGATGGTAGTATCAATCGTATCGAAGTTACAACCGAAGCGGCTTGTAATCTTTTCAATGTAAACGACTATTTCGATTTGTTTTCAGAGCTATCGACACGCCAGGTGGCAAGTCGAAACTGTTCGCCGACCGCGTCGTTTGTCGATTTTTCACCCAACCTATCGCGCGATTTTGGTAGGTCTGTCCCCATTGTACTTTGGGGATCAACACAGCCGGTCGCAAAAGAAAAGTACGCGCTTAAACTCTCTGCGACGGCGTTAAATGGCGGCGCGTTGTGTCCGGCGAATTTTGAGAGCGCAGTGCATAAATGGGGTTCAGCAATGAGTCAGGCAGAATGCGACAGTAAATACCCCCACGCAAACTCTCACTACAATACCGGATTTTGTGAAACGGTGTATCTTTACCCTGCGGTTGAAATTGCTTCTACCAAATTTAGTTCTGGGCCGTTTGGTGTTCCCATTTCAGGTAACGGTCTATGCGAAGCAGGTGAAACCTGTTTTTACAACCCTAATAGCGGCGGCTACGCCGGCCATGGTAACCTCATTTCGGCAGGGTGCGATTTAAGCGCTGTTGCAGGTGGCGCATTCTCAACGGTGACGCTGCTTAAATACGACAGCAACGGGTATTAAAAAATTTAAATTAAGAACGATAAAGGAGTGAAAATGAAAAAATTGAAAACGAACGCAACGATACTGGCGGTTTTGCTTTTTGCAGCCGCAGGTCTCGAAGCGCAAAAACTAAAGGCGACCAAAAACAAGAAGGGCGGTTACTCGATTAAACACGCATCAAAAATTACGCCGATGGTAAGCGAGGAGAATCTGTATATTCAGGGTGAATCGGGCGGCACGATACAAATTTCTGTATCGCCGATGTACTCGGAAATTACTGCTTGCGAACAACTCGCACAAATCGAAGCACTCTACCAAGGCAAGCGCACGAACGCATACCCTGAAGAAGCGCGTCGTCCACCAACAAAAGTACAGAAAGCCGTCGGTCTCAAAGACGGTTGCCGCGCCCGTTACGAAATTAGCGACGAAAGTGGCTCGCGTATAGAAGAAATGGCCGTCTTTGTCGATCCCAAAAAAAAGAAAATTTTTCAACTTTCTGTCGGGTACGAAGCGGGTCTTAACCAACAGTCGATTGACGAACTAATGCAAATTATGAGTTCATTCACCGTCAAATAAAAACACGATAAAGCAGATGACAATAAACAAACGAATGTACCGACTACCGTTTTGGATAGCCGCTTATTTTTTATTCTTGTTGTCTGCTTTACCCACCGCTGCGCAGCAACTGAAAAAGCTCGCCATTCTTGAACTTGTCAATCTCGACAAGAATGCAAACGTTGAATACCTGGTAAGCTCAATAACCGAAGCAATGGATGCAAAGCTTTCGAGCAAATTTGAATTTCAAAAGGCGGACAAGCGTTTTCTCAGACGCGTTGCAGAAGAAAACTTTTTTTATAAAGACGATTTTGCAACGCGTTCGGTTGCTCTCAACCTGGGTCTTTTATCCAAGCAAGACGTCGTTATCTCCGGCGGATTTACCGTGCAAAAAAGCGAACGCGGCGAAATACTGTCGACAACAGTACGTATTTTTGATATGTCGAATAAAAAAATTGTCGCTGAAATTCAAGAGAAAAGCCCCCTCGATAGTACAATTTTTGAATCTGTCGATAAAATAACCGACCGTATTGTCGACGCCGCTAAAGTGGTTTTACCCACAAAAGAAGACTGGCAGCGTAGCGGAGGGAAATCCGCCTCAACCCCTTGGTTTAATAACTGGTCGTTGCAAGCACAAGCGGGGGGAGCGCTCTACGCATTCGATTACGCCGACCGCATTCGCGCAGACCTTCCGGCCTTGCGTTTTTCTCTCGGTGCAAATTTTCCATTACTTTCGAGTAGAGCAACCATACACATTGCCGTGGTCTATTTGACGGATAAACCGATTGCCGGCAAAAATCCTGCAATAGAAGGATTAAACGTTGCCACCACCACGCTGATGCCGGGCTTTTGGTTGGGCTACCAATGGGAACGCGGCGCATGGTCGATAGCTCCACGCGCAGGCGCAGGGTATGCAGCGCAAACAATACGTGTGACGGGCGTGCGTAACGAAAGCCTCACCAATGGTATACCCTTTGTAGGGCTTGGCGCAGATTTAGCACGCAGTTTTACACAAACCGTCGGTATGATTTTATCTTTAGAAAGCGCTTTGCAGATAGAAAACCAAAAGCTCACAACCGTCAACACTGCCTTCTTGGGCGTGAGTCTCTATTTTTGATTAATTACAACGACCGCGTAGGATATCGGCCACTTTCCACGCGGCGCCTTCTTGGCGTAAAATAAAATCCCAGTCGGTGCAAGTTTGCGAACCACCCACTTTGAACTCTGCGTTGTAGCGGTATGCTCCGTTATTAAACTCAGGGTCGGTAAACGCGAACGCGATGAGCGCCGATGCTCGGGGTACGCCAATTCTAAGGCTTGAACTAATTTCTTCAGAAAAATTTGTGCCGCTCATAGTTAACAAAGAATTTAATTTTCGAGAGACGCTCTTAGCGGCAACTCATTTCGCGAGTTCCTGCTTGGCCATATTCACCATGATTTTCGCAAAAAATTTGTAAAAAAATTGGCTTTGTATACATCTTAGGGTGTATACAAAGCCAATGGGGTAAGATAGTATGCGTATCCTAAAATCTATCATAATAGTATGCTCAATTGTAATGTTCTTTGGCAATTGTGCAAAAACAACCGAAGACACAAAAATCACAGATTTCTGTGGTAATGCAGAAAGCAAAAGACAGGAATTATTAAACTTAGACAATGAGCGTTCCTGCTCTACCGTTACTGATTGTCAGTCTGCTTCGTACGGTCGTGGCTGCACGGGCTTTGGGGTTACTGGTTATGTAATTTATTCGAAGTTAAAAGTAACCGACAGCCAAGTTCAACAAAAAATTGCAGAATACAATCAACTGGAAGATCAATGCGCCGCTAAAGCTACCGGTCATATATGTCCAGCGGTAGTTGTTCTAGAACCAACCCTTGCCTGTGTGTTGAGTATTTGTATAGATATGAATCCATAATTTACAATGCTTATAGGAGGTTACCGACCATGGAAAAAATTACGCGATATGCGTGGCAAGTTATTCTCATAACCTTGCTCGCATGCAAAAATGAGCCGACTTTGGCAAGGTGATAATAGCATCACGGTGGCATAAACATGGCGCCAAGAGAAGAAAGGGTTTATTTTCAGCAAGCGAAGATATTCGCAGGCGGCGGGTTGTAGTTCATACAAACTTTATCGGCAAAAAATTATGTCATATTAGAGAACTGTCCGACCTTTTGATCGAAGGGAAGCGGAAACGCTTGACGGAATCTATGCACATTATACATGGCACGAATGGAAGACTTGAAAGGCGAGCCTTTGGTTTCAATAAAAGGCCGTTTCCGAGCGCCCAACATGCGCTACTTTGGGCAATTTTTCTTTCTTTTTAATCAAAAAGTAGGGTTTTTAGACGCGGCTGCAACCATTATCTCTACAAATACAGAAACTTTTAATGCGCTTACTCCCAAAGATTCATGGAAAAAATTTGAGACTTTTATCACTAGACTAAAGTATGAAAATAAATATTCACAGTCGATTACATTCGAATTCCAAGAAAGGTTAAAACAGCTAGAAACAGACAAGCAGTTTATTGCCGATTTACAAAAATCTATACAAACAGGAAACGACGAGAGTTTAAATTACCTTATTGCCGCTTTTTACCGGCGTATTATCAAAGACGATGAATTTTCGATTGAATTGGTTGCTGAAAAAGCTTCGTTAAACGAAGTTGCACCAGAGGCAAACGAGGTACCTGCGGAAAATACTACAGCAAGTGCGGGCGTATACCTTCCTGTTAAGCTCGATTTAGACCCTATATCTGGTAAAGATGTAAAACAAGTGCGCCCTAACGATAAAATTTTCGTACGTATTTTGCCGCAAACAGACCGCGCAAATGCATTTATCGATTCAGCTGGGTTACGCACCGACGGAGGTTATATTAAAGCGGCTCCTTTTATTGTTACCAGTGTTACATACCCCGGAGTTGGCGTCGAGTTAATTGGAAAACTTGCCGAAGGCGTGTATGGAAAAATTATAGAAGAACAGAATGTGCTCATCCGTGTTGCAGAAACGGCAAAGAAAAACTCTATACCTAATGGAAACCGCTCCCTTCCCAATAAGCAAAATGTTCCAAAAAGAAATCCAACACTCGTAATGTCGTTAGGTGTTGCGGGAATTATTGCGCTTTCTATTATTTTATATTTTGTTCTTGTTTAAAAATCCGCATAATTCGCTATAAACTTATTTTTACGTTAAAGTGAACACCGTAATTTCTGGCGGGCAATCGATGCGTAGCGGAAACCAATGCCCCAAGCCACGGTTAACATTAAGCTGAACGCCATTTTCTTCGTAGAGGTCTACATAGTACTTGTACAACCATCCACCACAGTTAAGAAGCGAATCTCGGTTTTTGGATAGAACAATTTGCCCTCCGTGGGTATGCCCCGAAAGCACTAAATCTACCTTTTCATTTTTAAGGTAACCAAAATCCGAAGGGTGGTGGTTGAGTACAATTGTCGGATTTTCTTCGCGCAAATTTTTTTTAACTGTGTTAAAGTATTTTTTTGAAGCGGCCATGCGCGATTTTATCGTAATGGGGGGATAATCGAGGCCCACCACTTGCAGGATACCCTTCCCCCGTTTTAAAAGGGTAAATTCATTACGCAAGACATTCATCCCTGCGTCGCCGTAGCTCTGCGATGCCTTTTCGCCATTATCGATAAAATCGTGGTTTCCCATTATTCCCAAAATGTGCCCCCACGGAAGCAACTTTTGTAAGTCCGCAATAAATTTTCCCGCCGTTGGTAGAAAAAGGTTATTGTTGTCGATGATGTCCCCTGTCACAAAAATATAATCAAGTTTTGCGTTACGCATCGTATCCACAACGGCACTGAGGTACTTTTCATGGATTAAATTTCCGATATGGATGTCCGAAATTTGCGCAATACGGAGCCCTTTTAAATCATCGTGCAGGTTTTTAATACGTATTTGTTTTTCGTTTAGCCAAATTGTATACGAACCTAAAAACATACCGCTTATGGCGGCTATACTTGAAGCTGCAGGGAGAAGGTTTATTCCTGTGAAAGTGGCTCCAGCAGCCTTACGCAAAAATTCTTCTCGCGAAAGCGTGGGGCAAGGTTTTGTATCGGTATCGATTGCTTTTGTATTTTTGTGTGAAAAAATTTTTTTGAGAAAAAATCCAAGTAACCAAATAAAGGCAAGCGGTAAAATCCAAAAGAGGTGTGAGTAATTAATCGCGAGTAGAATTTTATGGATTGGTATATACCACTCAGGGTACGCACCACCCATGCCGCGCCCAGGATAAAAGACGCCAATCCAAAGTATACTTTGCGAGAAAAAAAGGGTAGTGAAATAAAGGCGGCGGATTGAGTTTTTGAATTTTGTTTTTTGGACCCAAACGCGTAAACGCCTCCAAATAGCGATTTGGAAAAAAAGTAGCAAAAGCGCAAGGATGGCTAATATAATTTTGAAAGTAACTAGTTGGCTCATTATGCTAAAAAGGGATTATACAGCCTCTTTTGGTTTTTTTACTTTCTTAATATTTTGTGTGTAATTTTTGGGCGGTGTAGTCTTTTTTGTATCCTTTGCGCTATTTGCTTTTTTGATTTCAAGTTTTTCGTCCACGCAGGTTATAGAGAGGGTATCCCCTTCGTGTACACGTTCGTCGATAATTGCGTCGGTAACAAGGTCGCGTAGCGTATCTTGGAAAAGCCGTGCCATGGGCCGTGCACCCATAACGGAATCGTATCCTTTTTTGGCGAGATATGCCCGTGCTGCCGCATCAAGCGTTAGCGTAATTTCTTTTTCTTTTAATTGGGTATTTAAGAGGGCTAAATTTTTATCGACAATTTTTTCAATAACGCTATCGTTTAGGCGATCAAACACGACAATATCGTCCAACCGGTTAAGGAACTCAGGGGTAAAAAAACTTTTTAAAGCGGACTTTACGTGGCTTGCGCCTTTCGCTTTATCTTCAAAGCCAATGCGTGCGGTGCTCAATTCAGAGGAACCTGCGTTCGAGGTTAATATAAGCAGTACATGGCGGAAATCCGCCTTTTTACCCGTCGCATCGGTAACTGTTGCATAATCCATAATTTGGAGGAGTGTATTAAAAATATCGGTATGCGCTTTTTCAATTTCGTCTAGAAGCAAAACCGCGTGAGGGTGCTTACGTATAGCGTCTGTCAATTGTGCGCCTTGGTCAAACCCTACATAGCCTGGGGGCGAACCTAAAAGGCGCGATACCGAGTGCGCTTCCATATACTCGCTCATATCGAAGCGTATAAGCTCTGCACCCAGCTCTTCTGCAACTGCACGCGCCAGTTCGGTTTTTCCTGTTCCGGTGGGGCCTGTGAAAAGAAAACTACCAATGGGCTTTTGCCTATTTCCCAAGCCGGCGCGATTACGTTTTACCGCACGTGCGATTTTTTCGATTGCAGCGTCTTGCCCAAAAATCTTCTTCTTTAAATTTTCTGCAATTGATTTAAGCGAAGACGCTTCTTTAGCCGAATATTTTTCGATGTTTACATGCGCCAAACGGGAGACGATAGCGCGTAAATCGTCTTCGGTCACTTCGCGCTGTTCGGGTTTATAGATGTGGAGCGAGGCCCCTGCTTCGTCGATAACATCGATTGCCTTGTCGGGTAAGTATCTTTCGGTAATATATTCGGCAGAAAGATCGACGGCGCTTTTGAGGATTTCGTCGCTATAGGTAACTTTGTGGTAGTTTTCGTAAAGATGGCGCAGTCCTTTAAGGATTGCAAATGCGTCTTCGCGTGAAGGTTCGCCAATATCAATCTTTTGAAACCTACGTGAGAGTGCTCGGTCTTTCTCAAAATAACGGCGGTACTCTTCGTGTGTTGTCGCCCCTACACAACGCATGTCGCCACGTGTAAGCACAGGTTTAAGCATGTTGGCAGCATCCATGCTATCGCCTCGGGTTGCGCCCGCGCCAACGATTTGGTGTATTTCGTCGATATATAAAATAACTTTTTTCTTTGCAGAAAGCGCGGCGATAATTGATTGTAAACGTTCTTCAAAATCGCCGCGAAAGCGTGTACCGGCGACAAGCGACGAAACATCAATTGAAAAAACTTGGTAGCCTTTAATGCGTTCGGGCACTTTTCCTTCGGCAAGGCGCATCGCAAGCCCACGCATAATTGCAGTTTTGCCTACTCCAGGCTCCCCAATATGCAAAGCATTATTTTTATTACGCCTACACAAAATTTCCATTGTGCGGTTGAGTTCTTCTTCGCGCCCTATTAATGCATCGTATTTTCCGGCAATAGCTTCTGCCGTCATGTCGACGGTAAATTGTTTGAGAACTTTGTCTGGATTTTTTAGTTTTTGTGGTTCGTCGTCCATGCCGTGGCCATCGGAAATTTCACTCTCTTCTTCCACGAAGTGTGTTGAGGCGTCGTTATCGGGCGCAAACCCATGCGTGATGTACCGTAAAACTTTCGAGCGGCTAATTCCTTGTTTTTCTAAAAAGTATGCCGCGAAAGAATCTCGCTGCCTAAAAATACCGTCAAAAATATCGGCGATAGAAAGTTCTCTATTGTTATTGAGAATAACGCGTACAAGTAGCATTTCGCGAAAATTGGCGAGCGCTGCCGATTCGGTAATTTCACTAACGGCGTCTAAATCTTGGTCGTATGTTTGTATATGCTGGATAAGGTCGCGCCTTAACTCGTGGATGTCACAGTGTAGGTCGGTTAAAATATCTAATCCAATTTCGTCTTCGGTGAGTGCGAGCAACAGGTGTTCAAAAGTAATTACTGAATTTTTATAATCGCGTGCAATATCGTACGCACGCTGGTGTATTTTTTCCACAGAATTGGCCATTTTTTACTCTGGCTCTGTTTTGCAGGCAAGGGGAAATCCTTCTTGTTCTGCATGAGCCATCACCTGTTTTGATTTTGTTTCCGCAATTTCACGCGGATAAATCCCAGCAACTCCGCTACCCGTGTTGTGCACGTCGAGCATTATCTTTTGTGCTTCGCTCTCACGTTTCTGGAAGTACTTTTGGAGAATAAAGACAACAAACTCCATTGTTGTATAGTTGTCGTTTAGAAGGATTACTTTGTACAATTTGGGCTTTTTTGCCCGCGCCAACACATCGGTATCTTCGTCGTGCCGTGCACTCGTCGACATGGTTAAGAATATATTACATTCTACCGAATAAATCAAAAATATCTTGAAAACACGACTTTCTTTTACTTACTGACTTTTATGGACAAGGTGCAGCTTAAAGAAATAGCCGCTGGTAAAGCTGTCGCGTACCTGCATGGCCGCTTAGATGTAGCAGTGTCGAGTGAAATTGAAGATGTTTTAGTCCAAGCGATTGACTCAAAAAACATAAAACACCTTGTACTCAATATGACCGATGTGGAGTATATGTCATCCTCGGGATTTCGCGTAATGATTGCAATGCTGCGCAAATTAAAAGATCTTCAGGGGACGCTCAAAATATGCTGTGTTAGTCCCGCAGTAAAACGTATTTTTGATGTAATTGAACTTACGACACTCTTCGACATGTACGACACCGAAGAAGCCGCTCTTGGTCAGTAAATTTTCATGCAGTTAAAGCGCCATATTCCCCAGGGGTGGCATTATTTCGTCGCTTTCCTTTTTTGCGTATCCGCTTGCGACTCGGCATCTAAAAAAAAGCCAAATTTGGATAGCACACCACCCAAAACTATAAGGGCGAGCGTAAGTACAAATTTTCTGGCAGGGAAATTCGAGCCAAGTAAAGATCCGGCTTTCCTTATTATCCCCAGTCAATTTTCATCCCGCACACAGTATTTAAACCAAACAACGCTTGCTGCATTTGAGAAAATGGCTGCTTACGCAAAAAAGGACGGATTTAATATAACAATTTTATCCGCAACGCGCAATAACCACGTACAAAAAATTATTTGGGATGAAAAATTTAATGGCAAGCGCCTTGTCGAAGGACAAAATATTGCGCAAACAATTCCAAACGAAGAAGAGCGGGCACTCCGTATTTTAAAGTATTCGTCGATGCCTGGCACTTCGCGCCACCATTGGGGAACCGATATCGATTTGCACGAAACAACCCTCAAAGGCCCTGCGTTTAACAATTCAACTTTCCAAAACGGCCGTGGTAAAGAATTTTATAGCTGGCTCCAAAAAAACGCAGCCAAGTTTGGGTTTTGCCAACCGTACACAGGAACGCCAGAAGCGCGTAATGGAGGCATGTATAAGCACGGCTACCAAGAAGAGCGTTGGCATTGGTCGTACCGGCCCTTGTCGGCTGAGTATTTGTATCAATATGTAACCCAAAAAGAGAAACTTATTCCCTCTGGTTACGCGGGAGAAAAAGTGGCGGCAAAATTTTATTTAGATTTCGTAGAAAATGTAGATCCAAGTTGTAAGTAGTGAAATGGCAATAGAAAAAAATTTAACACTTCCGTGTGGAAGTACATTAAAAAATCGTCTCGCTAAATCGGCGATGAGTGAAAATTTGGGATTATTGGGCGAACCCAGCGATAAACTCATACGCCTGTATAAAAAATGGGGCGAAGGAGAAATTGGGCTTATTATCACGGGCAATATTATGGTCGACAGCAACGAGTTGGGCGAACCTAACAACGTTGTTCTTGAAAACGACCACAGTTTAGAAAAATTCCGTGCATGGACAAAGGCGACCCAAAAGCATGGCTCACAAATTTGGGCGCAGATAAACCATCCTGGACGCCAATCGCCTTTAGCAATTTCTAAAACAACCGTCGCGCCCTCTGCAATAAAGTTAAAAATAGGAAACATCGCGTTCCGCACTCCGCACGCACTTACCGATTCGGAAATTTTAGAAATTGTGCAAAAATTTGCACGCACAGCTAAACTTGCTAAAGATGCAGGTTTTGACGGGGTTCAACTGCACGGTGCGCATGGCTATCTTGTAAGCCAATTTTTGTCGCCGTTATCCAACCAACGGATAGACCGCTGGGGTGGTTCGATTGAAAACAGGATGCGTTTCCCGCTTGAGATTATGCGGGCGATGCGCAGGGAAGTTGGCGCTACTTATCCTTTGGGAATAAAAATTAATTCGGCAGATTTCCAACGCGGTGGTTTTAACGAACACGATGCGGTAGAAGTTGTACGTGCGCTTGAGGCAGAAAAGGTTGACCTTATCGAAATATCAGGAGGCACCTACGAATCCGCTGCGATGACCGGAGCACAGGACGTGCTACGGGCGCCGCAGGACAGGATGTCCGCAATGCCGGAGTCCGGAGCACAGGACGTGCTACGGGCGCCGCAGGACAGGATGTCCGCAATGCCGGAGTCCGGAGCACAGGACGTGCTACGGACATCAACTGCAGAGCGCGAAGCGTACTTCCTTCCATTCGCAGAGAAAATTCGTAAATCTGTGAAGACACCGCTGATGCTCACCGGTGGGTTTCGCACGGCGGCGGCGATGAACCAAGCGGTTGAAGACGGTATTGTCGATGTCGTTGGAATCGCCC
Organism: Turneriella sp.; assembly: GCA_019186965.1. Classification (GTDB taxonomy): domain Bacteria; phylum Spirochaetota; class Leptospiria; order Turneriellales; family Turneriellaceae; genus Turneriella. Next base: position 515,707 of record JABARV010000002.1, read on the forward strand.
GCCCTTTTGCGATGGAGCCTCTTGTAGCACGGCGCTTACTTAGCGACAAAAATGCACGTATTGAAATGCAACCTGTAAAAACAGGTATCCGTCCGCTTGACCGTAGCGGCGTTTTAGAAATTGGTTATTATTCATTACAGCTTAAACGTATTGGTGAAGGGAAAGAACCCGACAGAAACCTAAGCGCTCTTTTGGCATTACCGCTTTTGGGTTTAAATTATTCCTCGGGTATTTTATCGCGCCTTCTTAACCGCGCTTCGTGAGTTAAAAATAGATGGCGCGGGCAAAAAAAGAAAGCACTTCTTTCCAAAAACCCGCTCCCGTAATTCGTCCTGACGCACTTACCCTCGAAGTTAAAAATTTGCTAAAAATTTATGGCAAAAGAACAGTCGTGCATAACGTGTCTTTTAACGTAAAGCAAGGTGAAGTGGTAGGAATTTTAGGTCCCAATGGAGCAGGAAAAACTACTTCATTTTACATGACCGTGGGAATTGTGCGGCAATCGGGGGGGCAGGTTTTTTTAGGCGGTGAAGACCTAACAAAATTGCCGATGTACCAACGAGCACGTAGGGGGATTGGCTATCTTGCGCAAGAAGCGTCTATTTTTCGCACTCTATCGGTACGCAAAAATATCGAAGCGATTTTTGAATTGCGCAATTTTGAGAAACCAAAAATTAAGGAAGAAACAGATAAACTCCTTAAAGAGCTTGAAATTGAGCATGTGCAAAACCAAAATGGAATAACGCTTTCGGGAGGCGAGAGGCGCCGCGCAGAAATTGCTCGTGCGCTTGCCTCTGACCCTAAATTTCTACTCCTCGATGAGCCTTTCGCGGGGGTTGATCCAATCGCTGTTAAAGAAATACAACGCGTCGTGTGGCAACTGCAAGATAGAGGACTTGGAATCCTTATAACAGACCACAACGTGCGCGAAACACTTAAACTAACAGACCGTGCATATATTATTTTTCAAGGGCAGGTACTTATCGAAGGTACGGCGGATGTACTTATTAACGATAAGAAAGCGCGTGAAATTTATTTGGGCGACGATTTTAAAATGTAAACCTAAACACCTTTAACTAGAAAAGGGTTATCTTAAGCTAAAACCTGCTTTTTGCATACGTGCGATTAAACCGTCTTGTAGCTTTTTAATTTCCTCGCCGGTAAGCGTCCGCGTGGGGTTGCGCCATGTTGTTCGAACAGAAAGCGCTTTTTTGTCTTCAGGAAGATTACCTCCTGTAAAAGTACTCACATAGTCGAAAGCAACGACCACTGTTTTGTCGAGGTCGCGGCGTACGAGTGGTTGCAGAGGGCCTATAACTGCTTTAACTGCGGCAAATTCTGTTTGTTTGGGCATTACAAGGGTTAAATCGAAATCAACAGCGGGGTACACAAACGGGGCGCGGTAATGCGACTCTCGGGGTGCAATGGATAAAAGGCGCTTAAGAAGGGCGTCTGCGTAATAAACACGTTCTTTAATTCCATATTCTCCCAAGAGGCGCGGATGGATTTGTCCGAAACGAAAAACAGTTTTGTCTTTAGAGCCAGCTGAACCGCTAATCCCTGGATGAAAAATTGGATTTGGCGCGTTTGTAAAAACTTGCTCGTGCCGCATCAATCCTGCGTGGAAAAGAATTTCTGCGGCGATCGCAGTAAGTTCGTGTGCGGCTTCCTCAGGGCTTTTTGTCGAAGTTAAAGCAATGGCAAAAAAATATTCTTCGTTACATGCAAAATTTTTGTCCTCTGAGGGGAGAAAAATTTTTTCGATTTCAAAAATGCGTACATTTTTTTCTCCGCGATAATTGCTGTGTATAGTGCGTAAAAGTCCTGGAAGTGGTGATATACGCAAAAAATTCATTTGCTCGTTTATGGCATTTTGCATTTTGGTTGCTTCTGTTGCTTTGGCAAAAAATTCGTCTGCGTTAAGGTCTTCTTTTGAGTGGAAAGCGTAAGACATTACTTCGTTGAGGTTGAGCCTATTTGTGGCAATCGAACGTAACGAATGCTCCAAAGTACGCATTGGATTTTTTACACGGGGAGTCTCTGCACGCACAAGCGCAGGTTCGATAGTAATCTCTTTATAACCAATAAAGCGCCCAATTTCTTCAACCAAATCTTCGGCGCATGTTACATCAAACCATTTACGGTAACTAGGTGGTGTTACAGTAAGGGTATCCTCTTTTTCGTCGACGCCAAAACCCAACCTGCGTAAAATTGCCGTATTCGATTCTTTTCGGTTTTCTATTTTACCTAATTTTTGGTTTATAAATGTGTTAGTAGTATGTATTTTAGTAGTTTTTGTAAAATCAACCGAAGAGACTTCTGCAATTGTAGAAAGTGTTATACCCTTTTGTTCTTCGCCCAAAATTTCAGCAAAACGGTAAATCGCCGCTTTGGCCTTTTGCGGGTCCTGTGCCTTTTCAAAACGTTGCGACGAATCGCTACGTATTCCAGTTTGTCTAACCGTGTTGCGGATTAACGCCCGTGGAAACGTTGCCGACTCGAGAAAAAGCCTAATGGTGTTAGTCGTCGTCTCACTTCCAGAGCCGCCCATTACTCCCGCTAACGCAACTGGTTTTCCGGCATCGCGGATTACAACAAGGTCTTTAGGCAATGTGTGCGTGCTTCCATCAAGGAGCGCAAGGCTTTCTTTTTCTTTTGAAAAAGAAACCGAAACCGGTCCTGAAATTTTATCGCGGTCGAATGCATGGTTGGGCTGCCCCATTTCAAAAAGGATATAATTTGAAATGTCAACAATATTGTTAATAGGTTTTTGCCCAACAGAAAGAAGGCGCATTTGCCGCAAAAGTGGGGATGGCATAACTTTAAAGCCTGAGATTTCCGCCCCGCAGTATGTGATTGCTGCGTCTTTTTCAATTTCAATTTTTGGCAAATCACGCGTAGGCGAAACAGTTTTTACATTTGCTTGTTCTGGATTTTTTTTAAGTGACAAGTTTAATAAAGCAGCAATTTCGCGCGCAAACCCGAAATGGCTCCATAAATCGGGACGGTGCGTAATGGATTTATTATCAATTTCAAAAACAATATCACTTTTGCCAAAAAATTCTGACAACGATGCTCCAACTTTCCAATCATCGGGAAGCGGCATCAATCCGTCTATTTTTGCAGGGGCAAAGTCGAGCTGGGTTATTCCCAATTCGCTTCCGGAGCACAGCATTCCAAAACTATCTATCCCGCGTAGCTTTGCTTTTGCCATCTGTCTTCCGTCAGGGAGCTTTGTACCAACGAGCGCGGCGGGAAATTTTTTCCCTTGCTCTACGTTGTCGGCGCCGGTTACAATTTGTACAATTTCTTTTCCTGTGTTCACAGTACAAATTTTTAGTTTATCTGCGTTTGGGTGTTTTTCAAGCTTATCAATGTGTGCGACAGGAATTTTTTCAAGATGCGGCATGAACTCTTCAAGACCTTCTACTTCACAGGTTTTCATTGTGAGCAAGTTTGCAAGCTCGCTCGGGGTTATTTGTGACAAATCGACAAATTCGTTGAGCCAGTTAAAAGATAATTTCATGCGGGCAGAGTGTATCTAAAAAAAACTCAGGCGGACAAGCAATTCGCATATAAGGAATGTAAGGCGTGGGATAAATATTCCACCCGTCAGGAATTTCGATTATGTCACATTAGGGGATAACTACCTCGTATTATGTCACATTAGGGGATAACTATCCCAGCGAGTGATTTAAGTAAAAAAATCACGATTTTTTTGCCAAAAATAAGAAAAGCAGATGTGCGCACAGGCTTCCGCACCCTCCGCGTACGTTCCATAAAACAGTGGCAGTCTTCATTTAGATTTTGATCATGGGTTGTGTTTCCTAGAAATAATGATTTAAAGAAAGAACTCAAAGAAGGCTTTCATCGCCACCTTAATTTTTCGCTAGGGCGTACGCTTGCAGAATTGACAAATGAAGACGCGTACATTTCGCTTTCGCTTGCGCTGCGCGACCTCATGATGCGGCGCCTTATGGATAAACGCGAACGCATGCGCCGAAAAAAGCGAGTTTATTACCTTTCGATGGAATTCCTTATGGGTAAAATGCTCCGTGTTGCTCTCGTTAACATGGACATGACGCAAATCGCAAAAGAAGTTTTAGAAGAAGAGAAAATTTCCCTCGACGATTTATACGCAATTGAGCCCGACGCTGCATTAGGCAACGGCGGCTTGGGGCGACTTGCTGCGTGTTTTTTAGATAGCATGGCGCATTTTGATTACTCATGCATAGGCGCGGGGCTTTGCTACCAGTTTGGGCTTTTTAAACAGAGTTTTAAAGATGGTAAACAGTATGAATCTCCCGATGTATGGCTTACGGGAAACTATCCTTGGCTTATCGAGCGCCACGATAAAAGATACGAGATCCATTACTACGGCCATGTCGAAAGGCAGGGAACTAAAGCAGCATGGAAACCTGGAGACAATGTTGTTGCAATGGCTCGCGACATGCTCATTCCCGGAAACGGGAGCGAAGGAATTGCGACGTTGCGTTTGTGGTGGGCAGAGCACAGTACGGATTTTGGTCTCGATTATTTTCAACATGGCGATTACTTAAAGGCAATGGAGAGGCAAATTTATTCCGAATCGATCTCAAAAGTTTTGTATCCTAATGATAATAATTTAAGCGGGCAGGAGTTACGCCTCAAACAAGAATATTTCTTAAGTAGTGCAACAATCCAAGATGCGCTTTCGACATTTAGATTCGAAAAAGGTAATTTTGCACAGCTTCCAGAACGTGTTTTTTTCCAATTGAACGACACGCACCCTGCAATTGCGATTGCAGAACTCATGCGCATCCTTGTTGATATTGAAGGCATCGAATGGGAAAAAGCGTGGGAAACGACGCGTGCATGTATAGGGTATACCAACCACACCATTATGCCAGAAGCGCTCGAAAAATGGAACCTCGACCTTTTTGGTCGTGTGCTGCCACGCCACCTCGAAATTATTTACGATATCAACTTTCGTTTTTTAACAGAGCTTAGAGAGCGCGGTTTTAGCCATGAGGCTGTCGAACGCGCATCTATTATCGAGGAAGGGCATCCGAAACGCGTGCGTATGGCGTCGCTTTCGGTTGTTGGTTCTTCTGCAGTAAACGGTGTTTCAAAGCTCCATAGCGATTTAGTAAAGACGCGACTTTTTCCCGATTATGCAAAGTTATGGCCAGAAAAATTTTCTAACAAAACAAACGGTATCGCGTTTAGGCGCTGGCTTGTTGCGGCAAATCCGTCTCTTACAAAACTTATCCAAGAAACAATTGGCGATGCTTGGCGGCGCGACCATAGTAAGCTTAAAGATTTAGCAAAGCATAGCTCGGATAGCGCACTACAGAGCGCATGGCAAAAGGTACGTACAGAAAATAAAAAATTTCTTACACAAATTATTTTCGAGCGCACAGGTATTGAAGTGCCGCGAGATTCTTTTTTTGATATCCAAGTAAAACGTATCCACGAATATAAGCGCCAGCTTTTGAACCTAATGCGTATTGCGCGTATATGCATTGATATTTTGGCGGGAACGTATACCATACAAACACACCGTACTTTTATTTTTGCTGGCAAGGCAGCCCCAGGTTACCACCGCGCAAAACTTATGATCCGTTTAGCAAATGCGCTTTCGGCTTATATCGAAAAAAATCCGGCGTTACGCAAACGCATACAACTTGTGTTTTTGCCCAATTACTCGGTTTCACTAGCTGAACGCATTTTTCCTGCCGCTGATTTATCTGAGCAGATTAGTACTGCGGGTACCGAGGCATCGGGCACAGGCAACATGAAGTTTATGCTTAACGGGGTTTTGACTTTTGGAACCCTAGATGGCGCAAATATTGAAATGAGTGAAGAAGTAGGGATTGAAAATTTTTACATTTTTGGCCATACAGTAGACACGCTACAAAAATTACAAGCCGAAGGCTATAACCCAGCAGCGATAGCCCAACGGCACGATCTATCCGAAATTTTCGAACTATTTGAAATTTTAGGTAGCGATTTTCGTGAATTTACCGACGCACTTACATACCAAGGCGATCCGTATTTTCATCTTGCTGATTTTGATAGCTACATAGAGGTGCAAAATAAAATCATGGCAGATTACTTAAATCGCGATGTATGGGTACGCAAAGAAATTTTGAACACAGCGCACTCAGGAAAATTTTCCGCTGATAGAACTATATACGAATACGCCCACGACATCTGGAAAATTGTCTAGTAATATGCTTTTTCCTATTACGGGTTTTCCCCTCGAGAGGCGCTTTGCAGATAGTTTAGATGCGTCTTTAGTTTATCATACACGTGTACATTTTAAAAATTTTAGTGGAATAAAAAAATTTATAGATGCGCTCCATCTTAGACTAGATGCGCTCTTTGTTGTTAAAGCTGCGTATTTAAGCGAAGTCCTTTATCGAATTTTGGAAAAAGCTCCCAAGAACGTAGCGCCACGGGAGAAAACGTGGCAAAATGTAAAAAAGTTGTTAGATCCAAAAACAGAAAATAGTGAGGCCGCGCTGTGTGCGCTTGTTTGGCTTACCGCGGTAAATCCGCCTTTAAAGCCTTTGCATGCGCTTTACGCTAATTTTATAGAAATTGAAGGCATAGATTTTTTGTCACGCGACGCTTGGGGAAAAGCGCTTTTAAAAATTCTTTACGAAAACACATCTTCCGTTGATGCACAAATAGAAGCTTTAATCCATGCGTACGCAGATTTTTTTTCTCAAAGCGAACGTGCATTTTTTTTGAATATTACACAGTACTCTTTGGGTGCACGCATGGGTGGTGGAGGCGAAGCGTTTTATAGTTACGCACTTGATGCCGAACGTACACAGCCAAGCCAAGATAGTGAATGGATGCAAAACCTTGTGCTTGTTTCAAAAATTGTTCCTGTGTGGTTTGCCGATTTATACCGCCGCTATGGAATTACGGTAAGGCGCCTCGACGAAATTCCTGAAAAAGAACTTTTACACCTAAAAAGTTTAGGCGTAAATGGAATTTGGCTCGTTGGGCTTTGGGAAAGGAGCACAGCTTCGGCGCGTATAAAAACTCTTTCGGGAGGAAAAAATTATGCATCGGCTTACTCAGTCTTTGACTATACTGTCGCCGACGCATGGGGTGGTGAAGACGCGTTACATAATTTTTTTAGAATGTGCAAAGCGCATGGTATCCGTTTGGGGTGCGATATGGTGCCAAACCACGCAGGTATCGATTCCAAATGGTTGCGCGAAAATCCCGATTGGTTTATGCAGGCGGATTTCCTCCCGTTCCCAAATTACCGTTTTATTGACGAAAACTTATCCAATGACCCAGCTATGGAAATCCGTATCGAAAAGGGGTATATCGAAAAAAACGATGCAGCGGTCGTTTTTGAACATAAAAAAGAAGGCCGTACACGTTATATTTACCACGGTAACGACGGCACAGGGCTTCCTTGGAACGACACTGCACAACTTGACCACACACACGAGGTTGTACGGCAAAAGATTATCGAAACAGCGCTATCGCTATCGCGTTATTTTTCTATAATACGTTTCGACGCCGCAATGACGTTAACCCGTGAACATTACCGCAGGCTATGGTTTCCCGAAATAGGAGCGCCTGCTGCAATCCAAAGCCGTGCCGCGTTTGCGCTTAAAGAAGACGATTTCAACAAAAAAATGTCCCGCGAGTTTTGGGTAGAGTTAACCCAAGCTTTTCGTGAAAGAAACCCCGATACGCTTCTTTTGGCAGAAGCATTTTGGATGACCGAACTTTTTTTTGTACGCCACTTAGGGATGCATCGTGTTTACAATAGTGCGTTTATGCATGCACTGCGCGATGAAAAAAATGCAGAGTTTGAAAAAAACTTACGAACATTTTTGGAGCATGACAGCGAAACTCTTGCGCGGTTTGTAAATTATTTAAGTACTCCAGACGAAGAAGCTGCACGTACGCATTTTGCAAACGATGATAAATATTTTGTCGCGATGACGCTTATGGCGACACTTCCAGGCCTTCCGATGCTTGCTCCAGGGCAAACCGAAGGGTACCGTGAAAAATATGGTATGGATCAGCATGCGCCTCTTTTAGAAGAAAGTGTAGATACAAGCCTTATTGAAAAACACCGCCGTATTCTTACTCCACTTTTTACGCGTAGGCACGAATTTGCAGAGCCTAAAAATCTTTTTTTTCCACGTACACAAAAAGAAAGTTCGATCTTTTGTTTTATAACAGGTGCAACGGAGCGCTTTCTTGTCCTTGTCAATAATTCTGCACACAAAGCTTCGGGAAAAATTGTTGCTGAAGATTTTATCGCACTTTTTCCTAAAATAGGAGATACACTAGTTTGGGAAAATTTATTCACAAATGAAGAGTTGTTGGACAAACGAAAAGATATTGCCAGCAACGGCTTTTCGTTCTCGTTAGGGCCTTATGAAAGCCGAATTTTAACAAAATTTTCAGCAAAAGACGGAGTAGAAAAATATCCCCACCGAAGGTATCCACAAATGGGCTCGTATTTAAGCGGTGTTGCGGTGCCGGTTGCGGCGCTCCGCTCAAACCAAAGTGTGTGCGTAGGAGAATTTAACGACCTTAAACTCTTGGTTGATTGGTGTGTAAAGACCGACCAAAAAATAATCAACCTCTTGCCAGTAAACGATACAGGATACAACAGCAGTCCTTATTCTGCGCTAAGTGCAATGGCGTTGAATCCCGTTTACATATCTTTATCCCAATTACCTCTTTCAGATGATTTGCGTACGCTTGTCGATAACGAGCGTGCAAGAGTGCAGAGTTTTAAACGTTTTAACTACTACGAAACCGTTCTTTTCAAAGAAAAAATTTTGCGCACACATTACGAAAAAAATCCAAAAGAAATATTTGCAAGTATTCCGAAAGATTTTAAAGAACAAAATTGGCTTAAAGACTACGCGCTCTTTCGTACCCTTAAAGACGCTGCGGGAGGAGAAGCATGGTTCAACTGGGAAAAAAAAACGGAGGATGAGTTAATCCGCACGTTATCGAAAAACCCAACCGTTGAAGCACGTATAGCGTATACAAAAATGCACGAGCAAGAAATAAATTTTTATATTTGGGTACAATATATTTTGGATATACAATTTTTGGATGCCTGCGTGTACGCACGCGAGCGTGGAGTTTTTATCAAAGGTGATATACCCATTATGCTCGAACAAGATAGCGTAGATGTGTGGCTAAACCCAAAACTCTTTAACCGCCGTTTGCGTGCGGGAGCGCCACCCGATATGTTTTCTCCCAACGGACAAAATTGGGGATTTCCCCTATACAACTGGAAAGAACACTTTGCAGAAAATTTTGCGTGGTGGAAAACACGGATAAAGAGCCTCGACCGTTATGTAGCTGCATACCGCATTGATCATGTTTTAGGTTTTTTTCGTCTTTGGGCAATTGAAGAAAAGAACACGTCGGGGATTGACGGCTTCTTTTTACCATCGCTTGCTTTTGCGCGAGAAACACTTTTAAGTATTGTTGGTAGCGAAGAAACTCTTGCGTATTTGAGCTTGGTACAAATTTACGAACATGAACGTGTAGAAATACAAGCTGCCGCATCTTCTTCGCTTTGCACTATTGGAAACTCTACTTTTCTTGCGCAAAACTTTACAAACGAAAACGGTATTTTATCGCTATCGTTGAATACAGATTTTACAAACGAGTTGTTGCGTAGATTACACGCACGTGCATTTATAGAATTTGAAAATCAATTTTATCCCGCATGGGAATTTGAGAAGCGTTTATGGGAAATCCACGGTATCGACAACACTGTGCGCGAACGTACCCAAGAAAAAATACGCGTACAAAAAAACGAAGAAGCCCCGTTGCAGCATTTACAAGGAGTAACCATTCTTTCTGCACTTAAAGAAGTATCGGGAATGTTGCCCTGCGCAGAAGATTTGGGTGTTGTGCCGGAGTACGTGCGTCCAGCTTTGGAGAAATTAAACATCTTATGTTTAAAGGTTTTTCGTTGGGAAGCAGAAAATAATGTTCCTATACCGCCAGAATCATACCCATACCTTTCTTTAGCGACAAGTTCGGTACACGATTCCTCTAATTTGCGCGAATGGCTCCAAAACGAAGAAAGCTACATTACAGGTATTGAAAAAAGAGGCGGAGGGCCATCCGCCGAAGATGTATTTACTTTCTTGTCGCGCCTTTATACGTCGCCGTCGATGGTGGTAATGATACCCATTCAAGATTTACTTGCTCTCGACGAAACCCTCCACGGCGCTCCCGAAGACGAAAGGATAAATATTCCGGGAACGGTTTCTGAATTTAATTGGACATACCGTATGCCTATTACGCTTGAAGAATTACTTTCGCGTGAAGGGCTTATAACGAAAGTAAAAAAATTAGTTAAGTTACGTCCGTTGGTTTAAGCCCATTTTATTTTTCCCGTGCTTCGCGGATTGCTTTCTCGAGATCTTTACCCATAAGAGAAAGTACTTGGACACGGTATGCCTCAAGGTTTGGGGGGCGCATTACTCCGCTTGATTCATCAAACGTATACACGGGATATTCGTTTTGTAGCGTAAGGATTGTTTGGCCGTCGACGTTAGATACCAAACGCACCGAAATTTGGAACTCAAAAGTATCACGGCGCACTTTTTTCTTGTGGTGTGCATGCGGGTTTTGGGGATTGTTGGCGGATGCGTTGGGCTGTGGCGTAGGTGTATCGTCCACAGTGACCTCTTCGCTTTTCATTTGGTACGAAGTAATTTCGCCCAAGAGCGTCGCATCTGCGCCTAAAAGTTGCGAAGCTTCAATGGCTTTGCTATCAACAAGTCCTGTTTGTGCGAGTTCTTTTTCTTTAAGAATTTTCGCTAATTTTTCACGCTCGACAATTTGGAATCCACTGGCAAGTAAACTGCTGCGGAATGTCTCCGCAGAATCGCGGGTAACACGCTCATCGGCAACAGTTGAAGTAAATGGAATAATTGCGATGGTTTTAATTTTAAGCAGGGCTTCTTTTCGTATTGCAATTTTAGATGTAGAGCAGGCAAGCACAGCAAAAGAGGCAATTACTACAATAGGCAGGGTTAATTTACGCATACCTATTTGTCGGATGGCTTAATGTAGGGTCAACTTTTTTAGAAATTTTAAAATTTCAGCCGCATTAAATCTAACAGTTTAAACCCGTTGGGGATTTGTGAAAGCGTCGCAACCGCCCCCATCATGGCGCCGGCAATCCCGGGTGAAGAGACATCAGCTCCGGTTAAATAAAGATTTTTGAAAGGCGTTACGGGGTTACACCACGGTGCTCCACTTGCAGCAAACCTCTCGGGAACTGGCGGCACACCGTAAATACTCCCTTGCGGGTGGTCGGTGAAATGTTCGGTTGTAATGGGGGTTGAAAGTTCGTGGTATTCAATTAAATTTTTAAACCCAGGGTAACGCACATCGATAAAATCAATCAGCATGGTAGAGATTTTTTCTTTAAGCGCTTTGTATTCCTCATCGCGTTTTTTCCATTTTTGGTCTTTCCATTTTTGGAAAAATGTGTAATCGGTAAATGCGATAATTTCGGCGGTATGCGCTTTTGCATCAGGATCTTTTAGCGACGGGAAAGAAAGGTACGCCCCCGCAATTTTTCCACTTTCAAGCCACGCAGGGCTTAGCGCATCTTTCGACGATGAAGCTCTACTCTCGTTAAAATTCGCGTCGTGGTCGTAACTTGTATATATCCAATGGTTTTCTCCGTGGAAGCCAAGGGAGCGCGGGTCGTCTTTAAGGCCCAGGTAGAGGGTTACATTGGTTACAACAGGATGTTTTTTGTAGAACGCGTTGAGCCCATCGCGAAAAGGGATTTCGGTATGCGCCAAAAGCTTTTGGTATGTATTGAAAGAGCCAGCATCAGAAATAATTTTGTCGGCATAAAATTCTTTCATTGTGCCGCCGTCTTCACGTTCGGCTTCCACACGCACACCAACAGCCGCGCCAGACTCGATGAGTATTTCTTTAACGGTGTGCGAAGTTAATACCGCACCACCCTTTTCTTTAATAACTTCTTCGATGGATTCAAAAATTTTGTGAGCGCCACCTACAGGGTAGTAACCGCCGTTAAAATAATGTTGGGCAACCATTGCGTGCATCAAAAACGAACTTTCCGATGGAGGAAGTCCGTAATTTCCCCACTGGGAAACAAGAAGCGCTTTAAGCCGTGCGTTACGAAAACGGTAGTCAAGATATTCTTTCGTCGACAAACGCGGATTAAACCCTTCTTTTTCGTAGAAGGCTTCTTCAACATGGTCAATAAACGGGGCTTTACCTCGTATAGTGACGTACCTACCAAACCAAACATTAATTTTTTTTATATCTTCAAAGTATTGTTCGATATTTTCTTTTTCGTCGGTAAAGAGTTTTGTAAGATCGTTTTTAAAGCGCTCTACGCCGCTATATACGGAAAAGGTTAAATCGGGGTATACAAACTTTTCAAATACCTCCGGCATTTTTTGCCATTTTAGTGTTCCTTGCGAAATTAAATCGAAAAGTTTTCGTAAAATTGAACCTTCGCCCAAGTCTCCAATGTAGTGGATACCTACATCCCAAAAAAATTTATTCTTGCGTTTGAAAGCGTGTGTAAATCCGCCCGCTTTAAAATGGCGCTCGAGTATAAGAACTTTTTCGTTTCGGTAACGCGCAAGAATCGCCGCGCATAGAATTGTGCCAATTCCAGAACCTATAAAAATAGTGTCGTATTTTTCTATAAGCATCTGCATACCACTTTGTAGACGTACAATTTTTATTCGTTTACGCGTTCGTTTCGTGCCATGCGGCGAAAAAGTAAACTGGCAAGCAACGAATCAATGACGATAAAAACCGCGTATAAAATTGGCAATAGAAGAGCTTCTCTTTGTTCTGTAAGGGGAAAAGTCGCTAGAATTAGCGCAATCGTAAGCGGCGTATTTTGGATACCTGTTTCGAGGGAAACTGTCCGGCTTTGTTTGGGAGTAAGCCCTGTAAAAAAGGCAGCGCCATACCCCAGTACAAAGCCTATAACGCCGAGCAAAATAGCTGTTGCAAAAATAGAAAACGACGCTTCTTTGAGGGTCTGGTTGTCGCGCAAAAAGAATTGTACAAGAAGAAAAATAATAACAAGCGAACCCGCCCAGCTTCCAATTTTTTCACAAGTTTGTGCGGCGCGGTGGCTTTTTTTTCTTACGTACATACCAATGATTACTGGAATAAGCATAATGACAAGCGACGAAGCGATGTTTCCGTAGGGTAGCGGAAACTTTGTGTGTCCGTATGCTGAACCGTAAACGAGCAGCAACATTGGCATCATAAATACAGCCCCAATCGTCGAAGCGGTCGTCATAGAAATACTCAACGCAACATCGCCTTTAGCGTAATAGCTAAATAAATTGGATGTCGTACCGCCCGGCGTGCATCCAACGAGGATAAGCGACAGTGCAACAGTGTCGGGCAGAGCAAAAACTTTTGCTAAAACAAACGCAAGCGCAGGCATAATGCCAAACTGCGACAAGAAGCCAATAATAATCGCTTTGGGGTGTTTTAAGCTACGGGAAAAATCCGCCCATGTTAAAGTTGCGCCCATGCCAAACATGAGCACAAACACCATAATAGCTAAACCAAGTTTTTCAATGCCTGTTACCATATTAGCCTACCACACGGTTCTATTGAGATTGTCAAGTATTGCACTTAAGAACGCAGTTTACACGGCACGGGTACATAGTAAAGAAGTCTATATGAAAAAGATTGACGAGTTACTCAGCCTTAAAGGGCAAACAGCAATTGTTACCGGCGGCGCCCGTGGTATTGGCTACCGCATTTCGGCAAGGCTCGCCGAAGCCGGCGCTAACGTCGTTGTTGCCGATATTAGCCAGCAGGCGGTCGATACTGCAGTAGCCCAACTTAAAAAAGAAGGATACAAAGTTTCAGGAACTCCAACCGACGTAGGCCAAGAAAGAGATGTAGATACGCTTATTGCGCACACAACCAAAGAGTTTGGCACAGTCGACATTTTAGTAAATAACGCTGGCATTTTTCCAAGTAAATTAGTGATGCAAATGTCAAAGGCAGATTTCGACAAGGTTATCCAAACAAACCTTGGTGGAGTTTTTCTTTGCACTAAAAAAGCCGCCGCACAAATGATTACACAAGGTAAAGGCGGTAAAATAATCAACATCACCTCAATTGACGCGTTGCATCCTTCGCAAGTTGGCCTTGCACACTACGATGCGTCTAAACACGGTGTTTGGGGTTTTACAAAAAACGTTGCGCTTGAACTTGCACCGCATAAAATTTGGGTAAATGCACTTGCTCCAGGGGGGGTTGCCACCGAAGGAGTTCAAGAAATGAGCGCAAATGTACCTGCGGGAATCGACATGGCAAAAGTGATGGAAGGCTTTCTTGCAAAAATTCCAATGCACCGTATGGGCGACCCTGACGAAATAGCGAAAGCAACGCTCTTTTTAGCGTCGGATATGGCATCTTACATGACGGGAAGCCACATCGTCGTCGATGGCGGCGCATTACTTACTTGAGGGGTTATGGAAGCAGAATTTTGGAACGAACGGTATAAGCGAAAAGATTATGTCTACGGTGAAGAACCCAATGAGTTCCTGCGCTCCCAATTAAAACCAGGAAAAGGTGAATGGATTTTTCCCGCCGATGGAGAAGGTCGCAACGCAGTTTACGCAGCGTCTTTGGGGTACAAGACATTTTCGTTCGACCAAAGCAGCGAAGGAAAAATAAAAGCACTCCAGCTTGCGCAAAAAAAAGGAGTGTCGATAGAATACGAAGTAAATTCTTTTGAGAAAATTAACCTTGGAAAAAATCGCTTCGACGGAGCCGTGTTTTGCTATACACACTTACCGCTCACCATACGCAAAAGTGCGTACACAAAAATTCTCGATAGCGTTAAAGACGGCGGCCGTATCATTTTTGAAGCATTTAGCAAAAAACAAGTTGAATACCAGGCACGCGGCGAAAAATCGGGTGGCCCTCAGGATATATCTATGCTTTTCGACGAAGAAACTGTGCGTGAGGCTTTTCCTAATGTAAAGTTTGATTTTATCGAAACACGCGAAGTTAACCTTTCTGAAGGCGAATTCCATCGTGGAAAGGGACACGTTATGCGCTTTGTTGGTACTGTAGCACACGAAAAACACGGGAGATAGTCATGGCGCCAAACACAAAACAGTTTTCTATGGAACGCCTCGCTAAAATTATTGTAAGCGGTGGAGCGCGTTTTGCTTTTAACGACAAACTCCCGCTCCCTTTTCTACGTTGGGCAATTAACCAAATTCCTTATTTGGAAGGCGGAGACAAAACGTGCGAACTTTCCGAAGGAGCAATCGATGGAATTCCATACGATTTTTGGACACCTAAAAAACTCAAACCCGGCCGTGTGCTGCTTTATAGCCACGGCGGTGCGTACACAATGTTTTCGCACCGCACGCACCGGAGCCTTGTATCGCGCTTGGCGCGTGAATTTAAAGCACAGGCAATAGCGCACGACTACCGCTTATCACCCGAGCACCAATTTCCAGCTGCTATCGAAGATACACTGCGTATCTACCAACACCTTTTGCGGTTAGGGTACAATCCTAAAAATATAATTTTTGCCGGAGATTCTGCAGGTGGCGGAATTACTTTTGCTCTGCTTTTAGCTCTGCGCGATAGAGACCTTCCCCTACCTGCGCTTGCTATTGGAATTTCTCCATGGGTAGATTTAACCATGTCGGGAAAAAGCATAGAGAAAAATGCAGCGTCCGACGATATGCTTTCTTTGGAAGGACTTAAGAAATTTGCAATCCGTTATGTAAAAAACCCAGAAGACATTCGGCATCCTTACGTTTCGCCGCTTTTTGCCGATTTAAGCGGATTGCCTCCGATTTTTTTGCAAGCAGCAGAAGACGAAATTTTACGCGACGACGCGATACGCATGGAAGCGGCGCTTAAAAAAGCAAACGTGCCTGTAACGTTAGACGTATGGCCAGGGCTTTTCCACGTGTTTGAGTTTGCGTGGCGCTACCTTCCGCAAAGCGAAGCGGCAATAGTCAGGATGGGCGATTTTGTCCGTACACGTTTAGGAGCGTAACACTCCTTTTATTTTTTTTCTAACGTTAGTATTTTTGTATACTGTGCACTTTTCGCCGCATCTCTTATGGGAAGCGGATGGTTTTTCCCTTCTAAAAAATACTTAATTTGGTCATTATAGTGTTTCGACGACGGATGCCCAGACACCCCTGAATGCACTATAAGCTCCACAGGCTCTATTTTCCCAAAGTCGACAACAAGCCGCATTGCGGGAATAACAAATGTCTCAAAATTTTCGCCCCATGCGTAGTGCGCAACGTTTACGGTGTGGCTATCGCCCTGGTATGCAACAGGTCCATAATTGAAGTACCAATTGGAAAGCGGTAAATCTTTTGTGATGTCGCTACGCCAATAAATTTTATGGAGTTTTCCCCAGCGCCATTTGTCGGGCGAGCCCATTGCATCTTCACAAAACTCGTATGCATCGGCTAAAGAAAGCGCAAGCATATCTGCTTTAGATTCTTTTGCCTCTGTACGTATGTCGTCAAAGAATGGACTTTCGTCGCGTCCCAAAACATGGTCTTGTGGCGCATTGTACGAGCGTAAATTTGTATCAATAAAATTTTTCCAAAGCGACGAATCAATCCCTAATTCGTCTCCAAATACATTACGCGTAAACGTATAGTAAAACGCAGAAATAAGCGCGGCGCCTTTGGAGTCTTTCGCCATAACATTATCAAACTTTGAAAGAATTTCTAAGGCGGATTTTGCGCGTTTCTGTTTTTTGGTTGGTAGTCTTTGGATTGCTTCCTTTAAATTGCGTTCCATTGCATTTAATATAAACAGCGTTTTTTCTGCCATACGTGAATATAAATCGAGCTGAAGCTTTTTAGTTTCCTCTCCATCCCAATCGCTTCTTTTAGAAAGAACATCCGTTATACGCTCAGCACGTTCGGGGCTATACCATACCCCACTTATGTGCCGTGTGTCGCCTTTTGGCACGGTACGCTCATTTGCTGTAACAAGGTAACCCGACTTTGGGTTTTCTTTATGCGGTTGCCTTTCAAAAGGGAGAAACGCCTTCCAACGGTAGCCATCTGCAGCGACAGAAGGAAGCTGACCCGTACCTTTGGAGCGCACAGGAATTCTTCCTGTCGTTTGCCACGCAATGTTTTCACCGTCGCTGTAAACTATGTTTAAATACATCGAATGGATTCTGGAAAGGGCACGGCGAAACCCTTCCATCGTTTGTGCACGCCCCATCTCATAAATCCCTGCCCCTGCGTTATCCCCGTCTTGGAGCGACCAACGCATCGCTATATGAAAAGAAGTTTTCGAGCCAACAGGAACAAGACTCATGTGCGGCGTCTCGTCGAGTTGGTTAAGCGCATCCGATACGAGCGGGCCGTTTGCAGTAAAACGCAATACCACGTCGCGGTCACGGCCAAAGCGTACTTTGAAATGTTCTTTGCGTTCGCGCACGGGCGACCATGTGTTGTTTGCACGTAAAAATTGCGTTTGCCCGTTTTGCATTCTAAGAGTTTCAATAAAAAGATCTTGGCAATCTGCCTCGACCATCGTTGCGCCCCAAGCAATTTTTCCATTATAACCCAATTGGATATACGGTAGTCCAGCGATAGTAACTCCCGCCGCCTTATATGTAGGGGACTCGATATTCATCATCGACCAAATAGAAGGCATTGTTATCGGAAGGTGTGTGTCGTTTGCAACGATAGCTTTTCCGCTTTTAGTTTTTTCTCCACCTACAACCCAGTTATTCGACGCAGGCATACCTACACGGATAACTTCGTTTAACATTTTGAGCGTGCTCGAGATTTTTTCCGTGTGCGGTGTAAGTAGGCTCGCAAGTTTTTTATCTATTTTTTGCGCTTCCGCAAAAGGAATAGGTTCGTCTTGGTACGTGGGTACAAGGTATGCCGCCTTTTCAGGTCCCAGCTTTTTTGCTGCGTCTAAGAAAAAAAGTTCTTCGTTTATGTTTATCGCAAGCCCAAACGCAAGGGCTCCGAAAGCATATCCACAATCTTCAATTGTCCATGGCTCAGGCGTGTATCCTGTAAGTGTAAACTCTATCGGCAAATTTTTATGCGTTTTTAAAAATGCATTTACTCCTGCCGCGTATGCCTCCAACGGTTTTTTATGCTTTGCATCCATGCTTCGAATTGCGCGATCCACATTACGCGCAACACCTACTGTACGCATGTAAACATCGACTGGAAGCATTTTGCTTCCGCCTATTTCAGCAAGCCTTCCTGTTACCGCAAGCTTTGTCGAATACATTTGCCAAAGGCGGTCTGTCGCGGCGGCATAACCTGCGCCAAAAAAAGCGTCTTCTTCGGTGTCGGCTTTTACGTATGCGACGCCTAAACTGTCACGTGCAATCGTTACCTTTGAAATAAGCCCTTCGATTTTAATCGTTCCTGTCTCTACAATTACAGAAACACGTGCTTTATAAACAAGGTATATAGCCCCCACAAATAAAAAAACAGCAACAGTAAAAACTATTCGCTTTAACCAAGTCCGTCTGCGTGGCGCTTTTTCGCCGCCGCTATCCGATGCTGTTTGCGGCAATGTACGGATGATTGGCCCCGTCGCTGCACCTTTGGAATCGCGGCCTGTATTTTTCCGCTCTTTCGGCTTACGTTTTTGCGCTGAAATTTGTTTTCTTGTTTGTGTTGACGCTTTTTTGGTCGATTTTTGTGCCATCCACGAGACTTCAAAAATAAAAGCTATGCCGTAAAGGAGTTTGCTTTCTGTGCCCGTGACTAACCTCAAATTCAAGTCCTAAATATAGTTTTTACTAATTCTTGAATCCTGTGGATTTCTTCTCCACTAAGGCCGGTAGCATCGTGACAATGCCGAGAGCAACACCGCGCACGCCACTGGGGGTAACTATCCCCGCCTTGCGCGAGCTTGGATTATGTCACATTAGAGGGTAACTACTCCTTATTATGTCGCATGTAGGGATAACTATCCCTAGGAGTGATTTTAGTGA
>JABARV010000010.1 GCA_019186965.1 Turneriella sp.
TCGGTGCTACGTGCGCTCTAAATTGCTTCCTTACGTGCGCACACGAAGGGAATCGGTCTGCGCTTAGCCATCCATGGCCGCGCAGACTACGCGGCGTCCTGCCGCTTAAAACCCCTGACGCACAGCTTAGAAGGCTGTTGCTCTATCCAACTGTGAGCCAAGGCGGTTCCTCTGAACCGCCGGCTCTCCGTCTTCGGTGCTACGTGCGCTCTAAATTGCTTCCTTACGTGCGCACACGAAGGGAATCGGTCTGCGCTTAGCCATCCATGGCCGCGCAGACTACGCGGCGTCCTGCCGCTTAAAACCCCTGACGCACAGCTCAGAAGGCTGTTGCTCTATCCAACTGTGAGCCAAGGCGGTTCCTCTGAACCGCCGGCTCTCCGTCTTCGGTGCTACGTGCGCTCTAAATTGCTTCCTTACGTGCGCACACGAAGGGAATCGGTCTGCATTTCGGGATGATTGGATTTGAACCAACGACCCCTTGCTCCCAAAGCAAGTGCGCTACCACTGCGCTACATCCCGTCTTGGCAGTCGAAAAAGGGGTTTAAGACAGCACGTCGAGCACTTAAATATAAATACTGCAAGCTTTCCCACACGTTTTAAAAAGACTCTAAAATTTTTTAAAAATTATAAAATTTTTGTGTATTGGCTACACACGCAGAGGCAAGTTTTTCCACGCTCTCTCCACGCAGTTGCGCAAGAAAATCCAACGTATGTTTTACATATCCAGGCTGATTAACTTTTCCGCGGTAAGGAACTGGTGCGAGAAATGGGGCATCTGTTTCTACCAAAATACGCTCTAAAGGACAAAACTTCGCCGCCTCTTGGACTAACGCCGCATTTTTGAACGTGACAATCCCCGAAAACGAAATATACGCACCCAGTGAGAGGAAATCCTCCATTTCGCTTTTATTGCCCGTAAAGCAATGTATAAGGATGGGAATACCATTTGCTTCGCACCCAAGAATTTCTCTTGTGTCTTTGTGCGCTTCACGCGTGTGGATTGCCACCCCACGTTTAACTTTTTTCGCTGCACGGATAAACTCAATAAATACTTTTTTTTGGATTTCTGCTTGGTTGGAGTGGTAATGGTAGTCGAGACCAATTTCTCCCACCGCTACAAAACGTGCATCGTCTTTGTTCTCTTCAATAAATTGAAGGCCGAATTCAAAGTCTTCGGTAGCAGCCTCCCCAGGGTGGTGGCCAATGGTGTAGTAGACACCAAATTTTTGCGAAGTGTGCGCAAGGGTACGCGCCCATAACATCGCTTGTTTATCTGCGCCAATTTCGACTATTGTCCCGACGCCATTTTTCTCAAGCGTCTGGGTTATTTCTTCAACTCCCAAACCGCGCTCCAACACCATGTCGAGATGGCAGTGCGCGTCGATTAACGTATGTACCCGTGGCCGGAGTTGAACCGGCACGGCATTGCTGCCCCAGGATTTTAAGTCCTGTATGTCTACCAATTCCATCACACGGGCTCTTTAAACTGGGTCGCTCCTCAGACATCCTGTCCGCCGCGACCTTTGGCCATCCATGGCCTGAAGTCGCTCCTCAGACATCCTGTCCGCCGCGACCTTTGGCCATCCATGGCCTGAAGTCGCTCCTCGGACATCCTATCCGCCGCGACCTTTGGCCATCCATGGCCTGAAGTCGCTCCTCGGACATCCTATCCGCCGCGACCTCTGGCCATCCATGGCCTGAAGTCGCTCCTCGGACATCCTATCCGCCGCGACCTCTGGCCATCCATGGCCTGAAGTCGCTCCTCGGACATCCTGTCCGCCGCGACCTTTGGCCATCCATGGCCTGAGGTGTCGGCCGGATTTGAACCGGCGATGGAGCTTTTGCAGAGCTCTGCCTTACCACTTGGCTACGACACCAATTAGTTCGCGGCCTGTGCTTGCAGCGAACCGATTTCACTCTGGAAATCTTTCTTTGGTGAAAGAGTACAAAAAAGACACGCCGTCAACTAATATGGGGATTGCTTGCCATTATAGAATTTATGCGGCAACCCTAAAATTTGGTGTTACTAACCCTGTTGCCACGCCCATGGTCCTCCGATAATAGAAGAATACCATGCCTCAATCGAATGATTTTTTTGTTTTAGAGCCGTCTTTACCGCAACCTTCCGAAGAGCCAACACCTCCTGAGCAAAAGCCGCCACAAAAACGGCGGGTTTGGCATTGGGGACTTTTGGGCACTATTTTACTTTTTGCTATACCTTTTGGCATCCAGAAAGCAAACAGCGAACCGCAGGTTAAGGTCGATAAAGGAGACTTAGGACAAACTTCGGCAAAAGGAGCAAGCCTTGAGACTCCTTTAGGAAAACCAGGCCCGCTACGTGCATCTTCGTGGTCTTTTGATTACGACGTTATGCTCAAATACGCTAAACTTTACGACGAACTCCATCCATTTATTTATGGATTAAAAGGAAGACGCCACAACACGGGCGAGCTTGTCTCTTCGTGGGGGCACACACAAAAATTAAAGCGTGTCGCTGCGCTAAGAGAAAAAAATCCAAAGCTCAAAATTATCCCAACAATTTTTCGTTGGGAAAACCCAGGAGAAAAAATTCAAGAAGCAATTGGGATGGATGGACGCACGGATATACGTGACAAGCACATAGGGATTATCCTAAAAGAGGTTGAAACATACGGCTACGACGGTATTGACATCGATTACGAAGGGATGGGCTGTGAAAAAAAAGAAAAGTTCGAAGAATTTATTGTAAAACTTGCCAACGAAATTCATTTACGAAAAAAAATACTCTCAGTTGCGGTGCACCCCAAAACCCCAACCGAATACGAAGAAGCAGAATTTAAAAAATGCAAAGGACTTAAAGAAAAAATTAAAATCGATTTTCGTGAAACTTGGCGCGGACCTTTAACGCACGATTATGCATTTTTAGCAAAGCATGCAGATATGGTAAAAGTAATGGCGTATGAATTACACCCGCGCAAATACAGAAATCCAGGGCCAGGCCCCCAAGCCCCCAACGTTTGGCTTGAGGAAATTATCGAGTACGCGCAAGATAAAATTCCTCCGTCGAAACTCTACATGGCGATACCCACGTACGGTTACGATTGGGGGCTTAATTGTTCCACGCGTATTAAATCGGTGTACTACCACGATGTTTTGCGCATAAAAGCAGGGAAACACACGCTCAAACAACCTACTAATATCGACAACATTTTAAGCTCGATAAAGGGCGCTAAATCGTGGCGCAATTTAACTAAATTCCGAAAAATACATAAAGACAAAATATACGAAGATCCTTCGCTTTGGTATTCGTCGAATGGTTGCGCCCGCGTTGCATTTTTTATGGATAAAACAGCATTTGCCGACAAAATGGCGCTTTTGCAAAAATACCACCTTGCGGGCTTTTCCTTTTGGCAGTTAACAAAAGATAACGACCCTGAAATACAAGAATATTTAGGTACGCTCGCACGCGCTGAGTAAAAAACTTCAATTACTGCACAAGTTCTTGCGGGCGGTTTGAAAAAAGGTCGTGGCAATCTTTAGAAGTTTGCATTGCCGTTAAAACCGAAGAAAGCGGCGACGGAAAAACATCGGGATAATCGACCTCTCCCAATTCGTGCCGAATAGGATACGCAAGTTTTTCAATTTCAGGTGAAAAACGCGAATCGATTCCAGGTTTATTTCCGCGGGGATCAACACGAAACCATCCTGTATCGCTTAAATAGAGGGCGTTAAGACCGTGGAGTGCATACCCCGAATCTACAGTACCTTTACGCAAAACACGTTGGTAGCAAAAACCTGCAGGGATTCCCATTCCGCGTAAAAGCGCCGCAAGCAAGTGCGATTTAGCAAAACAAATTCCTTCTTTTTTTGTAAGCGCTTCTTCTGCGCTAATTGTAATAACCTTGCTTTGCGTGTCGAACGAATGTTGTATCTCATCGCGTGCAACTTTAAACGCCAGCTTTGCTCTGTCGTAAGGTGTGTTTGCCGCAGCCTTTATTTTTTTTATTTTTGTTGCAACGTAGGGGGTAGAAAATTCGCACACGCCAGGAATTTCCTTGAGGTAGTCTTCCCAAAGGTCGGATTGCATACGAAGCTCCATAAAGAAATAGTATACGAATATATTTTTATTGGCAAAAAAATATAAATGCCCAAACTTACATGCCGAAACTCCTTGCCGCCTGCGATGTAAGTACGTCCCTGTACCATGCAACACTTTGATTACGTTGTACTCGGCGCAGGCCCTGGCGGATATAGTTCTGCTATCCGTGCAGCGCAGTTAGGGAAAAAGACCGCTATCGTTGAGCGCGAAAACGCAGGAGGTATATGCCTCAACTGGGGTTGCATTCCTACGAAAGCGCTCCTTAACTCCGCACACCTAAAGCTCAAACTTGACAAAGGAAAATTAGGCATCCAAATCCAAGGAGACATTGGTATAGATTTAAAAACAATTGTAGAAAGATCGCGAAAAATTGCAACACGCCTCCAAAGTGGTGTAAAATCCCTCTTTAAAAAATATGGAGTAACTCTTGTTGAGGGCGAAGGAAGGTTTACCTCCAACAAAGAATTAAGCGTAAATACGGCAAATGGTGTAGAGGCAATTTCTTTCGAGAATGCATGCATCGCTACTGGAGCGCGTGCACGTCCACTCCCTTCTTTGCCGTTTTCTCCAAAGGTGTGGCAATACCGCGACGCGTTAATTCCCCAAAAACTCCCTACAACGCTTACCATCGTTGGGGGCGGCGCGATTGGTCTTGAATTCGCTGATTTTTACCACTCGCTGGGGAGCAAGGTTACTCTCGTGGAAATGGCGCCGCATATTTTACCGCTGGACGACGCTAAAGTTGCAACACACCTAAAAAAAGCTCTTGAAGCACGCGGTATGCGTATTCTTGAAAATACGCAAATTATTGGTACGCACGAAAACACCTCGGGTGTTGAAACAACCGTTAAAACCCCCGACGGTAAAGAAGAAAAAATTTTATCGGAAGTTCTGCTTGCCGCCATTGGTGTGGTACCCAACACAGAAAATATTGGTGTTGATAAGTTTTCTATCCTGGATTCGAAAAATTTTATCCAAATCGACAAAGATTGCCGCACAAAAGAAAAAAATATTTTTGCTATCGGCGACGTAACCCAAGGAAAGCTTCTTGCCCACCGCGCTGCACACCAAGGAATTTACGTTGCAGAATTTATCTCTGGTAAAAACCCTGCGCCCATTCCAGAAATTCCTGCGTGTATTTATACTTCGCCGCAAGTGGCAACTATTGGCGTTACAGAAAAAGAGCTCAAAGATAAAAAGCACGAGTACCTAACGGGAGAATTTCCTTGGCTTGCGTCGGGAATGGCGCTCGCCGCAGGAGAGGAAAACGCGTTTACACGTGTTTTTGCCGACAAAAAAACAGGCGCAATTTTAGGAGCACAAATCGTGGGTGAAAACGCTGCTGAGCTTATTGGCCAAGTAGCGCTTGCAATGGGTTCTGAACTTCTTGCGGAAGACTTTTTACACGCGGTTTTTCCACACCCCACGCTTTCAGAAACCGTGGCAGAAGCATTCGGGGTCCTTACAAAAAGTGGAGTTAATTTTTAAAAACAACTAACATTAGGTAAAGTGAATCCGCGCCCCACCTACAAAATCGGTCACACAACCTATTTTTGCCACGGGGCTTTTGGGGTCGTTGCGCTGGATAATTTTTATAACGGCATCTACCTTTGTTGGTTCAACCGCGACAAGTAACCCCCCCGATGTTTGTGGGTCGCACACAACGTGGCGGCGAAAAAAATCTTCGACGCCTTCAAGCGCACCACCAAAGCTTTTAAAATTGCGCGTGGTTCCTCCGGGAAAAATTTGTTCTTCCAAATATTCGCGTGTACCGGATAAAAGCGGCAAAGCGTTGAAATCGATACGCGCAGCAAGGTTACGCGGCGTTAGCATTTCGAGCAGGTGCCCCGCAAGGCCAAAACCAGTTACATCGGTAATTGCGTGCACCGCGTCTTCTTTACCCAAAAGAGCGCCTACTTTATTTACATGCACCATTACTTGCGTTGCAAGGCCTTCGTGTTCGGGTTTTAACTTCTGTTGTTTCATCGCTGTGGTATGGATGCCAATACCTAAAGGCTTCGTGAGAAGGAGTACATCCCCTTTTTCAAGGGTTGAGTTGCGTTTAAGGTGTTTTGTATCCACAAGCCCGTTAACCGAAAGCCCAAACACCGGTTCTGGAATGTCTATACTGTGCCCCCCTGCAATTGTTATCCCACAATCGGCGGCTATATCGCGTGCGCCACGGATAACTTCGTTCGCAAGGGAAGTGGAGAGTTTATCGACAGGCCAACCTAAAATCGCAAGCGCAAGGATGGGACGCCCCCCCATCGCATAAATATCCGAGATGGCGTTTGCTGCGGCAATGCGCCCAAAGTCGTACGCTTTGTCGACGATGGGGGTAAAAAAATCTGTTGTCGAAAGAAGCACTTGTCCTTCGCCCAAAAGGTACGCTGCTGCATCGTCGTGCTCTGCGTTACCAACAAGAACGTTTGCGGTGGGAGCAACTACGTTATCCCGTAAAATATCTTCGAGAAGGCGCGGCGATATTTTGCAGCCACACCCTGCGCCGTGGCTAAATGTGGTTAATCTAGTGCCCATAAGCTATGCGAGTTTTTTTTGTGCCCTTGGAAAGGATTTATTGAATAAAAACTTGACCCTTTGTGCTCTGTGTACGTCAAAAGAGCATGAGAAAAAAAGTACAACAGCTTTTACTCCTTAGCCTAATTTACACCGGCACAGCGCCAATTGCGTCGCATATTGAACTTGTTACAGTGCCTGCGCGGCAAGAGACACAATTAACAATTTACAATAGTGCGGATATTACCATGGTAAAAGAATCGCGGGAGTTAACGTTTAAGCCGGGGCTTAACACAATCCAATTTTCGTGGGCGGGTACTCTTATCGACCCTACTTCTTTACGCCTAACTTTTCTTGATAAAAAAGAAAAATTGACGCTGCGTGACACCTCGTTTCCTCCCGGAAGAACAGATGCACTCCAATGGAATATCGACAGTACGCTTACAGGGCCTGCGCGTGTCGAGATTAACTATTTTACCTCTGGAATAACGTGGAGCGCAGACTACACGGCAATAACAAATACCACAGAAAATATAATGGGTCTCGACGGGTACATCCGCGTCGTCAATAACTCGGGAGAAGATTACCCAAACGCAGAAGTACGTTTGGTTGTGGGGACAATCAACCTTGTTGAAGGTATTGCTGAGTTGGCGCAAGGAAAATGGCGTTATGCGGAGTTAAGCGAAGAAAAACGCGATCGGGTGCGTAACGGTTTCAAACGCAAAATGAAAGCCGCAGAAAGCGCAAAGGCTGTTGCGAGATCAGAAGATGAAGCAGACGAATACCCCCAGCCCGCTCCCGCTTCAAGGCCCAAAGAGATTGTTAAAGAGGGGCTTTCCGAGTATTTTCTTTTTACCGTCGAGGGCAAGGAAAAAATACCAAACGGGTGGCAAAAACGGTTAAAAGCGTTTAGCGCAAACGAAATCGCCGTCAAAGTAATCTACCGTATGTCCGATAATAGCACAGGTTCTACGGTACATAAATTTTACGAATTTCGCAATACTAAAGAAAAAGGACAAGATCCCAAAACAAGTTTAGGAGTCTCTCCTTTACCCGATGGCACCGTACATATTTTCTCCGAAGACAAAAAGCACAACCTTTCGTACCAAGGCGGTGTTTATATGCGGTACGTTGCCACAGGCGACAAAGTTAAGCTCGATACGGGCGTAACTAAAGAAGTTATCGTACGTACGTTTACACGCGATTTTAAACGCTACGGATTTAAAACCGATACACGTTACGATAAAGTACCCTACGTTAAAGCATGGATCGACGAATACTTTTACGAACACGAATTAGAAAATACGCTGGAGCGCCCTGTAAATATTGAAATTGAACGTGAGTTTAGCGGTGTTTTTTTACCCGGAGAAATTCCTTTTAAATACGAAAAAGTGAGCGCAAGCTCGCTAAAATTTTTTCCCGATCTTTCATCCAGAGAAAAGAAAAAAGTAGCATACTCGATAAAAATTGAGCATAAGGAGTAAAACATGAAAACAAATACATCTGCCTTTACAAAAAATAAAACAACAGGAATGCAAAAAAATATTATGAATAAACTTTTTTGGATAACGCTACTTTTCTCGGTGGGCTTTTGGGGGACGCTCGACGCACGGACAAAACTTGTTACAATGCCACAGCGCGAATACACGCGTATCGATTTAAAAAACCCAGACCAAACGATTGTAGAAGAAGAGCGTACAGTCAACTTGCAAAAAGGGATAAACCATATCGAGTATGCCTTTAGCGGCGTAAGCGTCGATATAAATAGCGTACAGTTCCGTGCGATAAAAACTCCCGGCCAAACACGCGTGCTCAACGTCAATTATCCTCCCGGTGAAAATGCGCTTTTTTGGGAAGTTTATTCTGAGAAGGCAGGCCCTGGAGTTTTTCGAATTTCGTACCTTATACAAAATATATACCGTACAACGGCGTACGAAGCCGTTGTCGCTAAAAACGAAAAAACGCTTACCCTACAAGCGCATACGATGGTACAAAATGGTTCGGGAGAAAACTTTGAACGCGCTGCATTTTTTAGCACTTTAGGAGATCCGTATGAAGGAAGTTTACAAAAAGGCGAATCGAAAAAAATTCTTTCGTTTACCACGCCTGATGTCCACTTTCGCAAAAATTATTTTTTCGACTACTCTCGCTCCAACGAAGTTTCTCTACTCTATACAATGTTAAACGAAAAATCCTCCGGTTTTCCCGAGGTAATGCTACCTAACGGCAAAGCACGCGTATACCAAGAAGATTCACAGGGCTCGGAAGCTTTTTTAGGAGAAGACTGGACACAGGAAACAGGTGCAGGGCAAAAATTGGAGTTAAAACTCGGCCAAGCAAAAGAAGTACGCGTAAAGCGTAGCGTTGTGCAGTATAAAGAAGAAATTGTACGCCTGCCGATAAAAAACTTCCACCAAACGGTTAAATACCAAATTGAAAATTTTAAAGATGCGCCTGTAGCTTTAACTCTGGTAGAGCACCCAGGCGGTGAGTGGCTTATTGAAGGCATCGAAGTTAAAGAAGAAGCGGGCGAGCGCGAATCAATGCACGAAAAAAGTGTTTCGGGTAATGTAAAAGAAGAGAGGGTTGATATCAACGAACTAAAACTACACGTATCGGTTCCCGCAAATGGCCGCGAGAAGAAAAAAATGAACGTGTACGTTAAGTTAGTTCTCAAAAACAGGTGGTGAAATTTTTGGTTTGGCGCACCACCTTGAAAAAGGGCATTTGTTAAAATATTTGACACGCTTAAAGGGGTATGCTATGGTGTTCCACGTAAGAGGAATAAAGAAATAGGGTTTGTAGCATGAAAACATTGTTTGCCACAACAGTCCTCTTTTTGTTTGCAAACCCTGTTTTGTATGCGCTACGCACTACAAACCCTGTTATAATTAAAGCGCCCACCACAGCGGAAAACACCACACGAGCGGAACTCAAGAAAGTTATTATTCTTGATTTTAAGAATATCGACCAAAATAAAAATTACAACTACTTAGAGACGTCCATTACCGATGCAATCCGCAACGAGCTCAAGGCAAAATTTGATTTTCAAGAATTAAATCCCCGCGTGTGGCGAATGGCTGCACAAAAAAATTATTACCAGTGGCCGAATGAAAATTATACCAAAGGGTTTGCGCTGCACTTGGGTGCGCTTTTGCAACAAGACCTGGTTGTCGGTGGGTATTACCAAGCGGTGCTTACGCAAAAGGCTGCGGGTGAAAGTGCGTATGTGCTGCAAGCGCATGTTTTCGTGATGGATGTTGGTAAGCGGAAGGTCGTCGGCGAATTCCAGATGGCATTCGACGCCGATGCGACACTCTTTACGCGTATTGAAGAAATGGGCACGCGTGTGACTGGCGTGGCGAAAGCGGTGCTGCCCAATAAAGGCGCAACCGGCCTTACCCCCGTCGAGTTTGACGAGGTAGGTGCAAATGAATTGGGGCTTCTTGCCGGCACGGGAGTCCTGTCTATTCCCGCTGCTTTTTCGGGTAGTTACGATAGCGACAAGCCGCTCTACGTGAAAGATTTTGCAATGCCCGTAAGCGCGGCGCTCTTTTATGCGCGCCACGATTTTCTATGGCCGCAATTCATGCTGCACACGATGGCGGGCGCCAATTTCGGCAGTGGGAATTTTGCGGTCGCTACCGACACGAAGAAAATTCAAGCAAGTATGCTCGATATTTATGCCGCCGCACACATAGGCTATGAATTTACTTTTTGGCGCTTTAACGCAGTGCCGCTTGTGGGCGGCGGCTTTTCGTTTGCGAGTGTTAATCTCGACTACAATACACTCTCGGCGTTGCCCTTAACGCCCTCGGGAGAAAAGCGCAGCAGCGCTAAAATCAACGCGAGTGCGCCTTTCGCCGAAGGCGGCGTGAAGCTCGCGTTCAAAGTCACTAAAAATATTTATCTACACGCGTACGCGCTTTACCGGCAAAGTTTTTATATGTCGACTTCGGTCGGCGAATTATTTACATTAGGTGGATTGAGCATGCGCTTCTAAAGCGTAAGGAGGGTATATGAAAAGTAGGATTTACACTGCGGGCGTTTTGTCGCTATTTATAGGGTGTGCGCAAGTGCCGCTTGCAGAGAAAGTAATTTTTCAAAAAGCGGGGTTTAATGACGGCGGCATCTACATCAACCCTTCATCGGGAACAACGAGCGAAGCGGGGGGTGCGCAAACCATTGGCATTTCGCTCACCTCTAAACCCACTGCAACGGTAACGCTCACCATTTCGAGTAGCAATACCGCCGAAGGGCAGATAAAGCATAGCAGTGGTACTTGCGATACGGCAGGAACCGTCGTGGCGGCCAGTTGCATACTCACATTTACCGATGCCGATTACCTGACACCCAAAAATATTTCAATGGTCGGGCAAAACGACAACGTAGTCGATGCAGGCACGGCATATAAACTACAAATTTCAGCATCGAGCGCCGACCCTCTTTACACCATTGCACAATTCGACGCGGCGAGCCTCACCAATACCGACAACGATACGGCCGATTTTGTGGCAACGCCTTCGAGCGGTCTCGTTACACGGCCCTCGGGGGGCAGTGCTACAGCTACTAGCCAGATTAAACTTTCGAGCCAACCTTCGGCGGATGTCACTTTTTTGGTCAAAAGCACCGACACGAATGGCGGCGACGTGACAACGCCAGCCGGCAAATCATTTACCTTTACCAACGCCAATTGGAACGTAAACCAGCCCCTCGTTGTAACAGGTGGAAGTGGTTCTACTCCCCTCGACTACAAAATTGTCATCGATGGTACTATCACGAGCGCCGACCCCAATTATAACGGGAAAACGGGTACAGTCCTGCATACCGGTATTAGTCTCAAGAACATCGCGGCAGGCGATAAATACATCTTTTTTACGACAGCCGGCACGAAAGGGGATTTCGGCGGTGCCTCTAGTGCCGATACCAAATGTAATGCGGAAGCGGTTTACCCAACCGGCAAGAAACCGAACAGCAGCACGTACAAGGCGATTCTTGGAGGCGGCGGGCGCACCGCTTGCACTACAGCCAACTGCGGCGGTGGAGCCGGCGAACATACAGATTGGGTATTATTGCCGAATCAAAGCTATACCCGACAAGATGGCACGCCTATTGGCACAACGAATGCGAACGGCATATTTACTTTTCCTCTGACGAGCTCGATCGGAGGTTCGAGTTCCTCTTGGACGGGTCTCAAAGGCGATTGGACAACTTGGAGCAACTGTTCAAACTGGGCGAGTACGAGTGGTAATGGTTCTGCGGGCAGATCGGGAAATAACGATTCTACAGCGATTTATGAACCTCTTTACGGTGGCGGCTTTGGTCTCCCATGCAGTTCAATGTATCCCCTCTACTGCGCCGAGCAGTAGTAGCCGTGAAGTGGTGGTGTAAATGGCATTGTCTAGGGCTGTCCAAAAAGGGTAAATTTAGCGCTTATTTTGCGTGCGTAGCACGCAAAATAAGTTAATTTTCGCCTTTTTAGGTTGCAATGGTCGCGAAGCGACCACTTGGCCGCGTAAGCGGCCTACCCACCTATTGGACAACCCCTTAGACAATGCCTCTTTAATACTTGCCGAGATACCGTTAATATATTAATTTACTCAGTGATTGGCTCTTTTGCCGATAAAGCAACCGAAGACATTTATCACGGAGTGCGGTCAAAAAAAGCTGCAAAATTGCCACCGAATATAATCGCGGTTGCCTTGCGGAAACTGGATATGATGAACTCGGCTTCAAAACTGGATGATTTGCGAATCCCGCCCAGTAATCATTTAGAAAAGCTGGTTGGTAATTGGGCGGGCTTTTACAGCATTCGCATAAACGATCAATTTCGAGTAATATTTAAGTGGGACGATGGTGTTGCTACAGAAGTAGCAATTATCGATTACCACTAAGGAGTTAACGATATGATACCACGAAACAGAAAAACAACACACCCTGGTGAAATTTTATTACATGAATTTTTGATACCAATGGGGCTTAGTCAACTCAAATTTGCCGAGATACTTGATATTTCAGTTCAACGCATCAACGAAATTGTTAAAGGTAAGAGGGGTATAACGCCAGAAACTGCTTGGCTCTTTTCGGCTTTTTTTAACGTTTCACCAGAGTTTTGGATGAATCTACAAGCTGCTTATGACTTATCCACACACAAACTGGATAACAAGATTGCAAAATTAATCCATAGCCGTAAGACCCATGCAGCTATTGCTTAACAAGGCACCCTGTTTCATTCGGCAATGGCTCAGCAGGCAGTTCAGGCTTTACCGACTCCTCGGCGATCTATCAATCTCTGTACGGCGGTGGTTGGGGGCTTTCTTGTAGTAACTCAAACCGGCTCTACTGCGCCGAGCAGTAGTGGGACGGTGAAGTGGTGGTGGGCGATGGGGTGTTGAGTCGAAGGCGGTGAGAATATTTTTTGGACAGCTCCAACCATTTACGATTGCAGATCAATTGGGGGTTGCTAAATCCGAAATTTTATAACTTTTTCCTTTGACCCAAATTCGTTTTGACTTATCGTTAAAAGGAAACCGCTGTTTGCCTACATAAACAAATGGCATCCTGCCTGCACGCATCATCCAATGGACCGTTTGTCGCGGTACCTTTAAGCTCTGAGCAATGACATCTACGGGTATTAAGGCACTCGCGGGTACTCGGGCAGAATCTTGACGTGCCCTGTTTTCCATAATTTCAACGCGCAATCGATTCTCTGATTTTATTGTTAAAATGCCATCGTTGCATTTCCGGCAGATATATCCATCTAATCCATGAACAATAAAGGTTTTATATCCTTTGCCTTCTACACGCTCATTTAGATTTGAGCGATAGCTCATACTGTCATGGGCGCCACAGGCGGGGCAGTCTTTCCATACTTTTTCTTTCATAACTTCCTCACTTTTCCTTAAAGGATATTACTACCGTTTGGCCTGAATCAATCTGTACTTTTATGTAAGCCATACCATGCAAGACCCGCTTGTGGTATACGTCATGCCACCGAGTATAATCTTCATAAGTAGTCATGGACTTGTAAAAATCGTCCATGGTAAGTGCAGCCACCTCTGCAATTAATTCATCCAAATCCAGAGACAATTCCGCTAACAGGCTGTTGAAAAACAGTCCAAATAGCAGGGTGTTGGCCGAGCGTAGCCGCAGACAGGCCATTTATGGCCGTTTTGCGAGGGGTTGCAAAGGGCAACCCCGGCGTCTGCGGCACGCACGGCATTTTTCAACACCCTGCCAATGCCGATCGCCTGGCCGCGTTTGTTACTCTTACCTTGCCGGCTTTTATTAAGGCTTTTACTTTGGCCAAGCTATAATGCGGCGTAGCCTTGTTCACAAAAGAATATATTATATTTACTTTACATCGTCAAGTAAATGAGAATATCTAACTATAAAACCCACAGAGATAACTGACATTTTTGCCGAGATACTTGATATTTCAGTTCAACGCATCAACGAAATTGTTAAAGGTAAGAGGGGTATAACGCAAGACCCATGCAGCTATTCCACTCATGATTGGTCGTTTTTAGTTTTGCCCAACACTTCGACTAAAGCGCATTGGATTGCGCAAAAATCTTGACTTTTACGCAAAATATTCTGCTTTAGTCGAAGGCGACGACGTTGCGCGCTTTGTCTGTTGAAATCTGTTTTTCACGCGCAAGATTCCATGGCGCACAATACCGCGCTTCATTAATTGCACACCAAAAATTGCACACCAAAGACGGCCTTGAAGTCGATTTTTGTCTCATTACAGACGAAAAGCCGGCTCGCCTCATCGAAGCCAAATACGCCGAGGTTTTGATTTTTTGTCGGCGTTGGGGATGTGAAAAGCTACCCGCTACCCCACAACCTCCATACGGCCACCCACTTTGAAAAGCGCATATTTCTCAGCGCCCAAAAGTGCACCCACGTCTTTTAGTAGCGCTTTATCGTAACGCACGCAAAAGCTCGAGTGCGCTTTTATCGATTGCAATTGCCCGTCTTCTTTCTCGCGCCAGTACAAATATACAGGGTTGTTGCCAGAGTATTTACGTAGTGTTGTTTTAACTTGGCCAATTATGTTTTGCAGCGCAGATGGCGTTTTTACGTTGAGGTAAAGGTGCAGCGATTTTTCGACACGTTCGATAAACTGTTCTTCGGGAGTTATTCCTGTTAAGGTGTAGTTGAGCGTAGTAATTTCTTCTTCGCGAAACGCGAGCACCCGTAGGTCGAAAATTGCACAGGCGTTTTCACGCAACCGGTTTTTTACCTGTTCGTATAAATTGGGAAAAATTTTAATTTCAATTTGCCCTGTTTTATCGGCTACTTGTAAAATATAAAATGCCCCCCGTTTCGAGGTTACGGTACGTATAGAATCGATAACCCCAACAATAGAAACACGCCTTTCTTTTGAAGCTCCGTCGTCTAAATCGGCTATGGATAAGGCGCGTATATGCGAGAGGGCATCGCCGAATTTATCAAGGGGGTGCGAAGTTAAATAAAGCCCTAAAGTCATTTTTTCCTTGAGGAGTTTTTCTTCACTGGAAAACTCGGGTACCTGTGGAATTTGTAGGCGCTCTACTTCGATTTCGTCGCCGCCAAAAAGCGACGATTGTCCCGATGTACGGTCTAGGTATGATGTCGAAGCGAACTTCAAAATTTCATCCGCGGAATGTATAATTGCAGCGCGGGAAAAGCCCAACGAATCGAGAGCGCCGGCAAAAGTTAAAACGTCGAGAACGCGCCGGTTTAATGTTTTCGCATCTAACGATTCGACAAACGCCACGAGCGATTTGAAGCGTCCACTGTTTGCAACGCGTGCATCGACAATGGCCTGTGCGGGCGCTTCGCCCAAGCCTTTAATTCCCAAGAGGCCAAAGCGCAACCGGTGTTCATCCAAAATGGTAAAGTAGACATCAGACTCGTTGACATCGGGGGGTAGCACCTCGATACCAAGCTCTTTGGCGTGGTTAATATACCCGATAATTTTGTCGGTGTCGCCAATATCGGCATCCATCGATGCTTTAAAAAATTCTATTGTATAATTGACTTTAAGATACGCTGTTTGGTACGTGATAAGCCCATACGCTGCGGAGTGCGATTTATTAAAACCATACTTCGCGAATTCGGCCATATTGTCGAAAAGTTCCGAAGCCCACTTCTCTTTGTGGTTCTTTTCTTTGGCGCCCGCGACGAATTGGGCTTTCATTTTTTCCATTACGTCGACTTTCTTTTTTCCCATCGCTTTTCGAAGCGTATCCGCTTCGGCGAGGGTAAAGCCACCGACAATTTGCGAAGCAAGCATAATTTGCTCTTGGTACACAAAGGTGCCGTACGTGTCTTTCAAAATGGGTTCAAGCGATGCATGCGGATACTCTACACGCATCTCGCCATTTTTACGCTTAACATAGCTTTCCGTCATTCCTGATTCCAAAGGACCTGGACGGTAAAGCGCAACAATCGCAACGATGTCTTCAAAAACACGTGGCTTGGCTTGCATCAACAATTTTGTAATGCCTGTGGATTCAACTTGAAAAACTCCGCGTGTTTTCCCGTGGGATAAAAGCTGGTACGTTTTTTCATCGTCCAAAGGCAAATTTTGTATGTCGATTTTTATACCACGCCGCCTTTCAATTTCTTCAACGGCGTGTTGGATGATTGTTAGGTTTTTAAGACCCAAAAAGTCCATCTTCACAAGCCCCACTTTGGGAAGAAGGTTCATATCAAACTGCGTAACAACCGAATCGGTTTTAGAATCTTTCGCGAGGGGTACAATATCGTCGAGAGGACGCGGGGCAATTACCACTCCCGCTGCGTGCTTGCCGGCGTTACGCGGCATTCCTTCAAGGCGCTTGGCAATATTAAAAAGTTCACGTTCTTTTTCGCCTTGTTCAAAGTACTTTTGTATTTCGGGAGAAGCAGCCACTGCTTCTTCTAAAGACGTACCAGGTTTATCGGGTAAATTTTTGGAAAGCGCGTTTATAAGCTGGTAGTCAACCCCAAGTACACGCGCCACATCTTTAATTACCGCTTTTGCCGAAAGCGTACCAAAAGTAATAATTTGCGATACGTGGTCTTCGCCATATTTTTGCACCACATATTTAATAACTTCTTCACGGCGATCGCGACAAAAGTCAACGTCGATATCGGGCATTTCTTTGCGTGAAGGGTTTAAAAAACGTTCAAAAAGCAAATCGTACTTAAGCGGATCTAAATCGGTGATGCCTAATGAATACGCAACGAGCGACCCCACTGCCGAACCGCGTCCAGGACCTACGGGAATGTTGTTGCGTTTTGCGTAATTGATAAAATCGGCTACAATGAGAAAATACCCTTCGAAGCCCATATTTTCAATAACGCCGAGCTCGTACTCCAACCGTTTGCGGTGTTCCTCGGAAACATTGCCGCCCATACGCCGTTCAAGCCCCGCTTTTGCTTCAGTTAAAAAATAGCTTCGTAACGCCGCGCCGCCATCCCCTTCGACTGCGCTCAGGGCAGGCATGCCCGTGCGACCCCTTGCACTTCCATGTGCCAAAGGAATCTCAAAATCAGGTAAAAGCGGCGCACCAAACTCGAACTCAAAATTACACATCTCTGCAATTTCAGTTGTTTGGTGAAACGCCTGCGGCAGCTCGGGATACAGGCGAAACATTTCTTCGGGGGATTTTACATAAAATTCATCGTTAAACCCAAACTCCAAAGGGTCGCTCATTTTTTTATTCATTTGGATGCGCAACATTACTTCTTGCGCCTTTTGGTCGGCACGCGTTAAAAAGTGCGAATCGTTTGTAAGCACGAGGGGAATCTCCAACTCTTTTGAAAGTTGGAGCGCCCCCTTCGTAACCTCGATTTGTTCGGGAATACCGTGGTTTTGTATCTCGAGAAAAAAATTACCCTTACCTAAAATTTCGTTGAGCCGACCTGCTAGCTCTTTCGCTTTATCCATCTTTTGGCGGTAAATGAGGCGGTTGACCTCACCTGCAAGGCAAGCCGTTGTTCCAATGAGCCCCTTGCTATACTCGGCGAGCAATTCGTAATCGATTCGGGGTTTGTAATAAAGTCCCTCGGTGTATGCTTTCGATGCAAGCTTAATCAGGCTTTTGTAACCCTCCTGGTCTTTTGCTAAAAGGATTAAATGGTATGCACGCCCATCGACTAAATCGTCTTGTAGGCGTTTTTCAAAGCGGCTACCGGGAGCAACGTACGCTTCGTAGCCGATAATGGGTTTTATTCCCTCTGCTTTTGCCGCTTCGTAAAATTCGATTGCAGCAAACATGTTGCCATGGTCTGTAATTGCAACGGATTTCATCCCAAGCTCTTTTACTTTTTTAACAAGTTCCTTCGGGCGGATTGCTCCATCCAAGAGCGAATACGTCGAATGGAGGTGTAGATGCGTAAAGTCCAACGTAGCCATTTTAGTTAAAAAAGGGGATGGTTCAGCGTTACACAATGCGACATAACGTCAATGTTTCTGCTATTTTGTGGTAAAAGAACACCAAAGGAATCAGGTAGAATTGCATTTGTCCGTGCGTCTCGCCACGCCCTTTTGCCCTATGCAACACTCGACAATGGTATTGAAAAACCCCAAAGACGGTTTTGAACTATACGCACAAGCGTGGAAAGGAGACAAAGACACGAAGGTTCTTGTTATCCAGCACGGTTTTGGCGAGCATTCTGGCCGCTACAAGGCTTTGGCGCAAAAAGCCAACGAGCAAGGTATTGCTGTTTATGCACTCGATTCACGCGGCCACGGCAAAACACCGGGCCGACGCGGGCATGTGGACGATTTTAACCTATACGCCGACGATTTGGTTTTGCTTATCGAAAAAGCAATAGCAGAAAATTCGACAAAACCAATTTTTTTGCTTGGGCATTCGATGGGAGCGCTCGTTGCAGGGCTTGCGGCTTTACAAGACGGTGTTCTAAAAAAAATCAAAGGGCTTATTTTATCAAGCGGTGGATTTCAGCCTGTTCTCGACCCAATTAAAGCGATAAAAAAAGCGGCAGCGACACTTTTTGCAAATTTTGCGCCTGCAATGACTGTCGACGCAGGCCTCGACATACGCCTTATTTCACGCGACGAACAAGTCGTGAAAGATTACGCCCAAGACCCCCTTGTCCACGGAAAAATATCGTTTAAAATGGGGCACGATCTTTTTTACTACGGCGAAAAACTTATTGAAATGGCGCCACGTTTTACGCTACCGCTCTTCGTTTTCCATGGAGATGCAGATGGTATTGCGCACGTTGAAGGTTCAAAGTCATTTTTCAATGCCGCAAGTTCGCAGGATAAAACGCTTAAAATTTATCCAGGTTTTTACCACGAAACAATGAACGAACCTTTTGCCGATAGACAAGTTGTGCTAAAAAATCTTTTGGATTGGATTAACGCACATGCATAGTTGGATAGCTTACGAATTTGGTGTAAGTAAATAGAGCGCAAGCGCGGTCGCAACCGAGACATTGTAACTTTCCACTTTACTACCAATACGCAAACGCCTCCTATGCGTTGCCCGCTCTAACGCCAAGCGGCTGAGCCCTTCTTCGGAGCCTACAACAAGAAGCGTTGCCCTGTCTTTTGCGACAAGAGAGGTGTCTTTATCCGAAAACAACTCTCCCGATTTGTCGAGCGCAACCATCACCACATCTGGATTTTTTTCAGAGATATATTGCATTAAAGAAGCAATGCTTCCTGTGTAACAAAAAGGCATTTGCGTAAGTGCTCCCGCCGATGCTTTAAGTGCGCTTGCGCCTGTAGGTGCGCTATCTTTTTGCGGTAGAAAAATTCCACGTACACCCAACGCTAAAGCACTGCGGCAAATGGCGCCTAAATTTTGCGGGTCTTTAATGCCGTCGAGCGCCAGATAAATACCTTCTGTTGCCAAGATAAAATCTTGTTTTGTAAACGTCTTTATCGAAATGCCAGCTGTACGTTCAAGGGCAATCCCTTGGTGGTTTTTTGTCCCTGTGAGCGTTTGCAATTCACCGTAGTGCATGCGCGTGACGGGTACATGCGCACGGTTTGCTTTCGTCGTTAATTTTTGGACTCTGCCGTCTGCTGAATTACGCGCAATAAATAATTTATCGCCCTCAAGAAATCCTGTTTTTTCAACCGTGTCTAAAACTGTGTGGAATCCAAATATAATTGCCATTTACTTTTGTGTGTTTTACAACTTTTCTAAGTGCGAACCTGTTTTAGTATCTAAAATTTTATACCCTGCTTCCAAAAGCTCGTCGCGTATTGCATCAGCGCGTGCAAAATCTTTTGCAGCACGTGCGGCGTTACGTTCATCGAGCAATTTTATATACTCTGCACTAATCTCAGTTTTGGGAATTAGGGCAATAAGCCCCAAAACGGTATCGAAATAGAGGAGGGTCTTATGGATCTCGTCCCAATCGTCCTGTGCAATCGACATTCCTACAGAATCTAAAAATATATTTGCTTCACGCATATACTCGTGTACAACGGCAAGCGCACGTGGCGTATTTAGGTCGTCTGCCATTTGTGTAAGAAAAGAAAGCCGCGCACCTTCGGACGCCGTTTTAAGCGTCGAAGAAGCCTCTGCAGAATGCCTTTTGAAGCGTTCTAATTTTTGCCAAAGCGAATAAAACTTTTCAACTCCCATCTCTGCTTGGTGTAGTGCATCCTCGGAAAAATTTACCTTTTGGCTATAATGTGCTGAAAGCAAAAAATAGCGCAAAACCTCAGCCTTTTTGCCTTGTGCGAGAAGATCGCGTAAGGTGTAAAAATTTCCTAAAGATTTCGACATCTTGCGGTTATCGACTAAAAGATGTTCGCAGTGCGCCCAGAGTTTTACAAAACTACCGCCGTACGCTGCTTCGCTTTGCGCAATTTCATTTTCGTGGTGCGGAAAAATAAGGTCAACGCCGCCTGTGTGGATGTCTATACCGCCTTTAAAAATTTCGTGGATCATCGCAGAACATTCCAAATGCCACCCAGGGCGTCCATCGCCATGGTTAGAATGCCAATGGACACCATCTTTAGATTCCGCTTTCCAAAGAACAAAATCGCGTATGTCGTCTTTATCGTATTCGTCGGTGTTGTAACGGGTTCCTGTTTTGTTTTTATCTAAATCAATTTTGGAAAGTTTTCCATAATCTTTTTTTTCGCTGATACGGTAATAGACCGAGCCATCTTGTTCGTATGCAACGCCAACTTTTATAAGGCGCTCGACAAGATCGAGCATTGCGGGAATATGTTCGGTTGCACGAGGGTGGTGGTCGAAGCGCGTTACGTTGAGTGTTTTTAAATCGTCGAAAAACGCCTCTGTGTAGGGTTTGGTGTATGCTAAAAGCGCTTCTTTAAGGTTTGCAAATTTTTGCGGATTTTCTTGTACAAGCGAAAGTGCGCCTTTAATCGTTTTATCGTCAACGTCGGTTAGGTTCATCGCGTGTTCAACGCTATACCCAGCAAGCTTAAGAGTACGGTTTAGTATATCTGCAAAAATATAACTTCGAAAGTTACCTATATGTGCGTAGTTGTATACCGTTGGCCCACAAGAATAAATGCGTACCAAAGGTTTTTCCACCTGTTCTTTTTTACGGGTGAGGGTGTTATAGAGTTGAACAAACATTTTTGTGCTTCTTTCTTTTGCATAGTAGAGCCACAGCTTGAAGAGGAGAAATTTTCGGGCTGACTGGATTTGAACCAGCGACCGCACGCCCCCCAGACGTGTGCGCTACCACTGCGCTACAGCCCGTTTTATGCTTACGCGTACTTGGGCAAAGCCCACCAATGCGTGGACTACAAGAAAGACAGGGCGTCAACGATTTAGGCCTTTACGGCGCATGTTTTCCAGGGTGATAAGTAACACATCGATATCCGACGGATCTACCCCCGATATACGGGATGCCTGTCCTAACGTACGTGGACGGATTTTTTTAAGCTTCGCACGCGCTTCAAATTTTATTCCTTGTAAAACATCGTAGTCAAAATCCTCAGGAATTGTTTTTTCTACTGCGCCTAAACGTTTTTCAGTACGGTTGGTTTCACGCGCATTGTAACCGTCGTATTTTACCTCCATCGCAATCTTAAGTTCTTCTTCTGGCGAAAGAAGGGGCAAACTTTCTCCTTCAAGCACACTCACTTTTAAGTCATTAAAGATAAGGCTGATTGACTCGTGTGAAAGCTGTGGCCTCCGTAGCAACGCTTCGTATCCCATACCCTTTTGTACGCTTATTTTAGCCGCGTTGAATTGGGTTGCTATCGTGCTCGATACTTTTTTTGTTTGGATTAATTTTTTATACCGCGCATACTTTGCATATTTTTCTTCACATACAGGCATGCGGCCATCGTCCATTTTCAGATTAGCAGCGTAGTGCATTAAACGAAAATCTGCATTATCTTGGCGGAGCGTTAAACGGTGCTCCGCACGCGAGGTAAACATACGGTACGGCTCGTCGACACCTTTATTTACGAGATCGTCTATAAGAACCCCTATATACGCTTCGTCACGCCGCAAAACAAATTCACCACGTCCTGTAGCGCGGTGGATAATGTTGTACGCAGCAACAAGACCCTGTGCTGCAGCTTCTTCGTAGCCTGTTGTACCGTTAATTTGCCCTGCAAGATAAAGTCCCTTTACTTTTTTGGTCTCCAGTGTTGGATAAAGCTCAGTAGGTTGTATAAAATCGTATTCGACAGCGTACCCAGGCCGCATGATAACTGCGTCTTCAAGGCCAGGCACCGAACGGACAATTTTCCACTGCACGTCTTCGGGTAAGCTTGTCGAAAGTCCGTTAATGTAAACTTCGTGTGTATGTAACCCTTCGCGCTCCAAAAAAATTTGGTGCCTTTCCTTTTCTGCAAAGCGAACAACTTTATCTTCAATCGATGGACAATAACGCGGACCAATCGATTTTATTTTCCCAGAATAGAGCGGCGATCTATCTAGTGCGCCTCGAATAATTTCGTGCGTTCTATGCGACGTATACGTGATGTGGCAGTTTATTTGCGTTTGCAGCGGGCGCAAGTTTTTATATTCAAAAGTAAAACTAAAAGGCTGAGGTATTTCGTCGGGTGTCTGTATTTGCAGAGTGTCGTAGTTAATCGATGCGCCATGTATCCGTGGCGGCGTTCCTGTTTTAAGACGCCCTAAATCAAAACCGATTCTATTTAGCGAAGGGGAAAGCTCCTGCGAACTTTTATCGCCGTAACGTCCTGCTTGGGTTTGGAAATCACCAACGTGTATAAGTCCCCGTAAAAACGTACCCGTTGTTAACACAACGGCTGGAGCAAAAATTTCTAACCCACGCTGCGTTTTTATACCTGCAACAGACTGTCCGTCAACGAGTACATCCGCGACACTATCTTGCAAAATATCAAGGTCGGGTGTTGACTCAAGAACGTATTTAACTTCATTTTGGTAGAGTTTTTTATCTGCTTGTGCGCGGGGCCCCCACACCGCAGGCCCTTTCGAGCGGTTGAGCATTTTGTAGTGGATGCCGGTACGGTCGGTTACAAGCCCCATGAGGCCGCCCAAAGCGTCGATTTCGCGCACAATGTGCCCTTTTGCAACGCCGCCAATTGCAGGGTTGCAGCTCATTTGGCCAATGGTATCTAGCGACATTGTAATAAGAAGAGTTTTAAGCCCCGCTTTAGCTGTAACGTATGCGGCGTCTGAGCCTGCGTGCCCTCCACCCACGATAATTGTATCGTAAGTGCGCGGATATTTAAAGTGCGCCTCTTGAACCTGCACACACCAGCACGGGCAATTTTGACAGCGCGTAAAGTAACTCCAAAAGAGCAGTTGTGTATGGTCTTTCAAGTACAGCATATAGCACTGCACTGCCACCTTTAGCAACCTAGCGATTTTTTGGGGTTCAAGTTGTGGGGGGTAACTACCTCATATTATGTCACATTAGGGGATAACTACCTTATATTATGTCACATGAAGGGATAACTATCCCTACGAATGTTGGGGTGGTGCAAAATGGGGGTAAAATTTGTGGAAATGCTGGCTTCTATCTACGCCGGTTGCCAAATTTACGGTACTTTTGCTTTTTTTTGCCGTCTTCTTTGTACGATTTACCCTTTGCTGCTTTAATCTCTTCTTGCATTGGTGCAAAGACTGCCTTTTTATCGTAAAAGCCGCCTGCTTTGTCAAAAAGCACTTTAAGCGCCGACGCAGCGACATCCGTCACAGAAAACCCTTCTTCAACAAGACCTTGTACATATAGAAGCATGTTTTCTAAATTTGCTTTTTCTGCAATCGATTTGACGTTAGAGAGGATTAACCCTGCACGTTTGTCCATCAGCATATCGAGAGTAGGGATGTCGTGCGGATTGATAGTTGTGTTGTGGTTTTTTTCTAACCGTTTAAGTTTTCCTAGTTCGTTTGTGCGCACGAAGGCAAACGCACGGCCACTTTTTCCGGCGCGGCCTGTGCGGCCAATGCGATGGATATAGGATTCGCTATCGCGGGGAAGGTCGAAGTTAAAGACCGCCTCGATATGGCCAATATCGATACCGCGTCCAGCGACATCGGTAGCCACGAGAAGGCGTACATTGCCGCTTTTAAGACGCGCCATAACTTTATCGCGTTGCGACTGGTTTAAGTCGCCGTGTATTCCTTCAGCGCTAAAACCACGGTTATTAAATTCGTGCGTGAGAAAATCCACTTGGCTCTTCATGTTGCTAAAAACGAGCGCTGTTTTAATGGAGTAGAAATCCATAAGGCGGATTGCTGCCTCCACACGATTTTTATCCGCAACAATAGAGTACCATTCTTCGATTTTGGGTTTATTTGCGTGGCTTCCCAAGACATTTACATGCTTAGGTGTAGTTAAGAAACGCTCGGTAATCCGCATAATCTCTTTCGACATCGTCGCCGAAAAAAGGATTGTTTGCCTTTCTGGAGGTGCATCGGTTAAAATAAGTTCAATAT
Organism: Turneriella sp.; assembly: GCA_019186965.1. GTDB lineage: Bacteria > Spirochaetota > Leptospiria > Turneriellales > Turneriellaceae > Turneriella. Next base: position 24,484 of record JABARV010000010.1, read on the forward strand.
CTTCGCGAAACCCTTGCGCGAGCATCTCGTCGGCTTCATCGAGCACAAAAAATTTTACCGTATTCATTTTAATGGTCTTGCGCCGCAGGTGATCCATTACACGGCCGGGTGTACCGACGATAATTTGTGGCTTTAGTTTTAGGTCACGGAACTGCTGTCCAATTTTTTGTCCACCGTACACAGTTGCGATACTAATGGCCTTTTTGTACTTGAGGAGTTTTCGCATTTCGTCGGCAACTTGCACAGCCAGCTCGCGTGTTGGGCAAAGCACCATTGCTTGTAGATGCTTATCCGCCGTTACACGCTCAATAACGGGGATTCCAAACGCTGCTGTTTTCCCGGTTCCTGTTTGCGCTTGGCCAATGAGGTCATGCCCTTCAAGTAGAATAGGGATTGCTTTTTCTTGGATTGGGGAGGCTTCGCGAAAACCCATATCGGTAATCGCTTGGAGTGTATTGGGAGAGACGCCGAGCTCTGCGAAATACTTTTTTTCAGGGGTGTTTGGATTCAAGTAGTGGAACGACCTAAGTGACTAAACCGGAAAGGGAGACAGGGCGTCACCTTTAATTGTGTAGAACTTCCCAAAATCTTGACTTGCTTTTTGGCATTACGGCTAACCCTAAAGGTATAAATAGGTATAACGCAGCAAATAGAAAAGCGCGTGTTTAAGTAGATACTCGATGTTGACAGAGAAAAATATAAACCAATCCAAAATTCCTGAATTAAAAGACGAAATTTTCGAACACGATAACCGTCTGGTTATTCGTTCGTATTCGCTTTCACGCGATACAGAAAAATATTTGCGCGAGTTTGTGCGTATGGCTATGGAAGGCCTAGACAGGCCAGACCTTGTCCCTGTTATCGAAATTATTGCTAAAGAGCTTGTTACCAACGCGACGAAGGCAAACTTTAAAAAAATTTATTTCGCTGAAAACCATTTAAAACTCGATAATCCGCAAGAATACTCCGAAGGAGTGAGCCGGTTTCGCGAATCGCTTTCCGAAGAGGGGTTTCGTAAGTACGGCGACAAAGCCAAAGACGCGCAGCTTATGGTGCTCACAACCTTCGATTACGACGACGACCGTATTATCCTTGAAATACGCAATAATGTCCCCATGACCGAAGAAGAAGAAAAACGCGCTCGCGAAAAACTTAGGATTGCGATGCAAAGCAGTGATATGGAAAAATTTATTGCAGAAAATGCCGATGAAACCGAGGGTGCAGGCTTGGGAATAATGTTATGCTTAACGACACTACGGTCATCCGATTTTGATCCACGCCTTTTTTCGATTGCATCCGATTTACGTACGCACACCGTGGCGCGTTTGGAGTTGCCACTCCACCAGGGGTACAAGCCTACACGCGAAAGATACGCAGAGCGTGCATCCCGCGGCGGCGCTCCACTTGGCGGATAGTATGGCGGAATCAATCTACGAATTTACTGCACAAAACCTTGCAGGAAAAGAAATCAGCCTTGGAGACTACAAAGGAAAAGTTGTACTTATCGTAAATACCGCAAGCAAGTGTGGTTTTACTCCACAGTACGCTGGGCTTGAAGAACTCTACAAAAAATTTAAAAACAAAGGATTTGTTATCTTGGGATTTCCCTGCAACCAGTTTGGCCAACAAGAACCCGGAGGCGCAGCAGAGATTGAGTCGTTTTGTACCATTAACTACGGCGTAGATTTTCCAATGTTTGCAAAAATTGAGGTAAACGGAGAAAATGCACACCCGTTATACAAATACCTCACAAACGCAAAGCCTGGCATCTTGGGTACCGAAGCAATAAAATGGAATTTTACCAAATTTTTAATTGATCCAAAAGGAAATCCCGTAAAGCGGTACGCACCGACGACAAAACCAGAAGAGATTATACCGGATATTGAAAAGTTGCTCCCGTAACTTAAGATGCCAATTGACTGCACCTCTTCTTAACTAAGAAATGCGTATGCCTTTATCGCTCGCCATTGTTGGTGATATGCACGGCCAATTCGATGCTACAGATGTTGAATACTTCAATGCCTCTTCGTATGACGCTCTTCTTATGGTGGGGGATCTCGCAACAAAAAATCCAGATAGTGTGTTTCGGTTAGTGCCGCTCCTTAACCAGCTTACAAAGCCAACGTATCTTATTCCTGGAAACCACGACACTACGGGAATACGCCAGCTTATTGGCGAAATTACGCATAACGATTTTCTCGTGCGCTTTGGCGCACCATCGCAAAGTACGCGTATGGAAAAATTTGCGCGATTACTAACCACCCCTACATTGTGCGGATATTCCATACACAATTTGGGAAAACTTTCTCTTGTCGCTGCACGCCCTTTTTCGATGGGAGATTCTCGTGCATCAAGTGTTGGGGATCCTTTTGCGTTACCTGTCAATTTTAAACCATACCTCGAAAAAATATATGGAATAACGACACTCTACGAAAGCAAAGAAAGGCTGATGTCTCTTATCGACAGAGTAAATCCGCCTTACATTGTTTTGGCGCACCATGGGCCTTTTGGCTTGGGAGAAAAAGCAACCGACATGTTTGGCGCTGATTTTTTACCAACTGAAACCGATTTTGGCGACAGGGATTTGAGCGCCGCAATAGACTATGCACATAAAATAAAGAAGCCACCTTTAGCGGTTATTGCGGGGCACATGCATTACCCGACAAAACACGGTAAAAAAAACAAGACGTGGCATCTAAAAAAAGATGGCGTACTTTATATTAACGCTGCCCGTTGGCCACGCATTTTTAAAGAAGGCGCAAAAACAGTGCGCCACCATATCTCGCTTACAGTAGACAGTGGTGCGCGTATAGAAACCGAGGCGCGTTACATAAGTTAAAAGGAGGACTATGCCAGCACAAAAAGTACTAATAACAGGCGCGACTGGTTTTGTGGGGGGACACCTTATCGAAGCATGCCTCAAGAAAAAATATAAAGTACGCGCACTTGTAATGCCGCAAGACGCTACCGTAAGCAAACTTAACAAGAAAAAAGTTGAGATTGTATACGGCGACTTACGCGACTTTGCATCTTTAGAAAATGCGGTGCGCGGAGTGAGCATCGTTTTTCATGCTGCGGCAGTTGTTACCGATTGGGCACCACAATCACTTTTCGATGCGGTCCACATTACTGGAACAGAAAATATTTGCCGTGCTTCTGTTCGCGCCCGCGTTAAGCGTTTTGTTCTTGTAAGCACCAACGACGTGTTTGGGTTGCGTGAAGATAAAATTCTCGACGAATCAGCGCCGTTTGAACCATGGGGAGAGCCATACCCCGACACTAAAATTAAGGCAGAAGAAATTGCGTGGCGTTTTTTTCGAGAAGAAAGACTTCCTGTAACGATGGTATATCCATGCTGGATATTTGGGCCAAACGATCGAACTTTTGTGCCCCTTGTCGCAGACGCAATTCTTCGAAAAGAGATGGTGTTTTGGCGTAAAAATGTTTACGTGTGGCCTACGTACGTTGAAAACCTGGTGGATTTATTACTTAAAATAGCGATAGATAAACGTGCGGTAGGGCAAGGGTACCTTGTACACGACGGTGAAATGACAACCTTCCAAGAATTTTGTGCCCAAATTGCAGTAACCCTTGGAGAAAAACCTCCTAAACTACATATTCCCTATTTTATAGCTTATAGTGCCGCATGGGTTCTCGAAATAGTTTGGAAACTTTTGCGTAAAAAAACACGACCACTTTTGACGACGTATACAGTCAAAAATTTGGGTTCACAGCTACGTTTTTCCATAGCTAAGGCCGAGAAGGAACTTAACTGGAAACCACGTATCCGGTACAAAGAAGGGATGCACCGTACACTCGAGTGGCTCACATCGCTCGATACAACTACGCTTAAAGAAAAATAAAAGCTGCCCACCTAAAACGAAAGCATCTTTGCTGTACGCCATGCAAGAATAGGGCCAAATACAACGCAAACGGTGTTGATAAACCCATTCATAAGGGCATCCGGCAGGCTGATGGAGTACCGTTGTTGCAAGATATTAAAGCTAACGTCAAGAAGCCCCAAAAAGATAAGCGCAGAAGCGGCCATTAGCGAGCAAACGACGCCGTATTTTTTATTACGCAACAACCCCACTGCGCCTATAAGTAAAAGTGGAGTAATATAGCCTAAATCACCCAACGGAAAAGAGTTTTCAAACGCACGGTAGCGTTCGCACGCAAGAAGCGGATTCATGCAAGTTTTTGACGGGTTTTCTAAACATTGTTCTGTAGCATTTGTACAGCTTGGTTCAAGAAAATACAGCGTCCAAAAACCCATAAACCCGATAGCGAGGATAATTTGTAGAACTGCAAGTGTACGCTTTTCTTTCATAGATACACGAACCACGGTAGCTACGCCTTGTCACTTATAAAGAAAGGTCGTATTCCACTAACGGCTTGACAAATTTGCAAGATATTCTCTTCTCTACTTATGGAATTTTTGCGTAGCGCATACTTAGACTACTACACGGTAGGGGCACTTATCCCTGTTGTGTTCCTTTTAATCGTTGCAGTGATGTTTTATAAAATTAAAGATAAATCAGCAGCGACTCGCTTTCTTGCAACTGGTATGCTTATTTATGCTTTCTTCGTTGGAAGCTACATCGTTGCGTCAACGTTTTACCACCCTTACGCGGCATTCCACCGCTGGGGTACTGTTTTAGCGGTTTTTTCTGTATTTTCTGTTTTTATACGTGTTTTATTTCTATACCCAGAACCAAAGCAACAAAAAATTGGAATTATTCTTTTTTACGGACTTCTTATTTTGGGATTTTTTCTTTTGGCTTGGTTTGTCAGTAAAACACTACACGCAAATTTTGTTTATCACTTTGAAGGCCACTACTACGACTTCGATGCAGACGACGCAAGTTATGTTATTAGTCTCGCAATAATTGCTTATTTTGCTTTGCTCGTGGCCGTTGGAATATGGCGTGCATGGGTTGCAAAGGGGCGTGACCGTTGGGGAATCATCGGTATGATTTTTGGTTATACGTGTGGTGCATTGGTTCCCGCAGCGCTCAACACGTTAAGCCGTGAAGGCGGCATGGATCGCGGTACTTTCCAAACAGCGTTCGATCTTTTTACAATTTTGGGACTTTTTATCATCGTTATCATTTATCTTAATTCGACAAAAGACAAAACGACTTTCATGGCTAAAATTATTTTAGTCAGCGTTGTGGTTTTTGTGACAGTTGTGCAAGCAATCAGCTATTTTTCGTTCCAAGATAAAGAATTTGCGTACGACGGCGTAAAAAGCGAACAAACAAGTAGGTACCGTGAGACAGGTACAGAACCTGTAGCGATGCGCTATGCCGTTGTTTACGATCTACAAAAAAAGAAATTGGAGCCATTGAAATCAATAGAAGGTAGCGAGCCTAAAACAGAAGACCACATCAACGGATTTGAATTTTCGTTTATTTGGCAAAAAATCCAGTACCTTCAGCAGGATATCGCGTTTAAAGACAATGTGGAAAAAATTCTTCGCGATGCACCTATAACATTTGCGGGTTACGGAAAATCTATTTTGCCGCTTTTAGATGTAAAAAAAACGGCAAACAAAGCCGCCATTCTTGAAAAAATTTCTGATTTACAACGTCCTGTAATTCGTTTACGTTTTAAAATTAAAAAGTTACCTGATTTCCATTTCCGCGAAAAGATAACTGCGCTACTTCCTAAGGTATCGCGTGTAATGCATCCCTTTGCCGATGCAATGGCTACATTTCTTAAAGAGAACACTGTAGATAACGGTGCTGAGCTAAAAGCAAAAATTTTACAATATGTCGAAGAAGTAACTCCCCCTGGAGCACGGCACTACCGTTTAGACAAGAAATCGAAAAACCACTACACTGCATACGTTAGTATTGATTTTGCAAAAGGCCGTGTTGTTGAAGTGGGGTACGATTATTTGGATTATAGGCGTTTTGTCCACCCACTCGCAGTAAAATTTGTCATCTTGCTTTTTGCGGCAATAATTCTTATTATAGTTGGTTTTCCAATCTTTTTTAGTCCTGCGCTTATCAAGCCGCTTAATAGCTTACTTTCTGGAGTCAATCAAGTCAACACCGGTAATTTGGATGTAAGTATTCCTGTTGGCGTTGAAGACGAAATAGGGTTTCTATCGCATTCGTTTAACGGCATGGTGACCTCCATCCGTGATTCCAAAAAGAAACTTGAAGAGTACGCAACAACTTTGGAAGACCGCGTTAAAGAACGTACAGCCGAATTGCAAAAAGCGTTTGAAGAAGTTTCCGCTCTCAAAAAACAACAGGATGGGGATTACTTTCTTACGAGCCTTCTTACAACGCCTTTGGGCGCCAACAATGCACATAGTGAAAACTTAAACGTCGATGTGGTGTTAGAGCAAAAGAAAAAATTCGATTTTCGTAAATGGTCGCGTGACATCGGTGGTGATACGTGCATCACGGGGACAATTAAACTCAAAGGGAAATCCCATACTATTTTTCTCAATGCAGACGCTATGGGAAAATCGATGCAGGGCGCGGGCGGTATTTTAGTTTTGGGTTCTGTGTTCCATTCGGTTATTGAACGCACAAAAGCATCTCCAAAAGATCAAGACGTTTTTCCTGAGCATTGGTTGAAATACACTTTCCTCGAACTCCACCGCGTATTCGAGGTATTCGACGGCTCGATGCTTGTCTCTTTAATTATGGGACTCATTGACGACGAATCTGGCCTTATGTACTATATCAATGCCGAACATCCATGGTCGGTGTTGTATCGTAATGGCAAGGCAGAGTTTATCGAAAAAGAACTCGTACTGCGAAAACTAGGAACACTGGGTGTAGATAGCCATATCGAGGTAATGACATTACAGCTTGAACCTAAAGATGTCGTAATTATGGGTTCGGACGGTCGCGACGATTTACTTTTGGGTTACGAAGAAGACGGAACGCGTATCATTAACGAGGACGAACTGCTGTTCTTAAAAATTGTCGAGGAAAGCGAAGGACACCTCGACCGTATCCGCGAAAATTTAGAAAACTACGGAGATTTAACCGACGACCTCTCGCTATTGCGTATCGGCTACCAAGAAGGTACCCACCACGACCATTCACAACTTTCACAACACGTTATCCAACTCGTGAACCGTGCGCGTGCCGCAGTTAAAGCAGGGCAAATTAAAGCGGCAATTGGCGATCTCGAAGAAGCCAACCGTATCGACAATTCGCAACCTGCGGTGATGCGCGACTTGGTCAAGGCATACCTCAAGGTAAAAGATTACGAAAAGGCTGCCGCGCTTGCAGAAGACTATGTCCACATAAAACCAGGGGATTCGGAGTTTTTATACCTTGTGTCGTATTGCTATAAGGTACTACAGGATTATCCAAAGGCTGCTGACTTTGGAGAACGCTTACGCCTTCGACACCACGACATGGTAAAAAATTTAATTAACCTTGCGGATATCTATTTTTTACAAAAAAATTATCCGCGCTCAAAAAGTATTCTAGACGTAGCTTTAAAACTAGATCCGCACAATATAAAAATAAAGCGCCTATTTGAAATGCACCGGCGTATAGAATCTGTCATTCCTAAAGAATGACTTAGCTTACACGGTGTAGGCTAATTTTGGTTTGGTTGCATGTCGATTGAAGAACGTGAAGCAAGTCTTGTTGAAAACTTTGAAACCTTTGACGATTGGGCAGATAGGTACCGTTACCTTATTGAACTTGGGGAAGAGTTACCGGCGCTTGACGAAGTTTACAAAACAACCGAAAACAAAGTACAAGGGTGCCAATCGCAGGTGTGGCTTATCGCTCGCCGTGACGGGGATAAAATAATCTTCGAAGCTGATAGTGATTCGGCGATTACACGTGGCTTAATTGCACTTTTGGTTAAACTTTTCTCTGGCGCCAACGCTTCTGAAATTGCCGCTGCGGATTTATCGTTTATCGAACGTCTTGGGTTTGCGAAACATCTTTCGATGTCGCGTGCCAACGGATTTGCTTCGATGATCCAAAAAATTAAGCGCTTGGCCTCGTCTATATGAGACGCTTTTTTGTTATATATTTTTTTCTTGTTTTTTGGGTTTCGAGTTTTTGTTTTTCTGTATTTCCCGATTTAGAAAAAAACGACGCCTCCGAAACAATGGGTAAAGTAACTTGGCCAAGCGAATATTTGCTTGATTTATATTTACCACAGTGGAACGAAGAGGGCGAACGGGCGTATCTTTCGGGCGTTGTCCAAAATTTAATTGGTGATGAGTTAGCGCTCCAACGGCGTGCGCTCACGCATGGAAAACTTACTCCATCGGTAATTGAATATCCTGTTTTGCCGTCGCACGAAAATATCCCTTCTAATGAACGCTCGCAATTGCTTTCAAGATTTCCCAAGCCTTTAGTGCTCCCTTTAAAAGTAGTGCGCCTGCGTGAGAGAGCTAAAAGTTTCTCGTGTAGCCAAAAAATAGAAAACAGGTATTCACTTGTATCAAAATTATCGGGTGAATCAAGTCGGATTCGTGTGGAAATCATTCTTTGCCACGGTTCTCAACAAATTTTTGAACGTGCATCAAGGATAGAAGAAAAAGACTTAGTAGAAACCATACACGAACTGATGAACCCCGTACGGGCCAAACTCACAGGCGACCAGTACGCTACTTTGGATCTAAAAACAAACCCGCCAAATGCCTCTGTCTACATCGACGATCAATTTGTCGGAAAAACTCCATTGCAGTATTCGTATTTAATTCCCGACGATTACCGTCTTGTTATCAAACGTGACAATTACGAAATTTTTACCAAAGCACTCAGTGTAAAAAACGGCGATCGTGTTTCAGAAAACTACACCCTTACATTAGCCAAGATGGGTGGCTCGCTTATAGTGTCATCTTCTCCAGCAGGAGCACGTATATATTTAGACGCAGATTACAAGGGCATAACTCCAAAAACAATAGACAAACTTTCTTTCGGTACGTACCGGTTACATATTTTAAAAGAAGGCGCTGGTGAAATTTACCAAAATGTAACTCTTACAGAAAAAAATCCACAAGCGTCGGTCGAAGCCGAGCTTACACAGTTTGTGGCAAATAAATCCGTAGGGTTTTGGGGAATTTCGTATAAATCTTGGTACGTAGCGTCCCTGACGGCGGCGGCAGTCACATTTGGGAGTGCGGTGGCGTTTTACGTTTGGCGTGACGCCGCGCAAGAGGATATCTACGCTCGTTTGGGAGGAAAATCTTCCAGTATGTATACTGCAAGTGATGTTGCATTCCAAGCAGAACGTAAAAATGCGTATAACGAGCGCGAAAACTATGCCACAGGGTTTTTAATTAGCTCTGGCGTCTTTGCAATCGCGGCAATTTATTTTTATGTGCAACACCTTCTTGAAAGGGACGAAGGAATAGTTATGCTAAAGCAACCACCTCGATACGGAAGTGTAGATATTGCACTGGGATTTTCCCCAGCACAATCTAATTTAGGGATTAAATTTAGGTTTTAAAGCAGATTAACGTTTTTTAGACTTGCTGGCTTATCGACTTTAATTCACACTGAAAATCGCACCCGCATCCCCCCGTTTTGATAGAAAGAAGTTGCAAATTTCAGTAGCTATTCCAAAATGCCGCTTGGGCGCTTTAGAGCCTGCCCAAGGAGTATACATGAAAAAATTGGTTTTTGTTTGCTTGCTTTTTGTTGTACCAGCGCTTGGCACAACTATCTATGCAGAAAAATGTGCTAACTGCGCTTCAGGGTCTGCCTGCAACCAGTGCAGCCTCGGAAGCTCCGATTCTTTCGAAGCGCGTAAACGCTGCGAGAAAAAAGGATGCAAAATCACAGGAACAAGCAGTTGCTCAACCGCATCTAACGTCAAAGTCTGCCGCTAATCTAATTTCCCAACTATGTGCGCATGTGCACATAGTTGGGTGTATTTTAAGCGATTGCTTTTACGACTTTCTCAGCACCGTCTTTGAGGCCATCGGCCACTTCGAGCTTAATTCCACTTTTCTTTAAAATTTCTTTTGCTTCTTCGGCGTTTGTGCCAGCCAAACGTACAATTAAAGGTACCGCAATATTTACATTTTTTGCCGCTTCGATAATTCCATTTGCAATACGGTCGCAACGCACAATACCGCCAAAGATATTTACAAAAATCGCTTTTACGTTAGGGTCAGAAAGGATAATCTTGAAACCATTTGTTACTGTCGTAACATTAGCACCACCACCCACGTCCAAAAAGTTTGCGGGCGATGACCCTGCATATTTGATGATGTCCATTGTCGCCATGGCAAGCCCTGCACCGTTTACCATACAACCAACGTGGCCGTCTAAACGCACGTAGTTAAGGTTAAATTTTGACGCTTCAACTTCGAGGGGATCTTCTTCGGCTTCGTCGCGCATACCGGGTTGGTCTGCATGGCGGTACATCGCGTTATCGTCAAAATTTATTTTCGCATCGAGAGCCATTACTTTGCCGTCTTTAGTGGAAATAAGCGGATTGATTTCGATGAGAGAACAATCTTCACCGTCGTAACAATTCCATAAATTCATAAGAATAGCCATCGCTTGCTTTGCCATATCACCATCAAACCCAAGCCCGTACGCGAGGCGTGAAGCTTGGAAGCGTTGCAAACCAATTGCTGGCTCAATTGTTTCCTTTAAAATTTTCTCAGGTGTTTTATGTGCTACTTCCTCAATTTCCATACCACCTTCGGTAGAAACCATCATCACAGGTTTTGAAATACGCCGGTCGAGAGTAATACCCACGTAGTATTCTTTGAGGATATCTGAGCCTTCTTCGATAAGAATAGATTTTACTTTTTGCCCTTCGGGACTTGTTTGCGCAGTTTTGAGCATCATTCCCAAAATCGCGTTTGCATGCGCTTTCGCTTCGTCTGCCGATTTTGCAAGTTTAACTCCACCGCCTTTGCCACGCCCCCCTGCGTGTATTTGCGCTTTTACGACCGCAACCGATTTACCTAATTTTTTGTAGATTTCAGCTGCTTCGTCTGCTTTCGTTGTAACAATACCGTTGGGGACGGCAATTTTGTATTTACGAAAAATTTCTTTACCTTGGTACTCGTGGATTTTCATAGCGGATTGAGACCAAGGTGAAAATACAGGGTCAAGAAGAAGCTGTAATTCTTCCGTGTTCTGCCGATACTAAAAAAAGCAGCAATGCCTCAAAAAACCATTATTATGAAAAAAATCCTCTTACAAGGTTGTTTATTTTTGGGAATAGTTATCCTGCCTCTTAAGGCAGAGGTATACCCGCTGATGCTCTACCGTAATTATAAGGACGCAGTACCCGAACGGGGGCTCCTTATCGGCAAAATAAACACTAAGGGGACCGATAACTCGGTGCCGCCGCAACAAATTTTGGGTTACGATGCCCGCATGGCAGTTATAAGTGCAACCATTGACAACAGCGCACACGTGTATCCAGGAATGAAGGTCTATGTCGTAAAGCGTGAACGTAACCGCACAGAAAATAAAGCGGCGCTCATTATCGCAGAAGGAGAAATCGATTCGGTTTCGGCGACCGTATTCCAAGGCCGTATGGTGCGCATCCGTGGGCAATTTTCGATGGTTTCACGGCAGTTTTTTATTGCAGCGCCTGTCCTAAGCCATTCCATTGAAGGAGAAACGGGTACTGCCGCAGAATACCTTCTACAGGCAGAACGCTTTCGGCACGAAAACGATCTTGCGCGTGCTGCACAAGCGCTGCAACACGCAAGGGAAATTGAACCACGCAATCCTCTAGTCGCTTTACGTTACGCGGAGTTAGCGCTCATGAACGATGCCCCCGAAAAGGCGCGTATGGCGCTCCAAAAAGCGTTTGCCGAAAGACGCCGTCTAGAAAATGTAAACGATTATCTTAATCTCGGTGCACTTTATTTAAAGCTCGAAGTCGATAATATCCCCACACAAAACCAGGGTGTTTTGAAAACAGGAACCCATCTTTTAGCGCAAATGCGGCAATTTGAAAAGGATATGGGGCAATTTGGCGCCGATTTAACTCCGCCCAAATCACGCCGTATGCGCCGCAAACAAACACACTTTTCCGCCAATTACCACCTAAACTACGGTCGCCTGCTTGTGCAGATTGCTGCTGCGATGCGTGAGTATAGCCCTGAAAGCATCACAAAAATTTTAGTGTTTGCTGAACGCGATGCGCTTTACGCTCCTATCGAAACTCGTATTGCAACACATAGAACGCTTGCGCTTCCCCGTAAGGCGTGGGATAAAGCGTACACCGATGCCGCAATTACACATTTTGAACTTGCACTTAAAAAAGATAGGCACAGCGAAGCTGCATACGAGCTTATACAACTATGCGACCGCGAGTGGGATGGCGCGGATAACAACCGGCGTACGTATTTAAAACAAATCGTTACACAATACGCTACACAATACCTTGAAAAGGCACACGAAGATTACCGTATGGGGCGTGTGCGTAGCGTGCTTAATAAAGTTAACCAAGCTTGATATTCCTTTGCACGTTTTTGGTTGCCGTATTTTATCGCACCTTTAAGAAGAATACGGCATTTTTTTTCGGCTTCTTTTAAAAGAGGTTCGGTTAAGTGCGGATTTTTTTTTGCATGCCTTAGGCTTCTATAAAAACGGTGGAGCGCCAATACGCGAAGCCTGTCAAGTTCTGCTGTTTGTGAAAGTTGCTTCCAGTCTCCTGCACGCTTAATGGTTAGTGCTTTGTCGATAAACCCTACAGGACTTTCTACTAAAAGGCGCAACCACAGTTCGTAGTCCTCACACAAAAAGAAGTGTGGAGAAAAGCCGCCACTTTGTTCAAAAAATTTTCTCTCCAAAAGCACGGCCGAAGGAGAAATCAGGCAGCGTTCAAACGCCCTTTCTAAAAAAACACCTCCTTCTTTTCGATGTTCTTTTTTCTGCTTTACTACTTTGCCACTTCGCAGCCACACTTCGTTTGTGTGTACCCATTTTATCGTTGGATTTTCGCGCATATATGCAATTTGTTCGGAGAGTTTTTCAGGACTCCAAAGATCGTCGCTATCCAAAAAAGCGATAAAGGGTGCATTTCCTTTCTGGACACCTGTGTTGCGTGCAATACCTGGGCCGCTATTTACAGGAAGGCGCAAATGGGAAATTCGGGGGTCTATAATTTTAAGTGTCTTTTCGAGAAGAACTGGAGAAGCGTCGTCGACAATATAGAGAAAAAAATTTTTGTGCGTTTGCGCTAAAACGCTTTCTACCGCTTCGCGCAAAAGCTCTATTCTTTCGTACGCAGGAATAACAATATCAACGGTTATTGTGGCGGTAGAAAAAGAATTCATCGTCTCCCAAATCACCACACTCTATTTGCGTAAATTCGTGTGCGTACGAGGAAAAAGGCGATGCGCGAGAATCTTTTTCCCAAAGACTTTCCGCATCTTTTGTTTTCGAGCGGTAAAAAGCAACCGCATCGACAAAGTGGTGTGCAAACAAAAGTTCGGCAAAAGTTGGTCCTGCTTCAATAAGAAGGCTATTAAAGCCGGCTTTGCAAATTTGTGTAAGGAGTAATTCCATTTTTTGTGAAAAATTTTCTTTCCAAATTTTTTTCTCAAAAGGAAAAATAGTAAAATGAGAGTCGATACTTTCTTGGAATGCATTAAACGCATTTTTTTCACGCGTATACCCTTCGGGAAAAAGAAACCCGCGGGCAGGCGATTTTATTTTTGTTTTGTTTGCGCTACGCCCTCCAAAAATTTGGGGTTGTAGTAAAAGAAGCGCCGTGAGTGTCGTCGATAAATGAGTTTTGGAAAAATCTATACTTTGCGTAGGAAATCTGACGTTTAGTTTAGGTAAATCGGCAAGGGTTGTTCCAGGAGTTGCAAGCGTATATTTGTGGAAGCTCCGTAACGCCGCTGTTACAAACGCAGCCGTTTCACCACTAATTTTTCCTGAAGCGCCTTCGCGAGGAGCCATTTTCCCATCTTTTGTTTCGGCCCATTTGAGAGTTACGCGGGGACGTTTATACTTTTGCGCAAAGAAAAAAGGGCCTGTCGTAAAATACGCTTCCTTAACAAAAGTTTCTTCGGGAGTAATTTTAACTTCAACCCCTTTATCGCGTAAAAGTGCAACGGATTTTCCTTGGACTTGCGCGGCAAAATCACGCTCCGCTATTACAACGCGTTTTATTTTCCGCTCTAAAATAATATCCACGCAGGGAGGGGTGCGTCCATGGTGGCAACACGGTTCAAGCGTTACGTAAAGCGTTGCTTGCGTTAAATCGTCGTGCGCAAGCTGTAAAAGAGCGTCTCTTTCGGCGTGTAAATAACCTGCACGCTCGGTTGTACCCCGTGCGAGGATTTTTCCATTTTCAGAAACGACAAGTGCGCCTACAGCAGGATTAGGGTCGGAGTTACCCACTGCGCCTAAAGCAGCTATATACGCTTCGCCAAGGAAGCGTAAATCATCCATGGTTATGTAGAGGCGACGACGGGTAAATCTGCCGTTGCGGTTTTAATATCGACAAGGAATATAACGCCGTCTTCACCGTCTTGGTGTGCAACGCCATGGATAGAAGAGCGCGTGGTTGTGTTGGCAAAGTCGGGATTTTCTTCCATGTTATCTATAGGGATATACACGACACGCTCTACAGAATCGCACACGAGCCCTGTTAACTTATTCTCAAAAGCAACCACAATGATACGCGTTTCCGCTGTAGGTTCTGCAGGAGGCAGGGAAAACCTTTCGCGCAAACCCACCACGGGGATAATTTGGCCGCGTATATTGATTACTCCCAAAACATGCGGCGGCGCATGCGGAATGCGGCGGGGTTCTTGGTAGCGCAGTACTTCCTGTGTTTCCGCAATTTCAACAGCGTACGTTTCTATACCTACTTTAAAAAGAACAAATTGGATACCACGAACATCGTTTTGTGCCATTAGAAGTCCTCGCGTTAATTATCCCTAAATTTTATTTTCACGGTGTGGCCTATCGGGTAATCCGCCTTTTTCTCCACGTTCGCGCTTGTAAAAATAATAAAGAACCAAGGCGACAATAACAATAAAATTTAATACAACCCAAAGAAAACTGAGCGCGTGGTAAAACCCGTACGCAACCAAAGTTTGCGCGGCGATTGTACTAGAGAGGGTAAAAAAGAATGCTGCGTCGTTTTGGATGAATTTTTTTATTGCCGATGGCCATCCCAATTCATCTGCTTTTTCTTTAAGGTAAGGCTGACCGATAAACCATAATGCCGGCAAAATTGCCGAGTGGAAAAGAAGGCTTTCGTAGTGTTCTCCAAAAACTCCCCCCGTATAACTAAGCAAATACCCTAAAAGAGCGCCAATTGCCACGCCAATGTAGTTTACCGTTGTGTCGTTGTGGGTGAGCCTTTGCCATTCGCTAAAGATGAAATTGTGTGCGTAAATAAGTTCGTCGCGCGGGTATTCACGCCTACCGTCGTTTAAAAGCCTGCGGTAGTAATTTAAAAGCAAAATAAGCGCGGCTGTAATGAGTATTAAAAGCAGCGACGAAACCAGTTCCATAAACCATTTTTAAGTCTCAATGCATAGATTCAATCATAATTCAACTGGTGGTTAGACTTGACTACGGATGCAAACACAAAAGCTCTATTTTTATTGACGGGTGAGTAAGTACTCACTATATTGCTTTTATGAGACAAGCCATCACTAAAAAATCAAGGAAAAATAAATCTATTGCCCACGAAAAGGTGTTTGAATTTGAAAAATTACCCGAAGGGCAGCGGCGCATTTTAGAGGCGGCAGTCGATGAATTTGCCGAACGGGGGTATAGCGCAACTTCGACGCTCTCTATTGCTCAACGCGCCAAAGTTTCAGAAGCGCTCATTTTCAAGTATTTCAAAACAAAAGCGGCGCTTCTTAAAAAAGCAATTTTCCCCGTGCTGGTGAGCGCGCTCATCCCTTTGGCGATTCGCGGTATGCGGGGCGTTACCGAAAGCAAACACCCCACTTTCGCCATATTTTTAGAAGAGCTTATTAAAGAGCGTTTGGCGTTTGCTAAAAAACACAGCCGCCAACTGCGCGTGCTTTTACAAGAGCTGCCGCTCAACGACGAGTTGCGCAAAAGCATTGCGGAGATTTTTTCAACAAAAGTATTGCCGATGATCCGCGAACAGCTCGTGTTCTATCAAAAAAACGGCTCGTTGATCAACAAAGATACCGATGCGGTTTTGGATTACTTTATGCCACAAATTGTAACATTTGTGGTGGGGCGTGCTGTGTTTGGTTTTTTTTCGGATGTGGATGAAGAAAAAGCAATCCAAGACCATGTAGATTTCCTTGTCAATGGTTTGGGGAGCACAGCAGGTAAGAAACGTTGACTTTCAAAAAATAAGTAGAGGAAAAAAAATGCAACAGCAACAAAAATTTATCCAAAAGTTCGTAAAAAAAATAAGCGCAATTAAACTTAACCGCCGTACCGTGGTGATTTTAATTTCAGTGCTGCCTATCTTGGCTCTTTTTTTCTTTGTCATGTTTCGTTCGGGGCCTTTAGCGCCCGTTTCGGTGACGGTGGCAGTGGTGGAATCCAAATCGATTCAGCCTGCAGTTTTTGGCGTGGGTACGGTCGAAGCAAGTCAGCTTTTCAAAATTGGACCCAACCAACCCGGGCGCGTCAAAAGGGTGCTCGTCGATGTGGGCGAGCGTGTGCGCAAAGGGCAGCTTCTCGCGGTTATGGAACGCCCCGACCTGGATATTTTGACACCCAACGATCCCGAACAAGATTACGTAAAGAGCGCATTGAAGCAAGCTGAGCAAGATGCTGAGGAGCGTCTTAAACGGGCAAAAGCCACTTTGGATAATCTCCAAAATAAAACAGATGCGAACGAAGAAGATATCGCTACCGCAAAGAGCGAATTGCAAGAAGCACAACGTGAAATTAAACGTCTTAGAAGTGGTGGTAACAATGTATTACAAGTGAGTGCAAACCAAAAGCTGACCGCTCCTATTTCTGGCATTGTCGTTGCGCGTAACGCCGAACCTGGTACCGCAGTTCAATTAGGACAATCAGTCATTGATATTGTCGATCCGCAAAGTGTTCGCATTGGCGCACGCTTTGACCAAACAGGCTCGGCGGGGCTTATGCAAGGACTCAAAGCCAAAATCTCACTGCGCTCGCAAAATGAAAGTATCGCGGGTCGGGTGTTGCGCATCGAGCCTTTAGCCGACGCGGTGACCGAAGAGATTATGGCGAAAGTTGTTTTCGATAAACAACCCCAACCATTGCCTTCTTTGGGCGAAATGGCAGAAATCAGAATTTCACTTTCTCCTCTGCCAGAGGCGCCCACAATTTTGAATGCGAGTTTAGTGCGCCACGAAGGCTCTCTGGGTGTGTGGAGGCTCGATACAAATAACCGCATCGCTTTTGTACCCGTTAAAGTTGGTGCCACCGACCTCGACGGTTGGGTAGAGGTGCGCGAAGGACTCAACGTCGGCGATCGCATCGTTGTGCATTCGCACGCGCCGCTTTCGGAAAAAAGTCGGCTGCGGATTGTGAAAGCCATCAAAGGAACATAACCATGATTAGTCTTGCAGGACGCGATATTGCGTACGCATGGGGAAAGTTTATTTTTACCGGCGCGGGGTTGGGACTCCTTATTGGAGTGACTCTCACGATGGCCGGTGTTTATCGTGGCATGGTCGATGACGCTAAAACACTTTTAGACAACAGCGGAGCCGATCTCTGGGTGGTACAAAAAGATACACTCGGTCCTTACGCCGAGCCTTCGAGCATTTACGACGATGCGTACCGCAGTGTGAAAACCGTACCCGGTGTCGCGCGTGCGGCGAATGTCACCTACCTCAACATGCAGGTTCGTGCCGGTAAAAAAGAAGTGCGTGTGATGGTTGTTGGTGTAGTGGGTGGTTTACCCGGCGAACCTGGACAACCCGGGTATTTAATCCAAGGCCGGCACATTACCCGTTCGCACTACGAAGCAGTGGTCGATGTAGCCACCGGTTTTGCGTTGGGGGATGTTCTCACGATACGGCGCAACCGCTACACTGTCGTTGGCATCACCCGTCGCATGGTTTCATCGGGCGGCGATCCGATGGTTTTTATACCGATAAAAGACGCTCAAGAAGCGCAGTTCTTAAAAGACAACGACTCGATACACGAGCAACGACGACGCACCACGTTGAACCCTGCGTTCAACCGCCCGGGAGCGCCTGGTGTGCTTTCCGCAGTCATCGAGTCGCAAGCAACCAACCCGTTTGTAAACGCGGTGCTTGTAACAATTAAACCGGGTTTTTTGCCCGATACCGTCGCCGAGCCGATTCGCCGTTGGAAACGGCTACAGGTTTTTACCCGAGCACAAATGGAAGAAATTTTGTTGGGTAAACTTATCGCCACATCGGCAAAACAAATCGGTATGTTTCTCGTTATTTTAGCGATTGTGAGCGCAGCGATTGTCGCCTTCATTATCTACACTCTCACCATGGGGAAAATCCGCGAGATAGCCGTACTGAAACTCATCGGCACCAAAAACTGGACGATTGCTTCAATGATATTAAAGCAAGCGTTGGTGTTGGGTCTCATCGGTTTTGCTGTGGGGAAAATTGCAGTCAGTTTTTGGGCGCCCGCTTTCCCGAAATACGTGCTCATGCTTTCGAGCGACACGTTCATCGGTTTTGTTTTGGTGATGGTAATTTGTGCGTTGGCGAGTGTTATCGCCATTCGCATTGCTCTTAAAGTCGATCCGGCGGCGGCAATCAGTGGTTAATTCAGGTACAGGAATAACCATTACCGGCCTTAAAAAAAGGTATGGTTTGGGCGAAACAGCGGTCGATGCACTCAAAGGCGTCAACATGCATGTAAGTCCGGGTGAAGTGGTGGGGCTCATTGGCCCTTCGGGTTCAGGTAAGAGCACTCTTCTTAAATGTTTGGGCGCAGTAATCGAACCCACAGCAGGTGAGATGCAGTTAGGTAGCGAAACAATTTTTCGCGATAAGTGGTTGATCCCCGACATCACCGTGTTGCGTCGGGATAAAATAGGGTTTGTTTTTCAAGCGCCGTATCTTATCCCCTTCTTGGATATTTTAGACAACGTGGCACTCTTGCCGATGTTGGCGGGTGTTCCCAACAAAGAAGCACGCAAGCGGGCGATGGAGCTTCTTGATATTTTAGACGTTGCCCACCGCGCAAAAGCGGTACCGCGCCAACTTTCGGGAGGCGAGCAGCAGCGCGTGTCCATCGCCCGTGCGCTCATCAACCGTCCGCCGGTTGTGCTCGCCGACGAGCCCACCGCGCCACTCGACAGCGAACGCGCATTGGCGGTGATGCGTATCTTGAACGAAATGGCGGGGATGTACCAAACGGCA
The DNA here is from genome assembly GCA_019186965.1 of Turneriella sp. Lineage (GTDB taxonomy): Bacteria > Spirochaetota > Leptospiria > Turneriellales > Turneriellaceae > Turneriella. Next base: position 43,757 of record JABARV010000010.1, read on the forward strand.
ATCATTGTGGTCACGCACGACGAAAAAATTATCCCCTATTTCAAACGTATCTACGCGATACGCGATGGTGAAACACACGAACAAAAAGGCGAAGGACGCAAGTTTAAGTGACAAAATAGAAAAAGATTTCAATTAAGTTGATTTATTTTTGAGGCGGTGGATTTTATAGTTACTCGCGAATCATCGAAAAGCCGTGCGCGGATGCCGCGAGAGCCAGTTCGCTATCAAAGGTTGCGAAATGTATCGGATTTTCTTCGCTGTGGCTTAGTGCCAGCGCAGTGGCGAGGTGCAGCGCGTCGAGTGTGCCAATGGGCAACAAGAAGGGTTCGGCTGCACGGCGCACAATGTGCTTGTCGAGTTCAACAATTTGGATGGCTTCAAGAAAATTCTGTAAAGCGTCCAATTCGCTCTGGTAGAATTCGCTGCTAATTCTCTTTTGCTTGAGATGCCGTTCAAGAGTTCTGCGACATTCGACGAAAAGTAGCGCACTTGAATAAATTTTTGTATCTGCTGGTAAGGGTCGAACGGAAGATTGGCGCAACAAAATTCGTAAAAGCCATGAGCTGTCTACATAGACGTTCACATTCTGTCCTTCCGCCTCTCTTCCAGCAAGTCTGCAATAGGGTCAAAATCCACTTCGATAGGCGATTTACGCAATTCAAATTTGCGCGTAGCGTGCGAAAGGAATTTCAGGGATTCTTTTTTTTCTAACGGCACGAGCCGCGCCACAGGAACATCGCGCTGCAAAATTTCGAGTGCGCCGTTTTTCTTGAGCTTTTTGATTTCGGCAGAGAGGTTGTTTTTGAGCTTCGAGATCGTAATCGTTCGCATAGGCTATATATAGCTATATATGGACAATACGTCAATAAATTTCAGATGGTGTCATTTTCACGAAAATAGCCACGGATTAACACGGATAGAAGACAAAGCGAATATCTTATCCGTGTTCATCTGTGTTTATCCGTGGCTATTTCATCCGGCATCGTTCGCCAACTCTGAATACACTTGAAAGGCCGTCGTTCGTCTTGTGTTCTACCGTATTAGTTCCGATACGGTCTCCTATATAGCGGCGTTCCACCAAAAGCACCGGCTCGGCCTTATGTTACTCGCCGATCCAACGCTCAAAATCGAGTCTATCGATAAAGACGTGGCCCCCGTTGTCGATGTAGATGTAACGGTGGAAAAAATCAAAGCGTTGCAAGATGCGCATAAAAAACTTGACACCTTGTAATTACGTGTGCATCTTGTACACATGATTGCCGAAAACATAGCCACATCGCGTTCGAATATGAGTAGCCTTTTGCGCCAAGTCAGGCACGGCGAAACGGTCATTATTCTCGATCGTGGTATGCCCGTGGCGCGGTTTGAGCCGGTCGACACATGGACAGACGACACCTATAAACTCATGGCAGCGCGCCTCGTTAAATCGGGCGATCTCATGCCGCGCAAGAAAAAACTCGGCGATGATTTTTTTGATATGCCGCTACCCGTCGATGAAAAAGGCTCGGTGCGTGCGGCACTCATTGAAGAGAGGCGTGAGGGGCGCTAATTGATTTTCTGGGATAGCTCGGCCATAGTGCCGCTTCTCGTGAACGAACCCAAAACGCAAGAAGCACACCAATTTTTGCAAGACGATCGCACCATGATGGTCTGGTGCATAACTTACCTTGAAGCAACCTCGGCATTGAACCGCCGCCTACGCAGCGACGGCATACACTTTGGCCATTTTCGTGCGGGCGAAGAACGCTTAAAGAAACTCGCCGCGTCGTGGGATCAAATTCTCTTCTCCGATAGACTCACGCAACTCGCCGTGCGCATTTTGCGCACACATCCGCTACGCACTGCCGACGCGCTACAGCTTGCGGCTGCACTCATTGCAGGCGGCAACGACCCATCGCAGATAAACTTTCTTTGCTACGATGACAGGTTGAACGAAGCAGCCGCACGCGAAGGTTTGACACTGATGGCCGCCTAAGAGCCGCATCCACCCAATTCATTCGACACGTCCATGGCACAGCCTATAATCGCTGACGGCAAATCGGCGTCGATCAAATCAATATCTTCTTTACATATCCGTGTCCATCTGTGTTTATCCGTGGCTATTTCATCCGGCATCATTCGCCAACTCTGAATACACTTGAAAGGCCGTCGATGCCCCCGCTTCCCTACCAATGAATCTTCACACCCACGGACGCCGTGTTCAAAAGTGTTATCGGCTTTTCAATCATAGCAATACTGCGGAGCGAAAAAACAATCCCGATGTTACGCTGCAATCGGTATTCGGTTTCTAATTCAATTTGCGTAAGGGGGATTAAGAGCAATACCGACGCTTGTGCGTTGGCCACGGGGATGCTGGTCTGCACATTGACGCCCGGGCCAGCTCCTGCGAAAAAAGAAAAATTCGATCCACGAAAAAATTCATACGCCAGTGCTGAGGAGAGCATATAGTTGGTCATCGTGAGCTCAAGATGCTCCACCGCAGGATTTTCTCCCGATTTGGGCGTATGTTGCAAGTACGTAAATCCGCTCACCCACCACAAGCGTGGACTCAAGCGCGGCAGGCTCGTCGCCACCGAGAGCGCTAGCACGGGCTGTTGCACTTGAAGGCGGTTGGCAACTCCCGCAGCAAAAAGACCACCGCCTGCATCGAGAGCCAGAGTGAAATCTTGAAATAGCGGTGTGGTGGATGCATAGCTTTGGCTCGCCGCTTCTTCGGGCGTGGGTAAGAGTTTTTTCGCCGCCGTCGCAATTTTACCCGCGATGGTGTTCAACGAATCGAAGATGTTGGCATCGACGACGGCAGTCAAAGTCAACGTATCGACGAGTTTGCGGTTGGGTATATCAAAAATATACACCGTTGTGAGAATTTCATCTTGGCGGGTACGCTTATTTTTTTGCGTGCGGAACCCACCGGCAATGACGACGTCTTGTTTGATGCCGATACCTACTTGCTGTGCGGTATTTTTTGTGTAGAGTTCGTCTTTGTAATAGTAGTGCTCTTGTAAAAAATCTTCTAAAACTTTTTGGTCAGGCTCTTGGAAGCTAAAGCGTTCGTGCAAGTAAGTACGTACTGCGGACGTTAAACTTTCTTCCAGGTAGCCATAGTTGGGGTTTTGGTCGATATTTTTGAACGGCAAAATGGTTACTTTTTTAAGCTCTGCATAGAGCGGCATCGAGAACAAAAAAAACACAACGGCGCAAAGCCAGCGGATATAAAACGGTGTGTGCGGCATAAATATATTTCAAAAAAAAATCATTGTGGCTTTTCCCAGTTGGGGCCGACGCAGCCGGTAGGGTTAGAAACTCCCGGTTGGGTGTCGGCGCAAAACGGGTACGCGGCATCGCTCTTAAATCCTGCTCCCGTGGAAGGGCACTCGATTGCGCCCGTCACTTTAGCGGCGGTGCAGTCGGCAATCCCCACACCAAAATAAATTTGGGATATATGAAGATAAGGGTTGCTGGAACCATTGAGGGATAAATACGCGTTCTCGCTCCCCGCTGCACCGGTGTTAGAAAAAATAGACGAGTCAGCGATAGTGCTGCTGGCACTGATGACAGTTTCACCGAGATAAACGCCGCCGCCTTCATTCACGGAAGTGTTGCTCGTGGCATAAATATTTTTTAATTCGATTTTGTCTCCGGATTCGCCATTTCCCCAGAAAGCACCGCCTTTCGCGCCAGCGGTATTTCCTTCGTAGTAGTCGTAGTACGAAAAAGTATTATAGTAGGTAGATGGACCGGATGCTTTATAAATGCCACCCCCACCCGTAGTTGCCACATTTTGGATAAAATAGTTATGGCGCGATTCGAGAGGGGTGCCACCTGCTTTTCCCTCGCCAGCTAAGCCACCGCCGTTCATCGCTTGGTTTGAGTAGAAGTAATTATGTTCGACTTTCCCATAGATAACATACGCACCACCGCCATGGCTTGTGCTCATATTTTTAATAAATTCATTACCGGTAAATGAAGCAGGTTCTGAATCAAAAAGTACACCGCCACCCTTCCCCGCTGTTTGGTTGCGCTTAAAAACATTGTTTTGCAATGCCACGCTTGAGCTAAATCCAACGTACACCGCGCCTCCCCCTGTCCATGTCGCTTCGTTATTTTCAAATAAATTCGATATAAGTTTTATATTCCCTGTTTGTGCGTAGATAGCACCGCCGGTGTAGCCGGTGTTGTTTTGGAACAAGCTATTGCGTACAACTGAATTACCCGCTCCATTCAGGCGCAGTACGCCTGCTAATCCGTTAGCCGCAGTATTATTGTAGTTGTTTCTAAAAATACTGTTCGACACCAATAGGTTATCCGCCGCATGGATGGGAGAAGTATCAGCATGTGTTGCGTAATCAAAATAAATGTTCCGCAACACTGAGCCGTTCAAGTAGTCATCGGTACCGGCGTCGAAGTTTGTGCCCGTACCAGCGCTAAAGGCAATCCCGCTATGTCGCACTAACGGATCGCTGGTGTTCGAGGTGGTAAAAACCGTTAAACCATCACCTGTTTCGCCCGTCACCAACGCTCCCCCCGATGCCACCGTGATACGTTTTCCTGGGTCGATGAGAATAATCGTGCCGCGTTCGATGTTCACTTGGTCGGATATTGTGATGCTTGCGGTGATGCATATCGGGTCGTTCGATGTGTCCCAAGTGGTGAGGCTGGTTATATTCGCGCTCACCGTGGTGCCACAATTTGCGGTGGGCGTCGTCCTTTCGGCGGTGCCTTGCCGCAATGGGTTTAGGCTTGCGTCTTGCGCGGTGACGCGGTATTTATAGAGCGTATTGGCGGCAAGTGAAGTGTGGTGGTAAAAAAACTTGGTCGCCCCCAGTGTTGCGAGCGTTGTGTACGTACCCGAGCCGATGTCCTCTTCAACAAGGTATCCATTGGCGTTTGCAATTTTATTCCATGCCAAGCGGATGGTATCCGTCTTGAGTGGGATTGCCATGAGAGAAAGATTGTTATCGATAGTGCTGTTGTTGGTGATTTGCACCGCTGAGGAGAGCGTTTCGACACCGGCGGTTGCGTCTTTTACTTTGATTTGTATTCCCCCCGAAATGGCGCTATACGAAACCGAGGTTGTGGCAACTCCCGAAACAAAATTGGTGATAGGAGAGCTTGAGGTAAAAGTGCCGGTGCTCGAACTCGCGGCAAGAGTTATGGGTCCGTTATAGCTCGTGAAGGTTTGGTTGTCGCCGCCAATAGCGGTGATGGTGATGGTAAAATTTTCTCCCGCCACTGCGGTTGTCGGTACGCTGATATTAAAACGCGCCAAACTTGCCATCGGACGCACTAAAATGCTGTTGCTCGTGCCGCGCACCGCCTTTGATTTTTCACTGACCGCCGTGAGCGCAATCGATTCGGTGCCGCTGCCGCCGAGTACTACATGGTATTTTGCGGTATAAGTACGCTGCCCGTTCTTCCATTCTCCAGCGGGTGTGATTGCGGTGATACTTCCCGTACCCACCACGCTCCACGCCAACTCGTCGTTAAAACCTTTGACGGTATTTTCGGAGGACGCATCGATGGCGCGCACAACAACTTGAAAATTTTGATCCACAATCGCCTGTGAATCGGCGGTAATTTCAAACGTCGCGCCTGAAGTCGTGGCGATACATTCGCCGTCCAGGACACACTGTTGCGTTTTATTGCACGCAAACAGGGCAAAAAAGAAAAAAATCCATGCGTAGTGTTTTAATTTCATTGCCTGTATCCTTTTCATAAAAATCAATAATTTTTAGTAATCGATAGGTTTTCAGAACCTGTGCGTGGGTGATTACAGGTTAAAAAATTGCTGCACAGGTTATTTAACGATAGATGGTTCGTACAAGAATATTACAATGGATTCCTCTGTCAATACATTTGTCGATTCCTTTGTCTTTTTTTCTTGATGATTTTATGGATAGTAAGCTGTTGCAAAAACAGCGTCGAATACGAAATTTTTTCAGTATACTGCTTAAGATAAAACTAACACCAAAAATGCTTTACATTCCGCCGTTGTGGTGGCACGATGTGCGTAACGAAAAAAAATCAATAAGCCTAAATTTTTGGTTTGCCCCCATAGGAGGGATTGCATTTCTTGCATGGCTCTCTGCAGTGGCAAAAAAAGTTTTAGGAGTTTATCGTTACGAATATAGAAAGCCAGAAGATACAAAAGCAATATAAATGGTACGTTCTTGTTTGTTACTTCTATTTTTAACTGCCAACATTTATCCTTGGGGTATGCGTGGCCACCGTATTGTTGCGCGTATTGCAGAAGGGTATTTAACAGATACCGCACGTGAAAAAATCAATACACTCCTTAAGGGCGAGTCGCTTGCGTATGTATCGAATACTCCTGATCACTTACGATCCAATGAAAAATGGCAATGTGCAGATCCACTCCACTATGTAAGCGTTAGTGAAGGCGAAGCATACCAAGCTTCGACCAAAAATGCATCGGGCGATATTGTACAAGCGCTTATATATTTTGAAGACCTTTTACGTAGCCGCAGTACATCCGACTTGGAGAAACGTAACGCGGTTATTTGGCTCACCCACCTTGTGGGCGACATGCACCAACCGTTGCACGTTGGGCGTGCGTGCGACCGTGGAGGTAATACCGTTTCGGTGGCATGGTTTGGTAAAAATTCCAATTTACACAAAGTTTGGGATTCAGAACTTATTAACCACGAAGAGTTAAGTTTTTCTGAGTATGCGATAGACATCGATAAAAGCAACGAAGAGGAGCGCAGCCGATGGGCGAAGTCAACATACCTCAACTGGATTGACGATGCACACTTAAGACAAGAACAAATTTACACATGCTTCGCACAGGATGGTTGTTGTTTTGATAAAAAAAATGGAAAGTGTGTTTTGGCAAAAACTGTTTTTTCCTCTTGTGGAAAGACAACTCCATCGCCTATTGCATTAAAATACGCGTACGTTGCAAATAACCGCAACCTTCTAAACTTACAGCTTTTGAAGGCCGGAGTGCGTTTGGCCGCTCTTTTTAACCGAATTTTTGACGGAACACCGCTTGCTCCAAGCGAAATAGCTATGCGTGAAAAAATAAAAAACGAAAGTATCAGGAACAAAATTGGTACCTGTATAAATAACGCGCTGCGGTAGGAAAAACTTTTGCCTACGGATTTACCTGTTGCTGAATTTTTACAGCTTAAAATTCCATACCTTGACGTACGCTCTGAAGGTGAGTTTGCATTAGGGCATATACCTAACGCGGTATCGATGCCGCTTTTTAATAACGAAGAGCGTGCACAGGTGGGGACGCTCTATAAAAAATCGGGAAGACAAAAGGCTTTGCTCCAAGGGCTTGAATTTGTGGGGCCACGTATGCGCAAATTGGCCGAACAGGGTTTAAGTGCGGCACAAAATAACCGTGTCGCTGTGTATTGCTGGCGTGGCGGAATGCGCTCCGCCTCGGTAGCATGGCTCCTTGAAAAAGTGGGGCTTGAAGTATTTATCCTTAAAGGTGGATATAAAGCGTACCGAAATTTTGCAATCCGCCTTTTTGCAAAGCCGTATCTACTTAAAGTAATTGGTGGAAAAACAGGTTCACGAAAAACTCAGCTTTTGGCAACCTTGGTGGAACAAGGAAAAAATGCCATCGATTTAGAGAGCCTTGCAAACCACCGAGGCTCTGCGTTTGGTTATTTTGGAGAAACACCACAGCCAACGCAAGAACACTTTGAAAACCTGCTTGCGTTTTCACTTTTTAAGTTGCGAGAAAACGAGCCTGTTTTTATTGAAGATGAAAGCCGCCTTATTGGGCGTGTGCATATTCCCGACGCATTGTGGAGTCAAATGCGTAACGCAAATGTTATTGTACTTAATTGGCCATTAGAGGCACGTATTGATTTTTTAACGCATGAATACCAAGAAAATAGTGAAGTTATGAAAAAAAATATTGAAGCGATAAAAAAGCGTTTAGGCGGTGATCGCTATAAAGAAGCGTTAGCGTATCTTGCGGCAAACGATCGTGCGGGTGTTTGTCGCATTGTGCTCGCGTATTACGACCGTGCGTACGAGTATGGATTATCAAAACGTAACCCTGGAATGGTTCGGTATGTGGATGGAGAGAAGGCGTTGGCGAATTTTCCGCATTCAATTTTATTTGAGTAAATTATTTCTCTCGTCTTTACTGAATTACTATATTGCTTATTGAGGAACTTGGCATAAAAAACACGCAAAAGCAGTAATCTGTTTATCCATCACCTATTAATTTTACCTGGCAGAATAAGATTGTATGGACGACGCAAAATTTTAGTTCGAAAAAATCTTTCTATCTTTCGAAAAAGTAAAAATATACGCCAGATAAGCGCGTCCTCTTTGTAATACGCGATAATTTCTTTTTCTGTAATAGATTTAATTTGTGGGTAGTTTTTTTGTAAATATGTATTGGCAATTATCAAAAACGGGGCGATGAGTTCTTGTTTTTTTTCTTTAAATAAATTTGCGATTAAATCTATAATTATCAACCTAAAATTGTAGTACCTTGTTACGACATCTTTAAGAAAAAATAGTTTGATAACCCAAACTAACATAGAAGGACAAATTCTTAAAAACAAATTTGCATCGAGTTGTTCTGCTCCATTTTTTTTCATTAGTGGCGTACTTGTATCAAGATACCTAAGTGAATCTTTTTTGTTTAGCGAAAACGACCAGTTAGAAAGTTGGCCATCCAAGCCAATTTCATTTCCAGGATTTTTTGCGTTGTATTTAACGACTTTCGCCATTGTTTCAAGAACTTTTAGCAACAATGTGTTTGCTTCTTTTATATTTATGGTATGGATTAATTTATGGCAAATGCTTTCTGGAGCAAGTAGTTTTTGGCTAAGGTATAAAACAGGTTTTCCCTGCCGAGAGGTTACTTTGTGGCAACCATAATCAGGGGTAACAATACCAATTTTACTAAGAATTTCATGGTATTCCAAGTACAACTTTTCGTAATAGGTAGCCTCGGCTTCGGTTTCAAATAAAGCCATGCGTTTAAAAGCAATCCCCGCTAAAGGTTTTTCTTTGAATATGAATACCGTAGACATTTCGCCGTAACCGATAATTTTTACTGCATGCTTGTTTGTTTCGGGATTTGCCGTATCCAAATTAAGTTCAAAATCCGAAAGGATATTTAGCGCATTTGTAGTAATGCGTATTTTATTTGCTTTTGTCATAATATAGAAATAATTCCCTTTATAACGCGGTATTTAATAGATTTCATTTTTTCAAAAGCGGTTTTGAGCGAGTTTACAAGTTCAAGAACTTCTGCGTCCGTCATAATTAATGGCGGGAGAAATTGCAAAACCTTGGGATCGTTATTTGCGTATACAGCAAAAACACCGCTATCTGCCAAAGCCTTTAAAAAAGTCCAGCATGTTGGTTTGTCTTTGAAAACTAATCCCATAAAAAGGCCAATTTGTCGGCACTCAATAAAAAAATCGTATTTAGCGGCAAGAAGTTCAAATTCGCTTTTGAGGTAATCAGCATGGCGGCTTACCCCAGACAAAAAGTCTTTATCAGATGCAATTTCTATAACTTTCATTGCAGCAAAACATCCAATTTCACTACCACCAAAAGTAGAAATATGGATAAAGGGATCGTTTTTGAAAATAACTTCAAATTTTTCTCGAAAACAAGTTGCTGTTATGGGATAAATTCCGCCAGAAAGTCCTTTGCCTGTAATAAAAATATCGGGTAAAATTTTATAATGTTGAAAACACCAAATTTTTCCTGTGCGTCCAAGGCCAGTTTGGATTTCATCTAGTATGAGCAGTATATTTTTTTCGTCGCATAGTTTTCTTACTGCTTTCATGTACTGCCTGGAAAAAATGGGCATACCCAAAGTTGCAGGTATAGTTTCCAAAATAAAGCATGCAGTGTTCTCGTCGATAGCGTTTTTTAATGCATCGATATTCCCATGTTCAATTTGCTTAAAATCGGGCATTCGGGTATTAAAAGGTGCGCTGTACTTTTCTTCACCCGCCGACATTGCGAGCCCGGTATGTCCATGGTAGCCGCCGACAATAGAAATAACTCCCGACTTTTTTGTAAATCCACGCGCTATTTTAATGGCCAGGTCCATGGCTTCCCCGCCCGAAACACCAAAAATAGTTTTGTACGTTTCTTGTTCGTTTTGGGGTAAGCTTGCATTTATACTTTCATTTATTTTTTCTGCTAGGAGCGCCTTAGGTCCAGAGATAAAGTGGTGGTTACCGATATCGTAATTTTGTAACGCTTCTGTTACAGCAGAAATAACCTGTGGATTTCGGTGACCAAGGTTAAAAACCCCGCCATTGCAATGGCAGTTTAGGTATTTTTTTCCTTCTAAATCTGAAAAATAAATGCCTTGCCGCTTATCCATAACAATATCAAGGCGGTATTTTTCAAAGAACTCAGCTTTGTAACGGGCGACGTATTTTTTATACGACGTTTTAATTTGTTTTTTATTCTGTTTTTCTGTTTCAGGCATTGATATTGACCATAGAATTTTGTCTTTTGCGGTGGAACTTATAGAAAGGCGAAAAATTGGATTTTAGATTTGCTTTTTCAAGTTTTTCTGTCCACTCGGCAATTTTGTCAAAGTGCGTTTGCAAACATTCAGAAGAAAATTTATCAAGCTTACCAAAATTTTTCTTTTTAAATAAATCTGACTCGTGTTTTATAAACGCAGCTTCTATACGATTTCTCTCTGCAAAATATAGCGATGCAGCGTTTTTATAATCTACTAAAGTTTTACGGTGGAGTTTTTCGTGCCGCCACCACAAAGAAGAATCGGGAAATTCACCGGGCGCTAAAAATTCCTCCGGGGTGATATTTTTTCCAGGAATATAAAAAGGTTTGAACAAAGAGGTGCAAGGTGCAGCAGTCCCCGTAAACCAAAAGGTAGAAGGTTGTTTTTCTCTAAGTTCTGCCACAAGCGAACCACAGGTTTGGCTTGGAGTAACAAATCCCGTTGAGTGCATACATACAGAACCCATGCTGGCTTTATTGGGCGCAAAGTTCGAATCACTAATGTTGTGCGTGCGTAGAATTTCCATTGCATCTGCAACGCCAAAGGTGTTTTGGCGTTCTTTACCGCGCATTAAAGTTGTTTTAGCCCTGCGTTTGCACATGCTAAAGGTGGTAAAAAACCAATCGGAGTAATCACGCGCAAAATCGAAATCTACTCCCTTCTTGATAAAATTATTTTTTTCCGCAAAATGGATTAAATCTTTACTTGAAAGATCGTATTCCTTGCCGATTGTAAGTCCGTTTGAGATAGAATAAAAGTCTTTTACTTTTACGGCTGCCCATTGCTTGCCAGCCGTCTCTAAAACCCAAGCATCTTTTTTATCTGTAATAATATAGCTATTGGAATAAAACATATTTTTGTCTTTGTAGCCACCGCACGCATCTTGCCCGTATTGTTCTGTCAATTCAGTGATGAGTTCAAGGGCAGCCTCTGCTGTTTTTTTTCGTTCAAGAGCAAGGCGCAGCATATCCATACCTGTAAGGCCGTTATTTTTTTTCTCTGGCTTTATTTTTGTAAAAACAGCTTCGTTACCAATAACTAAACCATGTTGGTTGGCGCCCATTTCTGCGCCCCACATGTGGAAGGGTTTCGATAAAATAACTTCGTAAGATTCTTTTGCTTGAGGAATTTCAATGAAGGTGGTCTTTAGCGTCTTTTCTTTGTACTTTTTTGCAGCAAAACGCACAAGAGCTTGCGCCTCATTAGGTTCTCTGTCAGAATTCTTTCCAAAAATTATATTTCCCGAACGCGTAAAATTTTTGTTAGCCACAAAGGTGTCGCACATAAATCAAGGCCGAAACCAAGAATAGAGTTGTCAATAAAATAACGCCAAAAATTTTCTTACTTTATCGTTGACCGAGTATGCTTTACTTGCACAATAAAATTATGAGATATTTTGTAGTGGCGGTCTCCATCGTTTTTTCGCTTACCGCACAAGAGGATAAAAAACAAGTTACGGATAAAATTTTTTCGATTAACATAGAAATGCCTGAGAATGCAGAATATACAGAAATTGAATTTTCGGATATCAACCTCTCAGAGGCAAGTGACGAAGATAAAATTTCAGGCGCTCGCGTAAACATTGTGCGCACAAAAGAAAAAATTTTTCGAGAGCGCCTTTCCAGCGAGATCCGGTTTTTTCGTGTGCGCTCCATCCATAAGACAGGCGTCGCAGGGGCGTATAGCCGCACATACCCTGTAGATGCGTATTTAGTAAAGCCGTACCGCGACGTTACAATTCCTGTAGTGCAACAGGGACAAACAGAGTACCTCTTGGGAAGCCGCATTGAGCTACCAACACAACCAAACCTCGTTACTAAATATAAAATCGGTGACGGCGAATTTATCGAATACCGTGAACCGATTATTTTTGATAAACCCGCTACATACAATATGCTGGTAAACCTTGAGAACGAAAACAAAGAAGTAGTGTTTTCAAAAAAATTTATTTTCAAGGTAGAGTTAAACGCGCCTGAAACACGCGCAGTTATCGCGAGCCCCATCCACTCTTCACGCGGCATCATGTTTGGTAAAGAAAGCACGTTCCTTTTTTTGGTCACCGATAATGAATCAGGGGTTGACAAAACTTTCTTTCGTGTCTTGCCCTTGGGAAAAGAAATTGTTCCCAATTCTAATAGTGAATACAAGAAGCGTTTAACGTACGCAGATTTATGTACGCAAGAAAAAATTACCCTTGTCGAATTTTACTCCACAGACAAAGCAGGCAACAAAGAACACCCGAAATCGCAAGTCATTTTTTGTGAGTAGACTTTTTCCATAATGCTTGGTGTTGGACTTAGGGCGAAGCACTTTCCCCATCTTTTAAAAAAAAGAGCCAAGCTAGATTTTTTTGAAATTCTTTCTGAAAATTATATAGATACCGAAGGCCGTCCGCTTTCGGTTGTTGAGCGCTTGCGCCGTGACTACCCCATGTGCATGCACGGGGTTTCACTATCCATTGGCTCCCTAAACGGTGTACGTGCAGATTATTTAAAAAAATTAAAAAACCTCGCAGATAAAATCGAACCTTTTTTAATCTCTGATCATTTTTGTTTTACGGGATTAAAAAATTTTAACTCGCACGATTTGCTGCCGCTTCCTTTTACACAAAAGATGGTTAGTGTTTTGGTAAAAAACATCGATTATGTACAAAATTTTTTGAAAACAACAATTGCTTTAGAGAACGCTTCGAGTTATCTCTCGTGGCGACAAAGCGAAATGCCGGAGTGGGAGTTTATCAATGAAGTTGTTCGCCGTAGCGGATGCAAAATTCTTCTCGATGTAAACAATGTTTACGTCAATGCAGTAAATCATCGTTTCAGTGCGGATGTTTTTTTAAACGCAATTAATCCAACCGATGTCGCCGAAATCCATATTGCAGGTTATAGCGATATGGAGACACACCTTTTCGACACGCACTCGATGCCAGTTTACCCCGTCGTGTGGAAGCTTTGGGAAAAATACGCGTACCGTTTTGCAAAAACACCTGCAATGGTCGAGCGCGACGACGATATTCCTGCGTTCCCTGCGCTTGAAAGGGAGGTATTGCGCATGGGGGAACTTCGTAAAAAATCTATTAAAAAAAATAATTTTACGTGCGAAAAACAAAGAACAACCGAAACTAAAAATAAACTTCAAGAAAATTTGGCACCTGTTATCGCCAAGGCTTCAAGTGTTGGCGCATTACAGAAAACTTTTCTCGACGATATAAAAAACCAGAGTTTTATATCGCTCGATAAAATTACTGCAGGTGGAACTCTCACTCGCAAAGCAGCGCTCCAAGTTTACCACACAGGATATACCGCAAGGCTAAGTAGCGCTCTTGAGTCTACGTACGAAGCGGTGTGGTACGTTTTAGGAGATAAGCTTTTTTTTAAAGCGTGCAAAGAATATATAAAGAAGTACCCATCGGATACGTATAACCTAAACAGCTATGGAGAGAATTTTCCCAAATTTCTTAAAAAACGATTTGTAAAAATGGATTTTTTACCTCACTTAGCGCTTTTTGAGAAAACTTTTTATGGTTTATTTAACGCAAAAAATCCCCAAATAAAAAATATCAACTATAACGCTATCGACCCTACAAAAACGGTGTTTAATTTTTTTTCTACAGTACACCTTCTTCACTTTCCATACAAAATTTTTACGCTATGGAAAAACAGGGCTAAAATTTCCGATGGGTATATTCCCTCACGTTTTGCCGAAGTCGAGTATCTTGTTTTATATAAAATGAACGATGCTGTTGAAATACAAATTTTAACGCACGAACAATTTCAAATAGCGCAAGCGCTCCACCGAAAAAAATCGCTTGCTGAAGCCCTTAAAGGAATTTCCGCTCCGCCAAAAAAAATACAAGAGCTGTTTGCGTCGCTTGCACAGCCAGGGATAATTGAATCGTTGTCGACAAAATAATTTATTTTATATAACGCCAAGAACCACTAACGCTGCCCATGAATATCCAACTGTGGTTATAGTAAAAGAAATTGCAGAGAATACTCCAAAAGGCGACAGTGTTGATTTTTTTATATCGGGTTTAACGGCCATGACAAGAAAAAGAAACGGATTTAAAAACGAACCAACGATAATAAGGTGAGCCATGTGTTCGTTCCCTTGGGGGCCTACAATGTGGTACACGACCCAGTTGAGTATAGCCATTAAAATATAATCAATATGTGCACTTAAGAGGTGCTTTTGGTTTTTGATAACTTTGGGAAAAAATCCTAAGTACTTAACAACAACGAGGAGCCACGCTAAAAGGAGCGATACAAGAAGAAGTACCGCACCCGATTTAAGCAAAATTTCCATAATTAAATTTCCGCAGGCTTAATTTGTGGGGGTAGAGGTAGTTTAAATGGTTTCATTGGCGGTTTACCTTTTATAACAAACGTACCCATACCCGAAGGAACCTCGACAGTTACTTTTTGTGCAGAGACATCAACCTGGCCTTCGTAGCAAGCAAGCCCTGAATTTTTTGCAGTGGCGTTTAGCTCAAAGATTGTTCCACGCACAGCGGCAACCGCAGCAGGTGTTCTGATGGCAAGATGGCCACCAAACTTACGCATTCCCCCTGCCTGCGCTTGCAAGCGTCCGTTTTGCAAAGTAAAAATTAATTCTTTACTCGCTTTATCGACTTTGTTGACGATGATATACGATTCTGGTTGTATGCGTAAAATTGCCGCATTTGCCAATTGCAAGTGTACGGTGGAGCGTACGCCCGTACGTACTTGGTCTTCGGAAAAAAGCCCAAGCTTTAAAAGGAGTTCTTTCCATTTGCGCTCCTGTGCGCGTGCATATTCTGCACTGCCCGATTTATAGATAACAACTGCCGCTGGTTTTTTTCCTAAATTTGCAGGGACTTTAAGCTTCATTCCCGGTTGGATTAAATTCGGATTTGCGATTTTATTATACTTGAGCAAGGCAGGCCACTGGCTTGGGTCCTCAAGATACTGCTTTGAGATTTTGGCGAGAGTATCCCCCCGCTTTACTTCAACAATTTGCAGCTGCTCTCCAGCAGAATCTTGTGCCCAAGCCAAAGAAGCAATGGACAGGGCTAAAAAAAATAAAACCAAATTTTTGATTTTCATAAGTGTTAACTATTCTTTTATAGACGCTGAGTCACGCAAAAATAGGCCGAATGCTAAAGTTTTCTTAAAAGCTAAAAAATATGTTGAATATTCGAATTAACCGTAATCTTATCCAAGCGTTGGGTATCGCCATAGGGAGCGCTGCGCTATATTTTTTGCTCAACCACCTTACAGGTAACCGTCCTGGCATGTATTGGGGGACATTCTTCGACCACAGTATCCCGTTTACCCCGTGGGCTATTTTTGGATACGCATTGGGTTACGTATTCGTATTTGTGCCGTTTTTTCTTTTGGCGGACGAACTTCTCTTAAAAAAAATTTTTTTAGGATTTATTTTATGCACTATTCTTGCGCTCTTAATTTTTCTTGTTTTTCCAAGTAGACTTCCACGCCATGGAATTCCTACGCAGGAAAATTTTTTTTACTGGAGCATAGCGCTAATTTACGTTACCGACAGACCCGTAGCGGCTATCCCCAGCTTACTTGCACTCCATGCATTTTTTGCATCGTGGTGCGTTTTTGCTTTTTATAGAAAAATTGGTATAGCGCTTTTTGTCGCTTCTTTCCTTTTTGCGGTATCTGCCGTTGCGCTACGGGAACAAGTTGTATTGAGTATTGCGCTTTCATTCGCGATTGCGACGTTAATCTTTTTCTACTTAATACGCCCTTTAATAAAGAACAAAAATACCGCCAAAATACACGAAACCAATGCGCTTATTTTTGCGCTTTGGAAAAAAATTGCAATCCTTTATGGTGGCATTATTCTTGTTGGCTTTATTCTTTTTTTTGTCGGAGTACGTTTTTTGCCCGTTTTACCGGAGAACTAATGAAAAACAAACTTAAAACACGCAACCCTGTAGGCTGGGGATACACCGAAGAAAAGATAACCCCAAAAGAAAAGGAAGCAGTTCTTAAAAATATGCAAGCAACTTTTCCAAAACTTACCTTTGAAGAAAACCCTACTTTAGACGCAAAACAAATTCCGTTAAATAAGTGTCGAACCGACATACCTTACTCCCTTGCAAATTTTGTTTCAAACACGCACGAGATACGGCTTTTGCATGCAGTTGGGCGCAGCTTTCGCGACTTGGCCAAACTCCGAGAAGTGCGGCCACTTGTTGCTCCCGATGTTGTCGCAGCACCTACAAGCCGCGCAGAGTTAATCCGGCTGCTGGAATGGGCTGCTAAAAATAACTTTGCTGTAATTCCCTTTGGTGGAGGTTCAAGCGTCGTAGGCGGAGTAAATCCCGAAGGGATGGATGCGTTCAACGCAATTGTGACTGTCGACATGCAGCAGATGAACCGTGTTTTGTCGGTAAGCAAAAACGAACTTGTTGTGCACGCCGAAGCGGGGATTTTAGGGCCAGACCTCGATGCCGCGCTACGTCCCTATAAAATGCACACGCGTTACTTTCCGCAGTCTTTCCACCACAGTACCTTGGGTGGTTGGATTGCAACCCGAGGCGCAGGGCACAACAGTACAGTGCACCAAAAAATTGAAGAGCGTATCGAATCGGTTGCCGGAGTTTTAGCTGACGGAAGAGAGCACGAAACGCGTCCGCTTCCTGCGACAAGCGTTTTAATTGACCCTAAAAGCTATTGGACGGGAAGCGAAGGTATGCTTGGGTTTATTACCGATGCTCGGTTACGCGTATACCCACTTCCCGAGTACCGAGGGTTTCGCGCCCTTTCTTTTAGTTCCTTTAGCGCTGCGCTTGAAGCAGCAAGGCACATTGCGCAATCAGAAATTTTTCCTGTACAACTACGCGTTTTAGACGAAGACGAAAATGCGCAAACAGCGCGTTTGGCCGGTGTTGCCCCTACAAACGAAGCGCTACTTATTTTGGGAGATGAATCTTTATACCCTATTGTCGAAACACGGCTAAATTTAGCGGCGAATATTGCTACCCAGTGTGGTGGAAGAAAAAACGAAAGTGCATCGCGTCTTTTGCGCGAGTGGGTACGGATGTTTTTCCGCCAACCTTACTTGCGCGATATGCTTATAGACTACAGCATTATCGTCGATACATTTGAAACGGCGGTAGTGTGGGATAAAGCTCTGGAATTCCATAGCTATGTTAAAAGCGCTACGCAAGATGCACTCCAAGGGCTTTGCGGCGGAGGGCACGTTGGCTGCCGCGTTACGCACGTCTATAGCGACGGGCTATGCCTTTACTACTCTTTTTATGGATTAGGAAAAAAAGGCGCCCTTGGTGAAATATGGAGTAAGATTAAACACCGCGCAAGCGAAGAAATTATCCGGCGGGGAGGCACTATTAGCCACCACCACGCAATGGGACGCGACCACCGTACTTATGCACACGATGAGTTTTCATGTATACACCGCGAAACTCTCGTTGGCTTAAAAAAATCCCTCGACCCCAAAGGGATTATGAACCCAGGGCTTTGTGTCGCGCCGTAGCTATTCTACCACTGGAGGCGGTACAATACGTTCGGGCTTTGCCCAAGTGTTGAGTTTTTCGACCGTAGACCACTTTTCGGCAATTTGTACACGGCTAAACTCTTCTGTAAAAACGGCTTCGTTGTATGCAAGAGTCGTATCGTCGGGAAAAAGTGCACGGGCGCGGGAAAAAATTTCAGACGCTTCGTCGTAGCGCCCCAATTTGTGCGCATAAATCGCTGCTTCGTTGAGCACGGCTTTATCTTCCGAAAAATCTTCGAGGAGCGAAGCGACCTCCGCCCAAGCATCGTGTAGCATACCGCTCATAAGAAGGGCTCGTGCATAAAAAAGCCTATAGTTACGCATTTTTCGAAAAACTCCCAATACCGCAAAACAACGTACAGCATCGTTAAACCGCGCAAAAAGACAAAAATATTTGAAATAGTGTAAACGGTAAATTAGGCGGGGTTTTTCTGCATCGCCAAAAAGCCACTCGCGTGTGTTTTCTGCACCCAAAATGGCATCAATTTTGGTGGCAAGTTCTTCCGGTAAATCCTCTTTCACAAAAACCGACGGGTTCGCTATATGGAAAAGTGCATCTGCAATTGTTTCGCAAGGCTGCTTTTCCACCCAAGCCGAAAGGCGTTCCGCATTTCCCGAATTGTACACACGCAACCAACGCGATGGGTTCATCCACTTGCGTAGCGTTTGCAAGTTAACGCGGTAAAGCCCTTCTTCAAAAATTGGATTTTCAACGGCGTTTTTATAAATACTACGGATGGGTAGCTTTTGCGCCAGTTCCAGTTCGTAAAATCGCAAAAAAGCCGTTGGCAAGATTTTTTGTAACTCTTCCCATTTTTTTGGCAAGATATTGGGCAAGGTATAAAGCTCAACCGCAGCGTAAAAGATTGGTTTTGACCAATGTTTCAACCCGGGTACTTCAAATACGGTAACTGGCTTTCCTACTATATCTTGAAACAAGAAACGTACAAGCTCTTTTTGCTCAGGAGGAATTTGTGCATGGCTAACTACCTTAAGAACAAATTCCTTGTAGCGATTATCGGATAAATGCCAAAGTAACAGTGTCGCATAAAGTCCATTGACTGCAAGCCCAGCGCCAGTGTTACACAATTGCAAAATACTTTCTACGTCGACTCCTTTTGCTGCATCCACCAAATGTAAGCGGTGTATGCCTCCCGACTCGTCGAATGCAAATGGTGGAAGAAGCGCGTCGATTTTTCCCTCGGGAGAATGCCGTTCGTATATTCCCTGTGTCCAGGGGCTTGCGATATCTCCGATAGTCAGCTTTGCACGTTTAACACCGTATGCATCGGTTTTATTTTCTTCTGCGTTAGTTACAGGCGCTTTTTCTTGTGACTTAGGGGTGTCTTTCGATGCGTTAGAAGAGGGCGAACGAAGGCGTTGCGTTTTTCGGATTGCAACTATTAGTGTCGTAATCGCGATTGCAACTAAAACAATAAAAACAGAAAGAGCGATTAGGTACGGTTGATAATCATGCCAAAGCGTTGCAAATTTGATAGGCATTAAACTACATCGGTTGTGTTGTCGCGCCTGTTAAGTGTGTTGCGTAAAACGCGAGCCCTGCTTTTTCTTGAAACACAGAACTTCCTTGCACAAGCGCCAGAGCAATTACCTCACGAACATGGCTTACAAAGTGGAATTGCATTTGTTGGCGGATACTTTGTGGAATTTCTATAAAATCTTTTTCGTTATCCCTGGGGCAAATTACGTGGGTGATGCCACCACGAAATGCCGCGAGTACTTTTTCTTTTAGGCCGCCAATCGCAAGTACATTGCCGCGTAGCGTAACTTCTCCCGTCATTGCGATATGGCTGTAAACGCCGCGCTGCGTTAGCGCAGAAATTATCGCCGTGACGAGGGTAATCCCCGCCGATGGCCCGTCTTTGGGAATTGCGCCTTCAGGAACATGGATAAAAATATCGTTTTTTTCAAAAAAGTCGAAGGTAAGCCCTAAGTGTGGCGCTTGCGAACGTACAAAACCTATTGCGGTGTTTGCCGATTCTTTCATTACATCGCCCAAATTTCCTGTAAGGGTAAGCTTCCCCTTGCCGTGCGCAAATGCGACTTCGATATTGAGTATATCTCCGCCGGCAGATGTCCATGCAAGCCCTGAAACTTTACCAATGGGATTTTCTAATTCTTTACGCGTGTACAAATATTTTTGCGGACCTAAATAGCGGATAATCGACTGCTTATCCAAAACCTTGGAACCTTCTGCTTTTTTTTCGACAACCTCACGCGCAATGCGACGCGCAATTTGTGCAAGCTCGCGTTCAAATTGCCGCACCCCCGCTTCTTTTGTGTAGTGGCGCAAAATATACGCAAGTGATTTATTTGTATACTCAAGTTGGATGTCTTTAATTCCGTTTTCTTCGATTTGTCGTGGGATTAAGTATTTGTTCGCAATTTGGATTTTTTCCATTTCGGTGTAACCCGAAAGTTGGATGATCTCCAAACGGTCTAAAAGTGGATCGGGAATTGAGTGCGTTACGTTCGCCGTAGCGACAAAAAGCGCTTGAGAAAGGTCGAACGGAATATCTAAATAGTGGTCGACAAATTCTTTGTTTTGTTCAGGATCTAAAACTTCAAGAAGCGCAGCAGCCGGATTTCCTCTGAAATCGGATGAAATTTTATCGATTTCATCTAAGAGGATAACAGGGTTTTTAACTTTAACTTTTTTAAGCGCAGAGATAATCCGCCCTGGCATAGAACCAATATACGTGCGGCGGTGCCCGCGTATTTCTGCTTCGTCGCGTACGCCCCCCAAAGCAATACGCACAAACTTTCGCCCAAGGCTATCGGCTAAAGACTTTGCAAGGCTTGTTTTACCCACCCCTGGTGGGCCAACAAGGCATAAAATGGGGCCGCGCAAACTCGACGAAAGGTGTTTAACAGCGATAAATTCTAAGATACGATCTTTTATTTTTTCGAGCCCGTAGTGGCTATCGTCTAAAATTTTTTGTGCATGCGTAATATCGTCGCTATCTTCGGTTTTCTCTGAAAATGGTAAATCTAAAAGCCAATCGAGATAGTTGCGGATAACTCCAGACTCAGCGGACATAGGGGGAGTTTTTTCTAATTTACGAATTTCTGATTCAGTCTTTTGCCGAATTTCATCACTCCAATTTTTTTCTTTTGCGCGTTTACGTAATGTCTCAAATTCGTCAGGTTCAGCTTCGCCCATCTCTTCGCGAATAGCCTTTATTTGTTCTTGTAAATAGTACTGGCGCTGCATTTTATCGAGCTGTGCGCGTACTTTGTCGTGTATTTGCCCTTCGAGGCGCGAAAGTTCAAGCTGGTTTTCCATAGCTGCACGAACTTTTTCCGCCCTTTCCCAAATGTTGTCTGTCGCGAGAATATCTTGCTGGTCGATAAACGAAATTTTTAAACTTTCTGCAATTGCATGTATAAGCCGTTCTGTATCGTTTTTCGCCCGTAGTTCGCGCCACGCATCGCTTGGCATAAAGTCTTGGTTTTCATTTAACCGTTCAAACGCATCGATAAGTTTCGACATCGATTTTTGGAAAAGATGCGTTTCTTTATCGCCTTGCGGAAGCGTTGAAACAAGGTGTGAACTAATTGCAGTCTGGCATTTTTCGTCGCTTTCGTCAAGTTCTATAAGCCGCGCACGTTGCAATCCTTCGACAAGTATTTTATACGTGTTGTCGGGCATTTTAAGGAGCTGTAGAACTTCTGCGACAACTCCAGTTTCATGCAAATCGCCTAAATGAGGAATAATAATATCCGAACTGCGCTGGGTCGCAAGAAAAATTTTACGGTTTGAATCCATTGCGCGGCGGATTGTCTCCATCGATTTTTCGCGCCCAACAAAAATCGAGGTTACGCTACCTGGATGGATAACCATATCGCGCAACGGTAAAAGGGGGTAACGTTCTACTGTGTTTTCCGTCATGCGTTTTTCTGCCTTTTAAGCCATTTTTTCGGGGGGAAGAAGATAGTTTTCGTCTTGTGCTGTATCTTTTCCTTTCGCTTTACGTGTTTTATCGGTTTCTGCGCGTGTTATAACCTGCGCTTTTGCGCCGTTTTCAATCATCTCTTTTGTAATAACAACTTCGCTAACCCCAATCATTGTTGGAATCTCGAACATGAGATCCATCATCGCATCTTCTAAAATTGCGCGTAGTCCACGCGCTCCGGTTTGCCTTGATAACGCTTTTTTAGCGATTGCCTTCACCGCACCGTCTTCAAAACTAAGTTTAATACCTTCGAGCTCAAATATTTTTTTGTATTGTTTCACTAAAGCGTTTCTGGGTTCGGTTAAAATTTTTATCATCGCCGCTTCGTCTAAATTGTCGAGCGCTCGAATAATGGGAAGGCGTCCGATAAATTCGGGAATGAGTCCATATTTCATTAGGTCGTCAGGCGTTGTGAGGCGAAGGTACTCGCTTGTTTGGTCTTTACGTTTGGGCGCTTTGTAGTCAAATCCCAATGTCGATTTTTCAACGCGGTTTTGCACAACTTTTTCTAAACCTTCAAAAGCACCACCACAGATAAAAAGGATGTTACGCGTATCCAGTTGGATGAAATCTTGGTGTGGGTGTTTGCGTCCCCCTACAGGAGGCACACTCGCTACAGTACCTTCGATTATTTTGAGGAGCGCTTGCTGCACACCTTCACCCGACACATCTCGCGTAATGGATGGGTTATCTGCTTTGCGTGCGATTTTGTCGATTTCGTCGATATAGATAATTCCGGTCTGTGCTTTTTCAACATTGCCTTCTGCATTTTGGTAAAGGCGGAGTAAAATGTTTTCGACATCTTCACCGACATAACCTGCTTCTGTAAGAGCGGTCGCATCGACAAGGGCACAAGGCACTTGCAAAATACGCGCCAAAGTTTGCGCTAAAAATGTTTTTCCCGAACCTGTAGGTCCAATAAGTAAAATATTCGATTTGTCAATTTCAACGGCAGAGTTTTCGCTCGTGTCGTGTTTACGCACAAATTTGCCGCCCATTTTTTTTGCCTGTACCCTTTCGTATTGTATGCGTTTGTAGTGGTTGTAAACTGCGACCGAAAGGGCGCGCTTCGCAGCGTCTTGGCCAATTACATATTCATCGAGAATTTTTTTGATTTCTGCGGGTTTAGGAAGTTTGTGTGCTGTTTCAGGGGCCGATTGCTTTTCAAAATCATCGGCTAAAATACCGTTACATAGAAGAACGCATTCGTCACATATATGTACATTTGGGCCTGCAATCAGGCGATTTACTTTAGATTGTTCTTTACCACAGAAAGAACAGTGGTTTCCAGAATCGTACGAACGTTTTTCTGCCATGTTACCTCTTTATTATCGTTTAACCAGCCAGTTCTTTCGAGGAATTTTCTACCCGTGCAGTAATGACGTAATCAATAAGTCCCCATTTTTTTGCTTCTTCGCCATCCATATAAAGATCCCGCGCTGTTTCTTCTTCAATTTTTTCAAGAGTAAGGCCAGTATGTTTTTGGTAAAGGCCGTTTAAGGTGTCTCGAATGCGCAAAACCTCTTTAGCTTGGATTTCAATATCCGCAGCTTGGCCAGAAGCTCCACCCATCGGTTGGTGGAGTAAAATACGTGAATGCGGTAGCGCAGAACGCTTACCTTTTGCCCCTGCCGCTAAAATGAGCGCGGCAATGTTCGACGCTTGTCCCGTGCAAACGGTACGTACATCGGGACGGATAAGTTGCATTGTATCGTAAATCGCAAGCCCCGATGAAACATAACCCCCAGGAGAATTTATGTAAAGGTAAATATCTTTTTCAGGATCTTCGGATTCTAAAAAAAGTAGCTGTGCAATCACGACATTCGCGTACGCGTCGTCTAAAGGAAACCCCATGAACACAATACGGTCTTTAAGTAGCCGCGAATAAATATCGTAGTGCCTTTCCCCTCGGTTTGTTTGTTCAATTACAATGGGTGCGTACGCCATATATTTACTCCTTGGTTTTTGCTTTTGCGAGCTTCGAATCGATGGATATATCGTCCACCACAGTATGCACAATTTTTTTTGTGACGCCCAATCTTTCTCTGGCAAAGATAGCCGTTTTTTTAGCGTTTACGAGAGTAGTTTTGCACAAATTTTCCACAATTTCTGAAAAAAGGGCGTAGCTGGGGATTTCCATAGCTACCAAAAGACCTTCACGTGCCAATTCCATTGCCTCTGCAGAATTTAGAATGGCAGGTCCCGTGACCACAGCAGCTTTTGCAAGCGTCGCTTCAATCACCGAATGGACAGAACCTTCAAAGCCGCCACCCACATAAGCAACATCGGCAAGTGGATAAAGGTGCGGTAAAAGTCCCAACCGGTCAACAATGAGCACGTCAAGATTTTTGGGTAAAGCGGATGGTGGAATGCGGCTTAAGCGGATAGCGTGTAGTAAGAATTTTTCACATAACTCTTCAATAAATTTAACCCGTGTTTCATTGACATGGTGCGGAGCGATAATTAAGCCAACCTGTTTTTTTTCTATTACCGGTTTTTGTTTCAAATATCCGGCGAGCATCTTTTCAGAGGTAGGGTATGTGGAGCCACAAACGAGAATTTTCTTTTTACTGAATATCTTTTTTATTGCTGCAACTTCTTTCGCGGTGTTACGGCTTTCTCCAAGACGGATTTGGATTGCATCGAACCGTGTATCGCCTACAACTGAAACATTGAGCCGCGAAATTTTTCGAAATCGCTCCGCATGCTCACTGTTTATAGCAAAAATTTGCCTCATGGGTGAATATATACGGTGAAAAAATTTTCTCAACGGCCATTTATACCGCAAAGATGCTTGTGGTAGCGTTGCGCTCGCCATATAAACAGGAACCCCAGCGTTACAAGCGGCTAAAACCTGGTTTGCCCATGCGTCATACTTTCCAATAATAAGCGCGTCTGGTTGCATTTGGGCAACAAGGCGTTTCATACGCCAAGAAAAATCAAATGGGAGGGCAAACAAAATATTGGGTACAGTATCATTTTTTTTTGCGCGGTACGCGCTATCGGAGAAAAAACTAAACGAGAAAAAAAAACTTATTTTGGGATACATTTGCTTCATAAAAATTGCAACTGCACGCACCTGTTCAAATTCCCCTGCGGATGCCGCATGAAACCAAATGTGTACCTTACCTCTGGCAGCAGTAAAGTGGGGAGTTTTACTACGAAGCGTAAAATTTTCGCGAAGGCGTTTATGGAACAAAGAGGCAAAACGCAACAGCGGATAAAGTATACACAAAAATAAATTGTAAAATAACATCAATGTCGAATTTCAAATGGCGCGGGAAGTTTTTTTGCATGGGAAATATTGTTTACAATAACCGCATCAACCCGAGATAGCGGCGGCCCTTTTCTTAACTCTGCTTCAAATTGGTTTATTTGCACTATTTCGCCCATAGCTTCCGCTTCGACACTACCGCCGGCGAGGTTGCGCACCCAACCTGCTAACTTTAAATTATGGGCGGCGCGTGCGGTAAATTGTCGAAACCCAACGCCCTGTACCTTACCCGAAATTAAATAATAGCGGCACACCATTAGTGTAGTCCGTTGCCTGCAAAACGAATTTCGCGTTCGGCTGCGAGGCGCAAAGCCTCTTGCAAAATTTTATGCCGTGCCTTGTCGATTGTCTCTAAGCGTGTTTTGGGTTGTTCCCCCATTTTTTCTGCTATCGCTGCTGCGCGTTTAACAGGAAGCTTTCCCAAAAGCGATTTACGTTTTCCTTGGTCAAACGCTTTTAGCGCGTGCGCCCAAATTTCAGCATCGGGTATAGCGCTAAACACCGTACGAAAATCGCGCGAATTAAGGTCGACCAAATCTTCAAACGTATAGCGATCTTTTTCTAATTGTGTAGCAAGGGTGCTATCGACTTCTGAAAGTTCACGCGTAATGCGGCTCGCTTCGTCGACCCCCATGAGTTTTAAAATTTCGTTAATATGTTTTACACCGTCAATTTTTGTTTCCGCTTGTTTTTGCGGTCTTTGCGCTAAAAGTTTTTCGATTTTTTTTCCCAACGCAAGAAGAGCTTCGCTTACTATATGCCGCTCTGTTGCCATTGCTTTCAAAACAGGTGCGCGTGTAAGCTCGGGTATTTGTCGGATTACTTTCGCAGCAAAATTTTTACTAAACTGTAAAAGTGCAGCCGCCGCGACATTAGGGTTTTCTCCGCTTAAAATATCGGCGAGTGCATCGGGAGTAAATGCCTCGAATGAAGTAAATAATTCATTTAAATCTTTGAGTTCTTTAACTTGGCGTAGACGCGCAACGCGCCGTTCGTCCTTATCGGGTAGGTAGTCCTCGGCTTGCCACTTGGGTTCTTCGCCCAATTCGTTTTTTGGTAAAGAGTTGCTTGGAGTAAGTAGATTCAGGAGGCGTTGTTTTTGTGAATTATTTAACGATGAAAAAAGCTGAATTCGAGCGCTTTCGGGCATTGTTTGGTATATACTCAAAAATTCTTTGCTTGTTAGAGGGGCATCCAGCTTTTTGGGGTGGTTATCCTTGGTAAAAAGTCCATCCGCCGTATTATGTCGCTTTTTGTTCCGAGAAAAAATCTTGGTAAACGACGAAAACAAGGATGGCATGTTTTATTTAAGAGCGGCCTCTTCTGTATCGTAGATGTCGAACATATCCATAAGTTCAACAACTTCAAAAATCTTTTTTACCGCTAAATTTAAACTACAAAGTTTAAGCTTTCTATTTTTGGTTTTCAGGTGTCGCATAAGCGCAACTAAAATACGCAAGCCGCTCGACGACATGTATTCGATTCCTTCGAGGTTAAGAATAAAATCGACATCGGGATTTTTTTCGCTTAATGCCATTAACTCTTTCTCTATTTCTCCGCTAAGGTGAACATCGAGGCGTCCTTTAAGGTACGCGATAATATAAGATCCAACTTCCTTTGTTCTGAGCATTTTTTCCTAAGTCTGCTTAACGAGCCTCGTTACATTGAGGCGTCGGCGTGCACTGTAAACTATTTTATCAACTAACTTTCGGATTAAAAATAACCCATACCCCCCCTTTTTTTCTCCACGTAAGTTCTTTTGTATGTCGGGTTCCATTGCGTCTTTGGGATTAAACGCAGCGCCTGAATCAAAAAATGTCGCTGTTACCCTTCCCGGAATATAGTGGATAGTGAGAACAAACTTTGGGCTTATTCCTTTCGTTGCCGGTGCGCTTGCATAGCCATGTTCGACGATATTAGACGCGATTTCGTCGCACGCAATAATAAAATCTGTTACAGATTCAGGACAAATACTATACTTTGATAATGAAGATTTAATAAAATTATGCACGGCGGGAATTGCTTGAATTTCGACGGCAAAACTCTTCTTAAAACGCGCCATTTTTATCCCTATTTTAGCACCTTAACTACCATGAGTGTAAAATCGTCGTATTGGGCGACATTTCCTGCGAAAGTTTTTACTTCGCGAAATATTTTTTTTACAAGTTGGTCTGCAGAAAGTAGCATGTTGTCGCTAATGATGCGGCAAAAACGCTCGAGCCCAAATTCTTCTTCTCTGTCGTTTAGCGCTTCAACAACGCCATCCGTATAAAGTATAAGGATGTCCCCTACATTTAGAAAAACGTTTCCTTCGCCATAAGGGCCATGCGTTGCAGAATCTATAACCCCTAAAGGGCGGCCTTTTGTGCCAAGCTTTTCAAACGTATGCGTGTCGTGGCGAAAAATAAGTTGTTCGCTATGCCCCGCTGATGAAAAATAGAGGCGGTGTTCGGGAGCGTTGTAAAAAGTATAAAACAGCGTCACAAACATTCCCGACTGGCTGTCTTGAAAAATGAGATCGTTCGCCTTAAGCAAAACTTCAGAAGGAGCGTGTATTTCTCGGCTAATTGTCCGCAAAATAGAACTTGTAACTGCCATAAAAAGCGCAGCAGGAAGGCTCTTACCGCTTACATCCGCAACTGAAAACATAAATTGATCGCCGTCGAATGAAAGGAAATCGTAAAAATCTCCGCCCATCATTTTAGCTGGCTCGGAAACAACGCCCATGTCGAACCAAGACGATTTTTGGAAACGCGTAGGTAGGATAGATTTTTGGATACTCGACGTTATTTCTAGCTCTTTCTCGTAAGAGCGTTTTTGCAACATCTCGTCGAGTAGACGAAAGTTTTGTATACTACGCGTAATTTGGCTTGCGATTGTCGACACGAGACGCAAATCGTCGTCGTTAAATTCATGGCTTAGCATCGATTGCCTGTCTGAGATATTAAGAACTCCATAAATTTCGCGCCCGTGGACAAGAGGCTGTATTATACACCCACCACTGTGGTAGCGCTCAACATTACGGAACGCGGCAAACGGAGTTTTTTCAAGTGCGTTGGTGTAGATAACCTTGCTTGCACTATACGCTTTACCGGCGAGCGATTTTTCCACAGGAATAAAATTGCGTTCAAACGGAGAAATATTTAACCCGTGGTGCGACACTACTTCAAGGGCATCGTGCTCTGCCGAGTAAATCATAATAGAGACGCGATCGGCTTGCATTTCGTCGGCGATAATCCGTACGATAGAATCGAATAAATCTTTTTCGTTAAGCGTCGACATGAGAACTTTACCAATTTCGTGCAAGCTCGAAAGCTCGTGGACTTTTTTCTTTAGTTCTTTGTTTATATCTTTGAGAGAATCGATAAGTTCGCGGTTGTGGATTGCAAGCGCGGCTTGCTCTGAAAAAGTATTAAAAAGCTCCAAATCTTTTTCGGAAAAATTGGGGCGGCCAATCGAGTTGATTACTTCAATAACCCCAATAATGCGGTTGCGCACCATAAGCGGCGTTGCAATCATATTATGGGTAACAAAATTAATTTTAGCGTCAGCCTCTTTAAACACCCGCACATCATTTTGCGCATCGTTGACGATTTGAGGTTTGCATGTTTCCGCAACGATTCCCGCAATCCCAACGCCCATAGGGATACGAATTTCTTTTAAGTCGCGTTCTTTTTCTCCAGAAATGATATTGAAAAAAAGTTCGTTTGTTTTTTTATCGATAAGCATTAGCGACGAAGCCTCTGCCTTTAAAACAATTTTAGCGGAATCCATAATTGATTCCAAAAGGATGTTTAAATCGAGAGTCGAGTTAATCATCTTCGACACTTTAACCATCTCAGAAAGGAGAAAATTGTTCTCGACGTTACGCCGGTAAAGGTACAAATTTTCAAAAACGGTTACAAGGTTGCTGCTAAACCTAACAAGTAGTGGAGTGTGTTCTGGAAACGAAATACAACTAGCGAGCATCCGTGAAAATGTACGTGCAAATGTCGCTGCAAGGCTAACATCTTCTTCGGTAAACGCTTCTTCGCCTTGCTTGGTTAACCACAAAAGAGAACCAAACGGCGTTCTTTCTTCTGTAAAAAGCGGCGCCGCCATGTACGTCGTTTCGGCTTCGCCCATAGAAATTTGCGCGGCATTAAAAAGACGCTGTTTCTTTTCGATAGCAAAAGTTTTGTTCTCGATGAGGCTTTTTTGCATGATACTCTTTTCAAGCACGGTTAGTTGCCGAGAAGCAGTACGGAATGTTTTTACTCCCTGCGCTGTGCGAAGCGCAAGGTAGCAGTGCTGTGAATGCATGAGTGAATTAGCTGCTTTAAGGATGTAAAGAGTCGCTTTGTTTAATTCTTCGGTTACCTCAATAAACACCCTCTCCCCTTGCTGCTTTAAAAGCGGTTTTTCTATAGATAGTGCCACAGGAGTTGGTGTCTGCGCCATTTTTAGTTCCGGTAGAGATAGTATTGGGGACGGCTTTTATCCGCCTTTTGCGGGGTTTTAGCAAACGCTGCTTCGTAAGCGTCCTCCACGGATAA
The DNA here is from genome assembly GCA_019186965.1 of Turneriella sp. Classification (GTDB taxonomy): domain Bacteria; phylum Spirochaetota; class Leptospiria; order Turneriellales; family Turneriellaceae; genus Turneriella. The sequence goes on from JABARV010000010.1 coordinate 73,571, forward strand.
TTTTTTTTGTGCCATTAGGCGTACCATCGACTGTGCAAAAAGCGCAAAGCTATTGTACTGTTCTTCTTGGGAGCAAAAAAGATGGTATGCAGATGGCTTAAGCTGAGGCAAATCCGCCATATTAATTGTGTTTGTGTAAATATTAAGTTTTCCAGATGCTTTATGGAAAGGGGGTTTTATTTGGATATAGGGAGTCGATTGCCTTTTTTTAGGTTGTCCCCATTCTGCATAAAGCGCGGAGTAAAGCGTCGTTGGCTCGGGAGATGCAAACGAAAGAGCCGTGAAATCGTATTTTTGTGAAATATCCATTGCCCCAATATCCGCCAAAACAACGCTGCGTGGCGCTGGAACTTTATAGCGTACAAAAAGGTTGCGGCGGGGAGTGTACGCTAAATATTTTCGCCCTCGACGCACGTTTGCAAGCTCTTTAGCGTCAAACTTATCGAAGCGTGAAAACTTTATTTTTTTTCCATCTTTAAACCATTCATAAACTTCATCGGTAAAAAGTTCTGTATAGCCAAACGCTCCATCGGGAATTTTTTCGATGTCAACTTCTTCCACGTCTTGCATTTGAAAAACAAGCTGTAACGCAGCGTTCGTATTGTCTTGTGTTAAAAAATTTTTTACAAGCAATGCACAGTTGTTTTTTTCACATGCTATATTTTCGAGCCTCTCGCGTGTTCGGTTAGCCCTAAAAAATTTGGTATCGCTTTCTATTTTTTTATCTGCGGCAAAACCAGTTGTTGTCCAAGTAGATTCCGTTTGGTGTCCTGGATTAACCGTAAGTGCAGCCAAGTAGAGGTTGTTGTATGCCGATTGAACGCCAGATGTCCAAGCTGTGTGTGGCGTTTTCGTTGCTTCCAAAAACGCAGAGAAACCTTTTTTCTCTATATCTTTTGTCGCTTGAAGTAAAGCATAGAAATTTCGCGCTTGGGTATTTTTTGCTTTCTTTAAAGCAGCACTGCCGTAATCCGATAAAATTTGTGCAATATTTTTTGTATCTTCGCTATTTGCTTGCCGCTGTGAAAAAATACGTAGTAACGAAAACGCAAGTAGGTTTTCTGAAACAGAAAGCTCGGTACGCACAAGAAATTTTTTCGCAAAGTATAACGCATCTGTTGTAAAACCATTTTTTAGGAGCGAAAGCGCTTGCAACAAATCTAAGTTGTTGTTATCGGCAGCAATTTGTAAGTCTGCAATGCCCTCAGTGAACCACTTGCGTATAAGGCGTTGGTTTTCTCGCATACCGTCGGTAGCATTTTTTACGGCACCACACGAATTAATAACAAGGGCATATTCGAGCGAAAGCATCGCCGCGCTACAGGTGTCGTTAAAAACTTCTGTGCTTTTTAAGGTGCGTGGAATTTTTGTGCGTAAAGTATCCGCAACGCCGCTCACACTTTTTCCCCAAGGAAACTCACCCGATAAATTTTCAATATTGCCCGTTTCAAAAGCAGAGAGTTGAAAGATACCTTCTGTTTCTGCACTTTCAGCGCTTAATGCGCGAGCGACATCTGCATTGTCCTCTATAAATGTACGCGCTTCATCGATGGCGCCTGAGCGTAACAAAAGCCGTGCATAATTTTTTCGCACAAGAAGCGGAGCGGTGTCCGAAATTTGTGCCTCGGCTACAAGGTGTTTAGCAGCCGCTGTATTGCCGCTAATGAAATTAAGTTCTGCGGCAAGAAGACGATAGTTAGTGTCTTCGGGAAAAAACGAGAGTAAATCTTCAGCGTACAACGTAGCCATTCCAAAATCACGGTTTTGCCGTGCAGAACTTATCTTCTTTAAATATAAAGTACGCTGGCTTTCGAGAACTTTCGTCGAACGTAGCTCAATTTCTTCGTTTGTCGATCTACCTGTAACAAGGGGGGCGGCTAAAGGATCTTCTCCAGCAAGAAAATTCTCCATTACCGCTTGTGAATTTTTGCGTGATGTGAATGTATGCAAAACTTGGCCGGCACCTAAAGCTGAATAAAGCAAATCTGACGCGCTTGCATACTGAAAATTATCCTTAGGATTGAGCTTATCACGAGCAACGTAAGAGACGACTGCGTAATTCGGGTTTCCTTTGAGATCAAAAAACTCCGCTGGCGTATGCGCGGCTGTGTCAGAGACATAACCACGCTTTACAAGATCTGCTTCGTAATCGATAATGTTACTATGGGTTTTTAAATCACGGAAATCCTTCCAACTACTTGGATACGTAAACGCTACGGGTGCTTTGTACCGTAATTCATTTGACGAAGAAAAACCCAAGAACGTACCCGTTTTAACAACCTGCATTGCGCTGCGTTTAGCTTGCGCTGCGTTTGCAATAAAATTGAGAGTGGCGCGAATTGTCGTTTGGTTATTTAGCGTACGGAGACTCTCGTTCTCTTGCGCGGCGGCAAGCAGTTCTGGTGAAAGAACTAACGTAGCAGGCTTTGTTTGTGCAATAAAATCTTCGAGTATAACAGCCGGGTCGTCATCTTGCTCAACGCTTAGCAATTTATACGAAACGGTAAACTTACGCCCACCATTTCCCTTGGCAAAAATATACACCAAATTATTGCGTGATTTCAACGCGTATAACAATCCGTTCTTTGCAAGCAGGTTAAAGTCGTTATCGGAGTATCCATAGTTAAAAAGTGAATCGTAGTGGTATGCGTATTTGTCCGGTTGCGAAAGTTGGCGGCGTAATTCGAGAGTGCGGTTATCGGCTGAGACAAGCGCCTTTTCAAGGGGCTGTACCTGCATACGGTTAAAACGGCCAGCTTCGATTTGTTGCGCAAGAACATAGCGCTGCTGCTCTAACGCTAAAAGTTCGTCGAAAAAATTTGATTTACTTTCAGGAAATTTAAAATTATCGAAATATACTTGCAAACCAATAGCTTGGCGGCGAGAGTCTTCCACGCGCAAAGCTTCTGCAAAATTTTTTTCTTCGATTGCGCGTTCGGTAACAATGTTACTCAGGCGTTCGAACAAATCGTTGTTGGCACGCATAAAGTTAGGATGCTTTAAAAAATAATCAACCAAAATTTTATACGGACCAATATTGAGTTGCTCTTTAAGCCCAGCTATTTCGTAAGTGCGATACGTGCGGTACATTGCAAGGGCGTATATTAAGTCGGAACGGAATTCTTGGCTACGTACTTGAATTTCTTTGAGCTCGCGTGCCGTTTCTTCAAAAAGCCCCATTTCTTGCAAGAGTCTCGTGCGGTTCATCGCAAGTTTTATACGTAGTGCGTTGTTTTTTAAATCAGGGTCGTATTCCCGTGCGATTTCTTCTTTTGCGTCTTGCGTATAGCCGCGAAAATAACGCAAGGCGGAATTCATACGCGTAAAATTTATTTGCTTGTGTTTAAGATACTCGTCGAAACTTTCTTCACGCGCTTCAAAGCGGTCTTTAAAATCGTAAAGCGCCGCAGCGTGCGCTAAGTTCATTGCTTTAAAATATAAAATGGGTTGGATTTCTAACCGTGCGTCTAACGCTATTTTTTCTGCGCGTGCGTCGGTAAGTTCTTGAATTTCGCCATCTTCAAGTTCTTTAAGCCTTTTGCGTTCAGCCTTAAGGCGTGCTGCCACGAAATCGTTTTCGTAATCTGTCACCTCTTCGGCATTTTTTTCGGCAGCCTTAATTGAGCTTGATAAAGACTCGTGGCTTGTTTCGAGTTTACGTAGTTTACAAAGGAGTATGTTTTTCCGAAAATTATTCGCCGCTTTAAGGTTTTTATCTTTTTCGGCTTGTTTAAACGCGGTTTGGTAAAGCGATATGGCGCTATCCCAATTTTGCAACTGGTATTCAAGTTCGCCTCGACGGCTTACCGCTGCAGCAAGGGTTTCTTTACCGTGCTTGGTTTTATCTTTTTCTGCGTACTCGACAAGTTTTGCAAGGGAAGTCGACGCCTCTTGGATAAGCCCTCTGTGTTTATAAATTTCGGCGCGGATAGAGTAAAGCAATTGGTAACGGTTAACTGTTGGCAAATCGAAAGCAAGATGGTTTTCGCCGATATAAATATCGTCGTAGTCGAGCTTATAGATCCATCCGACAATCGTCGTCCACGGCTCGTATACCCAAAACCACTTAACCCGAATTTTAAATTTTGGAATCGGTATTTCTTTTTCTTTTGCAAGCGCCCTTTCGGCCTGCTCTGTTTGCCACAGTGCAGAAGCATAATTACCTTGTTTTAAATAAAGGCGGGCAAGTTCAAGGTTCGAAAGAGACATCGATGCAGAAGAACCGACAGATTTTGCTTCGTTAAGAATTGTATTATGGTAGTTAATTGCACGTGCAATTTGGCCTGAGTATTCGCTGTTGAGTGCAAATACCTTGTATGCAATTGCACGGCGTTCAAAGTTAATGTTTTGTACTTGTGTAGAAACGCCAACGATGGGGTATCGTGGGTTTAAGTTGTTTTCGACAAATTGGAGGTAGCGTCCCGCTATTTCGTTTTTACCTGAAAAATATAAGGTGCGTCCAAAATGGTAGTAAAACATCATCTCTTGTTCAGGAGTTTCAAAACGGAAATCGGGATTGCCGCGTTTGTCTAAAATAGCGACGTAGTGTTCTTCGGCTTGGCTGTAGTTATTGAGCAAGAAATAATTATTTGCAATATTTAAATGAAAACTATTTTTAACACGCTTAGAACCTGCTTGGGCAAAAAGATTAAGCGTTTTTTGGTATAAACGGATATTTTTTTCAAAAAGATAATCGGGAAAGTATTGCTTATAAAGCGACTCAAAAATTTCTCTATCGCGTTTTCCTGAGGAGGAATCTAAAACCACCTCGCGCTTTTCATCGATAAATTGGTACATCCACCCGAGCATAATATACGCATCAGCAAAACGTGCGTTTGCGAAAAAGCTCCAGTTGAAATCGGCTTCGGCTTTATGGAAGTGCTCGAAGACCTTTTTTTTATCCGAGCGCGTTATGCCTTCAATTTCTGCAGCGACGTGTTCGTTAATACCAAGCTGCGCTTGAAAATATCCCCTTCCAAAAATAAACTCAGTTACAAGAAAGCGCCGCGCCAAATTTATGCGAGAGTCGTAAAATTTCGTAATATCTGCAACCAATTTTTCATCGCTACTTTCTTTGCGGGCGGCGCGTAACGCAACGTCGTCCAAATTGAGTACCGTCTCAAGCACTTCCCCAGGGCTAAGTTCGCTTGTAAGTCTTGCCGCATGCGTGGAAAGAAAAAGATCCAAAAGCGCCATATACTCTGCCGCTGCTGCCCTATCGTTGCGCTCGGCGCTAAACCTTTGCGCTCGCTCTAAATGGTATGTGCGGTTTTTTGAAATAATAAGTTTTGCGTATTGCGGAATTTCAGTGTCACGAAAATTTTGGATTGCCGATTCGTGGATTTTAAACGCAGCAGCTGCGCCTTCTTTAACTTCGGCGATACGCGCTAACTGGAGCTGTCCATCGAAATAATTAATTGTACCAACGGTAGATAATGCCAAAGAACGTTTCGCCGCCGCAGAAGCTTCTTCGTATTCGCCTGCTTTTATTTTTGCGCGTGCAGTTTGTAATGCAAGCATTGCGTGCAAAATACGGTAGTTTTTTTCTGGCAGCTCTTGGATAGACTGCTCTTGTTGTGTTGTGTTCCCTTCAGAAAATTGCTTTCTTAAAAATTCGGAGAAAAACCTTTCCGCACGGCGGCGTATTACAGTACGGATAGGAATTGTTTCTACCGTTATAGTCTTTTTCGCAAAGTACTTGGGGAGTATTTTGTTATCGGGTTTTTCCGCTAAAAGAAAAACAATTTCTGGCGCAATGAGTGTCGAAGAATCTAAAATTCCATTGAGCAAAAAAAGTTCATCAAGGCCAATATACTTGGGGTTTATCTCTAAAATTTTTTGGATTGCACGCGTAGCTTCGCGGTGCTTTCCTTCGCGAATAAAATTTTTTGCTTCTTCACGGTGGATAAAAGTTTGGATTGCAAGAAGGTCTTTGTCGTTTTGCGTTTCCGTTTTTAAAGTAGCCAAAGGCTTTTTCTCTATTTTTTTATTCTCCTCTACATTTGCTTCATCTTTAGGTTCGGAAGCATCTTCTTCAGCATCTTTTTCTTCTATTGGCTTAAACTTTGCCCACAAATTTTTTTGTGTAGATATTTTCTTAAAGTAGAGGTCTGCATCTTTCGTATCTGCAAGCGGTTCTAACGAAAGGGTGTTTTTAATATCTACATAATCGGGAGAGATGTTTGACAAGTCGTTTAAAAGCTGATAAAGTTCGCGCTCTTTTGTACCGTCTTGCGCAAGTTCTTTTGCAAGGTCTTGAGCTATTTTTTTGTCGCACATTGATTGCCGTACACGGCTCAGCGTTCGATAAATAATTAAATCGGGCGAGGAAAGAAAAGCGCTCGGCAATTGTTCAAAACCAAGGCATGGGCTATCCTTACGTTTGCTTTTCTTCATGAGCGTTGCCAAGTATTCTTCTTGTTGTAAGATATCTGGCTTAACAGGAATTTCGCCGGACAGTGGAATAAATCCGATGTTGATATCCTCACCTTTAACTTGCGCAAGGAGTATGCTTCCCCCGATGAAGTTGCTTACGCGTGAATCAAAAACGTTGTCTGTGTCCGCAGTAAGCGCGACATGCGACGCGTCAGGAACAGAAATATCTTCATTTTTTTCAAAAGGAATATCCTTTGCTAAATTTTGGGGATCAATCCGTATTATCTGCCCTGCATCTTTGCGGTCAATTGCACCATCGCCATTGGTATCGACATCAATGCGCGTAAGGATGATTGCTGCTTTGTCTGGAGTGTAACTGGGATAAAGGTTAAGAAACTTTCCCGAGGTAAGCCTACGCGTTGCGCCTGTTGCAATCTCAAGCTCGTACACAGCACCGTTAGAATCTTTGTCTTGGTACGAGATATAGACAATCCTTTTTCCATCGGGAGAAAAAGAGGGCATTACCCCACCTTCTGTCGTTAGTTGGCGTTTTTTTTCAGGACTCGATGCAGGCATTATCCAAATGTTTTGTAGGGCGCCTGCACCTGCGCCCAAATCATCTGCTTTTTGCGGCACAAGGTCGGTGCTCCACGCAATCCAATTTCCATCGGGCGACCATGTAGGGTTTGCATCGCGTGCGCGGATTCTGTTTTTTTCGCTATTGGTTAAATTTTTTGCATTGGCGTTTAACCTATCTTCCCCTGCAGAATCACCTTCTGTAAATGATTTAATAAGTTTTTTAGGATTCACTTTAAGAAGCATAATGTCGCCATCGGGATCAAGCTCGTCGTCGACATACGCTAAGTATTTTCCATCGGGGCTAATTGTAGGTTCGCGCTGGTTTGTTACTTTGGAAACAACCGGGATAGAGAAGACATCTGATAAATCGCGTAGGTATAAATCGTAGTTCCCCGAGGTGTTTGATGAAAAATATAAATATTTTTGGTCGCGTGAGATAGTGCCACTATACGACTCGCCACGGTCGATTGTAATAGGGATAACTCCGCCATTGCCGCGTTCATAACGGTCTTGGTATAAATTTTGGTAGCTAAAGCGCGAATCGTCACGCGCATTGCTCGAAGCGCAATGGAGAGCCAAAAGAGAAATTACAAAAACGAAACCTAACTTACGCATTTATCCAAAGCCTCACTGAACCCTAAACTCCTGTGAGGCAAGTATATCGCCGTTTGGTCCAAGAATGTGGATGCGGAACCTACCTGCATGTGTAAAGTTTTCTTTTTGGAACTGTGCGGTAAAATATTTCCAAGTGGGTTTAACGCTACCTTCAAGTTGCGCAACGCTTTCTTCTTTTACCATGTTGCTTGCATCCGCGTAAATTTCGGTAAGCTTTGCGATAATTTTATCCTGCCCCAACCTTCCTCCGCTATAGAAAAGTAGATATAAAGTTTTTCCGCGCGCAAAAACTAAATTCGTTGTGCCAAGGTGGCGTATGTTTGCTTCTTCGATTGCTGTGTTTGCAAGGTAAATAGTGGGTTTTTGTCCTGGAGAACAAAGCGCCCAATAAAAAATTAATGAGGCAAGTACTGCAACAACAGTATAAAGTACATACCGGCGCCAACGTGGCGGTTCGTCGTCGTCTTGAAACGCGGCGGGTTGAACTGTACTTGATTCACCAGAGGTGAGTCGTTTTAATCGGCTTTCCATAGCTATGCTGTTTGTTTTTTCTCCTTTTTGTTCCGGCAAGTCATTTTTGCTTTTATCCTCGCCGCCTATTTGTCCATTTTTTTGCCCTGCCGCGTTTTCGCTGTTTTCACGCGACTTTTTCATGTCGTTTACAAAATCACCCATGTTTGACGTGTCGCCTTGCTTTTCGCTAAGGTCGTCGGCGATGCGTTTACGGAAAATGTCTTTTTTGTTACGCTTCATGCTTGTTGTGTGGGGTAATGTGCAAAAAGGCTGAGCAACTCTTCGGCAAGTTTTGTATACGCAGAGGCAACTTTATTCTGTGGTGCGTAATCAAAAATATCTTGCCGCATAAGGTGTGCTTCTTCGACAGCAACCGACCTCGGGATTGTTGTTTTTAAAATGGGTAAAATTTTTTCTACTTCGGGAATCATTGCCTGCGCAAGAGTTGTACGCGTATCGTGGAGCGTTAAAACCCCCCCCGCGATTTTAAGGTGCGCATTGTAGCGACGGTTAACCGTTGTAACAGCGTCTCGGATATTTTGGATGCCGTCGATAGAAAATTTAGAAATTTGTAATGGCACAAGAAGAAAGTCCGCTGCAACCATCGCATTTATTGTAATTACCGACAAAGACGGCGGACAATCGAGAAGGATATAATCGAACTCTTGCCGTAGCGTTTGCAAAGCGTCGTTTAAACGAAAGAAGCCATCGAGCGCCCCTGTAAGTTGTGACTCAACTTCTACCAAATGCAAGCTTGAAGGTATAACAAATAAATTTTCTTTTTTTGTCGCATGGAGCGTCGAGCTTATTGTCTTATTTGTTTGAAAAAGCGCGTACACCGAATTTTCGGGAGTAATATCGCGGGAATCTAAAAGAATCGATGTGGCATTCCGCTGCGAATCAAGGTCGATAACAAGAACTTTTTTTTGCGTAGAGCCTCGTGCAAAAGCATGCGCTAGCGCAAGCGTAGTTGTTGTTTTAGCGACGCCACCTTTTTGGTTTGTAATGGAAAGAACAACCGCCAAAGTCTATGTTTAATCCCATTTAAATTTTTTTGCGTCTGCTAAAAATTTTTCCAACCCCGCGTCGGTTAAGGGGTGTTTTACAAGCTGAGGAAAAACACTGTACGGGATCGTGGCTACATCAGCCCCGATAACCGCAGCTTGTTTCAAATGGATGGGGTGGCGGATGCTTGCAACAAGTATTTTGGTTGTAAAACCATAATTGTCGTAAATCGTTTTGATGTCTTCGATAAGATCCATACCATCGGTGGAAATATCGTCGAGGCGTCCCACAAAAGGCGAGATATACGTTGCGCCGGCTTTTGCCGCTAAAAGTGCTTGGTTCGCCGAAAAACAGAGCGTTACGTTCGTTTGGATGCCTTCGTCAGCAAAAATACGCACTGCTTTTAGCCCTTCGGGAATAAGAGGGACTTTTACCACTACGTTATCGGCGAGCTTTGCCAGTTCGCGCCCTTCTTTGAGGATTGCATCTTTTTCTACAGCAAGGACTTCTGCGGAAACAGGCCCTGCGACAATTGAACAAATCTCTTGGATTACTGCTTTGAAAGGTTTTCCCGTTTTTGCAACAAGCGACGGGTTTGTTGTTACTCCGTCTAAAATACCCAATTCATGCGCGGCTTTAATTTCGGCAACATCTGCCGTGTCGATAAAAAATTCCATAAGTCGTAATGGTGGATGAAACGCGCCCGTCAACCGATTCGTAGACGCTGCGTGAGTTGGCGCATGAGGGTAGGCCGGAACTCGCGAAGCCAAGATAGAAAGCAAATTTTTCGCACATTTTGAAGCGCGGTTCGTTCAAAAATACGAAATTTTGCACGAATTCGGGCGTCTTCGCCCCGTGCAGAGCAAATCGGTAACGATTTGCGGAGGAATTTGTGCAAAATAGCGATTCAAAATGTGCGAAAAATTTGCCTCAGCGAGTTCCGGCCTACCCACGCATGAGGCTCTTTATACTCCGTAAAAATTAAAATTTCCTTAAAGCAGTTCTGCAACGTGGCCTGTGAAAGATTCAAAAAGTTTTTCGTCTGTATGGTTTCCCATTGCTTCCCTTGCGTTTTCTCCCAGGAATTTCAAGTTTTCTCGCTTTACTAAAAGTTTATCCATCGCTTGTTTAAATGACGGGTAGTTGTGCGCCTTAAACACCGCGCCATTTTTTCCGTGTGTGACATAATCTTTGGGTCCACCTTTGTCGGATACAACAACAGCTGTTCCCGACGCCATGGCTTCAAGCACGGTTTTTCCAAGCGTTTCGCTTGCAGACGGCAATACGTATAAATCTGCGCTTGCATAAATTTTTTGCAGATTTACTCCGCGTTGCACACCTACAAATTTTATATTTTCACTTACGTATTTTTTTTCGTAGATTTCTTTTTCTGGACCGCTCCCCACTACAGCACAAACTGCATTTTCTGGGTTTTCTTCAATAAAATACCGTAACAAAAATTCAATGTCCTTTACTTTGGTAATCCGCCCAACGAAGATAACGACTGTTTTTGTAGAATCAACCCCTAACTTTTTAAACACGGATTTATCTTCGTTTTCTGGGTTCCAATGGCGTACGTTGACGCCAGCAGGGTAAAAGCGTAGCTTTTTTTTGTCGTGGCCTTTTTTAACCATTAAATCGTAAAATTCTTGTGTGCGCACAAAAATAAGATCTGCCTGCTTTTGGTATTGTTTCAAAAAAAATAGCGCCGGATTTTTCACGAAAGGTTTTACAATACGGCTCGAAAGATCGTTCATATAGTAATCCACATCGGTATGGTAGATATCCACCCAAGGAATTGCGAGATACTTTGCCGCAGCCATTGCAACCATCCCCATGCTGCCGGGAGTATTTGAAACAATTATATTTACGCGATTTTTTCTAAAAAATTGCACTACGCGCAAAAAATCGGGAAAGTAAAACATAGTCCCTTTATAAAAACTACCGATAGGGATGGGCAAGATAGGGTCGAATACATAAAAAGGTTTGATGGGTTTGCGGTACGTTGTCACAGGTTGCCAAAAATAACCACGCGATTGCGCAAGCCCGTACATTTCTTCGGTGTCGGTAATAATTCCCGAAACTTCGTCGACAATATCGGCAACCCACGCTACCCGTAATTTTTTCGCTAGAGCATCTGGCATGGGAAATTGTTTTTCTTAAAGCGTACGCGGCAATTGAAATTTGAAAGATTACGCAGCACGCATCAAGAAGCTTCCAACTAAACAGTGATAACGAATACCGACAAGGTGGCCTCTGGGAAAAATTCGATAAATAGGCTCCGGTGCGGCGTATATTTTTAAGGCGCATTAATACCGTCTCTCCCCCTACTGTGCTCGGGAGACGGCACAGGTTCCTTAGACGCCCGCTTTCATGGCAGCATCTTTCAATGCTTTGTCGGCAGTCATTAGTTTCGCTTTTTTTCTTATGGCTAACTCTAAATATGTTGCATCATAAGCAGAGAGATTGTATAATTGCGCCAATTCGATAATTTTTTTAGAGAAATCTTCTTTATAGATTTCATCCGTTTGCAATTGCAGTGTATGCAATAATTCAACAATTTCAAAAACTTGCATAAGCGTAAGGCGTTTGCGCATTAAAGCAACACGCAATACATTTTGTGTTCGTCGGGCAAAAAAAGAGATGAAGAAAACGAACAGTCGACGACAAAATTCATCGCTTACGGCCTTCGTTGATAAAATCACGGATTACAACTTTACTCTTAATGCTATTGCGAATTGCAACAAGACGATTTATGGCAAGGTGGCGGGTGTGTTCCTTTTTCTGAGAAGCAAAAGGGGTTAATAAAGCAATAGGCTTGTTATGCTTAGTGATAACAAACTCTTTTCCTTGCTCGACACGCTGCAAAAGCGACGATAGATTTGTTTTTGCCTCAAATGCACCAACCTTGTTTGTTATATTCACTAAGCCAGTTTAATAAACTGGTTTAATATTGCAATTTTTTTATTGTTCGTTTCCGACGATTATTCCTCAATCGAGATAGTCGTTACCGACTTTGCGAAAAACATAACCCATCAGCTAGCCGCTGGATGCTATGGCCTGAGTGGTATGAAGAAGCAGCAGCTAACTCGCCTAAGAGCCAGCATTTTCTCAAAAAAGATTTTTAATTGCGTGGCCTTCGTCTAAAGCAACAGTAATATTTGCCAAAGAAGGCATTACCCGAAGCATGTGCCGTGTGAGGCGCTCAAAATGGCTTATAAACCGCGTTAATTTGTGCTCATCCATAACATGCGAGGCCTTTGCATTTTTTTCTTTCAATTTTTGTTCTTGGAGAGAGCGCCACGCGTACACCTGTTCAAAAGAAGGGGGTTGTAGCCAAACAAGATAATCCAACTGTTTAAAGAAGTGTGCGTATTCGTTGCGTAACTTTTCGTTCACATAGCGCCGCCATTTACCGTCTGCATCCTCAACTTCCTCGAGCGCGTTTACCGCTTTAGCAAGAGAAGTTGCCTCTTCCGGTGGGCAACCGACGCACCAGCCCTCTACTATAATAATTTCATTTTTTGATTTCACCCCACGCCACGAGGATTTAGGATACCTATCGTCGCTTCCTTTGTCGAAAAGAGGAATACCTCCACTGCCGTTTTTTAGGTTCTGTATTGTTTTTTCTGCCAAAACAAGGTCGTGTGTACCTGGCACACCACGTGTTACCAACAACGGGTGGATTTCACGAGCAAGTTTTTCTCTTTCTGCATGTGTTAGGTATACATCATCAAGAGAAAATCCATCAGAAATTATTTTGTGGTTTTTAAAAAGAATCTCTGGCAAGTTTTCTGCCAACGTCGATTTTCCACTGCCTTGGGGGCCGCTAATGGCTAGCAGCAGGGGCCTTTCTAAATTTAAAGTTTTATAGCGCTGAGAAATTTTTTGGGCGATAATTTCATACCAGGACAGTAGCTTTGGATCGGGTAAATTTAGCATAGTACAGAAAATGACGAATTAAGGGCGAGCTTGTACGTCAAGGTGGATTCAACAAAGGGTTAAATATCGCATAATGGGAAAAATAAACTACTCGACAGAGTATACTATGTGGCTCCATAGAAAAATTTGCTGGCAATCCAGATTCGCAAGTGACATAATGTCTGTGTCTACAAAAATGGCGGCTGTAGTATGCCAAAACCAGCGACAAATAACAAACCGCAAAAAAAAGAGAAAAACTCTTCCAAAGAAGCTCCTATACACGGGCTTGTCTCAGAAACGTACGATGCTTCTAAAATTACTGTTTTAGAGGGTCTCGAAGCGGTGCGCAAGCGTCCAGGGATGTACATCGGTTCAACCGATTTACCGGGGCTCCACCACATGGTGTACGAAGTCGTCGACAATGCCATCGACGAAGCGATGGCTGGCCACTGCGACGAAGTTATTGTCGAAATCCAAAAAGGAAATATCATCAGTGTCTCGGATAATGGCCGTGGCATCCCCGTGGGTATCCATCCCAAGGTCGGCGTTTCCACTGTTGAGGTGGTGCTCACCAAGTTACACGCGGGCGGTAAATTTGGCGACGGCGCGTATAAGGTTTCGGGCGGTTTGCACGGTGTGGGTGTGTCGGTGGTGAACGCACTTTCCGAATGGGTCGAGGTTGATGTACACGTCGACGGCAAACAACACCATATCCATTTTGATCGTGGTAAACCTAAAGCACCACTTAAGGCCAAAGGGCCAACAAAAAAGCGTGGTACCACAGTCACATTTTTAGCCGACCACGAAATTTTTGATTCACTCGAGTATCGATACGAAACACTCGCTGCTCGGTTACGGGAATTGGCATTCCTCACGAAAGGTATTAAAATTGTTATCCGCGACTTACGCGATAAAAATCCCAAAGAGCAAATTTTTCAATACAAGGGCGGCATCGTTGAGTTTGTAAAGATGCTCACCGAGAAAAAAAATCCACTGCAAAAAAAACCAATTTATGCTATGGAGCAGAAAGACGGCATCCAAGTCGAGTTTGCGATTGAGTACTGCGACACATATTCAGAGCAAATTTTTACATTTGCAAACGCCATCCACACCCGCGAAGGGGGCACACACCTTGAGGGTTTTCGTACTGCACTCACCCGAGCAATCAACGAATACAAAAAGAAGTTAGGCTACGACAAAAAGGTCGAGGAGCCTTTAACAGGCGATGACGTACGCGAGGGGCTGACGTTAGTCCTCGCGATTTTAATCTCGAACCCACAGTTTGAAGGGCAAACAAAAATGAAGTTGGGTAACGGCGAAGTCAAAGGGATTGTTACTTCGGTTGTGTACGAAAAACTGTGTGAGTATTTTGACGAGAACCCTGCCGATGCCAAACGCATTATTGAAAAGTGTATGCAAGCTGCGCTCGCCCGTATCGCTGCGCGTAAAGCCAAAGAACTCGTACGGCGTAAAAGTGCGCTCGAAGGCGCGGGGCTTCCGGGGAAGCTCGCGGATTGTTCGTCGCGCGAACCCAAAGAGAGCGAACTTTTTATCGTCGAGGGTGACTCGGCGGGGGGGTCGGCGAAGCAAGGCCGCAACCGGCACTTCCAAGCGATATTGCCTCTCAAAGGTAAAATCACCAACGTCGAAAAAACAAAACTCGATAAAATTTTGGGCGACGGCGAAGTTGCTGCTCTCATCTCTGCCATCGGTTGCGGCATCGGCGCGGAGTTTAATTTAGAAAAAGCGCGCTACCACAAAATCGTCATCATGACCGACGCCGACGTCGACGGTGCGCACATCCAAACACTGCTCCTTACGTTCTTCTTTCGGCACATGCCGCAGCTCATCGACGAAGGGTTTCTTTATATTGCACGTCCACCGCTATATCTTATCACGCAAGGTAAAGAAAAGCACTATGCATATTCGGATCCCGAAAAAAACAAAATCCTTAAAGCTTTTAAGCAAGACAGCAAATACACCATCCAACGTTATAAAGGGTTAGGGGAGATGAACCCCGAACAGCTTTGGGAAACTACAATGGATCCGGCGAACCGTGTTATGATGCAAGTGACCGTCGACGACGCGGTGATTGCCGACGACACGTTTGTAATCCTCATGGGCGATCAGGTCGAGCCGCGCCGCAAGTTTATTGAGGATAATGCTAACAAGGTCGAAGAGTTAGACTTATAAACTGTTCCGGCCTACCCACTTTTCCTTTTGCTTGTCGCGGTGTCTAAAACGTCCATAACGACCGAAAACGTACCGTAGGGAGAAACTCAATGACACGAACTATAAAGAAAGTGGGAGTTTTGGGCGCATCAGGAAATATGGGTTCGCTATCGGGGGGTATTTTTGCCCAAGCCGATATTGAATGTGTCTTTTTTGCACGCACTGTTGATAAAGCAAAAGCAGGGCTCGAAGCAGCCGTAAACCAGGCACGCTCCGATGTTTTACGTAAATACATCCGCGTAGCAAGTTACGACGATTTAGAAAAAGAAATCCCCACCTGCGACTGGATTTTTGAAGGCCTCGCCGAGGATATGGCGATTAAAAATGAATTTTTTGCCAAAATTGAAAACTTGAAGCGCCCCGACGCAATTGTAAGCACTGTCTCTTCAGGTTTGTCCATCCGCAAAATGGGCGAAGGCCGCAACGAAAACTTCCGTAAAAATTTCATGGGCACGCACTTTTATAACCCGCCCGGTAAACTGCCTGCAAACGAACTTATTTACCATCCCGATGTTCCGCAGGAAACGCGTGAATTTGTGTACGATTTTTGTGAAAAAGTTTTACGCCGCGTGAACATCATCACCGAAGATACGGCGGCGTTTGCAGGTAACCGCATTGGTTTTCAACTTTTAAACGAAGCGGCTATCTACGCAGAAAAGTACGGTGTCGACAAGATGGACTACCTCTTGGGGCCGTATACCGGTCGCGCAATGGCGCCTTTAGCGACAATCGACCTTGTGGGTCTTGATGTCCATAAGGCAATTGTCGATAACGTGGTAGCGAACGTAAAAGACGAACGTATCGATACGTATAAAATGCCCGCATACATGCAAAAAATGATCGACCAAGGGATGCTCGGACGCAAAGCCAAGGGTAAGGGTGGATATTTTAACCGTGATGCGGAAAAAAATAAACTCACGTTGCAAATTAAAGATCTAACTTTTGCGCCCACCAAAAAAGAAAAGATTGATTGGATTGAAAAAACAAAAGCGGCAATCCAAGACGGGCTTTACTCAAACGCTATCAAGCTTATCAAAACAGCTACAGGCGAAGAAGCCGATATCGTGCGGCATTTTATTTTGGGATACGTTGCGTATAGCTTTGCCCGCGTTGGCGAAGTTACCCCCGAAAAAGACGGCATCCACGGTATTGATCGCGTGATGTCTTCTGGTTTTTCGTGGCTGCCTGCATCGGGTTGGGTTGATCTTTTTGGTGGCGTAAGTGAAACCTGCGCGCTCATCGAAAAAGCACAATTGCCTGTACCTGCACAACTTAAAAACCTAAAAGCTTCTGGAAAAATATGCCGAGTCGCTGACGTAAGCAAGTTTTTAGCGGGACGTTGAAGAAAATTGTGAATACATTGTCCACACAAAGGGTATAAATTAAAGGAGTAAACTATGGCAAAGCAAGAAAAGGTCTATATTTTAGGCGGCTACCAAACCGACTTCGCACGTAACTGGTCCAAAGAAGGTAAAACAATCCAAGCTTTAATGAACGAAGCAATGGATGGCGCGTTTACCTCCACGGGCATCGATCCAGCAGATGTTGAATCAATCCACGTTGGAAACTTTGCCGGCGAACTTTACACGATGCAGGGGCACTTGGGTGCAATGAGCGTCAACTATAGCGAGAAGCTGCGCGGAGTTCCAACGAGCCGCCACGAAGCAGCGTGTGCATCGGGAGCTATTTCGGCGCTTATGGCACGCACAGAAATCGAAGCAGGGCACTATAACCTTTCAATGGTGTTAGGGGTCGAGCTTATGAAATCCGTCGATTCAAAAACAGGCGGTGATTTTTTGGGTACAGCCGCTTGGTACGATAAAGAAGCCAAGGGTGTACAGTTTCCCTTTCCAAAACTCTTTGGCCGCTTGGGTACTGTTTACGAAGAACTCTACGGCCTTAAATACGACCACCTCGCAGAAATTTCAGCGGTAAACTATGAAAATGCCAAACACAACCCTGTCGCGCAAACCCGTGAATGGTATATGAATAAAGACCACGCTCTCACGCGGGGTAATTTCAATATGGAAGTCGGCGGCATTATCCACATTACCGACTGTTCGCAGGTGACAGACGGCGCCGCAGTTATCTTTTTAGCATCAGAAAAGTACGCTAAAGAGTATGCAAAAAAGCATAACCTTAAACTCGAAAATATTCCGCACATTATGGGCTGGGGCCATGCAACTGCGCCCATTCTTTTTGATGTAAAAACCGAAGAAGCGTACGAAGCGAAGAAAAAAGGCGACTACATTCTTCCACACACACGCAAGGCGATTACCGATGCATACAAACGCGCAGGTATTTCTGGATCAAAAGATTTAGATCTTGTCGAGACGCATGATTGCTTTACCACTTCGGAATATGCAGCGATTGAACATTTTGGGTTAACAGCGCCTGGAGAAGCGTACAAAGCGATTGAATCGGGCGATATTAAAATTGGTGGTAAACTCCCCTTTAATCCCTCGGGTGGGCTTATCGGTGCAGGCCATCCTGTGGGCGCAACGGGTACACGGCAACTTCTCGACGTTTATAAGCAGCTTACACAAAAAGCAGGCGACAACCAAGTCGAAGGCGCAAAAGTTGCAGCAACGCTTAACATCGGTGGTTCTGCGACGACAAACGTTGTGCATATCGTTGGTACAGGAAAATAAATATGGCATTGGAGACGGCGAAAGCACTTACAGGCTCTATCAAAAATTTCTACGCTAAATTCGAAAAATTTTTAGCGGACAAGGCATTAGACAACAATACCATTTCGACCGACAAAATGGACGACGATCAGGTTGCCAATTACGACCTCGCTTGGATTGCCGCTGAAATTTTTGCAATCGACGAAATGCTCGAATACCCTAAAAAAGTGGGTAAAGAAGGCGACACCATCGAAGCGGGCTTAGCGCGGTTTTTTATCGCCGATGCGTTTATTGACATTCTTTCGCGTTTACGCTTTGCCGCACATAGAATGGGTGTAACGCCCGTTGCTTTCGAAACCGAAATCCAATCCGATAAAATTCAGGCATTTGCGTCAACGTACGCTTCAGAAGCAGAAGCAAAGAAAATCGCCGATTTGCTTGCAGCGCATAAAGATTTTGGTGACTATGGTCTTAACGACGACCAAAAGATGATGGCTGACACGTTTCGTAAATTCGCCGAGGGGCAAGTAAAGCCCATCGCCGAAAAAGTACACCGCCAAGATTTAACCATCCCTGATGACATTATCAATGGCCTTGCAGAAATGGGTTGTTTTGGTCTTTCGATTACCGATACTTATGGCGGATTTCAATCAGAAGAAAATCCAGACCACACCTCGATGGCGGTTGTCACCGAAGAGCTTTCACGGGGAAGCGTTGGCGTTGCGGGAAGCCTTATCACCCGTCCCGAAATTGTGGGAAAAGCGATTTCAGCCGGTGGTACCGAAGAACAAAAACAAAAATGGTTGCCGCTTTTGGCGTCGGGTGAAAAAAAGTGTGCGGTGGCTGTTACCGAACCTGATTTTGGTTCCGATGTGGCAGGCATGAAAGTCGCTGCGACGAAGGTCGAGGGCGGTTGGAAAATTAATGGTGTAAAGACTTGGTGTACTTTTGCCGGTATGGCGGATGTCATGCTTGTCCTCGTGCGCACAAACCCCGACATGAAGCTTAAGCACAAGGGGCTTTCTATTTTGTTGGCAGAAAAACCACCTACACGCGATCACGAATTCGATTATACACAACCCGAAGGTGGCCGCTGCCACGGCAAAGCGATTTCAACCATTGGCTACCGTGGAATGCATTCTTACGAAGTTGTTTTCGAAGATTATTTTGTACCCGACGAAAACTTAATTGGTGGCGAGGCAGGGCTTGGAAAAGGTTTTTACTTGCAGATGGCCGGCTTTGCAGGCGGACGTTTACAAACTGCCGCACGCGCCACAGGGGTTATGCAAGCAGCAATTGAAAAAGCGCTCCAGTATGCTGTTGACCGCAAAATTTTTGGAAAGCCTATTCTCGCGTACGGTATCAACCATTTTAAAATTGCGAAAATGGCTGCTATTACACAGGCTGTCCGCCAAATGACGTATAAATCAGCAAGGCTTATGGATAAGCACGAAGGCTCGATGGAAGCTTCGCTGGTAAAATTTTACGCGTGCCGTATTTCGGAATGGGTAACGCGTGAAGCGTTGCAAATACACGGTGGTATGGGTTATGCTGAAGAGTACGAAGTTTCACGGCTTTTCGTTGATGCACGTGTTTTTAGTATTTTTGAAGGTGCCGAAGAAGTCTTGGCCCTGCGCGTAATTGCGCGTGCGCTTTTGCAAAAAGCGGCAGGACTTAAAAGCGCATAAAAAATTTGTAGAAGTAGGGTTTGGGTATACACCTCCATTGCTTACGGTAAAAAGAAAACGCGTACAAAAGAAAGTTCTTGTGCGTGTTTTCTTTTTCTGTTTGTTCTTTTCTGTACTAAAAACAGACGCATCGCCTTGGCGTCCTAAAAATGTTTTTCGTGTAACTACTTCGCTTCCCTCGCGCCTTATTGATTCTATTATGGCGCAAGGGAACTGGAATATTCTTTTCCAAGAAAGTCCTTTTGCCGAGTTTCAAAGGCAAATTGCAATTGCGAATTTTTTTGCGCTGCGTGATGATGTAAGGCAGGCGGATTACTACTTTGAAAAAGCGCGTACAACCCTTGAAATAATTTATGCGTCACTCCGCGGAAATTATAACTGGCCTAAAAACTCCAACGAAATTACCAGTACGCAGAATTTACCGTGGGGCGAAAGCCGTGATACATTTGAAGACTATTTATTGTGCCGTTTACAGTTAAAACTGGAAATTCTTTTTACGGGTAAAAAGGATGGTAAAGATGCGCTCCAAGAGCTTGAGGCACACGTATCCAAAATAGAATCTCAGCTTTCAAAGCCAATTGTAGATAAAGATGCGTCGATGGCATCTTTTGTCAATTTTTTTGGTGAAGGCCTTAAGTTACGGCAAAAGACACTACGAGGCTACCATAAAGCGGAACAATTTGCAAAACTAAGCGATGCACAAAAAAATTTACTTAGTGATTATTGGGAAAGGCGTACGATTGCGTTTCGTATTCTTGAAAATATTCGTTATGGAAATTTGGGGCGTGCGCTTTTTTTGGTACGCCTCGTTGAGAACAATCGCAAAGAAAAGCTCGATGGCCTTGCTCTCGCACGGCTTTATATACGTTGCGGCGCTTTTGGGGATGCTAAGCGTGTTCTTGAAGAAAGTCTTAGCAAAACTGAAATAAAAGCAGCGGAAAATTTTGGCGATTACTTAAGCCACAGCCAAGTTCTCGAAAATATCGAAGCGTGGCTATCTTCATGGAAAAATGCAGAAGAACAAGCGACACAAGCGGCGAACCATCTGCAAAACCTCCTTAACCAAAGCAATACTCCACGCGAAATTTTTGTCGACTTGCGCAAGGCAGCATATACAGAAAGGTTGCGTTCTTTTGTCTTCGCATACATTGGTAGCGGCAAATGCCCTTCAAGCGCTGATTTTGTTTTCGATACCGATATGGAGCGCGAATGGCTTTTACGCGAAGCGATTTTTTTTGAAAGGTGTAATGTGCCAGTGGGAAAAAACGAATGGGCGCACATTAAAAAGGGCATGGATGCGGATGAAAAACTACTTTTTGCGTACCACCGTAAGGAAAATTTACCGCGTGTAAAAGCAAACGAAGTAAATCTTAGTGTGTACATTCGCGCAAGAGATAACCTCCAAAAAGCTCTTCGAGTAAAAGACACTAAAAAGCTTGTAAAACTTTTAACAGATGCTTTAGACGCAAAATCAAAAATTGATTTTGCATTTGCCGCTTTAGATTGGGGAATTTGGTTTTCTTCAGATATTGAACACGATGCGCTCAAAAATCTGCCTTCCAAAATAAATAAAGGCGATGCGTGGCGCCTATTTGTTGCACTTAACCGTAAGTACGCGCAGCAAATTTTTAAGGATGCCCCGTGGGTTTTCTTTTCTCCTGAAGATGCCGCATACTTTTCGCAAAATGTAACCACATCTATTTTAGATTTACCTGAAGCAAAAATATCGCTCAAAAGCGAATACACAACCGATAAAAATCTTTATTTTACCGATAGCCAAATATCACTGGCGTTTGAATCCAAAGGCAATACAGGAATCTTGACTTTGGGAGAGCCCTACCACGTTGTAAATAAAATAAGAACAAAAGAAACAGTATTTTTTGGAGACGTGTTAGGTATAAATGACGGCACTCCACAGGATGCGGCTTCTTTTGTGCCGCCGCTATTTTTTCGTTGTGGCGAATGCGCTGCACCAAGTGGTGCAAATGCTTCACGCTTGGTTGCACCTCGAGTAGATAGTGCAACGCGAAAAATTATTGCAGAATTAAGCGATAATTTTTCTACAACGTGGAATTTTTCGGTAGAAAGTGATTGCCCGCAAGGTGGAGTAAACTACGAAGACAGCCTATTTTTAACGGTAAATTCTAATGCCGCTTTTCCATGTAATTTAAATGCACGCAAAATAATTATTGAAAAAAATGAGAGAGTATCAGCCATACAAAAAGCGGCTCTTTTGGCGATGGGGTTTTATCCCAATTCAATGTTGATTACTTATCGCGTTAATATATCCGACAGCATAACAATACCCTTTCTATACGATTTTTTTCAAAGAGTAAACCGCCGCCAAATAACTTCCACTGAGGCGTTTTTTGAAGCAAAGAAGCGTGCGGAAAAATCATTTTCCGGCGAAGGTCATTTTTTACCATTGCGCAACTATGAAACTTTCCACTAAAATTATTTTTACAGCATCAATTATTTTTGCAGCGTGCACCCAAGGAAGAGCGCCTGTAATTGATAAAGCGTTTATCGACACTATCTTGGGTGAATTTACCGAAGAACGTGCTCGCTACTATTTACTCGAAAATAAACCCAGAAGTAACATAGAAATTTTAGAGAAAGTCCTTGAAAGGCGCGGGCTTAATGTGCGTGTTTTTATGCCGAAGCTGCGCCATACCTATCCAGGGCTTGCGGCGCAACTATCGGGAAAAACAAGCTAAACAAATTTTATTTAGTTTATTTTTTTAGAAGAGCTTCTTCACGTTTTTTACGCGCTTCTTCGCGGGATTTTTTTACGTGCTCTGCAATGTCGAAATCCTTGTTTGTATCGATGCGGTATTTTTGTTTTGCATTTTTCATGAGCGTACGTTGCTTTTCCATCGCTTGCGCCATAACCATGCGGCCTTTGATCATATCCATTCCTTGGTCTAATGGAACAGTCGCCAAGCGCTTATCTTCTTTTTTCGCTTTTTGCCATGCGTCTAAGGCTTCTGCATCGCTTATTTTTATATCTTGGAGTTTTAGTTGATCAAAAAGATACATATTGGCCAGAAAATATTTTGTTAAAAAGTCAAGCTTTGCTTTCACATCTGGACGTTTAGCGTACCCTTCTTTTTGTGCTTCCATATTAAGGATAAGCATGTCTTGGTATTGGTCTGCAAAAAGGTCTTTTCCTAAACTTTTAAACATTTCTGCAAGTTGCGGATTTCCTGTAGCGTCGGGATCTTCTAAGAACTTTTTAAATTCATCTTCTGGAAGAAAACGTCCCATACGTTGCTGCAATTGGTCTTTCATAAGGACACCAAAGCCGCTATAGGCAGCGTCGAGATCTTTAAGCGTTACAGTCTTCCCTTCGATTTTCCATATCCATGGAGATTTATCGCCCTTACACGCAGAGGCGATTATAACCGCTACAAGAAGAGCGGCAATTGGTCTAAATTTTTGCATGAATTACTCCGTACTAATTGGTGCGGGCAGTATTATAGAGATTATACGTCGTGCAAAGCAGAATGTGCTATGGAACCTTGCGGATGGCCTACGAGCCTGTGCATGTAATTTCTGACAAAATTCTCTTGGTCCAGATTTTCAACGGCACGCGGCGAACGGGCGGCACGCACTCGATAAATCGCTTCGTCGCCGTCTAAGCCTGCAAAGCGCCTGAGATATAACGCCACAACGACACCGGTTCGGCCTAAGCCACCGACGCAATGGATGACTACACGCTTCTTTGCGTCTGTGTGTTTTTTTATAAACGCCAATACTTCTTCGACTTGCAAAACCGTTGGCACGCCTTGGTCTTTTATGGGTATATGTAGAATATCAAACTGCGCTTCGGTATATTTTTCAAGAAGATTTTCAACCCCGTACTCTAAAAATTCATTAGCGGTGATGAGTGGTACAATTGCTTTAACGTTTGCTTCTTTAAGAGCAGTAATATCGACGTCGATGTCGCGCCCCCGATCTTTGCGCCCCGGTAAAATCGTCAAGCCAATCAATCCTTTATCTGACGCATTACCTTGAATATCCAAAAAATTAATTCGGAGATGAGCCGATTGCGTCAGTGCCTCGCGCACACGGGCAATGGCTTTTGCGCCCGCGTAGAGCGCCCATTTACGCTGCCAAAGATTACATTCGTCAAACGAAAGGGTGTGTATTGCATAGCGTGCCGCCGCAACGAAAAATTGGTATGGGTCGCGATCGAGCTTTACTACACCGCTATAAAGCGAGCGCAGATAGCGAATGATTTTAAGCGATTTATTAAATCGAGCATCTGCTGCAAGGGCAGCTGGAATTTCACCGAGAGATTCGGCTAAATTATGCGTACTGAAAAGCCAATCGGTCGCTTGAACTGCCAGATGTAAATCACTCTCGCTTTCAATTTTTGTGAAGATAAAAAGAATGTCGTTTTCAAGCTTAATGAAGTCTTTGAGAGCATGCCCGCGGTGGGTGTGAAAAAAGTCGATAAGCCACACGTTTTGTGCTTCGTCGATTATAATGTTTGCACCGTTTAAGTCACCGTGCAGCCACGATACATAGCGCGGCATCGCCACAGTCTCGCGCAAATGTACAAGTTCGTGTTCATAAAACTCTGCGACATCTTCGACTTCAAGGCCATCTACAATTTTAAGTCGACCGGTAGACGTTTTTTCGGCCAGCTCACTGCTCTTCTTACGCACTGAATTTGCGTACTTAGGATTAAAATCATAGTACTCGAGCAAATTTAACGATTCTTGTACCGCTGCATCGTAGAATCGTCCAAGCTGTTTAGTGAAAACAATCTTGAGAAATTTCACAAGTAACTCAACGTCATCCGATGCGGCGAAATATTTTTGAAAAGTTTTTACATTACCGTCCGTCATTGCCGCATACCGGTACTTAATCCCCCCGCGTGCATCGCTTTCGGCAAAATCAACAATGGCCGGTGCGCTATTACCTAAGACCTCTTGTACGCGCTCAAAAGCCGCCCGTTCACGTGCAATCGAATCCCGCTCGCCAATCTTAACGACCGTTGGCACTACCGATTGACCATAAGAGTCTTTTGCAGTCGCTTTTAAAACGACATTGCCACTAAAACCGCCGTCGAGGCAAAGAAAATCGGCGGATGTACTTTCGCGAAAGAGATAATGTAGAATACGATTATCTGCAGGTTGCAACGAATAAGGTATATTAAAATGAAATTTTGTGTCGTCGAACATTTTACCTTGCAGAGAAACAGAAACGGGTGCTGCGTTGGCACCTCCGAGGTATTCGGCAAAACTACCAACCGAATCGAAAATTTTGACACCCAGAATTTTTTTCAGTTGATCGAGCGCAATAAAGTGAGCGCTACGTGAAGAACTGGCCGTAAGTGCGCTACATGTCACCAACTCAATTGCAGGATAGCGCGTAAGTAGCTCGTAAGCAAGATATGTAATTTTAGCTTCCGTCCAAACGCCAATAATCCCCACTCGCACTTTCGTCTCTATCGTAGACACCGTGGATGCGGCAGAGCCGTTAATAACATCTCTATCATTAACTTTAGTGGACGCAACTTCGCAATCTTTTAGATAGGTTTCAAGATTCGTTTTATAGAAATCGTTCAAACCCGAAGCGTCAACGATGGCATGCTCGCGGTCTTCTCGTATTAAGTGTTCAAACACGAACGACGCACCAGTAGAATTTTTGAGACAGTGCTTGCCGAACTGCATTAAATGTCCATTTTGTTCGCTGTCCGTTTCATCGTGCCAATCTCGAATGTGAATAATTTGGAGCGCATCTGACGGCTGCGCATAAGCCCAGCGTATAATTTTTGCAACCGGCCCTTCTTCAACCCGCTCGCCGAGCAGTCGATTGGCCTCGTCGTAGCCGACATGCAATAGAT
Source organism: Turneriella sp. (assembly GCA_019186965.1). Taxonomy (GTDB): domain Bacteria; phylum Spirochaetota; class Leptospiria; order Turneriellales; family Turneriellaceae; genus Turneriella. The sequence goes on from JABARV010000010.1 coordinate 98,986, forward strand.
TCGGTAGAGGATCATATCTATCGAGCGGTCGTACAAAATCATTTTGTAGACACTGGGTGATGAGGATAGATTTCATACTCGTAGCCATTTATAGTACCTTTGGGGAATCTATAATCCAATATTCTTTTTAACTACGTATAGGGAATCCTTCTTTAACAAGATAATCTTTCAGCTCGCCGATGTTCAGTTCACTGAAATGAAAAAGCGATGCGGCGAGTGCAGCATGTGCACCTGCGCGAAATGCCGCTGCAAAATCTTCTTTTTTACCTGCGCCACCCGAAGCGATAACGGGGATAGACACCGCATCGGCCACATGTTTGGTGACGATGAGATCATATCCCGTTTTTGCGCCGTCGGCATCCATCGACGTAAGTAAAATTTCTCCAGCACCACGCGATTCGGCCTCTTTAGCCCAATCGATGGCATCGCGTCCCGTCGAAGTCCTTCCGCCATTTAAGTACACTTCGTAAAAACGACCGTTGAATTTTACATCGATGGCGCAAACAATGCACTGGCTGCCAAAATGTTGCGCCCCTTGGGTGAGTAGTTCTGGATTTTGGTACGCGGCAGTATTTACAGAAATTTTATCGGCGCCCTCTGATAAAATAACACGCATGTCTTCTAAAGTGCGGATTCCTCCGCCGACACAAAACGGAATAAAAATTTCTTCGGCTACACGTTTTACCAAATCTAAAATAATTTGTCTTCGGTCGGATGTCGCGGTAATATCCAAAAAAACAAGTTCGTCCGCGCCTGCTTTATCGTATGCTTTTGCGCACTCGACAGCGTCGCCAGCGTCGCGTAGGTTTACGAAATTAACCCCTTTAACGACGCGGCCATCTTTTACGTCGAGGCATGGGATAATACGTAAAGCGTTCACGGGGCACTCCTAATAATTTTTATATAAGGTTCGCGCCCCAAAAGGCTTTGGTGCACGCGCCCCAATTGGTTGCGAAAACTTGTTTCACGCGTTGTAGAGTTTTTGCCGCTTAAATCTGCTGCAAGCTTAGCTGCTTTTATAAAAAGTTCTTTTTCGGTATTCTGGTAGTTTGAGGCGCTCATTACTCCAACATAAGTTAATTTTTTTATCTGAAAGTGCTCTGCATCAAAAAGGACAATACAAATACCGTCTTTCCCTATACGCAACCTTTCGCGGTAGAGGTTTTCTTCAAAGTGTATTTCTCCAGGTTCGACAAGGCAAGTTTCGTCGGCAACCTTTTCGATAAATTCTATATCGCTCCCAAGTGAGTAAATAGCGTTTCCTTCGCTGAGTGAAATTTTAATTTTTATATCTTTCACGAAATTTAAAAACGCATGGAGGTGGAGTGCATCGCCGTGCACGGGAACAATTGTTTTGGGGCGAAGGTATCCAATAAGCTTTTGGATGTCGCCGCGCCTGCCATGCCCCGAAGCGTGTACACGCACGTCGCCTGTAAGTCCAATAACATTTACACCTTCTGCGGCGGCGCGGTTAAGGCACTCGTAGATACGCCCTTCGTTTCCGGGAATCATGCTCGCAGAGTAGATGAGGGTGTCTCCCGATTTAAGGCGCATCTTGGGAAGCATTCCGCGTGTAAGGCGTGAGAAAGAAGAGTTATCGTCGGCTTGGCAACCTGCGACAAGCCACAGCGCTTTGGGATTATTGGGAGCACTCTGGCGTAATAAATGCAAAGGAGTGTCAACTTCCTTCGCTTCAAACCCAGCCTGCCATTGCGCTTTAAGCGAGCGCCCTAAAAAGCCAACCGGCCTACCTGCACGCGCAGCGATGCGTGCGCAATTTTTTATACGCTCCACCTGCGAAGCAAATGTTGTGAGAAAAATGCGCCCTTTCGTTTTTAAAATCAATTTTTCAAGAGATTCGTCGACTTCTTTTTCGTCGGCTGTTTCACCTTCGTTTAGCGAACCTGTCGAATCGACGAAAAGGTAGTCTATGGGCGCAAATTTTTTAATTTGCTGCACTTTGTGGCGCACTTCGCCGCCTTTGAGTTTAAAATCGCTCGAAAAATAAATGCGCTTGGTTACGCCATCCAACTTGGTTTCGAGCCCTACCGAAAAACACTGTGGTATAGAGTGTGGCATAAAAAAAGTAAAAACGCGGAAAGGAGAAATTTCGATTTGTGAGTTTTGTTCGACCAAATTAAAATTCCAAATTTTAGGATCAATCCCCCTGTCCCTTAGCCGGTTTTGTACAAGTGCGGAGGTAAAAGGAGAAGCGTAAATGGGCGTACCTTGTGGAATAACTTTTGTCAAATGCGGTAACGCGCCGATATGGTCTTCGTGGCCATGGGTAAGAAAAATAGCAGTCGGAGGAAACCCCAAGAGGAGTTGCCTGTTGGGTAAATTTTTTTCAAGCCCTGGTGTATTGTGGTTTGAAAAACCTGCGCCGGCATCTATCCAAAGTGTTATACCATTTTGGTAAAATACAGTAAAGTTGGTTCCAAATTTTCCTACGCCGCCGCCAAATGCGAAAAAAAGTCCTTTGTTCCCAAGCCGGCGTGGAAAATCGATAATGCCGCTACTATCTGCCGATACCTGTGGAACCAAACTTTCCTTCTCCTCGTTGTGTCTTTTCTAAAGTATCGACCCTATCCCAATAGATGTCTTCTGTTTTTTCGAGCAAAAGCTGCGCAATGCGGTCCCCGTGCCGTACAATGAAATCGGCGCTCCCTAAGTTTATAAGTGGAACAAAAATTTCTCCCCTGTAATCGGCGTCGATGGTGCCGGGGCTGTTTATAGGAGTAATCCCGTGTTTTACCGCAAGTCCCGAACGTGCGCGGATGGAAATATGGTATCCGCTCGGGATTTCCATAGCTATGCCTGTGGGAACAGGTGCAATTTGCCCGCGTACAAGGGTTAAATCTTTTTCGAGGCATGCGTACACGTCGTACGCTGCGGCTCCTTTAGTTTGCCGCGCCGGCAAAATTGCTTTTGCGTTTAGGAATATATATTTTATGGTAGGTTGCGCCACGTATAGAGTCTTAACCAACAACTTAGACGGCGTGTAAAACTATAGAATTTTTCTCGCTAAATTCATTGATACATCCGAAAATGGAGTATGGTACGCTCTCTTTGGACTTCCGCGACAGGAATGATCGCGCAACAGTTTAATATGGATACAATTTCGCACAATTTGTCGAACGTCAACACCACAGGTTATAAGAAAAACCGCGTTGATTTTGAGGATTTGCTTTACCAACACCAGGTTTTAGCAGGTACGCCTTCGACCGCTGTTTCAGAAATTCCCGTAGGCGTAAACGTGGGTGTGGGGGTGCGCCCTGCTGCTACGCAAAAATTATTCCAAATGGGTTCACTGCAATCGACAGGGCATAAACTCGATATGGCAATTTCTTCGGATGTAGGTTTTTTTAAAATTCTGATGCCCGACGGTACATTTGGCTACCAGAGGAATGGTGATTTTAAAATTGATTCTCGCCGCCAAGTATTGCAATCCGACGGTTATACGTTAGAACCACCCCTTGTTATTCCACCCGATGGGCTTATTGAGACACTCACGATTAACGAACAAGGCGAAGTGCGTATACAAATTGGCGACGACCAAATCCCGCGCCAAATTGGCCAAATTGAACTTTACCGTTTTGTTAATCCCGCTGGGCTTAAAGCAGTCGGTAAAAATCTTTTTAAAGAAACGCCCGCATCGGGGCCAGAAATTCCAGGAACACCAGGGTTAAACGGTTTTGGTGGTATCTTGCAGGGTTTTTTAGAAATGTCGAATGTAAACCTTGCCGAAGAGATGGTCAACATGATTGTTGCGCAACGTGCGTACGAGGCCAATTCAAAATCGATACAAACATCCGACAGCATGCTTTCAACAGCGATACAATTAAAACGTGGTTAATAGGCGGATGGCTCATATAGACGCATTCAACAGTCGCCTGCCGAGTAATTCGCCATTCATCTCGATACAAAAACCTCAGCAGGTGCTGGGGTTTTCACTTGATGACCGGCGGCGACTTGTATCAATGCAGCGCAACCGACGCGTCTTTATGGTGGTGGTGTTTTTTATATCGGCATCCCTCTATGCAACCCAACCCATAGTATTCAAAATTAATCCCACTGCACAAACAAACACCAACACTGTGTGCCTCAGCGAATTGGTAGATACCACTTCTTTACCTGCGCAGGTCGTCGAAAAATTGTCACGCTATTGTAAAATTGAAACAAAAAGTAAAACGGCGCGTGTTACCGCTAAGGATGTTGAACTCCATGCGTGGGCAGCCGGAGTGATACCCGATAAAATTATAGGCGAAGGAGTAACTATTGAAAAATCTAACGCAGTAATCGAGCAGAAGCCTTTCGTGCCAAATACGCACACTAAGCTACGGCGGGGGACATCTGTACGTCTTGTACTTAATTCCCCATACATAAAAATAGAACGCGAGGCGCATTTGCTCCAAGACGCAGCCCTTGGCGAGACTGTGGATGTACGTCCGCAAGGAACACGAAAAACTTTACGCGCACGGCTTGTAGATAGTTTACGTGCAGAACTTATACCATGAAGTCGATTTTCAACATTGCTTTTCTTCTTATACCTTTTACTGCAAGTATAGCGCAGGAGTCAATTTGGCGTGACCAAAATCCTTATGTTGCGCCACCAAAAGAAGGCGAGATAATCGCTATTGAAGTGAACGAAAGTTTTAACCTTGTCTCCGATGGCGAATGGAAGAGCGCACAGAAGTTTGAAATGAAACTTGTTCCCGATACAAAAAATATTCCTTTTTTAACGACATCCGAACAAAATAAATCACGTAGCAAAAGCTCCAACGCAAACAATAAAACACGCGATAGTTACCGTTTTCATCTTACGGGAATTTTAGGTGCGCGGCAGTCCAACGGAAACTACCCAATTACAGCGCAAAAAAGCCTTACTGTTGACGGTAAGCCCGTTAATATCCGTTTAACGGGAGTTATTGATCCTCGCCGTATTAGCAAGGGCAGCATTGAATCGCGTTTCGTCGGTAACTTAAATTTACAAATCCAATCCGAACCGCCTTTCCCTAAAGATGAGAAGTTAGATTTAAAACCGCCCCCCGGTACGGATCCTAACTCGAAGCCAACGATGACTGAGTTTAGCGACCAGCTTCGCAAAGAACTCCTTATCGAACACATGAAACAAATCTTGGGTGGTTTAAACCAGTAGTCGTTGACGCCCTGTCTTTTTTTTGCATTCCGCAAAGGCTATGAGTACACAGACTTTTGAATTTCAGGCCGAAACACGGCAACTCATGGATCTGATGATCCACTCTATTTATTCTAATAAAGAAATCTTTTTGCGTGAGCTGATTTCAAACGCGTCGGACGCAATCGATAAGCGTAAATTTTTGGGCTTAACCGATAAATCTATCACCCAAGAAGAAAATAATTTCATCCGCATTGAAATCGATAAGACAGCGCGGCGGCTAACCCTCATCGACACCGGCATCGGTATGAGCCGCGACGAGGTGGTGGCCAATATCGGTACGATTGCTAAATCGGGCACAAAGGAAATCCTCGAGCAGATGAAAGCCTCTGGCCCTTCGACTAGCTCAGGGGCTGCTCCAGCTGATTTGATCGGTCAATTCGGCGTCGGGTTTTACTCGGCGTTTATGGTGGCCGACAAAATTACGATGCTCACCCGCCGTGCGAATGAAACCAAGGGCACGCGTTGGGTATCCACCGGTGCAGGCACGTATACCGTCGATGACGCCGATGTGGCACAAGCGGGCACTACGATTACCCTCGACTTGAAACCGGCGGATGCCGAAAACGGGCTGCCTGATTTCACCGATGAATTTGTCGTTGAAAGTACGGTTAAAAAATATTCCGACTTTATTGCATACCCCATTTTGATGAAAAAAGAGGTGTATGAAACAATCCCTCAAAAAGAGGGAGAAAGCGGTGAACCTAAAACAGAGAAAGTCGTTAAAGAAGTCACTCTCAACTCGATGAAACCGATTTGGACGCGCTCCAAGAATGACGTCAAAGACGAGGAGTATAATGAGTTCTATAAACACCTCTCGCACGATTGGGAGAACCCACTCAAAGTGATCAACTACCGTGCAGAAGGCCGCATCGAGTACCAAGCGCTTTTGTACCTTCCCAATCGTGCACCGTTCGATTTGTACTATACCAGCTTCAAGGGGGGATTGCAACTCTACGTAAAAAAAGTTCTCATTCTTGAAAGAGCCGAAGAGCTGTTGCCCCGCTATTTGCGCTTCGTGCGCGGTGTTATTGAAAGCGCCGATTTACCGCTCAACATCTCGCGCGAAATTTTGCAGCAAGATAGGCACATCAACGCGATTAAAAAGGGCCTCACTACAAAAATTATCGGCGAACTCACCACGCTCTTAGAAAAAGAGCGCGACAAGTACGCCGACTTTTACAAAGAGTTTGGCCCTGCCATAAAAGAAGGCGCGTCTACCGACTTTGAAAACAAAGAAAAGCTCTCTGCGTTGCTGCTCTTTGCTTCGTCGAACGACAAAGAAAAGCAAACCACGCTCAAAGAATATGTGTCGCGCATGAAAAGCGAACAAAAAGAAATTTACTACATCGCCGGCGAATCACGCTCGACGCTCGAAAACTCGCCGCACACAGAAGCGTTGCGTGCAAAGGGTTATGAAATTCTATACCTCGTCGATGCGTACGATGAAATTGTACTACAAAACATCGGCTCGTTCGAAGAGAAGAAATTTAAATCTGCTGCAAAAGGCGACTTAGACATCGCCGATGAAAAACAAAAAGAAAAGGATGCCGAAAAAATTAAAGAAGCCGACAAAAAAATGGGACCGCTTTTGGGAGCAATCAAAGAGCAGCTTAAGGATATTGTGAAAGATGTTAAATTTTCAAGCGCTCTTGTATCTGCGCCGTCGCGGTTAGTGGGCGAAGAGTTTGACGTGTCTCCGTATTTGGCAAAAATTTTAAGCCGTAACGGCGAAAATGTTCCCCCGATGAAAAAAACACTCGAGCTAAACCCCGAGCACGAAGTTGTCAAAAAACTTTTTGTACTCTACGATAAAAACCCTACTTCGGAGAAGCTGCAAGACTATGCACAAATTTTATACGGCCATGCAGTCATTGCCGATGGCGGAGAAATTGCGGATGTCGCTATGTTTAATAAGGCTGTACTCCATTTGGCAAGTGCTGCACTTTCATAAAAAGCGTTACATGCTTAATGAAAAAAAACGCCAACCGTTTCAAGCACCTCGAAATGTTGTGGCGTACTTACACCGCACACCCTACGGCGCGGCAGGCGGATAAATGGCTTGCAGCGTATTTTCGTGGAAAAAAAAGTTATGGAAAAAGTGATCGTACGTGGTACAGTGAAGCATTTTTCCAGAGTTTGCGTCGTGTTATAAGCGTATTGCCGCAGGAAAAAACGCTCGATGCAGCGATGGCTTGGGCGGTTTTACAGGATAATGAACAGGTAGATCTACTTAGGCAGCTATGGAAATCCATAGCTACAGCTATGGAAAAACATAGCTATGCCGAGGGGTATCCTAAGCATAGCTATGGAAAAACACAGCTACTTACTCCTAATAAAATACATCAGGCTGGGCTGCCACAAAGTTGGTTAGCATGGCTTGGAAGAAGTTCGCTTGTTGACGACAAAATTGAAGGATTTCTCCATAATTTAAACCAAAAACCTCCGCTTTATTTACGGGCAAACTACCCCGATATAGCTATGGAAATCCAGAGCGAGCTTGAAGAGGAAGGATTTTCTGTAAAAACTATAGTTCACGACCGCCTTGTTACTTTTAGCGTCGAGGGACAAAAACCAATCTATGGCCTTGCTTGTTTAAAAAAAGGTTTGGTGGAAATCCAAGATTACGCTTCGCAGCTTTTAGGAGAAGCCGTCGATGCACACCCAGGAATGGCGGTATGGGACGTGTGTGCAGGTGGTGGCGGCAAAACGATGCAAATTGCTTCGCAGTTAAAAAATCGGGGGGTTATTTACGCGTCAGATGTCCGTGAATACAAATTAGAGGAAATAAAATTACGCGCACGGCGTGCCCAGTTCCATAATATCCGCCGCTTTGTCGTTGGCACAGCAGCTTTGGACAAAAGCAAAGAAATCCAAAACACGGGCGGATTCCACCGTATTCTTGTCGATGCGCCGTGTTCGGCATCAGGAACGCTCCGCCGTAATCCCGATGTACGCTTTCGTATCCAAAAGAATGACCCTGAAATTTTTGCACAAACACAAAAAGAGATCCTTAATTCTGTTTGTACGCATTTAAAAAAAAATGGAAAACTCGTTTATGCAACGTGTAGCGTGTTTAAAGAAGAAAATGAAAATACCGTTCAATCTTTTTTAGAAGAGCATCCTAATTTTTTTCTTGAAAAATCACAATTAGTCGGTGCGCCTTTATACGATAGCGATACGATGTTTTATGCAATACTTCAACGCAAATAAATTTGCGTAAGGCTTTGCGTTAAATACTCAAACGCTTCATCGGGAGTGTCGGCAAATTGGACAAATTTTAAATCGTCGTGAGAGACCATCCCCCAATCTGCGACCGCCTTTAAATTTATGACTTCGCTCCAATATTCTTTTCCATAAACAACAATAGGTAGGCGTTTTTCCATTTTATGCGTTTGTACTAAAGTTAAAATTTCAAAAAGTTCATCGAATGTTCCAAAACCGCCAGGAAAAGCCACAAGCGCTTTAGCCATGTTGGTGAGCCAAAACTTACGCATAAAAAAATAGTGGAAGTCGAAATTAAGGCTTTGCGTAATGTAAGGATTCGGGACTTGCTCAAAAGGAAGGGCTATGTTCATGCCCACCGAAAGCCCTCGGGCGTGTGCGGCGCCACGGTTTGCAGCTTCCATAATCCCAGGTCCCCCGCCCGAACAAATTAAAAAGCGCCGAGCGTCTGCAGGTAAGCTTTTGGACCAACGTGTAAGCCGATACGCTAAGCGCACAGCGTCTTTATAGTAACGTAGCCGTAGCGCAAAGCGGTGCTCTTCTTTCTTGTCAAATTTTCCCGAGGCCTTGAGTTTTTCCAATTCGTGCTTTGCTTTCGAGGGGGGAGAGAGTCTTGCCGAACCAAAAAAAACGATGGTGTCCTTGACGCGCATTTTTTCAAAGCGTGTAAGCGGCATGAGATACTCAGATAAAATGCGTAAAGGACGCGCTTCAAAAGAAGTAATAAAATCGACATCTTGGTATGCCTTGCTGACGTTACGTGTTTTTGCCATTATTCTTTTTATCGGCATAATTTTTACTCTAACCCCAAAAGTTACCGCCGGCACACGCCCTCCGCACGGAAAAGAGCGTTTTAAAATGTTGGATGAAAATATCGATATGCGTCTTCTTAGGAATACTCCGCGCTACCTTATCGAATCGACAGCGGGTGCAGGTGTACTTTTAGGGGAAACAGAAGCTGATTTACGGCGCCTTTACGGAGAGCCAGCGTATCGGGATTTTTCTTCTCCTGAAACGCTTTATTATACGGATGAAAAATTTAGCGGTGCGTTTATACTGCGTAATGGGCGCATTACACAAATTCGTCTCGAAGTCGAAAAAAAGAAATCTCCTTCGTTGGAATGGTTTACCGCGCTTGGGCTTACCGAAAGCGATTTAAGAAATAAAAGTGCGGCAGAGGTTGCGGCGTTTGTGAAAAAATTTTACCGGACAAACCGTGTAAGGCAAGTCGGCAATACTGTAGACGTTTATAGTCGAGGTATCCGCTTTGTACTACGCGAAAAAAATATTATTTTCGTCGAAATTTATCTTGCAGAGAAGCGAGAATAGCCTATTGTTTTTGCTCAAAGTTTTTTAAGTATTCTGCTGCGCGTTGGTAGTCAACGTTGCGCTTATACCCCATCGAGTTATTTTTTTCGATAAACGCCATTAAATCACGCATTTCGCGCTTTGCTTCGTTCATTTCTCCGCGCTCCTTATATAACCCCGCCAGAAAAAAATAAGCCTTGGCTTGGTCTGGCTCAATCGACTTATACTCTTGCATTAATTCGATTGCTTTGTCGCGAAACTGCTGTTGTGAAATAGTTAATGTGTCGTTCAATACGCGATATTGGTTATTACGCGCAAATCCCGCATAGTACATGACGGCAAGCTCGTATTTGACTTTGTTCATCGTTTTATCGAGGTTGAGTGCTTTTAAAAATGCCTGCTCAGCTTTGCGTGCGTAATCAGCCTGCCAGTTGTTTACCCGTGCAAGGTTTGCGTAGCAAAGCCCTTGCCAATAAAATACTTCAGCAACTGCTTCGCCAAATTCCGCAGCTTTGTCTAAATTTTTTATACAAAGTTCGTAGCTTTCCATAAGCGCGTACGATTCGCCAAGCTTACGGTAAACCTTTCCCGTTTTTATTCCTGCGTCTATTTTCGCGTTAATAATTTTTGAATACTCCGAAATTTCTTTTTCCCAATCGGCTAGCTGTTCTTTGCTTGCGGGTTTATGCCCGTACCGCTTTTCAAGATGCTTTTCTTTTGCTTCTTGGTAGCACGTTTTTATTTCGCACCCCATTGTAAAAAGAAGAGAGACGGTAAGTAAATGGCGAAGCATTCTAACCTCTTTAATGCGCCGAGGGCTCAGCGTCTTTGTTGTACCCGTCGTACGACGATTCCTCTACTTCAACACGTTTGGGCTGTCTTTTTGCTTTGTGTGTTTTACGCATTTTGGAGCGCCTATACTTTGCCTTGCTTCGTTTTTCGTAGATAACTATATCTTCCCCTTCGCCACGCAAGTAGCGTGAATTTACGTAACCTACTTTGCCTCGGTAACGTACACGGTACCACTTGTTTGAAGTACCTACGCTATCGTCGTCGTCGAAGCGGTCTAAAATAGTAATTGCCTCTCCATAGGGAATACGCTTAACGATACGCCCACGGGTGCTTGGTTTTGTGCGTAAATTGAGCGTTGGCCGCACGGCAACTTCCATTACTTCTTCGTAAATTTCGGAAACCGCCGGAACGGGGCGCTCGGTGTGGCTTGCTTTAAGCTCTGGTTCTGGCGGCACAACCTCTTCTACAACGGGCGGTGGTGGTGGTGGCGGGGGCTCTACTTTTTTGGGAGCGGATTTACACTGGACCAAAAACAAAGCTAACGCAATAATAGTAAAGCCGTAAAAAAAACGTACGCGCCGTGGCATGTGTGTCTGCATACTATATTATCGGCCTATGGCGCGTGGAGCGTAAGGTTAAATCGAGCGGCGTATTCTTCCATTTTATGCCGTAGCGAAGGATGGTAGTACGTATAGGCAATTTCACAAATTACTTTTTTGGAAGTAAAGTAGTGTTGGCGTTTAAATTCTTTACCGCGAAAAGTAAAAACGTGTGGGTCAAGCCTATAGACCCAATCACAGCGGGAATCTGTCGAGGGATCAACTTTTGCGCAATCTTCTACCTTGTCGCCTAAAATAATTTCAGAAAAACGCTGAGAAATTTTTGCTTCGGCAAAAGCGCACGCTGTTTGCGATGCAAATTTTGCCGCTTCGCCATTATATTCTTGTGAAGAAAGAGCAAGAACGGTATAGTGGGTTGCATCTACCCAACCTTCTTGAACCCCAATTTTAAATATTTTCTCACGCGACGAGGAGCAAGAAATAGTAGCAAAAAGTAGTAAGATGATTTTCTGCACCGTAAAACCTAAAGTATGTTATGTGCCAGGCTGCCTAAAATAGCTTACGCGATTATTAAACAGCCCTAAAAGGCCAAATTTACAGATTGTTAATTAGCGCATCGCCAAATTCGGAACATTTAATTTCTTTTGCGCCGTCCATCAGCCTTGCGAAATCGTACGTTACTGTTTTTTCCGCAATAGTCTTTTGCAAAGAGCCGATAATTTTATCCGCTGCTTCTGTCCACCCCATATAGCGTAACATCATTTCGCCGGACAAAATTACCGAAGAAGGGTTTACTTTGTCGAGCCCTGCGTATTTGGGCGCGGTACCGTGCGTTGCTTCAAAAACAGCAGCGCCAGTTACGTAGTTGATGTTTGCGCCAGGGGCAATACCGATTCCACCTACTTGCGCTGCAAGGGCATCCGATAAATAATCGCCGTTGAGGTTTAAGGTCGCAATGACATCGTATTCTTTGGGACGCAAAAGAATTTGTTGTAGGAACGCATCGGCAATTGCGTCTTTAATAAGAATTTTACCTGCAGGAGGATTTCCTCCGCATTCGTCCCATGACACTGTTTCGTTTGCAAAATACTTCTTGGCTGTTTCGTAGCCCCACTGCCGAAAATAGCCTTCGGTAAACTTCATGATGTTACCTTTATGTACTAAGGTAACCGATTTGCGTTTGTTGTCGATTGCGTATTGTATTGCCGCTTTAACAAGGCGTTCGGTTCCTTCGCGAGATACCGGCTTTATACCGTAAGATGCTGTATCGGGAAAGCGTACTTTTTTAAGCAACCCTGTCTCTTCGAGAACTTTTGTAATTTTTTTTGCGCCTTCGGTTCCCGGTTCAAATTCGATACCTGCGTAAATGTCTTCTGTGTTTTCGCGGAAGATAACCATGTCGACATCTTCGGGGTGTTTTACCGGCGAAGGGACGCCAGCGAAATACTGTACGGGACGCAAGCAAGTGTAAAGGTCGAGCATTTGGCGTAGTGCTACGTTAATTGAGCGGATGCCACCACCTACAGGGGTTGTCATTGGCCCTTTAATGGATACTTTGTACTCTTCTAAACAGCGTAGTGTTTCGTCGGGAAGCCAAGTGTTGGGTGCGTATACAACGTTAGACTTTTCTCCCGCGTATACCTCGAGCCATTCGATTTTGCGTTTGCCACCGTATGCTTTTTCGACCGCTGCATCGAGAACACGCACACTTGCACGCCAAATATCGGGTCCTGTGCCATCGCCTTCAATAAAAGGGATGATTGGATTATTGGGAACGTTGAGCTTGCCGTCTTTAACAGTAATTTTCTCCCCTTTCGACGGGATTTTAATTTTATCGTACGCCATTAGGCAGCGTTCGTCTTTTAGACGCGGTGTAAAGAGCTTTGAGGTTTACTTAAACGTAATACTCTTTTCTTTCAAGCGGCGGATGCCTTCTTCGATTTTTTCAACGCTCACCGTAATCGCTGCGCGGAAGTATCCCTCGCCTTCGTCGCCGTAACCGTTTCCCGGCACGAGCACAACACCGGTTTCGTCTAATACATGACCGCAAAAATCGGCGGAGGACTTAAAGCGTGGTGGCACTTTCGCCCAAATGTAAAATGTACCTTTGATGGGTTGGATGTTCCACCCCAACGAGTTGAGTCCATAAACCATCGCGTCGCGCCGTTTTTGGTAGATGGCGTTCATTTCGCGGATGGAATCCTGCGGTGCGGTGAGAGCCACTGCCCCCGCTTTTTGGATCGCCTTAAACTGCCCTGAGTCGGTGTTCGTTTTTACAATGCCCAACGCAGCGATGAGTTCTTCGTTCCCCACCGCCATGCCTAAACGCCAGCCAGTCATGTTGTACGCTTTTGAGAGCGATAAAAATTCAATCGCCACGTCTTTTGCACCGGGAACTTGCAAAATTGAAGGAGCGACAAAACCATCGTACGTCATTTCGCTGTAAGCGTTGTCGCTACAGATAATGATATTATTTTTTTTAGCAAACACCACCAGCTCTTCGTAGAAACTTAAATCGCACACCGCTCCGGTGGGGTTGTTGGGATAATTCACCCAGATCAATTTTGCTTTCGCCAGTACATCTGCCGGAATTTTTTTCAAATCGGGTAAAAAACCGTTCGCTTCTTTCAGAGGCATATTGTAAGGAATGCCTTCTGAAAAAATTGTCGCCACCCGATAGACGGGGTATGACGGCGAAGGGATTAAGCACACATCGTCTTTGTCGACGAGTGCAGTGTGTATATGTGCAATCGCTTCTTTCGAGCCGATGAGCGCCATCGCTTCTTTAACAGGGTCGATGCTCACACCGAAACGTTTATACATCCACACGGCAACCGCTTCGCGGAATTCCTTAGTGCCTTCGTAAGGGGGGTAGTCGTGCGTTTTGGCATCGTCAATTGCGGCGTGCATCGCGTCGACAATGTGTTTTGGCGTGGGTAAATCGGGATCGCCGATGCCGAAACTAATTAAATCGATGCCCTTTTCGATTGCCGCTGCTTTTTTTCTGTCGATTTCTGCAAACAGGTACGGTGGGGTATTTGAAATCCGTTTTGCGCGGATTGCTTTTGTGAGAGGGGTCATACTTTTTCCTTAAATATCAATTTTGTTCTGCCTTAAAATAACTCGCCTTGGTAAACCGATTCAGCGGCGCCTTGCATGAAAACATGGTTGGTGTTTTCATCCCAGTGTATTTTGAGTGTGCCGCCGGGGACGTGTACCAACACGTTGCGAGCGGTGCGCCCGGTGAGCGAACCTGCAACAACGCACGCGCATGCACCGGTGCCGCACGCTCTTGTTTCACCGGCACCACGCTCCCAATGGCGCACACGGATTTCAGTGGAAGAGGCAACGTTCACAAAATGCACGTTGGTGCGTGCGGGGAAAGCGGCGTGATTCTCCAAAAGTGGTCCCACGGTTGCCAATTCCACACGGGGTAAATCCGCGTCAAAAATAACAATATGCGGATTGCCCATTGAAACGGCAGTGAAGGTGTATGCCACACCACCGGCGGTAATTTTTTGGTTCAAATGGCTATCGTACCCCACCATCGGTATTTTAGCTGCGGTTAAAATCGGCTCGCCCATGTCGACGGTAACGCCCACCACTTTGCCGTTTTCGATTTCAAGCGAGGGGGTTAAAACACCCGCACCGGTTTCAATTTTGTATTCGCTTTTGGGATTGACTTCGTTGTCGAAAACAAATTTAGCGAAGCAACGGATGCCGTTGCCGCACATTTCAGGAATCGAACCGTCGGAGTTGATGATCTCCATTTTGAAGTCGCCCTTTGCTGATGGCAGCACGCGAATGAGTCCGTCAGCGCCGATGCCTTCGTGGCGGTCACAGAGCTTTTTCGCAAGAGAGACGAAATTAGCGTTGATTGTTTGGGTGCGCTCGTCGACAAGAATGAAGTCGTTGCCGAGACCATGCATTTTGGTAAATTTCATAAAAAGGTTCCACTACTGCGTTGTGGATTCTGAAGCGGCAGCAGAGCGTCAATTTCTAATTATGCGCCTCAAAGTTGTGTACCCAAAAACCACCTGCCGCTACGGCCTCAGTGGTGTGAAGAAACTGCAGCTGACAGGCCTAAAAGCCAGCATTTCCTCAAATTTTACCCTCGTTTTTGACCACTCCAGCACTTTTGGGGAATAGTTACCCCCCACAACGAAACCGGCGTTTTTTTGCGACTTTTTTTCCCAAAATTTGATGAGGTAAAAAATGAGGAACGACACGCTCACACGCATACCCGCCGCTACGGTGTGCAGCGAATCGTACTCATGCGGCGTAAACCTCACCTTCACAATCGCACACTTTCCGTTACTGCGATTATAAAGCCGCTTCACCCCGCGCCGAAATTCGGCCTTGCGCACGGCAAACCGCAAAAAACGCGTGTGCATCTGCATAATTTCCCAACGGTTTTTCGACCAGATGGAGATAATGCTTAATGGTAGACTGATTGATGTTTTTAACATAGTGCCTCTATAGATTAAATACCAGAAAAGGCTCAAATTTTCTCACTTTTGAGAAAAAAATGCAGTTTTTTCAAAAAAATCATGATTTTTTTACTTAAATCGCTCGTAGGGGTAGTTACCCCCTAATGTGACATAATCCAAATTTGTGACTGGTGGGGATAGTTACCCCCAGCAGCGAGCGCGGTGCTACATGCCACATTAGATATAGCGCGATCAAAACCGCACCGCCATCCCCAATGCAACTGTCGTTATGAGCGACGAAGATTTATCGATAACATAAAGACCCTCGACGCGGGCGAAAACATCCCAACGCTTGCTCAATGCGTAGCCGGCGATAACGCCAGCACCCGCTGCGGGTATGAGAAATTGGACTGAGCTATCGGTCACAATACCGGGCTGTGGCGTGAGGCTGCCCATGACAACTCCACCGGTGACAAAAGGCGCGAACGAAAAATGGCTGCCGCGAAAGGTATGGCCTAACCCCGCCTGTGCGCTGCCGAAAAACGCACTTTTTACAGCGGTTGTTTTTTGTAAGCCGTAATAGCCGGTGAGAGAGATGTGCGGTTCCAACCACGGTGCAACATAAAATGCTGCGTGCAGATTGAGGCCAACGCTATTGCCGATGCCTCCTGCGGGCAAGAGAAAATCTTTCGCAAAAAGCGGCGCGAAATAAATTTCCCCCCATGAAGATTCGACCATATTTTGGGTGAGTGTAATTTTGGGCTTTGGCTTTTTCGTTTGCATTGCGTCTTGTTTCTTAAGAGCAGAGTCGAGAGCGACTTTTTTAATTTCGGGTGTCGCACCCACTGCGTACACAACAGGCAATGCAGCTTTGTTCTCGGCCACGGCAGTGATGTTGACACGGTTGCGGTTTACCAGCACGATAAACGCATCGGGCACGGAATGTGTTTTTAGCCAGTTTACAATTGCAATTCGGTTGCGACGTTTTGCAAAGTACAACACCCTGGTGCGCTCTTCTTGCGGGATTTGTTTTTCTTCAAAAAATTCATAGATTGTTAAATACTTCGCAGGGCGCGTTTTCATGAGCTCGAGTTTTAGGTTGTCCATTTCTTGGATTGCCTGCTGTTCTTCGAGAGCGTTCGCGTACGAGGGCACCAAGACCAACACCTTGAGAGTTTCAGCGTTTTGTCCCTGTTGTTTTTCTGCGAGAGCAAATTTATAAATCTCACCCACGATGTTGCTCGCCAAATTATCGACAGCGCCAAAAATTCTGGTGTTGAGCGGTGAGGTGGATTTCACCCGTCCGATAATTTTTTTCGCAGCGGCGTTGTACACAGTCGCTTGCATGACGAGCTCGTTGCCGACGACAGTATATTCGCCGTAAATGAGGATGTCGCCTTTGAGCTGCTGGGCAAGCGCGTCGGCGTCTTTTTCTGTTGCGGGGGAAAGAACACCTTCGGTGGGCGCGTCGGCGTATTCAAAACGGGCGTGCAGCGAGTTTGAGACCGCCTCGGGCAGCGACGTAGCCACCCAGCGGTACTTATCTGAATTGGTGTTATCGTTAAATTGGAAAAGCGCAACGCGGGCTAGCGCGGCGTCGGCGTTTTTGTCTTCTGCCGCGATGGCGCTTGTTGTTGCGGCAAAAAGAAAGACTGCCGTTAAGAATAATGTTCCTATTTTACTTTGTTTCATTTCCTTTCCTTTCTATGGGCTGCGCGGGGGTGAGGCTACTTGTATCGAGCTACGGCCGCCTCTGTAAGCAGAGACTCCCTACGGTCGTCGCACGGGGCGGAAACCGATGGAGCTGTCCGCGCCCCACGGGACGTTGCTGAAGCGGACCGCCCCCCGCAGGTCGGTGGCGGGATTGTTAAAGCTACCACCGCGAATGACCCGAATCGTACCGGTTGTGGGGCCTGCATAATCGCTAACCTGTGTACCACCCGGATAAGCGACATTCCAATCCCAAGTCCATTCCCAAACATTGCCGCTCATGTCATAAATGTCCAGTGCATTCGCCGTCTTTTGGCCGACAGGGTGCGTCGCCGAACTCGAGTTCGGCGTGTACCAAGCCACGGGGTCGTACTCGCCCGGGTCGTCAACCAAGCCATTTGCTGTGTTCGTGTCCTGCCAACCACTCGGCGCATCGCCACGCATCGAGACCCCAGCACTCACATAGCGGGCCGCATATTCCCACTCGGCTTCTGTGGGTAGCCGATAGCCATTCGCCGACCAGTTGACGTAGGGATTATCTACTTGGCCAGAACCAGTCTGTGGCGAGTTGAGGGTGGTTGTATCTCGGAGCACGTTCGCAGTGATAAAGCTGTTGAGCGAGTAATACACCGGCGTCAAGCCTTGCTTCTCCGACGCTGCGTTGCACCAAACAATCGCATCGCGCCAGTTGATTGTCGTCACCGGATGTTGGTTGGTGTGCGCACCGTTGTCGCCTTGAACGCCCGGGTTGGCAAAAGTATAGCCATTGCTGGTTGCCCAGGTTTTGACAGTAAACCAGTCGCCGTATTGCACCTCGTACTTGGCCATCGAAAAAGCCGTTATCGAGAGGATCGTCGTCACGGGTGTGGCGACACCTATGTAGCCCATCGCAAAACTACTAGCTGTCGGTACGCAGACCATCGCGAGTGTGTCGCTAGCAACCTGCGTTGCACAATCCGCCGTTGTGGTCGTGCTGCCAGAATTATCCGATTTTTTATCCGCCTCTTCCCAAAAATGATTCCAGCTCGTGCACGCCGCCGTCAAGCATAGGCATGCGCAGAGGAACGCGAGAACAAGCCTACGCATGGCAGAGGACAGAGGACAGAGGACGGAAGACGGAAGACGGAAGACGGAAGACGGAGGGTTCATGGCCGCTCTTAGCGTGCCGTAGTTAGTTCGTCAAGGTTTTTCGTGGTTTCGTAGAGATTGTCTAAAAAGTCGAAAATTTTGTATTTTTTGGGGTTATGCCCCAAAAAATACAATAAATTTTAACTTTTTAGGTTGTTTAATAGCCGCACAAGCGACCTATTGGACAACCCCATCTAAGGTGACAGCTAAAAATATCCACGAAGAATCTCAAACCGGGTATGAATAAATAATTGACATTTAGAATACAAATGAATACATTCTTGGCATGGCGAAAACAGTTACAATACGTATGGATGATAAGTCGTATAAGCTCTTGAAAACCGCAGCGCTCGCCCAAAAGCGTAGTATTTCTAACTTCATTGAGTATGCGGCAGTAAATTTTGCGATCGAAGATAATTTTGTCTCAGACTATGAAATGGCAGATATTCAATCAGATTCAACATTGATGTCTGATCTAAAAAAAGCTTTGGGTGATGTAAAGAACCGGCGATTTACCGACATAAAATAAGTTAGCATCCTTTCATGTTTACGATTTCAGAGACTGATACTTACAAAGGCAACATTAAGAAGCCAGAACTGAAACGGTACGCCAAAAGAATCGCTGAACAAATCTATCCGATTTTACGATCAAACTCCTTCTATGGATCAAATATTAAGAAACTCAAGGGTGATTTAGCAGATATCTACCGGTATCGGGTGGGTTCTTTTCGGCTTTTTTACATAATTATTGAGACTGAAAAGCGAGTGGTTATCCTTTCCTTGCGCGACAGAAAAGATGCCTATTAGCGCACGATAGACAATAATGCGGTACCGTACGAGCCTGTGCGCCATGCCGGTGGCCGAAGGCCGATAGACGAAGGCGGAGCGCCGCCCGCACTCATTTACTGACACTAATGTCATTAAATAGTTGACACAATATCTTTACCGAACATCTTTCCACCATGAAAGACCTCAAAAACAAAGTCGTGCTTATTACCGGTGGCGGCGGTGGAATTGGCCTTAACACAGCCGCATTTTTTGCCGAAGCTGGCGCACGCCTTGTTCTCACCGATATAAACGGCGAGGCTTTAGAAAATGCACGTAAAAATCTCGAAAAGCACCACGTGGACATCCTTACGCATGTAGTCGATGCAACAAACCTTACCGCAGTTGAAGATTTACGCAACAAGGTTGAGGCAAGCTGGGGCGGTGTAGACATCCTCATCAACAACGCAGGTATTGGCTACAACGCCGAAATTGCCGACACCCCGCTTTCCAAATGGCGGCAACTTATGGATTTACATTTTTGGGCGCCACTTTACCATATCCAAACCTTTTTGCCGCGCATGCAAGAGCGCAAAAGTGGCCACATCGTAAATATCTCAAGTGGACAAGCGTACTTTCGTGCGCCAACGTGGGGAGCGTATTCGGTGACAAAACTGGCAATCGCTGCGCTTTCCGAGATTTTAAGCGTCGAGGTCGCACGCGATAATATCCAAGTAACAACAGTCTATCCTTTTTTGGTAAATACTGGTTTTTACAATACCGCAAATGTAACCTCGATGGGGGAGCGCATTTTCTATGGACTTCTACCGCTCTATTCGCATAAACCCGAAGAAGTGGCAAAACTTATTTTCGAGGCCGTGCGCGAAGATAAAAGCGTCGAAATGGTAAGCGTTTTAAACGGTGTCTTCAAGTGGATGCGCGTTTTAAACCCGGTAGCGCACGTTGTCGATGCATTTACCCTTGCCTTTATGTCAAAAAAAGAGCAAGACGCATTAGGATTAACACACGCAATAGATTCATTCCAGAATATGGTTAATTCTCTTTTCGAAAGGGCGAAAAAAAATACTCCAGAAAAAGGTTTCACAATCCACGAAGTAATGTCGGGAGAGCACGAGTTTACTTCGGGACATGGCCCTAAAGGGAAGCACGCATTCTTTTTTGAAGGAGATTGGGGACCAAAAAATCTTGTAGATTTTTTAAACGCGTCGGATAACTCAAAATTTATGGTAAGCCACCTTAAAGGTACCGTAACTGTTGGTGGGCTTTGCCAAAATATGCCTATGGAAGGGAAGCTCGAACTGCGCTATTTGCAAGAACAAAAAATTAGGTACACGTTTTCGTTTGAGGTGTCGGGAGAGCGTTACACTTATGTTGGTGAAAAGCGCGACATATACCCGTGGAATCTTCTTTATTCGCACACAACGTGTTTTGGGACACTCACAAAAGAATCTAGTGGCGAGGTTATCTCGAATTCGGTAACGCACTTTGACATGGGTAGCATGCCCCAGTTTTTGGGTTCTCTCGCATTAACGGGCTAAAGAAAATTTGTTACTCGTTTTTTTTCTTTGAAGACCACAAAATACGGTTTTCACGCTCTATTTTCTTTTGTAGTAATTTTGTGTCGTTTAGGCGCAACGCTTGCTGTATACGTTGGCTTTCGATAGAGTTAAGCGAACGGTACTTTTTTATATGCTCTTTTAGCGAATCGTAAAGTTCTTTTGCGACAAAATCGCCGTCGTCGGTAAGCGAGTCGATAGTCTTCCAAATTTCGACAGCGCGGTTTCCGTTTTGCCACGATGCTGCGTTTGCGGGGTCAATGCTTTCCCAAAAAATACGTCCTTTTGCGAGCGTGGCATCTTTTGCGCGGTATCCACCGGGAGTTGTTTGCGTTAAGTAATCGAGAATTTCAAGACGTTTAAGGTAGTAGTGTTGCAGTGCAGCATCTTCGTTACGGATGCCTTTTTTGGCGGCAAGAGGTAAATAGCGGTTAACAACCTTTTCGAGCGTTTTTACGCGAATGTTGTCGCGTGCTTTGGCAGAAAGTTTGTCGATATGCTTTTTTACGTCAAAAAGAAGTTTTAAAGCGCGTCCTTGGATTTCGTAAATATTCTCGATAGCAAACAAAATTTCCGTTGCGTATTTGGTTCCCTTTTTTTTAGAAACGACAGCAAGCGCTTTGCGTAAAAATTCTTCCTTGTTAAGCGCTTCGTGAAAATAATCAATGGCGAGATAGGTCATGTCGCTATTAAAAGACGATGCAACGCGCTGCAAGTTTTCGTAATAAAGGTCGCGGATTGCCTGCGGAAGGTCACCTTCGTTGGGGTCGTAATTTCCGAAATCGCGTAAAAAATTATCAAGCTGTTTCTCTTTAGGTTCGGAAAGCGTTTCGTCGAAATATTTGCGCCGTGCGGCGGCATCGAATTGTAACCGGCCAGCTGTTCCCTGCGCCTTACGGTTTACTATAACCTTTGTACGTTTTTTATCGGCGATGGATTTTCCCTCGCGCCATAGCCTGTAGTTTTCGATAATCTCGTTTCGTTCTTCCATTTTTTCAAGCTCTTGTGGAGCTTCTTTGATGTCTTCGTGGAACGGTTTATCAATCGTGTGCAGGGTAGGGAAAATATCTTTTGCGATAATGTTGCGGTAGTCGCGTTTACGGTTGCGGTATTCTTCGGGAACATCGTTGTTGAGCGCGGTGCGGGGATCGTCTTTGTCGGCGTAGCTATCGTTTAACGCCTCACCTTCTTCGGTGCGGTCAAGTTGCTCTTTCCATTTACCGCCTTTAAGGCCAAATTCTTCCGCAAAGTCGCCTTCTCCCTTGCGGCGTTCATCTGCCATGGGGCCGCGTTCAAAGCCACCGCCGTCTTTTGCGCCATCGTCGCTTTTGTCTGGTGAGTGCGGCGATTTAGGCCCAGGGACAACCTGTGCTAAAAGGTGTATTTGTGGCTTATTACAAATTTGTATTTCTTGTGCGCCAAGCCCACGGATTGCTAAATGTGTAAACAAAGACAGGTGCAAGAGGAAAGATAGGTAAAGAAACAACGCCCACCGCTGTTTGTTTACGTATTGGAGGAAAAGTTTTGCTGCCGAGGCGGCCATTGGTTGCGTTTCGTTTCTGCTCCAGCCGTGTCAAGGAAAGGGATAAATAGAGTCGCAATCCGGTCCTGATGGATTATCCACGCAGCTTAAATTAATCCGCGATACACGGCCATTGTATACCGATGTCATAAAAAGATAGTTGTTGCGCGTTCCCTTCTGGATTGAATTTACCAGCGCCAAAGCGTGCGGTTGTGCGTAGTAATCGGGCGGATAATAGCTAACCCCTTGGTACGGGTCTGATGCGGGAGCGGGTGCAGTTGTTTCCCAACCCACGCGGCCGTGGCCAATCCATCCGCAAAATTTTCCCGCAGTTACGGGTTTGTCGCAGTTTGCGCCGTCGATACGCCACTTAACAATGCGGTTGTTTTCACGGTCGGCGATAAAAAGGTATTTTCCATCGGTTGCAACATCCGACGGGTAACGGAAATACTTAACATTGGAGCTTAGCGTTTGCGAAGGCGGGGTTGCCATCGGTTGCCAATCGTCGTGGCCATCGCCAAGCCAACCTTCAAAGTTTCCCGTAGCTACATCGATACGCACCACGCGCTGATTTCCTTCGTCGGCAACGTACATTTTTCCGTTTTTAATTTGCAATCCCCGTGGGCCAATCGAGCCATTACCAAAATAACCAGCGGAAAAACCATAGCTGGGTGTTTGCGATAAGGTTGTGGTGTCCCATGCATTTTTACCGTTGCCGATAAAACCGGCATAACTACCCGTTAAGCGGTTGCGGCGGCTAATGCGTTTGCTGCTATAATCGACGGTATAAAGGTATGTTGCGCTGGGGTCGTCTGGATCGGTTGCGATACTATATGGAGTGCGAAACATGCGCGGATCATTTTCTGCGCCTGCAGCAACTAAATCTCCCCCGCTTTTGAAATTACCCGTTTGCCAAGTGTCATCAGTATCTAACCCCAACCAGCCAGTAAAAGTACCCGCTGCACTGTAGCGCACAATCCGCGAGTTATCTGCGTCTGCAACATAAATGTTGTGGTCTCTATCCACGTGTACCCCTTGTGGGTAATTAAAATTGTGCGCACAGTACCCGTTAACGTAACGGTTGGCGGATTGGTTCCAGCCGGAGCCCGATGTTGGGCATAGGTTAGATGCATTCCCGAGCCTACCTAACGGAGTTCCTTTATCCAAATCGAGTTTTTGTAGGCTCATGTTTACAAAATCGGTAACGTAAAGAAAATTATTGGGATACCCAGAAGTAAAAGCAGCAATTCCCGCAGGGCGGTAGTACGTGCCGTCGGTGTCTGTAACCCATGGCGCCCCAACACCACTTTGCCAATCAAAATCGGGAGAAGGTTGTATACCCGCAGTGTTTTTGCCAACCCACTTGCTGTGGTTACGTTTGAGTATCCAATTGGGATCAAACTTTCGGCAGCTCCCTGTTTTGTTCGGGTTATGCACGACGATGTGCACAATATCGCCGTTTGCAAGGCCAAGCGTTGTCGTGAAAGGAATCGTTGTGCCTGCGTCGTATGTGTGCAAGTAGACCTGTGCCGGTGGACTACTGATGAAAGTGTCTTCGGTGGTTGTGTTTACAACGAGCTTAAGGGGTAGCTCCCCCACGATGGGGTTTGTTCCCGCCACATTAAAGTGTGTTTCGTCTCCTGCGACACGGTGGCGGATAACAATGTACGAATTGGGTTTTAAACCAAACGTGCCGTCGCCGCACGAAGGGGCGTCAAAGTTAAAAGGAATTGCGTTTGGGTAACGCACTTTGGTGCTTGCGCAGCGGTTATCCGACGTGTTTGAGCTACCGATTTCCACATTACAAAAACTATATTTTTGTTCTAACCCTGTTCCCGTGTTATCGATACCGTTTGTATCTGCAATGGGAATTCCCAAGAGCATTAAATAGTGTGTAATGGTAAAATCGGCATAGATAGAAGAAAAATTTGCACCGGGGATATACGATTGGATAAGTGTGTCGATTGTATCGAGGGAAGAATTGCCATTATGCGTAACAACAGCACGGATAAAGTTAGCAGCGCTTCCTGGGGTTTGCAGTTCTAAACGGTGGCGCAAGTAGTTGAAGAAAAGGTTCGATTGTAAGTACCCAACAATTTTAGGCCCCCACGTTTGGAAATCCGTCAACTGTGGTGCTTTTTGGTAGTTGCTAAACATTCCAGGTGAACCCGTTTGGACAAGCCGCAGGGCTTCGAGTTCTGTTGCGCCATTGGTTTGGTGGGGCGCGTTTTCGGCGATTCCTTCGGCAATCCATAAATCGGGATTATTTAAACGCTGTTTTACGACGCGGTAGTTGTACGTAAATAAATGGGAAAGCTCGTGTATAACAATGCCGTTAACCTGGTTGGGTGCGGTTGTATAGCCCGGATTTAGGTCGTAATAAACAATACTCATCTCGTTGCTGTAGCCACCCAATTGGCCAATGAGGTTTGGGTAGCGTTGTATAGCAACGGGGTTTGTAAAAAGCGACGTAGTAAATTGGTTGGAATATAAATCACGCGGAGCAAAAAAACCGCCGACGTAGTTATTTGTCGTATCGAAATCGTCGAGGATGTCGTACGCGAGGATAACTATGCGTGCATTGTTGTTTGCATAAGGATGTTCACCTGCGCCGTAGGTATTAAGCAGGTTAGGGTATGCACATTCCAGAGTGTCGAGGATTGCACTGGGGCCGCGGGCAAATGTAAGTGTCGGCGTTGCATTTGCGGGTGCGGCGTTAGTAATTACAACCGTGTTGGCGTCGACGATACTGGATATGTGTGTGGTGCACGGCAACCCTCCACCTGTAACGCGCATATTGACCGATAGATCTGCCGTGGTGGAAAGCCCTGCCACGGTTGTGCTACCCGCCGTTAAGGTTCCGGTGCGGCTAATGTTTGAAGATACCAATACGCTGCTTGCCGCATCGGCATAGAGCACAAAATGCTGAGAGGTTGCACGCCGTACGGCGTTGACCCTGTAGAACGGAGTAAAACTCCCCAAAAGTGCATCCGCCGATGCCTGGCGGTTTTTTGCCCAAAAAGACCACGTAGAAGGACCGCCGTCTGGTCCCATACCGGGTTTTGTAGTGGTGGGGGTAACCAAAAGCGATGCAAGGGCATCTGCGTCGCTCATGGTCGCGGTAGATGTACCCAAACGGGCGCATGCAAAAGATAAAAAGCTGATAACTATTGCAAAAGCACCTTTGAGAAATTTTTGTGGTACAGGGTAAATCATACTCTAATGGAAAACAAATGTCCCTCTTGAATATAGTTGTTTTCTGATGGAGGGAGCCAAAATAAGCTAATTTTCGCCTTTTTAGGTTGTTCAATAGCCGCGTAAGCGGCCTATTGGACAACCCCGCATGGATGGTCGTTGTGTTGGATACAACGGTATTGTTTCAGGCACTACGGGGACAAGGCGCATCTTATTATATTTTATCTTTGGTGCGCCAAAGCCAAATGGATAGTTTTTTAGCATTTATAAGTTACATTGCAAAGCCTATAGTAATCCATTTTACGTATAAACCGAATTTGCGAGAGATAATGGCGGGCGTACCTAAAAAACGAAAATTGCCACACTGGGATCGTATTTAACACGTACAAAAAACTTGACCCCGTAGCTTTATAGGGCTTGGTTACCCTAAAGTATAAAGAGGGAACATGAAGCCACACACGTTTATCTATCTTGTTGTAGTACTCAGTCTTACCGCCACTCTGGGGGCAGCAAAGGCAGCGCCCAAAAAAGCTGCACCGCAAAACGTGGTAGAGGCGGTGCCTGCACCAATTTCAACGACTTATAAAGTCGCGCCGACGCTCTATGCGTTTGCGCTGGGCAGTTTGCCGTTTGCGAAACCCAGCGACTTTTTACAGCAAGCTTTGGGTGCCTCACTCGATTTTCGTTTTTCATTTTGGAAGCCGTATTTGCAGCCTTACGTTTCGCTTTCTTATGCGTATTCGGGCGGCAAAGAGCACGTAAAGGGTATGAATTACGCTACCGCGCTTGCGGGGCTCAGTTACGAATTCACTCCCCTGACACGCCATACCGCCTGGCGCGTTGTGCCGCACCTTGTGGGTGGCTATACGCGTGGCGCAATTGATTACACCGACACGAATGCGGCGCCGGTAACGCGCACGTACGGCGTGCCGCAAATAGCGTTGGGCGTTCTGAACGATTACCGTATTACGCAGCGCTTTAGCGTGGCGTTGGCACTGCGCGCGGGGTATCTTTTCGAGCACCAAACACCGCTGCCGTATGCAGCGTTACTTTTGGGCGCAGGCTATACATTTTGAATGGTAAATAGGGCAAAAGGGGGATTTCACGATGCAACGGCTACATAAAACTTTCGCAACTATTACATTGACTGCCACCCTGGTTTTTACCGCGTGCGCAGACTTTGGCGGCGTGTTTGAAAAGCGCACGACAGTGAATAGTGAGGTGAAGACACCCACCTACACCATCGGCGGCACGGTGAGCGGCCTTACGGGAACACTGGTGCTCCAAAACAAGAGCGGCGACGATTTAACGCTAACAGCCGATGGCAGTTTTACATTTGCCACACCTGTTGAAGAAAATCACGTTTACGATGTCACCGTGAAGACCCCGCCGAGCGGGAAGGTGTGCAGTTTGAATTTTGCCTCGGGGGTTGCCACCGCGAATGTCACGAATGTGGCGATTCAATGCGCCACGGACAACATTTGGGTACAAGACGCGTACCTCAAGGCCTCGAACGCGGAGGCATTCGACTTTTTTGGCTACTCGGTTGCGATCTCGGGCTCGACGGTGGTTGTGGGGACAAGTCAAGAAGCTTCCAACCAAACGACCATCACGAATACCGATGGTGGTGCCTCTGCCGATAACTCGGCAAACGGTGCTGGTGCCGCGTATATCTTTAAGCGCGATGCCAGCGGTAACTGGATCCAAGACGCGTACCTCAAAGCATCGAACGCAGAGGCCAGTGACCTCTTCGGCTACTCGGTTGCGATCTCGGGCTCGACGGTGGTTGTGGCGGCGTATGGCGAAGATTCCAGCCAAACGACCATCACGAATACCGATGGTGGTGCCTCTGCCGATAACTCGGCAAACGGTGCTGGTGCCGCGTATATCTTTAAGCGCGATGCCAGCGGTAACTGGATCCAAGACGCATACCTCAAAGCCTCGAATGCAGGGACAGGTGACCAATTTGGCCTCTCAGTTGCGATCTCCGGCTCGACGGTGGTTGTGGGGGCGTTTAATGAATCTTCCAACCAAACGACCATCACGAATGACGACGGAAGCGCTTCGTCGGATAACTCGGCAAACTATGCGGGTGCCGCGTATGTGTTTAAGCAGGACACCAGCGGCAACTGGATTCAAGACGCATACCTCAAGGCGTCGAATGCGGAAGCAAGCGATTTCTTTGGCTACTCGGTTGCCATCTCCGGTTCGACGGTTGTGGTCGGTGCCACCCGTGAGAGTTCTAACCAAACGACCATCACGAATACCGATGGTGGTGCCTCTGCCGATAACTCGGCAAGTTTAGCTGGCGCCGCGTATATCTTTAAGCGCGATGCCAGCGGTAACTGGATCCAAGACGCATACCTCAAGGCCTCGAATGCAGAGGCAGGTGACTACTTTGGCCAAGCGGTTGCCATCTCGGGCTCGACGGTGGTTGTGGCGGTAGTTTTTGAGGATTCCAACCAAACGACCATCACGAATACCGATGGTGGTGCCTCTGCCGATAACTCGGCAAACGGTGCTGGTGCCGCGTATATCTTTAAGCGCGATGCCAGCGGTAACTGGATCCAAGACGCATACCTCAAAGCATCGAACGCAGAGGCCAGTGACCTCTTCGGCTACTCGGTTGCGATCTCGGGCTCGACGGTGGTTGTGGCGGCGTATGGCGAAGATTCCAACCAAACGACCATCACGAATGACGACGGAAGCGCTTCGTCGGATAACTCGGCAAACGGTGCTGGTGCCGCGTATATCTTTAAGCGCGACGCGAATGGTGACTGGATTCAAGACGCATACCTCAAGGCCTCGAACGCAGGAGCAAGCGACGATTTTGGCATCTCGGTTGCGATCTCCGGCTCGACGGTGGTCGTGGGGGCACAGGCGGAAGATTCTAACCAAACGACGATCACGAATATCGACGGCAGTGCTTCTGCCGATAACTCGGCAAGCAATGCCGGTGCGGCGTATATTTTTAAGGCGTATTGAGACAAGTGGCCAAACAAAACATCCTCATCGCCTTACTGACTTTATTAGGTAGCCTCGTTGTAGGCTACCTCATTTACCAAAACCGCAGCTTACAAAACCAAATCCATGTGCTTTCTGAACGAAGCGCACCCACCAAAGACGGCAGGCCTGCGGTCGATCCCTTCATCGCTGGGCCGGTTAAGAATCGTATCTTAAAAGGCTATGGCGAGCTGAGTCACTGCTACAAAGAATACCTCGCCACAAACCCAGTCAAAAAATCAGGCAATGTGCGCATCGATTGGCAAATCACCACTTCGGGAAAACCCGTTTCGCCCGAGGTGGTCATCACCGATTTTGCGAACAAACCTTTTGAAGCCTGCATCACACAAAAAATCGCAGCATGGAGCTTTCCCGAGCCGGTGGTCAAAAAGTACGTTGAGCATACTTTCAAGTTTGACGAAAAAACAGGAAAATAGTTTTAGAGGCATTTATTGAGTGAAAATCGCGATTTTTTCACTAAAATTGCTCGTAGGGATAGTTATCCCGTAATGTGACATAATACAAAAAAATAGGATAGTTATCCCCTAATGCGACATAATACAAAAAAATAGGATAGTTATCCCCTCATGTGACATAATCCAAACTCGCAGCTTGCGGGATAGGAGCTCCCAGAGTTGCTTATCCACCAAAGAATCACCGGTTGCAAAAAATTTGCTCCACCGAGTTACGGATAATCCGCTTTTTAATTGACACGGTAACTACTCAATAACGTAGCGACTCAACGAGATGCACCACTCACAAAATTAGGTTTTGTTGAGTGTTCAAAAATAGCATCCCATCGCTTGTGCACGAAAGTAGTAGAAAACCGTGTACCCGTAGATGAGTTTGAAAAATTAAGATTTTTTTTGGGATCTTATAGGAGTAGAAAAGTGAGCACCCAAGTAAATGACACAACAGCACCAGAGGTGTGCCCTGTGGAAAACCGTGTTTTCCCGCCGGCCGCATACGGTATGTACGACCCGCAGTTTGAAAAAGACTCATGCGGGGTGGGGTTTATCGCCGATTTAAAAGGCGGTAAATCCAGAAATATAATTGATAAAGCTTTAGCGATGCTTTTGAATTTAGAGCATCGTGGCGCAGCAGGCGCAGACCCGCAAACCGGCGACGGTGCGGGGATTCTCATGCAAATGCCGCATGACTTCATGCGAATTGCCGCCGATGAAGCAAAAATCCAATTGCCCAACGAAGGCGACTACGGTGTCGCGTTTGTTTTCATGCCGCAAGAGCGGCCCATCCGCGAACAAATCAAAAATATTTTTGAAAAAATTGTCGTTGACGAAGATCTTGAATTTTTGGGCTGGAGGAAAGTTCCCGTTGACAACGATGTGCCTGGTTATGGTGCTAAACTCACCCTCCCCTATATCAAGCAGGCGTTCATCGGCAGAGGCCAATTCAAAGGGAGCGCGGATGATTTTGAGCGCCGGCTATATTTAGTGCGGCGGGTTATCGACCAACGTATCCGCGTTGAGCTTAAACTCAACCGTGCGCAATACTACGTCCCTTCTTTCTCCAGCCGCACAATCATCTACAAAGGAATGCTCCTCGCGGCACAGGTGCCCGCGTTTTTCAAAGATTTACGCCACAAGGAAATGAAATCGGCGATGGCGTTGATCCACATGCGCTTTTCGACCAACACCTTCCCGACATGGGATCTCGCGCACCCGTTTCGGATGATTGCGCATAACGGTGAAATCAACACACTGCGCGGCAACATCAACTGGATGAAAACGCGCGAAGCGGTGATGGAATCGCCGCACTATGGCCCAGACTTAAAACGCATGCTCCCCATTGTGATGGAAGGGCAATCCGACTCGGCGACATTCGACACCGTGCTTGAACTTTTGGTGATGAGCGGTCGCTCGTTGCCGCACGCGATGATGATGATGATACCCGAGGCGTGGTCGAAAAACGATTTAATGAGTCCCGAACGGCGGGCGTTTTATGAATACCACGCAACGATGATGGAACCGTGGGATGGCCCCGCTGCGGTCGCATTCACCGACGGAAATTTAATCGGCGCGACGCTCGACCGCAACGGTTTGCGTCCTGCACGGTATATCCACACAAAAGACGATCTAGTGATCATGGCGTCGGAAGTGGGATTACTCCCAATCGCGCCGGAAGAAATTTTGGCAAGTGGCAAGCTTGAACCCGGGCGTATGTTCCTTGTTGATCTTTCGCAAAAGCGAATTATCCCCGACGATGAAATCAAAGACAGTATTGTGCGTCAGCGTCCCTATGGTCAATGGGTGCAAGAAAATATTATACACTTCGCTGATTTGCCCAAGGCGACAACAACACCTCCCAGCGAACCACTTTCACTACGCGAGCGGCAACGCGTGTTTGGTTACACCAAAGAAGACGTACTCACGGTCATGAAGCCGATGGTTGTCACCGCACAAGAAAATATCGGTTCAATGGGCACCGACGCTGCACTTGCGGCGCTCTCCGAACTGCCGCAGATGCTTTACCGGTATTTCAAACAACTTTTTGCGCAGGTGACAAACCCACCGGTCGACGCCATACGTGAAGAGTTGGTGATGGAGCTCACAACGTACGTGGGGCCGGAGCAAAACTTGCTCGACGAAACGCCACACCATGCGCGGCGCATCGAATTGCCGCACCCTATCATCGACAGCACACAGATTGAACAGTTCAAGGAAATCGCGAAAAGGGGATTTTCTGCACAAGTTTTTCCGTTGCACTTTAATCCATCGAAAAAAAACGATATGCGCACGCAGCTCGACAAAATGTGTGCGGCTGTCTGCGAGGCTGTAAAGCAGGGCACGAACATCGTTATTTTAAGCGACCGAGGCGTAAGCGAAAGTGTCGCGCCGATACCAAGTTTGTTGGGGGTCGCTGCTGTGCACCACGCGCTCATCCGTGCGGGCCTCAGAACCCGCACCGGCATTGTGCTCGAATCGGCAGAGGCGCGTGAAGTGCACCATTTTGCTTTACTCTTGGGGTATGGCGCCAACGCAATCAATCCCTACTTGGCGTATGAAACCCTTGCGGATTTATATTCGATTGGTTTTTTACCAGAGATTAAAAGCGAAGAGTATATCGAAAAAAATTACCGCAAAGCGGTGGCAAAAGGGCTTTTCAAAATTTTCAGCAAAATGGGTATCTCCACATTGCAGTCGTATTGCGGCGCACAGATTTTTGAAGCAATCGGTTTGGATACCGAAATTATTGAACATTATTTCACCGGTACACCTAGCCGCATCGAAGGGGTGAGTCTCGAAATGCTCGAGGAAGAAACCCGCCGCCGCCATCGGGGAGCATTCGACTCCATGAAAGAAGGTAATTTGGAATCGGGTGGGCTTTACCATTACCGTGTCGACGGCGAAGCGCACCTGTGGAACCCCACGACGATTGCCAAGTTGCAAATTAGCACCCGCAACTCGGATTACAAAACCTTCAAAGAATACACGCAAGCGGTGGATAACCAAACCGAGCGGCACGTCACGTTGCGTTCTTTGTTTGAATTAGACTACGCCGCAAACCCCATTGCGTTGGAAGAAGTGGAACCCGCCAAAGAAATTGTAAAACGCTTTGCCACCGGTGCCATGAGCTTTGGTTCCATTTCATGGGAAGCGCACACCAACTTAGCGATTGCGATGAACCGTATCGGCGGTAAATCCAACACCGGCGAAGGCGGCGAAGGTTCTGAGCGGTTTGTCACGCTCCCCAACGGTGATTCTTTGCGTTCGGCGATTAAGCAAGTGGCGTCGGGCCGCTTTGGCGTCACCGCAAACTATTTGGTCAACGCCGACGAGCTCCAGATAAAAATGGCACAAGGCGCAAAACCGGGCGAGGGCGGCCAATTACCCGGCTTTAAGGTCGATAAAATCATTGGTAAAGTACGCCACTCCACTCCCGGCGTGACGCTCATCTCACCGCCACCGCACCACGATATTTATTCGATTGAAGATTTGAAACAGCTCATCTTTGACTTAAAAAATATCAACCCGCGTGCGCGCATTTCGGTGAAACTTGTTTCTGAAAGCGGCGTGGGCACGGTGGCGGCTGGAGTCGCCAAAGCGCACGCCGACCATATTCTCATCAGTGGGCACGACGGCGGCACCGGTGCATCGCCCATTAGCTCGATCCAATACGCAGGCACTCCGTGGGAACTCGGCCTTGCCGAAGCGCACCAAGTACTCGTCGTCAACGGGTTACGCGACCGTGTGTATCTACAAACCGACGGCCAACTTAAAACAGGGCGTGACGTTGTCATCGCCGCGCTTTTAGGCGCCGAAGAGTTTGGTTTTGCCACCGCGCCTCTTGTGACGCTCGGTTGCATTATGATGCGCAAATGCCACTTGAATACCTGCCCCGTGGGTGTGGCAACGCAAGATCCTGAACTGCGCAAAAAGTTTTCGGGCAAACCTGAGTACGTGGTGAACTTCATGTTTTATATCGCCGAAGAGATGCGCGAATACATGGCGAAGCTGGGATTTCGTAAAGTGACGGACATGGTCGGTCGCTCGGATAAACTCATCACTACCCGCCCCAAAAACCATTGGAAAGCGCGTGGAATTGATTTATCGAAACTTTTAGTAGCACAAACACCGCTTTACAAAACCGATTTGTACCGCACCAAAGCGCAAAACCATGAAATCGATAAGCAGATTGACAACCGTATCATCGAAATGGCAAAGCCGGCGTTAGATAACGAAGAGCCGGTATCGATTGAATTACCCGTTACCAACGTTGACCGCACCGTCGGCGCAATGCTCTCGGGTGAAGTCGCCAAACGCTACGGCGAAGAAGGCTTAAAAGACGACACCATCACCATTAAAATGCAAGGGTATGCCGGCCAAAGTTTTGGCTGCTTTTTGGCAAAAGGCGTAACATTGAGCCTTAGCGGCCAAGCGAATGACTACTGCGGTAAAGGCCTTTCGGGCGGCAAACTCATTGTGCATACCTCAGAAAAAGCCGATTACGACCCTGCTGAAAATATTGTCATCGGCAACACCTGCCTTTATGGCGCGACATCGGGTGAGGCGTACTTTGCAGGGCGTGCCGGCGAACGATTTGCAGTACGCAATTCGGGAGCGCTGGCCGTCGTTGAAGGCACCGGCGACCACGGCTGCGAATATATGACGGGTGGCTGCGTTGTTGTTTTGGGGCGCATTGGGCGCAACTTTGCTGCAGGTATGTCGGGTGGTATTGCGTATATTTGGGACCCTTACGCGCTCAGCGAAAAGCTTGTGAACCGTGAATTGGTTGAGTTTGAGTACATAAACGATCCAAAAGATGCGGATGAACTCTTAAGCATGGTAAAGAAACACTATGCACTCACGCATTCGAAACGCGCTAAAAAACTTTTGGGCGATTGGGACCACCAGATTAAACATTTCAAAAAAATTATCCCGACAGAGTACAAGAAAGTTCTCGAGGCGCAAAGCGCCGAGAAAGAAGTTGGTAAAACGGCGCAGGGTAAATCCGCCAAAAAAGTGGAGGTACACCATGGGTAAAATAACTGGATTTATGGAATACGACCGTGCGTCACAAAAGGCAATCCCTCCCCAAGAGCGCGTCAAAAACTTTAAGGAATTCGAAGAAACTTTTTCAGAAGAGACGGCAAAAATTCAGGGTGCACGGTGCATGGATTGCGGTATTCCGTTTTGCCACGGCGACACCGGTTGCCCCGTCGATAACTTGATTCCTGAGTTTAACGACTTGGTGTACCGTGGGCATTTAGAAGCGGCGGTTGAAAACTTACTCTCGACAAATAATTTTCCCGAGTTTACGGGAAGGCTCTGCCCCGCGCCTTGCGAAACGGCGTGTACGTTGGGCATCAACGAACCGCCGGTTGCCATTAAAGCGATGGAGCGTTTTATCATCGACACGGGTTTTAAGAACGGTTGGGTAAAACCCCGTCCTGCAAAAACTAAAACAGGAAAAAAAGTGGCTGTCGTGGGTTCAGGCCCTTCGGGGATGGCAGCGTCGCAGCAGCTTGCGCGGATGGGGCACTCGGTAACCCTCTTTGAGAAAAACGAAAAGATTGGCGGACTTATCCGTTTTGGTATTCCCGATTTTAAGTTTGAGAAATGGCAAATCGACCGCCGTGCAGAACAGCTCGTTGCCGAAGGTGTGGAAATTAAAACCGGCGTCACCGTCGGTAAAGACATCGCAGTGGAGAAGCTTCTTGCCGATTACGACGCGATTGTTTTGGCGGGCGGCGCAGAGGCCCCGCGTGATCTACCGATACCAGGCCGCGAACTCAAAGGCGTTTATTACGCCATGGAGTTTTTGCCGCAGAACAACCGGATGAACGCGGGTATTCCGGTAAAAGACGCCATCTCGGCTAAAGACAAACACGTTGTTGTTATTGGCGGCGGCGACACCGGCTCCGACTGCGTGGGTACTTCGCACCGCCACCACGCGGCGTCGGTGACGCAGTTGGAACTTTTTCCGATGCCGCCTTTAGAGAGACCTCCATCGACACCGTGGCCGTATTGGCCGATGAAGTTACGCACATCATCAAGCCACGAAGAAGGCGGCGAGAGGATGTGGTCGATTAACACATTATGCTTCAATGGCGACGACAAAGGAAATGTAAAGAGCCTCAGTTGCATTAAAGGCGAAATGAAAGCAGGTAAGTTTGTCGAAACCCCCGGTTCTGAATTTGAACTTAAAGCCGATTTAGTCTTTTTAGCGATGGGCTTTTTAGGCCCCGTTAAACAAGGCATGATTCAAGACTTTGAAAAACACGGTTTAACGCTCGACGCGCGTGGTAATGTCAAAGCCGACTTTGGCAACCACAGCGGTGCGCACAGAACCAGCATTGAAAAAGTTTTTGCTGCAGGTGACATGCGCCGTGGCCAAAGCTTAATTGTTTGGGCGATAGCCGAAGGGCGCAAATGCGCAAACGCGGTAAACGCCTATTTAGCGCAGGAACGCTAACGTTACCATAGATTTACAATATGTCTAAAAAACTATAGGAGGTTTTATGGCAAAACAACAATTTAACTCATGGAAAGAGGTGATCGATTTCGCAAAAAAGCATAACGTACTTTTTTACGATTTTCGATTTACCGATATTGGCGGGGCGTGGCACCATGTCTCGTACCACACAGATGCGATTAGCGAAGACTCGTTCAAGGGGCTTCCCTTTGACGGCAGTTCCATTACAAAATGGCAGCCGATACACCGTTCGGATATGCAGCTTATTCCCGACAGGGAAGGCGCGTTCTTAGATCCCTTTACCGCAGATCCAACACTCGTCATCTTTTGCGATGTGTACGACATCTACAAAAACCAGATGTACGAAAAATGCCCACGCTCGATTGCAAAAAAAGCGCTCGAGCATTTGAAGTCGACAGGGATTGGCGACACTGCGTATTTTGGTCCTGAAAATGAATTCTTTATTTTCGACTCTGTGCGCGTGCGTGACGACATCAACTGCCAATACTATGAAATCGACTCGAACGAAGGTTCGTGGAATACAGCCACGGCGAACTACAACGACGGCCACAACTTAGGCCACCGCCCGGGCACGAAGGGTGGTTACTTTCCGGTTTCGCCGCGCGACTCGCAAGTGGACATCCGCGCTGAAATTGTAAAGACACTCCACCAAATTGGGATGGAGACTTTCGTCGTACACCACGAAGTGGCGCAAGCGCAGGGAGAGATCGGCGTTAAGTTTGGCACTATCATTGAAGCCGCCGACAATGTGCAGAAATTGAAATACGTTGTAAAAAACGTCGCCAAACGCCACGGCAAAACGGCGACGTTTATGCCCAAACCACTTTTTGGAGACAACGGTAATGGGATGCACGTCCACCAATCCATATGGAAAGGGGGAGAAAATACTTTCGCCGGCGACAAATACCAGGGTTTAAGCGACACCGCTCTTCACTATATCGGTGGAGTGCTCAAGTACGCGCGTGCGATTGCCGCGTTTTCAAACGCATCGACAAACTCGTATAAGCGGTTGATCCCCGGGTTTGAAGCGCCGTCGATTTTGACGTACTCGGCGCAAAACCGTTCGGCATCGTGCCGCATTCCTTTTGTGTCGGGCGCAAAAGCAAAACGTGTCGAGTTCCGTTTTCCCGATTCAACGGCGAATCCCTATCTTTGCTTCTCGGCTTTACTCATGGCCGGTCTTAAAGGCATCCAAGAAAAAGCCGACCCGGGTAAACCAATGGAAGAAGATTTGTTTGAGCTCACCCTCGATGAAATCCGCGAGAAAGGCATTCAACAGATGCCGCACACGTTGCGCCGTGCAGTCGAAACGATGCTTACCAACCGCGAAATTTTTGAGCAAGGCGGAGTGTTTACGAAAGAATTTATCGACACCTATAAAGAGTTGAAGTTTGAAACGGAAATCTGGCCGTGGGAAGCACGTCCGCATCCATTCGAGTTTCTTTCAACGTATAGTTGTTAATGCATCCGTAGAAACGCGCCATGGCGCGTTTCTACGGCTTATTCCGTCTTCTTTAAAATCTTCGCTAGCACCACGGCGTTGTTATGCTTTTCGTCGGATGCCGAAAAAAGAAGCGTTACATTTTTTTCTTTCTTTATTATTGTTTTCAATTCTGCAAGCGCTGCTTTGTTCGTGCTTAATTCAGCTTTGTAGCGTTTTTGGAACTCAGGCCATTTTTCAACATCGTGCGCGAACCACTTACGTAGCTCGTTCGTTGGTGCAACATCTTTAAACCATAAACCCACATGCGCTTTCTCTTTAGAAAGCCCCCGTGGCCACAGGCGATCGACGAGGATACGAAAACCATCCCCCTTGTCTGCGGCTTTGTAAACGCGCTTAATTTTTATAGTGTCCATACAAAAATGGTATGCGATAAAGCACTCGTTGCCCAATTTTTGTGCTGCACCAATTCTTATTCGAGTTGCCACATAAATTCATAAAAATTTAAGCGTACACGAATGGCAAATTTTTTGCTGGTGCTTCTGTTTTTGGGTGTCTCGTTGCTCGTCGGCAAAAAAATTGGATGGATTAACCGCTACCGTATACCGCCCTCGCTTACAGGGGGACTTATTCTTTTGCTCTTTTTTACTTTTTGGCCAGAAAAGAAATCTGCCGATTTTTTTGTGCATTTGAAAATGCTCCCTGCAGAATTTATCGCGTTGGTGTTCGCCTGCTTTTTTTTGCAGAAACACGAAACCGTACACGGAAAAAAGCGTTCTTTGCAGAATGTTCTCGCACAGGTTTCATTCGTTTGGGTCGCTGTAATGGGGCAAGTGTTAATCGGCCTTGTGGGTACAGTGTTTATCTTCAAGCCATTTTTTAATGAACCGATGGCGTTTACCTCTATACTGGAAACGGGATTTGCGGGTGGCCACGGTACAGCCGTTGCC
Source organism: Turneriella sp. (assembly GCA_019186965.1). GTDB lineage: Bacteria > Spirochaetota > Leptospiria > Turneriellales > Turneriellaceae > Turneriella. The sequence continues at coordinate 136,746 of JABARV010000010.1, forward strand.
ATGGGACCTATCCTCGTTCAAAATGGAATTCCAGCAGGGTTAGAGTACGGGCTTTTTAGCGCAACTATTGGTCTTGTTGCGGGAATCGTTGGAGGCGTTTGGCTCATTGCACGTGAAAAACGCCACGCCTATAAAAACGGTAAAAATGGAAACGCCATGCACGAAGTGACCACTATCGATTTAACGCGCCTACTTACCGCAGGGATGCTTATTGCTGCAGCGTATTGGCTTGGTGTTTTTTTTAAGGGCGTTGTTGAAAATGAAATTCTGCCGTTCTTTTTTTCAGAAAGAAAATCTACGGCTTTTTCTCTTCCCTTGTTTGCGTATACCTTAGTGGGAGGCGCTTTGGTGCGCCTTGCGTGCAAAATTACAGGGCAAGATGCGCTCATCGATAATGGAATTATTCTCCTCTTGGCGGATGTTTTTTTAGAAGTGCTTATCTTCGCTGGTATAGCAATAGTCGACGTGAGGCTTTTGGGCGAAGGGCTTGTACCGCTTGTTGGTGTTTTTGTGCTTGGTTTCTTTTGGAATGTTGCGTGCTTTTTTTATCTACGCCCACGCATTCTTAAAATGCCGTACAGTTTTGAGCTTGGGCTTATTAATTTCGGCATGCTCAACGGTACAAGCGCAACGGGTTTAATGCTCCTTAAAATGGTCGATCCAAAGTATAAAACCCCCGCCGCACGGGTATTTGCAGAAGGTTCTGCAATCACTCAACCTTTTGTCGCCGGAGGTTTATTAACTTTAATTACGCCTTTTGTTGTAACAGGACTTCCGCCCTGGATTTCCATAACCCTTTATGCAGGTCTTTTTGCGCTGTGGCTTATTTTAGGGCTTTGGCTTGCGAAAAGAGGTTAGGATATTTTTTCGTTTCCTTAGCCAAACACGCGCTTGATAAAAACATCAAAGATGTCGAGGCCAATGACGTAAATTCCCATTGCAAGCATAAGCGTCATCCCTACACGTGTGGCCGTCGCTTGCACCTTAAAAGAAAGCGGTTTATAAAGCGCCTCGATGAGGTAGAACAATATGTGCCCCCCATCTAAAACGGGAATGGGGAGAAGGTTCATAACTCCTAAAATGATTGTAATTTGTGCAAGGAGGAGAAAGTATGTTTGCCACCCCATTTCGACAGTTTTGGCGGCGATTGCTACCATCTTAACCGGCCCTGAAACGCTTTTGTTAAAAGAAAGTTTTCCTTGGATAATACGCCAAAGTCCCACCAAAGTTGATTTAGTGATAAAGACTGTTTCGTCGGCGCTAAACGAAAGTTTTTGCATAAATGTAAGATCAGCGGCGCTATTGATTCTTTTTTCTGCGGGACGAATTCCAATAAGCCGCCGAAACGAAAGTTCCACATCGGCAGTTACTTCGACAGGACCAATGCGGAGTGCTTTAATAGGTTTTTGTAATGCCTCGCGGAGTTCAGAAAACGTGGCAAAAGTTTCGTTATTGACAAAAATATTTTGGAAGTTTTTATTTGTGCCTTCTTCGATAATAATTTCAGGAATGCTTTTTTTTGTTTGCTGATCGATAATATTTTTGAAGACCACGCGTGGGACTTTTTTAAGAGGTACAGTAACGGATAGTGGAGCAGTTACTCCCTTGTTATCTTTCCGTAAAATTTCCAGTGTCGCTGTATCGTCTTCATGTGCGTTTAAAACGTGGATGAGTTCTTCAATAGAAAAAACATTTTCCCCATTTGCTTTTAGAATTTCATCCCCAACAAGAAGATTTACACCTTTTGGTACATTTTCTACTATAGTAAGCCGCGCTAGGGGGCGTGCTCCAGAGAGAAACCCTGGAGTTCCCACTTCGCTGCGTTCAACCGGAAGGTTTAGGTTAATTTCTTTTCCGTTTCTTTCAACAACAATGTGTACAGTATCTCCCTTGGCAAACCCCACTTCGTAAAGCACCCGTTCAAAAGATGCTGTTTTGTTTCCATCGACGGAGATGATGCGATCCCCGTTTTGTAGGCCTGCTTTGTAAAGTGCGCTTTTGTTATCGACGCGTACCACGTTATCCATGGAGCGATAGCCAAATTGTAAAAGAACAAAAACAACGACAAACCCTAAGAGGATAGAAAAAAGTGGCCCACCAAAAGCCAACGCGATACGGCGCCACGGGCCTACAGAGAAAAAATCGCCTTTGCGCATTTGGCGGCCCTGCTTCGTTGGGTCGTCCCCGTAAAATTGTACGTAACCACCCAAAGGGATTGCGGTAATTTGGTAAATGGTTTTTTTGCGCCGGCGAAAAAAAAGCGCACGGCCATACCCAATGGAAAAGACGCGGGGGCGCACCCCCACCCATTTACCGATAAGAAAATGCCCCAGCTCGTGAAAAAATACACAGATACCGAGGAGCAAAAGGCCAGCTAAAATTGAAAGCACAGTTGAAGTTACAAAAAGTGCGTTACCGTGGCAACTATTACAAAGGTGGGTAGGCCGGAACTCACTGAGGCAAAATTTCGTATTTTTGAACGAACCGCGCCTCAAAATGTGCGAAAAATTTGCGCTCTATCTTGGCTTCGCGAGTTCCGGCCTACCCACAAAGAAGCAAATTCGTAAAAGGCTCTAAAGAGGTTCAAAGGTGGGCTGTATATCTTGGGTAACTCGGATGTTTTTTATCAACACGACTTCGTTTCCTTTACGGTTATACCGGACAGTATCAAAAATGTGCCGCGCCATATTAATCCCTCTGCCGTGTGCAAGAAAATTTTCATTTGCAGTATCAAGAGAGTCCATACTTAAATTAGCATGGTCGAAACCTTCGCCTTCATCGCTAATGCGGTATGCAACCCTGCCTGCATCCATTAGGTAGTCGATGCGTACTTTGCGTGCGGTATACGGTTCATCGCTACGCCGTTTTGAAAGGAACTCCAAATAATCGCCAGATGCTTGCGCTTCTGTTTTTTCTTCAAAGGTGACAGCGAGGTTGCCGTGCTCAATTGCATTGATGAGCATCTCGCGTAAACTTACACGAATAGACTGTACATCGGCGGGGTCAATTGCCTTTGTTAAATTGCGCGTCAGCTTTTGGCTGAGTATATCCGCATGGCTAATAAAATTACCGATTGCATAAGAGCCCCTTTCGCGACGCAAGAAATTGATAATGAGATCGTCTTGTACCGATATTGCCTTGCCAAGAATTTCGGTTTCTGAGCCGCTTTCGGCGAGCTCTAAACGCAACGAAAATTCAACAGGTTCTCGAGCGTATTTTCCTGCAAAGACAACGCGGCAGGTAATCGGGCGTTTTGAGCGTAGCAATTCTTGGATATTTTCGTGTAAGAGTTCTCTTTCTAGTTCGTATTTTGTTTGCGTTTCATCGGGAAACAGTTGAAAAATACTTTTACCTTGAATTTCTTCGGGGGTAAAACCTAACTGTGTTTTTATTGCTTTGTTTACAGTAATAAATTCGCCCGTTGGTTTCATAGAAAATACAATATCGTTTGTTCCTTCTACAAGTTTGCGGTATTTTTCTTCTGCACGCTCTAACTTTGGAATTGTTTCTTCGAGAAGTTCTTCAACATGATCTTTTTCAATAGCAAGCTTACGCATCGTAGCGCTATTTTGTAGCCACATAATTGTCGCCGTTAAAAGCATTACAAAAACGGCTGTCATGACAGCGAGGCTTACAAAAATTTTCTCCAAATCTTTTGGTAACGGATAAAGCGGTGCTATTTTTTCAGATAGAAAAAACGAAAGAAAAATACCCGTAAAAATTGTAAGTTCGTGGAACACAACAGTTTTCCATTCAGAAGGGTCGTGTATAAAAAGAGGAATGGGGATGAGTGCAAATAGGAAAAGGTAAATCATTAGAGATTTTCCCAGCGCTATATCTAAAAAAAGAATATACGCAATTACTACCGGAACAATGAGAAATGCAAACTTCATGTTTCCGGTACGATTTTTTAGGTAAAAAGTAATTCCGGTAAAAAAATAAAGCACAAGACTTGGTATTGCATACGCAGCAAGATACCTACGGTACGTATTTGCATCGTGTGACATAAGCCACACAAAAGCTATAATTTCGATGAAGTTGAGCCATAGGTTGATAAAGACAATAGCAAGCAAAAGTCGATTGGCGATCCGGTGGTATTTACCATTCTGGGCACTTGTCCATTTAGTCGAACCTGCGTTTACGAGAAGACGCCAACTGTTGCTAATTTTTTTGAGAGAAAGCATTGTACACTTACAAATTTAATGAACATGGTGTTTGCAAATGAACAGTCCGTCAATTATTTTGCAGCCTGAGAGCCTGTGAGCCTGTGTGCCACATTACGATTGACCCGCTGTTTTTTGTACCTATTGCGTCTTAACTCCGAAAAAAATGAAAATTAAGCCACTTAAAAAGAAGCTCAAGCTCTACGGGTTTAACAACCTCACCAAAACGCTGAGTTTTAACATGTACGATATTTGTTACGCAGCTAGCGCAAAAAACCAGCAAGCGTATATTGAATATATCGACGAAGAATACAATGCGCAACGCCTCACTGAAATTTTAACAAACGTTGCGAAAATTATTGGCGCAAATATATTAAATATTGCTTCGCAAGACTACGACCCACAAGGCGCTTCGGTTACCATGCTCGTTTCAGAAAACCATGTTGAGGTCGAGAAACGCAACTTGCTAGATCCATCGCGCGAAATGCCTGGCCCTGAATCAGAATCCGTTGTGGCGCATTTAGACAAAAGCCACATTACAGTGCATACATACCCCGAAAGCCATCCTGACCATGGAATATCGACATTTCGCGCCGACATCGATGTTTCAACATGCGGGCAAATTTCGCCGCTTAAAGCGCTCAATTACCTTTTGCATTCGTTTAGCCCCGATATTGTAATGAGCGATTATCGTGTGCGTGGTTTCACACGCGATATTGATGGAAAAAAGTATTTTATCGACCATAAAATTAATTCAATCCAAAACTTTATCTCCGAAGATTTACGCGATATGTACCAGATGGTCGACATAAATGTGTACCAAGAAAATATTTTCCACACCAAGATGATCCTTAAAGAATTCGACTTAGATAATTATCTTTTTGCTTCGGCAAAAAAAGATCTTCCTCCTGGAGACAAAAAGAAAATTAAACAACGCTTAAAGCGTGAAATGAACGAAATTTTTTACGGGCGCAATATTCCCAAAATGTAGCCGGTGCCCTCGCTGTTTTTTTCGTCCCGATACAACGATATATTTTTTAGCGCAGTAAATCCTACTTTAGAGAAAGATTATGTTTTTTTAAAAGCCAACCAATTAAGCGAGCGCCTGTGTTCCTTAAAAACCCAAGCGCTCACAATTGCCGAATTAGGGTTTGGGTTTGGGGTAAATGCCGCACTGTCGTTTGTGGCGGCACAAAAGGTGGATAGACTTTCGCGTTTACGCTATTTTTCTGTGGATGAAGCTTTTCCCACGCCTTTAGAAATAGCAAGGCTTTCAGGACTTATGCGGGAAAGCTGTGGAATGTACACCCAGCTATGGAATTCCATAGCTATCCAAAGAGAGGCACTTTCTCAAAACCATATATTTTCCCTCCTTAGTAAAGAGAGCAGCCAGCTTTTTCAGGGTGACGTTATAGATTTTATGGATTACCTTGCTACACAATGCATTAATGAAATAAGCAAGGTCGACATTTGGTATTTTGACGGATTTTCACCCGCTAAAAATCCAGCGATGTGGAGTAGTACGTTGTTTCAATCCGCGTTTAGGCTAACGAAAGTCGGCGGTACTTTTTCAACGTATACTGCTGCAGGGTGGGTGAAACGGAATTTGGAAAATGCTGGTTTTGTGGTACAAAAAGTGAAAGGCTTTGGTACTAAACGCGACATGCTTGTTGGCAAAAGACCTGTATAGTTTATGAAGCCGCGTGAATTATTCCTTAAACTTTGGCGCGACCAATTTGGTATTCTTGCGCGTGGTTCGCAGGTTGTAATTGCGGGTGCAGGTATTTCGGGGATGCACTTGGCGCATGCTTTAGTTTCGGTGGGTGTGCGCGTTACGTTATACGATCCGCGGCCTATTGGCGGCGTTCGAATTCCCTTGATGCGTGCATGCCACCGTAAAGAAGAATCGAATACTTTGCTCCAATACGCTTTACCTTTTTCACGCAAATGGTATTCTTCGCGTACGTGGGCGGGAGTTGAAAGCCATGGAGAAAAAGAATCGCTGTGGTTTGTAGTAAACACGCGTTTGTATCTTCGTTTTCTCAAGGCGGATTTACACCGGCTTGGCGTAATTTTTGTAGAGGAAAAATTTATCGAAGGTTCAGACTTTTTATTTGACGCACGTGGTATAACGCTACAAAAAGAACTTTCTAATTTTACGCAAAGTATAGACGGACACGAACTATATTTATCGCGTTTACCTAAAGAAAAAGAAGTTGCCGGCACAAACATGGAAGAAAAAAATTATTTTTGCTTCCGTTCTCGTGCCGCTATCGTGTACCCAGAAAAAAAGGACACGACTATCTTTTCTTCTAAAGTTAGGGAAGCTTTCCCTAATGTACGGTGTGTACATTTTACAGGAACAAGGTTAGCAAGCCGAGACAGGCTGCCTTTAATCGGGTTCAAAGTCCAAACCTTGGACAAGAATTACGATGAGTTTCGAGAAAAATTTATGCGTGAATCGTTTGCCCGTTTTGCTGTTCAAAACCATTTGCATTTTTTGTTCACTGCAATGGGGTACCATGCACTTACGCTTGCGCCATATATAGCAAATTGTGTTGCATCGCATCTTGTTGGTACAAAAATTGTGGACGAAAATGTGGTTTCCACACTGACGCCTACGCGTTTTCTTCCGCGGACGCGATGAAAGATGACAACCAATCGCTTCGGATGGCATTCCATACACGCGCTGCTGATTTTCGCGCTGTGTTTGTGAGCGCCGCGTCGGCAATTAATACAGCTAGGGAGCAAGTTGCACTCCACGAAAACGCGCTTTACCATTTTAGCGAGCTTGTCGTGTGTACAAACTTACTTACTGGCCTTTTCCATAATGTGCGCGATACAGCAGTCGATATTTCAACCAGTATATACTTTCAAAAAATGGTTGTTGAAGCGCAGCCCCAGGGTAGTTTTCGCGCAGCATGCCAAATAAATAACGCGCTGACACAAATACAAAGTACAAAAGAAATCGACGGCGATATCAAAGGCGCACTCTTCCACGTTACCAAACGCTACTACGACATGGATGAACCTGTTCGTGGCACCATACAAAGCCGCGTAAGTTCAATCCCTAATTTAACACAACAATACTTGCATGAAAGCGAACAGATTGCAACGCTCATGCTCACAGGAATGAAATTAAACCGTGACACAAAAGGGGCGCTCTTTGCTGAAAGGTGTTTTGGTCTTCTTATCGAAGCTTTGCCCGATGTATCCGAAGAGAAAAAATTTATTATTACCGACAATCTCGAAAGGCTTTCGACACTAACCCAATACTTCGACGGCACTGAAAAAAATGACGAGCCTCCCAAAGATGTCATGGACCTTTTAGACGATATTTACCCCGGAGAACAATGGATACAATCCTCCGAAACACCGCTTGTATACCGTTGTTCATGCCACCGCGAGGGGTATTTAGAACGCATTCTAGAGCTTGCCCGTAAAGATATGGAAAGCGTCTTTGGAGACCTTTTGCAAATTGAAGTGAAGTGCGGGTACTGTGGAAAAAAATTCTATTATAAACGCAGCGAAATAGAATCTCTTCTTTAAAACACCAACTTTGAACCAAGCTGTACGCCCATTGCGTTATCGGTGCCGTACGGCGTATCGGTAACAATTCCAGGCGTGGAGTAAAAAGTACCAGGGAGAAAAATTCCGGCTTTAAAGTAAAGCGTCCAGAATTGGTTTACCGCTAAATCGGTTGAAAAGTTGATCTCTTGCCCAACCATTTTCCCTAACCTCTCCTGTGCTTTAATAACGACGTTTGTAATGGGATCGGTTCCCATTGTTTTTATACGCTCGCTTGAACCTGTATCGAAAGCAATCCAATAATCGAGTCCAAAGCGCAATCTTTGCCAAAGCGTTGTACCAAAGCCAATATGCCCAAACGCCGTACCTGCTTTACGTTCGTAGTCGTGTGGATAATCGGAGAAGCCGCCAGCGTCCGTGTAACTTGAAGGGCGAAACCCATAATAGCGGCTCATAATAAGTCCGCCGACACGGCTTCCTTTAAAACTTGTAAACCCGTGTGAGGTTTGTATTCCGTTGGCGTCGTATTTTCCACCCGCAGCATAAAATCCATCGGCGTTTGCATCTAAATCGAGAATGGAAATAATACGTGGAAGCTCAAAGCTTGCACCACCGCCAAAGCCAAATCCATTTGTGTCGACGTCTTGGCTTTCGCCACCCGCTGTCGGAAGGCGTCTATCGATCCCCATTGAAACAGCAGCGTCGGCAAATGTTTTTAATATATAACGTTTGCGCGGTAAAGTAAAAAGAACGCGCGTTCCAAACATAAAGTTGAAGTCGTTATCGGCAAAATTTCCCGATGCTCCCATGTTCGATCGGTCTGAGCCGCCTTTACTTACAGCGCCATAGCGCACACCAAATGCGTAGAGTTTGCTTTGGAGGACATCCCCCGAAAGTGGACCTTTCCAATTTAAAAAGTTGCGTGAATCGTAGATAACGCCTGCGCGTAAAACATTCACGTCTCCATCGAAATAGCGTACACGGTAATTATCGTGGGAAAAAAAACGTATGTAATTTGCATGTAGCGTTGGGTCGGCGCCCAACTGGAAAGCATCGAACGCTAAAATGCGAAAACCACCAACAAGAGAATTGGCATAGTTGAGCGTTACCGCGTCGAGATAATCTTTTAGAAAATAGTCGTACACTTCGCCGCCGATTTCAAAAAACTGGCGGCCAATTTTTATCGAAAGGTCGTTTTGGTTATTTTTCCAGATAACGTAATTCAGGTGTAAATCACCAAAGCTCATAACATCTGCCCCTACAGGGGTTGACGATGACGAATTGTTGGTAGAAGCGCCTGCAAGTTGGTGGTTTCCCCAAAAGCCGTTTTTAAAGAGGTCTACGCGAAAATAAAGGTCTTCGGTTAAGGGAAAATACAGGTTAAAATAAAAGCGTGAAAAGGCAAAAGTCTGTTTGTCGTCGGTATTTTGGATTGTCGCAATTGTCGATTCGTCAAGCCTGCGTAGATCGGTGTTGTTAAATCCAGCGCCTTCGGAAATAAAACCGATACGGTATTCCATTTTATCGAGTACGCGGCGCTTTGCTTTGTTGTCGCCAAAAATATTTTCGCGTTTCTCAATTTGCGGTGGGCCGAAGGGTAAACGGTCTTCGGCAGATTTCTCTCGGTCTGCTTTTAATTTATCTGCAGCAGCCATTTCTTCATCTACAATTTCTTCGTTAGTTTTCGGAGTCTCTTCTTTTGCTGGGGTAGAGACTGTTCCGTGCTCATCAAGTAGTGGTGTTTTTTGTTCTACAGGTTTTGCTAAAGGCGCTCTTTTCGCCTGGGGACGTAAACGTTGTGCAAAAAGCGGTACGCTTAAAATGGCTATTAGTAGAGTAGCTTTAACAATTAAATTACGCAAGAGTCTACCATTCTTTCTTATTGCCGTACGTCAATGATTTTTGGAGTATTGGGAAAGTTGTAAATTTTGATTAACCATTGACGTCTGGTAGATAACCTTATATACATTGCTATGAAGGCATTTAGCGTAACGGGTGAAACACCAGAAAAATTTATGCGAAAAATAGAACGTGCGCTTTACAAAGGCGAACTGGGCAAATTTGCTAAAATGACTTTAGATTTACCAACTGCAAAAATTACATTTGAAAAAATGGGAGTTACCGAGTTTATATTCCAAATTTCAAAAGAAGGTGAAACTTTTATTGCAAAAAAAAGCAACGAAAAAGTTGCTGTTACGCACATGTTTTTTCGTTCCGAAGTTGAACGCGAGTTAGAGAGGATTATCGTACGCTTTGGCGGCAAAATTACCAAATAGTAAAATTTTAAATTATCGCACAAACCCTATTGTGCTTGACAGACTCAATTTTTTCCTTAACTTATCACATGGCGCATCGCTCTTCTGGTAATCCGTCCACAAATATGGATGGCTTTTCCGCACAAACAATCTTCAGCAAAGACCAAGGTATAACTTACAAAGATTTTCTTGTACTGCCCGGCTACATTGATTTTGCGCCGCAAGACGTTAGTCTTGAAACCTGCATTACACGCAACGTAAAGGCAAAGCTTCCAATAATTAGCTCCCCCATGGATACCGTAACAGAAAGCCGAATGGCCATTACAATGGCTCTTTTGGGTGGCATCGGCATTATCCATAACAACCTTTCGATGGAAGACCAAGCGGCGCAAGTGGAACGCGTAAAGCGTTTTGAAAACGGGTTTATCACCGATCCCATTGTTTTGTCTCCACAAAACACCATTGCAGATATTGACGCAATCGCCGAACGGTATGGATTCCATGGTGTGCCGATTACCGAAGATGGCACTTTGCGCACAAAAGTAGTTGGTATTGTTGCAAACCGCGATATCGATTTTGAAAAAAATCGTAAGTTACCACTTTCGCAAGTGATGACGACAGAACTTGTGACGGCAAAGAAAGGCGTGTCATTAATTGAAGCCAACGAAATTTTGCGAAAGTCTAAAAAAGGCAAATTGCCTATCATCGATAAAGACGGAAAACTTGTCGCGCTTATGAGTCGCACCGATTTACAAAAAAACCACGAATACCCATTTTCTACAAAAGATGAGCAAAAACGTTTACGCGTAGGGGCGGCTGTCTCGACACACCCACACGACCGAGAACGCATCGAGATTCTCGTTTCACGCGGCGTTGATATTTTGGTTGTTGACTCTGCGCAAGGTTATTCCAAGTTCCAAATTGATTTACTCAAAGAACTTAAGAAAAAGTATCCTAATGTAGATGTCATGGCAGGTAACGTTGTCACGCGTGAACAAGGCGAAGCGCTCATTAAGGCAGGCGCGGATGCACTCCGCATTGGTATGGGCCCTGGCTCTATTTGCATTACACAGGACACTATGGCGTGTGGGCGTGCACAAGCGACAGCGGTTTACTATACAGCGCTTATGGCGCGTAAGTATAAAATCCCAGTAATTGCCGACGGGGGAATTGTTAACATAGGCGATATTGCAAAGGCGCTTGCTGTGGGTGCAAGTTCTGTAATGTGCGGATCGCTTTTTGCGGGCAGTAAAGAAGCCCCCGGCGATTACTTTTACGAAAATGGGGTACGGCTCAAAAAATTCCGTGGAATGGCGTCCATTGAGGCAATGGAAGGTTCGGGAGGCGGCGCAAAACGCTACAATGCCGAAGACCAAAAAATACGTGTTGCGCAAGGAGTCTCTGGTGCGGTGGTTGACAAAGGAAGCTTGTTGGAGTTTATCCCGTACCTAATGCAAGGCGTGCGCCACGCTTTACAAGACATGGGTTGCCGCGATATACCTGCACTCCACCAAGCACTCTATTCAGAAAAACTCCGGTTTGAACCGCGTTCCCTTGCAGCACAGGCACAGGGGGGAGTGCACGGGCTTTATTCGTACAAAAAACCGATTATTGGCGATTGAGCGCTCAAATTCCATAGCTATATAAACGTAACCCACCAAGCAAACGCTGCTAAGGCCGCTGGTTGTACGGCATAAGACGCTCAATATCCCCATCGTTTTCGGCGTATGGTAGTGCCTTGAAAAGGTTGACCAAATACGCAAACGGATCATGGCCGTTGACCTTGGCTGTTTCAACGAGCGAATAAAACATACATGCCGCTTCGGCACCGCGATAATTTTCGAGTATGTCATAAATGAATTTAGCTTCGCGCGTCGGACGATATGTAAACAACACCGCGTTGCCGCCGGAGAAAGTCCATGCATACGACTTGGTCGTGTTCTTCCGATTTTCTTCGCGCATCACCTGCATCGTTGTTTCATCAATATGAAGGATTGAGCCTTGCGTAATTTGTTTTTCGAGCAGGGCAACAATTTTCTCTCCATACTTTTCATGGAATTGCATCACATTATTGCTTATATTCGCCTGTGGATAATGAACACCGTAGGCGGCGTCTTTGGAGGAGGGCAAAACGTTAATATAACCTCGACGACACCGGGCGCAAATATTTGCTACACAATCGACAGCGCACCGCCGACTTGTGCTACGGGTACTTGCGATTCGGGTATGGTTTATACGGGTACACCCATTACCGTATCGACGACGCAAACCATTCGGACGATCGCCTGTTTAGGGGGATATACCGACTCGGCATCTGTTTCAAACGCATATACCATCGACACCGTACCGCCTTCGACACCCGCGAGCGTTACCCTCACGCCCATGAGTACTTCTGAAATTCGCCTAACGTGGCCAGCGGCAACCGACAACGTGAGTGTGCCTGCCGCTCTGGTGTATGAAATTTGCCGCAGCACAACAGCAGGTGGTTGCTCTACGTTTTCGGTAACCGCAACAACGCCCAGCGGCGCAACCCAGTACAACGATTACGGCTTAAGTACGCTCACGACGTATTATTACACCGTAAGCGCAAGAGACGAAGCGGGTAATGTGGGTACGGCCGGTACCGAGATTTCAGCAACCACGCTTTCGGCAGGCACCGTGGCGACGCCGGTTTTTACACTGCCGCCCTGCACGTACACCTTTTATCTTTCGGACTTTGCGGCAACGGGACGAAGTCAGGGTCGGTTTCAATTTCAAATACTAAAACGCTCAAAGCGGTCGGCTGCAAGCTACTCAGCAACGACTCGCCGCTGAGCACCGGTGTGTACACGATAACCCCTTAGAACTCATGGTGGATAGTTACCCCCTGATGCGACATAATCCCGAAAATGGGGATAGTTATCCCCTGATGCGACATAATTCGGAAAAATGGGGATAGTTACCCCCTGATGTGACATAATTCGGAAAAACGGGGATAGTTACCCCCTAATGCGACATAATACGGAATTTCGGGGATAGTTAAATACCCAGATTTACCGTTGCCAAACAGACTCTATTCTACCCAACGGGATAACTATGCTCTCTCTCAAACATAAAAAATTTCAACCATTTTCAGTATCCATCCCACTTTTTTTGTTCTTTATCTTCACTGCAAACCTGACTGCAGCGGCGGTGGTGAAAACCGACGAGGAACATTGGCTTTCATTGGGAGCCGGGATACGTGCCAGTTTTAACGCGCAAGAAGACGCGGCGGCAAATGGCAAAAACTACAGCAAAGAGTTTACAATCAACAACGTACGCCTTTATATGAACGCACAATTCCATAAGTACATCAAGGCCGAGCTCAACACCGATTGCGTCAACTGCGCCACGGCAGCGGGCGGCGGTACGTTTCAAAACGGTACACAAAACATGGCGGGCAATTCATCGCTTGTGCTCCTCGACGCGATTGGTAAATTTGAGTTCACCGAATCGTTGAACCTTTGGTTTGGCCGTCTGCTCTTGCCGAGTGAGCGCGGCGAGCTTTCGGGTCCTTTTTATAGCGCGACGTTCGATGCATTCCGCACGCCGCTTTACCCTGCCGACATGAGCAGTAATTTCAACGGCGACAGCGCAACCGGCGGCGGTGCGGGGCTCTATGGCCGCGACAACGGTACAACGCTGTGGGGGAAAGTGCATCCTTTAGGGCTTCATCTACTTTATGCAGCGAGCATCTCACAAGGCCAGCGCAACGGGCCCAACCAAGCCAACAACCTGATGTACACCGGCCGCTTACAAATCAATTTTCTGAACGATGAAAAAAGCCCGGGGTACTACGCTGCGAAAACCTATTACGGTGAAGCGGGTAATCTTTTGGCACTGGGAGCGAGCGTCCAACACAACAAAGACGCTGCGGGCTCTGCAACAACCGGCAAAGCCGACTTTACCGGTACAACGGCAGATCTACTTTTGGAACTGCTCATGCCGCAGAACGCAGGCGTTCTTACTTTAGTGGGGGAGTTCAAACGTTTTTGGGCAGAGTATGGGAAAACGGCAACAACAGCGGCAGATTGTTTTTGTATCTTCAATGGTGATTCGTGGAGTGCGTCGCTTTTTTATTTAATCCCGTATGAAATCGGCGTGGGTAAAGTGCAGCCGTATGCACGCTACACACGAGTGAATCCCTATTACAGCGCATGGCGTTACGAGGCAGAATATGGTTTTAATTATGTGATACAAGGACACAACGCCCGCTTTTCTTTGTATGGCCGTTACGGTGATTTAGCAACCAAAGGAAGCAGTTACACTCTCGGCGCAACGGGGCGCACGGTGAGTTCATTCCACATCGGTATGCAGTTGCAGTATTAAGATGGATATTCTCGATCGTTATATTTTCAAATCATTTCTCAAAACGTTCTTAGGCACCCTACTTCTTTTATTCGGCCTTGCAATCATTGTCAAAATTATCGACTCGCTCAAGATGTTCACCGACAACAAGCACGGCACGTGGCTTTTGGTGAAATACTACATCGTGGTGAGTCCGTCGTTTGTGACATTCATCGTGCCGCCCGCGCTCATGTTCGCTATTGCGTTTAGCGTCGCGCAGTTCAACCGCCATTTTGAGCTCACTGTCATCATGACAGCGGGGCGTTCGTTCAAACGCATTTTACGCCCGATGTTTATTTTTTCTATTTTTCTTTCGGTCGCGTTTTTTTTGTTTAACGAGTACGTGGCGTATCCCGCATCCTATAAGGCGGTCGATATTAGCTATGTGCTGCGTAACAGGGGGGCGGATGCGCGACTTAAAAAATCGGACAAGAATGGTGATTTAACTCTTCGCTTTGCAAATCGTTACTACACGATTGGTACAGGTATATGGTATGAAAATCGACTCACCGGTTTTCACTTAGTTGAAATGTCGTCCCAAGGTACAATCGCCCGCATCGTTTCTGCCGACATGGCGAGTGTTCCTTCTGAAAGCAGTCATTTGTGGACGCTTAAAAACGTAGAAATCACACTTTTCAACGAACAAGGCGCGTACGTTGGTTTGGAAACTTTCGATACGCAACAAATCGAATTGCCCGAAACCTTAAAGTCGTTTCGTAACTTTTATATTGAAACCGACCCGGACGAGCGTTCTATTTTTGAAGCATACCAACTTTATAGCAACCGAAAAGAACTCGGCGGCTCGTATCGTGAATTTCTCACCGAAGTCTTTTGGCACGGCGGCTATCCGCTTATTTGCATATTCATCGTGTTCTTGGGCGGCATGATTGGCGGTAAGCTCAAAAAAGCGAGTGCCGCAACGAGTATTGCTGCTTCGATGCTTTTTACCCTTTTCTATTTTTTCTTGATGTACTTCGGCACCGCTTTCGGCGAGAGCGGCACGTTGCCACCATGGATTGCTGGCAACTTGGCCAACTTCGTCGCCGCAGGTACCGCCGGTTGGATTCACTACCGTATGGACTTTTAAGATGGTTTTAAGATGAAAAATTTTTATAACAAACACCCCCTCGCCGTCATTTTGTTGGCAGGCTTTCTTTTGCGCACGGCGGCAGCGTTCTATAACTACACGCCCACCGCCGAAGACGATTATGCAAACGTCATAGAACCCGCGCTCGCACACTACCAAACCGGCGCTCCCATTCAGACCGAGGCGTATCGGTTGGCTTTTCTACCCAAAGTGTTTTACATATTTATTCAACCCTTAAAAATTTTTGGGATAACAAGTACGCCATTTCTCGTCTCATGGGGATTGTTCATTTTGGGATGTTTTTCTTTGCTGGGTATTTGGGCATTCTACCGTTTAGGCGGCGAAATCGGCGATGAAAAGAATAATATGGCAAAACCCGCAGGTTGGCTCTATGCAGCGCACTTTATTTTACCGTTTTTTTCGACGCGCGCGTTTCAAGAAAGTCTAACCCTCACGACCGTGCCGCTGGCACTGTGGTTTCTTTTGAAAAAAAATGCGCGTGCGCGCGACTTTCTTTTAGGCGGTGCTTTTTTGGGACTCACCGTTGTTTTTCGTTTTCAAGTCGGCATTCTCGCGCTCACCGCTTTTTTTATCTTCGCCGTCTATGTTTTCAAAAAGCAAATTACATCCAAACACCTTTTAGGTTATATAACCGGTGGATTACTCGCATTGTTCTTTTTGGTTTCTTTGGATTTAATGGAAGGACGTGCAATTTTGAGCACACCGTTGGAATATATCCGCATTAACTACGAAGGTAATATTGCCAGCACCAGTTACGGCTCTGCCCCTTGGCACACATACATCACCCTTCTCGCCGCCGTTTTTATTCCGCCGTTTTCTCTGGTGCTTCTGTACCCGTTCTTCGCCGCGTTCAGGAAAAATTTGTTTTTAGCCATCAATCTTGTCGTGTTTATCGCACTACACAGCTTTATCGGCAACAAGCTTGAACGCTTCATGCTGCCGGTGTTGCCGTTCTTTTTTCTGCTGACTCTCCATGGGTTATTCGCGTTACGCGAAACGCGTATTGTCCGCTACGCATGGCGGGGCTTTATCGTACTCAACTTGCTTATACTTTTACCGGTAACGCTCAGCCGCAGCCAACTCAACACCATCGACGCCGCGGCTTATTTGGCGCACAAACCTCACAATCAAAAAGTAATTTTATACCGTATCGATTTTTGGCGGCAAGCGTATATGTCGTTTGCCATGCCTCACCCCGCAAGCGTCGAGACACTACCCACGCTAAAGGCACAGGTTGACACCACGCTGCAACAGCCTTTTTATATTCTTTCTTTAGGTGAATTTGCACAAAGCGAGCTCATCATGCTAAAAGAAAGCGGTAAAACTTGCACTATCGAGCAGCATTTTGAGCCTTCGTGGCAAGAAAAACTGGTTATTTACGCTAACCCCAAATTCAACGCACGGCGCGACACGACGGTACTCTATTATTGCTCCCCCTAATCTAACTCGCGCTTCCAAGTGATTTGCAGGTTGATGAAGTAGTTCCAAATTGTCGAAACGCCGATACCCACTAAATTGGCTAAGTAGATGTTGGGCATAAAACTTGCCACAAGACTCATCGTGATAGAATAGTTGATAAAAGCCCCACCCAAGCAAACAAAATTGAATTTAAGAAATCCCCATAGTAAATTGGCAGCCCCAGTGAGGCTTTTATCTTTGAAGGTAAAATAATTATTCATGACGAAATTCCATAAAATGGAAATTTCAATCGCAACACCCAACGCAATCGCATCAGAAAGTTTGAACCCACTACGCGAAAGAAAGAGCACGAGTTGATTCACCACAACGCCCGACGCGCCCACCAATGCGTACTTGATGAAACGCACAGGAATCAGCCGACCAAACTTGAGGTCGTATAACGCAACGAGATACGTAAACGCCACCGAAACGCTCAACTTGCTTTCGCCGAATTGGCGGGGGCGAAAACTATAACCCACCTCTTGCATATTGGCACCGTGTGAGTGCGCTAAAATTTCGAGAAGAATCTTAAAACCGCGCGGGTTAATTTCCGTTGCGATGCTGTTGTAGAAATTTTTGGATACTGCAAAAAAACCGCTCATCGGGTCGCTCGAATTTTGCGGTAAAAAAAAGTGCGCCATCTTGGTCGCTCCCCATGAAATAAACCGCCGCATGGGCGACCAGTTTTCAATTTGGCCGCCGTGCGCTTTGCGCGTGCCGACGACCAAATCGGCGCCCGCACGAAAGCGTTCTATAAACTGCGGTATGACTGCTTCGTCGTGTTGCATGTCGGCGTCCATCACCAGCATCGCATCCCCCTGCGCGACGGAGAAGCCCTCGACTACCGCCTGCGAAAGTCCACGATTCGTCATACGGCGCACGCAGCGGATACGGTTGTCTTGCCGCGCCAGCTTTTCAACAATACGGTACGTACCGTCGGGAGAGTTGTCGTCCATCACTAAAATTTCATAATTATATTTTGTGAGTACTTTTTGTAAAAGTGGAATCAGTATGTGGATATTTTCCGCTTCGTTGTAAGTCGGCAAAATGACGGAAAGTTCGACGGTTTTAGCCACAATCTCGTACGGCTACAATTCAACGCTACGGCTACAATCAAAAAAATATACTCTTAATGCTTTATTTGTCTCGCCAAGAACGCATGCTCTGGCACCGCAAACGGGATATACATACCCACCTCGCCGATACCGCCGCTTAAAACCGAGTGCATCGTGCCGCCGCGCATTAACTGACCTGCGGTAAACCAACGCGAATCGAACTGTCCTGGAAAAAACACTTCAAGAGAGTCGCCCTCTTCCACACGAGTTTTCAATTCAAACCACGCAACGCCATCGGCGTCTTGGCGTTTCACGCAACCTGCATAATAATGCGATTGGTAGCGGGTGTTGCCGTCATAATTTTGAAAATCGCGTTCTTCCTCGGGGAGCGTCTCTTCGCGGCCACGCGTTAAAAATCCCGAGAAGTATTTGCGCGACGCCACTTTGTCGAGTTCGCCGATGAGCGCACGGTCGAATGGTTTGTGTAGTACGATGTCGTCGAGTGCTTTGCGGTAGCTGTTTTGCGACGGGTGCTGAATTGCAAGCACGGCACACACAACGCGGCCTAATTATTTTTTCGACAAATATTCTCGGGGAAATAATTTCACCACGCTCTGAAATATCTTCACCGATGACTTCCATCATCGTGCCGCAAGTCTTGCATAATTTTTCTTCGTCACTCAACTCCAGTCTGCGCTCTACACGCGGCAGGGCATCAGATAATTTCTTACGGCCACCGCGTTTGCGGGTGTGCGCTGGTACTGTGATTACTTCAACGGGAGTTTCCGTTTGCTCTGGTACGATAGAATCGAACAGGTTAAAAAAAAAGTTTGAGTAAGAACATCGACTTGCTTTTCAGAAGAACGACCAAAGAATTTCTTTTTAAGACTCGCCAGTTGCTCTGTGAGCACAGCGACTTGAGTTCGCAAGCTCTGTATTTCTCGCTGGAGTGCTTCAGTAGAAAATGAGCTGTCTGCTGTGTTAATTGCTACTGACATCGTAAGCGCGTGTGACAATTCTTAGATGTGACATAACTTTTCAAGCGTTTGCTTGGTGGGTTACATATAAACATAAAAACACAATTGACGGAACGTCTTAAATAATGAGACATAATTTTAAGGCAGATAATCTGCGTTACTTATTTAATTTCAGATAACGTAGTATCGCCCACGTAAAATGACATGCTTGCAGATTTAATCTACCGTTACAAAGCAGCCTCTTCTCTTTTTTTTACGGTTGTGTTTTCTTTAAGTTGCCTTATTTGGAAATCAAATTTTTTTTCGCACACGTTAAATAGCGCCAGCCGCACGTTAGATTTTTTTTCTACGACTTTTTCGTCTTTCGGCAAAGGAATTTCTCGCTTTGTCGATAGTTACGGTACGTACGAAAATTTACGCACCGAACGCGACGCTCTGCGCGAGAAAGTAAAACAGAATCTCGATATGCAAGTTGAGCTTGTGCGGCTCCGCGAAGAAAATAATAAGCTACGGCAATTTTTACAACTACCGCCTATCTCAACGTATCCGGTATTGCAAGCAGAAGTTATTTCGCAAGACCCCGACAATTGGTTTAGAACGATTATTATCAACAAAGGTAGCGCAGATGGCATAGCAACATACATGCCTGTTGTTGCTTTACAACCCGTTGTAAACCGTGACGCAAATGGAAAAACAGATTCAACGCTAATTGTAGGCGTCGTGGGCAAAGTCATCCAAGTAAATCCGCACTCTGCCCGTATTCTTCCGCTAACCGACCAATTTTCCCGTATCGGCGTTACGGTAAAACGCACAGGGCATTGGGCGCTCCTTAACGGCCAAAGCCCGCTACAAGATTTACCCCTTATTGATTATTTGAGCTTAGGGGTTTTTGTGTCGGCAGGCGACGAGCTTGTCACCTCTGGTGGGGATGGCATTTTTCCTCGCGGGCTACCGGTAGGAACCATTGGGAAAAAAATAGAACGTTTGGGGAGTTTTCAAAAAGCAGAAGTTATTCCCGCTATTGATTTTAAAAAACTTGATTTCGTAATTGTTATCCAGAAAAAAGTAGAAACCGAGGCGTTGGGCTTTCTCCCTTTAAAACCAGAAACCGTGGAAGAGCCAAAACTTCCGCCGCCAGAAAAAGCAGATAAAACAGAAAAAGTGGAAAAACAAAAGCCAAACACAACACAACCTAACGAAACAGATGACGAGGATACGGCGCCATGATTCTCGAGAAAGTTGTTATAGCGATTGCAATTTTTGTTTCGTACTTTTTACAAACAAGCGTCGATTTTTTTGCTTTAGGCTCAATTAAACCCGATTTCATTTTAATCCTCACTGTATATTTTGCGCTTTACCGTGGCGCATTTGCTGCTGTGTGGATTGGCTTTTTTGGTGGAATTTTGCAAGATATCAATTTGGGCGGGTATACCAATTTAGTCCAGCAAGATGTGCGGTACTATATTGGTACATCAGCTTTAGCAAAAACAATCGTTGGGTTTGTAACTGGTAAAATAGCGCATAACATAAATAAAGAAGCGACATCGCTTGTTGCGGTTATTGTTTTTCTTGCGTCTTTTGCGAAAGGCATAATTATGTTTTTTACCGTTGCAATTTTTCATTCAAGCACACACGCCTCTGCGCTTATTACAATCGTAATCCCCGAAGCGCTATTTACCGCAGTACTTTCCATTGTATGGTTTCGCCTGTTGCGTTGGGCGTTCCCCACTGTTGAAAAAACAGAGACACAAGGTGTTATCCGCCGTATGGGTCGATAATTAGTATGGCGCAATCGATACAACAATTTCAATTGCGCCAAAGGTTAGATAGGCGTGTAACAGGACTAACCGTATTTGTTCTCGCGATACTTGCTATACTTTTTATACGTATTGCAGACTTGCAGCTTATCCGTGGGGATGAGTTTTTTGAAAAATCGCAGCGTGTAATAAGGCGTGTTGTCGCTTTAAGCGCCCCACGAGGAGAAATGTTCGCACGCGATTATACAAGCCGCGAGAAAGCAACGTATATCGTCTCCAATTCATCGGCGGTTTCGTTGAGCGTTATCCCTGCGCATTTTCCAAAGAAAAAAGAACTTAAAGAGCTTGTAACGAAACTTGAACGTTTGTTGCGTTATCCTGAAGGAACTCTTACTGCAAAGGTTGCAGACAATAAATACAAGACCCATGAAGAGATTGTCCTTATCGAAAATTTAAAGCCCGAACAGACGACAATTATCGCTGATTATTATATTACTTTTTCAAAGTTTATTATTCGTCCCACTTCGCGCAGGCACTACAATTTAGGCGCTGCGGCAGCACACCTTACAGGTTACATTGGTCTACCAAACCAACGCGAAGTAGCAGCAGGCATACGCAGCTACCAGTACACGGGAAAAAACGGTCTTGAAGCGCAATACGATACTATCTTACGCGGCGACGATGGTGAAATAGTACAAATAAAATCTGCAACGGGTGACGTAGAAGAGCAAAAAGTTTTTCGTGACTTTGTTCCGGGAAACAACCTTATTCTTACGGTTGATGCAGATCTTCAAATTGCTGCATCAAAAGCCTTGGGAGATAAAACAGGGGCTGTTGTCGCGATTAAACCTTTTTCGGGAGAGATTTTAGCAATTGCTTCAAAGCCCGATTTCGATCCTAATATTCTTATAGCTTTAGATAACCCTAATCGTACTCAATTAATCCAAAAAATGCGCGCCGAAAGCGCTGAGCTTAACCGTGCAATTTCAACAAAGTATCCCCCCGCATCAACCTACAAACCGTTGGTTGCGCTTGCTGGACTTGAAGAAAAAAGACTTGATAAAAGCGACCATTACTATTGTAATAAAACTTTTACGTTAAAGAGTAGTTATAAAGGCGCTGCGGATACAACATGGGGCGACTGGGGAAAACACGGCGATAACGACCTTATAGGGGCCATAGCACAAAGTTGCTCGGTTTATTTTTACGAAGCGGGTTACCGAATGGGTGCAGAACCTATGATTAAGTATTCGCGTTACTTCCATTTGGGTGAAAAATCAAAAATTGATTTACCGAATGAAATTTCAGGGTTTATACCCGATAACGCATGGAAAGAGAAAACCTTTAACATGCGCTGGTTCGATGGCGATACAGTAAACCTTTCTATTGGGCAAGGCTTTATAGAAACTACTCTTATCGGCATGGTTGGGTTTTATTCTGCAATAGCCACAGGTGGCGCACTTTATAAACCGCATTTAATCCGCCAAATTCGGTTTGCAGAAAATGACCAAATTAAATTTGAAGTAAAACCAGAAATTCAAGACCAAATTCCTTTATCAAAATCAGCTGTACAAACCGTTCGGGAGGGGTTGCGTGCGGTAATCACGCGTGGTACAGCAGCGTCGGTGTTTCGCGTTCCAGGTATAGTTCCCATTGCAGGAAAAACGGGTACTGTCCAAACACGCTCGGGGGCGCCTGCCGACAAAGCATCACAGCACGGTTGGTTTGTTGGCTATGGCCCGTTTGATGGAAATCCCCGCGAAGTTATCGTTGTGGGTGTAATCGTTGAACACGGCATAGGCGGAGCTGTCGGTGCCGCGCCTATTGCACGCGACGTGTTTGTAAAGTATTCGCAAAAACTAAAAACGGGAATGGGGAATTAAGTATGGAACGATTTAGCCGCCTCGATTGGGTTTCTATTCTTCTTGCTGTAGGTGCAACGCTCATTGGGGTAATTGTTCTCTATGGTGGGGGGGTTACTGGGGAAGACCTCGCAGTACGCAAAATTTATCTACTTGTTTTATGTGTTGTAGTGATGCTCGTTTTTGCAAATATCAATTACCAGCTTTTGGGATCGTATGCTCCCATCATTTATGCAGTTGGTCTTTTAGTTTTAATCCTTGTGCTGGTTCCCTTTATTGGAAAACAAGTTAAAGGCGCTCGTTCGTGGATTCGTATCGGTGGGTTTGGTTTGCAACCAGCAGAATTTATGAAACTTGTTATGGTTATTGTTTTGAGTAAGTACCTTGTCCTTCGTGAATCAGAAATTGGAAAGCTTAAAGAATTAATTCTTCCTACGATTTTAGTAGCAATCCCAAGCCTGCTCATTGCAGCCCAACCCGATTTGGGTGGGGCTGTGATGTTTATGTCTATCCTCTTTAGTATGCTTTTTATTGGTGGCGCTAATACAGCGGTGCTTTTTGGATTTGCTATCATTAGCTTTGTCGCCGTTTTCACGCCGATGTTTCTTGAATATGAAAGGTATATCATTGTCGACGACATCTATAACGCTTTGCGCGACACGCATTTTCGTTTAGCAGATGCTGTGCGGATTTTAAGCTTTGAAGTTTGGGAAGTTGCGGAAAATATTTCTTACCAAACGCGATTAGTCCAAGATAAAACTCTTGTAGCATGGGCAAAAGAAACACTATCGCAAGGAGACAATCTGCGTGTATTTTGGCAAACAGCAGCGGATATTGAAAAAAATTCTCCCAACTTTTTGCGCGATATGCTACGAAACTCAACCGTTATGATTTCCATCGGGCTTACAGGTATATTTTTTTATGGGTTGGGTTTTTTGGGAAATTTTATGACTGGTTCGCGTTGGATGAAACGGGTGGGTAATATTGCGCTTATTATTGGGCTTGCGTTTGGGCTTGGGTTTACATTTAACAAATTCGTGAATTTTAAGCCGCACCAGGTAATCCGCATCGTTTCATTTGTAAACCCCGATAAATTCCAAAAGGGAGCAGGGTACCAATTGCGCCATTCGCTAATTACTGTTGGCTCTGGAAAATTCGCTGGCAAAGGTTTGTTCCAAGGTGATATGTCAAAAGGAGAAACCCCTTTCTTGCCAGAATGGTATAACGATTTTATTTTTTCTGTCGTCGGCGAACAGTTAGGTTTTTGGGGCGCGGGGCTTTTGCTCTTGCTGCTTTTTGGTTTAGTTTTACGCGCTATCAACATAGCTGTAACTTCAAAAGATGATTTTGGGGCGATGCTTGCTTCAGGAATTGCACTTATCTTCTTTTTGCACGTCTTTATCAACATTGGGATTTCGTTAGGGCTACTACCAGTAACAGGAATTCCTTTGAGTTTTGTAAGTTATGGTGGCTCCCACATGCTTTTGTGCTATATCTGCTTGGGAATACTTATCAATATTTACAGGCGCAGATTTATTAACGCGTAAAAGACAGTATTTTTTCAAAATTTCTCACTTTTTTGAAAAAATCGTGATTTTTTTACTTAAATCACTCGCGGGGATAGTTATCCTTTAATGTGACATAATAAGAGGTAGTTATCCCCTAATGTGACATAATAAGAGGTAGTTATCCCCTAATGTGACATAATCTAAATTCATGACGGGTCTGTCTAAAAAATTGCTAGTTTGCTAAAAGTGTGGGGGCAGTGGTTCTGCGCATAGTTAGATTTTTATAAATTCTAAAAAGAACTTTACCAAAAGAAACTTGACAATACGACGCATATGTTATAGTATACGTGTGTGCCACAAGTATCGCTCTATCTTGATAACAGGACCTTTTGCGAACTTCAGAGAACAAGACACCATGTTTTGCTTCCCATACGGCTGGTCGCAAAATTCTGGAAGCATTCTTATCTATGTTGTGCAGCGGCAGGCGTGCAATGTTATCGCGATGACGCCCATGAGACAGATCCGAGAATGTAGTTTGCTCGTTGTTTAAGAAAACATGTGGGTTGCGGTTGCAGCCGTTAAAAGAAACGCGGCAGTCCCCAAGGCATCCACAACAAACCCGAGCTTTTGCTTCTTTAAGATGGCAATAGTACCCAAGATACAAGCAATGCCCGCTAAGGCGAAGACCAGAAACACAGAAATATCTCTTGCATTTCTATACTTATTTGCTGCGTCCATGATCTTGTCGCTCTCTTTCTTGATATTGGCAATTTTCGCTTGCACGTTTGCCGTCGCGGCGGCGGGGCTGTTTTCAAGGTCTAGTTTCAAACTATATAGCGCCTGATTAGCATTTAGTGCCCCTTTCGCTTTGGGTACGAGTCCAAAAGCGACATAAAGACTCAAAACCATTGCACCCACAGCACAGAGAAGGCCAATAACAGTCAATTTTTTCATGAAGCATCGTTTGCAAACGCGTTGGTGACGTCACGCGAAAATAGCTATTTTACAATATCACCGTCAAAGTCTGCACGTTGCACCTGGTAAAAGACCTGCACGCCGAGACTTAACACTAACAGACTGTTGAAAAACAGCCCATATAGCAGGGTGTTGAGCCGAGCACAGCCGTAGACAGGCCATTTATGGCCGTTTTGCGAGGGGTTGCTAAGGGCAACCCCGGTCGCTGACTCGACTCGGCGAGCGTCTGCGGTGCGCACGGCATTTTTCAACACCCTGTTAGAAGCAATCTTCGAAGAATACGAACAGGCCAGCGAAATCACGGCTGAACAATATGGAGGTACGGGTCTCGGCCTACCCATATCCCAAAAAATTAGCGGCCGGATATCCCCCCTTGATACGTCAAATATTTTGCTGATTGATACCACCCAACAAACAGAAAAAACTGGAGGACGAATGAAAAAACTCACAATTTCACTCATGGGCCTGATGCTGGCCTCGCTATACGCGCAGGATGCCAAGATCGCAGAGAAAGACGTACCGAAAAAAGTCGTCGCCGCGCGCAACAAAAAGGCAGCGGTGCTGAAGAACAAGAACACGACGTGGAGCAAGAACGCCGCGGGCGAGTTCGTTGCCGAGCTGAAGATAGGGGGAAATCCTGATGAAGAAACACCGCCCGACCAGACGCTGACCGCTCGCTTCAAAGAAGACGGCACATGGATTGAAACCGAAAACGTGCTTTCGCCATACAACGAAACAGTCAAAAAGAAGATTGTGCCCAAAAATATTCAGAAGGCATGCGCCAAACTTGCGGGCGACGGACCATTTATGCCAGGTGGGGTGACCGTGAAACAGACTCCCGCCGGGCTTACCGTCGAAGCCTCGTGTGGTGACCGGGTGACCTTCAACAAGAAAGGCAAAGTAGTAAAGTAGTCTCAGGCCCTACCAGGGCTGCGACTACGTCATACGCCGCAAGGCGATCACACTCTTTTAAGTATAAAGACATCATAGCCGGCCACCGTAAGTTGAACTGTGAGGGGCTGTCTAAAAAGGGTAAATTTAAGGCTTATTTTGCGTGCGTAGCACGCAAAATAAGCTAATTTTCGCCCTTTTAGGTTGTTCAATAGCCGCGTAAGCGGCCTATTGGACAACCCCATCGAGAATAGTAGTACGGTATTGATTCCGAGCTAGCCCGGGTTCTTTAATAGGGGAAAGGAGAACAAGATGAATAAGATCGGACGGAGGTGGCGACCTGAAGGCATTCCACTCGTCAAAAAGAGAAGCGTATCGCCTTATATAGCCCTGAACCCGGGCGAAGGGCGAAGAAAAAACATAGTAAATTTTCGACTTTTTAGACAATCTCGATAAGACACAAAATCGATTGCCGTTCCTAACGAAAATCTGATTGCCAAACGTGCTTTGTTTTCTTCTAAGACGCATGGTTTACAGACGCCCCAAAAAACAGCGGGTACGCTGGCTGATTATTCCACTGAGCCTGCTCACCATGTTTCCCTCCGAACCGCCCGAAGCCTGCACAGGCAAAAGCAATCCAAATCTGCTCAGACAGTTTACAACCTCGACTTTAGAAAATTTGATGAGCTATACAGAAGATGACGCGTGGCACAAAGAGGGAAGCTGGGAAAATTGGGCAAGCTCGACACTCAAAGCTGACGGTTCTGCACCAAAAGCGCCGAAGGGGACAAACCAGGGAGAAAATCGCTTCCCGGAAAATTTCACATGGAGTTGTATGTACTGCGTTGCTTCTCTTTTTGATAAAAGGACAGATACGGCTTGGTCAGAAGCAATCGATGGCGACGGCGTGGGTCAAATTGCGCTCATTCCAGTTAAATACTTTTCCAAAGGTAAACGGAAATCCGCAACATTAAAAATATTCAACGGCTTTGGAAGATCAAAAAGAATCTGGCAAAACAATAATCGGGTCAAAGAGATGGTTCTGCATATCGCGAGCGCGAAGGCTGCTGGTGTGGAGTACTGGACAAACTATTCAAGTATAGAGCACAAGTGCAAAATTCCGGTAACCTTAAAAGATCATTATGGCTACCAAACCATACCCATCCCCCTGAGCCGTTGTAACTGGAATGTGCAATTTTCACAGGAAGAGTATGATATGGGCGCCGGACTGACAGAATCGCTCATTATCGGCCTTGAAATAGTTTCAGTTTATCCCGGTGAAAAGTATAAAGACACCCTAATTTCCGAGGTGGACTTTTACTGAAAAATCCATTGTAGTTTCGCCCGGCAAAGCGGCGTGCAACGCCGTCAGGCCGGCGGCGGCATCGCGACGAGTCTTGCGACTGCGGGCTTTCAGACGATTGCGCAGACCGGCGCTGCGTTCGCGACGGGCGGCAACGGCTGGGGTACGCTCGTCATGGGAGTCATTCAGGGCGCGGGCGCGTTTGCCGGCAGCTTTCTGGGTGGTTTGGATTACGGACTCGGCAAAATCGGCAACGCGATCACCGGCGTCGCCGCGCAGCAGACGGTGAACTACGGCATGAGCGGTTTTCAGATGGACCCGAACAACGGCAACATTTCGTATAAAGGCCCGAGTCGCGGTGCCGGCATGAGCGCGTTAGTGCAAGGCGCGTTCGGTATGCTCGGTGCGGGCATGAATGCAGGTTATGGCATTCGCGGTACGCCGGCATCGACCGTTTCGACAACATTCAACGCTGTTGGTGCCGGCATCCAGTTCAACGACGACGGCTCTCTGCAGAAAAACTACAACTGGGCCAAGGCCGGTACGTCATTTGCGGCCAACATGGCGTCGACGGTGGCGTCGGGCTATGCGGGCAATTTTGCCAAGTCGGATTTAGTGGGTACTCAAGTCGGTCGCCTTGCCAACACCATTACCGAAGCCGCGTTGGGCAATCAGGGCGCGTGGAACGCATACCAGCCGCAGGGCATCTTCAACACGCTCGGCACCTACGCCGGCGGCGAGCTGGCGAAAGCAGTCAACAACAGGAACACCGCACCTGACAAAGTACCGGTCGATCAGCAACCCTTCCGCGAGCTCTTGGGCGGCGGTGCTATCATCGCGACACGACGTCGCGAAGACAATCAGGACGAAGATGTGCTGGGCGGTATTTTGGAGGGATTCAAGACCATCGGGAAAGCGGGGTATGACGCGGGAGCAGCAACAGCAGGCGCCTTCTCTGCCGCAGCAAACTGGACAACGCAGAATATTTTGAATCCTATCGGGAATGCATTGAGTAGTGCGGCGAGTGCTGTAGGTTCAACGCTGAAGACAATTGCCTTGGAAACAGGTGCTTTCTTTAAAGAACAAATCGGCCAACGACTCGCCAATCTAATCGAACATGGCAGTCTGCGCACTAACGCAGGGCTTGCAAAGCATACGGTAGATAGCGCCTTAGATATGACTGATCCGAATGCGGCAATGGAGTATTTAATCGCAGCAAAAGAGAAAGGTATTATTGGCGCGAAGGAAATGGCCGAGGTACGCAATCGGCTCTTGTCGCGTGCCTCAGATGCGAAGAGAGAAGAAGAATCGGTGGCGATTCTTAGGACGACATTGGGCGGACAGCCAGATACAGGTGCAAGCCACGGGTTGCTCAAGAGCACCAGGTACGAGCTTGAAAAAAAGCGAACGGCGTTCTTAAAACTCCTTGAGGAGGAAAACGCAAGAGAGACTAAACGAACTATTCCGGGTGCAGGCTTCACTCACGTGGGTCAGAAGAATGTTACGCTGGCTGATGGTTCCGTTGTTGATAATCACGGTGGCGACGTTACCATTGTGGAAAGCGATCGGAAAGCTCAAAAAGATTTCTGGGCAATAGTTGGTAGTAATCAGTATCACTATAGCCCAAAATCAGATGATAAAAAATCAGGTGCATATGCTGCATATAAAACCGATCTTGGTGTTGGCAAACATGGCGAGTTTTACGCACCCAATGTTGAATTTCAGGTTTTAGATTATGGACACCATAAAGATTGGGGGTCGTTTGTAAAAATTCAATATCAAGATGAGAACGGTGATTCAAGGAGTCTGTATCTAGCACATTTGACGGACATCAGTAAAACGATTGTGGATGCGAAAGGCACAGGGAATAATTTACCTGCGGGCACATTTATGGGCTTTGCAAAACGACCTTTCGGCTTATCAGATGGGCCACACGTACATGTGACGAGTGAAGACAAAAACTATGATCGATATGATTATTTACCAATGTTGAAGTATGGACGCAAGTATGCGGACAGATAAACTATCACGAATTACCATTCTGGTTCTGGTCACCATGGTGCCGTTAATTGCTCTCTTAGCTATTAAGAGAAGTGAACCATTGACCAGCGAGGAAAAAAAATCATTTAGCAATTTTCGAGAGGCAATCCAAGGTTGTCAAAGCAGCCAGTTAGTAAAATACCTGGATGAAGAATCTGTTTTTCAAGCTGGGGGTGCATATTTTTTTAATAAAGCAGAGAAAGCCAAGTTTCTTTCTGGAAACGGTATTTTCTACCACTTCCTCTGCGATTCAAAGTTTTTAAAAGATGATATGGGCGCTTACTACTGGGCCGAAGCAGGCTTTATTTCCTTAAAAGATGCCCTGAAAGTTGGAACTGAGTATGTCGAAGGGCGTTTGCGGGAAAAGGACAAGTTTTTTTTACAATTTCGAGTTGGTAAGAACAAATATTTCGTAAATTTTGAAATGAGTTCTACCGGGCTTATTGTGAAGCTGTTTGAAGTAGTATATTTGCCATGAAGTCATTCTCTGCCGAGATATGCGTCTTTTATTCCCTGCCGCGCGTCGCCACGGCGCACAACCGGGTTTACATGCCGGCGATGGTTCGACTGCGCTCACCAACCGCCTTCATGCCTGTCGGCACGACATGTAAACCGACGTTGATGCGCCATGGCGGTTTTTTTCTAGCTGAGTATTTTCCCGGCGCGCGTCCGGGCGGCTGTTGAATCGCCGGCGTCCTTGCCGGCTCTGTCGTCGCTTGCCGTCGCCGGCATCCGTTCCGGCGGCCCACCTGCTTCGGCCCGCAAATAATTGTGATTGGCATCCAAGATAAAGTAGGTATTGCCACACTGCCCAGAACAGTCAAGCGGTGGTTCATCTTTCGAACCGAAACAGACCTTTTGTATCTGATCTTTTAACGGTTTCTGTCCATCAATGGAAATGGGGCTGCCCGCGCTCAGAAAACTGCTGAAAGCATAACCTGTCTTGTCCTTCCAGCTGATCTGGAACCATTCACCTGTAACCTTACCTATTTTTTTCCTTTTTTCCTGATTTATCAACTAGCTTGACTTCTTCTCCGTTAGGGATTATCATAATTTTCTTGCCTTTCGAAGATGCTGTGGCCCGCAGGTTCAAGCCGCCTTTGGCCACGACCCAGTATGTTTCCCCTTCTTGAGCTGAAGCTCCCGCGCAGAGCAGCATCACACCGATGAGGCCAAGTAATCGGGCAGAATATACAGTTCTAAATAGCGATGCCATAGTAGCATGCCTGGAAAATCCCGATTACCCGACCACTTATTTAGTACTTAAGGAATTACTCGCCACTGAAACCTACTGAACCCAAGTTCACTCAGCTCAAGAGAACGATAACCGCGTTAGTCTGCTGTGGCTTTTTCTATCGCAACTGGTGTATTCTCCATTGCGCACTCCAAAGCTTGTGCCATTTCTTTAAGATCGTTTTCACAATTATTCGAAGCAATGTCCGCCGCGATAACAAAGCCTTCGCTTGAAGCAACTTGCACATTGTGGTAGCCGCCAAAAACTTCTTTACATTCCAAATATGGCGGGCTTGGTTGGCTCATGCGTACACGATACCTTTTTTTGTTATTTTGTTTTTTTAGTTTTATTTCTTGCAATAACTACAGGTTAAAGGATAAGTTAGAAAAGCCGGGCGGTTTAGGTTTTAGCGGTGGTGGTTCTGGCATTTTGTCGATGGCGAGCGTACCGGGCGTTTTGAACTTTAGCCGCGGTTGGTCTGGTGTTGCGGACTCAGACCGTACAAGACAATAATAGCGCCTGAAAAAACGTAAGTACATCCACACAAAATACCGATAATAGAATGTGAAACTGCGGATTTATTTTCTCACCGTTGGGGTTGCATTTATGGCGGCGTTGTGGGCGCAAGCTCCTGCAACGCGGCAGCCAACAACGCGCCCGGCGGCCCCCCCGAGAGCTCCTGCGCGTCCAGGCGCCCCAGGGGGAAATCCTACCCAGCCAACTTCCCCCCCTGGCACAACGGGACAACCAGCCCCAGTGCAGCCCAATAACGGTAGCACGAATAACAACCAAAACGCACAAATTGCAGGGTTTGATGGTGTAGCGTGGGGAACAACGTATAAAGATATGAAAGAGCGCTTTCGCGTAATGGCGTCGAGTGCAAACGCGAACGACAATGTGGAAATTATTTCGGACAATCCCGACCGTGAAATTTTAATACGCCGCCGTGAAATCTATTACCGTTATGTTTTTTATAAAAAGCCTGCGGATAAGCCTGTTGCGTCGATGCCAAAACCAAGTGCAGGAAAAACGATCGAAAAGCCAGCGCAAGAAGAAGACGCTACAGCAGGGACTGCCAAGTTCTTTTTTGTTGAAAGCATTTTTCCCCTTTTAAAAGAAGACGAGCTTTACAAAACTTTGACGCAAAAATATGGGCAGCGCACGGGTTCGTCGGTGGGCGAGGCAATGCGCGGTGCGTATACATGGGATACGCCAGAAGGTTTTTTGGTCCAGTGGGTAGAGCCATACCAAAAACACGGCTACACCCGTTCGCTCTATTATTTATCGCGTAAAATTCGCGACGAAATAAAAAATGATTTACAAGCGTGGCAATTTGTGCGTGAGATTAAGGCGCTTGATGCCCTCTTTAAATAGCATTCCATTTTTTAACGCAACTTTAAACGGCGTTGCGCAAATAATGTTGCAGCAAAACCGGCTTACAGGAATCCTTTTTTTAGTAGGGCTTTATTACGGCTCTGCAAAATATGCAGTGGGGGCTGCTGTAGGTTCTTTCGTTGGCGCCTTTACGGCAAAAGTATTAAAATACGATGCACAAAAAACCGAAGCAGGACTCTACGGATTTAGCGCCGCACTCGTGGGTGTCGCATTATTTTTTCTTTTTCAAACAAGCGTTCTTCTTTGGGCATTTGTCGTGTTGGGTGCAATAGCCGCTGCTATTTTACAAAACTATTTTATCGTACGAAAATTTCCAGCGTACACTTTTCCGTTTGTTTTTGTGTCTTGGATTCTTTTTGTTTTGCTAAAGTATACCCATTTAGCGTCACTTAATACAATAGCGGAAGTTTCTACACTTATGCCGCTTTATGTTGGATTTACCGCTGCTACAAATGGTTTTGGTGAAGTTATTTTTCAAAGTGCAACTTTCTCAGGAGTTTTATTTTTTGTCGCAGTGTTTGTCGCAAACCCCATTGCTTCACTCTACGCTTTTGCAGCTTCGTATTTGGGCGGGGCGGTGGCGGTATACTTTGGGTACAATTTGGGCGAAGTTGGGTTGGGGCTTTTTGGGTTTAACGCTGTACTTACGGCAATTGTATTTTCTGGAGTTCAAAAAAAAGACGCTGTCTGGGCTTCAATTGGCGTTGTTGTAACAGTTGGGCTCCATTTGCTATTTGCACGGATGGAAATTTTCTCGAATTTAGGCGGATATTTCACGTTTCCTTTTGTTTTAGGCGCTATACTTACACACCTCGCACAACACGTTACGAATCCGAAGAAAGAGACTGCACCTGCAAACGGATAGACGGCGCAACTAAAAATCCGGCAACAATGCCGCTTAAAAAACCACCAACGTGCGCAGCGTTATCAATTTCGGGAACCATGATACCAATAAACAAATTATACCCGACGAAAAGGGCGCCGTTACGCAACATATCGCGGCGTGCCTTTGGGATAAAAATATCTTTGCGCACATACATAATCGTTAGAAGCGTTGCATAGACGCCTAAAACTGCCCCCGATGCACCCACGCTAATTGTGGGCTTTATACGGATTAAAGAATATGCCGCACTTGCAAAACTGGCAAGTATTCCGGTAAGAAAATAAATTAAAAGATATTTTTTCTCTCCACAAAAAGTTTCAAGAATTGTTCCGACAGCAAAGAGTGAATACATATTGACGAGAATGTGCAGCCAATTCCCGTGAAGAAATATCGACGTGACAAGACGCCAAACTTCCGCGTGGCCAAATGTTAAGGGAACAAAGTTAGCACCCCATTTCACCAAAGCCTCTACAGAAGGTTCGGTAAAACTTTGGCTCACAAAAAGTGTTACGAGGTAAACGGCGGTGTTTATAATAATGAGGATTAATGTTACGATAATTTACCTTCTTTTCTTGCGAGGCTCTGTGGCAACAAAAATAGCGGTTGCACTGCTATATGATTTGCTCTATTGGGTGGTTGAGTGCATTTTTATGAATCCGCATAAACTTAAAATTGAAACCACAGCATGGGTCGCCGAAGGAATAATCTCCGAAACACAGGCGGAGAAAATTTGTGCACGCTACAGCCACGAAATTCCTCCGTACAAAAAAATGAGTTTTTGGTTGCAGTCTGTTGCGGCAACCCTTGCAGGATTTGCGCTCTTTCTTGTTATTTCGGAAAACTGGCAACGCATGGGTTGGGCAACACAATCGATAGTTGTTGCGACGCCACTTTTTGTTGCACAATTTTTCGCGCTTTGGAGCGAACGCCGAGAAAACTTCTTAATAGCCGAAATTTGTTGGTTTATTGCATCGCTTGCACTCGGCGCAAATATTATGCTGCAAGCGCAAATTTTTCATATTAGCGCCTATTATCCTAACGGTATCTTGTTTTGGGTAATTGGGATTCTTCCTATTTTATATTTGCGTGTTAGCACTATCCATTTTTTTCTTGGCGTTATTCTATTTGGTATCTACCTGATACTACAACTAAGCTACTCACAATTTAATTTAATTTCGAGTATACCACTTTTACTATTTGCATGGTTCGCTTGGGCGAAACAACGTCTTTTTACGGCGCTGTTATTCCTTTTTATCCTCTATTTTTTTCTATATACAATTCTTGCACATTGGCAAATAAGTACGGCGGGATTTATTTGGGAATACGCTTTCATTCTCTTTGCAATTACACTGCTACAGCGTTTCGTAAATCTTTCACAAGGCGATTTGAATAAAGTGTATGTAATCTTTTTTGCCTTGGCGCAACTATTTGCCATTTTTATGACATTTTCGATTTTTGCACGCAAGGCAGATTTATACCGAGCTTCCTTCGCCGCTTTGGCTATTATATTTATTTCCTGTGTGTTGCTTATAAAAAAGCGACAAAGTTTACGAGAGCATTTTTGGGTTTGGCTTATTGCTGGCAACGTAGGCGTAATGCTGTTGTGCAGCGCTGGATATAAAATTATTGCATTTGGTGACAAAACCCTTTTTCTCCGTATTGCTGCGAATGTGGTCTATCTTACTTCAGCAGTCGTGTTAATGTTTCACGCAATCCACGGGCGTGAGAAAAAATTCTTTATGGGTTCTGTCGTTGCTATACTTTTGTGGGCTCTTGTCCGGTATTTCGATTTATTCGCCAACTATCTTGTAACAGCGCTTATTTTTGGTCTTTCTGCTTTTGCGCTTGTTGCGGCTAATAAGCTTTGGGAGCGCAATTATGAAAAATAAATTTTTGGAAAGAGCGTTTCTTGTTGGCGTTCCTTGGGTTATTTTATTCGTAATGGTTTTTACTGCATACCTTCCTATATGGCAGGGCAGCAAATTTTTATTACCTGTTAGCGTATACGATCCACGCGATTTTTTTCGGGGTAACTATGTCGATTTACGATACGAGTTTTCAAACCTTAAACGAAAAGATATTGTGGTAGAAATTTCTCATGGGAAAACATACCAATTTGGCGACACGCTTTTTCTCGATCTTGCAAAAGATGCGGATACCTTGCACCCTGTTGGAATTTACGATAGCGCCGAAAAGGTAAAAAATATCGCATTAAAGGTACAACCGCGCACTTCTTTAACTGAGAACAACACCGATTTTTGGCTTGTCTCTGGTTTGGAATCGTTCTTTGCTCCCGAAAAGGACGCTAAGGAGTGGGAAAAATCGCTTAGAGAGGGAAAAGTCTTTGCCGAGGTGAGTATAGCTCCAGGCGGTAGTGCACGGCTTACGCGCCTTGTAAAAAAATAATGCTTTTACGCCGTCTTATGTAGTTTCTAAGTTAAATATGGTGAAATTCTTTACAAACTATTTTCTAATTGTGGTAAATTTATCTTTACTTAGTTGTGCAGAAAATCCAAAGTCTTTACAAGGCGGCGTAGCGTGTCCAAAAGTAATTCCAAATAATATGGCGTGTATTCCTGGTGGAATGTTTAAACTGGGAACAAATCGCTCCGACTTTAAAAAAGAACTCGCGGAGCTTTCTGCTTTCAAAGAACACACAGTTGAGCTATCAACATTTCTTATCGACAAATACGAAGTAACAACAGAGGAATACCAAGCCTGTGTTGCAGAAAAAAAATGTACACAGGCGCGTTCTAACTATCCACAGATGCGTGGCGCAAAACAGCCACAGCTTAAGGCTAACTGGTACCAAGCCTCCGCGTATTGCAAAGCACAGGGTAAACGATTACCCACCGAAGCTGAGTTTGAAGCAGCGAGCCGTGGTCCCGAAGGCGAAGACTACCCTTGGGGAAACGCGGTTGCAACTTGCGCACACGCGGTTATCAAAGAAGCTGCGGGGCGTGGCTGCCCAAGCATGAAAGCGCAAAAAGGCTTTGTACCCACCCCTGAACGTTTTGCCGATTCGGGTAATACGTGGGAAGTAGGTTCGCGTCCTGCTGGGCGCTACGGCCTTTTTGATATGGCAGGCAACGCACAGGAATGGGTGAGTGATTGGTTCGTTGATTCGCTTGAGAAGTGCGGTAGCGCTTGCACGGGAAAAAATCCACAAGGCCCCTGTGCAGGCAAAGACGACTGTATACAGTCAAAACAGAAATTGGTTAAGGGTGGGGCGTGGTACTGGGGGCCTATGTCAGCGTTGGCGGCGGTACGGCGTCCGTATATCCCAAAAAATGAACCGCCGCACCACTTCGGCTTTCGTTGCGTAATGGAGGTTAAGGATAGGTAAAAGGAACGCGTAACGGTTGACCCATTACGTTAAACTCAACTGCAGAATTAAATTGGTAGCTGGTAGAGTTTAAATCGCGTAATTTTGGCACAAGCTCGACAATTTCACGTCCCCGCAATGTTATAGGAATAGCAATTTGTGCTGTCGCTGATTTTGCAAGGCTCTGATTTTTTTTCTCGCCGGTAATGACATTGGTTCCCGCAGCGGTAAACGCATATTCAAGCTTTGGAATTTTAATATCGAATGCGTTTGGATTTTCAACTTTGAAGCGTAGGTTAAATGTTGCACTGGGATTTAAAGGATTTAACATATTCATGCTACCAAAGTCTAGAGAGCCAAAGGCTATTTTAGGAAGTTTTGGAACAGGAACAACTTTTGCTGCTTCGATGGGTACATTTAAAGAGCCAACAAGTTCGTTTATATAAACGCCAACTGTTCCTTTAAGCGAAACGGTTACAGAGTCTTTCTTTACAATATCAAGAAACGCTGTAGCTGTTTCTACATAGCGAACACGTTGGATGATGGAGAATTCCGTTGTTTCGTTTGCTTTGATAGCAATATTTTTATCGTTTTGCGCATCTACCATGCGCTTTCCATCGACGGCTATTTGGAACGCCAATTTTGAAAATGTAATACCAAAATTAACGCGATTTTTGATTGTATATTTAAATTCTAAATCTGCCCCTTCGAAATCAAAACCACGCAGCAAAACTTCTTTAAGAGAAATTGTCGGCGCGTACTGGCTTAACCGGCTTTGCAGTGCAGAGCATGCTGTAAAAAAGATGGCTAACGCAACAAAAAAAATAAGCTTAAATTGGCGCATTGTCGTTTTATACCAAAGAAAAAGGCGGCTATTTGCCGCCCTCGCTATATTTTTTCAATTGCTTAGCGTATTCTTTTGCTTCTGCTTTTTCCTTTTTATCTTGCTCGTCAAAGTCAACGTCAGCGCCGTCGAAGAAAACATCGTAAACATCAGTGAGCACTTTTATAGCATCAAAGAAGATTACAACTTTTTCGGTATTTGCTGTTGGTTTTGAACGTAAAACAAGTTTTGTTAAAACAAGATTTTTAGTCTGTGGATACGTATCAATATCTTGTGGAATATTTTCAGGGACACGCGCCGTAAGTGGACGCCATCCTACGAAATTGACGCTTCCCATTTTTAATACATGCGTTGAACCTTTCCAATCTTGAACCCATGCTTCTAAAGTATAGTCGCTGCCACGGCCTAAAACCCACACCGAAATTGCTTTTACCTTTCCGGGTAATTTTAAACCATAAACTTCTTGAACCTTAGGCTTGTTGTTATGGTCAAGTTCGTCAAGGACACGGTATATTTTTTTGGATGCAGGAGGAATTAACGCAACGACATTGTTCCCGGGGTAGATAAATTTAAAACGTAACCCCAAGCACTTGTTGTTTGTTTCGTCGTACGCTAAGTTTTGCGGGCGGCATTTTTGCTGTGTAGTTCCTTTAAGCCCAACTTCGGGAGAGTTCCATTTTTCACCTTGCATGGGAACGCCTTGCTGATCGACCACCGCAGGAATTGCTTCAGGGTCGCCGGGAGAAACCGTTGCTGTCCACGGTTCTACTTCAAAACCTTCTACTTGCAACGAGCGGATTTCCATTCCGTCGGTATCGTCGCCATTTGCCGTCTTTAGTGTGCTCCCGCTTTTGGCAGGTGCGGCAAAAACAACCATCGAGAACAGCAGTGGAATTATTGCCAAAATTGTTATTTTAGTTATGTTGCGCATCTTGATCCTCCGTGGCCGTGGCATTACCAGTTATCCTTTATTTTGCTGCCTGGATAGTCGCTATCCGACATGTCGGTTTTAATACGAAGATCGTCAACGTAGAAGTAGAAATCTCCCCAAGTTTCGTGCGGATCGCATTCGACGTATAACGATACAAAGTGTAAATTTTTGTCGAGCAGTGCATGGCGTGTGCTTTGGGGCAGCCAGCCTGGAACCGTAACTGTTAATTTACGCCATCCCATATAATCAAGTTTACCCAGTTTTAATTTATGTAAATTGCCTTTGTAGTCGCGTAACTTCACAAAAAGTGTATGGCGAAAATTACGGCCAAGTACCCATACAGAAAGTTGGCGTCCCAACCCTTTGATGAGGTATTCGTGTGGAGGTTTAATTTCAACACGATCGAAACCTTTTTCTTTGAAAAAAGTTTTAACCCCCAATACATTGTTTGCAGTTTTGGGGTCCTTCAATCCGTCTTTAAAACGCGCCTTTTCCTCTTCAGAAAGTTCTTTGGGGTTAAACACATCTTCAATTGGCCCTAACTGTATTGTTTTACGAACCTTCGTTATTCCTAGTGGTGTTGTTGAAAACGCACGCCAGTCTTCTGAGGATTCAAAATCGTTTAGAAGAACGTCTTGTACGTCTGCCTTTTTGTTGCCTTTCGTGTTACTAGCGTCTTGCGCAACAAGCGTTACTGAAACAAACGCCGCCGCTAACACCATTACCAAAAGTAGTTTTTTACCGCTTGTAGCTACTCGCGCTGAGCCGAGTCGATTCATAAATTCCCCCATATCTTTACCTAAAGACTTTGCCTTATACGCCATGAAAAGCCTTTTATACTGTAACTAATATCGGATGCCACGTGTTATTACTTAAATTCTTTCGCATGAGAAAGCGTTGTGTCTCGCCATGCATATTTGTCTTTACGGATTTTCCATATAAAGCCGTCAATGGCATAATGCGTAATTTGTGGCACTGAAAGTAGCGGAACAGCGACTTTGAGCCATTCCGCATTTACACTTATATTTCCCAAAAACTTATAGAAGAAAGAAAAAAATGAACGGTGCTCTTTTTCATGCCACACCCATATATCCCAAAACCCTTCTTCGGTGTAGCCGAGCACAAAAAGAAATCCAATGAATAATGCGACATAACGTGGCCTAAAAATGAACGCCCATGCAGATTGTTCTTTGTACGCCACCACGGGTTGTGTACTTACAGGTGCACTTTTTTGCATTTCTTCTTTAAAAGTACCGTATTTTTTACGCCCCCAAATCCACACTAAGGCCATGCACGGAATACCATGCGACACGACGTTGATAGCGGTAAATGCAAGGTCTGAGTTAAGGTGTACGATACCTATATACCACGAGAGGAGAGTGCCCAGGATTATAGCGTTACGGGGGATGTTGAATAAAGATGGATAGCTGTGTTTTTCCATAGCTACAGTCCTGTTTTTCCATAGCTGGAGCACTTCTTTAACGGCGTAAAGCGCTAAAATGAGGAGATACGCCACAAATGCCCACTTTTTTGCTGCACTCGATGCGAAATAGTAGAAATCCCCCTGCATAAACCAGTTAAAACTTTTTTGTCCACTTAAGTGCCAGTCGAGAATTGGGTAAAGCGTCGCCGTATAAATGGTGAGTGTATCAATCCTTTGTGCCCATACCGTTTGGTTTTCTGAGCGAGAATAGATACGCAAAAAACCGTATTGTTGCCGCGTAAAATGGTATACAGCAAGGTACGCCACTACGCGCCAGAACACCATCGCGCCAAAACTGTACAGCGCAAAACACGCCATAAAGACAAAAAAAGGCATAATGTAAAGAAACGTGCCGTGCCGGGCGCGTGTTTCTTTGTCGAGATACGTGCGGTAGAGTGTACTGTATACGTGGCTTACGTCGACGGCCACGACAAGAAGTACCCAACCTACCACGGTCATCGAATCGGGTGCGCGAAACGAAGCTGGTAAAAGTAGGATTAACCCCGTCACGAAAAAAGGAATTCCGAGAATAAAAAAACTATCAACCCATACGTTATAAATCCACGGTTGTTTCATTTTTACGTTTTTGAGCACTATGGGGACTAAAAAGTCCCTATAGTTAAAAAATTGCTATTGCAACGTGTCGCACTTCGCCCCGCCTAAAAGACGCACCTTAATTTTTTTCACCGCTTTGTCGGGGATTGAGCGCCACTTTGCTTCGTCGTAATTGCAAGTGTGCTTCTTGTCGGCTTTTTTCACTTCCACAAGGTGTAACACAAACGCTTCGCTACGCCCGCCTTCGCGTTCGCAGCCCAAGCAAGTGCCAGTGCGTATGTTTACCGCCGGCCACACCGGTGTGTCACTCAAACCGCCGCGTGATTGAATATCGCGCTCGTATTTCCAGCGGTTGACGGAGTAATAACACTTTTGAGCGTACACTGGCACGTCTTTATATTTTGTAGTACACCGTTTTTCTTTCTTGAACGAACCATCGCCACGGTCGACGCGTGCAGTAGTGCACGTTTCGCCGTCGGCAACTTTGTTGTACGAACGCACTTCGCGCCGTTGGGTAACGCCATACGCATCAAAAGGTTTCGAGTCGCACCAACTTGATTCTGCACGCGGTTTGAATGCCTCGATTTTAACGGTCTTTGTCCACGAGTGGCTTTCCACACGAACGTCGACGGTGCGCGTCATAAAGAAGAGAGAGATCACCGTAACGAGAGCTGCCGCCGCTGCACCCCCGCCTATATACCACCACTTTTTTGATTTGGGTGCTGGCGGAGGTTCGGAAGGTAATCCACTTTTTTGCTGAGTAAAATCTTGTTTAGCGTTTGCTTTGGAGTCGGCAGCAAACCCCTCTGCGCCAGCGACTTGTTCGCTGCGCAGCGCCACCGTTTTTGCATCTTTTAAGGGGGAGCCACACTGCGTACAAAACTCGGCTTTTGCAGCGTTGGGAGTACCGCAGTTGCCGCACTGTTTATCCGCACCGGTGTATTCATGGTCTTCAAGCGCAATGGCTTCTTCGTCGGAAGGGAAATAGCGCGCGGAAGTGTCTTGCGCCGAACCGCAGTTGGGACAAAATTTATGCGTTACACCCAAGAGTTTTTTCGTGTTGCAGTATTTGCAATCCCACAACATTTGAAACACACCCGCATCTTCAACGCGGTCAACACCCGGCGGCAACGGTGGAGGGGGTGGTTTTTGCGCACTGGGTTCGCCGTTTTGGGGCGTGGGTGGCGTGTCGCCTTTGGGGTTCTCGGTTGGAAAACCAGGGGGAAAGTTTTGCGGTTCGTCTGCCATAAGATACGGTGCTTGTTGTTTTACAGTGTGTCAACCACAAAGAACGGTATATAAGAACGGTATATTAGGAAAGTAACTATTCCTACCAGCCGCAAGTTTGGATTATGTCACATTAGGGGGTAACTACCTCTTATTATGTCACATGAAGGGATAACTATCCCTACGATTGATTAAGTAGAAAAATCACAATTTTTTGCTGTGCACCAAAAAATGCTTGACGCGTCGTTTAAAAATTGTATCGTAAATCGAAAAAAAGCCGATCTTTTAAGCAAGCCTATGTGCCACACAAGTGAACAATTAGGTATATTGCAAGGAGGATTATGGAAAACTCAACCAAGGTTTCCCGTAAGAAGCGGATTGATACTGCTTCTAAGCCTATCCGGTTTACCCACCGTCCTGCTTTCTTTTTTGTTGGTTTCGCTACTATTGCGGTAACCGCAGGGCTCTTTTCTGCGTATCCCAAGTGGCAAAAGCAAGACACAGAAAATTGGGTGTACACCTACGTCACCGAGCATTTCCCAGGAAAAAAACTCGAGAACACCCAAAAACTTGCACAAATTATCTACCGTGAAGCGCTAAAGCTCCGCCTGGATTTAGCGGCGGATGGAAGCTCGTTTGACAGGACAGCCCTTCTTTTAGGAGTTATCCAGCTCGAGAGTGAATTTAACAGAACGGCAAAGTCTCGCGTGGGTGCGCGTGGGTTTATGCAACTGATGCCTGCTACGGCAGCGCTTTTGCATGGCCGGCCACTTTCTACCGAAGAGCTTACCGACGCTGAAACTAATATTACTCTTGGAGTAACTTACCTAAACGAGATGATCCGCGAAATGGGAAGTATTAAAAAAGCTTTACTCGCGTACAACGCAGGTCCGGGCGCTGTTCGGCGTTGGGGGGGAGTGTCCTCATACTATACACGGGTTGTTAAGGGACACAACCAGTTTCTTTTGTACCGCGACACGAGGAACAATTCACGCATGTTCGTTCTTACACAGTTACTCGGTGAGTAACCCAGTTATTCGGTGAGTAAGAACTTGCTATTGTGTTTGACGCGCTGAATTTTTTTATTCTTCCTTTCTGTTATGTATAACCAAGCCGATTACAGCCGCACTACCAAACGTGCGGGACAAAAAAGGTGGCGTGGTTTTTTATTTTCGACCTTAATTGTTCTTTCAATTGCGTTTGTCATTCAGTTGGGATTTCGGTATTTATTTTTTTTCCCCATGCGTATAACATCCGACAGTATGGCTCCTGAAATTTTAGCGGGCTCTAAACGTTATTTTCTCCATGCGAAATTGGGCAAAATTGGTATAGGGGATATTGTTCTTGTACGCTCGTCGCGTGCAGATGTCGAATACCTTTGTCGTGTCGTCGCTCTCGATGGAGACAAAGTCCAAATTGTCGCAGGAAAATTTTTAGTAAACGGGCAAACGAAAATTGAACTTAAACCACGCCTTTCTATACCAGAAGATTTGAGCTTTAAAATGCAAGAAGTAGAAGTACGCCCCAACTTTTTTTTCTGTCTCAACGATAATACACAAAACACAAACGACTCACGCACACAGGGTATTTTTGCACGCTCACAAATTGTTGCGAAAATTTTTAAGCCAAAGTTTTTTTTCTAATGCCCAACAAAGACCGCGATGAGTTAGAGCGGCGTTTTCGCACTCGTATTTCTACTTTTGTAAAAAAGCAAGCAGAAGCTCTCGGTAAAGAAGAGAAGGAAAAAATTTTACGACAATTTACTCCTTCGCTTCAAGAACTTCTTGATGTTAAAGGATTTCGCGACGATCCCCTTGACGAAGAAGATGCAGACATCCATCCATTTAACGATGTTGTGCATAAGTATCCTAACAAAATTTTATATCTCACGACCGACGAATGCCCTGTGTATTGCCGTTACTGTACGCGCAAACGAAAAACTCTACTTTCCGAAGGGCATAAAGCGACACCCCTTACAAAAATCGTTGCATACCTTGGTGAGCGTCCAGAAATTTGCGAAGTCGTTTTTTCAGGAGGAGATCCGATGATGCTTCCCAATAGCGACCTTATCCATCGGATGCATACTTTTTTATCGGTAGAGTCGATACACTACGTGCGCATACATACGCGTGCAATTACCACCCAGCCTAGTTTATTTTCTAAAAAATTTTTGCATGCACTCAAAGAATTGAAAATAAATTTTTTAGAAAGTATGATTGCTTTTGTCTTCCACATCAATACTCCCTACGAAA
This sequence comes from Turneriella sp., assembly GCA_019186965.1. Classification (GTDB taxonomy): domain Bacteria; phylum Spirochaetota; class Leptospiria; order Turneriellales; family Turneriellaceae; genus Turneriella. The sequence continues at coordinate 180,120 of JABARV010000010.1, forward strand.
TAAATCCAGAAGTTCAAGAGAAAATCAAAGAATTACGTGCGCTCAAGATACCGCTTTTTGCACAATCTGTTCTTCTTAAGGGAGTAAACGATGATGCGCAAATCCTTGCAAAACTTTATCGTGTATTACTTTCCGTAGAAATTCAACCTTATTATTTACACCAACTTGATCGCGTCACGGGCTCTGCGCATTTCGAGGTTAGCGACACACGCGCAAAGGAGATCTACTCAAAACTTAAAGAACTAATACCGCCCTATATGCTGCCACGGCTTATGCGTGACTCTAAAAAAGGTAAAATTTCTTTATAGAGAGAACCTCGAAAATTATTTTTTATTTTGCGGTAAAGTCGGGCTTTCTTTTCCTTGCATCCAGGCTTCAAAATCCTTTTCTTCGCGTAACGGTGCATAAAGTTTAAGGGTGCGAAAATTTCTCTCGAGTTTTTCGCGTGCATTTGGATTTTTTAAATACGCAGAACCTTTTATCTTTACCTCTGCCCAATTTCCTGCATGCGCAAGCGACATCAAATGCAAATTCATTTGTGCGGGAGTTAAGTTCTGCATCTTATTAAATTCGAGAGAAGCTAAAGCGAATTCTTTGAGCGCAAAATGCGAAACCGCCCGCCAGGCAGTAAAGTCACGGTTTGTATCGAGCTTTTTTGTAAATTTATCGGTAAGTTCAAGAACGCGGTGGTATTCTTCTGCTTGAAAAAGTACGCTAATCGCGACGGGTAAATCAGAAAAAGCGTACGCAGGTATTGTCGCTTCGCTTTCGTCTTCATCGCTGGTGTCTGTTTCATAAATACGCGAGGCAAACTTGGTGGCGTTTTTCATTTCTTTTTTCTGAATTGCGCGTTTCATTGCGACAAGGTTTATAAAAACAGCACTTTCCGATTTTTTTGAAAACCGGCAATACTCTGTATCGTCTTTTGCTGTCGAGATAGCGGCAAGGCAATAGACGCGGCGCAAACTCGCCCGTGTTGAATCTTTTAGCTCAATTTCATCTGCAAGGGCTTTAGCTTTTTTTGCATGCGTTAAAGCATCGTTATAATTAGAAAGGCCATAGTGCGACTGTGCAGCGTTAAGCCGTGTATAAAAATTAAGCGTTGTATCGTTTGTATTTTTTTCAAGCACCGCCGCAAAATAGCGGAGCGCATCTTTGTACTTTCCTTTGCGCCGTTCTGCCATACCCAATTTATACGCAGCACGGGCGTCTCCCGAATCTTTCCAAATCAGTTTATACGTCGTTATTGCCGCGTCGTGTTCTTGTAATTTTTCGTAGTGCCTTGCGATATGCCAGCGAAATGAATTCCAATGGGCGTCTAACGAAATTGCGTTTTTAAAAGTCTGGATTATTTCTCGTCGCAACGGTTTTAGTGTTGATTCTTCTTCACCTTTTGCCTGTAGCTCGTGCAATTTTTTTTCGAGGTTAAGCGCTTTTTCGACGCTATCTGCTCCTTGGATGTTTTTATCAATCGGTGGCGTACTGCTATTTTCTGCTTCCAAGCGTATTTTATCAAAAAGTTCGCTTTTTTCTCCCATCTCTTGCAAAAGGTCTACGTAACGCAAAGATTCACTGTACATTTTTGCTTGGCGGCATAAAATTACCATTTTCCAGTAAGCGACTTTTTTAAATTTTTTCGACATCCGCCTTGCTGCCGCAGCGCGAAAGTAGGGAATACTTTCTGCGTATTGCCTGCGCGACTCGAGAATAAGCCCAATGTAAAGATGAGGATCTCCTGAGGGTTCGCCATTTTCAATTGCCGCTTCAAAATGTTTACGTGCGGTATCGAGCGCACCTTGCGAATACGCTTTTTCACCCAAAAACATCTCGGTACTTTTAGCTACAAGGCTTGGCGCTAAAAAAAATAAAGAAAGAATTATTAAAGCATAAAATTTCATTCTTTTTGTTGCTCCTGCCATGCTTTAAGCGTCGCTTGGTCACCTACTTCCATCGCCAGTTTTGAGGCGGCGAGGCACAGGTTAAACTCTGCTTCTGCGACTTCTTTTTCTGTCAAAAGTTGAGCGCCAAACGCCTCGATAAGATCTTTTGCATTTCCTGTACCTGTCGTGTACGCCGTCATTTCTGAAAGGGACCATTTGTTTGCTTCTTTGTATTTTTTTTGGCTAAGCCCTAATTGTGCGCGTTGCTTTTCAAAATCCCACATTGCCATCGCAACTTTTAGCGGCACCCCTGTCAAAGCTTCTTTTTCCTGTGCTTTAAGTTTTTGGTACTCAGCTTCAGCACGTTCTACCTTGGCTTTTGTATTTCCAAAATCCAAGTCCCATTTAGCGCCAAAAACAACCGCGAACCAATTGCGGTTGTAAGGGTCGAATGCATAGCTCGATTGCTGCTGGTCGCGTACATTTGAATAGTTAAGTTCCGTTCTACTTGCAAGAAAGAGTACTGGCAAATTCGCTCCTTTTTCCATTTCGACTTGGTGCTTTCGCGCCATAAGCCCCTCGGTGAGTGCTTTTAAGTCTGGGTTGTCTTTGTGTGCAGCGGCAATAAGGCTTTCTAAATCGCGGGTACTTTCAACAACATGGGGAAAATCGGATTCAAGAACAAGGAGCGATTCCTTTTCTCCCAAGAGATGCCCCAACGCAAGAGACGCTGTTTTTTTATTCGCGAGCCACTCCGCGTTAAAACGTTGCAACTCAAGGGCAAAAAGTTTAAGGCGTGTTAAATCTTTGCGCTGCACTTCTCCCGTTCCTTTTTTGTAGAGTTTTTCTGCTTTACTTAAAACAGTCCCCATTTTTTCATTTGCATCATCCAAAACGGTCTTTAAGCGGTTGAGCAAAATAATCTGCAAGTACAGTTGCTTGTACTCAAAAATTGTTTTGTTAATTTGGCTTTCGTGTAAGTAGTTTGCACCTAAAACCGCGTGGTCAGCTGCTTTTTTTCCATCTTTGATGCGCCCAAAACTAAAAATGGGGTATACCGCTTGGAGTTCTGCGTGGACGTACGGCCCCCATTTACCGTAATTAAGTTTTGTATACTCGGGAGTACCCCGCGATTCAAAAATGGGGGCAGCGTACGTTAAAAAAGAAAGCGTCGGGTAATCCAGCGCAGAAGCTTCGGTTTGGTACGCAGAAAAACTTAGGATTTGCGCTTTGCTTTCGAGTATCTTTGCGTTGTTTTTAAGTAGCTGCGTTAGCCCTTCTGCAAAGCGGATGGGCTTTTCTGCGTAGATACCTCCACACAGAAACAAAATAATTAGCGATTTACTTATTAATTTTTGCAATCCGGTCACGCAATAATTTTATAAGGTGCTTATACCCCTTTTTTCGGATAATAGAAGAAAATTGGTTTCTAAAATCTAATAGTGTCGATGCTTCGTCGACATGCACATCGTAAAGTTTTAATCCGTTTTCGGTGCGGTAGAGATAAAACTCTACTTTGAAATTTTGTTTTCGGTGCGGCACTACGGTGTTTACAACAAGCGCTTCTTTGCCAAACACTTCGTCGTTTTCAATCCTTTCAGAAATAATTTCAATAGGGATTTTGGCGCTCAACACTTTTTGCGAGGGAATGTTGGCTTCGACAATACGGTTCGCCATAAGTTCGTGGAAAAGCCCTAGAAAATCTTTTTGTTGCGCGGGACTAATTTTCGCGTAGTGGTCACCCAAAGCGAGTTTTCCTACTTCATCGACGTCTAAAATAGAAAGCGCCAACTCGCGTGCGCGGTGCGAAACGTCTTTTTGTTTTTCGGGAGTATAATCTTCAGCAAGTTCGCCACGCAGGGTCTCGAAACTATTGATGACGTTCTGCATATATTCCAAGCCTTCCCCCGCAAAAAGAACTGGAGCAAAAAGAAGGCTAGTAGATAAAAAAATACAGAACCGATACATACTGTTGCTTATTTCTTTTTACGAAAATAAGCAACAATAATGATAATTGCCAAAATAACAATCACTACCTTGGCAACATGCCACAAAGTTCCGACTAAAAAGGGAATTGTTCCGCTGGGTAAAAAAAGTACCAGCGCCACAATCGCGAGAATTAGAAGAAGCACACTTGGTTTTTTCATTCGCTTTTTTCTTAATTTGAAAGCTTCGTGTCAAGCCAAATTGGAAGGAGTACGTACGAAAGGGTGAATTTATTTGCAAAATGTTGACGGCGTGTCTAAAAGACGTACTCTATCCGGTCGGGGTTAAAGATACCTAACACAAACGGAGGTTTAGTGCAAAAACTAGCAGATATTTCACAGCACTTTTCAAATGGGATTGAAGTGCGCGATAGCGAGCCCGTCGAAGGTGCAATTAAAAAGTTCAAGCGCGAGGTTGCCAATTCAGGCGTTCTTACCGAACTTAAAAAAAGAGAATTTTTCGAAAAGCCAAGCGTTATTAAACGCCGTGAACGTGAACAGGCTGAGCGTAAGCGTTTCCGCAAAAAAAATACTTACAGCGAAGTCTAAATCTTGCCCCAAAATTAATCTTTTGGATTGTTCTACAATCTATAGGCATAAGTTTTTGCACGATAATGTGTTTTATTTTTTGCACTCTACGTAGCAAAAAATAAAAGTCCCTATGACAGACGCGGATAGGATAATTGCCGCGATTCCCATCGAAACTTATATTGGGCGCTATGTTGTCCTTAAGCGTAAAGGGAATAACCTTTGGGGTTTATGCCCCTTCCACGGAGAAAAAACACCTTCTTTTTCTGTTTCGCCGCAAAAGGGAATTTACAAATGCTTTGGTTGTGGTGTTGGCGGCAACGTCATTACTTTTGCTAAAGAATACAACAAGCTTTCGTTTGTTGAAGCGCTAAAACTCCTCGCCGAATTTTCAGGAATTGAACTTAGCCACCAGCCAGTACGGCGAGGCGCAGACGACCATAAAAAAGAATTGGTGGAACTCAACCAATGGGTACATAAGCTTTACCAACGCGCATACCCTTTTTCCGACGCCGAAAGGTATGCTTTAAGCCGAGGCATTTTACCCGAAACACAACAGGCGTTTGGGTTGGGGTATGCTCCCAATGAACCGCGATTTTTAGAAACGAAGCTTAACGAGCGCTATCTGCACGAACCTGAATTGCTTGCTAAATCGATTGCGCATTTGGCAACCCTTGGGCTTACAGGGCACAATGACCACGATTCGTATAACCGTTTTCGCGATCGTTGGATTTTTCCTATTAAAAATTTGCGTGGTGAAGTTATTGCATTTGGTGGAAGGTTAGTACGCGAAAAAGAAAATGCAGGAAAGTATGTAAACTCGCCCGAGTCGCCTCTTTTTAATAAATCGCAAACCGTATACCGGCTGGGTGAGGTCGCGCAGAGCATCCGCCACGAGGGTTTCGCCATTGTTTGCGAAGGATACTTAGATGCCCTTGGGCTTTTTGAAAAAGGATTACAAAACGCTGTCGCACCTTTGGGCACTGCGTTTACTTTAGAGCAGGCAAAGCAAGTTAAGCGGTTTACCGACAACGTAGTCTTTTTTTTCGATAACGACAGCGCAGGAACAGAGGCGGCGTTCAAGGCCTTGCAAACCGCACGCAAGGCGAATCTTGCGTGTAAGGTGGTGCATCCCTTAACCGAAACCGCAAAACAAGATCCTTTTGATTTAAGCCGTACTTTAACCGAAGATGGACTACGTACGCTTATTCGCGACGCACACGAGGAAGTCTATTTTGTGGCATGGTATTTTTTTCGCCATAAATACAACACAACAGAGCTACAACAAAAGAAAAAAGCGTTGCGTGAATACTACGACTATATACGTACTTTGGAAACGGAATTGGAACGCGATGCTTTTTTAAAAAGGGCTTCTGTAGAACTTGCAACCGATATAAAGATTTTACAAAAAGATTTTTTGGGAACAGATAAAAAAGCACAAGAGGCGGGGGCGTGGCTTCAAAAAAATAAAACTATACAAAAGGCAGTACCCCAAACAAAACCCAAGCAAGCAAGCAAACAAGAAAAAGAAATTATCGCGTTAGTTTTACGTTTTCCAGAGCTGGGCGATGAAGAAATGCTTTTAGAAGAAATTCCATGGGGTAGCGATACATCTTACTTACTATTTTCTTTTTTTCGAGACCGCTTAAAAACAGGAACCGCGTTTGCGTGGGATAATTTAAACAGCGCAATGCAATTTTTACCGGAAAACTTGTCTTCGCTTTTAGCAGAAATAATAATGGACTACGAAGATGTGCTAAACGCCGATACCGAGTTAACCCATGAAGTCGCCAAAATGAACCTGCGACGCCTAGTGCGAACACTAGTTTTGCAGGCGTTAGATGCACGCATCAAAGAAAGGCAATCAAAAATTTCTGAGCTTGAAAAAGCAGGGCAAGATATTGAGGAGCTTATGCTCGACCAACAACAAGATATCGATAAACGTATAGAGTGGCGCAAGGTATAGAATGCAGCTTATTGATTTTGTAGTTGTTGGTAGTTATTTTATTTTGCTGCAATTGGTGGGGTTTTGGGCCGGGCGTAACCAAAAAAATTCTGCAGATTTTTTTTCAGGAGCGCATACACTCCCGTGGTGGGTTATCGCCGCTTCAATTGTCGCTGCAGAGACATCGAGCCTTACTTTTATTTCTGTACCTGGAATTGCGTACACAGGAAATTTTACTTTTATGCAATTGGCGTTTGGTTATGTTATTGGGCGTGTTGTTGTTGCTTTTGTTTTTTTGCCCGCATATTTCAAAGGGAATATAGAGACAGTATACGCGTTTTTGGAAAAGCGTTTTAGCACACGCGTACGCCGCCTTGCTGCTCTTCTTTTTCAGGTGACGCGGCTTTTGGGTACTGGCGTACGCCTTTACGCGACAGCGTTGCCCCTTTCTCTTATTAGCGGGTGGTCTATTTCCACTTCGATTATTATATTTACCCTCCTTACATTACCGTATACTTTTTTTGGGGGATTAAAAGCTGCGGTGTGGGTAGAGTTTATACAAACAGGGGTTTATCTATTAGGAGCTTTTGCCGCCATTGCGGTGCTTTCTTTAAGTGGGGTAAATCTTTTCGATGCACCCAGCCAAAAATTTACTTTCCTTAACATGGGGTTTGATAAAGGTTGGGTGGGATTTTTTACTGAACCATTCCATTTTATCGTGGGCATTTTAGGGGGAGCGCTACTTACAATTTCGTCGCACGGCACCGATCAACTTATTGTACAAAAAGCGCTTGCCGCCAAAAATATAAAAGATGCGCAAAAAGCAATGGTGTCAAGCGGCGTGCTTGTCGACCTGCAATTTTTACTTTTTCTTTTTATTGGAATTTGGCTTTTCGTCTTTTTCCAAAACCGTTCTTTTGCTACAAGCGATATGGTTTTTCCGACATTTATCGTAGAATCAATGCCAAAAGGGCTTTTGGGGCTTGTGCTTGCAGCCATTTTTGCAACAGGGCAGTCGACTCTTTCGGCAACGCTTTCTTCTCTTTCGTCGTCGACACTCCTCGATTTATTTCCGCGTTACGCTGTTGGTAACGAAAAAAAACGCCTTTGGGCGTCGCGGCTTCTTGTCCTTTTTTGGGCATGTGCGATTACACTTGTTGCGTTTATTTTTACCGATGAAAAAAATCCTGTAGTTATCATTGCGTTAAAACTGGCGTCAATCCTTGCGGGCGGCACAGTCGCTCTTTACGTTCTTGGATTTTTTCGTTTCGGGGAAACATCCGCCCTGGTCGGATTTACCGCGTCGGCGCTTAGCATGGCAATGGTTGCACTATTTTCGCCGCTTGCATGGACGTGGTATGTGCCTTTGGGATTATTTATCGCAATTTTTTTCGCGCTAATTTACCGATTTACGCGCCCATTTTTTGTGCGTGGTTTTTCACCAGAGTAACTTGGTTACCTTTTTCGTTAAAGTGTACTTCGTCGAATGCGTTTTGCGTCATTGTTATACCGCGCCCGTGCTCTAAAAGGAGTAAGCTGTCGTCTTCTGCGGCGCGTTTTATAAACCCCTTGTGGTCAAACCCTTCGCCTTCGTCGGTAATTTGGATAGTAAATTGGTTATGCGTTATTGTGTATTCGATGTGAACTCTGCGTGCAGTGTATTTTACATCTTTTTGCCGCTCCCGTAAAAATTCCATAAAATCGCGCTCTTCAATTATACGCGTTTTTTCTTCGAACGAAACAGCCAAGTTGCCGTGTTCAATAGCGTTGATAAGTATTTCACGGATGCAAGTACGCAATAAATTTAATTGTTGTGAAGTGTAATACGGTGCTATACGGTCTCCAATCCTTTCGCTTACAATATCTGCATGGAGGATGTCGTTATCTAAAGTATAATCGCCCTTTTCAAGGTTAAGGAATTGTAGCATAACTTCGGGTTCGACTTCAACCGCACGCGCCATAATTTCGGTTTCTTGGTTAAAGCGGCTTAACTGTAAAATTAAAACAACCTCAACTCCGTCTTCGCGATTTTTATGGATAAACCGTGTGCGAAAACGCGTTGGCTTTCCTGTAAGTAAAAGCTGGGAAACTTGTTCGCGCAAAATATCTTTACTTGTTGTTTGTTGTGGGTATGGAGAGTCGGCGATAAATGACAATAAATTTTTTTCGAGCATTTCTTTTGGAAGAAAAGCAAGCATGCTTTGCGACGCTTTGTTCATATTTAAAATAGTGAGCTGTGTATCCAAAAGAAAAATTAAATCTTCGGAGCCATCGACAAGCTGACGAAATTTAGATTCTGCTTTTTCAAGTTTTGGAATAGTTTCGCTTAAAAGTTCTTTTGTCTGGTCGCGTTCGGTTTTGAGAAGCTTTTCAGTAGTATATACGAGTTTCCAATTGTAAATAGAGTACCATGCTAACATTGCAAAAGTTGCAATCCAACAAAGATACCCTGGTATATTTTCTAAATCGGGGGGAAGCGGATAAAGAGGTTGCATTGTTTGGTACGAAGTAAGCGTCGCGCCAAGACCTATAAGTACCAAAATTAAATGCGCAGTTATCGCCTTCCAACTTCCATAACGATAAAAAAGAAAAATAATGGGAAACTGCGACAGGATGATCAAATGCATTTGCGCTTTTTCGCCCAAGAAAAGTGCGAGAGCAAAACAAAAACCGTTGATAAAGATATTATTAAGAAGTGTCACGTGGAAAGAGCCGGTAGAGTTTTTTAAAAACACAGTAAGCGCAACAAGTAAAGGGTAAACCAGCGAGATGCTAATAAAAGGGAGAAGGTATGTTGTGTACCGTGCGTAATCGCGTTTTAACAAAATATACGCGAACGCAAGCTCAATAAGCGCAATATAAATTCCAGAGACAAACGCCATCGAGAAAAGCATGTTGAGCATGCGGTTACGCTTAAGGTCGGTTGTCTCGGTAAAATGCCGACTTCCCGAATTTAAGTAACGTTCACGGAGGTGTGCAAAAAAGCCCACGGAGTTTTTTCTAAAATACAGCTATGATGTAAAGTGGATATAAACATTTTTCTTAGGTTTCATGAATAATTACAGAATCTGTTTACAATATAGCATTAAGTTAGGCTACGTCTCCATAGTCTATGCTTGCCGATTTAAAAGAGTCTATAGTGGGCCGTAAAATCGGAAAGACAAGAGTCGTCCCGGTTACGACAAAAATCCTTTTTATTTTTTTGTTAATCATTCTTGTTTCAAATCTTGCATCCAACTACCTCAATTTGATGTTCAACCGAACAGAACTCATTAACCAAATGAAAGATCTTTTGGGTAAAGACCTTCGCGATATATATACATTCTGCAACAACCAATACGAAATCTTTCAACTTATACACGATGAAAAAAAATCGGTCGATGCAATTAAACTTAAAGGAGTAGCGCAGCTTAAAAATTCGCACGCTGTTGTGTTGGGGTTAAAGCGCGACCAAAGTTATTTTTTTACATCGAGCAAAGCGGTTAAAATCGCTCCTTTTAAAGATAAAGCATCGTTTGAATTTATGGAATCCCACCGCGCCGACGGCGTCGACGAAGGTTTTCTACCCATGAAAATCAACAACAAGGACTACTTCGCGGCATATAAATACAACTCGAAGTGGCAAATATACCTAATCCGCGCCGAAGAAGAAAACGAATTTTACCAAAAGCAACGCGAAATTTTTCGTAATGTGAGCATTATGATTGCCATCATTACTTTTTTAAGTGCTGTTGTCGGTACAATTTTGTTGCGCCGAATTTTAAAATATGTACGCTTGTTAACCCGTAGCATTATGCGCATGGCCGAAACACAGCAACTCGAAATTGTCGATCTTAAAAAAGCGCCCAACGACGATATTACTTTTCTTGGAATGGCGTTTAACTCGCTTTCAAGTACCGTTAATAATTTAATTGGTATTTTTCAAAAATTCGCTAACCAAGATATCGTTATAAAAGCGTACCGCGACCGCGAGGTTAAACTGGAAGGTGTGCAAAAAAATTTGACGATTATGTTCTCGGACATAAAAAGTTTTACTTTCATTACAGAAACTCTCGGTTCCGACATTATCCGTCTGTTAAATTTGCATTACGATAAAGCGATTCGAGAAATTGTGGAACACGACGGTATTATCGGCGCGATTATCGGCGATGCATTGCTTGCGGTTTTTGGCGCACTAGACGATGTCTCGCACGACGGTCACCACAATAAATCACTACAAGCGGTGCTTTCCGGGTACAAAATGCAAGAAGTCGCCGCCGCCTTGCGTGCTGAAATGACCGCTAAGCGCGATACCATATTAAAGAAGAAAGGAAAACTTTCACCAGAAGAAGAGCGCGTTTACAAAGCGGTACTCTTGGAAGTAGGTGTGGGTATCGACGGCGGAGATGTCTTTTATGGTACCTTGGGTTCGCATGTGCGTATGACCAACACCGTTATTGGCGATAACGTAAACGCGGCATCGCGCCTCGAGGGGTTAACGCGTATTTACAAAGTACCTGTTATTTGTTCGCAATACGTCAAAAACGACATTGAAGAAAGCGGCAATACAGAGATTTATTTTCAAGAACTCGATACAGTACAAGTTAAAGGTAAAACAACAGGTACAAAAATTTATTGGCCAATGCAGGCTTCGCAAATTGACGATACCACAGAAAAAGCGCTGGAGTTTTTTGTTCGTGGCCTTAAGTTTTATTACAACGGCGATTGGCCAAAAGCATATAAAGAATTTACACGCTGCAAACTTAAAGTTGCGCGTGTTTTTGAAGAGCGTACCTTGGATAGCAAAGCTCCGGCAAAGTGGAACGGTATATGGGAAATGAAAACAAAGTAAACCATAATCTCACCGAGGTAAAGTCGCGTTTTCTTCCTTCGGATATTCACGACCCGAATGCTAAAGGAGAAGTCTATGTTCTCGATCGTGAATTTGCCGCCGCCGCCAAAAATCGTTCTTGGGCTTTTTATCTAATTATTTTTGGTTTCTTGGCGGCGATTGTAGTTGCGACACTCATCATTACGCACCTTTTACAAGGAAAACATAACCAAGTCGATCTTGCTATTATGGAGTTTGAGGAGATAAAACTCAAAGATATTCTAAACGCAACGCGCAACGATGAAAAAAATCTTGAAGTCGCAAGGCACGAGCTTGAATCTTTACGAGAAAAGTACCGTGAAGCGTTAGCGGAGCTTAAAGCGCGTAAAGCGACAGAAGCAGAAATTAATAGAGTTCGTACCGATTATAATGGCAAAATTTTAGCGCAACAAAAAATAGTCGCCGACTACGAAGGTAAGGTTGTAAAGCGCCGCCACGAAATGAACGAAGGCGTCGCAAAGGTCGAAAATATTCTCTCTAACCATGAACGGTTAATGAAGTTGCGTTTGGATAAACAACAAGCAGAATATGAAAAGAAAATCGCTGATTTAATTTTGCGCTACAATCCCCATTTTACCGAGGCGGCACTCAAAAAAATGGTCGCTACAGAAAGATTAACGACAAAAACTCCGCCTCCCGCATTAGTTACCCTTCCTCCAGAGCTGTTCAAAGAAAGAGTTATTTCTAAAGAGAAATTTGAAAAGTTACGTGCGCTCGAAGGAGAGGAGCGCCGTTTAATCGCCCGCTTGCGGCAAGTGCCGTATATAAATTCTGTCGCTCCCGCACTTACGGGTATCGAGCGGCGTAACAGCGAAGTTATGGCGCAATACGAAACCCTTGTAGCAGAACTTGCAAAAACAATAAAGCGTAAAAACGAAGTTCTTGGTAATTATCGTACTGCGCTTAGGGAATTGACGGAGCGCGAACGTGAATATGGTTATATAATAGACCCACGTAATAAAGCGAAAATGCGTGTTTACCTTAATCCATCGCTACGGGCTAAAAAAGGCCTACGTGCTAATATTTTTCGTAAAGACGATGAATACATAGCGGATATTGAAATCTTTTTCGATAGCGAGGGTCCTTGTGCTAAGGTTTTAAATATCGCCGAGGGCAAGGCTATCGCCGCCTTTGATAAAATTTATCTTGAGGATAGGTAATATGAACAAACGAATTATTGTAAGCGCTCTTCTTGTAATAACCACTTCCCTAAGTGCGGCAAATTGGGAAGAGTACGGCTTTAAAATTTTAAGTAGCAGCCAAGAAAATACACAGGGGATGGACGATAGAACGACGTTAGAGCTATCAGATAAAGATGGCCGTGCGCTAACTGTGCAAACAAGCGGCAATGCCGCCGATAAATCGATACCTGCCGTTGCGCAGCTTCAAAAAACCCTCTTTGGTTTAAAGTCAATGCAGATTAAAAACATCCGCTATAGTCTACTTGAAAATGGAATTGTCGAAGTGCAGGTTTTTCCCGCTTCGTTTAGTTCCGATGGCGTTGATTTTATGCCAAATATTCCAGGGCATTTATTTTTTATTTATAAAGATCAACTCCAGTATAGTTTTCGCCTCGAAGTAAATAAGCTTTTTGTTAAAATTAAAGGATACTATACGGACGAGGCGGAATTGCTTAAAAAAATGAAACAGGCGATTAAAGACCCGCAGGGTTTTATCGTTAAACGCGATCCTGAGTATTTTATCGCAAAGTTAGAAAAACTGGAAGAAGAACTGGAAACACAAAAAAGTAAAACCCACCGCCTCGAAACCGAAATGGAGCGTATGCGGCGCATAACGGCTGCGCTACACAATAGCGGTATTTTTTCAGGCCCAGAGGCGATTCCCGAAAAACTAATTAATCGTGTTGTAGAGCTTAAAACAAAAAACCCCGCGTGGAAACAGGAACAAATACAAACACAATTAGACCAAGAAAAAGTTGAATGGACAAAGAAACAAATACGGCTAATTTTAGCTGTTTATTTTAGCGAGTTAGAATAATTTTGGAGTAAAAAACCAAAAATAGCTTTACAGAAACTAACCAAATTAAGCTTTCAATTATGCTGGCAGCAATGGTTCAAGAAGTCGCGACAACGCCTATGGGGTATGCCGCAATCGTTAAACTCGATTTAAAAGAGAAGGTAATCCCCATATTTATTGGACCGTCGGAAGCGTATGCAATATCGACGGTGCTACACAAAGAACCTACAGAAAGGCCGCTTGCCGTTGACTTGTTGATGTCTTTTATTATAGAATCAAATGTACGTCTTGAAAAAGTATTTATCCACGATTTTCAAGGAGGTACTTTTCTTGCACGTATATATTTTTCGGGAAAACAATTTAAAAAGCAAATGCTCGAACTTGACGCACGTCCGTCCGACGCTCTTGCGTTAGCCCTAAGGTTGCACAGCCCTGTGTACGTTGCCGAACACGTGTACGATCGCACTGCAATCAGTATGTCTACAGTCCGTGCGGCGGATCAAGAAGCAATACAAGCTGCGCAAGAAAGTATCGACGATATTTTATCCGACGACGAACGTGAAGAGTTTTTTGAAGCGATTCTCGAAGAGTTTGGCGATTTAAAAAGATCTTCCAAAAAAGCGAAAGACACTAAAGTTGAAAAAACAAAGTATCTTTCGCGCACCGAAGTTTTAGAACGTATGCTTAAAAATGCGCTTGCAAACGAAAAATACGAAGAAGCTGCAAAGCTACGCGATGAGTTGCGTGCAGAACACAGCATAACATAGGTTTCGCTATTTATAATAAAATCAATCACTTTTTAAAATCGCCTCTCAAAAGGATTTTCTATGTATAACTCAATTGTAAGCCGCGTTAAACCACGCCCCGAAGGCGGCTTTGAGCATAGTACTCGCGACAACATCCTCACAGGAATGGGAGCAACTGCCGACCATTTTTTGCGTACCTACCTTTCGACGCAGATGATACTCAGCAATATACCCACCCTGCCTTTGGTTTTAGATAAGGACCATCGTAAAAAATGGGATTTCTACCGTAACCCTGAGTTCCTTGCCAACGCAAAAAGTTTTTTTATAAAACCAAAAACAGAAGAACCGGTTATCCGCGCTGCAGAACCCATGGTTTTAGATATTGCTGATGCAATTTTTGAAGACATTATTTTTCCAAGTGCATACACGCCGATTAACCCTGCGTACCAAGGTGTAGGCGCTTATGGAAAAGAGCAACCACCCTCAATTGCACGGATGATACGCCACAAAGAAAACTCATACGAAAGGCCAAACGTTATTGTTGTCCATGGATACGTGTTGGATGAATACATGTTTAACGCGCACCTTTTGGAGGTTTCTCGTTTTTACCGTCTTGGCTTTAACGTGCTTCTTTATACAATGCCGTACCATGGGCCACGCAGAGAGTCTAATGCACGTTTTAGCGGTGATGGATTTATGGTGTTTGATGCAGGGCACATTGCAGAAAATGTACGTTGGTCTATCCACGATTTAACGCGTTATATTGATTATCTCGAATCGGTTTCTAAGTACCCCATTGGAATGCTTGGGGTATCTTTAGGAGGATTCCATACTGCGCTTATGGCATCTTTAGACAAAAGGCTGTCATTCGCGATCCCGTTTGTGCCGGTAGTAACTCTTTTTGACGTTATTTTAGACTGGCAGCCAAGCGCCGCAGTTATACAAACAGTGTTACCCCTATTGGGAATTAATGGTGAAAGTATCAACGAAACCCTTGCAGCTATTTCTCCGCTTTCACGGCCATCGTTGGTTCCCCAAGACCACCTTTTTATTATCGCCGGCACCGCCGACCGCATGGCACACCCTAGACACGCACAAAGCCTGTGGCGGCACTGGGGTGAACCACGCATGTATTGGTTTCCAGGAAACCACTTGGTGCACTTTGAAAAAGAACGCTTTATGCGGGAAATTACGGCATTTATGCGTGGTATGCACCTGTTTTAAGGTAGTAACTATCGTATTTGACGCGGTGAGCGTAATTTTAGATTGTTCATCTGTTGAACACAGATGCCTGTGCTCACTTGCAAAATTCAGTCTGTGACTGACGCGGCGAAGCTGTGTTTAAATTGACGCAAGTTGCAGTAATGTCTCTTCAGAGCGTATGGAATAACGATGGATAAAGGGGGTGACTTTACAGAACTCGACGCGCTCAAGGAAAAATTAGATGTACACCGTCCGCTTACTTTTTAATTTAGAGCTTATCAAAGCAGGCTACCCGCCGGTGGTCTTTGGCGTCGAAGATCGACTGGCGTACTATACCGCGCTCGACACCGCACACACCACAAACGATTTCACCCTGTTTTATTCTCTCATGCAAAAAGTGGTGGTAGAGAGCTTTGAGCCGTATTTTTATTTGCTGGGTATCAAGGGTGATTAGTCAGGCGGATTTACAACGCATCACCAAAGAATGTTTTTGGGATGCTCATACATCCCCCGAAGAAATTGTAAGCGTGGCTAAGGGGAGCGACCTCCGCTTAAAGAAAAAACTTTTTGAGAAAATTTTGCTGGGTAGCACAAATTTGTTTCGAGATTTAACTGTTTTTAATAGCGGTGACTTAGCGAGCCTCATTGAGTCATACACTGTGCCTGCATTTAATAAAGAATATACGTTTCGTCGTAAAAATTTAGCCGAAGTGTACTTTTTGAAAAAACCGTTGTTAATCCCCGAGTTGCAATGGAGGCGATAGAGTATAAAAAATTATACGCGTTGCAAGATGCCGTTTTGCAAGAGGTGTTTAGAGCAGAGCAAGAATTTTATTTAACCGGCGGCACTTGTTTAAGCCGATTTTATGTAGCAAAACGCTACTCAGACGATTTAGATTTTTTTACAAACAGGTCGGCGCGTTATAGTTTTGCTCTTAAAAATATTATAGCTGCTTTAGAGAAAAAATTTTCCGTAAAAACAGAAGCACAGAGCAAAGACTTTGCGCGTTTTATCGTGAACGGCCAACTGCAAGTGGATTTCGTGAACGACATAGCATTTCATTATAAAGATATAAAAGTTACCGAAAGCGGCTATCTCATTGACAATGTAGAAAATATTTTTGCGAACAAGCTGACGGCAATTATCGGCAGAGATAACGCTAAAGACGTGTTTGATATTGTACTCATTGCCAAGTATTTCAATTTCTCTTACCAAGATATTTTAACCGCTGCCCAAAAAAAAATGGCGTTTGCGATAGAAGATTTAATTGTGCGCCTTAAAGAATTTCCTTTGGCGTGGTTAAACGAAATAAAGCCTATTGAACCGTTTGCGATTACTAAGGACGACATCGATGTGGTGTGTGATGGTCTCATTGAAGGTTGCGAGAACGCGTTGTTTGCGGGATAGATTAAGGAGATTTTCATGAGTATTACTATTCACCCGAGTGCCATTGTCGACGAAGGCGCACAAATTGGAGAAGGTTCGCGGGTTTGGCATTTTGTGCATGTGTGTGGCGGAGCGAAAATTGGCAAAGGCGTATCGTTGGGTCAAAATGTTTTTGTGGGCAACAAGGTCACCATTGGAGACAAGTGCAAAATCCAGAATAACGTTTCTGTGTACGACAATGTCTACTTAGAAGAAGGCGTGTTTTGTGGGCCGAGTATGGTCTTTACAAATGTCTATAACCCGCGTTCGCTCATCGAACGCAAAAACGAATACCGCGACACTTTAGTTAAAAAAGGTGCAACGTTGGGGGCTAATTCAACCATTGTGTGCGGAATAACCATTGGCGAGTATGCGTTCATCGGCGCTGGAGCGGTGGTGAATAAAGACGTACCTGCGTACGCGCTCATGGTGGGTGTGCCTGCACGCCAAATTGGTTGGATGAGCGAATTTGGCGAACAGTTAGATTTACCGTTGAAAGGAAACGGCGAGGCCGTGTGCAAACATACCGGTGCACGCTATGTGTTAAAAAACGGTATCGTTACGAAGGAGTAATTTAATTTTTATGAGTACAGCAGAAAATCAAAAAATAGCGGTCGTCGGTTTGGGGTATGTGGGTTTACCTTTGGCTGTTGAGTTTGGCAAAAAACGTGCCGTTTTAGGTTTTGATATAAACGCCAAGCGTATCGCTGAACTTAAAGCAGGTAACGATAAAACACTCGAAACCACAAGCGAACAACTTAGAGAAGCGAAATATTTAAGTTTTAGCGATAAATTAGAAGATTTAAAAACGTGTACTATTTTCATTGTGACAGTGCCAACGCCCGTCGACCATGTTAATCGACCCGACCTCACTCCACTCCAAAAGGCCAGCCACACGGTGGGCACAGCCCTCAAACCGGGCGATATCGTAATCTACGAATCTACAGTGTACCCGGGTGCAACCGAAGAGGTGTGTGTGCCTGTGCTTGAAAAAGTTTCAGGACTTACCTTCAATAAAGATTTTTTTGCGGGCTATAGCCCCGAGCGGATTAACCCGGGCGATAAAGTCAATACTCTTACAAAAATAAAAAAAATCACGAGCGGCAGCACTCCCGAGGTTGCCAGTACTGTCGATACGCTCTATAGCAGCATCATCACCGCCGGTACGCACAAGGCGTCGTCGATTAAGGTCGCCGAAGCGGCAAAGGTGATTGAGAATACGCAGCGCGATTTGAATATCGCTTTGGTGAACGAGCTTTCTGTTATTTTTGACCGCATCGGCATCGACACGCTTGACGTTCTTGAAGCGGCGGGCAGTAAGTGGAATTTTTTACCGTTTCGTCCGGGTATGGTGGGTGGCCATTGCATTGGCGTTGACCCCTATTACTTAACGCATAAAGCCGAAGAGGTGGGGTATAACCCGCAGGTGATTTTAGCAGGCCGCCGGATTAACGACAACATGGCGCGGTACGTGGCGCGTGCGACCATTAAACGCATGGTTAAAAACGGCATCAACGTTGCCCAAGCAACAGTGGGAGTTCTTGGCGTTACTTTCAAAGAAAACTGCCCCGACATCCGTAACAGTAAAGTCGCCGATTTAATTAAAGAGCTCAAAACATGGGGCGTCCAAGTTGTTGCTATAGACCCTTGGGCAAGTGCGGATGAAGTCCAGCACGAATATGGTTTTAGTTTGGGTGAGATTACTCCTAGTGCTCCTGTCGATAGTTTGGTCGTTGCTGTGGGTCATAATGAATTCCGCACGCTCAGTGCTCAAACACTGCGTAGTTATGTACGTACCGAGCGGCCAGTCATTGCCGACGTAAAAAGTCTTTATAAACGCGAAGAGCTTGCCGCACAAGGTTTTACCGTTTTTCGGTTATAAAATAATAGCGGGGATTAACTATGGGAAAATTTCAGAGTATTGAAAATCGAAAAATTCGTTTTGCTTTGGTGGGGGCAGGCCGTATTGCAGCCAACCACTTTGGTGCGATTGAAAAACTTGCAAGCGAATGCGAACTCGTCGATGTGTGCGATGTCGATAAGGCAGCGTTAGATGCAGCGGTCAGCAAAACAGGTGCGAAAGGGCATTCGTCTTTAACCGCGATGTTGCAAAGTACGACTGCCGACGCAGTCATTCTCACTACCCCCAGCGGTTTGCATCCCCGCCAAGCGATTGAAGTTGCCCAAAGCGGCAGGCACGTCGTGAGCGAGAAACCCATGGCGACCCAGTGGCAAGATGGACTTGCTATGGTGCGTGCTTGTGATGACGCAGGGGTACGTCTTTTCGTTGTGAAACAAAACCGTCGCAACGCCACGCTACAACTTTTGAAAAAAGCGGTGACGCAAGGGCGTTTTGGCCGCATCTACAACGTGGCTCTCAATGTCTTTTGGACCCGCCCGCAGGATTATTACGATGCCGCATCGTGGCGCGGTAAATGGGAATTCGATGGTGGCGCTTTTATGAACCAAGCGAGCCACTATATCGATTTATTAGGTTGGCTTATCGGTCCCGTCGAAAGCGTCATGGCGTACACCGCAACGCAAGCACGTAATATTGAAGCCGAAGACAGCGGTGTGGCAGCAATTCGCTGGCGTAACGGCGCCATGGGGACGTTAAACGTAAGCATGTTAACGTACCCTAAAAACCTTGAGGGTTCAATCACCATTTTGGGCGAGAAGGGCACGGTGCGTGTCGGTGGTGTGGCGGTGAATGAAATCCAAGAATGGCAGTTTGCCGACAAAAGGCCAGAAGACGATGAAATTAAAAACGCCAACTACGCAACCACCAGCGTCTATGGTTTTGGACATCCGCTTTATTACGACAATGTGATTCAAACGCTGCGTGGCAAAGCCGAACCCGAAACCGATGGCCGCGAAGGGCTAAAGAGCCTTGAACTTTTAATCGCGATGTACCGCTCTGCCCGCGACGGCGTGCGTGTGGCGTTACCGTTGGAGAGGTAAGTAAAATTGGTTAAAATACTTTTCAAGGTAGATGCTACAAACACTGATTTTTTTAGCTTCGTTTGCTTTTAAGAGTGCCTTACCCTACCGTGGTTTAGGCACGGGTATTCGACGAGCGACTGCAGACTGGCCTAATATATTTTTTGACGATAATCGTGAGCTAAATGAATTTAAGGCAATTGTGTATAGAGCCAGTAAGGTGGATAGCATCGTTCATGAAGAAAACCCATCTCTGACTACCGCACAAGATACCGCACAAGATACCGCACAAGTCACCGCACAAGCCACCGCACAAGCCACCGCACAAGTTACCGCACAAGTTACCGCACAAGCTGTTGAGCAGGCAGTTTTACAATTTTGCCAAGAGCCGAAAAGCAGAACTGAAATAATGAATTTTTTGGGCTTAAAGCACCGCCAACATTTCAAATATGAAATTTTAGATCCGCTATTGGCAAAGGGGCTACTTGTGCAGACAATCCCCGAGAAGCCGAATAGTCCTAAGCAGAAGTATAGGGTGGCGTGAAGGTAATTAATCTCAAAACTTTAATGAAAGGTGGTACCTTCTTAATTAGTAGTGTCATCAATGCATCGATTCCATTCTTATTGTTGCCGGTTTTAACGCGCATACTGACACCGGAAGATTATGGTACCATCGCAATGTTCAGTATTTTTCTTTCGCTCGTTAGCGCTTTTGTCGGTTTAAGCGTTCACGGTGCCATCAATGTAAATTATTTTAAATTGACCGAGCTGGAGTTTAGTGAGTATATAGCAAGTTGTCTTATCCTCTTGTTTATAAGTGCCGCCATTGTTTTTATCGTTGTTAGTATTGTGGGGCCATTTGTTGACACCATAATGGGGATTCCCTATAAATGGATGCTCGTCGCTGTTGGAGTATCTTTTTTTCAGTTTTTGGTCAATATTCAATTAACTATTTGGATGGTCAAAGGTTCGGCGTTTCGTTACGGTAGTTTTCAAATTTCACAGACGGTAGTGAATATTGTTTTTTCGCTATTTTTGATTTTATCAATGGGCATGTTTTGGGAGGGGCGTCTCATTGGCCAAAGTACAGCAATTATTTTTTTTGGTATTTTAGCTGTTTATTTATTAAAGCAAAAAAATCTAATTCGTAAGCCAACACAATTTAAGCACGACATTAAAGACGCATTAAAATTTGGATTACCTCTCATACCACACACATTAGGCGGATTCGCTGTTTATAGTGTAGATCGTATGGTTATTGCAAACCTTTTAGACGTTTATGCAGTGGGTATCTACACAGTAGGGGCGCAACTTGGTCAGGCTATGAATCTTTTGTCAGATTCATTCAATAAAGTATATTCACCGTGGCTTATGGAGAATTTATCGAAAGAGGATTTAGATAAAAAAACTGTTGTGCGTAATTCTTATTTAGCAATGCTGTTTTTACTTGGTTCTGGGCTTATCTGGGGACTACTTGCAACTTTTGCGTTACCGCTTTTGGTTGGCAAAAAGTTTGATAGTGCAAAAGATATAATATTGCTTATGTGCATAGCGGCGTCGTTTACTGGTCTTTATTATATTGTTACAAATTATATTTTTTATACCAAGAAAACCAAGTTCTTGTCAGCACTTACTTTTGTATCGGGAGTTATCAACATTCCACTCACGTATTTTATGGTGAAGGGGTATGGTATCCGAGGGGCTGCATATTCGTTTCTTATAGTGCAAGTGATTACCTTTCTTGCAACGTGGTATCTATCTGCAAAGGTATATCGGATGCCGTGGTTTTCGTTTTGGCGAGAAAACGAAAACAATGGCGTATGAGAAGTGCTTCTCTTTGAAATTTTAATATGAACTTTATGAACACTCTTAACCTCATCGGACGCACCCAAGCTTTATTCGCTCGCGATTTAACACACCACGAAGCTGAGCTTTCGCAGAGTGTCTCAGCGTCACGATTTTTAGTTTTAGGTGGGGCGGGCTCTATTGGGCAAGCGGTTGTTAAAGAAATTTTTAAGCGCAAACCGCTAAAGTTGCATGTGGTTGATTTAAGCGAAAATAATTTAGTCGAGCTGGTACGCGATATTCGCAGTTCGTTCGGTTATATCGACGGTGATTTCAAAACTTTTGCGCTTGATATTGGCTCGGTAGAATATGATGCTTTTTTTCAGGCTGATGGGGGGTACGATTATGTGTTGAACCTTTCGGCGCTCAAACATGTGCGCAGTGAAAAAGATACATTTACTTTGATGCGTATGGTTCAAACCAATATTCTCAATACCGAAAAAACGCTAAAGCAGGCCATCCGCGCGGGTGTAAAAAAATATTTTTGTGTATCGACCGATAAGGCTGCCAACCCCGTGAATATGATGGGAGCATCAAAACGTATTATGGAAATGTTTTTAATGCGCCGTAGTCTTGAGATAAATATTTCAACAGCACGGTTTGCGAATGTTGCATTTTCAGATGGTTCACTTTTGCATGGCTTTGATCAGCGCATTCAAAAGAGACAGCCCATTGTTGCACCGAATGACGTGAAGCGTTATTTTGTCACTCCACAAGAATCGGGAGAGCTTTGTTTAATGTCGTGCATTTTAGGCGATAACAGAGACATTTTTTTTCCTAAGCTGAGTGAAGAGTTGCATTTAATTACGTTTGCTGAAATTGCCACCCATTACTTAAAGTTGAGAGGTTATGAACCGGTGTTGTGCAACAGTGAAGACGAAGCGCGCGAGCTTGCAAAAACGTTGCCCGAACAAGGTAAATGGCCCTGTCTTTTCGCGAAAAGCGACACAACCGGTGAAAAAGATTTTGAAGAGTTTTTCACCGAAAACGAAACTCTCGATATGGCTCGCTTTGAAAAATTAGGTATCGTTAAAAACAATGCGGTTTTCAATGATGTATTATTAAATACATTCGAGCAGAAAATAACTCAGATGAAGGCAAATTTATCATGGACAAAAGAAGATATTGTTCGATTGTTTTTTGAGCTGCTACCTGATTTTGATTACAAAGATACCGGTAAATATCTCGATAGCAAAATGTAAGATTTTATGGTAGATAAATTAATTTCATTTATACGAGATATTTATCAAACGAATGAATACATCCCACTGCATGCGCCGCAGTTTCGTGGCAATGAAAAAAAATATGTAGCCGAAACGATTGATAGCACGTTCGTTTCAAGCGTCGGTAAGTTTGTCGATGACTTTGAAAATAAAATTGCAAAATTCACCGGCTCACCTCGCGCCGTTGCTACCGTAAACGGCACGGCTGCGCTTTCAACCGCACTTTATATGGCTGGTGTGGGGCAGGGCGATTTAGTCATTACGCAGGCACTCACGTTTGTGGCAACGTGCAATGCTATTTATCACTTGGGTGCGAAGCCGGTGCTGATTGATATTGAGCCACAAGCGTTTGGTTTATGCCCCGTTGCGACACAAAAATGGCTTAGTGAAAATGCACGTTTAGATGGGGATGGACATTGTGTTCACAAAGAAACGGCCAAGAAAATAAAAGCAATCGTCCCCATGCACACCTTTGGCCACCCTGTGCAGCTCGAAGAACTTTTGCAAATAGCAAGAGAATGGAATTTAGTTTTAATTGAAGACGCCGCCGAGAGTTTGGGCTCTTATTACAAAGAGTGCCACACCGGTACTTTCGGAAATTTCGGGACCTTAAGTTTTAACGGTAATAAAATTATCACCACGGGCGGCGGTGGCATGTTGCTCTGTGCCAACCCCGATGACGGCGTAAGAGCGAAGCAC
Organism: Turneriella sp.; assembly: GCA_019186965.1. Taxonomy (GTDB): domain Bacteria; phylum Spirochaetota; class Leptospiria; order Turneriellales; family Turneriellaceae; genus Turneriella. Next base: position 203,387 of record JABARV010000010.1, read on the forward strand.
TTGACAACGACTGCCAAGAAGCCGCACCCGTATGAATTTTACCACGATGAACCCGGGTTTAATTTTCGGATGCCCAACTTAAACGCAGCATTGGGCTGTGCTCAAATGGAAGAGTTAAATAGCTTTCTTGATAGCAAACGAAAAATCGCAAAACGCTACGAAGATTTTTTCTCGAATAGTGATTATATTTTTGTAAAAGAACCTGCGTATGCTCGTTCAAACTATTGGCTCAATTCGGTGTATTGCCCGAGTATTGAAAAACGCAACGAACTGCTTGCGAAAACAAACAGTGCTGGTGTTATGACAAGACCGGTGTGGCAGTTGATGCACCGCTTACCCGCTTTCGAAGGTGCGCTACGTGGGGAGCTACCCAATGCCGAAGCGGCCGAGGCGCATCTGGTGAGTTTGCCGAGCTCGGTGGTGTAAAATTATTTATTGATAGGTATGATTGAAAAGGGCGAGTCTCAAAGTGTTGAGTTTAAACAGTCTTGGCGTGATGGGTATTTGAAGACAATTGCTGCCTTCGCTAATACTGATGGCGGTACGTTATTTATAGGTATAGATGATAAAGGCAAAGTTGTAGGTATAGAGAATATAAAAGATCTTTTAAATCTTTTACCGAATAAAATCAATTCGAGGTTAGGAATTGTTGCTGATATTTTAGGACTGTCAAAGAATCGAAAAGCATATATAAAGATAGAGGTCGCAAAAAATTTCGCACCTATTTCTTTTAATGGAAAGTTTTATAAAAGAAGTGGTAGTAGCACTATAGAATTAAATGGTTCAAATCTCACTAACTTTTTGTTAAAAAAGTATGGCAAGACATGGGATGATGTTATTGAAGATTTGTTTAGAAAACTTAACTTATATGATGGACAATATTTAAAAAGAGCCGCTGTTTTGCTTTTCGCTAAAAACCCACAGCAATATTATATACAATCGCATTCAAAAATTGGTAAATTTTTAAGTGAAACAGAAGTTCAAAGTAGTGACATTATTGAAGGTAATTTAATTGATCAAGTAGATACGATTATGGATATTTTGAGGCTTAAATATCTAAAGGCATATATCTCTTATGACGGTGTACATCGTAGAGAAAAATTAGAATATCCTTATGAAGCACTCCGCGAAGCTATTATTAACGCCTTAATCCATCGAGATTATTCAAATTCGTCAAACTTGCAGATTAAAGTGTATACTGATAAGCTGATTATATTTAATGGTGCGACCTTGAGTGTTGAAGTCCCAATAGAAAAATTTATTATACCACATCAATCAAAACCCTATAACCCTGTAATGGCGTCAGTTTTTTATAAATGTGGTTTTATAGAAAATTGGGGTAGAGGTACTCTTAGTATTGTCAATGATTGCAAAAAGTATGGTTTGCCAAAACCAACTTTTGAGTATGAGTGGGGTGCTGTAAAAGTTAGCTTTTTTAAGTCGCGAGTAAGTGAGGGAGTAAGTGAGCTTTTTTCACTTATAAGAATAAACCCTAACAAACGATCAAAATTTTTCGCTACTCAAATGAAGACCTCTGTTAAGAATATAGAAAGATGGTTAAAGAAACTAAAAGAAGAAGATAAAATAGAATTTCGAGGTGCGTCTAAAACAGGTGGTTATTTTGCAAAGTGAAACTACAAAACCCGAAATCATTCTCGTCGGCGGTGGTGGGCATTGCCACAGTGTCATCGATGTTATCGAATTGCAAGATAAATATGAAATTCTTGGAATTGTAGATTTATCCCAAAATGTTGGTAAAACTGTTTTGGGGTATGATGTGTTGGGTGACGATGCACAATTACCCGTGTTGTATAAAAAAGTACAGCAGGCAGTCGTAACTATTGGACACATTAAAGATAATGCTGCACGAGTGCGAGTGTATGAACAGCTTAAAACGATTGGTTACACGTTGCCTGTAATTATCTCTCCCCTTGCGTATGTTTCAAAGCACGCTCAGGTGGGTGAAGGCAGTGTGGTGATGCACCATGCAATCGTCAACGCTGGGGCTAAGATTGGTGTAAACTGTATCATCAATACAAAGGCACTCATCGAGCACGATGCAGTCGTTGAAAATCATTGCCACATTGCAACTGCGGCTGTTATTAACGGCGGTGTTCGAGTAAGGCAACATAGTTTTGTGGGCAGTAATGTTATGACAAAAGAAATGATTGAAATAGGTGAGCGTTGTGTTATCGGGGGGGGGGCGAATATTCTTTCAAATATGAACAAAAATTCAATACTGAAAGGCCGTTGAAGATTGGATATTTTGCAGATGGTAAATGGAGCCACGAAGCTTTTAAGCGATTGATTGCCGATAAAGAGATAGCTATTGCTTTTATTTGTGCTCGGTTTGATACGCAAGATACTACGCTTAAAGACTTTGCCACCCAATACCAGATTGATTACATAAAGCATGAAAATATTAATACAAAAAATTTTCTTGGTAAGGTTGCAAGATACCAATGTGATCTCTTTGTTTCAATGTCGTTTAATCAGATTTTTAAAAAAGATATTATAAACCTACCTCCGTTGAAAACAATTAATTGTCACGCTGGTAAGCTACCCTTTTATCGGGGGCGTAATATCTTAAACTGGGCGTTGATTAACGATGAACCAGAATTTGGCATAACTGTCCATTATGTTGATGAAGGAATCGATACAGGTGATATTATTTTACAAAAAACTTATACAATCACTGACGAAGATACCTATGCAACAATTCTTGAGAAAGCTTATATGAATTGTGCTAAAATTTTATACAAAGCTATAGAGATGTTTAAAACTGGTGTACCCACAGCGATTGAGCAGAAGAATATTCATCCTGTAGGTTTTTATTGTACTCAACGCAAAGACGGTGATGAAGTATTAGATTGGAATCTAACGAGTAGAAAAATTTTCAACTTTGTACGTGCAGTTTGTGAGCCGGGGCCTAAGGCTCGTGCTTTCTTAAACGGTATAGAAATGAAGATCAACAAAATTGAAATGATTCCAGGTGCACCTGAGTATATATGCAGTATTGGTGTTATTTTGCAAAAAGATGCAACCGGTTTTCTTGTAAAAACGTCTGATAGTTTTGTCAAGGTCGTAGATTTCGAGTACGAAGGAAAATTTAAAGTAGGGGATCGTTTTGCAACCCAATAAAACCTACATTATTGCAGAAGCGGGTGTGAACCACAATGGTTCGCTTGATACGGCTAAAAAACTTGTGGATACCGCCAGTGAAGCGGGTGCCAATGCCGTTAAATTTCAAACTTTTAGAGCAGATAATTTTGTTAGTAAAAAAGCAGAGAAGGCAGATTACCAAAAGCAAACTACAAGTAATAGTGAATCTCAATACGAGATGATAAAGAAATTAGAACTCACCGAAGATGCTCATAAAGAACTCATCGCCTATTGCAAACAAAAAAGTATCGAGTTTTTATCCACTCCCTTTGACCACGATAGTATTGAACTATTGCATCGCCTTGGCTTACAAACATTCAAAATCCCCAGTGGTGAAATTACCAATTTGCCTTATTTAGAACATATCGGTAGATTCAACAAAAAAATTATTCTCTCCACAGGCATGGCGACTTTGGGTGAAATTGAATCGGCCATTGATGTATTGACTAAAGCTGGTACTGAACGTGAAAAAATTAGTGTGTTGCATGCCAATACTGAATACCCTACACCGATGCACGATGTAAATTTGCGGGCGATGCAAACTATAGGTGCGGCTTTTGGTTTGCCTTATGGTTATAGTGACCACACTCTGGGTATTGAGGTACCGATTGCCGCAGTGGCACTGGGAGCGACTATTATCGAAAAACATTTTACCCTCGATAAAAATTTACCCGGCCCTGACCACAAAGCCAGTCTTGAACCGCAAGAATTGGTGGCGATGGTGAAGGCAATCCGCAATATTGAACAAGCGTTAGGCAGTGCGATTAAAGGGCCCAGCCCCAGCGAAGCCAAAAATAAACCCATTGCACGAAAGTCTTTGGTAGCCAAGACAGCAATCAAGAAAGGTGAAATTTTTAGCGAACAAAATTTGGCGGTCAAACGACCTGGGCATGGTATTAGCCCCATGCGTTGGCACGAGGTTATTGGCAAACAAGCTGAGCGTGATTATGCTGAAGATGAGTTGATATGAGAAAAATCTGCGTCATTACCGGCACCCGCGCTGAGTACGGCTTGCTGTATTGGTTGATGAAAGAAATTGAAGCGGACCCAGATTTGCAACTTCAGCTTATTGTAACCGGTATGCACCTGAGTCCTGAATTTGGACTGACTTACAAAGAAATTGAAAAAGAATTCAAAATTGATAAAAAAATAGAAATGCTTTTGTCGTCAGATACAGCTATAGGTATTTCAAAATCGATGGGGCTTGCACAAATTGGTTTTGCCGAAGCCTACGAGGAGTTAAAGCCCGATATTGTTGTCGTTTTAGGTGATCGCTATGAAATCTTTGCAGCAGCAAGCACTGCAACGATTGCACGTTTACCGATTGCGCATTTGCACGGTGGCGAGACAACAGAAGGTGCGTTTGACGAAGCAATGCGTCATAGTATAACTAAGATGAGTCACCTGCACTTTACAGCAACCGAAGAATATCGAAAGCGGGTGATTCAACTTGGCGAAGAACCTAATAGAGTTTTTAACGTAGGTGGCATGGGTGTTGAAAACATTAAAAGGCTTAAACTTTTGAACAAAGCTGAATTTGAAGAATCAGTAAGGTTTAAGTTGGCTAAAAGAAACTTGTTGGTGACTTTCCACCCAGTAACATTAGAGGTGTCAACGTCTGAAAAGCAATTTACTGAATTGTTGCATGCTTTAGATGATCTTACCGAAACACATATTATATTTACCAAAGCGAACAGTGACACCGATGGTCGCATTATCAATCAAATGATTGACGATTATGTAAATCACAATTCACATAAATCCACTGCATTTACTTCATTAGGTCAACTGAGGTATCTTAGTGCTTTACAGTTTGTTGATGCTGTGGTGGGTAATAGTTCTAGTGGGTTAGCTGAAGCTCCCAGTTTTAAGATAGGGACGATTAATGTCGGTGATAGACAAAAAGGGAGAATAAAGGCAACTAGCATAATAGATTGTGAGCCAAATTCTGAATCGATTTTACAGGCATTCACCAAATTATATTCAACAGAATTTCAATATGAATTATCCAAAGTGGTGAACCCTTATGGTGACGGGCAGGCGAGTAAAAAAATTGTTGAAGTCTTAAAGAGCTTTCAGCTTAAGAACCTCTTAAAGAAGAAGTTTTATGATATCAACTTTAGTTTTTCATAATATTAAAATAATATAACTACTTAAAGAAATAATTCCGTGAAAAACTGGCAGTCCACACTTTTAGAAAGGCATGCCACCATCCGCGATGCCATGCGGCTTTTAGATAAAAGTTCGCTGCGCATTGTACTGGTCTGCGATGAAAATCTAAAACTTTTGGGTACGATAACCGACGGCGACATCCGCCGTGCGTTACTCGCCGATGCTAATATGCAAGACATTGTTCAGAAGGTGATGAACAGCCGTCCTTTGTCGGTTAAGGCGAGTGCAAGTCGTGAAGAGCGGCTTTCACTCATGCAAAAGGAAGATCTTACTGCGATACCCATTGTGGATGATGAAAATAGAGTATTAGGCCTTGAAACTCTGCATCAAGCGATGCAGCCCGAGCCGCGTGCGAACCCCGTGTTTATTATGGCGGGTGGTTTTGGTACACGCCTTGCGCCGCTTACCGACCATTGTCCGAAGCCGATGCTGCGTATCGGTGACAAACCGATGCTCGAACATTTAATTCTTCAATTTAAAAAATCTGGGTTTTCTCGGTTTTTTATATCCACCCATTATATGCCGCATGTGATACAAGAATATTTTGGGGATGGCCACCATTGGGGTGCACAAATTTCGTACGTACACGAAGACACTCCACTCGGTACCGGTGGGGCGCTGGGGTTGCTACCTAAAGACTGTGGGGATTTACCTCTTCTTATGATGAACGGCGACGTGCTGACAAAATTGAACTATACCCAGCTACTCAAGCATCATGAAAGAAATAAATTTGACGCGACTATTTGTGTCCGTGAAGATGAGCATCGTGTGCCTTTTGGCGTCATTGAAACCGAAGACCAACTGGTAGCAAATATGATTGAAAAGCCGACGTACCGCTATAAAATTAACACCGGCATTTACGTGCTGGATTCTGAAATTGTCGCAAGTGTTGCCCCGAGGCAGCGCATCGATTTGCCGACTCTCTTAGAACAACACCGCTTAGCGGGCAAGCGAGTAGGCACTTATACCAGCTACGATTATTGGCTCGATATTGGTCAGATGAAAGATTACCAAAAAGCGCAGCGGGATATTGAGGTTTATTTTAAGAGCCATTAAATATGTACGGCAATAAAACTTTTTTAGCGATTATCCCAGCCAGAGGGGGGAGTAAAGGCCTGCCAAGTAAAAATATTAAAGAGTTATGTGGCAAACCGTTGATTGCGTGGAGTATAGAAGCGGCACTTAATAGTAAATATCTTGATGAGGTTATGGTAACAACTGATTCAAAGGAGATTGCTGCGATTGCAAAGCAATATGGTGCAAAAGTACCGTTTTTGCGTCCTGCGCATTTAGCGAGTGATTCTGCAACAACATTCGATGCAATTAAACATACATTGGATTTTTACAAACAGGATATTGATAAAGAATTTGATTATGTCGTTTTATTGGAGCCAACATCACCATTAAGGGAAGTTAATGATATAGACAACATGATTGAAAAAATAGTTCAGAATGAAATGGAATTTGATTCCATAGTTTCAATCGGTGAGGTACATGAGCATCCTTCAATTATGAAAAAAATTATAACTCCTAATCAATTAGCTCCGTTTTGTGAGGAATTAGAGATGAAAACAAGAAGGCAAGATAATAAGCCTGCTTATTTTCCGTATGGTGTTGCATATATTGCGAAAACTGCTTCGTTGCTAATAGAGAAGACTTTTTATACAAAAAGAAATACTTTTTATGAGATAAAAAGACATCAGTGCTATGAAATTGATGATATATATGATTTTTTGGCAATTGAAAGTATTATGAGATATAACAATCAATAATAATAAAGGAATAAAGAATAATGAAAATTTTAGTTATAGGCTTGGGCTCTATGGGCAAACGGCGGATAAGAAATTTGATTGCACTTGGACATAAAGATAATATCGCCGGGTTTGATCTTAGAGAAGATAGACGAGCTGAAGCCCAAAAATATAGTATTTCATTATTTGATGATTTTGAGACAGCAGTAAATGGCTATCATCCTGATGTGTTTATAATTTCAACACCACCAAATTTGCATATGCATTACGCATATATTGCTGAGAAAAAAAATATTCATTGTTTTATTGAGGCCTCGGTTGTGGACGCTGATAAAATTTTGGCTCTTTCAAAAAAAATTGAAGATAAAAAGATTTTAATAGTTCCATCTTGCACTATGAGATATTATCCAATGCCAAGAAAAATAAAAGAGTTGATAAATTCAAAGATTATTGGAAAGACTTTGAGTTTTAACTACCAAACAGGGCAGTATTTACCTGATTGGCATCCATGGGAAAAAATAGAAGAATTCTATGTTTCCAACCCTAATACCGGTGGCTGCAGAGAGATAGTACCATTTGAACTAACATGGTTGAATGATATTTTTGGCGATTCTATTCCCTTGGCTTGTGTTCGTAAGAAATTAACAGATATGAATGCAGACATCGAGGACATTTATTATTGTATTTTGCAGTATCCAAATGATGTTATTGCCAACATAACTGTTGAAGTTATCTCACGACCAAAGGCAACTCGGGACTTAAGGATTCTTGGTTCTGAAGGAGAGATTGTATATAGTGCGGACAATAATGAGTTAAGGTATATCAATACGCAAATGCAAGATTGGCAAAAAGTAAGCTTTGAAATAGGTACGATAGAAAGCGGATACATAAACCCAGAAGAACCATATATAAATGAAATGAAGGATTTCATTGAAGCTGTTGAAAACGTTTCTGAAAATAAGTCAGCCAGCTATCCAAACACTTTGGAAGATGATTATAAAATTTTACAAACTCTCTATAAAATTGAAGAGATAAGTGAGGGAAAAAATGACTTATCAAGATAGATTGTTACGAGCAATTCCAGGTGGTGCTCATACTTATAGTAGAGGCTTTGATCAGTATCCAGCAAATGCCCCACAAATTTTGAGAAAAGGCAAAGGTGCTTATATCTACGATGAACAAGAAAATAAGCTTCTGGATTATGGTATGGCTCTGAGGGCGGTTAATATTGGTTATGCAAATGATCAAATTAATCAGGCGGCAATCCAGCAAATTTGTAATGGTAATAATCTTACTCGTCCCAGTTTGATTGAACTGGAGGCTGCAGAAATATTGATAGACACCATAGATAGTGTTGATATGGTCAAATTTACTAAGAATGGCTCAACCGCGACGACCGCTGCAATAAAGTTGAGCCGAGCTTATACAGGTAGAGAGCTTGTAGCAAGATGTGCGGAGCATCCGTTCTTCTCTTATGACGATTGGTTTATAGGTTCAACTGCTATTACAAAAGGTATCACAGAGAAAGATATTAAAAATACAAAATTATTTAACTATAACAATATAGAGAGTTTAGAAAAACTATTTTTGGAGTACCCAAATCAAATAGCATGTGTAATACTTGAGCCAGCTAGCACAGAACACCCAAAAGAGAACTTCTTGCATAAAGTAAAGGAACTATGCCACAAAAACGAAGCGGTTTTTATACTTGATGAGATGATCACAGGCTTTAGATGGCATCTCAAAGGGGCTCAACATTACTACGATATCGAGCCTGATCTATGTACATTTGGCAAAGCTATGGCAAATGGTTTTTCTGTAGCAGCTATTGCTGGTAAAAGAGAGATTATGGAGTTAGGAAGCATAGAGTTTGAAGGTAGGGAAAGACTATTTTTACTATCTACAACTCATGGTGCAGAGATGAGTGGGCTTGGAGCTTTTGTTGAGACTATGAAGTTTATGCAAGAGCACAATGTGGTTGATCATATCTGGAGCTATGGAAAGAAGCTGGTTACTATGATGAATAATCTAGCAAAGGATTATGAGATAGAGAAAAACTTTGTAGCTGGTGGAATAGAGTGTAGCCCGTACTATCTGACCTTTGATAAAGATGGGCAAAATTCTCTAGGACTTAGAACTCTCTTTGCTCAAGAGATGATCAAAAACGGTGTACTTATACCTTGGATTGCCTTATCTTATGCTCACGGCGAAAAAGAGCTAGAGATTACCAAAAATGCTTTGGAGAAAACCTTTGAAGTTTACAAAAAAGCAATTGATGAGGGGTATGAAAAGTATTTAGTCGGGCAAGTGATTAAGCCTGTGTTTAGAAAGTATAACTAAAAGGGAAAAGTGAAATGGATAGTTACAAAAAAACAATCAAAGATGATATAGCTTTGTCATCAGAGTATTTCAAAAAATCTATCGTAAAAACAGAGCAACAAAAGATGCTAGAGCGATTGCTAGACAAAGACGATAGTTTTTTGAAAGCAAAACAAATAGCTGATATATGCACGGGGGGGGGACATTGAGTTATCATTTATCGCAAATCAATAAAAAAGCAAGTTTTACCTTGGTTGACTATGTTGAAGAAGCGATAGCGATTGCAAAAGATATAAATTCTGCAAACAAACACAGATTCTCATTTGATATCGACAATGTTTATGCCCTGAAGCTTACTAAAAACCAGTTTGATTTTGTTTTTTGCTGGCAAACATTGTCTTGGTTGGAAAATCCAAGAGAAGCCTTGTTGCAACTTATTAACATCGCAAAACCAAAAGGTAAGATTTACCTAAGTTCACTTTTCAATCTCGATCAAGATGTTGATATCTATTCAAAGGTTTATGACAGATCAAGAGCTAGTGGCAAAAATGATAATTACAGTTTTTACAATACTTACTCAAAACACACTGTGAGCAATTGGTTAAAAGACAAAGTTGATAGTTTCACAATCCACAAATTTGAAACACCTATTCCATTTGAATATAGTGGCAGAGGAATCGGTACATATACCAAAAAATGTGAAGATGGATATATGCAAATCTCAGGAGGAATGCTTATGAATTGGGGAATTTTGGAGATTACAAAATAGATGAGAATAGCCCTAATATCACTTGATCAGGCGTGGGAAGACAAAGAGAGCAATCTAGAGTTGTGCAAAAAGTTTATAAAACAAGCTTCTGATCAGTGTGTAGAGCTTGTAGTCTTTCCAGAGATGACTTTGACAGGTTTTTCAAACAACATAGATGCGACAGCTGAAGATTTTGAAACTAGTCAAACTATACAAGAGTTTCAATCTTTGGCAAAAAATCATGATATCGCTATAAACTTCGGAATTGTGGCAAGAGATGGAGAAAAAGCACTAAATAAATCTATTTTTATAGATAATTTTGGAAATGTTTTGGCTGATTATTCCAAAATCCACCCATTTAGTTTTGCTGGAGAAGATAGGTTTTTCAATGCTGGAGATAAACTAACCGTTGTAGAGTTTAAAGATTTTAAGATAGGACTTACTATTTGCTATGATTTGAGATTTCCAGAACTTTATAGTGCCTTAGCTCCAAAGTGTGATTTGATTGTAAATATCGCAAATTGGCCACAAAAAAGAGTGGAACATTGGAATACACTTCTAAAAGCAAGAGCTATTGAAAATCAGATTTTTATAGCTGGAGTAAATAGAGTTGGAATAGATGGGAATGGTTTAGAATATAGCGAATCAAGCATGGTATTTAACGCCAATGGAGACAACTTATCTTTTGAAAAATTTGAAGATATGAAAATATTCAAAATTGACAAAGATTCACGAATTGAGTTCAAAAATAAATTTAATACAACCAATGATCGTCGAATAGATTTGTATAAGAGTATTTTGTAATGTTAAAAGATAAAGTTGTCGTAATCACCGGCGGTGCAGGTCGAATCGGTAGTGCCTTTGTAAAAAGTGTTGTTGAACAAAATGGCATTGCTATTATAGCAGATGTCAATCATGTAGCAGCAAAAATGATAATTTATAAAATCACAACTGAACTTGCTCCCAAAATGGAGAATGTGGCATCAAGAATAATGTTTATCAATTTAGATATATTCTCGAAAATATCTATTCAAGAAATGATTGATTTATTACATGAAAAATATAGTCGAATTGATGCATTAGTAAACAATGCTTACCCCAAGAGTAAAAATTATGGTAAAAAATTTTTTGATATAGATATGCAAGATTTTAATGAGTTTATAGATCTTCATCTAGGTGGGTATTTCAATATCTCACAGCAGTTTATCCGCTACTTTTTGAAGCAAGGTCACGGCAATATCATCAATATCTCATCTATCCAAGGAGTTGCTGCACCTGCCTTTGAGACTTATGAAGGCACAGATATGCACTCACCAGTAGAGTACACAGTGGCAAAGCATGGGCTCATTGGTATGACAAAATATATGGCAAAGATGTTTAAAAAAGATGGCATCAGGGTAAATGCCATCAGCCCTGGAGGGATACTAGCTGATCAGCCCCAGAGGTTTCTTGATCAGTACAAAGCAAGATGCGGCACAAAAGGTATGCTAGATGCAAGAGATATATCAGGAGCTCTTGTGTATCTGATCAGTGATAGTAGCCATTATGTAAATGGACAAAATATCATAGTAGATGATGGGTTTGGGTTGTAGTATTAAAAAATAAGAGATAGCTTTCTAATAAAGAAAAGACAAACAATGTTTGAAGATTTAATCTTTAAAGGTCTAACACTTTCTATTGGCTTTGGCGGTGTCTTTGCTTTCATTGGTTGGTGGCGTGACTTTAGACTCAAATTAAAACTTGAGCAATTCAAAATTTTACAAACTTACCGCGATAGATTTCGCAATGATCCCATTATATCTGTGGTGCATGCTTACATAACAGACGGCGGAGAACGACCAGCGAATTCTAAAATTTTTTTCTACATGGGACAATTTGAAGAAATTCAAATTATGGTAGAAAAAGGCTTACTTGACAAAGATGTTGCGCATACGTTTTTTGGCGCGTATGCGTACAATGCAGTATCAAAATTTAAACTCAGTGCCTCTGATGACTGGCATGTTCTGTTTCGATTTATTGAGGGGTATGAAAAATCTGGCAGAACTAAAGCAATGTAATAGGTTTCGTCGAATGTTCGCCCCGGCTATGGCCTGCCACCAGCCATGTGCGACCAGCTCATCGGCAAGGTATTAGTGAAAGATGTTTACTCTGCTGAGCCAGTAAAAGAAGATTATTTTTGAGAGGAGTAAGTTAAGTGGAAAAATCTCCAATTAAGTAATTGCCCTATGTTATCGCAGGTACGTCGTATAATTAATGCTTTTAAGCAAATAGATTTTAAGTCGACCTTATCTCACATATCAAAATCAGATGTTCTGCTTTTTTGTCATGATGTCGATAGAGGTGTTACGCTGAATGACCAAGCATATGCACAACTACTTGATTCCGTTAGAGATGAGTTAGTTGCAAAAGGATATTCTTGTGTAACGATTGCACATCCTTGGTCTGTGTTAGGTGGTGAAAAAGCATACGGCAATCCTCTTTTGATGAATCGAGATTACTTGGTTGCAAAGCTATTAACAAAATTGAAAATTGACAAGACCCGTGAGGTCAAGCTATATAAACGGATAATTGGGCAAGTATCGCCTAAGGTTATAATCACCATTGGTTGTAACGATGCTTTGTGTGAAGCCGCCAGAGTTTTACAAGTGTATCATGTTGAATTATTGCATGGTATTGGTTATACACCTATGCCGTGGGGTTGGGATAAGAAAAATAAAGAACAACTACCTCAAGGAATATTGTCGTTAGATGATGTTTCAACAAAAACGTTTAAAGAGTTAGAAAAGTACAAAATTAAAGTTCTCCAAATACCGCATCCCTTTTTACGTCGTTTTATTGGCAATGAACGCTCAAAATTACCAATTGACTGGCAACTTCAATCGATAGTAAATTCTAATAGAAAAGAAATTTTAGTGTCGTTCTCGTGGGGATACGCTCCTGATATAGATGAACTTGATTGCTTTAAAGGAATTCTTAAGAATGGGCTTTTTTTTGAGGAACTTGAAGATGTTGTGAAGCAAACAGCAGATAGTGTCTATTGGCGGTTTAGATTTCATCCATTGCAGTATCGACAAAAAAGAAAATATGCTCGGCTATTTACTTTTATGGATAATTTTGTAACTAAGCACCCTAATAGTGAATGGGTTGAATCAACCTTTAAACCATTGCCATCAGTACTAGCAGGTTGCTCAGGTCATATAACAATGACTTCGATGGTGTGTTATGAAGCGGCATATTTTGGAGTTAAAAGCCTTGCTCTTTGCCCTTCTTTGCAAGCAGGAGGGATATATGAAAATTTTTTAATGGACCTTGTTGACATAGGCTATGTTAAAAAGTGTAATCCAAATATAAATGAAATTATTTCATGGGTTACTGTTACTCAAAAAACTCGGCCTCTCTTAAATAATATAGATGAACGAATACCCGAAAATAATTTGGTATCTTTTTTATTGAGAGAATATTAAATTTGAGCATTTAGGCCAAATGTGCGTATGAAGTTAAAATTATTCAATGTATGGGCATAATAACCTTCCGCGAAGACATTCAAGGTCTGCGGGCTATCGCAGTGCTTTCTGTGGGTATCTTTCATTTTAATAAAGAGTGGTTACCTGGTGGCTTTGTTGGTGTTGATATCTTTCTTGTAATTTCTGGATTTCTTATTACGAGTATTTTATTGCAGAAAAAAAATGAGATAAATTATCGTTTAATAGATACTCTTAAGTATTTTTATTTTAGTCGTTTTAAGCGTATTGTTCCAGCTTACATGGTGTTATTGGTATTTTCTGCAATTATTGCAGGTGTACTTTTTATACCTCAAGATTTTGATGTTTTTAGTGCGGGTTTTGATAAGGCATTTTATTTTAATAGTAATCAATATTTTTCAAATTTTGGTGATTATTTTGCGCCTTCAAGTTATGAACAGCCGCTGTTGCATACATGGTCTTTGGCTGTCGAAATACAGTTTTATATCATTGCCCCTTTCTTGGTGTTGCTTGTACCGAAGCGATTGTTACTTCGTATTTTAATAGTTTTAAGTATTGTTTTGCTTTTAATCGCAGAGTATCGTTTAAGTGTTCAAGGTGCTAAGCAAGCTACTTACTATAGTCTCTATGCACGGCTACCAGAATTTTTCATGGGGGCTATTGCGGCACTTCTTCTTTTTAATGATCACGCATTACGGCAGAATAAACTGCTACAATGGTCAGGATTAGTAGCCGTCATTGCCTCCGTTGTTTTTCAGCCAGAATTAGGAAATTTTCCAGGCTTACGCGTTTTGTTGCCAACTTTGGGAGCGACGCTTATTCTCTTGAGCCAGCCAGCCAGCCAGCCAGCCAGCCAGTCGTTGGCTTCATACTTTCTTACAAACAAATTCATGGTATGGATGGGAGCACTTTCGTATTCCTTTTATTTATGGCATTGGCCAGTATTAGCGTTTTTGAGATATTATACGGGAATGGAGCAACTGGACTTATACTATAGCATTTATTTTGTACTTATAACAATAGCACTTACACTCATTTCGTATTACTTAGTCGAGCTGCCATTTAGAAAAAAGAAATTTAGCAAGCTGCATCTTGCAGGGGCGGTGAGCTTACTAATCGTCATTGTGTCTATTTCGTTTGAAAAGAAAAAAATAAATACATCTTTTACAGCCAAGCCGCTACCGATTGAATTTACGCGCTATGCCGATGATTCACAAATTTGTCATGGAAAAATTGTGGGTGATTGTTTACAGGGCGATTTAAAAAGCCAACGTGAAATTCTTGTTTTAGGTGATTCTCATGCAGCAATGCTCAACCATTTCTTTGATTATTTAGGTAAAGAGTTAAAATTTAAGGTTCGAATAATTACAGCAAGTAGCTGTGTTACTATCCCTGGGTTTGATTATGAGCGTATTGCTGAATGGGCGCATAAACCTTGTTTATCACAAATTGAAGAAGCGAAAAAATATCTATCGAAAACTCCATATGTTTTCTTAGCTGCCAGTTGGAATTGGCAATTAGAATCACCAAAGTTTAAGCAAGTCTTACACAAATTTTTATTAAGCCGTGATATAGACGGTAAGAAAATATATTTACTGGAGCAGGAACCTTTACTCAATATTAATCCTCAGCGGGCTTTACGTGCAAAGTTCCTAGGATTAAGTCCTGTTATCGGGACAGACAAGAGATATCTTGTCGCGAATGCTTGGTTAAGGCAAGAAGCACGAGCGTTTCGGAATGTTCAAACGCTCAATTTTGGAGCATTACAGTTTTTTAGCAATGCCCCATTTTATGGTAAAGATTTAATCTATATGGATGAACACCATCTTAATCAAGTTGGTGCCGTTCTTTATGCTAAAGTTGCCCAAAATACATTCAAGCAGATAGTTACTTCAAAGTGAAGTCACAATCCAAGGTTTGTCGTGAGTGTGACACCGAGTCTTAAGAAAATTATTATCTTTGAAGCAAGCATACACAACTTTATACTTTAAAAAATTTAGATGAAAAAGTTTTGGCAAAATACATCAGCAGTTTTTTTGGGAGTTGTTGTTTCTCAAGTAATACCTATAATTGCTGCATTATTTATTACCAGAATTTATGCTCCTGAAGCTTTTGGTGAGTATTCTATATGGTTAGCAATAGCGACCTTTGTGGGGGTCGTTCTTACTTTACGCTTTGAAGCGGCGCTAGTTATTATTCACGATGAGAAGGCTCGCTATCAAGCCGTAATACTTACAATCATTCTAAGTTTTATTGTAGGTTCTGTATTTTATTGTTTTATTTTAGGATTGCTTTTGTTGCGTGGTATGGCTTTTGGTTTACAGAGAAATTACTTATTGATTTTACCCCTTGCAGCGTTAGCGGGCAGTTTGCACCAATTAGCGCAGTCGTGGGCAGCAGCGGAAGGCAAATTCCATCGCTTGACAGCAATGCGCATTACACAAGGTGTTTTTCTTGCTATTTCACAAATTCTTGCAGGGCTTTATATCTCAAGCGGATTTAGTCTAGCAGTATCTTATGTAATTGCGGGAATAGTTTCGGTGGTTATTGCTTTTTTAATTATGCCAAATCCATTTAAGTTTGGATTTTTTGATTGGCGAGTTTTTTCATCTTTGCTTGTTAGATACAAAAAATTTCCTATATTTGCTTTACCTGCCGATGCGATAAACTCTGCTGCTGCACAACTCCCCCTTGTGATTATTGGTCAAAGGTATAGTGCAGATGTTGTTGGTTATTTAGCGCTGACAATGCGAGTTATGGGAGCCCCTATCGGTCTAATCGGAAAATCTGTCCTCGATGTATTTAAAAGAGATGCTGCTCAAGATTTAAAAGAAAAAGGAAACTGCAAAAAATTGTATATTCATGTTTTTTTTGTGTTGTCTACTTTTTCATTGGTGATGGTTGTATGCACTATTTTTTTTGGAGAGGATATTTTTTCCATTGCATTTGGAAAGAATTGGATAATTTCGGGTAAAATGGCTATCTGGCTTTTACCTTTGTTTGCTATGCGTTTTGTTGCAAGTCCTTTAAGCTATATGACATATTTGGTTGAAAAGCAGTACGTTGATTTATATTGGCAAATTGGTTTAATGTTTGTCACTGTGGTCAGTCTATATTCTTTTGCTCAGTATCAAACAACTTTACTTGTGTACAGTTTTGCGTACGCAGGAATGTATTGTTTGTATTTAGTATTGTCGTATCGGTATAGCAAGGGGTAAAAGTTTTTTCTATTTTTTAAGTTGTAATTGTGTTTTTTTATGCGTATTAAGCTTTCAGCAATTTTTAGTGTATTAGTTTTTGCATTTTATCCAGTATTATTATTATTTTTATTTCACTATTATGGATATTATAATTATAATGATCTTGAATATAACCAGTTTTCGATTGATTTAATTTTTGTAATGTCTTTAAGTTTGTTTTCAGCAAGTTATTTTTCCTTTTTGTTCTTTAGAAGAAAATCACTTCCTTCAGATCTATTTATTTTTTTTCATGGTGCTATTATATTAATACCATACGCAGCTTTACACCAAATCCGATTGCGTAATAATGAACATTACTTGCTTGATCTTGTTACTCTAGCAACACCTGTATTTTTAATTATTGCTCTACGGCGTGTTGTTGTAAATTTGCCGGCTATTTCAATAGCATCAGATAAGGGCTTGAAGGTTTTATTGGTGTTTACAAGCATTGTAGTTTTGTTTTTTCTTTTTTTGACCCCACCTACTACAGCGTCTTTTGATTTCAAGAGTCAATACGTCAGAAGGCTAGAGGCACGAGAAACGTATGGCTCGGGAACTCTCATAGCATACTTTTCTTCAATGGTTATGAACGGTGTGTTGCCGTTTTTGGCATATTTGGCAGCAAGGCGTAAGAGTTGGATATTTCTAATAGTGCCAATTTTTTTATTTTTATTGTTTTATTATTTGTACGGAGTTAAAGCCCCTTTACTGTATATTGCAATCGGATACATGTTTGGATTATTTTCGTTTCCAAGATATCTAAACAAGTTCCTATTCTTGTGTAGCTTGGGACTGATTAGTGTGTTGATTTTTGCTGTCTTTGAAATTCAATTTCGAGGATATTCTTATCTTGAAGTTTATCTAATAAGAAGAGTATTTTATGCGGGGCAATATCTTAATGCAACATATTTTGATTTTTTTCAAAGTTATGATGTCAATTTTTTTACAGGAATGAGAAAAGGTATAGAGGCTACGATGTATGTTGGTGAAAATATACTGGGGCATGCTGGAGCAAATGCGAATACAAATACATTTACACATTATTTAGTGCAAAATGGTATTTTAGGTTATCTTTTCGCTGTTTTTGGTGTCTCAATCGTCTTTACTCTTTTCGATAATCTAAGTAAAAAGAACACACATTTTTATTTTGTAAGTTTTTTGTTTGGTATACTTATTTTAGAGCAGTCCTTTACAACGTCTCTTCTGTCGTCGGGTATTATACTCATAGCAATTCTATCATACATTACAAAACCTTCAGATTATACACACTCAAATGACAACCATCGTTGATTATGATATAGGCAATATTGCTGCTATTGTCAATATGCTCCATCGGCTTGGACTTCCGTGTCAAGTTACTTCAAACCCAAGCGACATTGAAACCGCAGATCGGATTATTTTACCGGGCAACGGCGCGTTTGATGCATGTATGCAGAATTTACACCGCACGGGGTTAATCCCACTACTCGAACAGCAGGTGCTAAAAAAAGGGATACCGCTTTTGGGTATTTGCGTCGGCGCACAAATGTTGGGCAAAAATAGCGAAGAGGGTAGCGAAGCGGGTTTAGGTTGGATTGATATGCAGGTGAAAAAATTTCCAGAGATGCAGGGGCTAAGAGTGCCGCACATGGGCTGGAATCAGGTGTGTGCAGAAAACACTCCGCCTAACTTATCGAAGGCGCTTTTACCCGAGGCACGGTTTTATTTTGTGCATAGTTATTATATGCAGCCAAAAGAAAAAGATGCAATTCTTTATTCTGCACAGTACGGTATTCGATTTGCTGCTGCTGTGCAGCAAGAAAATATTGTGGGTGTGCAATTCCATCCTGAAAAAAGCCACAAATTTGGTAAAAATTTTTTAGCAGCTTTTGTAAAAAATGTATAGAGCCAGAATTATCCCTTGTTTACTTTTGCGCGGTGTCGGATTAGTTAAAACAAGGAGATTCAAAGACCCTGTTTATATAGGCGACCCTGTTAACGCAATGCGTATTTTTAGCGAAAAAGAAGTCGATGAAATAGTAGTGCTCGATATAGACGCTTCGCTCAATAACACCGAGCCCAATTATGAACTTGTTGCGGAGATGGCAGGCGAAGCTTTTATGCCGATGGCGTATGGCGGCGGAGTGCGTAACGTACAACAAGTGAAAAAACTCATTCGTTCAGGCATCGAGAAGGTTGTCATCAATAGTGCCAGTTTTGAATCGATGGATGTTATTCGGGACGCTGTTCAAAGTTTTGGCAGCCAAGCGATTGTGGGGGCGGTAGATGTAAAAAAAGCTTTTATGGGTGACTACCGTTTGACAAGTAAATCTGCCTCGGTTATCCATAAAACTTCGTTAGAAGAGCATATACAAAAACTAGTTTCAGCGGGTATCGGTGAAATTTTAGTGAACAATGTCGATAGAGACGGTACAATGACGGGCTACGATATTGAACTTTTAAGACATATTTCTACGTTGGTAAATGTGCCGATTGTTGCATGCGGTGGTGCCGGTACAATAGAACATTTACAAGAAGCGATTCAAAAAGGTGGAGCGTCAGCTGTAGCGGCGGGCAGTATGTTTGTTTTTCATGGCAAGCACCGCGCCGTGTTGATAAACTATCCTAAAGATTTAATGATTTAAAAAATATATTTAAGCGAGAGAAGATGAGAGAATACCAAAGATGTACACGGTGTATTATGGATACCACCGATCCTGAAATTACTTTTGATGAGAAGGGAGTGTGTAATCATTGCAATGCCTTTGACGAGTATAGCAAAAACAACTGGTTTCCTAATGAAGAAGGTCAAAGGCGACTCTCACTTATTATAGAAGAAATTAAAGCAAAAGGTAAAGGCAAGGAGTACGATTGTATTTTAGGGCTCAGTGGTGGCGTCGATAGTTCGTACTTGGCGCTCAAAGCAAAAGACTGGGGGCTTCGCCCTTTGGTGATGCACGTTGACGCGGGGTGGAACAGCGAACTTGCTGTTGCAAATATCGAAGCCTTAGTGCGCCATTGTAATTACGATTTGCATACGCATGTTGTAAACTGGGAAGAAATGCGCGATTTACAATTGGCGTATTTAAGGGCAGGTATTGCTAATCAAGATGTACCGCAAGACCATATCTTTTTTGCAAGTATGTACCATTTTGCAACAAAAAATAAAATCCGGTATATTTTATCGGGAGGCAATTTAGCCACCGAAGGTATTTTTCCTAAGGCATGGCATGGCAGTGCCATGGATTCTATTAATCTTAAAGCAATCCATAAAAAATTTGGCCAAAAACCATTACGAGATTATAAAACGATTAGCTTTTTTGAAGCGTATATTTGGTATCCTATCGTCAAAAAAATGCGTACAATTCGTCCGCTAAACTATATGCACTATGATAAAGCCAAAGCGTTGGAAGAATTGAAAGCGACAGTGGGCTATAAGCCGTATGAGCGTAAACATGGGGAGTCACTTTTCACCAAGCTTTTCCAAAATTATTATTTACCTAAGAAGTTTGGCTACGACAAGAGATTACCGCACCTATCCAGTTTAATTGTCTCTGGACAAATGACGCGAGAAAATGCTTTGCGTGAGTTAGCAAAACCGTTGTACGAACCGGATGAGTTAGAAATAGACATCAATTATTTTTGTAAAAAATTGCGCATTACTCGTACAGAGTTTGATGCACTTCTCAATGTTCCTATTCACCACCATACAGATTTTCCGACTTGGAATGGGCGATACATGTTACTAAAAAGAATTCAAAATTTCTTTGCCAGAATCACAGGTAAAAAAATTAAAATTTATTCATGAACTATACCATGAAAATTGCACACCTCACCTCTGTCCATCCGCGTTACGACACGCGGATTTTTCTCAAAATGTGTACCTCCCTTGCCGAGCACGGTTACTCGGTTCATTTAGTTGTCGCCGATGGCAAGGGCGATGAGCAGAAAAACAATGTCGCAATTTACGATGTGGGTGCATCTAAAGGGCGGTTGGATCGTATACGGAACGCCCCCGGTCGTGTATTAAAGAAAGCACTTGAGCTCAATGCGGAACTATACCACTTGCATGATCCAGAGCTTATCCCCATTGGCTTAAAACTTAAGAAGCTGGGTAAAAGAGTCATTTTCGATGCACACGAGGACGTGCCGAAACAACTTTTAGGAAAACCTTATTTAAACAAACCGCTAAGGCACCTTCTGTCGCATGTGTTTGCCGTTTACGAACGATACGCGTGCCGTAAATTAACAGCAGTGATTGCGGCAACACCATTTATCCGCGATAAATTTATGGCCATGGGGGTGCGTAGTGTCGATATAAACAATTTTCCTTTGCTCGGAGAACTTGCCAGAGGAAAAATAGATTGGTCAAAAAAAAAGACACAAGTTTGTTATGTTGGCGGCATTAGCCGTATCCGTGGAATTTTTGAGATGGTTGATGCCATGGAATTGGTAAAAATAGATACGAGGTTGCAACTATGCGGCAGTTTTTCTGAGGCAGATGTTGAAGCTGCATCGCGTGCTCTTAAGGGCTGGAGCAAGGTTGATGTACAAGGCTGGCTTGGGCGTAAAGAAGTGAAGGCAGTGCTCACCCGCTCTATTGCTGGCTTGGTAACCTTATTACCAGCACCCAACCATATTGATGCGCAGCCAAACAAAATGTTTGAGTATATGAGTGCTGGTGTACCAGTCATTGCTTCAAACTTCCCGCTGTGGCGTGAAATTATTGAAGGCAACCAGTGTGGTGTGTGTGTAGACCCGCTCAATCCTAAAGCTATTGCCGAGGCAATAGATTATTTGGTAAAGAATCCTAAAGAAGCCGAACGTATGGGGCGCAACGGGCAACGGGCGGTACAGAAAAAATATAACTGGAAAATTGAAGAGAAGAAATTACTGGGTTTATATAAGGCAATTTTGGAAATATAGAACTCCCTTTCACGAATTTAAATTCCAACATTCTCGTCCCTATTTTCCGAAATTTACGGCTCCAGATTCCGAGATTTACGGCCTCATATTCCGAAATTTACGGCTCTATATTCCGAGATTTACGAAAGTCTGTATTGATAAAAGTCGATAAATAGGTAATGAGCGACACGCAGATTCTTAAAAGGATGTTAGAATCTCGTATAGATGAGGCGCGAGCAGATACGCCTGTAATTATGATTATCGGGCCAAGGCAGTCAGGTAAAACGACGTTAGTAAAAGAATTAGTTAAAAAAAAATATACTTATGTCACATTAGACGATAGGCTGACATTGTTATCTGTAAGAAACGACCCCATGAGTTTATTACAACAACACGAATATTTAGTGATAGATGAAATTCAAAGAGTGCCCGAGTTACTCATTGCCATAAAAAAGACTATTGATGAAAATCGTAAGCCAGGGCGTTTCATTTTAACAGGCTCGGCAAATGTGATGGTTTTGCCCAAGGTTGCAGACTCTTTAGCAGGGCGCATGGAAACCCTGACTCTATTGCCCTTTGCACAATGTGAAATTGAGAAGAAAAAAAGTAATTGGTTAGATAGTATTTTTGATGGTAGGCCCCCCATGGCGACTCGGTCTAAGAATTTAGTTGAGCGTGTTTTGCGTGGCGGCTATGCTGAGATGCTCAGACGTCCCACGCCGCAAAGAAGAACAAGTTGGGCACGGCAATATATTAAAGCCGTTGTTGAGCGAGATGTAAAGGATATTGCGGCTATTGAGAAATTAGGGCATTTACCGAAATTTTTGCAAGTTTTGGCGCAAACAGCAGGGCAAATGTGTAACTATACGGCTTTGGGTGGCCAGCTTCAATTCGATGGCAAAACGGCTGCTAACTATATAGGCGTCCTTGAAAATATGTTTTTACTGAAACGTATAGAGCCATGGGCGAACAACAAACTTAGCCGTTTGGTAAAGACACCCAAGTTGCAGTTCTTAGATTCGGGTTTGTTAGCGTCGTTGCTGGGTGTTACTGCCGAAGAGATAAAGCGCGATAGGACGCGTTTCGGTGTTTTGCTTGAGACATTTGTTTATTCAGAACTTTTGAAGTTTGCAAATGTGTCGTATAACGATTATCGCTTTATGTATTATCGCGATGCTGATAAGTATGAAGTCGATTTTATTATTGAAAATATCGCCGGCGAGTTAATCGGCATCGAAGTGAAATCTACAATCTCGCTAAGAGAAAGCGATTTGCGTAATTTAAAAAAGTGGTCTTCATTGGCGGGTAAAAAATATAAAATGGGCATTCTCTTCTACAGTGGCGATGAAACCCTACCTTTGGGCAACAACATTTGGTGTGTGCCATTTTCGTCACTTTGGGGATAAAACAGCAATATGAAAAAAATACTTACCGTTATTGGCGCTCGTCCGCAGTTTATTAAGGCGAGTGTGGTCTCGAAAGCTATTCAAGAAAAAGACGCTTTAACCGAAGTGTTGTTGCACACCGGCCAGCATTTTGACGCCAATATGTCCGATGTGTTTTTTAACCAATTGGGTATTCCGCGCCCGCACTACCAGTTAGATATTCATGGCGGCAATCACGGTGAAATGACGGGCAGAATGCTCATTGAAATTGAGAAAGTGTTGCTTCGTGAAAAGCCAGAGCGTGTGCTTGTGTATGGCGACACGAATTCAACTTTAGCTGGCGCACTGGCTGCGGCAAAGTTACATATACCCGTCGCGCATGTTGAGGCAGGTCTTCGTAGTTTTAATATGCAAATGCCCGAAGAGATCAACCGTATTTTAACCGACCAAATGAGCGATATATTATTTTGCCCAACCGATGCGGCGGTTGCTAATTTAAGTGCCGAAGGTTTTGATAAAAAGCCGATTCAAGTATTAAAAGTGGGGGATGTCATGCAAGACGCAGCGGTGTTTTTTGCACGTCAAGCAATTCCACCCCAGAAATTTAACCTTGCCGATAAATTTATTTTAACGACATTGCACCGCGCTGAAAATACCGATAACCCCGAACGATTGACCGCCATTGTTGATGCTCTGAATAAAATTCATGCAGAAATAGCACCGGTGGTGTTGCCGTTGCATCCCCGCACTAGAAAAATTATTCAAGAAAAAGGTTTAACTTTAACCGCAAACGTTATAGATCCCGTCGGTTATTTTGAGATGATATGGCTATTGCAACATTGTGGTCTTGTTTTAACGGATAGCGGTGGCGTTCAAAAAGAGGCATATTTTTTTGGTAAGCCATGCGTCACCATGCGCGATCAAACCGAGTGGATTGAGTTGGTCGAAGTCGGTGCAAACGAGCTTGTAGGTGCAGATACACAAAAGATTGTCGATGCGGTAAAGCGAAAGAACGGACAGACTATTGTAGACGAAGCGCAACTTTATGGCGGTGGTCATGCGGCGGTTGAGGTTGTGCGGCATTTGGTTTGAACTACCTTGGCGCATAGGCTCCGTGGCTATCCGTATTGGTACAATTTGTAAATTGAATTGACAATTTGTACCAGTCCTTTCCTTGAGTTTTGTGTATGCTCGCAACGCTCAAACAGTGGTGAAACGTATGGCGAAGGGGTTTCCTGTTATCGTGATAACAGGGCCGCGCCAATCTGGCAAGACGACTCTTGCTAAAATAACTTTTCCTCGAAAACCGTATATATCTCTTGAAGATCCCGATATTTCAGTATTAGCTGAGAGCGACCCTCGGCGTCTTTTACAGAGTTATCCTAACGGTGTTATTTTAGACGAGGTACAACGAGCACCAAAATTATTTTCTTATCTACAGACAATCGTCGATGCGGATGTTAAACCTGGTAAATATGTTTTAACCGGCTCACAGCAGTTTGGATTACTTTCCGGTGTGACGCAATCGTTGGCGGGGCGTGCCGGCCTTGTGCAGCTTCTTCCTCTTTCGGCAGACGAACTACAAAGGGCTAAGAAGTTACCCAAGAGTACCGATGAGCTAATGCTTAAGGGGTTTTATCCCTCTTTGTATTCGCGCAAGGTTGATCCTCAAGATTGGCTTGCCAGCTATCTTGCGACATATATTGATCGTGATGTTCGTCAACTCATTAGTGTTCGTGATTTTTCGCTGTTTCGCCGCTTCGTGAGAATGTGCGCCGCTCGCACCGGCCAATTGCTCAATTTAAGTTCGTTGGCAAGCGATTGTGGTATTTCACATAACACTGCCGCCGCATGGATTTCTGTGCTTGAGGCAAGCTATCTTATTTATCTGCTGCGTCCCCATCATAAAAATTTTAATAAACGGCTGGTTAAAACTCCCAAGTTATATTTTTGTGACGTTGGTTTAGCGTCTTATCTATTGGGTATTGATTCGCTTCAGTCCATGACGTTTCACGCGATGCGCGGCCACTTATTTGAAACGATGATTATCACAGAGGTTTTGAAGAGTTTTTGGAATAATGGCCGCGAGGCAAATATTTTTTTCTGGCGTGATAACAAGGGGTTAGAAGTTGATTTGTTGATAGAGACGGGTGATTCTTTGACGCCCATTGAAATAAAATCAGGAGCTACTATCGCTGGCGACTATTTAGATAGTCTGCATAAATGGATTGGTCTTTCAAAAAATAAGAAACCTGCGTGGCTACTCTATGACGGCGATAAGCGAATAGCGTCAGGACAGGTTGAGATAGCACCGTGGGTTATGGGATTAAGGGAGCTAATCAAGCATAACTGAGATTCTCTAAAAACATTTTACGAAGTAGGCGGGTTACTAACTTTCCACTTTTTCGACAAGCGTTCGAGATTTTATTGCAATACCCGTAAAGTATTTTACTGGCGCGAGCGCAACGACGAAGTTGATTTTGTGTACACGCATACCAATAAAATTTACGCGATTGAGGTCAAATCAGGGCGTAAAAAAATTGTGCTAAGGTTGGGGAAGGATTTGGGGTAATGAAATTATTTTTAGTTATATATCAAAAAGTAGGTTATGATGGCGCAAAAAAGTAAATTAAAGGTTTGGATACTGCAAACAGGCGAGCCACTGCATACTGACGGTGGCAATGCTCGGCCGATGCGTGCAATGAATTTAGCGGATACGCTTATTCAAAAGGGACATCGTGTGGAGCTATGGAGTTCAGCATTTTACCATCAAGAAAAAAAGCATAGGACCAAAAGGTTTACATCGACCGTTGTAAATGATAAGCTAACGATCCACCTTATACCAAGTATGGGATACAAGAGAAACATTGGTTTGGGTCGATTAGTAGACCATGCTCAGTTAGGATTGCGGTTGAAAAAATACTTACGTAAAGTATCACAACTTCCTGATGTTGTTTTTATAGGCTATCCACCTATCGAAACTGCGGCAGTAATGGCGCGGTGGTGTAGAAAAAATAATATTCCTTGCCTTTTAGATGTAAAAGATAAGTGGCCGGTTATTTTTACAGAACCTCTACCAAAGCAAATACGCTTTATCGGACGATTGATGCTATTTCCTTATTTTCTTCTATCAAAGAGAGCTATGCGCGAAGCAACAGGCATTGTGACCATGGCGCAAGGTTTTTTACAATGGGCGCGACAATTTGCAGGTAGAAAAGAAAATAAATGGGATAAAGTAGCTGCGCTTACCTCGAAGCATCCGAAGGTAACTGCTGTAGATGTACGCCAAGCACAAGAGTGGTGGAATAAACATGGAGTAAAAAAAGATAAAAAAATTAGGTTTTGTTTTGTTGGCTCTCTTTCAAGGGCATTTGACTTTACGCCTATTAAAGAAGCTGCCGAACAGTTTGTTCGTTTGTATCCACAATGTGAGTTTGTAATCTGTGGCGCAGGTGGTGCAGAAAAAGAAATCAAGGAATTATTTAAAAACTTGCCGAATGTTGTTTTTCCCGGCTGGATTAACCATGTACAAATTCAAGTTTTAGTTGGGTATTGTATTGCTGCTTTAGCACCTTACAATAATACTGAAAATTTTATTGTCAACATTCCCAATAAAATTATTGATTATCTTAGCTTTGGACTACCTGTTGTTTCTCCTCTCGATGGTGAAGTTCGAGAGATTATTGAATCCCATAACGTGGGACTTGCCTACGGAGTAAATAGAGTAAAGTTGCAAGACGCTTTAACTAACCTAATCCAGGAACCCCAAAAAAGGATACAAATGTCGAAAAATGCTTATCTTTTCTATAAAAATAATTTTGCTTTTGAAAAAGTTTATGGAACTTTAGTCGATCATATCGAAGATTTAGTTGTTGAGTTTAACGAAAATGCTCCTGCTCGTTAAATGGCATAAAACAGTATGGATAAGCAAGACAAAATTATCGAGAAAGAAAGATACGAAAAGAGGGCTCTCGAACTCTTGGCTATTGATTCGAGCAAAGAGTCTAGAATAGCTTCCGAGCTTACCCCGCCCGTTCTCCGTGAACCTTATGTGGCTTATGAAAAGGCGATTCGTGAAAATATTTTCTCGCACCACAAGGTGCTTGAAATCTGTGCAGGTACAGGTATGCATACTTATGCGTTGTTACAAACTGGTGCCTCCGTTCTTGCTAGCGATATCTCAGAGTCTTCGCTTAAAGTACTGAAGAATCGTTTAAGTTTTAAGAACCTTAAAGTAAAGGAAGCAGATATTGAAAGTTTGCCATTTGCAGATAATAATTTTGATTTTGTTGTTTGTGCGGGTGGTTTAAGCTATGGGAATGCAAAAGTTGTAGATGCTGAGATATTGCGGGTGTTAAAGGACGGTGGGGGAGTAATTTTTGTAGATTCTTTAAACCATAATCCGATTTATCGCTTAAATCGTTGGTTACACTATAGAAGAAATCAACGTAGTAAGAGTACCTTAGTTAATATGCCGACGATTTCTCGTATAAAGCAAATGGGGACACACTTTGGCATCTACAATGTACAATTTTTTGGTTTGTTTAGTTGGTTAATGAAGCCTTTGGCACGTCTTGTAGGACAGAACTGTGCAGCGTCTATATCTAATTTCTTAGATCGATTATTTCGGGTTAAAAGTTATGCATTTAAATTCGTTATGGTTGCTAAAAATTTAAAATTGAAGAAATAGTGCATTTGATTTACTGTGGATGTGAATTTTCTATTTTGACATAGTTTTTATATTTTTTTAGGAGAGGGCTGTGAGTAAAAAAACTATACCATTTTTTAATTATCCTTTTGTATATAATCAATACAAAGAAGATGTATTCCCAGCAATGATGAAAGTTGTTGAGCGTGGTGGCTTTATCTTACAGGAAGAGCTGTTTGAATTTGAAAAGGAAATTGCTAAGTTCGTAGGCGCAAAGTATGCTATTGGTGTTGCGAATGGTACAGAGTCGATGTTTATTGCTTTACTCGCTGCGGGCATTAAGCCTGGTGATGAAGTAATTCTGGCATCCCACACGTATATCGCTACTGCAGCATCTGCTCATTTTGCAGGCGGCTTGCCGGTTCTTGTAGATTGCTTACCAGACCATACAATTGATCCAGACTCGGTTAAAAAGGCAATTACATCTAAAACAAAGTTTATTATGCCAACACAATTAAACGGGCGTGTTAGCAACATGGATGCATTACAATCGATAGCTGACGAACATGGCTTAACTATTATTGAAGATGCCGCCCAAGCGCTTGGTGCAAAATTCAAAGGAAAATGTGCTGGGACGTTTGGTCTTGCAGGTTCTGTAAGTCTTTACCCCGCTAAAGTTCTCGGTTGTTTTGGAGACGGTGGTTTACTCTTTACGAACAACGATGAAATGTATGTTAAGATGAAGCAATTGCGTGACCATGGCCGAGACGATAGCGGTATGGTAGTGACTTGGGGAGTCAATTCGCGATTAGATACTTTAAATGCAGCTGTGCTTCTAGCTAAACTACGATACTACCCAAAGGATATGGCGCGGCGGCGTAGTCTTGCCCAAATATACCAAGATCGTTTAGGTCAAATACCACAACTGCATTTGCCACCTGCTCCCAATTCTGATCCAAATCATTATGATATTTATCAAAACTATGAAATTGAAGCGGATAATCGTGATGCTTTGCGCATTTATCTCAAGGAAAATGGAGTTGGTACTATTATCCAGTGGGCAGGCACACCTGTACATAAATTTGAGAAGTTGGGATTACCTAAAATAACCTTGCCATATACAGAAAAAATGTTTGAAAGATGTTTCTTGTTGCCCATGAATACTTCGTTAGCAGATGAAGATGTGCATTATATCTGTGATCAAATCGAACAGTTCTACAAAAAGGGATAAGTGGATAAAGCCAAACTCATTGCTTTATACGACAAGATGCTTGAAATTCGTCTTGTCGAAGAGAGTTTTGTTGAACCAATCACTAATGGTGAAATTCGCTGTCCTGTGCATTTATACTCAGGACAAGAAGCTATTGCCGTTGGTGTGCTTTCAGAACTATCAGCACAAGATGTAATTTTTGGTAATCACCGTTCTCATGGTCATTTTCTCGCGAAAGGTGGTTCAGTAGATGATTTAATTCATGAAGTATATTGCCGCGAGACAGGCTCTTCTAAAGGACGTGGCGGATCAATGCATTTGATAAACCCGGAAACAGGTTTCTTAGGTTCGGTTCCGATTGTTGGTGGTACAATTTCTCTGGCTTTGGGTGCGGCTTTAGCCGCAAAGATTCGTAAGAATAACACTGTTGCCATTTCTTTTTTTGGCGATGGAGCAGCTGGTGAAGGCGTTCTCTATGAGTCTATTAATATGGCAGCAGTCCATCGCTTACCAATAATCTTTGTTTGTGAAAACAATTTATATTCAACCCATATGCCCATCCGTGAAATTCGTCGTAGTAATACTATTGCAGAAACTGCCGCAGCTTTCCAAATTCGAACAGAAGTGGTTGATGGCAATGATGTTGAAAAAGTAAATGAAGTCGGCGCATCAGCAATTCACGATTGTCGTGTGGGGAATGGCCCTGTTTTTTTGGAATTTCTGACGTATCGTCTTCGTGGACATGTAGGGCCAGACGATAATATTCAAGGTACCCATACAGATATTCGCCCTCAAGAAGAATTAAAGTCGTGGCAAGAACGAGATCCTGTACTTAGATTAGAGAAGAAATTAATTGAGGCGCATATTTTTTCAGAAGAAGAAATCCGCGATAAGAAAAAACGCCTTCAAGCTAAAATCGACAAAATACACCAAGAGGCCAAGCAAGCAGCTTTTCCACATCCTGATAAATTAATGCACTATGTCTTCAGATAAAAAACGTACTTTAAGCTTTGCATTGGCTATCAATGAAGCCATTAGCCAAATGATGGAACAAGACCCTGATGTTTTTTTAATTGGGCAAGGAGTGAAAAGTCCATGGTATGTAGGTTCTACTTGTAAAGACCTGATCCAGAAGTTCGGTGAAGAGCGAGTAATTGATACACCGGTATCAGAAAGTGCCGTAACGGGTGCAGCCGTTGGTGCGGCTATAGCGGGTATGAAATCGATCGTGGTGCATCCACGTGTCGATTTTATGCTCTATGCGTTTGATGCTATTATCAACGAGGCCGCGAACTGGCATTATATGACAGGGGGACGTTCTTCTGTACCGACGGTGATTTGGGGTATCGTCAATAGGGCAGGAGAGCAAGGAGCGCAACACTCCCAATCGCTCCATGCAATTTTTGCTCACATACCTGGTTTGAAGGTAATTATGCCGTCAACTCCTTATGATGTTAAGGGGATGCTCATTGCCGCAATTCGTGATCCAAATCCAGTCATTTTTTTAGACGAAAGATGGTTGTACGCGAAAGAGGCCGAGGTTCCCGAAGAAATATATGAAGTTCCTTTGGGGAAAGCAAATATCACCAAGATTGGTAGTCAACTCACTATTGTTGCTTCTTCCTATCTTGCTTCTGAGTCTTTGGCGGCAGCTAAAGAATTAGAAGTAGAGGGAATTTCTGTGGAAGTGATTGATTTGCGAACTATCAAGCCTTTAGACAAAGATACAATTTTGGCTTCGGTCACAAAAACCGGCAGGCTTCTGGCTGTTGATGGCGGCTGGCAAAGTTTTGGGACATCGGCGGAAATTCTTGCCGTTATTGCGGAAAGCAGTATGGATAAGCTGAAGACATCACCAAAGCGGCTTGCTTTACCGGATGCTCCTGCGCCTGCTGCGCGTTCGTTGGAGCAGGTATACTATTTACACAAAGATCACATAAAAAGTGTCGTAAAAGAGATGGTAATATGAAAAGAGTATTTGATTTAGTCGGTTCATTTTTAGGGTTAATTTTATTTAGTCCTATTTTATTGCCAGTCATGTTCCTAGTTTGGATTCAAGATTGGCATTCGCCCTTCTATATTGCGCCCAGGGTTTCCAAAGGAAATGGTACCTTTAAAATGTTCAAGTTGCGCTCGATGGTGGTCAATGCTGATAAATCGGGTGTAGATTCGACTGCAGCTGGCGACAAACGCATCACTGCTGTAGGGCGATTTATACGGAAGTTCAAGCTGGATGAATTAAGTCAACTAATCAATGTTTTGTTAGGTGACATGAGCTTCGTGGGACCTCGCCCCAATGTTAAGCGTGAAACCGATTTATATACCAAAGAAGAACAAAAATTATTAACCGTAAGGCCAGGAATTACCGACTTATCATCCATTGTATTTTCAGACGAAGGCGAAATTTTAGAAGGATACTCTGACCCTGATTTGGCTTATAACCAATTAATCCGCCCGTGGAAAAGTAGGTTGGGTATCTTATATATCGAGAATCAGTCAATATTTCTTGATGTAAGGCTTATTTGGCTTACAGCAGTGGCTATTGTATCAAAAAAAACTGCCTTACGTGGTATTGTTAAGATATTGAAGAACTTAGGGGTTTCTGCTGAAATGATTCAGGTGTGCAAAAGAGAAAATAAATTAACCCCGTATCCGCCACCAGGAGCAAAAGAAATAGTAAAAAATAGAAATAAAGTACCTAAATAGTTTTAAATAATCCCTCCCCCACAAAATTACTTTTAGCCACACGTAAACAATCACATGTAGCCAAAGCTATGCAAAGAAAAAAATCACAGACCGTGGAGGAAAATCCTCCAAAGGCATTCGACGACGAAATTGATTTATTCGATTTACTCCTCATTTTTTCACAAAAAATAAAAGTGCTGCTTGTTTGGGTTGTGCTTGGTGTGGTTGTGGGTAGTGTTTACTTCTTTATGAAACCACAGCAGGTAGAGAGTGTTTCGCTTGTACGGATTGATATTCCTATCAACCAAAATACGCTTAGGAATTTAGAATCAGTGAGCAAAGTTATGCGTGAAAATTTAGTAACACTCATAAACGAAGGGGATGAATTTTCAAGAATGATTGAGCCTGAGCGTGTGAAATTTTCTGGAAAAACAAATGCCGAATTGTACCCCAAAGGTAGTATCATAAAAATCACAGCAACAGCGCCCACAGCTGAAAGCGCACAAAAATTAAACCAAGCGGCGTTGGATGCGGTGTTCAGGCTATCGAAGCGGAAAGATACCAGTGGGAATTATTTGCAGGAAATCCTTGAGAACTTAACTGGCGACAGCGTCATTCAGAAACCCACTGCGGCATCTCAACCCAAAACTAAAAAACTCGTTCTGTATACTCTCTTAGGCGGTATTCTCTTCGGCTTCATGGGACTCTTTTTTGTTTTTATTGGCCACTCTTTGTCGGCCTCTGCAAATAATCCAGAAAGCCAAAGTAAGCTGCAGCAGATTAAACGGAATTTGGGTTTTGGTAGAAAAATGTAGAAATGCTCAAAACCCGCCTCTTAAATCTCTCATTCACAACCAAACGCCTCTTGCAAGTCGCAGCTGATATTGTATTGGTGTGGTTGTCGCTGTGGTTGGCGTTCGTGCTGCGCGTCGGGTGGCAGCCGTCGATAGAGGCGATGCAGGTGCATCTGTGGCTCTTCATCGTTACTCCGGTGGTCGTCGTTTCGGTGTTTATACCCATAGGGATGTACCGTGCGGTTATCCGCCACTTGGGGCGTGAGGCGTTTACCAGCATTGCAAAAGCCGTCACTTTTTCTGCATTGCTTTTGGCGCTACTTATTTATTGGTACCAAGGTTCGCGGTTTAATTTGGCAACGGGTGCGTCAAATATACCGCGTTCGTTCATTTTGAATTATTGGATGTTGAGTTTTGTTACCATGGGTGGATTGCGCCTTTTTATGCGTTATTATTTCGTGGGCGATTGGCAAACATTGGGCGTTAATTTGATGCCTTTTATGAGTAAATATGCGCATTTACCCAAAGTGGCGATCTACGGTGCGGGCTCTGCGGGGAACCAATTGGTCACAGCGTTGCGTATGGGGAAGTTGATGCACCCCGTCGCGTTTATTGACGACGATATAAAATTGCAAAGACGCACAATCGCCGGGCTTCGTGTCTATCCACCAACGCAAATAGAAAGGCTCATTGCGGATACAGAAATTACTCAGGTGTTGTTGGCGCTGCCTTCGGTCGGTCGCTCTCGCCGCCGTGAAATCATCACTTCTCTTGAGGCGTATCCTTTGCATGTGCGTACAATCCCTGGGTTTATGGATTTAGCCAGTGGTCGAATTGCGGTGCAAGACATCCAAGAAGTGGATATTGGCGATTTATTGGGACGTGATCCTGTCGCGCCGCATAAAGAATTATTTGAGAAATGTATCAAAGAACAAATCGTCATGGTGACAGGAGCGGGTGGCTCCATTGGTTCGGAGTTATGCCGCCAAATTTTGGTCAATTCTCCCACCGCGTTGGTGCTCTACGAGCATAGCGAATTTAATTTATATAGCGTGCACCAAGAACTTGTACGGCGTATTGAACGCGCAGCGTTACCCGTGAAAATAGTTCCTATTTTGGGTTCAATCCGCAATACAAAGCGGCTGCGTGAAGTGATGGAAATTTACAAAGTGAACACTGTTTATCATGCTGCGGCGTATAAACACGTTCCTCTGGTGGAACATAACATTGTCGAGGGTGTGGTGAATAATACTTTGGGTACACTCTACACTGCGCAAGCGGCAATCGCAGCCCAAGTGCGTAATTTTGTGCTTGTCTCTACCGACAAAGCGGTTCGCCCCACCAACATCATGGGGGCGACAAAGCGGGTGGCAGAACTTGTTTTGCAAGCGATGGCCCAAGAAAAAGACATTGCACTTTTTAATAAAGATACAACAGTGCGCTATCCCAACCGCACCCGCTTTACGATGGTGCGCTTTGGTAATGTGTTGGGCTCGTCGGGGTCGGTGATTCCGCTTTTTCGGGAGCAAATCCAAAATGGCGGGCCGGTAACCGTCACGCATCCGAATATCACGCGTTATTTTATGACAATCCCCGAAGCGGCCGAGCTGGTTATCCAAGCAGGTTCAATGGGTAAAGGCGGGGATGTCTTTGTTCTCGACATGGGGGATCCCATACGCATTGTCGATCTTGCCCGTAAGATGATTTTATTGACGGGGTTGACTGTTCGTTCAGAGGAAAATCCGAAAGGCGATATCGCCATCGAATTTACCGGTCTTAGGCCCGGCGAAAAACTTTACGAAGAGTTACTCATCGGCGAAAATGTAGAGAGTACCGAACACCCAAAAATTATGCGAGCGAATGAAAAAATGCATGCGTGGGGGAAATTGGAAGAATAC
Organism: Turneriella sp.; assembly: GCA_019186965.1. GTDB lineage: Bacteria > Spirochaetota > Leptospiria > Turneriellales > Turneriellaceae > Turneriella. Next base: position 237,764 of record JABARV010000010.1, read on the forward strand.
CTTTTGCATTTTAAGCAACTAACAGAACAAGAAAACACCATCCAACTACGCCAACTTTTGCGCGAAGTGGTTGAGGATTTCAATCCGCAAAACGATATTGTTGATTTGGTGTACCACGAAAAACGCACGGGATAATCTCCCCCCCCTTGAAACTCTTTCACACAAAACAGGGTCTACTATATGAACGGAGGAAAAATGAAAAAGTTAATCATGCTTCTCAGCGCTTGTTTTTTTGTGGTGGGTGTGGGTGCCCGTCCAACGAATAGGGCAAGCCAAAATTTACAAAGGCTCTTGGGGCTTTACCAAAGCGATATGGTCGCTTTTTTTGCCAGCGCGCAGAATATCAACAAGGCACTTCCAGCATTTTTTTGCGATGTATCGTTTGCCAGCGATGGCCAAGTGGAAAATTTCTTGCGGCAGGTCTCAACCTCTGCGCCGCGTGGCCAGATGTATAGCCAGGTGAGTTATACCGAGGCAGTGTCCATCAACGGCAACATGCGCGCGGTGTCGTATAACCTCACCAACGACAGAGGCAACGTGACATTTGTGAAGAGTGCAAACGTCAATGGCAAACTCTTGCGTGCAGTTTACACGCTCGACCCCAGTACGAAAAAATTAAAAACCGCAACGTTCGATGGTAAAAAAGCCCTTAAGTCGAACGAGTATTCTTTATAGAGTAATCACTTCACAGTCACGTCGAGCGCGTTGGGTTTTACACTGCCGATTTTCCCGAAGAACCTTTCAAATCCACTGCGCGTTCCACCGCTTCCACCGCACCGGTTTCAGGATTGGTGTGGGGGAAGGCGCACAGGCTCTTATTCGGCGAAAGCGCTTCTTAAATCAATCCACAATTCGATTTACACCGCATCTAACTTACTACTTTGAGCGTATGTTTCAACAACGCGACTATGTATTCACCTCAGAATCTGTTTCTGAGGGCCATCCCGATAAAGTGTGCGATCAAATTTCCGACGCTATTCTCGACGCCTATTTAGAACTCGATAATACGACGCGTGTCGCGTGCGAATCGCTCACGACCACAAACCATGTAACCGTCGCGGGAGAAATCTCTACGTCGCCAAAAGGTTCCATCAGCAAAGAAAAAATAGAAGATATTGCGCGTTCGGTAATGCGCGATATTGGTTATGTGCACGAGGATATTGGTTTTGATGCAAAAACCGCAGGTGTGCAAGTTCTCCTCCACGAACAAAGCGCAGATATCGCGCAAGGGGTAACAGGCGAAGGTTTGCATAAAGAAGAAGGCGCTGGCGACCAAGGGATGATGTTTGGTTTTGCTATCGACGAAACCGATGCTCTTATGCCTATGCCAATTTATTATTCGCACAAAATTTTAGAAGAACTTACACGCCTTCGTAAAAGTGGAACTCTTCCTTTTTTACGCCCCGACGCAAAATCGCAAGTTACCGTTAAATACGAAAAGGGAAAACCTGTAGGTATCCATACCGTTGTTGTGTCTACGCAGCACACCCCCGAAATTGCGCACGAAAAACTTACCGAACAGGTAATAGAGATGTGCGTTAAAAAGGTACTCCCCGCAAATTTGCTTAAAGGTACTAAATACTTTATCAACCCCACAGGGCGTTTTGTCGTGGGCGGCCCACACGGTGACTGTGGACTTACAGGAAGAAAAATTATTGTCGATACATACGGCGGATACGGCCGCCACGGCGGTGGTGCATTTAGCGGAAAAGATCCCTCGAAGGTCGACCGCAGTGCAGCGTACATGATGCGCTACGTTGCAAAAAACGTTGTCGCCTCTGGTATTGCAAGCCAGTGCGAAATACAAGTTGCTTATGCTATCGGCGTTGCAAAACCTGTGTCGCTTGTCGTCAATACTTTTGGGACAGGGAAAATTGGCGATGCAGAAATTGAAAAACTTATAGAAGCAAATTTTAATCTTACGCCGCGTGGTATTCGCGAAACGCTTAACTTACGTAATATAAAATACCGTCCAACAGCGGCGTACGGGCATTTTGGCCGCACGGGGCAAAATTCATTCACTTGGGAAAATACCGACAAGGCGGATGTATTTAAATCTTGAAAGACTTTACACCCTGTTACATAACACAATTCTGCACCTATGAAACGGACATGGCAGCCCGCAAATAAAAAACGTAATCGCACACACGGTTTTCGTGCGCGTAATGCAACAGCCGAAGGCCGCGAGGTTTTGCGCCGCCGCCGCCAAAAGGGCCGCTGGAAACTTACTGTTTCGGACGAACGCCGCCGTTGGGACATCGTTAAACGGTAAATTTTCCCGGTGGCGTAGCGCAAAGCATGCGCTCGAACTACTTCGTCTCTTTAAAATCTAAAACGTGTATAGCTGCTCTTTTTTTAAAGGGGCGTAAAATACATTCTTCCCTTTTTATGCTGCGGTACCTTTACCGCAGCGAAATTAAGCCTCCTTTTAGGGTCGTTTTTGCCGTAAGTAAAAAGCTTGGGCGTGCGCATGAGCGTAACCGCATTAAAAGGCGGCTGCGTGAGGCTCTCCCTATAGCTATGGAATTCCATAGCTGGGGCCAAATGTCCTTCGACATTGCCATTATTCCCCGTAAAGAGGTCGCCGATATCCCTTTCGCTGAACTTGTAGGGGCGTTAAAAAAAGCGCTGGGAGAGTTAGCAAAATGAAGACTTTTTTTATCTTTTGGATTCGATTTTACCAGTATACATTTGCCGCTATTTTGGGAGGGCAATGCCGGTTCCATCCCAGTTGCTCAGAATACGCAGTGGGCTGTTTTGAAAAGCATCCCCCCCACCGTGCATTTATTTTAACGCTTTGGCGAATTTTGCGTTGCCAGCCTTTTGCCAAGGGAGGGGATGACCCAGTACCTGAACCGAATGAAAAACGGTAAAAACATTTCGGCTTGCCTTTTTGTGTGCGTGTCGTTTTCTACCCCATGAGCGCTTTAGCTGAAAAAATTGATGCAGCGATTGAAAAAAAACAAACGATTAAAGTTCGGGCGTATGCCTTACTTCCTGAAACCGAGAAAGACCTCAACCTCATTATTTTACGCTTACTCAACAAGTATAACAAACTCGATTTAACGACGACTCTTTACACTTGCATTAAAGAGCTTGCGGTCAACGGTGCAAAAGCCAACATCAAGCGTATTTTATTTGACGAAGTGCGGATTGATCTCGAAAGCGAAGCCGATTACCGGCGTGGCCTTGAAGTGTTCCGTGAAAAATTGACCGACAGGTTTATTAACGAGTACGCACAAAAAGCAAAAGATCGCGGCCTTTATGTCGATATCAAGTTTGAATACGACGATACACAGTTGAGCGTTGAAGTCGTTAATAACAGCGCTCTTACAAAACGCGAAGATGAGCGCATCCGTGAAAAATTTCGTGATGGGCTTAAATACGAAAACATAGGCGAACTTTATATGGAGATGCAGGACAACCAAGAGGGTGCCGGAATGGGAATCGCGCTAATTTTAATGATGCTAAAATCTGAGAATATCGATCCACACTATTTTACCGTCTATAGCGACTACACAAACAAAACTGTCGCTAAAATTACATTTCCCATGTCGCCACACTTTCGCGACGGGCGTGCCGAGTTTGAACAGTAGCGCGTGTACCCAATACGGCGCACAGGCGCGTTTTTTCTTTTTTGTTTTTTAACGTATTCGTGTTCGTATTACGATGGAGCTACAGGAAATCTTCCTACGGAAATAATTGAGCGTATAAAAAAAAGAACTACCTCTGGCGTGACGAAAGAAATGGGCGACGAAACGCTCATCGAGGTAGGAGAGATAACTATATTCAACCAGCCGGTTTTACGTAGAGAAGATTTTTTTGCGCCGCTTGTAAATTTTTTTCACTTCGTTACACAAAAAACGGTTATTAGGGATGCACTCAACTTCAAATCGGGTGATAAAATTTCACGCGCCGATCTCTACAACGCGGAAAGATACGTTCGCATGCTTGACCCCATTAAAGAAGCGGTCGTTCTTGAAACTCCCAATAAAGAAACCGGTAAAAGTGATATAACTGTAGTAACACGCGATAGGCTTTCCGCATACATACGCACAGGCACATCGGGAAGCGGCGGCTACACATCGATGGGTTTAGAGGCGGGAGAAACAAGCCTTTTCGGACGCCTCTACTACATACAGACGGCGTATGTACGTGAAAATTTTCGTGATTTTATTGGTTTGGGCGTAGGAAAACTTCGTATTGGCGGTACGAAGTGGCAGGCGGGTGCATCTGCTTTTGAAGGCTTCGCCGATGCGAGGCGTAACTACGAATCGGTAAGTGGTTATATAAGCCATCCTTTTATTGTCGATGGGCAAAAGCATGCATTTGAATTTAGGGCACGAAAAACAAACGGGGTTCTTTACGATTATTATGCAAGTGGTATAAGGCAAGGGTACGATCCCATATACGGAAAATTTTTTGATTTGGTCTATCGAAACTATACGGAAAATATTGCCGCGAACTATTTATACGGAATCGGTAAAAACAACCGTATTGAAATTGGCGCAGGGTTTGAGCACCTTATAAGCCAAGATTATTATATTAATAAATCAGACTCGTATAGCCTTTCAAAAACCCCGGAAGTTCTTGTTTCGCCGTTAGCGCGTAACTTTTATTTAAACGAACAACTTTCAAGCCGCGGAGTTACATTTACCCTCAACACGCGAAACGGTAATTATTTGCCCATGAAAAATTTTCACCGGTATTTATTTACCGAAGACCAATTTGATGGCTTTCGCACATCTACACAAATTTTTCATGCGAATCCCGCTTTTGGGCTTAGCGACCACTACACGCGTACAGATTTTTTTGGGACATGGCAGCATAATTTTTTCCAAAATTTTCTCCGCTTTGAAGCTGCGCTTTCACGCGTGGCGACATTTTGGGAAAACCGTTACACACTCCCGCGCGACGATGTGGCAAAGATAGACTTTCGTGTATTCCAATTTTTTCGCTGGGGTACTCTTGCTGCACGTACTTTTGCTGCGTACGGAAACAATATGAGTGCGTATGCGCGTAGAGAGGTTGCTTCGCAGTTTTCGCGTGGCTTCTATTACGGCTCTTTTTTGCCAAGTTCTGGGGTTTTAATGTCGGCAGAATACCGCTCTCCGGGTCTTAAGCTGCCGTACGTTCTTGTTGCAGGTGTCGTGTTTATAGATTACTCTGGTGTTGGAAATACTTCGCAAGTTAGTTCTTTACTCGGCAGTCTTGATTGGTACCCCGTAGTGGGGCTGGGTTTGCGAACGATGCTTTACGAAATTGACAATAATATATTCCGTGTTGATTTTGGCTTTAACCTTAAAGACGGCGCCTTCGATTTTTTAAAATCCCTCCAGTTTGGGATGAGCCATTCGTTTTAACGTTTACGCGGTTATGCAACTGCACAATGTTGCGTGTGCATTGGCTTGGTAAATCAATCCTCTCTGTGTTTATTACAGGCGTTCTCGCCGCCGCCGTTTGGCTTTTTTGGGGAGACAGCTTGCGTAAACTTTGGAATACAAAAAAGATAGAATCTGTGGTTAAAGAAAAAGCGAAGCAAAAAGCAGAAAAAATATCCACAAAAATAAATCCGAAATTAGATTCTATAAAAAAAGAACTACCTTCTACCAAAAAAGCCGAAGACGAATGGAAAAAAGCGCAAAACGGTTTTTTGGGCGTTGTAGCCGCTGAAAGAAAAAATTACGCTACGCTATTTTCGCTTTTAAATAATAAAAACGATACACGCTGGCGGAGTATTTTTGCAAAAAATGCCGATAAAGCGCCCGTTAAATAAAGGCGCTTACGCCGGCGGTACAACCACCTTAATCGCTCTAGGTATAATTGAAAACACAGCAGGCGCTTGTCCAGGAAGCTCTCCGTCGCAGTCGAGCAGCGCACGCGCATTTGTATCTATAGCGACATGCTTTACGCGGTGGACGCTTATATCCGCCTCGTGGATGTGCGTTCCTTTACGTACTTTTTGCATTTTTAAGGCCATTGTCAACCGAGTCATTTCGTGCAAAATAACCACGTCAAAAAAGCCATCGTCAACAATAGCATCAGGAGCAATTTTCATTCCACTTCCAAAGTACTTTCCCAACGCGACAATAACTCCGGTATAGTTGCCTTCGAGTTTTTCTTTTTTATCGAATGTAATTGCAAGCGATTTGTTTTTGTATGCCAAAAGTCCTCGTAAAGTTGCAAGTTGGTACGAAAGGAATGCACCCAGTTTTTTACCTTGCCTTTCCAAGATTTCAATAACTTCGCCGCCAATGCCGATATCGGCAATGTTGATAAAAACCCGCTTTCGCTTTTTCCCATCGAAGTCGCTAAATTCAACAAGCCCCGCATCGACGGTTCGTGTTTGTGCAGTTTGTAAAATTTGTAACGCAATCGCAGAAGAACGCGGAATACCAATCGAACGCGCATAATCGCTTCCTGAACCTGCGGGTAAAATTCCCAACGCGGGGGCGTCTTTAAGCGGCTTTAGTGGTTTACCCGCTGCATCGAAAAAACCCGCCGCAACCTCGCTAATTGTACCATCGCCGCCTACAGCAACAATAAGATTTACTCCGTCTTTAACCGCTTGCCGCGCAATATCCGTCGCATGGAGTTTTTTTTCGGTAAATACAATTTTAGCATTGCCGTAAATAGTTGCTATTTCCTCTAGAAGGTGTTTTAAATCACGCTCGGATTTTCCTCCGCCTGCTTGAGGGTTTACAATAAAAACGGCAGCGTCTGCACGCTGTTTACGTTTTGCCATTATTCGTTTCCCTGTGGAGCGGATGGAGGCGATACGGGCTCTTCCTTTTTTTCAGGCGACGCTACTTCGCTTTGGCTTAGAGCTAAAACTTTGCGAGCAACTTCTATAAATTGTGAGCGTTCCTCTTTAACAATTTTCTCTAGTTCTGCTTTACCCTCTGTCTTTTTTTTATCATTCGCATCGGCAAATTTGCGTAGCGCTGTTTCAAGTTCAACGCCTTGCCCAATGGCGGCTGCGTCGTAGCTTACCCCCTCGACTTGCGCCCATTTTTCATCTAACCATTTTGTGGCTTCTTTAGAAAGGCTCCAGTCTTCGCTAACGCGGTAGCCAAAACGTACCTTTGCCCAACCCGCTTTTTCTTCCACAATAAATCCAACTTGCCCAACAGGCACAGTAGCTAATCGTTTTCCAGAAGCTTGATTTACGTTAAAAACTTCCAACGGCTGCACAACGACAAATGCCTTTGCTGCAAGGTTTGCCGCATCGACGAACCCTTGTTTTCCTGTGGTCCTTTCGATTTTTGCCCACGTCTTTTTAGGGGCGTCTTTTTTACCAGTTTCAACGGTAACAGAATTAAGGACTGTGACCATTTCGGCCCTATTAAGATACTCTACCGGTTTTGCTCCACCCGCTTCGTTGTAAACTCCTGTTCCGTACACAGCATAGGCAATTGCCGGTTGTGGGTCTTTGGCAGAGCCATCTTTCTTTTTACCGCAAGCGAAAAAAAGTATTAAGAAAATAAAAGGAAAGTATTTTAATGTTTTCATAGTCAGGAAGCAGAGCTTCGTGTGAGATAATATGTCAATTAAGAAAACCAGATTCTGTTACAAACGCCCCTCGTAAATCGCCCAATTTATATCTTGTTGCGCTATCTTTAGGGTAGCGCCGCCTAATTTCCACTGCTGCCCTTTTGTCGAGAGTCGAGCTATCCCCGTGGCAGCCAAGGCACATAGGCGTGGAAATTTTTATCGGGTGCATTGTTACGACGCGATTACCCTCACGGTATAAAGTAGGTGTGGCGCCGTCCTTTGCCCATGCTTTTAAAATAGCCTCTTCTTTTGCATTAGGTTTGTTTTCGGGATTGCGATTTTTATCCGAAATACGGCGAAAACGGAATGAGTTTACGTGCAATGTATTTGCGGCTTTAATAGACCATTCTGCATTTTTCTTTTTTCCAAATTCTCCTGCAAATTGCGAACAAAAAGAAACAGCGGGAGTATAGCCGTTTACACCGACCAATTTTTTGACCGTCTGCATTATTTCTGGCACAATATCGTGCATTGCTTGAGCAGCAAAGTCGAGGTATGCTTGATCTTCCACTGGTTTCTTAGGTGTGCATGCGACAATAAGTAAGCTACATATTCCCAAAAGTAGGATGGATATACGAACCATAGTATGTGTTTGTATTTTAGATTGGAGCGTATACGGCAATCTTAAAACAGAAGACCGGCGCACAGGCTCGTAGGCCTACCCACTTGCCTCCCACCGCGCCTAACTTTCTCCAACAGAGTCCAGAATTTTGGATTATGTCACATTAAGGGATAACTACCTCTTATTATGTCACATTAGAGGATAACTACCTCTTATTATGTCGCATTGAGGGATAACTACCCCTACGAGCGCTGGAATGGCAAAAAACGGGATACATTTTTGAACAATTATCATTTTCAGGCTCCTATTAAACGTGGGTAGGCTGGAATTTGCTCTCTATCTTGGCTTCGCGAGTTCCGGCTACCCACCTATTAAACAACCCCTATAAAAAGCATAAGTAGACACGTAGACTCTAAAGTTGGAACAGATTTTTATGCTACAAGGTCTTCTGCTAATGGCACGAATATTTTTTATATTATTTCTCCCTGTTGTACTTTGCGCTGAAAACATTACTTTGGATTTTGAAGCAGCGGTAAAAAATCTTAAAGAACAGAACAGGGATATTATCGCTGCAAAAAAAAATAAAGATACAGCAAACTATAATTACCGTAGCGTGTACGCGGGATTTTTTCCGCAGGTAAGCGCAGGGTTAAACTACACGCAGGGAAATTCGGCGACTACAGCGCAGCTTGCAAGCCAAAGCAACCGTTACGAAATGTACTCAGCCTCGCTTGGGATAAGCCAGAGTATTTTTTCTGGGCTCGCAGATTATTATAAAATAAAAGCGGCGCAGGCAAACCGCGATCTATCTGAAGCGTCGTATTTACAAACGGCGGCAAAATCGCTTTACGATTTAAAAGCAGCTTGGGCCAGCCGCATTCTCGCCGAATCGCAAGAAAATTTAGCGCGTCAAACCTTGCAAAGGCGTAAAAATAATCGCAAGATGATTGAACTCCGCTTTAATAGCGGTTCAGAAAACAAAGGCTCGCTCCTTTTAGCAGAAGCGTATGAATCTCAGGCTATGCGGGATGTAAACCAATCGCAAAGACAAAACATAAATGCAGATACAGAACTTAAGCGAATTTTGTTTTTACCGCAAGAGAGTAGTTTAAAAATTTCTGGAGTTTTTGAACGCAAAGATCCACCCGAAAAAGTCTCTCTTCAAGAAGTGGCGCAAAAAACTCCTGAATACCTACAGGCACGCGCACAAGAGCTAAACGCCGAAGCAAGCGCAGATCAGACCATCTCTCCTTTTTTTCCAACGGTAACAGCATCGGGGTCGCTTTTTCGGCAAGGGCCAGATTTTTTTCCGCAAGGCGACAGGTGGTCGTTTACGGTGGGCGCATCGTACCCAATTTTTTCAGGCGGCAAAGATTATTATGCTATGAAGTCAGCAAAAAGCGCATTGGAAAGTACACGCAAAAATACTGAAAGTATTTTAGGTACAAGCATTTCACGTTTGCAGCGGGCTCTACAAAACTTTCGTGCGGCACACGAAAATGCAAAAGTAAGTAAATCTCTACTTTCTGCAAGCGATGTGCGCGCACAAATTGCTCGCGTTAAATACATGAGTGGGCTCCTTTCTTTTGACCAGTGGGATATTATCGAGAACGATTTAATCAATCGCCAAAAAGACGCCTTACAAACCCGTTACGATTTGGACATTGCACAGGCTGCTTGGGAACAAGCGCTCGGAGAAAACCCTTAACTATGAAAAAAATATTTCTTATTTCTACTATACTACTTACAGCGGCTATAACGGTTTATTTTACTTTTGGGCGAAAGAAAAAAAATGAAATCACTTACAAGGAAGTCAAGCCCGTGCGCACCGACATCCGCATCACTGTCACCAGCACGGGAACAGTTTCGCCGCAGGGACGCATTGAAATGAAACCGCCCGTGCCGGGACGCATCGACAGCGTTTCCGTTAAGGAAGGCGATAAAGTCCGCAAAGGACAAATTCTTGCATGGATGAGTTCCACCGAACGCGCCGCGCTCCTCGACTCGGCGCGTGCAGTGAGCGCCGAGGAGTATAAACGTTTTCAAGAATACTATAAAGCCACCCCCATATTTGCGCCGGTTTCGGGACAAATTATTTTGCGCAATGTTGAACCAGGGCAAACCGTTGCAGCATCGGATGTGCTTTTGGTGATTTCAGATAAACTGCAAGTGGTTGCAAAGGTCGACGAGACCGATATCGCTCGCGTAAAACCGGGTGTTGCTGCTGAAATTATTCTCGATGCGTATTCCAAAGATGTGATAAAAGCAAAAGTAACCGCGATTGCGTTTGAAGCGAAGACAGTCAACAACGTCACCACGTACGATGTTGAAACGCTCCCCAATAAACAACCCGATTTTATGCGCAGCGGCATGACGGCAAATGTCACATTTATTTTAAGCGAGCGAATGGGGGTGCTTGCGTTACCGATGGCTGCGATACAATTCAATAAGGAATCTCCGTTTGTGCTCGTTAAAGGCGCAAAAGGAAAACCCGCTCAACAACCCATTGAAACCGGCGAATCCGACGGTGGGTTGACGGAAATTACCGCAGGACTTAGCGACGATAGAGTGGTGTTAATCCCCAGTATTCAAACAAAAAGCGACGACGAAGGCAGCAACCCATTCATGATGAAGCGCGGTGGTAGCAAGAGGTCGGGCGGTAAAAGCGCGCCACACTAAAATCCCCCATGATTGAAATTTCCAATCTTAGTAAAGTTTATACGATGGGCGGTGAATCCGTCTATGCACTCAACAACGTTTCGCTCACCATTGCTCCCGACGAGTTTGTTGCAATCATGGGACGCTCCGGATCTGGAAAATCGACGCTCTTACAAATTTTAGGTTTGTTGGACACACCCACGTCGGGGAGTTATCGCCTTTTTGGAAAAGAGGTTTCACACCTCACCGAAGACGCATTAGCTATTTATCGGCGTGAAACATTGGGATTTATTTTTCAACAATTCCATCTGTTGCCGCGCATGAGCGCCCTCGAAAATGTTGCGATGCCGCTTCTTTATTCGGGCTTAACAAACTTACCTGAATCGCCGGAGCGTCTAATGGCCGATGTTAGCTTGGGCGATAGGATGCACCACCGCCCCTCTGAAATGTCAGGCGGTCAACAACAACGTGTGGCGATTGCACGCTCGATGGTGAATAGCCCGCGCATTTTACTCGCCGATGAACCTACGGGAAATTTAGACACTCTGTCTCAAACCGATATTTTACGACTCTTGGGCGATATGCATAAATCGGGCATTGGTGTGATTGTGGTGACGCACGACGACGAAGTGGGTGAGGCGACAAACCGCATCATCCGTATGCAAGACGGAAAAATTATTAGCGACAAGAGCAAAAAGAAAATTGTCACGCGCCCCGAATTTCTTTACACGCAAAAAAAGAATCTTCAGAAGCACAACCCGTTCACTTATTTCTTGCAACTTCTGCAAGAAGGCTACCGCGCGGTGCTCGCCAATAAACTGCGTAGCGCACTTTCCATGTTGGGCATCATGATTGGTGTTGCGTCGGTGATTGCGATGCTCGCTCTTGGGCGTGGCGCGCAAAATTCCATCGAGTCGCAGCTTAAAGGTTTGGGCGCAAACGTGATGGTGGTACGCCCGGGGGCAGTGCGTGTCGGCGGTGTGGCGCAAGAAACGGGTAGTCCTGCGCGGATTAGTTACGATGACATCGAGTACATCGGTTCAAGCGTCGCAGGCATCAAAGGCGTTTCGGGAAACGTGACGAGCCGTGCACAAATTTCGTACGCTAACAAAAACTGGAATACCCAAGTGCAAGGCTCCAACGTGGCGTACGGTGAAATACGTAGCGCTACCCCGATTGCTGGGCGCATGTTCACAGAGCAGGAGAATAAAACACGGGCGCGCGTGGCGATTATCGGACTTACCGTTGTGCGTGAGCTTTATGGCGAAGAAAATCCCATCGGCACGTTTATTAAAATCAACAAAATTAATTTTCAGGTGATTGGCGTTATGCCAGCCAAAGGCGGCACGGGTTGGCGTGATCAAGACGATATTGTTGTGGTTCCGTTAAAAACTGCGATGTACCGCCTTATGGGCAAAACTTATGTAGATTCGCTGGATATTGAAGGCGATGGCAAAGCGAGTCTCGACGATGTGGGTGACGCCGTGAAACGTGCACTCTATTCGCGCCACCGTATCCCCCTCTCGATGCAAGACGATGCTTATCAGGTCATGAATTTGGCCGACATCCGTGCTGCCGTGTCGTCGACTTCTTCAACTATGTCGGTTCTCTTGGCGGCGATTGCGGCGGTGTCACTCTTGGTCGGCGGTATCGGTATTATGAACATCATGCTCGTCTCGGTCACCGAACGCACCAAAGAAATTGGTTTACGCAAAGCGGTGGGTGCGCGGCACACGGATATTCTTTATCAATTTTTAATCGAAACTTTAGCGGTGAGTATTTCCGGTGGCCTCTTAGGTATTCTCCTGGGAGTTGCAATCTCACTTTCGCTTTCGTCTTTTGCCGGTTGGGCAACGTCCATCAGCTCCATGTCGGTTTTTTTGGCAGTTTTCTTTTCTGTTTTCACCGGCATTGTGTTTGGGATTTACCCTGCACGCAAAGCGGCGCAGCTCAACCCCATTGAGGCGCTGCGGCACGAGTGACGGTTTACTTCGCCAATTTAATTAGTTCGCTAAAACTCTCTGCTTTCAAACTCGCGCCACCGACGAGGGCGCCGTCGATGTCTTCTTTTGCCATGAGTGCTGCAACGTTGTCGGGCTTCACCGAGCCGCCGTAAAGGATGCGCGTTGTGGGTGCAGCGTCTGCGTTGAGTAGGGCGATGCGTTTGCGGATGGCCGCGTGCATTGCTTGCGCATCTTCGGGGGTGGCGTTTTTGCCGGTGCCTATTGCCCATACGGGTTCGTACGCAATCGCAATGTGTTTCCACGCGTCTTTTGTCAGGTGTGAAAGCGCGGCGTTGAGTTGATTAAGCACGACGGTTTCTGCGCGGCCACTTTCGCGTTCATCCAAAGTTTCACCCACGCAAAGCATCGCCATAAGGCCTTCATCCAAAACGCGATCGATTTTTGTTTTAAGGAATGCATCGCTTTCTTTGAGGATGTGGCGGCGTTCGGAATGCCCAATGAGGATGTACCCTGCACCGGCGTCTTTAATTTGTGCGGCGGCGATTTCACCGGTGAACGCGCCTTCTTTTTCGGCGGAGCAATTCTGTGCGCCGAGTAGAACGCGCGAGCCTTTGACAATTTCAGCGACGCGGGTGAGCTGCAAAAATGTGGGGTAGAGCAGCACGTCTCTGTCGGTGTATTTTGCCGCAGCGTCTTTGACGGCACTCGCCAAGGCTGTTGCTTCGGCGAGCGAGAGGTTCATTTTCCAATTGCCCGCAATGAGGGGGGTGCGTGTGTTTGCCATGGAGTTAAGTGTTTTACGGCGTATGCTTGTAAACGAAAAAATTATTGCGTCGCCCGTTTGGAATAAATCTGCGTTTTAAGCCACCAAACACACAACGCCGCAAGTGCAAGCCACTGCAAGGTGTACACTAAATTCATTTCAGGTTTAATGATAATACGTTGGGCAACTTTTTCTAAGTCGTTACTAAGCTGTGCCTCCGATTCAAGTACCCCTGAAAAAATTTTTAAGCCAGTCATTGCTTTAAACGCACTTGTTTCCATAACGGGAATAACAAACTCTGTCGGATTTCCAGCGCGTATAAGGCTGGCGTCGCGAGCAGGATACATTTCCGATACAGTACCAGTAATTTGCATTTTAGCAGGAATTGTTTTCCAGTAAGCTTCTGGGTTTGTTTTAGCGCCTGCAAAACCCGCAAGTACAGGTATATAGGCATCGCCGTTTTCTGGACGCGCAAATACATAAAAATGGCGTCCGCTTTCACCACTTGCAGATTTTCCGGGTAACAAGACCCACGCCCCGCGATAAATTTCTGCAGCTATGGTGATACGGTGGAAACGTAGTTGTGAAAAATCTACTCCTACAAACGAAGATATAGTTTCTGGTTTTTGGTTTGTAAAGTGCTGCTTTTGCCGCACGAGGGCGCTATTTTGTGCGTAGCGTTTCAATTGCCAAACCGCTAAACCAGTAAATAGTATAGCCAGAAATCCAGCTAAACCAAGTGCAAGGTAACGTCGCATGTTTTAAGGAGACTCTTTGCTATGCTTGGCACGGCGGCGCAGGTAAAAGAAAATAAAAAGGGCAAAGATAAAAGGTATCGCAGTAAAGACCATCGACATCGTTAAATATGCCCATGCTTGTTTTGCATTGTATTGTGAACCACACACGCTACAAGCAAACAGCGAGTCGTATGTACTCCAAGCGATGAGGAATAATATGCCAATAGTATGCATTAGAGTAAGTAAAGAAGAAAATACAACAATGGCCACAAAAGCACAACAAAATACCAATAAATAGCAGCTGCCCTCATCGTGTCCTGTGATGGGGGCTCTTTACGGAACAAAATAGGGGTAATGGCTAAAATACCGCCTAAAACATGCAACCCGTGGGCACCAATGAGCGTATAAAAAAAAGCGCCAAAAAGAGAAGAATGGACAGTAATGCCAAAACCGAGCAAACGCACCCACTCGCTACCTTGGATAATAAGAAACACAAGCCCTAAGAAAACTGCAATACGTGCTACATTTTGCCTCAGTTCTATACGTACGCGGCCTTGTACCGCAAGGTACAGCAAAAGACCACTTAGCAAAAGTATGGCCGTGTTTACCGCAGTTGCCTCCACAGGCAACCGTGGCTGATCGACTGGTGGCCATGGTAGGCGGCTACTGATGCGGTTAACAAGGTACGAGCTAATAAGCCCTGTAAAAAACATTAGCTCAGCGCCCACGAGTACCAAAACACCGAGTACGGCGTTTGGTATACCTGTGCGTGTGGTCTGCGGTATAAATGTAGCGGTTTGCATGCTAAAGCTCTGCGTGGATAAGCGGCACTATCGTAATGTCGGGATAGACTAATCCAAAAAAGATAATCGCCATAAGTATAGCTATACCAGGGAGCGCGATAAGCACCCAACTTTCGTAGTGTAGGTGCATAAAAAAACCCGCCACCAAATACGCTTTGGCAAGGGCAAGGATGAAAATGAGCGTTATTGCAAGCGTATGGTTTGGTAGCGCACCAAAGGCGAGCGAGACACCAAAAAGCACTACAAGTGCAATGAACACTAAAAGATAGTTTGGGTGTCCATGGTATTCAGGGGCGATTGTTTTTGTTTGTTCCATTTGTTACCTCAATTTTTAATTTCAATGCGCAAGATAGAGGAGCGGAAAAAGGAAAATCCAAATTACGTCGACCATGTGCCAGTAAAGGCCTGCAAATTCGACACGCGGCAAATGTTTCCCTTTGCGAATTTGGAGGGCAACAATCGCAAGAGCAATCATTCCGCCAATGACGTGCAATGCGTGCAGTCCCGTGAGCACAAAGTAGAACGACCAATAGAGCGATTGCATCTTGTCGATATTTGGGCTTGAGAAGGTAATGCCGTGTGAAAATTTACTTGTATATTCAATCGACTTTACAATAAGAAATCCGCATCCGAGTAAAATCGTCAGCCAAAGCAAATTGGACGCTTTTTTGGAATCATTCCGTTGCGCAGCCGCATGCGCAAGTACAACCGTAAAGCTACTTGTAAGTAGGATCATGGTGTTGAGCGCTCCCAAGGGTGTTGAAGTCAGTTGCGCCTGGATACCCCACTGTGGAAAACGTAGGCGGTAGAGTAAATAAATAGCAATTAGACCGCCAAAAATTGCAAGCTCCCCCGCGATAACAACCCAAAGGGCGACGCGGCCAGCGGGAACCTTACCTAAAGGTGGTAGTGTAGCCGTTGCATGGTTCATCGTGTATCTCCTTATTATTTAGTCGACTGCGGCAAATAGTCATCTTGCCTATCGGGTAGACTGTATTCGTACGGGCCGTGAAAAACTTCGAGCTCTGCCGCAAAATTACCATGCGGTGGGGGTGACTCCGCCTGCCACTCAAGCGTATTGGCAAGCCATGGATTTTTTGTAGCTTTTTTCCCTTTAAAATAGCTGTAGACAATATTAAAAATTAAAAGGAATTGCGCGAGGATAAAAATAATCGCAAAGATAGTCGCGTATTTTTGGATTGAAAGGAACGGCTCTTTCATTAGGCTTGGGAAAGATGAAAAGTCGTAAATGCGGCGATGGTATCCCCCAATACCAAGAAAGAATAGTGGGAAAAACAGTGCATTAAAGGAAATCATTGTAATCCAAAAATGGATTTTTCCAATTGTTTCGTTCATAAAGCGGCCTGTAAATTTGGGGAACCAAAAGTAAAATCCCGCAATCGCGCCAAAAATCGCTATTGGAGCCATGGTATAATGGAAGTGCGCGACAACAAAGTACGTATCGTGCGCGTAAATGTCGATGGCGCTTGAGCCGAGGTAAATACCGGTAACTCCCCCCACAAGGAAAGTCGACAACATACCAAGCGCCCAGAGCATCGCTGTCGTAAACTGGATTGAACCACCGTAAAGCGTGGCGATAAAAGCGAATATAATTACCGACAATGGTATCGAAATGATAATCGTCGTGATACTAAACGCCGCCGCCATACGCGGATCGATACCTGCAACAAACTGGTGGTGCGCCCAAACGATGAGCGCAATAAAGCCAGAGATGAGCGCTGAGTAAACGATAATTTTATACGCAAAAAGTGGCTTGCGCGAAAAAACTGGAATAATTTCGGCAACCATACCAATGGACGGGAGCAACACAACATAAACTTCTGGGTGTCCAAAGAACCAAAACAAGTGCTGGAATAAAACAGGGTCACCACCGCGTGCAGGGTCGTAGAAACCTGTGCCCGCGATACGGTCGAGCAACAAAAGCACAGCGCCAGCGATAAGAGGACCAACCGAGAACATAAAATCGGCCGAGGCTATATTGATAAACCAAATTACAATGGGCATGTCCATAAACTTCATGCCTTTTGTACGGCGGTTAATCGTTGTCGTTATGAAGTTAATGCCGCCTAAAAGCATCGATACAAATTCCAGTGCAGTGGCTAGTATCAACAACGAACCGCCTGTAAAAAAGTTTTTCACAAAGCCAAGGCTCTGCGCGTTGTACCCGTCGGTAGATAATGGTGGGTAGAGTGTCCATCCGCCTGCAAATGCGCCCCCCGGTACAAAGAAAGATGCGATTAAGATAATTGTGCTCAGTAAGAAAATCCAATACGACAGCATGTTGAGCTTGGGAAATACCATGTCGTCTGTACCAAGCATTAAAGGAATTAAAAGGTTACCAACGCCCGCTAAAAGGACGGGCATTGCAAACCAGAAGAACATAATCATGCCGTGCATCGTGACAAATGCATTGTACTTTTGCCCAACCAATTTACCTATAAGAGGTATATCTTGGCTGGGGAACGCAAGTTGCATGCGAAAGCCGTAAGCCAAAAGGCCTGCGACAAACCCCATAATGATGCCGGTAATTAGGTACTGTTTGCCAATTACCTTGTGGTCGGTAGAAAATACGTATTTACGAAAAAAACCTTGTTCTGCGTGTGCTGTCATGTAGGGCTCCCTGATTTTTTCTTGTTTGCTTCAACCTTTTTCGTAAGTTCGGCAATATATTTATCGTAATCTTCTTGCGATTCTACTTTAATCCAGTTACGCATTTTTGCGTGCGACATACCACAAATCTCTGCACAGGCAAGCTCGTAACGTCCGGGTTTGTTGACGTTAAGCCAGCGGTTAATAACGCGCCCGGGGATTACGTCTTGCTTTAAACGGGTTTCTTTTACCCAAAAAGAATGCAGTACGTCTACCGACGTAAGCTCAAGGTTGATAACTTTGTTCATTGGTAAATGGAGTTCGCTCGATGTATTTTCATTCACAACAAGATCGTCTGGAGTCCCAATTTTTCCATCGGGTCCTGGGTAGGTAAATGCCCAGTACCATTGCTTGCCTGTAATACGCACGGTTAAATCGGTCTTTTGGGGTTGGTATTCGACCAAGCCCCAAACCCGTGCTGTTTCAATATCAATAAAAAGATCGCTTAAAAACACCAAGGCCAAGGGAACCAAAATCCAA
This sequence comes from Turneriella sp., assembly GCA_019186965.1. Taxonomy (GTDB): domain Bacteria; phylum Spirochaetota; class Leptospiria; order Turneriellales; family Turneriellaceae; genus Turneriella. The sequence goes on from JABARV010000010.1 coordinate 255,955, forward strand.
CGTGTTTGCTTCCAGCCAATACCGCGGATGTATTGCGCTTTTTGGCCATTGCGGCGGCGGAAGTAGATAGCAAAGAAAATTATTGCTCCCAACGCTACTACAAACCAGATAAGCGCAAACCAAGTAACTAAGCGCCAAATATAGTCGATATCGGCCCCGTAAGTGGAAATAGATTCAGGCATAAAATACATATGTTTACTCCAGATGTTTAACAGACGCCGGTATTTGGATACGAAATAAATTGCAAACCTTTTTTCTTAAGACTAATTAAATAATTTGACGTTGTATAACGAGTATTGAAATAACAGACAAAAGGCATTGCCGCTTTGTATGCGTTCATAGCCTGTAGAAGATATGCGCAATTTTGAAGAATCACTCGCCATCGCCGAAGCATGGACAAAACCACCATTCGATGTTGAAACACAAAACCAAGTGCGAACTCTCCTCAAGCTGGATGAAAAAGAGCGTGAAAAAGAAATTCTCGACCGCTTTGGTTATGATTTAGCATTCGGTACCGCTGGCATGCGTGCTGTGATGGATGTCGGTACAGCGCGTACCAACGAATACACCATCCGACGCGTTAGTTGTGCGCTCGCACAAGTTATAAAAAAAGAGAGCGGCAAGAGCATTGTCATTGGTTACGATGGCCGTAAAGACTCAGCCAAATTTGCCGAAGTGGCGCGCAACGAATTTTTAGGCGCAGGACTTGATGTCTTTGCTTTCGATCGCATTTTACCGACACCCTTGATTCCTTTTGCCGTCAGAAAATTAAACGCCGATTGCGGTGTGATGATCACCTCGAGCCACAACGCCGCGCCGTACAACGGTTACAAAGTGTATAACGCGCAAGGCGCACAAATTTTATCGCCGTTCGACACCGCCGTCATGGCGGTGATGCAAAACTTGCCGTACAGTGGAGCATCTGCTGCAAGCACAGGGAAGCTCACGTTGTTGGATGAAACCCTTTTACGCGAGTATGTTTCGTGGGCGACAAGCGAAGCAGATTTTTCCCCTAAAGAAAATCGAAATTTGAAAATTGTATTCACCCCGTTGCATGGCGCATCGGGCGCGATGATGAATTCGGTTTTTTACCGCGCCGGTTTCAAAAATTTTCTCCCCGTGCCGCAGCAATACGAACCGCGCCCCGACTTCCCTACGGTAAAAGCCCCCAACCCTGAAAATAAAGACAGCCTCGGTATGGCAATCCGCATGGCGAAAGAAGAAAACGCCGATTTAATCCTCGCCACCGACGGTGACGGCGACCGTGTGGGGATTGCATACCAAAAAGACGGCTCTTACGTTTCGCTCACCGGCAACCAAATTGGCACTCTCTATCTTTTTTATTTATTAACGAAGCTCAAAGAAAAAAATACAGACCTTCAAAAATGCTTCGCGCTCTCGAGTGTGGTCTCCACGCCGCTCACAAAAAAAATATGCGATGCGTTTGGCGTGCGCTACTTTGCAACGCTCACCGGCTTCAAGAACATGGGGAATAAGGCGGATGCGTACATCCGCGCCAACGCCGGTGCGCGCATGGTGCTCGCGTTTGAAGAGGCGTTCGGCGTCACCATCGGCGATTCGCGCGATAAAGACGGGCTCGTCAGCTGCCTTTTGGGTGCGCACATCGCCGCCGACGGCGGCATCGAGGCGTGGCTTAAAAAAATGTATAGCGAGTGTGGGTACGCCGCCGAAGATGCAGTCGAAAAAGAGTTTTTAGGCTCCGAAGGTATTTCTGCGATGAACGCTGTTGTCGACGCATTGCGGCAAAAGCCCATTACAGAATTTTTGGGCGCACCGGTTGTCTCGGTGCGTGATTTTAAAACCGGTGTGGAAAAACGCGGTGGAAAAGAAATTCCGATTGAGGACATCCCAACCCAAAATCTTCTTTATTACACAAATACAGCCGGTGATTGGTTTGCGCTGCGCCCTTCGGGCACCGAGCCCAAACTCAAAGCATACGTCGGCGTGTGCGCAAATGAATTTTCTACATCGAGCGAAAGCCATTTACGCGAACGCCTCACCGCGCTCTGCCACTTTGCGCAAGCTCTTTTGGATTCGCCATGATTGCGTTTTTCAAATCGCTCGTCGTCGCGGGTGAAGAGCTCGATGCGCACCGCCGCCGCTATGTAGTCAACACCAATGTTTATGCCTTGAGCGTAATTCTTTTTAGCTTACCTTATCCCTTTATCTATTTGTATCTACACGTCGATATCGATCCGCTTGCACTTTGGGGCTCTGTACTTTTTATTCTGGCGTACGCGACGGTGCCTTTTTTCAACCGCCTTAAAGTATACACTCTCGCCAAACTTTTATTTTTTATCACCGCGCTAGTTCAACTTTTTATCATCTGTGTTTTTTTTGGACAAGCCACCGGTCTCGATCAATTTTTTTACGCCGCGTTTATCGGCGTTTTTTTTGTGATGGATCGCCATCAAAAAATACTTATTATCCCTGCGCTTGTCGTCATCGTTGCAGAGTATATACTGTTGCATTTAATCTACGCCCACTTTGCTCCCGTCATTAAAGTCGAACCAGAAACGGCGACCATCATCCACCACCTGACATCTGTCGCGGTGTTTTTACTTTTAGGTTTGCAGTGCCTTTTTTTCTATTGGGGAAATTTACGCGCCGAAGAGAATCTCGAAGAAGCACGAAGGCAATCCGACCGTTTGCTCCTCAACATTTTACCCGAACCGATTGCCGACGAGCTCAAAGAAAAAGGTACGGTCGAACCGGTGGAGCACGACTCGGTGACGGTGGTCTTCACCGATTTTGTGGGATTCACCTCGAGTTCCGAATTTCGCAATCCCGTGGATTTATTAAAAGACCTCGACGATTGTTTTTCTGCGTTCGACGCGATCATTGAAAAACACGGTTTAGAAAAACTCAAGACCATTGGCGATGCGTACATGTTCGCTGGCGGCGTGCCCACCGACTTGGTCGATAACGCAACGCGCTGCGTAGCGGCCGCCATAGAAATTATCGCTTACGTCAAGAAGCGCCGCGAAGAGAACAATCGGTTTTGGCAAATCCGCGTCGGCATCCACACGGGGCATCTCATCGCAGGCGTCATTGGTCGCAAAAAATTTATCTACGATGTGTGGGGCGACACGGTGAACACCGCCAGCCGCTTGGAGTCGTCGGGGGAACCCGGGCGGATTAACATCTCTCACGCCACATACGATTTAGTGAAAGAGAAATTTCGTTGCACGCCGCGCGGAGAAATTCCGGTGAAAGGCAAAGGACCGCTCGCGATGTATTTTGTGGATGTTTGAAATTCAGAGATAAATTTTATAGACAAACTCACTCCTTCTCAGAAAAAGAAGTATGCGAGTCACTATTTTGCTTTTTATAGCGGCCATTACAGCTACGGCTCTTTCCGCAAACCCCATAGCTTCAAATTGCACTTTCAAGGGACACAAACTCTACGGCAAAATTAAAATTGTAGAATCGTTTCCCGACATTAAAGTAAAAATTGTCGACTCGTTCCCCGACATCAAGGTAAAGCAGGTTTCGAGTTTCGCTGACAGTTGTGGTAAATGGCAATTTGTCGAGTCATTCCCTGATATAAAAGTTCAATTTGTCGAATCTTTTCCCGATATAAAAATAAAATACGTTGAGTCGTTCCCGGGGATTAACTAACCAAAATACCACCAATATGCTTAGTGTATAATTCAGCCTTAAAGCACGCTTACGAGCGATAAAGAAACGGTTGTTGCGCCTTCGTAAAAGACAGTTCCATTAAGAGGTCCCATTGCCATTTGTGCGCTCAAAGGAAATTTTCTATCGACACCGATATTTAGCACCGTCGACTCGCCAACATAGAAGCCAAAATCTCCGCGAAGGTATGTTTGTGCCTGCCGTAGAATGGGATTATCTTGGCTTGTCGAATCTACTAACTTGAGCATGCCAAAAGCTGGCCTTAAGTAGAGGTCTTCAAAATCAAATTGGAATATCAATTCTCCTGCGACGGCATCGGAACGGCGGTACTCCACCCCTTTAGAACTTGTCGAGGGTGCATGGGCGCCGTAAGCTGCCAACACACACGTAAAGTCACCTGAATTCCATCCTGCTCCCACTATGCCAATATACGCATCTTGCGGCGAAGTAACCGCAGAGCCGTTTTTAATCCCGGGTTGAAAACGTCCTTCAACATTGAGGTACCACTCGTCGCTCCGCGTTCCTAAAATGCGGCCAGCAACACCAACCGTCGTTCGTTCGAAACCACTTTTTTCGGAAGAGGTATCTGCGGGTAATCCAAACCCTCCTCGGTTGGTGGTTGATTCTTGCAGACTGAGTAGGTATTTTCCGCTTGTGGCAAGAGAAATGCGGTCTGTTATACCGTACTTGAGAGTTAGCTCCGTAAAATATTGGTCTTTAGGGCTACGTATTTCCGCATCTGGCCATGACGCCAGTCCGACCATTTGTGTCGGTAAATGGATGTACGACAAACTATATTCGTACAACCATTCGCTTTTTATAAGGAACTCGCCTGCGTAAGGTGAATAGGCGACATTTGCAACTTCCAAAGGAAAGTTGCCGTCGTCATCTGCGGATAAGCGGCTTATGGAAAAAAACGCCCATAGAAGAAGATACCACGGATGTTGACGGGCACAAATTATCCTGCGAGCCTTCTCCATGGCTAAAGCTCTGGCCCAAAAGTAAGATACGTGTCATCCATCGATTTGTATTCTGCTGCAATCCATGGGGAGGAGCGTACAGTGTTGCTAATGCGTACCTCGTCGATATTTCCCCCCCAGTACTGTCCTTGGCAATGGTTCCATCCAATATTGAAAGTAGTTTCTAAAGTAGCAAAATTTGTATAGGTGCCGCCACTGGTTACATCGACCCCGTTAAGATAGACGTTGTAAGTTCCAGAGTTCCACGTGAGCACGACAAAATTCCAAGCATTCATAACCATTGTACCTGTAGTCGTTGTAGTATGGGGAAGTTCACCCATACTCACATTAAGCGCTGAAGAAGGAGGATTGTTGTTGCGCATTAAAAGGTTGATTCGATCGTTGTTAAGGCAGCTATTCGATTTATGCTCGAAAATATATCCTTGGGTACCTGCTGCAAGCGCAGTAGTTGGATAAGCCCATGCGTATACTGTCCCCTGTGTTGGACTCATTCCAGAAGTTGGTGTCGTAATATAATTTGTGCTTCCGTCAAAACCTTTTCCGCCAGCCATTTTACCGCTGGAGTCTGTCGAACCCATATTTACACCATTATTGGCATTGGTGGAAGAATCGGTGAAGCTGCCGGCAGCTAAATGCAAGACTGTTTTAAAGTTGGTGTCCCAAACCGCAGCCGCATTCTGGCCATCCAAGGCAGTTGGATTGCCGTAGTACATCCAAATGTAATCTGTGTTTGAAGAGGCGTCTATCTGCGGAACTTTTACCCAAACGTATGAGCTACCCGCCTCATTCCACAATTCAACTTCGTGCGGCAACAATGTAATTCCATCGGCGTCGTAGAAGCGGATATCTTCGCCAGAGTTTTGTGTGTTTCCGTACGTAATACGCGTACCATCGACACGTACCATCAGTGGAAAATTTACTAAATTTTGTGCCTGCGCAGAATTATCAATAGTAAGTTTTTTGTGTTTTGTCCATCCGCCGACATAATTAACCGTTGCTCCGGAAAGATTGTTTCCAGCGCTATCTTGGATTCCGGAGAGGGTAATAACTAATGAACCATCTGCTGGGCTACCGGAGAAAACCAACTGGTAACAATTGGTGCCACAACCTCCGCCGTTTTGTGTTACCGCAGTAGGGTTTGTCGACCAAGACCCTTTTCCTGGGCCGCTTGCAGTATAGCTTGTCGTGAGCGATGCCGCTGCATTCACTGTTTCGCTAAATGTAACTTCAAACATATTAAAGACGGTACCAACAGCGCTATTTTGCGTAGGGTTTGGGGTTAAGCTTGGTGCAGTTGAATCGTAGGTACGCGAAAGTTGTGTTGCGCTTGTATTGGTATTACCTGCGCTATCGGATGCAACCCCTGCTGCAATGTCAATGGTGACAGTGCCCTGCGCAGAAGGGGTGGCATCTACGGTATAGGTTGTGCCGCTACCGGAAAAATTACTAAGCGTCGCATTGCCTACAGTAATATCACCCACAGTAAAGCCCGTCACAGTCTTACTGAATGTTATCGTTATTGGGATGGGTGAAGTATTTGTATTTGTAGGGGCTGCCGAGGTTATAGTGACCGTCGGTTGTACATTGTCGTAGCTACGGCTTAGCTGTGCCGCCGCAGTGTTATTGTTACCAGCTGCATCTTGAGCGACACCGCTTACAACATCAATCGTCACTGTTGCTACTCCTGCGGGGGTAATATCTGCAGTATAAACCTGCGCGGATGTAATTTGAAAATTTCCTACACTTCCATTGCCGACAGTGATATCGGCTACAGTAAAACCAGTAACGTTTTCACTAAAGGTAAATGTTACAGTAAACGGTGAGATATTAGTTGGGTTTGAAACAGCTGTCGAAATAGCCACCGTGGGTAAAGTTGTGTCTGCGGTGTACGTAAGGGGACCTCCGGCAAGTGGCAACCCCGTTGTCGAATCGGTTACATTGTTGATAGCGATACTAATGGCGCCGTTACCCACAACTCCCGTAAGGTTGATAGTGTAGGGACCTGCGCCGCTTCCCGTTACAGAAGAAACTGCAAGCGTGCCTCCCGCGGCGTTAGTAATTACGTAGTTACCGCTTGTCGCTGCGCCGTTGACGCTCGTAGAAAAATTGAGAGTAATACTAGTAAGGCTGTTTATCGTTGTGGCAGCTATCGGAGATGCCGTGAATGTTGGATTGGCGATATTGCCCGTAAACGAAATCGAGCTTGGAACCGGAGGATTGCCGTCTGAATCTTTTATTCCGGCGAGCGAAATGGTAATAGTGCCGTTAGAAACAGTGCCAGCGATTTGAAGCCTGTAAGTAAATCCAGAAAGTAACGAAGCATTCGCGATAGATAGACTCGCTGCACCTACACCAGATAAAGTGTAATTTCCCAAAATAGCTGCGCCTGTTACTGGTTTAGAAAAAGTAATATCAACTTGCGTTAGGGTGCCAACCGTCGAGCCATTAGCAGGAACTGACGTTAAAGTGACGCCGGATTCAAGTTTGTCGTTTAGAAATTTTGTCATTGCGGAATCACACCGTGTAATTAAGAAAATTATGAACGGCAAAACGAGAAAAAATAGCGCTTTGGAGTGTGCATATATACTTTTTTCACGACAGGTTGCATAAATTTTCTTTTTTAAATAGTTGACGTACAAACTTGCATTCTTACAACCTTTTTATCCACTCTTGGATGGGTAGGAGAATCCAAAGCGATGCAAAGCGTGCACGTCAAAAGATGGAATACCATTCACCCAACAGTGGCATACTATCCGAATTCTATTGGTGAGAGAGTCTTCGCTTTGTCAAACATATCACAAAAAAATTTATGCACAAACCTCAGAGTCTATGAGGCAATCCAGAAGATGCACGAATATGAAACAGCAAGCACCCGATAACGCAGTTACTGTTACAGCGCAGAGCGGATTAAAAAAGTCCTCAATTGTGCTGCGCCTTTCATTTCTTTATATCGTACTCATGTTAGTTAATATGTCTATTTTCTGGTTTGCTTCAAGGTCAAACCAAATGCGTCTAATTGCAGAAAAAGCGACGATGGCTGCACAGTCGATTTCATTTGAAGTTTCTCGACGCTTACAACCGCTGCTCGATAAAACTATTAGCAAAAATAAAGATCCTATTAAAGCATTTGTTCATAACAAAAAGGCTTTCGTGCAAAGTTTACAACTTTCAGCAGCAGATGGAAAGCTGATTCTTCCATCGTTACGCGTGTTCTCAACAGATATGCAAATGCTTCTTACCTATCCAGAAGATAAGATAGCTTGTAGTTAGTCCTGACGATTTACAACATGCTTTCAAGGCGATACAACTTAAAGACCTCAAAAATGAAATTTTTTATGGTGTACCTGATATTCTGCGCTATCGTATCGAAATTTATTTACCATTAAGTTCAACTGGCGTAAACGATTTAGTGTTATCAAGTACGATACCACTTGAATCAATCCAACAGGAGTTAAAAAGTTTACTCCGCTTGGGACTCGTGATGATAGCGCTCTTACTACTCGTGCAAGCAGGAGTTGGCTGGATTATTTATAAAACACTGATAAAGCCCATACGCAATGTCAGCATGGCTGCGGGAGAATTGAGTCGAGGCGAGTTTACGCAAATTTCGTATAAAACAAGACGAGATGATGAAATACGAACACTTGTTGATTCGTTTAATCACATGTCTTCGGAACTCCAATTTAAAGAAAACACGATACGCCAAAATCTTGCCAGTATTAAGAAAAAAAATGATATTGCGCAATTTGAACTTAATATTGCGCAAAAAATTCAAGCATCGATTATGCCAGCGGAAAAACAAGTTGGCCATATCGATTGGTCAATTATTTACGAGCCGCTCTATACTGTTTCAGGCGACTATTATGATATTTTACGCCTAAGCGACGGTTCAGTTGCTATTTTTATTGGAGATGCATCAGGGCACGGAGTTCCAGCTGCGTTTCTAACAATTATGGCGAAAATTTATTTTTCTTCGCTTGTTGAAAAAATTTCTGATCCAGCAGAGCTATTAGAGCAAATTAGTGTGCTCATGGCAGCGTATTTAGAGATGGAAGGCTTGTACATGACGGGTTTTTATCTGCGTATTTACCCTGATAACCGAGCAGAATATTGTAACTGTATTCATCCGGCTCCGCTTATTTTACGAAAAAAAACAGGCACACTCGAGCTGTTACCTTCTTCAGGGTTTTATATCGGAATTCTGGCGGATGACGGGCGCAAAAACGAAACACGTGCAATACACCTCGAACCTGGCGACTTGATTATTCTTTACTCCGATGGAATAACTGAGGCAAAAAATGCAGCAAAAAAAATGTTTGGTCTTGAACGCTTAAAAACACTTGTGATACAAAACAGTGAAAAAACTTCAAGTGAATTAAAAAAAATATTGCGAAATGAATTATCCACTTTTTGCGATGGCGTTGCTCTGAACGACGATTTAACAATATTTATTGCAGAAGTAGGAATGCCTGTAGTAGAAGAACTTCTTGAACAATCCAAGGTTATTCCCAAGAAACAAAAAGACGAAGATACATCTATAATCGACGATGCGCTAAAACTCTTTCAAGAGAAACACTACGCACAAGCTGTTGATAGCTTTCGTAAAGTTACTAATGATTCAGAAATTGCTGCACCGGTCTTTCTACTTATGGCTGAAAGCTATTTTTCGTTGAAGCATTACGACGAAGCGCTTACAGCCTATAAGCAGTACTCCATGCGCAGTGACATTCCAGAATTTCGCACTCTTTTTCGTATGACTTCGTGTTTAGCGCATCTTGGGAAATTTGCCGAAGCAGAAGAAATGGCGCGAAAGTCGGTAGATGCATGGCCTCTCGAAAGCGATGCACGGGCACAATTGGCGCTTATGTTAGTAAAACAGGGAAAAACAGAAGAAGCTGCAAGATACATTAGTGATGCACTACGCCAGAATCCAAATTCTTTTCGCTACCAAAAAATTCAAGATTTGCTTGAGAATTCAACGCTTAAAGAAGGATAGATGACCGAACTCTCGACTGGGATGCTCGTACGAAAGTATGCGGTGCGTGCAGCGCTACTTGGCGGTATGTGTGTACTCGCGGTTTATTTCATGAACTTAATTTTTGATATTCGCATTCGTGAGTTGCGCAGTTCTCTCAAGAGTTTAAATAATAATCAAACTTCGTTTCGTACTTTGGCTTTGATTTCACGCTACCAACTTATTCGTGATCGAATGGGCAAAAGCGATGAAGCAAACCAATTTCGTAACGAAGGTAAAACAATGTTGGCGCTCAACCAAACAACTGCGCTCGACGAAGGTGATAGAGCGACACGTATAGACCGGCTTGGTATTGGTCTTATTAACGCGCTTAACTGGCTAACAGGCGTTGAGTCGCTAAAAAATTACCAGGGTAGTCCCGACCAGAGAATGCTTGAACTTGCATATCTCTACGAATTGAGGCGTGATTATGTACGCGCGATTGATACTTATAATGCGGCGCTGCGGATGCTACCCGAAGAAAATCAGCAAGCAATACAATATGCTTATTTACATAGAGGATTTTGCCTTTCACTTATTGATAAAAAAAATGAAGCCCTCGCAGATTATTCCATCGTTATTGCAACAAACCAAACGGGGGAATTTCGTTATACTGCGGAGATACTCTCCGCTTTGTTGCGTGATTTGCTTCAAAAAACTGAAAAAATCGATCAAATGAACGACTCTGAAGGTAAAGCAGAAGCATACTACAAGCTTGCTGCTTACCCTAAAGCGGTAGTGGTTTATGAACGTCTACAAAAAAAGGGAAAACTTTCCGCGCGAGGTACATATTTTTCAGGGCGTGCGCATGAAGAACTTGGCCAAACAGACAAGGCTGCTGAAAAATTTCGCTCGCTTGTTGCAACCGCTCCGACAGATGCATGGACAAAACGTGCTAATCGGCGTATATATGCTCTTGGCGCTTTTTATGGCGGAGATAAAAAGTTTCGCGAAGAATCGCAGAAGAATGCTACTACTGTTGTTAAAGATACAGAGCTTTTGAAAACAGCAGAAAAATTTGAGTCGGTTATTCAAAAAAATGAAGAAACAGTCCTTGCACGCCAAGAAGAATTTCATGAAACAGAAGCAATTGTCCAAAAAGAAAAGCAAGAAAACGTAGATAAGCCTGTCGTTGTCGAAAAAACTGTTGTGCCGACAAAAACTACACCGGCTCAAGTTCCGATAAAAAAAATAGCTAAAGCACCGCCTATCCTAAAGCCACCGTCACAAAAAGATGTTATACTAAAACAGCAATTACCCGAAACACCTGAAGAAAAACTGAAAAGCGCGTTACGCAAAGATAACCTTACTCGCGTCGAGAAAAAAGAAATTCTCATGACATTCAAGGAAATTGAACAGATTACACTCCTCGACGATAATAAAATCTGGGGTATTTTAATCGGCGAAGACAAGGAAAGGTTATCGTTCTTCACGGTAATGGGGAAAATTAAAATCGCTAAAAGTCGTATCAAAAGTCGAGAGAAAGTTGGGCGTGATGAGGCTTTTCATTGAAACGGTTTTTTTGGCTATTTCTTTTTGTAACACCGTTCTTTGGCGCTCAAACAAAACTTGAAACTGGCGTTCAGTATAATTTTATTGCTAAAGATGGGCAAAATCTTTATAATGCTACCCTTGTCAGAGAAACACCAAAAGCGTATATTGTAAAACTGGATAGTATTGGAGAAGAAGAAATTGTTGTAGAAAAAAATATTTTAGTAGAGTTACCAAAAAAATCGCTAAAGGTGTCTAGTTTACTGCAGGAGAAAAATCTACCGCGACGCTCTTGGCAAATTGATTTCACAGGCACACTATTAGCTCCGAGTGGAAACCTTACTCAGTATGCTGATATCTTTCCAGGATTTGCCTTGCGCCTTGGACGCTATTTATCACGCCTTCCATATTTACAATTAAATTCACTTTGGAGCCAAGTACAATACGTGCCAATTGTTCGCAGCCCCCGTCGCATTGATCTTGGATTACTGGCATTAGGGGTGGCATGGGTTTTAAACATTAACCGTTCCGGTACTTTAGATTTTTTTATACAGATAGCGCCGCTTCTTTCGGTTACTCACTATAATTCATTTACTTACCAGCAAACAAGCACGGGAACTGGAGCAACTGCTGCGATTGGAATTAATTGGCGATTACCCCACAACTTATTTTTTACAATGAACGTTGGTTCAAACTATTTGTACGATCAAGAGACGGTTATACTAATCCACGGTGTTTCTTTGGGTTTCGGAATATCCTGGTAAACCTGTGGATAGTTTTACAACGGTAGGTTGTAAATGCAGCGAGTTCTACTCATCTGTAACACAACCTTCGGCGGCGCTTTTCACTTGTTTAGCATACTTAAACAAAACCCCCGAGCTAACTTTGAGCTTTGGCGGTGGTAATTTTTTTCGGCGTTCTTCGATGACCGCATCGTCGACTTTGAGCGTGATGGTGTTTTTCTCGGCGTCGAGTTCAATAATGTCGTTGTCTTCAACAAGCGCGATGACGCCGCCTTCATACGCTTCGGGGGTAATGTGCCCCACCACAAAACCGTGTGTGCCGCCGCTAAAGCGGCCATCGGTGATGAGCGCTACGCTATTGCCCAACCCTGCGCCAATGAGTGCAGAGGTGGGTTTGAGCATCTCTGGCATGCCAGGCGCGCCTTTCGGCCCTTCGTTTTTAATAACCACCACGTCGCCTGCTTTAATGCGACCCGAGCCGATGCCTCGGATGAGGTCGTGCTCGCCGTCGAAAACGCGCGCGGGGCCGGTGAAGCGTACACCTTCGTGGCCGGTAATTTTTGCCACGCTGCCGCCTTTAGCCAAGTTGCCGTATAAAATTTGCAAGTGGCCGGTCGCCTTGAGCGGTTTTTCAACGGGATAAATGATGTCTTGCTGGGTGAAATCAATTTCAGCGACATCCTTCAAATTTTCAGCAATCGTCTTTCCTGTGACGGTGAGGCAATCGCCGTGGAGCATGCCGCGGTTCAAAAGATATTTCATCACCGCTGGGATTCCCCCTTTCTCGTGCAGGTCTTGCATCATGTATTTACCGCTCGGTTTGAAATCGGCCAAAAGCGGCGTTTTGTCGCTGATGCGTTGGAAGTCATCCTGTGTTACGGAAACGCCCACGCTCTTTGCCATCGCAATGATGTGAATCACCGCGTTTGTCGAGCCGCCGATGACCATGATAAGCGTGATTGCGTTTTCAAACGCTTTTTTCGTCATGATGTCGCGCGGCAGAATATTTTTTTCGAGAATGTTTTTTACAGCGGCACCGATGTCCTTGCACTCTTTGATTTTCTCGGGACTCAGCGCAGGGTTGCTCGAGCTATAGGGCAAACTCATGCCGAGGCACTCAATCGCCGCCGCCATGGTGTTTGCAGTGTACATGCCGCCGCAAGCGCCTGCGCCCGGGCAACTGTGGCATACAATTTCGTGGAATTCTTCGTCGCTAATTTTACCCGCTATTTTTTCTCCCAGTGCTTCAAACGACGAAACAATGTTGAGGTCTCTTCCTTTATATTTACCTGGTGCAATCGTGCCACCGTAGAGCATAATCGCAGGGCGGTTAAGGCGCCCCATGGCGATGAGCGAACCCGGCATATTTTTATCGCACCCAGGGATTGCGACAAGTGCATCGTAGTATTGCGCACCGCAGACGGTTTCAATCGAGTCGGCGATCACGTCGCGGCTCACCAACGAATACCGCATACCGTCGGTGCCGTTCGCCATGCCGTCGCTTACCCCAATAGTGTGGAAAACCAAACCCACCATTCCGTTTTCCCACACCGACTTTTTTGCCTCAGCAGCGAGGCCGTTGAGGTGCATGTTGCACGTATTGCCGTCGTATCCCATGCTCACAATGCCGACTTGCGCTTTACTGAAATCTTCGTCTTTGAAGCCAATGCCATAGAACATGGCTTGCGATGCGGGTTGTGAAGGGTCTTGGGTGAGAGTTTTACTATACCGATTGAGTTCTGCCATTACATAAATGGCTTCAAGCGATTAAACTCAGCGCGTCAAGGCTTATCATAAAGCAAAGTCACAAAACGGTGTAAAGGTTTACACCAGTTTATGAAATTTAATTGTTGTTTATGGGCCTGAAAAAAAAGATTCTTTACGGATTTCTTGTTTTAATAATCGGTTATATTGCCGCTATTTTCTTTAAGCCTACCCCAACTTATACATCCCCCCCCATAAAATTGGCGGCTAACTTTGAAGCGTTTTACCAAGACCAATTACAGCAAAGTAAAAAGTTGGGTGCCCGATTAAATAATGAAGAAAGATTGCTGCGCGTTCGCAATGGAAAAACTCCTTATGCGATTTTGTACATCCACGGTTTTGGCGCTAGTCGCGGCGAAGGTGAATACTCGATGGATCGCCTTGCACAAAAATGGGGAGCCAACACATACTACATACGTTTGCCCGGGCATGGTACTAATATAGAAGACCATGTAGCAAAAGGATATTCTGAGTATTTAGCGTATTGCGAAAAAGCATTAGCGCACATGAAGTTTTTGGGTGAAAAAACTGTAGTAGTGGGAACCAGTATGGGTGGATTACTTGCAACGTGGCTGGCAGCCAGCCACCCTAATCAGGTTGATGCTTTAATTCTGGCATCACCGTTTTACGATTTTAGCGATCCGACTGCTCGTATCTTAGAGCTCCCTGGGGGTGTCTCATTGGGTGAGTTAGTTGTCGGTAAATTACGCGCAAAGCCCGAAGAGCGCGACAAAAATGATGTGGATGGTCTTGCTGGTTATTGGTACCGGCCGCAATATACGAAGGCTTTAAAAAATTTAAACGATTTACGCCATTTTGCTGCAAACGATGAAACGTACGCTAAAGTAAAACAGCCCGTACTCATGTTGGTCTACTATAAAGATGAAAAAAACAAAGACCAGGTTGCATCGATAAAGGCAATGCGGCATGCATTCTCAGTTTTTGCAACTCCTAAAAACCAAAAGCATTTTGTAGAGATCCAAAACGGTAGCCACGTTTTGTTTAGCAAGTGGGTAAAAACGGATAAAGAAACAGTTGATCGTGAATTATATAAATTTGCGAAATCTTTGCCGTTTTAAAAAATATTTAGACTTATACGCAAACTACTTAACCTGTAGCTTTGCGAATGAATCTAAAAGTTGATCGACTTCACTCTTGAGACCTGTTGCGGTGTTGTGGAGCGTCTCCGATACTGTAGTAAATTTTTTTCCCATATCAGCAAGCGCACGTATATCGTTTTGGATTGTTTTTAATTTCATTTTGATATCTTCGGTTTCAACCCTAATTTCTTTCGAAAAAAGTGAACTTTGGTCAATATCGGGTATTGTTGTAACAAACAAGTGGCTTGCTTCGTCGGTTGTTTTTGCGGAGACACTAATATAATCTGCAATTTCTCGCGCTGTATTTCGGCTATATTCTGCGAGTTTACCCACCTCTGTAGCGACCACAGCAAATCCGCGCCCTTGTTCGCCTGCTCGTGCCGCTTCAATGGTTGCGTTTAGGGACAAAAGGTTTGTTTGTGCGGCAATCTCTTCTATTGCAGAAACTTTTTCAATAATTATCTTTAACGTTGAAATAGCAGAGTGGACAGCTTCTTCTGTACTATGCATTTGTTCTTTAGTGTGGTTTAGTTTTTCTTCGTTGAGGCGTGCATTTTGTAATCCTTTTTCTAATGCAGTGTCAATTTGTGTAATTGTTTTGTCCGCAATCGTTAAACCATGCATCTGCTTTTCAGCATCACCGCTGAGTTCCTGTGCTGTTTGCGTCATGAAAGTTCCATTTTCAGCAACTTTCATCGCCAATAGCTGTGAGTTTTTTACCAACTGGCTAATTTGTCGCGTAAAACGATTAAATGTAAGTCCAACTTCACCAAATTCGTCTCGGCTATCAAGCATTAGTTGTTCAACAAGATTACCACCCTTGCCAGTAATTTTAATCAATTTCTCCTTTAATTCGTGTAGAGGCTTTATGAGCTGTTTTTGTGAAATAAGTATATTCGTAACCGCAATCGTTAATGCCATGATTGATGCGATTGTTTCGCGTAACGCCGTAAAACCTACCTGCTGTTCTCTTAATGAGAAGGAGACTAGAAACAAGAAGACAATAACCCCAATAAATGTCGTTAAATATATCATAACGAATTTTTGCCTAAGCGAGAAAAAAGGAATTTGGGGAACCATGGGGATCTCTCGACCCAAGTGTTCTGCAATATTCATAAGTAGAATAAGAACAGGCATTGCAAAAAGAATAATAAGAGGCAATCCAAGGAGCCAAGCGACAATATATTCTGTTGTATTGATAAATTCAAAACCAACAAGGTGTGCATTTGGACCAATTGCACAATAAATAGGCAAAATAAAGAAAAAATCTCTTGGCAAAGCTTTTAAAGCTTTGTTTGCCCTCACAAGGCTTGCTTGGCTTTTGTCTTTTTCAAGATAATTACGGATTGCTTTGAGACGAAAACGGGTCAATAATATTACTGACGTAATTGTAAACATGACAAAAAAGGGCGCTAACGGCGCACCGGCCACCAAGGCAAATTCTTCAGCGGTTTTTGTAATTCCTGCAATTAAAAGCGAACTAACCCAAAAGCTGGGAGGTATAAGGTAACCGATAAGCGTTATAATATAGACACGACGGTATATTTTTTTATTGTTTGTATCGTTCATAGAACCACTACTTATTGTCGGCGTTTCATTGTCTTTAGAATAATATTTTAGTATTTATTTTTATTCTTGAAAGGCACGCTGTATCTTTTGCTTCGGATAAGATGCACATCTTTGAACTTTGGCACGGCGAATGGGGATTAACACGCGATGCAGAATTTAGGAGCGATCCCTGGTTTATTGTTTCGGGAAAAGAGGTTATCGAGTCGGGTTTTGGGAAGCCGCCAAAGGATTTTTTTAAAAAAAAACTTCCTCCAGGAGTTATTGTGCCGGGCTTTGTCAATGCACATAGCCATATAGAGCTTTCGTGTATCGCAGGAAAAGTACCCCAAGGTAGCCATTTAACGCGTATGGGAGAAATTATCCAAGCCGAACGCGGTACGCTCACCAGCCAACAAATTCGGCAAAAGGCGGTTGACGCAATCCGTTTTGCAGAAGACTTTGGGACATTTTTTTTCTGCGATATTTCAAACAGTACAGATTTCATCCGTTTCTTACGCGACTTGCCGTTGTTTAATGGAAACCGCTATCTGGAGCTATTAGGATTTTCCTCGCCAAGTGACGCTGAACGTATAGACCGTGCAAAAGAATTACTCGATATCGACGCGACGTTTTATCCAACAGTGCATTCGATTTATGGATCGTCTCCACGGCAAATGCGTTTCGTGCGTGAAAAAGCTCGGCACACTTCTCTTTCTATCCATATTCTAGAAAGCCCTGCAGAAATTGAATTCCAAAACGACGAAGGCCCCATCGTCGATTTTTTACAGAAAATTGGGCAACACGTAAAACATGCCGAAATGCAAGGACAATCGACGATTGATTATCTTTATGCCATGGGAATGCTTTCGTTTAAAAAACTCCTCATGGTTCATCTTTCTGCAGCGCGTATAGAAGACATTGATAAATTAAACGATTACGTACCCCATGCAGCGTGGGTGCTGTGCCATCGCTCGAATTTACACTTAGGAATTGAAAGGACAAATTGGGAATCGCTAAAAAATTCTTCGCTCAAAATGCTTATCGGAACGGATTCGTTAGCGACAAATTCGGATTTATCTATTCTGCACGAAATGAAATCGCTTTTAGAAATAGATAAATTTTCTGAACGCGAACTTCTTCGGGCGGCAACGTGGGATGCATACGAATATTTAGAAATTCGCGAAAACGCAATCCCGTATTTTTTATTTGTTGGTGCTAAGCCCAATATTCTGTCGATGGGCGCCGCGAATAAAGTTAAAATGCTCGGCCTTTAAAAAAATTATAGTACGCCAATTGATAAAATTGAAGTTTAAATTTCACGCGGGGCTTGCAAAAAAGAGCATATAGAACATTTGTCCCAAACCGACCGCTGCACCTAAAACAGCGCCCAAGACAATGAGAATCCACTCGTCTTCTTGGAAAGCAGAGCGCAATAGAACCTCAAAGTCGGGGCCGGGTAAATCTTTCATGCGGTTATAGATTGTTGTTTTAACATTCATCGAGCGGCTAATAAGTTTTTCCATCGTTTGCGAAGCATCTGAAAGCTTTGCTCCCATTTCGGCTGCAAGTTCTTTGCGTTTTTCGTCGCTTGCTTTTTCAAATGCGGCAATACTTTCGCCAGCGCAACCAACTTTGTGTAAGGTATCTACAATGTCGTCTTGTATTGTATCTACAACAACGCGGCTAATGCGGCGGTAGAGTACTTCTTCAAGAATGTTTTTGCCGTTAAGGACGTGCTCTGCAAACATCGCCGAAAACTTTTCAGAAACTTCAATTTGGCGGCGATGGAAAAGCCCTTGGTACTTAATAAAAAGATAACGCTTCTCGACCATGGGGCGAAAGATCATGATGAGTGCGAGCCAATTTGTTGCATAACCTACAATGGCGCCCTGCACGGGAAGTGTCCACATTCCTGGATAAAGCCACCAGATAAGCATTTGGAGTAATCCGAAAAGTGCTCCAAAAATCCATCCTGATGCAGCGATAAATTTAAATTCTTTGCGCCCAATTTCTTGGAAAAGGTCGACAAGCAGTTGCGTATTACCTCCGGTTAAATTACGCAGCACCATATTTTTGAAACTAAAAACTTTGCTTGCATCTTCTTGTAGGTGGCTTGTAATTTGTATAAGTTTGGCTTCTGATTTTTTAGTTGCATTCTCGATAAGCGCTGTTTTATGCGGCACGACTTTACTTTGTAAATCTGCTGGTAAAAATTCTAAAATTTTGGTAGACATTAAAGGAATATTTTCATGGAGCAAAGGCTTATACGCTTCGGCGAGTTTATCCGAAGGGATTTTATCAAAAAACTCTTCTATTTTAAGAAGTTTTTCGCTCAAAATATTGACGACTTTAAGAGCAAGCCCCGTCGCTTTACGCGGTACAATCCCTTGCCAACCAAACCAAGGAGGAATACCCCAAAATTTCATTGGATAAAACATCATCTTGAGAGCGACCACATTGGTTAACCAACCAATAAAGCCATACGTCACAGGCATAAAGAGGACGCCGATAAGCTCAGCATTTTGCCTAAACCATTCCATAGGAGAAAGTTAAAAAGCGGGATATGTGGAAAAGTTAATCTGTAAAAGAGGTTGTTTAGGTGGGTAGGCCGGAACTCGCGAAGCCAAGATAGAGAGCAAATTTTCCGCACATTTTGAATTGCGGTTCGTTCAAAAATACGAAATTTTGCACAAATTCGGGCGTCTTCGCCCCTCGCAGAGCAAATCAATAGTGATTTGCGGAGGAATTTGTGCAAAATAGCGATTCAAAATGTGCGGAAAATTTGCCCCAGCGAGTTCCGGCCTACCCACTTAGGAGGCTTGCGATTTCACTTTATCGCCTGTTTCGACCCTTAGTTTTGCACACATGGCAAACGTGCGCATCCAAATCGACAATGAAGAGGGGGATTTCTCTCTCGACACCACGTTTGCAGAAGTGGTTGAAAAACTTGCACCCAAAAAACGCAAAGCGGTATTGGGCGTCGAAGTCGACAAAAAAAGTTACGATTTATCGCGCCCCCTTTCAACCATAAAATCACCGAGCGCAGTCGAGGCCAAGGTACCGAGCGCAGTCGAGGCCAAGGTACCGAGCGCAGTCGAGGCCAAGGTACCGAGCGCAGTCGAGGTAAA
Source organism: Turneriella sp. (assembly GCA_019186965.1). Lineage (GTDB taxonomy): Bacteria > Spirochaetota > Leptospiria > Turneriellales > Turneriellaceae > Turneriella. Next base: position 275,383 of record JABARV010000010.1, read on the forward strand.
GTTACTCACGTTTGACGACGAAGCCGGCAAAGAAATCTTTTGGCATTCGAGCGCACACGCTTTGGCGCAGGCGCTCAAGAGGCTATACCCCAAAATCCAACTCGAAGATGGACCTGTCGTTAAAAACGGCCCCGGGTATTTTTTCTACGATGTTCTCCTCGACGAAAAAATTAACGAAGACGCGTTCGAAAAAATTGAAGCCGAAATACAAAAAGTCGTGCGCGAGAACCATCCCATCCACCGTAAGGTAATGGAACGCAAAGACGCGGTTCAAAAATTCAAAGCGATGGGTGAAGACTTAAAAGTCGGCATCATCGAGCGCCTGCCCGCCGACGCCGAAATTAGTATCTACGAGCAAGGCGAGTTCGCCGACCTTTGCCGTGGGCCGCACGTCCCTTCGACCGGCAAGCTCGGCGTCTTTAAGCTCACCACGGTTGCGGGCGCGTATATTGGCGGCAATGCCGAAAACCAAATGCTGCAACGTATTTACGCGGTGAGCTTTCCCGACAAGCAGATGCTCAAAGAGCATTTTAGACTTCTCGAAGAGGCAAAGAAACGCGACCACCGCCGCTTGGGGCAAGAGTTGGAACTTTTCACCACGAGCGAAGATATTGGGCCGGGGCTCATCCTCTGGCTGCCGCGCGGCAACATCATTAAAGAAGAACTCGAAACGTGGGCGAAAGACACCGAGGCGGCGCACGGGTACGAACGCGTGACGACGCCCATCGTTACCAAAGAAAAACTTTTTTATACGAGCGAGCATTTGCCGCACTACACCGAAAGCATGTTCCCACCGATGCAGATGGATAACGAAAATTATTACATCAAACCGATGAACTGCCCGTTCCACCATACTATTTTCGGACACCGCCCACGCAGCTACCGTGAGTTGCCGTTGCGCCTCGCCGAGTACGGCACCTGCCACCGCTACGAAGATTCGGGCGCGCTCATGGGGCTCATGCGCGTGCGTGCCATGCAGATGAACGACGCGCACATCTACTCAACCGAAGAGCAGGCGGTCGAAGAATTCAAAGCGGTGATTCGCCTGCATGAGTATTATTACAAAATTTTAGACATTAAAGATTACCACATGGTGTTGTCGCTCAGAAACCCTGAAAGCAAAAAATACCACGGCGAAGACGCGATGTGGAAAAAAGCCGAAGCGCTTACACGGCAAGCGATGGAAGAATCGGGCGTCGAGTTCATCGTTGAAAACGACGGCGCGGCGTTTTATGGCCCCAAGATGGATTTCCAAATTAAAAGCTCGATTGGCCGTGAGTTTACATCCTCCACCTGCCAACTCGATCTATTTATGCCGATGAAATTCGATCTCAAATACGTCGACAAGGACGGCTCGCTCAAGCGGCCGGTGTGTATCCACCGCTCGCCGTTGGGGACGCACGAACGTTTTGTGGGTTTTCTCATCGAGCACTTTGCGGGTGCTTTCCCCACTTGGCTTTCCCCCGAGCAGGTGCGCATTCTCCCTGTGAACGAAGTGCACGAAGCGTATGCAAAAAATTTGGCGGATGAGTTACGCAAAGAAAAAATACGCGTACATGTCGAGCTTCCCGAGGAAAGTTTGGGTAAGCGCATCCGCAGTGCGGAAAAAATGAAAGTGCCGTATATGCTCGTTGTGGGCGACAAAGAAGTTGAAGCGAATATCATCAACGCGCGCAATTATTTCACTGGCGCACAGAAAGAATTTTCGCAAGACGAATTTTTGAAAATGATCCAAGAAGAAATCCGGCTAAAAAAAATTACTGCAATGGTGAAAAAACAGCAGTAATCGTTTAGTAAACTCGTTAGTAGCCGAAAATGAATAAAAAATTTACCGAAGAAGAATTACGCCATTACTACAAACTTTTGGACGAACCGCTAACTCCGTACGATTGCGGAAAGCTGTGCGCACCCCAAAACGGGGGAGAGCCTTTTTGTTGCATACTCGAAAATGCAGTACCGATGCTCTACCGTGAAGAGTTTAAATATCTATCGCACCGGACAAAACTCTGGAAGCGCTGGAGTTCCTCGCACCCACAAGATAAAAAACAAAAGAAAGATGAAGAAACGCCAATCCTCATTTTTTGCGAATGCAAAGGCATCGCCCACTGCGAGAGAGAAAATCGCTCTATCGCCTGCCGCACTTTTCCGCTCGAACCTTACTTCAACCCTAAAGGCGAATACGTTGGGCTTATTTTTATGCGCGAATTTACTGGCAAGTGCCCCCTTATAGGGCGTCTCAAAGATATTAAGCAATCGGTAGTCGATAAACATTACGAATTTTGGCGCCTCATTATGGAAAAAAAATCGGACGAATACGATCTTTACAAATCGACTTCACGCGGATGGCGTATCTCTGCAACTAAACGTGGCATTGCACTACCGATTTTATACCCAAGTTGGTACAAAGGGTAACACGAAACAAAAAAAAACACTTTTTCCAAAGTTTGATTATTTTACGGGTATGAGTGAAGAGCTTTCTCTTGCTGAATACATTGCTCTTGCGCCTATATCTCCGGGGGTGTACCAGTGGTTAGAGAATGAAAACGATAAAACACCGCTCTATGTCGGCAAAGCAAAAAATTTACGAGCGCGACTTAAACAGTACCTTACCGCAGAAGACCTCAAAACAACTTTTTTAATGCGGCGGGCGAAAGCAATCCGTTGGATTGCAACCGATAACGAAACAGAAGCGTTGCTTCTGGAAAATAATTTAATCAAAAAACACCGCCCGCTTTACAATGTGCGTCTTAAAGACGACAAACAGTATCCCTATATTTGTGTTTCGACGAGCGAACCCTTTCCACGGATTTATTTAACGCGGCGGCGCCTTCCGGGGAATTTATATTTTGGCCCATTTTCTAAAGCGCAAGTTGCACGCGAAAAAATTCAATTAACCCTCGATTTATTTCCCTTGCGGCGTAGGCCGCTAAAACTTCCCCTACCAAAACCTGGAAAACCCTGCCTTAACTACCACCTCAAAAAATGTCTTGCCCCATGTGCAGAGCTTATCTCCCGTGAAGACTATGCAAAAATCGTAGAGCAAGCCATTGCATTTATTTCAGGTTCGGACGAAGAAACGCGAAAACAGATTGAAGCGCGAATGCAAGCTTTATCGGTAGATTTACGCTTTGAAGAAGCGGCAGAGTTGCGCGATGTACTCCAGTATTTTAACGAACGCAACGTAAAACCACAGGTAGAAATGCGTGAAAGTGCACTCGATTTCGACATTGTGGGAATTTTTTCCTCTCCACTATCCACGCTCAAGGAAGAATTACCCATTGGCGTTTTCCAAAAATTTTTAGCCGAAAAAGAAGAAACACAAATAGATGCATCTGCGCTGCGTTTTGCGCAAATTTGTCTTTTGAAGTTTCGGGAAGCTAAACTTATTGCAAAAGAAAATTTTTCACTTACCGAAACAGATATTGGCGCACAGTATTTAAGCGACACTAATTTTGCAGAAACATTCTTTCGCGATTACTACACCGGTATGCTCGACTTGCCACCCTTTATTGTGCTTCCCGACGGGGTAGAGCTTTCTGCATGGCAAGGGGCTTTAAAAGAACGCAACGGAAATCCAGTAAAAATTTTAGAGCTATCGGAGTTTACCCGCATAGTTAAAAAAAATTCTCCCGAAATAAATCCGTCTGCGCTTATGGCAATGGCGCAAAATAACGCAAGGCTTGTAATGCGTGAACGCCTTTTAGCAGAAAATTTGCGCAACCAACGCGTGGGGCTTAGGCAACTGCAAAAATTTTTACACCTTAAAAATTTGCCCGAAATTATAGAATGCTACGACATCTCGAATATCCAAGGAACAGACCCTGTCGCAAGCGGCATAGTTCTTAAAGACGGAATGCCGCACAAAACTGCATACCGAAAATACCAAATTAAAACAGTCGAAGGCGCAAACGACCCTGCGATGATGCACGAAGTACTTTCGCGGCGTTTGGCGCGTATTTTATCGGGCGAAGTTAAAGCTCCCGATTTGATCGTCATCGACGGCGGTTCGACACAATTAAACGCCGCGCTTAAAGCAAGAAAAAATACGGGACTTAAAATTCCAATGGTGGGGCTTGCCAAAAAACTCGAAGAGATTTACACAGAAGATGAAAAAATTTTACGTTTCGATAAAGAAAGCCCTGGGATGCACATCTTGCGCCGCGCACGTGACGAGGCACACCGCTTTGCTGTTGCGTACCACCGTAACCGCCGCATGAAGCGTAACCTTAAATCGCTTTTCGACGGCATCGAAGGCGTGGGTGAAAAAAAACGTGCGAAGGCGCTTTTATTTTTGCGAAAAACCGATTTAGGCGGCATGGATAAAGAAGGGCTTGCAAAAAAATTAAAAAACGCCGCTGCGCTTACGCCTGATTTATCTTTGCAAATCGCGGAGAAAATTTTCCAAAGCCTGCCACGGCAGTAACGCGCATTTATAACGTGCGGGAATGGCATAAACCGCAGAAAGGGGATGCTCCATGTGCGTTGCGCCTGTGCCGAAAGAAGCGACGAAATCACGTTGGATTTTTTTTATATCTTCAAGAGTTTTCCCCTTAAGTGTTTTTGCAAGGTGCGCTGTGCTCGCACGTAAAATTGCACACCCTTCCGCTATCCAATAAACCTCGCGGACTGTATTACCTTCGGTATCAAGCGCAATTTCACACTTGTCTCCACATAGCGGATTTAGCATTGAGGAGCGCCGCATTCCGTGGGGTATAGGGTTAGGAACCGTTTCCGCGAGACGGAGTAAATCTTCCGAGTACGTAGCCATTTTAAAGCGATGTAGCGGCGCTAAGTACAGTTGAAATTTTTTCGAGAGGGTCGTTGCGGCTAATTAGGTATACAACTTTTCCCTGCGGATTAAGTACGTATACAAAAAGAGAGTGCTGTATTGCGCCTTTTTCCACTTTTGAATATGCGCCAAGACTTTTTTCTACAGCGGCTATTTCCGTTTTTGTTCCCACAAATCCCCGTGCGTATGGGTATGGGGTAAGGTATTTTTGCAAAGTTTCGGGAGTGTCGTTTTTGGTGTCGACGCTTACAAAAATTAGGTTTATTTTATTTTGTAAGTTTGCGCTTTGGATTGCTGCATCGACACGGCTAAGCGTTAGTGGGCAAAAATCGGGGCAGCGGGTAAATCCAAAGAAAACTAAGTTTATGCGGCCTTTGGCAATTAGTGCTTCTTTTTTTCCTTCTTGGCTAAGGAGTGACGTTTCGGGGGCAATTCCCAAATCAAGTACGCGCCATTCAACGCGGTGGCGTTTGCAATCTGCAAATACCAAGAACAAAAACAATAAAATAAATTTTTTCATAACTTTCTCTCTTTTATAGGGATATTAAAATGCACCGTTGTGTGTGCGAAATAGAAAACCCCTTCGCAGTTTTCACGGTTTTTTAAGTTTATTTTTTGCAGCATCACATGCTTTCCCGCCGGTTCAAAAATAATTTTTTCGTTAGTGGCAATCTTTTGCGAAGTTAATCTTTGCATCGAGACGTGTCCATTTTCTTCGCGTGTTTCGTGTAGTTCACTTCTCTCGGCACACGAAAAATCAATGCTTTGTAAAAGGCTTTCCTTTGCTGATTGATTTGTAATTGAACCGTACGCCACCGTGGTAGCGTTTTCTCCGCGTGGTTTTACAATGTACCAATTTTCAAAAAGAAGGTTTGCCTCTTTATGTTTTTGGGACGAACAAGAAAGCAATGTCATTCCACAAAGGATGTAAAAACCGTGTATGATTCTTTTGGAGTATTTTTTTCTCTGGATATGCGTTGTTTGTTGTAAGTATACCACAATGCGTAATTTATTCATTCCCTTTGTACGGCAACCATAAAGAGCCTGTGCGCCAACTCGCTGGAGCAATTTTTTTGAGAATTTTTGTACGCTATTTTGCACAAATTCCCCCGCCAAAGCGGCGTGCAACGCCGTGAGGGCGGCGGCGCTTTGGCCGACGGCAAATCGTTGCCGATTTGCTCTGCGAGGGGCGAAGACGCCCAAATTTGTGCAAAATTTCGCACTTTTAAGCGAACCGCGTACAAAAATTCTCAAAAAAATTGCCTCTTCATAAACACTACACGAGTTGGCGCACAGGCTCTTAAGCTTTTTTTATAGAACGTCGAAAATAAACTATGGATTTACAAAACGAAGCAGGTATCCAAAGTCCAGAAAGTGACGAATGGTCACGCGTAGGGGTATACCTCGACAAACTTGCTTTTGAAAATGACCGTTTAGAAATCGACTTAAAAAAATCCCGCGAAAGAAGGCTTGCCCGCACACAAGACGAAGCAAAGTATATCGAAAAAGCGCAACATAATTTTAACGAATCGCGTGAAACGGTTTTGTACGAAACATCCGCAGCAATAAGTACCGCAGAATCGATGCATGTTTCGTACGACGCCCTCAAAAACGACCTTTCGGGGCTTATGGGAGAACTTGCGGAGTTTAAAAGCAAGTGCGCAGGGCTCGAATCCAGATTTCTCGCGGCACGGGCATAACAAAAAAACCTTTCCCGCAGGCCAAAAAGTAGCGTTTTTTGGCTTGACTTTGGGTCGCAAAAGCAGTATTTTAAGGCATGGATATAGCATATTATTTCAAAAACCTTCCGCCTACGGAAGCAATTAAGTCGTACGCGTCAAAAAAGCTTGAAAAACTCAAAGAGCGCTTACACCATATTGAAGGCGTCGATGTGCGTTTTTCACTGGAGCGGCAAAACCAGTTTTTTGAGATTACCGTACGCGGCGACGCAACAGTTTTTCATCTTAAAAAAAGTGACAAAGACCTCTACGCGGCAATTGATAATGCGTTGGATGTACTCAACAACCAAATCGACAAATACCGAAAAAAATTTGAAGAAAAAGTTGTGGTTACAAAGGAGGCACTAACCCCTGCGCCAGAAGAAGCACAAGAAGACGAAGAACTCGAAATCGAAATGCGTAATGCAGAAATAAAACCCATGGACGATGTAGAGGCAATACTCCAGCTACGTTCGCATAAACACCATTTTGTGATGTACCATCAGGCAGATCCAAAGCGCTACGGGCTTGTTACGGAGCGTAATGACGGCAATTACAGTATTGTTGTGCGTGGGGATGATGGCGGATTTCTCGAAAAAATTATGAAATTCTCTGAAGGAAAGTTAGAAAAACGCGCAGAATCTGTTTTTCCCGTATCGAAATTTACTATAGCAGAGGCTCTCGACGTAATGCGCGAATCACGGCTCGACTATCTCGCATTCCTTAACGAAGAAACCGACCGCCTCAATGTCATTTACAAGCGGCAGGGAGGGGGATTCTTAATTAAGAGGCCAGCCGCCTGAGAACCGTCAAAGTTAGCCAAATCCTTAAAGACGCGGAGCGTCTGAAGTTACGTCTAATCAACGAAGACGCCGACCTTAGCCGCACGCTCCATGAAATTGACGTTAACCGTCCAGGGCTTGCCTTGAACGGCTTTTTTGAACACTTTGCGCACGACCGGATACAAATTTTCGGTAAAGGCGAACACGCATTCCTTATCGGCATGGAAGCCGAACAAAGAACACATCCGCTCGAAAGGTTCTTTAACTTTCCCATTGCTGGAATTGTTTTTACGCATGGAAACATGCCTCCGGATATTTTTTTACAATTCGCGGTAAAAAATCAATGCCCAATTTTTGTTTCGCAATTACGTACAAGTAAATTTATCAATGTTTTCTCCGATTTTCTCGATGCAGAGCTTGCGCCACAAACGCTGCTGCATGGAACCTTTGTTGAAGTCTACGGGGTTGGTATACTGCTCCAAGGGAAAAGCGGTGTCGGTAAAAGCGAAACCGCATTGGAACTTGTCCAGCGTGGGCACAGCCTTGTTGCAGACGATGCCGTACGTATTGTTTGCCGTGATGGTGCACGGCTTTACGGGCATGTTTCACAAACGATAGAGCACCACCTTGAAATTCGTGGGCTTGGAATTATTAGTATTAGCGATCTCTTTGGCGCAGGGGCAGTCCGCCTAAGTAAGCGGCTCGATTTGATTGTCCACTTAGAAGACTGGGACGAGAAAAAAGAGTACGATAGGCTTGGTTTAGACGACGAAACAGAAGAAATTTTAGGCGTTGAAATTGCAGTAATGACGATTCCTGTGCGCCCTGGGCGCAACGTTCCCGTGCTTATTGAAACCGCCGCGAAGAACCATAATTTAAAGGCGCGGGGGCACCATGCGGCGCGAAAATTTCAGGAACGGCTTGCCCGCATGACCAATAACGCAGTAGAGAACTAACATGGTTTCGCGCAGCACAATTATCCAAAACGAAAGCGGCGTACACGCAAGGCCTGCTGCGGTTTTCGTGAAGACAGCAAACCGCTACCCGTGTGAAATTTTTGTAGAAAAAGATGGGCAACGTATCAATGGAAAAAGTATAATGGGACTTATGATGCTCGCGCTTACGCGGGATAGCCGCATAATGATTTCTGCAAATGGAGAATCGGAAGCTGAAGCGGTCGACGCCCTTGTAAAACTTGTCGAGCGTGGCTTTGCAGAGTAAACTCTTAAGCTACGGTAACGGCGTATCTATACGCGGGCGCATCGCACGGACTTCACCTTCAAATTCGTAGAGCGATCTTTTTCCATAATAATCCATTGCTGTTTCTTCATTGTGGCAATTTGCGTTTGTAGCTTGTCCGCGCAATAGATACGCTAAATCGATTTGCTTGCGCAGCTCAGCCATTTGCTGCGGCGAAAACGACATTTTTTGATCAGGACCGGGAAGCGACTTATCTAAAGTGAAATGTTTTTCTATAATTTGCGCTCCGGCACTCACGGCAGCAAATGCGGCGACGACATCTTCTGTGTGGTCAGAAAAACCAATTGGCCTACTTTGTTCTTTAGGCACAAGATTTGCAATGTGCCCCATCCGTGCGATGTTTGCTTTAGCGTTTGGCGTAGGGTAGAGGGAGACGCAGTGCAATAGTGCATAGTCGCTGCGTTGTTTTTCGAAAAAGTCAATCAGCGTTTGTATTTCCTCTTGGCTTGCAGCTCCCGTCGACGCAATTATTGGTTTTTTGTAGGTTGTAATTTTTTCGACAAGCAGCGTATTTGTCACGTCGCCTGAAGCTATTTTAAACGCAGGAACTTCGAGCGCATCCAAATTCTCTACCCAGTCGAGGGTTAACGGTGCGGATATAAATGCCAAGCCGGACGAAACTGCGTAGTCGCGTAGTTGGCGATGGAAATCCATACCTATTTCTAGTGATTGGAAAATATCGTACAGGCCGTGCATGTTTTCGAACGTACGATTTATAAAATACCTTGTCGTATACGACTGTAACTTTATTGCATCAACGCCGCTTTTGGTGGCCGCATCGACCATACGCTGTGCAAGGCCAATGTCGCGGTTATGGTTAAGCCCAAATTCGGCGACAAGAAAAGGTTTCTCATGGATAGAGATAATTTTTTCTTTTGGGTTTGCTGCAGATTTCTTAAGTATCATTGATGTGTTTTATAGAGACACAACCAAGCGCGCCTCTTAAATAAAACATTTTACCGTTTTTTCGAGCGGCCACGCAAACCTTTAAGGAATTTACTAGGGTTTACATTTTCGCCGTTTTTTGAAATCTCAAAGTGCAAGTGTGGTCCAAACGAATAGCCCGTATCGCCTGTGCGTCCCAAGACCTGCCCGCGCCGCACTCGTTGGCCAACGCTTACGTGGCGGCGTGAAAGGTGTGCGTATAAAGTCTTGTAAGTGTCATCGTGTTTTACAATAATTGCATTTCCATAACCGCCAAGCCATCCCGAATAGGTAACAACCCCCGATTTTGCTGCACGGAAAGGAACATAAAATGCTTTGAGGTCGAGCCCACGGTGGAATGCCAACCGAGGATAACTACGCCTTCCGTACCCCGATGTAATAATTCTACTTGGTACAGGAATAAGCCAACCTTCAGCGCGGCGGATTGGCTTTGCTCCGGGTAGAAAAATTTCTTCTCCAGAATCTAAAAGGTCGATGTTGACATGCTCGTTTTCCGCCATAAACTTATCGAGGGTTACTTTATGCGCTTGTAAAATATTTGCTAAACGTTCGTTCTTCTTGACGATGTAGTAAAACCCGTCGCGTGTGGGGATTGATAGGGTTTGGCCGGGTGAAATTTCTTGGAACTCGTTTAATCTGCTCGAGCCGCTGATGGATTCTGGCCGCACGTTATATTTTTTTGCAACAGACTGTAATGTGTCCCCGCGCTTTACTTTGTACTTTAATTTTTTTACTTTATCTTGATTTTTTTCTTGGCTTAAATCATTTTGCGTACGTTCTTCGATGGCGCCCATCAACTGGTCTTTCATTTTTTCGTCGTCTTCAAAACGGGCAAGTTCTTCGACAAAATCGGTTGTTTGGGCGATAACTTTACCAGATTCTAACCGACCAACACCGCCGATTCCACGTTTATCTTCGTCGAATGCAAGAGCCATTGAGTTTTGCCGTTTTTTCCAAACGAAAAATGATGTTGCGCTTACAACACTTACTGTTGCGAGCAAAAAGATGGCAACCGTACGGCCAGTCAATTGGTACACGCCGCTTTTAAGCGTTTTTTGGTGGCGATAAAAGTATAAAAACTTGCCTGCGCCTTGGTACGAGAGTTCGATAAATCCCAAATTTATCCGCATATTCGCAAAACGCGATTTTTTAGGTGGGTTTTCAAAAGAAGAAATTAGAGGGGAAGTGGTCTCTTCTTTTTTTAATCCAGTATGTCCTGTTTTGTTTTCTAAAACAAAAAAATCAGAACGTGATTTATTCGTAGGTATCTGTCGGTGCATCGGTTTTCCCTTCTTTGATTTTCGACCGACACCCGTACCCCTGTTAAGCCCTTTTTTTTTCGCCAATGTTGTGTTCCGTTAGTTTTGAGTTATTGAATACCTTTTTTGTCGAGTTCGCGTACAAGACCATAGCTTTCTTCGACAATTTTACGCGGATCTTTTTTGTGCCCGCCATGGATGCTCACGTTTCCTTTAAAGACCACCCCGCGCGAAAAATTAAGCACGGGCGCTACAATGTCTCCGACCATGCGGCCAGTTTCGGTGAGGCGTACTTCGTCTTTTGCGTCGATATCGCCGATAAGAGTTCCCGCTAAAACGACTTCACGGGCGGAGATATTTGTCTTTACCTTGCCTGTTTCGCCGACAACGAGCGCCTCTTCGGTGCGTATATCCCCTTCGAACTTACCGTCGACACGCAAACTACCAGAAATATAAAAACGTCCTTCGAATATTGAACCTTCTCCAATGACGGAGTTTGTTTGATCGTATTTGGCCATACACTACCTATGCAAAATTGATGCGCCAGTATGTAGGGGCGAGGCGGCGTGAGAACTAAAAAAGAAATTTCACCCACACCCTGGCATACAAGCGCATCTTTCTGTGTAAAGTTTGACGGCGTGTCTTTTTAACCCATGCGGGAAATATGCCACTAACTTTCAAGGGCACGTATACCGCGCTCATTACCCCTTTTACCGCCGACGGCGCAAACGTCGACTGGCCCCGCCTAAAAAGTCTTGTCGAAGCGCAGATAGACGCGGGTGTCGAAGGGCTTGTCCCCTGCGGAACCACAGGCGAATCCCCAACACTTTCACACCAAGAACACAGCGAGGTTATTGCAAAAGTTATCGAATGGGCTAAGTCGAAAAAAAAAGATATTACTATTATCGCCGGAACAGGTTCCAATTCTACCGCAGAGGCAATACAGCTAACCCGCGACGCTGCATCTGCCGGCGCCGACGCAGTGCTTTCTGTAAACCCTTACTACAATAAGCCGGTGCAGGCTGGCCTTGCACAACATTTCCAGCGCATTGCAGATGCATCTAAGGTTCCGGTAATGCTCTACAATATTCCTGGGCGCTCTGCCGTAGGGATGACTATCGACACCATAACGACCCTTGCAAAACACGGGAACATTACCGCGATTAAAGAAGCAACGGGCGATTTAGGATTTATGGCGCAAATTATTGAAGCCACCGAAGGGCGAATGGCGCTCCTTTCGGGGGATGATAATTTGATTATGCCGGTACTTTCTATAGGCGGTCAAGGTGTGGTGAGTGTTATCGCCAATATTTATCCCAAAGAAACGGGGTTAATCAGCCGTGAATATTTTGCAGGCAATATAGAAAGTGCTCGAAAGAAATTTTTACACCTGTTGCCGCTTTGTAAATCGATGTTTATCGAAACAAACCCTATACCTGTGAAGTTTGCTGCGGCTAGAAAAGGCTTATGCGAAAATTCTTTACGCCTTCCCATGACTGCGCTTTCGGCAGCAAACGAAACGGTGCTTATGCAAGCAATGGCGCGTTTTGAAGGTGCACGATGATTAACTTCGGTATTGTTGGCGCGTTGGGGCGCATGGGGCAAGCAATTGCAAAACAAGCAGCGGCAAATTCAAACTTGTCTTTGCAATTGGTTACGCCCGTCGAGTACGCAACACACCCCAACATAGGGAAAAAATACAATGCGGTTACAGGCATTGCTTTCGATGCAGAAATTACTTCTTTAGAAAATGCAAAAATTCCGCAAGGGGGATTTATCGATTTTTCGCATGCATCGACAGTAATCCATACACTCCAGAAGGCTGCTGAAAAAGGAGTTCCTGTGGTGGTGGGCACCACAGGGTTTACAAAAGAAGAACGTGAAGCGCTCGAAAGTATGGCAGTAAAAATTCCCTTAATTATTGCCTCAAATATGGCTATTGGCGTCAACGTGCTTTTTTCGTTAGTGTCAGAGGCGGCAAAGGCTCTTGCGCAACACGGGTTTGATCCTGAGGTTATGGAGATACACCACAAGCTTAAAAAAGATGCGCCGTCGGGTACCGCAACAACCCTCAAAGAAGAAATTTTACGTGCGTACAACCGCCGTGAAGAAAACGTGCTCTATGGCCGCCAGGGTATGGTTGGCGAACGCAAAGCAGACGAGGTGGGTGTTATGGCGTTACGCGGCGGCGATGTTGTAGGCGACCACACAGTGTACTTTTTAGGGCAAGGCGAGCGCATCGAGATAAAACACCAAGCGGTAAGCCGCGATACGTTTGCTTCGGGAGCGCTGGCCGCGCTACGGTTTTTACAAAACAAAAACCCTGGCCTTTATTCGATGAAAGATGTTTTGGGCTTAAAAGAAAAGCCTGTACAATAAATTATAAAAAGCGCGTGTTTGCGATTTAAGTAGACAAGTGTGATAGAAATTTCGGTACGGGGCATGCGTTTCCAAGTATCCATCCGCCTTTGCATGTTTTTTAGCGTTTTGTGCGCGACTACCACCATGGCTGCGCCGCAAGAAGCAAAAGAAAAACCAATAATTTTTGATGAACACGCAGAACGCAAAGCCATGCTTCCCAAACTTATCGATGCAGGTATCCTTATGTTAGAAGGTAAAGCATACCACCAATTTATCTATACATTTATCGATGCAGAAAATTTGCCGCGCTTTGAAGCAAATTACACAAAGGACGGTGTTGTCGATTATGCACGTTGGGGTAGAGAAAAAGCGTTTAGTGTGCTGCGGCTTTTACGCGGGCTGCGCGGTACTTACCCCCGTTGGGAGGGCGAAAGAGCATGTTTTGGAATTGGGGGAATGGACGATAAAAGTTTTTCGTTTATTTACATAAAAGACGCTTGGTATATCGAAAACCATAGCGCATGCCCTGTGCGGCACAAAGTAGAGCCCGAAAAAAAACTTCCCCGCAAGGTTTCGCCCTAAATTAAAAAAATTTAATAAGCGCGATTACTTAGCCGAGCACCGCTGTTTTAAATCTTGCTTTTCAATAATAACACGCGCACGGCATTGTGTATCTGAACATTGGACGCGGCGTTCTTTTTGGTTTTCTACACGGAAGGCCGCAATTCCCTCGGAACTTGTAAGCGCCGAACAAAATTTTATCCAGTGGCTTAGTGCATCCATAACAGCAGCTTCTTTTGCCATTTGTATCGCGCGTATTTGTGGTTCGCTTTCAGAAACCTTACTTTCGCCAACAAGCTGCAACCTGTTTGCGCCATGAAAACCCTCACGCCATTCGGCGCTCGCGCAAAAAGGCAGTAAAAAAGCGAAAGCTACGAAAAGTAAGTTATATGTTCGTGGGTACATCATACTATATTAGACTCCTTTTTTGACTAAACGGTCAATTTTTAATGCGGTCGAAAGAAATTCTTCGTAGTCTTTTAAATAAAGTTGGTTCGTTGCGTCGGATTTCGCCTCGGGGGGGTTTGGGTGCACTTCGCTAAAAATTCCATCGAGCCCCACCGCACACGCGGCACGCATAAGGGGGAATGCCATTTTTCTGTCGCCACCCGAGGTTTTGCCCCCCCCGGGAAGCTGCGTTGAGTGTGTTGCATCGAAAACGACGTGTAGCCCTTCGCGGCGCATAATCTCAAAAGAACGCATGTCGACAACGAGGTTGTTGTACCCAAAAGTATACCCACGCTCGCAAAGCGTTACGCGATTAGAACCCGATTTGCGGAACTTGTCGGCAATTTGGAGGGAATCTTCCGGAGCGACAAACTGGCCTTTTTTAATATTGGTCCATTTTCCCGTTTGTGCAGCTGCTGTGAGGAGGTCTGTTTGCCTACAAAGGAACGCTGGTATTTGGAGCATGTCGACATAACGCGCTGCAACTTCAGCTTCGTTGGGAGAGTGGATGTCGGTGAGCGTAGGTAAGTTATATTTTGCCGCGGCATTTTTAAGGAGTGTAAGCCCTTCGTGTATTCCAGGCCCACGGAAGGAATCTATCGACGAACGGTTCGCCTTGTCGAACGACGACTTAAAAAGAATAAGTACGCTGTATTTGTCGCTTAAACGGCGGATTTCTTGCGCGACCGCTTCGAGAAGGTTTTCGTTTTCTATAACGCATGGCCCTGCGATAAAAAACGGCTGATTATCCCCGCCAATTTTTGTTTCCTTTAAGAAAGTAACTTCACTATTTTTCTGGATCATTTATCCTGCTTTGAGAGCAATCCGAATGCGGCACGAGCCACCCTTTTCGAGATACTCCCCTAAAAGTTGGGTATTGGCCTTTGTTAAAGATTTTTCTTTTAAAAAACGTTCCATAGCATTTTTTTTTGCTTCTTCGCAATTTTGTTTAAACCTTTCGACTACAGGCATATCAAGCTTGGTGTTATTTGCTGTCTCGACATACTGTGTGTATCCTTTTTCAAGAACAAACCCGTCGGTAAAAAAATTTTCATCCGGTACTTTAAACGCTGCCGATGCGCAAGAGATAAAGAAAAATGTTAGAACAGTAAACCGTATAAAACGGCGTTGCACGTTTTACGCAGCCTCACCTTCTGTGTGCCGCATAAACCACGTTTCGAATTCTTCTGCTTTAATGTCGGCTGTTGCGCTTTCGGCAAGAATTTTTCCTTGGTGCATTAAGAAAACACGATCGGCAAATTCGTGTACCTCTTTGAGGATATGGCTTGAAACTAGAATTGCGTGGTCGTTTTTTAGCTCAAGTAAAAGCGCACGAATTTCACGAATTTGGCGTGGATCTAAATCGGTAATTGGCTCGTCGAGAAGAAGAATTTCAGGCTCGTGTACAATTGCTTGCGCAAGACCTACGCGTTTGCGAAATCCTGCGGAAAGCGAAGCAATGTAGTCGTGCCGCCTTTGGGTCAACGAACACTTTTTAAGCGCCCGTTCAACTTTCTCCATCTCTTTTTCTTTTGTGGCGCGACGCAGGCGGTACATGTAAAGAAGAAAATCTTCGACTGTCATGTCGTTATAAAGCGCGGGTTGTTCGGGTAAATACCCAATGTGGCTTAAAAGTTTTTCGCGGACTGTTAAGATATTTTCTCCTGCAAATTCAACGCTACCCGAGGTTGGGGTAATGTACCCCGTGAGCATCCGTAGCGTTGTTGTTTTTCCCGCGCCGTTTAACCCAAGAAGCGCGGCAATCTCTCCTTTTTTTAGCGCAAAAGAAACTCCATCGACCGCTTTACGCGAATTATAGTGCTTGGATAGATTACGAACGGAAAGCAAATTATCTCCTGTTGAGCTCTAATGTAAAATCTGCGCTTGTAAAATCTTTTTTGATATCTGAAATAATAGAAAAGTTTTTAAGCTTTTTTAACATTGGTTCGTAAGCGGCGATAGCAGAGGCTTCCTTGCTTTTGGCAAGCGCTTTTACAACTTGTTGCAAGTCTATAAAGAAAATTGCTTGTGCGTTATCGTACGGCAAACGCAACAAGCGTTCGCTTAGCGTGCTTTCTGCTCCTTTGAGCGATTTTTGTATGATTGTCTTGTTCGTAGAGATGACAATCTCTGTCTCACGAATGAGGATTAGTATTGGAAAGTTTTTTTGTGCGCCTGCTGGTTGATTTTTAACGGGCTGGATTGTCACCAAATCGCCATCTTCAAATTTTTCGTATCGAAATCGTACTTGCTGTTGCCTACTTTTTTCTTTTATTTTTTTCTCGACACTTTTGATTGCCTTTAACCAGCCGGCGCTACTTCCGCTTTTGATTCCAAAACTTCCCGCCAGTTGCCATGCTAAAACATCTTTAAGTTTTTTACTCGAAGGAATACCAAGAACTTGGAAGTTGAAGTTACCACGGAACGAATTCAAGATATCTTTTTCAAGCTCTACATGGAGTTCATTCCTAAAATCTTGTTCTGCTTTTTGGTATTTTGCGTTAAAAAGTGGACTCGCAGTCCTCAGGGCGTCTAAAATTGCTATAATGTTGAATTTGAAAAGCGTATAGTGGACTGGAGTTGCACTAAGAGTATCGGAAGTTAGCGGCTGTGTTTTTACTTGGAGCATCCGTGGATATACCTTGCTCATGTCGTTTAAATACCCCGCTTTATACTTGTATGAAAAGTTTGCCATAACCCTGTCTTCGCGTAGCATAAACGCACCACCTGCAGATTCTAAGTTCTCGCTTAATTCTTTGATAAGTGGAGAGTCTTCTGCAATAACTGGCTCTTCTGTGCTATTGCCGTTCAAGCTTCGCTGTAATTGCGCAAGCAGTTCTTTTTGGCCATCGAGAGTAGATACCAGCATTTTTGGATTGAGGTAAAACGATGCAATGGGTTGTTTGCCTCCATTTTTTGCTGCAAGGTGGTTGCGCATTGTTTTGTAGTAGTCGGCCTTTGAAACTGGAGAGGAAGCACGGCTACGCATTTGTTTTGCGAGATCAAGATTATTTGAGATAAGGACAGCATCGTCGGCATTAACTAGGCATCCTGGATCTTCTTCTGTCCCGAAGAAAAGAATTTTTCCAGGTTCAATTTCCTGAAAATTTGCAATTTCTCCGTTTTGGGATTTTTGTGTAATTTTTTCTTTAAGAAAGTTAAAAAGTTTCGATTTTGAAACTGTCGGAAGAATACCTACAAAATCGGGTTTATACGCTTTGGGGGCGTTTTGGATCTCTTGGTAGGCAACGATACCCCACTGTGCTTTTGTGTCGACACCAAGCTCTTCGAGCTGCTTTAAATCGAGGAGGTTGATTCCCCCGCGGGCTTCAAAGCCTTGTGCAAAAAGATCCCACGCGCCCTCGCCGGCAACCGAGGTTACAACGGCCTTAAGCGCAGGAATACTTTCGGCAAGAGGCGCACCTTCAATAAAAATTGCAGCGTCTGTGGATGCCCGTTCGTTAGGCTGCAGTGCGGCAAGAGGGAGTACAGAAAAAAGGCTTAGAAAAACAAGTTTCTTAAATAGCATTAAGCAAAAAATCTTATTTATATCCGGCGGCAAGCGTATTTCTGGACAGGGTGTCTCCTTCTTGCTTACTGTTCCTTCCTGTGGAGATACAAAGTGAAAACAAAAGATAGTTCTTTGGTACAAGTAAAAACGGGTTCATCGTCGAATACGCAAGAAAAGGGCGAGGCTTCTTTGCTTATGCACAAGGTATTCCGCTGGTTTTCACAAAATCCAACGGCGGTTAGGCACAGTATTTTTACCCTTATAGGTATTGTTGTTGTGGTGGTGGTAATCCTTTTCGTTTACGCGGCTGCGCGGCACAACCATAGCGATAAGCTCCACGAAGCGCTCGAAAAATACGAGCTTATAAAAATTTTACCGCGTGGCGAAGCACGCCAGGCACAAATGAAAGAATTTGGGTTAAGCCTCAAGGATATTTGCGAGCAAACAATTTCTACCGTCGAGAGTGCAGCTGCATGCTTAAGCGGCGGGAATGCACTTCTCGAAGCGCGAGAATTTACCGCAGCGGCAAAGCTCTTTGGAAAAGCCGCATCTGCGTATAGTAGCCAACCGATGATTTCCATCGCGCAGTTTATGCAAGCGCAGGCATACGAAAGCAACCGTGAATTTGACAAAGCGCTTGCACTTTATAAAGGCCTCGAAAAGAATTTCACGCTCGCAAAAAAGCCAGAAATGGCGACTTTCCATCAGGCGCGTATGCTCTATTACTTAGGACGCTACGACGAAGCCGAAGAAAAATTTGCAAAACTTTCGCGTGAAAACGAGGGAAAGGAATTTGCTGCTCCAAGCCGTAACTATATTTCACTACTCAACGCAGAACGTGCGGCCAAAAGTACAACTCCTCAAAATGAAAATCTGAAAAAATAGTTTGGCTGCTGTAAAAGAAAAATTACGTATCGCCTTACCCAAGGGGCGGATGAGCGACGAAAGTCTTGAATTTTTCTCAACGCGTGGGCTGTGTACAATTTCTAAAACAAACGATGGGCGTGAGCTCATCCTTACCGACAGCGCGAACAATATCGATTTCTATCTTATTCGCAGCAAAGATGTGGGCGCGTATGTCGAACAAGGTGCCGCCGATTTAGGTATTATGGGGCTAGACCTCCTCTTAGAGTATAGCTTTGACGTATACATTCCCGCATCCCTTCCTTTTGGAGAATGCCGTTTATCTGTTGCTTACCCCAAAGGACAAGACGGATGGCAAAAAAAACGAGAAATTCGTGTTGCGACAAAATACCCCCGTTTAGCGACGGAATATTTTTTCCGTCGGGGCTTTAACATCCGCACGATTGAACTCTATGGTTCCATTGAAATCGCGCCGCTTACTGGGCTCTCGGATGTTATCGTCGATCTGGTTTCGACGGGTGCAACGCTTAAAGCCAATAATTTGGTAGAAGAGGAAATCATCCTCAAAAGTAGCGCACGGCTTATTTTAAACCCTGCATCTTTTGCGTTGCGTCGAGACAGAGTTATGCAATTCGTTGACACCTTGTTTTAAATTCGCTTTACGCCTTCAATGGCCGTACCTAAGAGAAGAACCTCCCATACACGTCGACGTAACCGCCGTGCACACCACGCAATAGGGAAACCTAATTTACGCCCTTGCTCCAATTGCGGCGCGTATGGTATTCCACACCGTGTTTGCACTGCCTGCGGGTACTATGCGGGTAAACAAGTCCTTATTCCACGTGTCAAAAAAGCAAAAGCCGACAAAGAATAAAATACGGCGGGCTTTATAGACCGTGCCATTACCCATAGGTAAAACAAGTTCGGTAGGGCAAGAACTCCACCACGATAATTGTTTCGGGTGTGGGGCGCTTAACCGGTATTCTTTCCATATTCCATCGACATTCGACGAGAAAACAGGCGAAGTCGATTTTACGTACCAATTACGCCGCGAACATGAAGGAGCCCCAGGGCATGCACACGGGGGAGCGCTTGCCGTTATTTTAGACGAAGCGCAAGGTGTGCTTTGCCACCATTTAGGATATTTCGTTATGACAGATGGTTTTTCCGTGAAATACCACAAAGCAACGCCCCTCTATAAAGATTTGCGCATCCACGCGAAACTTACCTCTGCTCGTTCCAAAAGGCTTTATACGAAAGCGAGTATTTACTTGGCGGATGAACTCCTCGTCGAGTCCAAAATTAAGTGGTACATTATTCCCGTGCGTTTAATAGAACGCCGGTTTAGTGGAAATGGGAGTGCGCCCCAGCTTGAGCTTAAAAATTTTCTCGAACCTAACAGGCAGCGTGCAAAAGAAATCCGCCGCCGCCTAAGATTATCGAAGTAGACTTTACGGGATATCTAAAAAAATACCTCTCCACGCATGAGAATGCTTGTCGTTGGTTCAGTCGCTTTTGACGATATCCAAACCCCGTTTGGAATAAAAAAGAATGTATTGGGTGGCGCCGCAAGCCACTTCTCGATTGCCGCAGCGCCTTTAATTGCACCTAAAATTATTGCTGTTGTAGGCAACGACTTTCCCGAAAAATATTTTACATACTTCGAAAAATTTGGAATCGATACGCAAGGGATTGAAAAAAGCGACGGTAAAACATTCCACTGGTCTGGATACTACGAACACGATATGGCGATTGCGCACACCCGCACAACCGAGCTTGGCGCGTTTGCTACATTCGAGCCAAAACTAACCGAAGAAGATAAATTACGCCAAGTCCTTTTTTTGGCGAATATCGACCCTGTGATCCAATACAAAGTGTTAAAGCAAATGAAAAATGTCCAGCTTGTTGGGTTCGACTCGATGAATTTCTGGATTGAATCGAAACGTAAAGACGTATGGAAAATGGTAAAAGAAGCCGATATCGTTTTTTTAAACGACGCCGAGGTGCGTATGCTTGCCGAAGAAGCGTCCCTTATTAAAGCGGCGAAAATTATCCAAAAAAAGGGACCAAGCGCTGTTATTGTTAAAAAAGGCGAACACGGGGTAACTGGCGTAACTAAAGACGAAATATTTGTTTCTCCAGCATACCCTACAGAAGAAGTACTAGACCCCACGGGCGCAGGCGACTCTTTTGCAGGCGGATGTATGAGCTACCTTGTCGCAAACACACAGCCGGGAAAACACATCACAAGCGATATTTTGCGTAAGGCTGTTTCGTGGGGTTCTGCTGTTGCGAGCTTTGCTGTCGAAGGATTTTCCACCGATGGCGTTGCAAAAGCAACACGCAAAAATATTGAAACACGCATGTCTGTCATCAAAAAGCTTACTGCTTTTTAGTTTTAAATTGCTAGTGGGTAGGCCGGAACTCGCGAAGCCAAGATAGAGAGCAAATTTTTCGCACATTTTGAAGTACGGTTCGTTCAAAAATACGAAATTTTGCACAAATTCGGGCGTCTTCGCCCCATGCAGAGCAAATCGGCAACGATTTGCGGAGGAATTTGTGCAAAATAGCGATTCAAAATGTGCGGAAAATTTGGCTCAGCGAGTTCCGGCCTACCCACGCTAGAGGCTCCCTTTAGCTAATATAGTTTGCTGGTAAAGCGCGTATCCATTCGTCGGTATCTAACGCAAGCTGGCGCACCGTTTCGGGGTGCGTTATTATACCCAAATGCCCTTGGCTGTATTCGCTAATTTTGTTCTTGGGTGATTTTCCCGCCAGGTGGCCTTGGCGTACAGTATCGGGAGGAGCAATTTCGTCTATGGTGCCAACGACGGTATAGTGTGGAATCTCTAATTCGTTGAGCGCAAGCGTGTAGTTAATTTTTTTATCGATCGATGTAAAATTATCGCCTTCAATTAGCGAACGGACAAATTGGCTAATAACGAGAGTCGACTCTTCGCAAAATACATCTTCCACGAGGAAATACCATTCGGGCGGAGTAATTTGTTCGTAACCGATAAACTCTTTGATTGTTGGCAACCTGTACGTTACGTCAAAAGAAAGCGTGCGCACCGAGGCGGAGATACTATTTAGAAAAGTAAAAAACTTGTTGAGGTCGATTCCACCAATTGTTAACGCAAGGGTATAATCGAGAATCTTCATCCAGGGGTCGGCGATAACGTTTTGCATTAGAAATTTTGCAGAAGAACGAAACATGTTAAACCACGTCGACTGTGCAGCGATCCTAACGTACATGGGGCTTGCGATGCTAATGATGCCGTCGATTATGGATTCGGGTTTAATTCCTAAATGCCCAGAACGTTCTTTACCGTAACGGTCGTACGCAGCAGAATAAAAAAGCGGAATCATTCCGCCCATGCTATGCCCATACACGACTACTTTTTTTCCCGGGTGCGTTTCTTTAAGCCACTGCAAGGCAACAGGAAAATCTTCCCAAATATAGTTGTCTACCGACCAATGGTGGTTGTTGAATCCTTTTGAGGGGAGGGTCTCCTTGGAGCGTCCGCGGATATCTAACGTGAAGACAGGATAGCCATGCTCCAAAGCCATTTCTTTTGCTAAACGGTCCAAAAGCGAACGGTTGCAAAAAAAACCGGGGAGCATAAGCAATATACGGTCTTGCCCATTTAAGTGCTCTGGCAAGTAGCGTTTTAAACTAATGCTACAACCATTAACAGTACGGACGATATAATCCGTGTCTTGGCGGTATTTTTCCGAATAGCGGTTTGAATAAAGCACCATCGATTTAATCGGTTTTTGTTGTCTGGGCCGTTGCGTGTAGACGAGGGTTTCTAAGTTTGCAGTAGGGTCGTGTTTTTCGATTTTGCGCCGTGTGCCAAATGCGTCCGCTCCATCGGCGAATTCTTCAGAAACAATAAAGTCAATCGCACGGCTTAAAGAAATCATCTGCTGGCGTACGTCGCGCCGTTCATCGTTGTTAAATGTTTTACGGTGGATTCCCCATAAAACCCCAATGGGTTTGCGGTCGATAATGATGGGAATACCTACCGAGTAACGCATCCCCTTGGGCGCAAGCCGCTTCATTGCAGAGTGTAAGCGCTCTTCGGAGGCAATATGGAGGAACTCAACCATGGGCGGCAAATTGTGCGCGTAGTTGTAGAGCGATTGCCGCATCATTTGGGCAGATAGATTTTTTTCGTGTTGAATTGGTAATGGGCGCGTACGTGCGATAAATTTATTAAACCCGTCTATATTTTTTGTCTCTGCAAATTCTTGTAAAAAAAACTGCGACGAAGATGCCGAAACGCGTAGATTTTCACCGTCTATAATTTCAAATATGCTGTATTCAAAACAGTATGTAAAGTCTGGAAACGTAAAAGAAACGACTTTATTGACAAACGCACTTTGTACTTGCATAATGAAGTCAAACCGCGGCTTAGGAATTGGCTGAATAAAAAGGAATCCAGGGCCAGGTTCGTAGGATTGGTCTAATTGGGCGTCACGGGTATTAAAACGGGCCATAAGTTATCTTTAAGAAGGCAGTCCTGACTTATTAAATAGCGCGGCAAGAGCTATGGAGTTGGCGCACAGGCTCCCACCCTCCGGGCACCTGCGTAACCATGATTTCATTTGACGGTACTCGCGCAAATTGTTATCTTGTGCGTATGCGCAGGAAAGTTATCGGCATTATCTTTTTATTCGTGCTAATTGCCCCCGCTTTCGCTGCGCCGGCAACAAAAGACGATATAAAGCAACTCATTCACTATATGGATAAACGATTTGAGGCGGTAGACAGGCGTTTTGAAGATATGCAAAAACACATGGATAAGCGCTTTGATATGATGATGTGGTTTATCGGTACCTTAACGGTATTGGGTACCGGTGTAGTGTCGTATATGATTTCACGTATCAACCGACAAGATTCGCGCATCGACGGGGTTGAAATACGCACACAACACGTTGATTTATCGGCTTTATTGCGCGACCTGCGCCAAGCCGACCCTGCTATTAAGAAAGGCTTGAAAGAGATTTTGAAATAATCTCTGTAGACGATGATTTCATTGGACGCCGCCTGCACAGGCTCCATAGTAAATCTTTACCGCATACCGCTAAATTTTGCTTTGTTTTGCTATGCCGTTTTTTGAAAAAAAAATAAAACCTATCCTATCAAATTTACGCCGTTATAGAGTACATCCACGTTTTTTTACTAGCGCTACATTCGTGTTCGTTGCCTTATTTTCGACAAATGCGTGTAAACAAGTAAAGCCGTGTGCAAAAGAAATTCCCGGTATGGCGTGTATTCCTGCGGGAGAGTTTATCCGCGGTTCCAATAATTATCTGGATGACGAAAAACCTGAAGAAAAAATATATATCAGCGAATTTTATATAGATAAAACAGAGGTTACCAATAAAGACTTTAACGAATGCCTTGCGCAAGGCAAGTGCCAAGAGTGCATGAAAAACGGTAACTGCAATTACATTGGGCCACGGTATGGATGGCGCTACAAAAGGGACAATCAGCCTGTATCGGGAGTTAGCTGGTTTACTGCAAAAGAATACTGCGAGTTTCGTGGCAAAAGACTCCCCACAGAAGCCGAATGGGAAAAAGCGGCACGCGGGCCTAACGGCAATATTTACCCTTGGGGAAACGAAATGGCAACGTGCAAAAATGCTATCATCCAAGAAGGTGAAGGCGATAAGCTTATTAAAGGATGCGTTGGGAAACATTTAGAACCGGTGTGGCACATGCCTACCGCTGGTGTCGCGTCGCGTCCAGCAGGTATTTACGGCCTTTACGACATGGCAGGAAACGTCCACGAATGGGTACAAGATTGGTATACAGAAAGTTACGCAGTATGCGGCGACGCTTGCCGCGGTAAGGACCCTAAAGGGCCATGCAACGGCGCAGATAAATGTGCAGGATTTACCAAGCGCAGCGTACGCGGTGGATCGTGGTGGTGGAGCGCCGAACATGCACGGGGTTCAAAACGCCGTGCGAATGTGCCGGGCAACATGCCTTCGGTAGACTACCACCACTTCGGTTTTCGCTGCGCAAAATCGCTATAGGTTCTCTAATTTTTAAAACCGCCACTCGAGGCCAAAGTAAGGAATAATTGTAATAACTCCATCGGGAATGGTAACCTTGGGATTATCCGAGGAGTACGGTTTATTGTAATTCCACTCTTGCTGGTTTGCCGCTTGCTGGTTGTAAATGTTGATTACCTCGATATACCAGCTAAAATATCCCCACGAATAAACACTCTTATGCGTGTACCGCAAATCGAGCCTATGCGAAGGTTCAAAGCGTGCGCCATAACTACGCGAAGAATAGATGGGAGAATAGCGCACATTTGCTGGGTCAACGCAGTTATTGAAACCTGGCGTACAAACGCTTGAAATAATTTCGGTATATGGGTATCCTGAAAAAAGTTGAAACTGCGCCCCAAGTTTATGCGCTCCCCATTTTACCGCAGCGACGAGTTTAAGTGCATGCGGTTGTTCAAATTCAAAAGTCCTCCACTCTCCATTTTGTTTTCTTTCGCTACGGGTGTATGTATAGCTTAACCAACCCGAAAAATCGAGATCTTTATCTTCGCGCTCTTTGCGTAGCATCACTTCGACTCCCTGCGCACGAAGGGCACCATTATTAGAGAAATACCTCCCTATTGCGGCACCGTTGTTTTGTGCTTCGAGCAAACGGTCGAAGTCGTTGTGAAAACCCTCTACTTTAAAAATAAATGCCGCGAGCCTTTGTTCAATACCTACTGTTTTGTGTATTGCACGTTCGGGTTTAATGTAATCGGCGACAACAACCTGCGGTTGGTAGTTAAAAACTTGGTTAAAATAAAAAGTATTTGTTTGCGGAAAAGATTGGTACTCACCGCCCGCAACCGAAAACGTTGTTTGGCTTTCTAGTTCGTAACTTAAAAGAGCGCGTGGGTCGAGAATTCCCGTACTGTTACGCGATAAAAATTCGCTTCTTAACCCTGGAACAAATTTTAATCCGCCAAATTTGAAAGTATTTTCTGCGTATGCAGAGACGACATGGTTACCTTCTGAAAAATTTACAGGAACGCTAACAAAAAGCGTATTGTTTCCGTAATCGGGCATACCCCCCGATGGCGATGAAACCTGCTGCTGTGTTTGGCCAACAGATTTGAAGTAGAAAAAATTGTACTCCAACGCAGTACGTAGTGTCGCGTAAGGCGCCCATTCCCATTTGGTTTTATCTTTTAAACCTAAAATATTGGGGTACACTTTTAAATCAACAGGGCCAAAAGAGCTTGTATCGGGAAAACTTGCGTAAAAATAACTATACGTGAAGCTATTAAAGAGGATTGTGCGGTTAGAAAATTTTGAAGACGGAATATAATCGTAATAGAGGCCTTGGCTGTGCGCAGAAATATCGTTGCTCAAATTAAAACTTGCAAGAATGGGGTCGCCACCTTTTGATTTGTACTCCGCCTTTTCTTCGTCGCTTAAGTCGCGCACAAATTTGAGCGTGTCGTAGCTTCCAAACGCCAAAAGAGAAAAAGCATGGTGTCCTTTTTCATCCAGAAAAAATTTTCCTTTAAGCTGGTAATCATAATACTGCGGCAGGCGATCGATAGTTTTTCCGGTAATAAGCTTATAGATAGGCGGAACAAAAAGCGAAAGGTAACCGATACGTCCCGAAGTAATCCAGTATCCTTTGCCCGATGGATTTTTTTGGGTAGTGGGATTTTCTTCCGAAGGATTTTTTTCCGTTGTGGCGTTAGAAACCGAAACAGCTCCGTCGCGATTTTTACCCCACACGCTTTTTAGTAAAAAATTGGAAGAGATGAGCGAAGTATCAACAACACCGCCAAATTCTTTTACCTCGTCGATGGTCTGTATGTCGATAATTGCTCCCACAGCGCCGCCAAACTGTGCAGGAAATGCGGAGGAGTAAAGGTCAACTTCGCGCATCAAGTCGTTTGAAATAATCGACTGCAACCCTCCAAAATGTTGCGGGTTGGGTACGGGAATGTCGTCGATAAAATACCGGTTTGCTTTGTCTCCCGCGCCGCGTATAATAAGCGGACCAAAAAATCCGCCAGGGCGCACAACGCCAGGAAGCGACGCCAAAGCGTTAAGGGCGTCGCCAAGCGTCGCAGGGGTTTCTTTTAGCTCTTCAACCGAAAGGGTATTGCGTCCCAGTTTTTGTATTTCCCTTTCGGCACGAATGCGCACAGTACGTGTTTTTACAATGGGGAGGGACATACGAAAATCCCGCTTTAGCGATTTTGCAATACTAATTTTTTCTTGAATGGTTTTTAGTCCAGGAGAAGAAATAATAATTGTATATATTCCTGGAGTTTCAACCGCCGCCGTGTAACTACCGTTTTCTTGGATACGGCTTTTAAATCTCGCTTCGGTAATAACGACGGTACCAAATTCAACAGGAGCATTGTTGTGCTCGGAATAAACAGTCCCCGAAATTGTTATAGGAAGCGCCCAAGAAATTGTACCTGTAAAAAAGAACAAAGTACAAAGAATAATCCGCGTGTAACGCGCCATCTGGAGCTTAGTATTCCATATCATAGAATTTACGCGTTTCGATTAATTCTTTTGGTAGCATTTTATTTTCTCTCTCGTATTTTGTGTACCGAGGAGTAAGCTCGTTTGCCTTCCGTTTTCTAACATTGATGGACTTTTGCACCACATCGGTGTAGTTTGGCAGCTTAAGCAATTTTTCACGGATTTCTTTCGCGAAAGGAACATGCTTGGTAAAAATTTTTCGGGCTACACGGTTCATCCGTTGTGACCCTTCGGATTCAAAACGCATATATATAGAGTAATCGTTCACAAAACGGGCACGGTCGTCCCTAAAGCGCTTAAAATCTTCGTTTAATTTTTCTTTAATCTCTTCCGAAAGTTCTTTGCTCTTGTAGTAAAATTGTACGTAGTCTGTGTAATCTGCTGTTAATGACGAAACAGAAATATTATTCCAATCGGGTCCCATCGTCGTTTTGCACATCTCCCACCGGTACGTACCCACCGCTTTAAGGAGCATCATTTGCAAATCCGCAGTTGCCATAATGGGCGCAATTAAGCGGCCGCGTGACGTACGGTCGTTTCCTTCGCGCTCTTGCCAAAATTGGATTACCGTACCAATCGAAGGGACAAGTATAATGTTGGGCATCACCTGCACTTGGATAAACTCGCGTTGGATACCCATTTGCTCGTTTGTATAAAGAATTTCTCGGTGGAACGCGCCAAAATCAACTTGCAAAATTTTTCGAACATTCTCGAGAATAATATCTTTCGTGTTAAGTACTTTAGTCAAAGGCTGAGTAATTTGGTGCCGCGTTAAAATATTGAGGTGGCTTGAAATGTTTCCCGAACAAAGACGACAGTTCATCTGCAACATTTCTTTAATTTCAAATTTAACCCTCGCTTCGGGAGAATTAACATCGGGAGGAAGATCACTTTCGCGTCGCCATTTTTTATCGCGGTTGGCGGGCTCTTGCCGCAGCATTTCAAAAAAGGTAACGCCCATTTCGCTAATAGAATTTTTTACCTTGTTGTCGTAAATTGCCGCGAGCCACTCCGAAACGGTGTAAACGGGTAACCACGGATCGCCTTTGCCGTAACTTGCGTTGATTAACGCGTTCATCTGGTCTGGTTCGAGTTGGGTTTCGTCCATAAAGCCGTAGTCGAAAAAAAGACGCATGTACCGAGGTAAATCCGAACGTTTACGCAAAAATTTAAGCATCCCTTTTTCGAAGATTTCCCAGTATTGTAAGCTAACGCGGCGGCGTAATTTACGGATATCGTCATCCGAACCATCAAGGGGGTTTTTAAATTTTTTGAGCGTGTCCCAGTCTTTTTTAAACTGCTGCATTTTTTCGGGTGGCATTTCGCACCACGACAAAATTTTATCGACCGCCCCTTGGAATTCGCTTAGGTCTCCTTGTAGTTTAAGGGCTGCACCGTCGGCATTTTCCGCAGGTTTAATTTCTTGTTTTTGTACAGAAGCCTTTTGTATCTTTTGTAGCGATGCTTGTGCGAATGGAGGGTATGCTATTTCGGCAAATCCCAAAAGTTTATCACGGACTGCCGTAAAACCTTCCGCAAAAAAAGCGCACGACACGACAATATCTTCACGGCTTGCAGTATTGCTATTTGATTCCATAAGCTCTGCCTGTAAAGAGAACTTGGAAAGCCACGAGTAATCGCCCAAAAGTAGACGCGTTACATATTCTTGGATTTGCGAAAGAATTTTCTCTAACGAAGAAACTTGCGTATGGATACTCTCTGCAATTGATTCGCCAGCAGTGTGGAAAAGTTGTGCATCACGATTTGCGATTACCGCAAGCACGTCTTGGGGTAAAGAGACAAGGCGCCGCACAAGGGAAATAGTCGCATTATCGCTTCGCTTTTCTTCGCTTGTTTCAATTTGGTCTCGCGCCGAACGCAAAAAATTGATATTGAGTGGCTTTACAATATTACCGCCACGTTCAATAAAATCTTGGACTTGCGTACGTGCGTTGGGCAAAATTGGATCGGTAAATGTGGTTGGCTTATCGTCAGGAGAAAATTTATCGGGCAAAAGTGCGCTTAGCGCTAAAGAAAACCCAAGCTCGAAAGAGTCTAACTGTTGCCACGTTTGCTCCGCCTGTACACACTTAGCTTCGAGATCGGTAAGTTCTTTATATACAGATTTTAGCGCCAAAACTCCTATATTAGGTTTTGCCGCTATTAGTTTCAAGAGGTAATCTTTATTGCTCGGGTAGACGCTTAATTCAGAAGAAGCTGAAGTTACAATTTGGAAATTTTGGCGCGTTTGCGAAAAAAGGGACGCGGCGCCTAAAACCGCAGGGGCGTTTATCGTGTAAAGTGGGCGCAAAATTGCTTGCCCCATCGCCCCCAATTCAACGGCGTTCACAGAAACCTGTCCTTTTTGCAAAATGACAAGTGACTTCGCTATTTGTCCTTTAGCGATAACGATTTGGCCTTTAGGCACCTGTTGGTTTGCGCCAGAGCGCTCGGCGAGGGACTGCATTAGATTCTCACAAATTTGAATTGTAGCCGAGCATGTCAAGACATAAGAGCCTATGCGCCAGCCATAAAAGTGTCGTATAGAGAAATAAATTCTTCAACGGTAAGGTCGTCAGCACGCCTTTGTAGGATTGCCTCTTTCTCGAAAGATGCTCCAGTAAGTTTTCTTCTCCACTCGATTGCTACCGGTTCGTTTTCCCAAAAGGGGTTATTTTTGAGCGCCGTCGCAAGAGTTTTTCTTTTGCCCCAAAACGCCGCTTTTAAAAGAAGACGAAGGTGTGGGCGCAAAATAGTTTTAGAGCGGGTAAATGAAAGTAGTGCTGCGTCGACATCGGGTACGGGAAAAAAACTCGTGCGTTTAATACGGCTTACAATTTTCAATTGCCCTTGCGAGCCCAAGGCGATAGCCAGAGACGAACCTTTACCCGAAGCCAAACGCTCGGCAACTTCGAGCTGTACGCCCAAAAGTGCGTGTTCAATAAAAGGGAAGTCTACGAGAACACGCAGCAAAAGTTCGCTCGTTATATAAAACGGTAAATTACCAATTGCGGCATTGCAGCTATGTATAAAAGGCTCTGTTTTAGGTACCTCTAAAAAATCTCCTTCAAGAACTCGCACACGCGTATCATTTTTATAAACTTCGCGCAAACGCGCAGCAAGAGTACGATCTTTTTCTGCAAGCACCATCGAATGGGCACGGGGTAAAAAGACCTCTGTCCATGCGCCTAAACCAGGGCCTATCTCAAGAATGCGCGAATTTTCTGGAATAAAACTTGCCGCATTTTCAACGCTATGTGTATCGGTTTGGAAATTTTGTCCAAACCTTTTTAGCGGATGGATTCCCAATTCTTTAATTATTTTAGAAGGGTGCTGCATAAGGCGTGTTTGTTTAACCGCGCACTTAACGCATTTTACCTATAGCAAACTTTTCATTTGCGAAAGTCTACCGCGCAAACGCATAATTGCTTTAGTGTGTAGTTGGGATACACGCGATTCGGTAACTTCCAAAACCTCGCCGATTTCTTTGAGGGTTAAATCTTCGTAGTAATAAAGTACGATAACTTTCTTTTCGCGGTCGGGTAATTTTTTAATACACTCGACAATCATATTTTTAATCTCTTCGCGCTCGACAATTGTGTCGGGGTTAAGCGCCTCGGGAGATTCGAGTGTGTCGACGAATACCATTTCTTCGTTTTCGTCGTTTCCGTGCCATACGTCGTTAAGAGAAATAAGCGAAGTACCAGAAATTTTCGACATGAGTTCATGGAACTCATCAATATCGATATCAAGTTCTTGAGCAATTTCTTCGTCTTCGGCAGTACGACCCATGCGGTTTTCTAACTCAAGAATTATTTTTTCGACCTGTTTTGCCTTTTGTCGGATTGACCGTGGAATCCAGTCGACGTTACGTAGTTCGTCAAAAATTCCCCCGCGTACACGTGTCATTGCGTATGTTTTGAATTTGACTTCTTTCGCAGGATCGTACTTTTCAATTGCGTCTAAAAGTCCAAAAGTACCGTAGCTCACGAGGTCGTCGAACTCGACGTTGTGCGGCATACCAACGGCAACTTTACCTGCGACATACTTTACAAGCGGCGCATACTTCTTTATAAAGTATTCACGCAACTTAGGTTCTTTGGTTTTCTTATACTCTTCCCAAAGAAGCTGTTCGTCTGTTTCATCGTACTTCTTGGGATCAATGGGCATTATGTCACCCGTGCTTCTGCGGCGATGGCTACGTCAAGTGTTTTCACACTTACCCTCGGCGGCAAGGTCGGACAAATTTTTAGAAAAATTGTAATGTGACATAATACTTTGCCGATACTTCTATAGGGAAGCCAATTTTCAGAAGAAACAATTGATGCATTCATCACTCCCGTTGTGGGTAGAACTCCTAAGTTCCGCAAACAAATGTCTGCAATTATAAACGCAATTCTTGCAGCGAGGACACTCAGAATTTCATCTGTTGCGCATGCGATGAAAGCAAATTATGAAACAGCATATCGGCGCATTACGCGATTCTTAAATGAGTTCGATGATCACGACATGGTTCTGCAGCGTATGCTCTGCGGTAATGTGCCGTTTTTGATTGCTGATCCGACAATCATCGATCGACCTGAAGCAGAGAAAACAAAATATGTCGGCTTAGTTCGACCTCCCCGCCGAGGCTTCAAAAACTATGGTTTGGCCAAAGATTGTCCGACCTTGCCGCCGAGGGTAAGTTATTATGTCACATATTATGAGAGCTATATCTTTATTTAGTGGCTGTGGTGGTATGGACATTGGAGTCGGCAGAGCTGGCTTCAATACTATTTCTTCTGTAGAAATTGATAAATTTGCTGCAGCTTCATTGAAGGGTTGTTATGAAAAGAATAATCATGATGCCCAAGTAATAAATTGTGACATTAGCGAATGGTCTACCCCCTAAAACTGGAATACAGCACAGGGGCAAAAAGGAGTATAAACCATGGTCACACGACGTAACTACACACAAGAAAAAAGGAAGCTAACGAACGCATTCCAAAGCCTTCGTCGCTTTCATCGACTGTGCAAAAGGCTAGAAAAGTGGGATTGCTGCGTGAGGATAAAATTTTTGGAATCGATGGTACAAAAATTGCTCCAGCGAGTTCCGGCCTGGCCACCTGCACAGCCTCGTTATACATCCGCGTTGGTGGCGCTTGACCACTGCCCAAATTCTCCACGGATAATTGCGCGTACGCGGTAAATGTTTGTTCCCGTTTTGTTGGGCAAAAGGTCGGTAAACTCGCTGATCAACACCGACTGGCTGAGAAAAATCCATTGGTCGGATGCATCGTCCCAACGCTGTACTTGGTATCCCATTGTGCCAGGTACGTCGTGCCAATCGAGAAAAACATGCCCTGCCTGGAAAGACGCTTTTAAGCCTTGAACGTGCGCATCTTTTGAATCCACGAGAAGTTGTGTGCGGCCATCGGTTTTTGCCTGCATTTGCCTTTCTTCCGCCATCTGTTGCACCTGCGTGGCGACATCGGGAAATTTTGCAAGTACATGATCGAAAGTATATTTATCTAAGGTGTACAAATCGCAGTAGTCAACTGCGCGTACGCTTGCCGTGCGTTCGCTGCTAAAAAGAAGCGCAATTTCGCCAAAGAATGCCCCATCGGAAAGGGTTGCGTACACCGTTTTGCCGTCTTCGGAAACGATGTCAACTTTACCACGGCTAATAAAAAACATTTCGTCACCCATCTCTCCTCTATGGAAAATATAATCGCCGGGGGTGTAGAGGACTGGCTTTAAATTAAGAACGATTTGGCGGATTAACTCTTCGGGAGCGCCATTAAACATGGGCACTTTTTCAATAATATCTTTGTTGAGGTGCAGCGCTACTTGGAGTTTAAGAGACGACGGCAAATCTTCAAGTACAGAAGTTTCGTCGAACCCGCGCCTGTTGTTCCATACGTAGTCGTAGTATGTACGGATATTCTCTTGTAAGTCTTCTGGCACGTCGCGGTACTGCATAAAAGTTTGTATTTTTTCCATTTTTGCGCGAAACTGCGTACGCGCAAGATCGCTGTTTGCAAGCATACTCGCTAAATTACCAATGATATAGCCGTACATTCCCGCGCCTAAAAGCTGTACGAAAATCGTGTAGAGCATTTGCAAATTTGTCGTGGGAACGATATCGCCATAACCCGTTGTCGTGATTGTCGTTACCGTCCAATAAAGTGCGCGTAAGTAATTTGTAAGTATATCGAGGGCAGGGTCGGCTTTTCCCAACGCAAGCCATCCGCACGAAATCCAATGGGAAACAAAGATGACAATAAAAACAGTGAAGATGAGCCGCAGAATTCCTGGGTTGAGTAATTCTTTTTTGTTTGTTTTTTCCAGAAAAGGAAAAATGTGGTAAAGGCGCAGCATTCGCACTTGGAGTAGGGTTTGTATGTAGCGCGGAGAAAAAAGGCGCAACGAACGCGCTGCGTTTGAAGCCTCTGAAAGCCAGCCGACGGAAAAAATTAAATCGAAAGGCGTTGCGGCAATTACATCGACAATAAACCACGAACGTAAGTATTTAATCGCAATCTTTTTTTTAGAAGTAACTTCTTCTCCATCAATGGTAATTGACGTGAAGAATGTGGCGATAATGTCTACCGAAAAGATAATCGGATAAACAAAATTAACAAGATGTATCCAGTGTGGCGTAGGATACCTGAGGGCAAGGTGTAGCGGAACTTCAATTGCCGCGAAGAGGGTAAATATAAGGAGGAGTGCATCAAAATATTTTTTTAGGACATTATCTTGCCGTATAACCATCAGTGTAGTAGTAATCTGAAGCCGTTTTGTGGGCGTCAATCATTCGGCAAGAAGTAATCCAATTTCTGTACCCAAATAGAGATCGTCCATTTGTCCAAAAAAGTGTCGTGCAATCCGTCCTTTCTTGTCTACGAGAAGGATGCTTGGCGTTCCACGTAGCCCCAGCTTTGCCATTGTTTGTGGTATAGGTATCTCTATCCCCGGCGTATCAATGGCGACAGGAAAAGTGTATTTGAATTCGTAAAGGTATGCCTTGAGCGATTCCTCTCGCATTGCCTCGTGGTGTTCAAAGACGCTGTGGAGTCCAATAACGGTTAGGGTATCTGCGCCATAAAAATCACGTACCTTTTGTACCTGTGGCGATGCATGCGTTACACAACCGGGGCAAAGCATCTGGAAGGCATAAATGAGTATGACTTTGCCACGTTCTTTTTCAATCGTTAAAGGTGGTGAATTTAACCAAGACGCTGCTTCAATTTCTGGCATGGGTTTTCTATCTGCACTCATAATTCCAGTGTACGTTAAGTATACAAATAATTCTATAAATTGTGTATTGGCGTAAGACGCGCTCGCACCCGCACAGACTCAAAAATGCTTGTCCGTGTGTGCGCGTAAAGAGGACGTTCAGAAAATATTATGGAAAAAAGATCGTTTAAATTTCTTCTTTTACTTATCCTTGTAGGGGCACTTATCGGACTATTTTTTTCTGCTGTGCTCATCTACGAGCATAATGGCGCAGAAACAAGTATCGGCTCTGCGGTATGCGATGCGTCGCACACAAGCTCGTGCCAAAAAGCGGCTACTTCGTCTGTAGGTAGCATCTTTGGATACCCCCTTGCGCTATACGGTTTTATTTTTTACGGCGGCATTTTTGCGCTTGCGATTTTTCTTTTTATATCACTTCACGAAACTGTAATGCGGCTTGTTTTTTGGGGTTCAATCGCCGCGTTTGCATTCGACGTCTTTCTTTTTTTATACTCAATTAGTATACTCGGCGGAGTTTGCCGTTTGTGCGCAATCACGTACATAGCGAGCGCTCTCATCGTGTTTGGTGCATTTACGCTACAGCGCAAAGGAGTAGATACCATGAAATCGGATAAACTTTCAATACCAGCAGCGTCTGCGTTTGCGGTTGTTTTTCTCGTAACGCTTTTTATGGGGTTTTATTTTAATAGCTCCGCACTTTCGGCGCAAGTGAAACCTAAAGAGGGCGAAACCCAAAAAGAGGCGGAGCTAAAAGCGCAGCTTTTGAGCGAGTTCTACAAACAGTGGAAAGCGGCAGAAAAAGTAGGGCTTGATACACCGCGTACGGGGACAAAAGGCGCATCAAAGGCAATCCTCACAGTTGTGGAATTTGCCGACCCGCTTTGCCCACATTGTAAGAGTATGGGGATTGTGCTCGATTCGTTTATGAAAGCAAACGCGGATAAAGTCCGCGTTATTTACCGCCACTATCCACTGGATATACAGTGTAATAACGCCATGCGGCAGGCTTTCCACGTAGGTGCGTGCGATCTTGCGCGTGCGATGGAGTGCGGCGCGGCGCAGGACAAATTTTGGCCGGTACACGATGCTATTTTCCAGGAACAAGAAAATTTTTTCCGCAACCCTGTAACCGACAAAGCGATTGAAAATATTAGCGTACGCGCAGGGGTGCAAACGGCGCCTTTTGTACAATGTTTTAAGTCGCAATCGACATTGGGTAAAGTAAAAAACGATGTTGCAATGGGCAACAAACTTAAAATCACAGGTACGCCAACCGTGCTTGTAAACGATAAACGCTTACCTTCGATTCCGCTTGAATACGTTTCTGGAGTTTTGGAGAAAATCCTTATCGAAGAATCAAAAAGGTAGTATGCATGCTTGTCGAGGTTAAGAGAGAACTCGTCAAGCAGGACCATCGTTATCTCCAAAAGCGTTTTTTACAAGATGCACACAATAGGCTTGCTGTTTATATTTGGCAACTACCGGACGATGACGATGGCGAGATGCTACGATTCCAAATTTCGTACCGTGAAATCGCTCTCGATTGGGCAGCTGAACGCGGAATGCGGTACGCAAGCGTTGACGATGGAGAAAATCCGATGGGAATGAAGAGGTCGCCTATATTAAAAGAAGAACACCACGTTCAGAGGGTAGCCGTGGATAAACTTCTTTCTCTTTTGCGTGAATACGACGAGAAGAAATCCTTGCAATTTATTTGCAAAATTATAGAAGACGAAAAGGCGACTCGCTAGCTTATGAAAATCGACGCACGTACAGAAATCTACGGCATCATCGGCAATCCTTTGGGGCATACATTTTCACCTGCGCTACATAATGCGGCGTTTGATGCAAAAAAGATTAACGCTGTATATTTACCTTTTCCGCTCAAAAGTCTTATTGGATTAAAATCTTCAATGCGGCAGTTGAATATCCGAGGTCTATCGGTTACTATACCGCATAAAATTACTGTACGTAGAATTTTGGAACAAATTGACTCTTTAGCGTTACAAATTGGCTCTGTAAATACAATCCTTTGGGGTAAAACAGGGCTTCTCGAGGGGTACAACACCGATGGACCGGGTGCAATAATGGCGCTTAAAAAATCGCACGTTGTTCTTTCGGGAAAAAAAATCCTTATTTTGGGTTCTGGTGGCTCTTCCCGTGCAATTGCATTTGCCCTTACGCGTGAAAAACCCGCGGAACTGGCAATTTTGTCGCGTAACGCTTCGATGGCGATGCAGCTTGCGCGTAATTTAACTTTGCAAAAAGAAAATCCGCAGGTGACGCTACTTATGCGCGACAAGCATGGAGGCGAACGTACAAAGCTTAGTGATTTTATGCCACAACGCGGGCGTAAATGGAAAAGTTTACGGTACGACAATCCCGCGATGTTACACGAGTACGATTTAGTTATCAATACAACACCCATTGGAATGCGTGGCACCGCAGAACAAAACCAAAGTCCTCTAAATGCAAACGAATTAAACGCCAAACAAACGGTATTCGACATTGTATATAACCCCGCGCAAACGCCGCTTTTAAGGCTTGCACAAAAGAAAGGTTGTGAAATTATTTTGGGATACAAGATGCTTCTTTACCAAGCTGTTTTGCAATTTGAGCTTTTCACCGGACAAAGCGCACCGATTCAAGCTATGGAGAAAGCTCTCGTCGCAGAGATTAAGCAGGTTTCGTAAATGCCAGAGCATAGAAAAAGACATTCACAACGAAAAAGAAATCGTGTAGAAAAAGGAAGAACTCCTCAAAAACCGCGTATTGCGCTTATTGGATTTCGGGGTGTTGGAAAATCTGCAATTGCACGGCGTCTTGCTGAAAAATGGCAAATGCCGCTTCTTTCTCTCGATGAAAAAATTGAAAAAGAAGAGGGTAGGCGTATCGATCAAATTGTTGTCGAGCATGGCTGGCAATATTTTCGTGATAAAGAAGCTAACGCGCTCGAAGAAGCTTCCAAAAGCGAAAAACTTCTTTTAGATTGTGGCGGTGGCATTGTTGAGGAAGCTGAC
The DNA here is from genome assembly GCA_019186965.1 of Turneriella sp. GTDB lineage: Bacteria > Spirochaetota > Leptospiria > Turneriellales > Turneriellaceae > Turneriella. Next base: position 312,680 of record JABARV010000010.1, read on the forward strand.
GGAACAAAAAGCGAACGCAAAATAAAGCTTTTGCAAGAAAATTTTTTTTGTATCTATCTTTTCTTGAGTGAAGAAAAATTACTCAGCAGGTTAAAAAATTTATCGCACAACGCGTCTCGTCCGCAGCTTTCAAGCGCCGACTCTCCCGAAAAACTGCTAGAAGTATTTAAACGGCGTGAACCACTTTATTTATCTGTCGCGGACGCTCTTGTCGATATTTCAGACACAAATATTCAAGAGAGCGCTTTGCGTATTATGCAGTTATTTAGATAGGGTTCTTTGAATGTTCCGTGTGTCACTCATCACTCGAAATTCTGTGCTTGTCAATTTTTGCCGCACACATTTACCCAAAGGATTTACGCTCAAAAGTACAACAAAATTTCATTGGGGTAAAGAAAGTCTGCAAGGGATTTTACTTTTTGATTCAGATTTTTTGGGCGAAAACGAAGCGGCAATTTTGCCTGCCCTCGCGGAGCACTATAACGGTAAAGAGAGCGCAGTCTCTTTATGTATTTTCGCAAACCAAGAAAGTAAAGCGCGTACGCTTTCCCTTTTTCCAGAAAGGTTGGCGAAAATTCACGGTGTACTTTCGTACCGAATAGAAGCGGGTAAAGTAACTCTTCTTACTGCTTCTGAGTGGCATTGGTTTTTAGAATCGCAACGTAAGTCGCTTAAAGAATTGAGCGAGCGCGTTTTATTAGAAAGTGAAAACGAGATTTTGACAAACCGTTTGGCCCAAATTAGTTTAGAACGTAACCACGAGGTACGTTTTCCAGCGTTTTTACACGGTAAGTCGTTAGCTATTACGCGCTTTCGAGAAAAAATTTTAGCTACGGCAGCTTCTCCCTATTTATACCTCACAGGAAAAGGCGATATCCCGGTAGAAGATTTTCTTAACTACTACGCCGCGCTTATACGGCCAGAGTCGCCTTTGCGGTGGCGCCCGATTGACTTTGCAAAATCTCCCAAGCATTTACACTCCCAACTCTTATGGCCGGCCAAAAAAAACTCTAAAAACGAGCTTTCGATTTTATGCCTCCAAAATCTACACCTTTTAGGGTGGCAAACGCAGGCTGCGCTTATTACCCATTTGCGTAATTTATCAGGTAACCAAGTGCGTATTGTTGCCATTGGTAATAGCGAAATTGCACGGTTTGTACGGCGTGGTACATTTCGCCAAGAACTTTACTCGCTTTTAAAAAAATCGCTTATCGAAATTCCTCCACTTTACGAGCGTATCGACGACATTAGCCATATCGCGGCGGAGTACATAAACCAAAGTAATTTCGACGCTTTAGCTGAAGAGAAAATTCCCATTGCCAAAAAGATACTTAACCGATTCGATGTTTCCACAGGTTATAGTGGCCTTTATATGACTCTTGACTTGATGCACGACTTGAAAAAAAGTAAAGGATTACCTGTTTTTGAATTGATTCAGGAACAATCTGCGAGCGATGAGCTTAAAGCCGCGCAAACATTTTTGCGTGAAGAGATTGCAGTCGATCCCGCTTCTCTCTTTGATAGTTTGGTGTCTGATGAAAAAAATACATTGAGTTTAGAAGCGGTTGAAAGGCATTACATCGCAGCAGTTTGCCAACGTTATGGTTGGCAAGTTACCGAAGCAGCGCGGCATTTAAGAATTTCACGTAAAACTCTTTACGATAAAATGCGACGCTATAAAATCGCACGGCCCGAAAAAAGGAAGAATGCATCGTGAAGCGAGAACCGCTTCGTTTTCAAAAGGACAAATATAGAAACTTTCCTGTCCATAATCTCAAAAAAATAAACCGCCACCAAAACGCGACAACTTCTCGTGTCAAAGAAGCTGCGTTTCAAATTATACGCAACCATATCGACTTTGAAAATGATTGGCTTTTTTACGATCTTTTCGCAGGCAGTGGACAAATGGGCCTCGAGGCATTGAGTTTGGGCGCCGTACATGCCACCTTTGTAGAGTTAGCGCAAGAAAGGCTCAACGACATTCAGCGCAATCTCATCCATTTAGATATTCCTAAGGATAACTATACTCTTGTGCGCACCCGCGCTGCGAAGGTTTTGCAAGAAGCGTTTGAAGAGATACTTCCGTGCGTGGTTTGGGCAGACCCTCCTTATACTTACAACAACACACCGTCGAACGATCCGGCGAATTTATTAATGCTTTACCGCGAAGCACTCACGTCACACCCACGAATGCCGCTCCTTATTATTCAAGCGCATGAAAAAAATGCCGTGCTTTCAGATGAGTACCTGGCGCAACACAGTGATGTAAAGGTGTACCGTTATGGTTCAAACTGTTTATTGGTTATTGAAAAATGAAAGCGCACCCCATATCTGTTACTATTAAAAATGCAGATGTCGTTCTCGATAGTTGTGTAGAAAAGGCGGATGTACATTTAAAAGATGGAAAAATTTTCGCATTAGGTAATCGCTCCGATTTCAAGGCCGAACGTATTGTTGATGCTACAGGGCTTACACTTATGGCCGGCATTATCGATCCGCAAGTGCATTTGCGCGATCCAGGGTTTACCCATAAAGAAGATTTAGCCACTGGTTCTCGTGCAGCGGCTGCAGGTGGCGTAACAACGTTTTTTGAAATGCCCAACACCCGCCCTGCTACCACGACGCTCAAGCTTATGGAAGAGAAAAAAGCCATCGCCCGAGAGAAGTGCGTGGTAAACTATAATTTTTTTATCGGTGCTACCAAAGATAATTTTAGCGAACTCGACAGCGTGCCCAACGTCCCTGGTATTAAAGTTTTCATGGGTTCCTCAACGGGGGATTTACTCGTCGATAAGCATAACGATATAGAAAATATTTTTGCACACACCCGCCGCCGCATTGTGGTACACGCCGAAGACGAAGAAATTTTAAACGCACAAAAGCAATATATTATACCCGGAAAAAATTTTGCGCAACATGCCGACATACGCCCCGCATCGGCGGCACTAAAAGCGACACAATTCGCCGTGGCGATGGCCGAGAAATATAACCATCCCCTGCACGTCCTCCACCTCACCACCAAAGACGAAGTAGATTTCCTTGCACCTAAAATCGGTAACCTCATCACCACCGAAACGAGTCCTCAGCATTTGTGGTTTTCCTCCCCCGAAATATACGACCGCTTGGGTTCTTTTGCTCAAATGAACCCTCCCATCCGCACCGTAGAGCACCGTGATGCGTTGCGGCGTGGTATCCAAAACGGTACAATCGGCATCATCGCGACCGACCATGCGCCGCATACGCGTGAAGAAAAAGCGCAGGATTATCCCATATCTCCCTCGGGAATGCCGGGTTTGGAAACATCGCTTGCGGCAATGCTCACCTTGCGCGATACTCTCGGAATTTCGCTTATGCAAGTGTCAAAAATTATGTCGGCAAATGCTGCACGTATCTATGGTGTAAAAAACCGCGGTAGCATTGCGGTGGGTAACTATGCCGACTTGGTGCTTGTTGACCTCAAAACAACACGCACACTTAATCCGCAAAAACTCTTTACCAAAGTCGCTTGGAGTCCGTTCGAGGGTGTGCCACTTACGGGTTGGCCGGTAGAAACATGGGTGAACGGTGTTCAAGTTTTTGCAGAAGGAGAAATTACCGCGACCCATGCGGCAGTAGAAGCTCAGTTACTTTAATTCTGTCCGTGTTTGTTTCGGCCTGGGAGCCTCATGCGCCAAAGAGAAATATATTGCCGTCCGTAAAGTCATCAGTGGAACGTCCATACTTATTAAAGAGGGGTTATGCAAAAAAAATTTAAGATGATTATTTTTTCTCTCGCGTTGTTTTCGTTCGCGTGTAAATCAGCGCAAACCAAAGGGGAGGCGCACGACGGTTGGGTAACAGTCGTTGGGGTTGCGGCAATCCAAAACGGTAATTTGGGGCTTGCTAAAGACGAAGCGCTTAAAGACGCTAAACGTGTTGCAGTCCAAGAAGTGCTGGGGAGTGTTGTTTCCGCACGTAGCGACGTGAAAAATTACGAACTTGTGCAACAGTCGATCACAAGTAAATCTGAAGGGATGATTGAAACTTTCCAAATTTTATCTTCCGCAGCCGTTTCAAATAGCGAATACCAAGTGAAAATTAAAGCCAAGGTAAGCACCGTTCTCATTAACCGTACCATCGACGAGACCATTCTTTCGCAAGGTAAGCCACGCATGATGGTTGTTTTGGATGAAAGCTATAACGGACAAAAAGATAACAACCAAATCGCGCAAACAGAAATTGAAGCGCAATTTATCCAAGCAGGTTTTCCTTTTGTCGATCGAGCAACAGTCGAAAAAATTCTTAAAAAAAATAGGAGAAAAATTGCACAGGCATTGCGCGGCAACAACGACGTTGCGCGCGAGTTGGGTGTCGACGCGGGTGCAGAAATTATTTTGGTGGGACAAAGCCGCGTCAAAAGTGCAGGTACAGTCGCGGGTTCAAGCCTTGTATCTATGCAGGCAGACCTCAACGTACGCGTTATTGATATAAACACAGGAAAAATTTTAAGCGCCGACCAAAAGCATGGCGCCTTTCCCCACATTAACCCTGAAAGTGGCGCTGTTGAAGCGGTAAAGCGTGCAGTTACTCCTTTACGCGAAAAACTTACCGACGATATAGTACGCCTTTGGGATATAAATCGGGGCAACACAATTACACTCCTTGTGACGGGGCTTAACTACGAAAGGCTAATGGTTTTTCGCGGCGAGCTTTCCGAAAAAGTGCGCGGCGTGAAAGCAGTCAACCCCAAAGGTTCTGTGGGAAAAGCGGCAAAACTGGAAATCGAATTTGAAGGCTCTTCGTTCGACCTTGCGGATCGTTTGCTTACCTCAAATTTGGAAACAAAATTAAAAATTGGCGAAGTTAAGCCTAACGCGCTCGACGTGAGCGCGAAGTAGCGCTCACGCTTTTATTTTAATTTCGTACGGGTAGACTTGTATTCTCCTGCGGGAGTGTGCCCCGTAATCGCTAAGCGGTTCCACACGTTAATCACCGCAATTGTGAAAACTAAATTTGCGTATGTTTTTGCGTCAAATTGTCGGCGTGCCTCTGCCTCGACTTCTGTCGAAACGTGGTGGTTTGCAATTAGCGTAACTTCTTCGGTAAGTGCAAGTGCTGCACGTTCCGCAGGCGTGTAGAGTTTAGATTCGCGCCACGCGCTTAGCATGCAAAGCCTTTCTTCGGTTTCGCCCATTGCACGTGCATCCTTGTAGTGCATATCGAGGCAATACGCACAGCCGTTCAATTGTGAAGCACGCATTTTCACAAGCTCGAAAATAAAAGGGTCAAGTGGTCCCGAATGGCACGCTTGCTCTAACGCTAAAACAGCTTTAAACCCTTCGGGAAAATCGTTTAAGATATTCACGAATTCCCTGTGTTCATTAATGGACATATAACTCCTTAATTGGCGCACCAGAATTTGTTGTGTTATACAACTTGCGCCCATGCCTATATACGATTTACCAAGCATTATAGAAAACGCCCAAAAAAAAATTAAAAATTTCTTTCCGTACTGTATCTTATAACAAAGAAGCTTGTATGCAGTTTCCAGAAATTGTCTGGTATGTTATTTTACCTACGGCAATCCTCACTTCTCTTGTAACCGCGTTTTTGGTATACTACCTCGCCCGTAAACTCTACTACGATGAAATCGAAAAACCCATTGACGACCTTCCCGACCGCATTGCCCTCAAGGTCGAAGAAGCGGGGGATCGCCTTTTGCCCCGTTTTGAGGAACGTGTAAAACAGGGATTTCTCTCTGCGCTTAAAGATTCCCCCAAGCTTGGGCCAGAAATGACGGTTGGAGTAATTGAGTCGGCGCTTAAAGGAATGGACCAAATTATTTCGGGAAGGCGTAAGCAAGACTAAAATGCCGCTACGTTCGCACAACATTCTTGCGCTTCTTTACGAGCTGGGAAAAGATATCGAAAAAGAAAAAGAACTAAGCGCCTCGCATGCATTTATACAACTTATCGCAACAGAAGTTCCTTGGGCAGATGTCTTCCATAATATCGACTTAGTCCCTAATTCAACGTTACGCCACAAACTGCGTACTATCGAAGCTGACTACACTACGGGGTTTGTGTACACCCAATTGCAGCACGTTTTACCGCGTTCGGGAAACGACGTGTACGCGCTTGAACGCATTTCGTACCTTACGGGGCTTTTGGCAAATCCGTACGGGCTGTGGGATGAATACTGTGCAGCGTTAGATGCTCTTGAAGTTGACGTGCGTGAAAGCCTAGAAACCCGTTCGCTGACTCCCCGCCGTGTTAAAGGCCGTTTCGGCGATACAACGATTGTACACGAAATTGTAGCGGCAATAAATACCGCTTTCTTCGAAAAAAATAGTATTACCAGCGCCGACGATGCAATCAACCGTATCGAGAGCCACTCTGCGCAATCTGTTTTATGCGAAAGGGTACCCGGAATCCCCCTTTCTCTCTCGATGGTTTACCTAATTGTCGGTATGCGTATGGGGTTTCCTCTATATGGGGTTAATACTCCCGCACGCTTTCTCGTGAAGTGGCAGTACGATGATTTGGAGCTTTTTATCAATGCCTTTGACCAAGGAAAAATTATCGACCGCGCAACACTCGATTCACACTTACGCACTAAATTCCCCAGCTATTCGACACGGCTATTAGATGCAGCGCCTTTTGAAATCATCACCCGACGCGCAATCGCCAACATTGCTGCGCTTGCGGCGCGAAACCAAGACGACGAAAAGGCGCGTAAATTAGAAGGACTTTCCCGCACGTTATTTGGGTTTTAGTATTTTCGATTTTTTGGATTTTACTAAATAGCCTTTATATATTTAAAAGGTGGTCGAGCAAATTTCTGTAACAGAACTCAAAAAAAAGATTGATAACAATGACAACTTTATCCTTATCGATGTACGGCAAGTAAACGAACTGGATATCTGCAAAATTGCCTCTGCAAAACATATTCCCCTCCATATACTTATGCACCGTTTAGATGAAATCGATAGAAGCTCCACTGTTATTATGATGTGCCACGTCGGCGGACGCTCCCAACGTGCTGCTGAGTTTCTTGTGTCTCAAGGATACACCGATGTCTATAATTTAGCCGGTGGCATCGACGCATGGGCAGCACAAATAGATTCTACAATGGCGCGGTATTAAGTGGCGCGTATTCTTTGTGCAATGTCGGGGGGCGTAGATTCGGCAGTATCGGCGTTCCTCCTTAAAAAAGAAGGGCACGAAGTTGTCGGCGCGAATATGCGTTTTTGGGAGTACCCCAAAGACGATACTTGCAGTACGGAACCTAAAAAAAAGTCACGGCATACATCGTGCTGCTCCCCTGAAGATATGGCCGACGCAGAGCATTCCGCACGTACAATGGGAATCCCTTTCTATGCGCTTAAAATGGAGGGAGATTTTCGCGAAAACGTCATCGATCCCTTTATCCGCGATTACGAAAGCGGGTTAACGCCAAACCCTTGTGTACACTGCAATACTTTTATCAAATTTGGCGAGTTCTACGATAAAGCAACTGCGCTCGGGTTTGACCAAATTGCGACAGGCCACTATGCCAATATAGTACACTTACCCAATGGCCGCTACGCTATCGCTCCGGCAGCCGACCAAAAAAAAGACCAAAGCTATTACCTTTATGGTATGTCGCAGAATGCTTTGCAACGGACAGTATTTCCTTTGGCTAAACTCATCAAAGACGAGGTACGCCGCATCGCAGACGACAACAGCATACCCGTAGCGCAAAAACCCGATTCACAAGAAATTTGTTTTATTCCCGATAACGACCACCGTGCATTTTTGAAGCGTGAAGGCGTCGACTTACGTGCAGGGTATTTTCGCGACCCTATGGGAATGGTTTTGGGAACGCACGATGGTTCTGTTGGCTTTACTGTGGGCCAACGTAAAGGATTGGGTATCGCCGGTTTTTCAGAGGCGCAATACGTTCTGGAAGTACGCGCTAATGGGGATGTTATTTTAGGTTCGCGAAAAGCGCTCGAACGGCGTATCTTTTTTTTACGCGACGCTATTTTTCAAGGTGTTTCTAAAGACGACCCTGTTTGGCAAAACGGCCTCGATTCTAAAATCCAAATACGGTACAACGGAAAGAGGCTCGATGCAAAAGTTTTCCTCGTTGGCACTAAAGGCGAGGCGGATTGTCTACGCGTCGAATTAAAGGAACCTGCATGGGCTGTAAGCCCAGGGCAAGCGGGGGTGCTATACCACCCCCAAGAGGGGTATATTTTTGCAGGTGGTAAAATTAAGCTTCAAAGCTAAAGCAAACTTGGAAAAACGCATAAACTCCCTTTACGGCTTATTTAACTTTTTGTGAGCCTGTGCGCGAATGCCTGACGCGAAAAAGCCGCGCATCCTTATTTTCGATGACTCCGAAGTCGAGCGCCTCTACCTTGAGGCGCTACTTATTAGTGAATTTGATATTGTAACCGCAAACACTTTAATTGATTTTTGGGCGCTTTTAGCTGAAGAGCCTCCCGACCTCATTTTGCTCGATGTGCGCCTTGCTGAGCTCTCCGGTTTTGCATTGTGTACCCAACTGAAGCATAATTCTGAGTATGCAGCAATACCTGTTATTTTTGTTACCGCGCTCGATAAATCGGACGATATCGAACTTGGTTTTGATGTCGGTGGCCACGATTACGTGACAAAGCCTGTAATGCAGCGTGAACTCAAAGCACGCATCCGCGCAGCACTACGCATAAAACAGCTTGAACACGAATTACGGCAGCGTGCGATAACAGACTACCTTACGGGGGCGTATAACCGGCGCTATTTTTTTGAAGTTGTCGAAGGAAATATCAGTTATGCCTTTCGTATGCGGCGTAATTTGTGTATTGCAATGCTCGATATTGACTTTTTTAAGAAAGTTAATGATAACTACGGCCACGAGGCTGGCGACGCGGTGTTGCAACACTTTACGCGCACTATTAGGGATCAAATTCGTAAATACGATATTTTAGCGCGTTATGGCGGGGAAGAATTTGTAATCCAATTTTTTGACTGTACAATTAAAAAAAGTCTCGAATTTTTACGGCGCATCCGCGACGCCCTTGCGGCGTCTCCCTGTATCCACGAAAACCATACTATCCACTATACGTTTAGTTCTGGTGTCGCCTCGCTCGAAGAGGTATCTACCGATAGCCCCATAAACGCGATGATTGACATCGCTGATAAAAGGCTTTATATAGCAAAAAACACGGGGCGCAACAAAGATATTTCAGAAGGATGAGGCTCCTCCGAGCCTCTCCTCTTTCCACTGGCCGTATTATGTCGCATCAAGATTTTGGTGCGATTGTGGCGTATCCTTTAAACGCAATGCAACAACAGTGCGTCTTCCACGGCGAAGGTCCCTTGCTTGTTTTAGCGGGAGCGGGCTCTGGAAAAACCGGCGTCATTGTAAACCGTATTACCCACCTTGTTAGAGAAAAAGTGCGGGCAAGCGAAATTTGTGCGGTTACCTTTACAAACAAAGCTGCCCGTGAAATGCGAGAACGCGTACGCAGCTTGGTCGGCACAACAGAAAAAAACGTGCCGCAGGATAAAATTGCCAAAGGAAAACAACTTTCTATAAAAGGAATTTTTATTGGAACATTCCATAGCCTTGGCCTGATGGTTTTACGTGAAAATATTGAAGCAGCGTCGCTACGCGAAAATTTTCTCATAATGGGCAGTGACGACCAGCTAACGCTTGCGCACGAAATTTTAGTACATTCAGGTGTTGACATTGAGCGCTTCGATGAAAAAAAATTAATCCACGCAATATCCGAATGGAAAAATTCGGGTGAAAACAAGAACGACTATTTTGCAAACGATATTTGGCGCTTAAAAATTCCTGAAAGGCCTGTTCTTGAAATTATAGATGAGTACTCCACGCGCCTCATGCAAACAAACACCCTCGACTTCGATGACTTGATTTTGCGTCCCACGCGCCTTTTAGAGACAAACGCAGCGATACGGGAAAAATACCGTACACGTTTTTCGTATTTTTTGGTAGATGAATTTCAAGACACCAATCCTTTGCAGTTTCGTTTTTTAACCGAGCTTATGCGGTCGCCTTTTAACTTAACCGCTGTGGGCGACGACGACCAATCAATTTATTCATGGCGTGGCGCAGATACACGCATTATGCTCGAATTTAAAACGCGCTTTCCCGAAGCAAAAATTGTCGCGCTCGAACAAAACTACCGTTCCGACCAATTTATCCTCGACATTGCAAACCGCCTTATCCAAAACAATACCGACCGCCACAAAAAAAATCTTTTTAGCGAACGAAAGACTCCTAATAACGCGGTTTTGTTTCAAGCTGCCGATGGATTGGGTGAAGCCGAGTACGTCGCAGATAAAATCGCCTCTCTTAAAATACAACACCGTCTCGAGTACTCGGCGTTTTGTGTACTTTACCGTACAAATTTTCAAAGCCGCTCTTTCGAAGAAGTATTGCGGCAACGTAATATACCCTACCATGTTAGCGGTAGTTTCCAATTTTACGACCGTAGCGAAATTAAAGACATCCTTGCGTATTTGCGCTTTTTTGCAAACCATGCGGATGATCGTTCGCTTATGCGTGTGCTTTTGATGCCGAAGCGTGGAGTATCCGAAACAACAATTGAACGCTTAACGCAGTACGCACATTTAAACAAAAAACACCTTTGGGAGGTTTTAAACGAAATTGAAATGTGCGAAATTGAAATTAGCGCAACCGCACTTTCTGGAATTTTAGCGTTTCGCGATTTCGTCAGCGAACACGAAACAGAAATTCGTAAGGTGGGGCAACTTGCAAAATCAGCGCAAAAACTTATTGATTCCCTTGAGCTTGAGAAAGAGTATGTACGGCAAGGGATTGAAGCGCAAAAAATTGTAAATAAACTCCTTAACATCCGCGAGCTTGTACGTTCGATTGAAGACTTTGAATTCGGTAAAAGACAAATTCCTGGTATTGCCGAAGACAGTGAACGCTCGCTCTATACGTACCTGCAATTTGTTGCCCTTTTAACGCAAGACGATAAAGAAGAAAATGCTGCAACGCCACGCGTGGAACTTATGACGATACACCAAGCGAAAGGCCTTGAGTTTGACACGGTTTTTATAGCAGGGCTTGAAGAAGGGGTTTTGCCGCACCAACGCAGCGTCGACGCGGCAGAGGAAAATGATAACCACGCGATTGAAGAAGAGCGTAGATTACTTTACGTTGCGCTTACACGCGCAAAGCGGCGCCTTTATTTAACGTATTCGATAAGCCGAAAAAACCGTGGCTTAACGCTCGACACGACTCCATCGCGGTTTTTGGATGAATTGCCGCAACACCTCATCGAGTGGGAAAACACCGACGCACAAGAATTTGACGCAAGCAACTTAGAAGCGCTTTTTTCGGCTATTTAAAACTTATTTTTACTAGTAAGGTAAACTTTTTTTAAGTAGCAAAAACTCTTTTCCTTGTGGCCCTGGTATGTGGCAGCTTTCGCAAGTTAAATTTTTCTTTTTTTCACGTTTAATTTTTTGGATAAATTTTATGTCTTGGTGTGCCCTTTCGCCTTTTTGCGTCATTGTAGACGTCCCCGTGTGGCAAAATGCACAGCTTACATTAAATTTTTTACTTAAAGGGAACATGGTTTCGTGCGCGTACATTCCCTCTTCTGTTAAAATAGTGTAATCCCCGTCTTTAAGCCCGCGCTCAGCATCTACGTGGCAGTATTCACAGCGGACATCCAACTCTTTGGCGATTTTTTCCATACCTTTTGCGATTTTTTCTTTTTCTTCAAATGTCTTGGGAAGAAGGCTGATATCCCTTGAACCTCTTTTAGCCTTTGCGGATAGAAGACCCGTGGCAATAAGTAAAAGAAGTATGGGGAAAAAATACCGCACGTATTTTGTTAAGAAGATATTTTGACAGAAGATAGTATATCTTCAAGGCGGGATAAATGTTCGTGGTTGCGCGATTGGATGCTTTGTATTTCTTTCGAGATAGCTGCGTACTCTTCTTCGTTCAATTTTTTCCCTGCCGCGAGCCTGTCCATAAGGCGTTCAATAGGAAGCGCGTGTTCCATCCCGTTTGATTTCTGGAGCTGTTCTTCAAGAGCTTTCCGCAGCAACTCTTCACGCGATGGTCCTTCGGTAGGATTTACCTCGGTCATTACTTTTCTATTTTTTTTTTCGTAAGTGCCGTCAAGACAAAACGCTTTATGTACGCATTTTACGGATATAGAGAGTCTTGTCCATCCGAGCGATGATATCCCCTTGTTCGTCTTTTACTGAACATTCGTACACCTTTTCGAGTTTTCGTGTCCGTGCGAGTTCTAACTTAAGGTTTTCAATTTCTTCTGGGGGAATGTGGAAGCGTGCACTTACAAGCCCGGTTCCCGGTTTTATAAAATCGATACTTGCGGCTTTATCCCAAACAATGTAATTTTTCCCTAAATTTCGCATCAAAAGAAACATAAAAAAGGGGTCGCACATCGAATAGAGCGATCCGCCAAAATGCGTCCCAACGTAGTTTGTATTGGTTTCGATAAGCTGCATCGAGGATTCGACGGTGTAGGGGTCTATACTGCGTACCTTGATGTTTGCCCCTGCGTAAGGGCCAAAATGTTCAAAAGCGCCCTCCGTGCCAAACTGGTCCGATAGTTGTTGCCAGCGTGGGAAGACATCCTGTTTAAGTTTTAGCATAAAGTCGGTTAAGGGATTTTATACACCACGGCAACGAGTATGGTATAAAAAAACGGCCTCTTTTGCTTTTTGGCCGATATATATAAAGGAGAGAGAATAAACAAATTATGTTGCAATGGTTTCGAGTTAGTGTCGTCGCGCTACTCGTTTTTTATGTGTCGTCCTTGTATTCCTTAGGCGGCGAAAGTCTTTATGTAAAAGCGTTCGCAGGCGGAGCGTATTCGTCTGTTTCAGAAGCTACTGAAGATATAAAAATTTCATTTTCAGGCTTTAGTGGCTTAGCCTACCTACAACTGGGTGGAGCGCTTACACCTTCCCTTAAGGTATTCGGATTTACAGGTATTTCTGTCGCTCCCAGCCCAAAGGCAAAAACAGTAAATCTTAAAATCGACACAGAGTACAAAATGCAAACCTTGTTCGATTTTGGGTTTGGCCTTGCATACTATATGAATAACGGAATATTTGTTTCCCTCGCAGGATCCCTCGCACAAAATTATTACCGGTATTCTGTCTATGGAAGTGATGTGGGTATGTACACCCGCCACGGTTGGGGAAGCCAACTCATGGTTGGCAAAGAGTTTCCCTTTTATAAAAAGTGGACTTACGGTGTTTCGGGAGTTTTTTACTACGGGCGTGTATCGGATACAGGGCCAGCCCCTTTCGACGATGCGCCTGTATCTAACCTTTACGTTGGGCTTGCAGGAAGCATTACGTACGACTAAGTATAGCTATGGAAAACCAGAGCTCAACCCAACTCAAGCGTAGCCTTGGGGCGCTCTCTGTATGGGGAATGGGTGTGGGTTATGTTATTTCGGGAATGTATTTTGGCTGGAACCTCGGCCTACCCCAAAGTGGGCCATACGGGCTTCTTGCTGCAACGCTTATCATCGCGCTTATGTACGTCTGCTTTACTTTAAGTTACGCAGAGCTTGCGACAGCAATCCCCCGTGCAGGGGGCGTGTTTGTGTATACCGAACGCGCTTTGGGGCCTTATGCCGGATTTCTCGCGGGGCTTGCGCAAAATATTGAATTTGTTTTTGCGCCACCTGCAATTGCAGCAGCTATTGGCGCATACCTAACGCTTTTTTTTCCGAGCGTACATTCCCTCATGTTTGCAATTTTAGCGTATATCCTTTTTACTGCGCTCAATATTTGGGGGGTTAGGGAATCTGCGCTTTTTGGAGTTTTTATTACAATCCTTGCTGTTGTCGAGTTGCTACTTTTTGCAGGACTTACACTACCGCACTTTAGTTGGGTTAATTTTACCCGTGATCCTTTACCGTCGGGATGGTGGGGAGTTTTGAGCGCATTACCTTTTGCAATCTGGTTTTTTCTTGCCATTGAAGGTGTGGCAAACATGGCAGAAGAAGTTAAAAATCCGCAACGCGATTTATCGTTAGGATTTAAACTCGCAATGGCTACACTTTTCCTGTTGGCGCTCCTCGTGTTTTTTTCAGCAGTTGGTGTTAAAGGTTGGCATGCGGTGGTTTACCCCTCGACTGCGCTCGGGGCAGGCCCCTCGACTGCGCACCGAAGCGGAGACCCGCAGACGGTTCACGGGGCAGGCTCCTCGACTGCGCACCGAAGCGGAGACCCGCAGACGGTTCACGGGGCAGGCTCCTCGACTGCGCACCGAAGCGGAGACCCGCAGACGGTTCACGGT
>JABARV010000003.1 GCA_019186965.1 Turneriella sp.
ACTATCAGACAGCATGATAGCACTTATGCCTATATATGTCAAAAAGCTTATAAAAGAAATAAGCAATGTTAAAAATTTTGGTCAAAAACAAGTATCTGTTGTAAAGGCTGAGTTTTTCAACAGACTCCCATCTTCACCCCGCTTGTAAATCGCGCCAGAAGGGCACGACGCAACACACGCCGGGTTTAGGCAGTGGTTACAAATTCGGGGGAGATAAAAAAATGCCATGCGCTCCAACTGGAACATAGCTTCTTGTTCTGCTGGTGAAAGATCTTTCAAATTCGGATCGTTTCGGGCATAGTCAGGAGTGCCGCTTAAATCGTCGTCCCAGTTTGGCCCCATCTTGATGTCGATGGGTTTTCCTGTAATTAGTGATACGGGACGTGCAGTCGGCTGGTCATCCCCCGCAGGGGACTCAATCAAATCAAGATACTTATAGGTAAAAGGCTCATAATAATCGTCAATCACCGGTAGATGCGGGTTATGAAAGATGTTCAATAATCCTTTCTGTTTTCCAGCGCCTTTGAGTTGAATGCCGTCCCCGTTTTTTTCCCAGCCACCCCTATAAATATTTTGGTTTTCCCATTTTGTTGGATAGCCCGTGCCGGGCTTGGTTTCGACGTTATTCCACCACATATATTCGGCGCCCTTGCGATCAGTCCAAATATTTTTGCACGCAATGGAACAGGTATGGCAACCAATACACTTATCGAGATGAAAAACCATTGAAACTTGCGAACGAATATCCATAACTTGCCTCCCTTAATAGCCTATCTCATCAAAAGACGACCTTATCCATTCTCTTAACCGTAACGTGCGTATCGCGTTGCGGAGCAATGGGGCCCCAGTAGTTGAAATGGTACGAAAACTGGCCATAACCGCCGCAAAGGTAGTTTGGTTTCAGATGGATTCGTGTAAAACTATTGTGCCCACCGGCTCGTTTGTTTCCGCGTACCTGCGACTTTGGAATGCCAACGGTGCGCTCGGGTATATGGTACACGATACACACACCCTTTGGGATACGCGAACTCACGCATGCACGCGTGCAGTAGACTCCGTGGTCGTTATAAACCTCGACCCAGTCATTGTCCTTGATACCCAAATCGGCAGCGTCTTTCTCGCTGAGCCAGCACGGTTCACAGCCGCGCGAAAGCGTCAGCATACGGTGGTTGTCCATATACGTTGAATGGATATGCCATTTTCCGTGGGGAGTGAGGCAATTTAAGACCTTTGCTTTTCCTTCTTTAAGTGTCTCCTTTAAATCGCCATAGACTTCGGGTTTTGGTGATGGCTTATACGTCGGAAGATGCTCACCGTACGCGATGTACATGTCGTGATCCAAATAAAAGTGCTGGCGTCCCGTTAGGGTTCGCCAAGGGACAAGCCGCTCGACATTGTAAGTGTATGCGGAATACGCCCTACCGTCATTCATCAACCCCGACCAGAGTGGCGATGTATTGTAGCGACGAGGCTGAGCCTGGAGGTCTGCGTAGCGAAAACGGACGTCTTTGCTGCCCTCAGCCAAGTCTGCTAGTTTCAAACCGGTTCTCTTTTCTACATTTTCGTAAGCGCGAACGGTTAGCTCGCCATTCGTTAGCGTCGAAAGATGCAAGATTGCATTGAGCGCCGAGGTGTCTTCTTTTAAAGATGGATAAACTTTTCCATCAATTTTTTCAACCGGAAAGTGGTTGGATTCGAGCATCTCGTTATATTCTTGCTCGCAGAGGTAGTGATTCCCGTGTGCCCCCAGTCCTTTGGTTTTGGCGTTCTCTCCCAAGGTAATAAACTTCTCGTAAAGTTTAGTGTAGTCGCGCCTGACGACAGCTAACTTGTGCATTGTCTTACCTAAGACTGGTTCGCATTCCCCTTTATACCAGTCCTTCACTGCCGGCTGGGTAATCTCATCGGCCGAGTCATGCGATAGTGGCGAAGCAACAATATCGATCTGCAAATCGGGTAAATACTTTTTAGCCGCTTCGCTCGTTACCTTGGCCAGTTCTTTGAAGATGTTCCAGTCTGTCTTCGACTCCCAAACTGGCGCAATCGCAGCAGACAAGGGGTGGATAAATGAATGCAGGTCAGTACTATTCATGTCCGCTTTCTCATACCACGAGGCGGCGGGAAGAACGATGTCCGAATAGAGCGCCGATGAATCCATACGGAAATTCAGATCGACAACTAGATCCATTTTTCCTTTAGGCGCAATGTCGTGCCACTTCATCTCCTTTGTGTGCTGTTCTGAATCCTTCGCAATCAAATTACTGTGTGTACCCAAATAGTGTTCGAAAGCATACTCATGGCCTTTCATGCTGCCCGTAATGGCATTTCCCCGCCAGATATACCAAACCCTGGGGTGGTTTTCTTCGGCTTCTGGATCCGCAACCGAGTACTCAAGCTTCTTGGATTTTAGCTTCTCGAATACATAGTTTTTAATATCGTCGTCGCTCTTGGCTCCGTTAGCAATGGCTTCGCGGCCGAGATCTAGAGTATTCTGTTTGAATTGCGGATAGTACGGCATCCAGCCGTTGCGTACCGAAGTTAAGATCGTATCGGCGGTATGCTTGGCCGTCATTTCATTTTCGGGAACCGTGTTATACTGTGAATATTGCCCATCATAACGGTACTGGCAGGTGTTGATGTAGTGCCAAAGAGGTGCCTGTTGAAGCCGACTGGCTGCATGCCAGTCTTTAGCAAAGGCAATTGTCCCCCACGAATCGACGGGAGCCAATTTCTCTTGCCCCACATAGTGGTTAAGTCCCCCGCCATTTCTGCCTACACAGCCCGAAAGCATGAGTGCCATCGCTCCGGCGCGGTACATCAAATTCGCGTGGTACCAATGGTTGATCCCCGCGCCAATGATAATCATGCACTTTCCTTCCGTCACCGCTGCAGTATTCGCCCACTCGCGAGCAAACTGGATAACTGTCTCGGAATCTACGCCTGTAAGAACCTCCTGCCACGCCGGGGTATAGGCGGCATTTTCGTCAGTATAGTCTTTGGGATAGTCTCCCGAAAGACCACGAGCGACTCCGTATTGCGCCATAATGAGATCGTAGACTGTCGCCACGGCGACTTTGCCGTGCGTCGTTTCAACGTATTTGGCCGGAACACCGCGGATTGCTTTCTTATCCAATCCAAATTCTGTAAATTCGGTATTCAATACCGCGTCATTACTCTTAAGGAGAGTCAGGAATGGGTTATACGGGTTGTCGTCGGTTGAGTTTTCAAGCTTCATGTTCCACTTACCCAGCTCTTTACTCCAGCGGTGCCCCATTGCACCTTTGGGAACGACGAATTTTCCCGACTTCTCGTCGATATTGACAAATTTCCAGTCACCGTTTTCAATATCTTTAAATTGAGCCAGCTCGTTTGCGCGTAGAAGTCGGCCGGGCGTGTAATGGTCGCCTTCTTTATTTAAGACAACGAGGTAAGGGCTATCCGTATATTGTTTACAATATTTTAAGAAATACGGCGTCTGCTTTTCATGATGAAACTCTTTAAGAATAATATGCGAAACAGCCATCCAAAACGCGCCGTCGCTACCCGCATGCAGAGGTACCCACTGATCTGCGTACTTACAGACTTGGCTAAAGTCGGGTGAAAATACCACTGCCTTCGTACCGTTGTGTCGCGATTCGGCAAAGAAATGGCAGTCGGGCGTTCGCGTCATATTCAAGCAAGCACCCATATCTGCGATCATTTTAGCATTGTACCAATCGGCGCTTTCACAGACATCGGTTTGCTCTCCCCAAATTTCTGGAAATGCCGTGGGCAAGTCGCAGTACCAATCGTAGAAACTGAGATTGACACCGCC
The DNA here is from genome assembly GCA_019186965.1 of Turneriella sp. Classification (GTDB taxonomy): domain Bacteria; phylum Spirochaetota; class Leptospiria; order Turneriellales; family Turneriellaceae; genus Turneriella. The sequence continues at coordinate 3,815 of JABARV010000003.1, forward strand.
AAAAAGTTGAAGAAACCGCGCACCCGACGCATAACTCAACATGGACATCGCAGGAATCGGCGAGAAACCAATTACGCGATCGGGGCCATATTTCATTGCCGTATAAAGATTCGCGGCGGCCATAAGTTCCATAACTTCATCCCAACTGACTCTTCTGAAGCCGCCCTTGCCTCGCGCATTCTGGTATTTCTTGCGTTTCTCTGTATCTTTTTGTAAGGCTTCCCACGCTTTGAGCGGATCGCCTGTTTTTTCTTTTTCTGCGCGGTACGCATCAATCAATGCCCCGCGAATCAAGGGGTATTTGATGCGAAGCGGGCTATAAAGATACCAAGAGTAGGATATCCCCCTCTGGCAACCGCGTGGTTCGTAGGGTGGTAGATTGCTTTCGAGAAGTGGATAATCCAACTGCTGCGTTTCCCATACTACGATGCCGTCTTTAACGTGGATCTGCCACGAGCAACCGCCCGTACAATTCACTCCGTGGGTGCTTCTCACGATACGATCGTGCTGAAAGCGATTACGATAGAATTCTTCCCATTTGCGTGTTTCCGGGGAAATGATGTCTTTAATCCAGCCCATATAACTCTCCTTAAGCTTCAGTACATTCTTTACAACCTAAACCAAACATAACTTATTGAGACTTCACCTGCCGATCGTAAATATCTTGGTTAACAGAGCCACGTTTTCGGCGAAATCCCAATAATGAATAAAATCCGAAAAGTATAATGACCCCTCCCGAACCCGCGCCAAACATGACCCAACCATATTCCCGTGGTTGTTGCATGGTATTTTCTTTATCCACAAGCTTCAAAAAGCCAATTAGCGCGTGAATTTCCTCATCTGAAATTGGTTTATTCTCAAACGCTGCATTCATCACCGGAAAGGGCGCATTGCTTAAAATAGCGCGTATGCCTTGTGCGCCGACTCTGGAATAGACAGTGGTTAGCTCTTTGGCGAGAATTCCACCCCCAAAGACCGCATGGCTCTCCACATTGTGGCATGAAATACAAGAAGGACCGCCGCCCGAAAAACGAATTTTTCCTTGAAAGAGGTCTTGCCCTCTCAAAATCTCTTCCGATGTTGCCTCGCGTGCAGCGCCGGTACCTGGTGGCGCAGATGGAGACTTTGCGGTATCTGCTTCTTTAATATACGCTAAAATCTCTCGAATTTGCGCATCAGAGAGCGTTTGATCTGGCATGACAATTTTGAACTCACCAAAGAGCGCTTTGGCTTCAGGATCGCCAGACTTGATAACTGTCTGTGATGACTTAATAAATTTTAAGAGCCAACTTTCCTGGCGGCGACTATTGACTCCTGCAAGATCAGGACCAACAAGACGGCCACCACCAATGTTGTGGCAGGCAACGCATCTTTGTTCAAAAATCGTTTTTCCAGCCCTCTCGGCGAAAACTATACCGCTGCCGGTTAATCCCCATGCGATAAAGCACACCCCAACAATACTCTTATAAATCGAGTAGCTCAAATTAAGCATCATAAAAGCCTCTCGTACGTATTTCAAAAGTTAGTTTTATTCGTATAAAAAATTTATACGAATAAAGCCATTAACACACACGTGAACCACACTATGCACACCGTCAAGGAAAAAAGATAAATTGACCTTTTTGTATGGTATTTAGTTGACGCTCCCTTTCGTCGACCTGTTTGCCCTTAACTCGGCTGGAATGCCGCAAGAGGTTTTCCAGTAACTGAGATTACAGTTACGACAGGTTAAGGAGGCGCTTATGCCGCTGGAAAATAAACCCAAGAAGGAACTTTCCCCTATCGACCGCGAAATGAGCCGCAGCGATTTTGTCAAAGGCACTGCGGCACTTACAGCTACACTTCTTTTGGCTTACTGTAAAAAAACGCCTCTGCGCTATTTTGAACCGCTCCACATTGAAAATCCGCTTAAAGGCTATCCAAACCGTAACTGGGAAGAAGTCTACCGTAATATATTTAAGGAAGATTCCACTTTTGTATTCCTTTGCGCCCCCAACGACACGCATAACTGCCTTTTAAAAGCCTACGTCAAAAACGACGTTATTACGCGGATAGGCCCAACTTTTGGTTATGGTAAAGCGACAGACCTCTACGGCAACAAGGCGTCGCACCGTTGGGATCCACGGATTTGCCAAAAAGGACTTGCGCTTGTTCGGCGCATCTACGGCGACCGGCGGATTAAAGGAGCGATGATACGCAAGGGGTTTAAAGATTGGGTAGATGCCGGATTTCCACGCGATGCTACTACGGGTAAACCCGACGCAAAGTATTTCCAACGTGGCAAAGATAAATGGCAACGCATCGAATGGAAAGACGCGTACGCAATTTCTGCAAAAGCGCTACACAATATTTCCAAAGAATACACAGGTGAACAGGGATCCAAAAAATTACTCGCACAAGGCTACGACGCCGATATGGTGAAAGCAACGCATGGAGCGGGTACGCAGGTTATCAAGGTGCGCGGTGGAATGGCGTTTTTAGGCTCTACCCGTATTTTTGGTCTTTACCGTTTTGCGAACATGCTTGCGCTTCTGGATGCCAAGTTACGTGGTGTCGGTGCAGATAAAGCACTGGGTGCACGGGGATGGGATAGCTTTTCGTGGCATACTGACCTTCCCCCGGGACATCCCATGGTCACTGGAATGCAGGCAAGTGATTTTGAGCTTTCTGCTGTCGAGTATTCCAAACTCGCCATCGTCTGGGGAATGAATTGGATTACAACTAAAATGCCCGATTCGCACTGGCTCACAGAAGCACGGCTAAAGGGTACTAAAACAGTCACTGTGACTGTTGAATATAGCGCAACAGCGTCTAAAACCGACGATGTGATAGTCATCCGTCCAGGTACAGACCCTGCATTCGCTTTGGGGCTTGCTCAGGTTATTATTGCAAAAGAAAAATACGACAAAACCTTTGTCGAAAATAACACCGATCTCCCCTTCCTTGTACGCCTTGATACGTTAGATTTTTTGCGTCCTGAAGATTGTATCGACGATTACAAAGTAGTTCCTCCCCGTAATCTCGGCACTTTCAAGGCGGGAGAAAAACCACCCAAAATTTACGAACAGAAACAACAATACGCCCCTGAAAACTTACTCAGCGATTTTCAAGCGTTTGTCGTTGTAGACCAAAAAAGCGGCAAACTCGTTGCTGTAACACGCGACGATTGGGGACCGGGTTTTGCAAAGAAAAAAATCCATCCCGAACTAAATATAGACCAAACAGTAGCTTTAAAAAATGGAAAAAAAGTCAAGGTGCGCTCGGTCTTTGACCTCATGAAGCAATACCTTGATGCAAATTTCACTCCTGCTAAAACAGCACAGGTCACGGGAACGACTGCGCAAGCAATCCAAAAACTTGCTCTCGAAATTGCTGCAAACCCTGAAACAACACTTATCCTAACTGGTATGGGGCCAAACCAATTTTTTAACGCCGACCTTAAAGACCGCGCCATTTTCTTGGTTGCAGCGCTTACGCGCAATGTTGGTTTTCCCGGAGGAAACGTAGGCAGCTTTTCTGGAAACTACCGCTCTTCTCTTATTGGCGGAGAACCTGTTTATGCGACAGAAGATCCGTTTAATGTACAGACAAGAGCTGGCGGTAAGCTCAAAGTTAAAAAGTATTTGAAGTACGAATCACTACATTATTTTAATTACGGTGATAGACCACTACGTGCCGGTAACAAACAGTTCACACCCGAAAACCACATGCCGACGCCAACGAAGGCTATGTGGCTCAACAATTCCAATTCGGTAATTGGTAACGCCAAATGGCACTACGACGTCGTCAACAACACGTTACCTAAACTCGAATTCATTGCTTATTCCGACTGGTGGTGGACAGGCTCGTGCGAGTATTCCGATATTGTTTACGGCGTCGATAGTTGGGCGGAATTCAAGGTGCCCGATATGTGCGCCTCGTACACAAATCCTTTCGTACAAATTTATCCCGAAACGCCAATAGACAGAATCTTCGACACAAAATCAGATATTGAAGTTATTGCACAAATTTCCAAAGCACTGGGAAAACTCATCGACGACGACCGCATGACCGACATGTGGAAATTCGCGTTAAATGGTGATGTTGGCGTATACCTACAACGAATTATTGATAATAGTCCCACGCTGCGTGAATACGATTTTGGTGAACTCCACACGAATGCCAAAAAGGGAATCCCCACGCTAATGAATAACCGTACGTATCCCCGAATTTCGTCTTACGAACAAGCGAAAGGAGAAATACCTTGGTATACAAAGTCGGGCCGTTTGGAGTTTTATCGTCCCGAAAAAGAATTCCAAGAAAGTGGCGAAAATATAATTGTTTACCGAGAACCTATTGATTCAACGCCGCACGAACCGAATGTTATTGTTGCAACGCGGCACCCAGCAATCCGCCCACTATCTCCAGACGATTACGGTTTTAGCAAAAACGATCTTTCAACGGAAAGTAGACAGGTTAGAAACGTTATTGTTACGGTTAAAGAGCTTTTAGATTCTTCGCACCCATTGAAAGGCCGTGGTTTCACGCATGTCTACCACACCCCTAAATACCGCCATGGTGCGCACTCAACTCCTGTCGATACAGACTACACATCGGTTTGGTTTGGGCCTTTCGGCGATATTTACCGCCACGATGCACGTATGCCATCGGTAGTCGAAGGTTACGTCGATATCAATCCTTTAGACGCAAAAGCATTGGGGGTTGAAGACGGCGATTACGTCTACATCGATGCCGATCCAGAAGATAGGCCGTACCGTGGTTACAAAAAAGGAAGCGAAGAATTTGAAGTTGCACGCCTGCTTTTACGTGCGCGTTACTATCCCGGTACACCGCGCGGTATTGCACGTACTTGGCACAATATGTACGGCGCGACTATTGGTAGTGTAAGAGGGCAAAAGGCAAGTAAAATTGGCCTTGCGAAAAATCCTGATACCAATTACCAGTCGATGTACCGTTATGGCAGCCACCAAAGTGCAACACGCGCATGGATGCGCCCTACTTTGATGACAGACTCACTTGTGCATAAAGAGATGTTTGGGCAAAGTTTAGAAAAAGGGTTCGCTCCCGATATCCACTGCCCCAATGGAGCTCCCCGCGAAGCGTTTGTAAAAATTACAAAAGCGGAACACGGTGGTCTACAGGGTAAAATTTGGCGACCTGCTGCGCTTGGTTTTAGGCCCACATACGAAAACCCTGCAATGCGCCGTTATTTGGTTGGCGGTTTTTTAAAAGTCGTTTAGCTAAGGAGAGGTTATGGCAAAAGTTAAAAACTGGCAAATTAAGCGCGAGATGGAATACCGCTACGAGCAAAACCGCCCGAAGCGGCAATGGGCAATCGTCTTTGACCTCAATAAGTGCATTGCCTGCCAAACGTGCACACTTGCCTGTAAAACGACATGGACAAGTGGCAAAGGGCAGGAGTACATGTTCTGGAACAATGTTGAAACCAAGCCATGGGGGGGCTTTCCCTTGGGGTGGGATGTCCACGTTTTAGAAAAAATGGGTTCGCAAGAATGGGAAAAAAACAAATCCCTCGCAGGTAAAACAATTTTTGAAGCTGCTGAGGGCTCGGATGAAATTGCAGTACATTTTGCCCCCGAAGATGAAGATTGGATGTACCCCAATATTGGCGAAGACGATGCCTCTGGAAATGTGCCCAGTGGGTGTGCATACGCATTACCGCACGATAATTGGTTTTTTTATCTACCACGCACCTGTGCCCATTGCACTTACCCTGCATGCCTTGCCGCATGCCCACGCAAGGCAATTTATAAGCGCGAAGAGGATGGTATCGTTGTTATCGACCAATCGCGCTGCAAGGGCTACCAAGAGTGTGTACGCGCATGCCCGTACAAGAAATCCATGTACAATCCGTATACGCGTATTAGCGAGAAATGTATTGGTTGCTACCCTGCTGTAGAACAAGGTAAGCAGCCGATGTGCGTACAAAACTGTATTGGTAAAATCCGTATTATGGGCTTTATCAGTACACCCGAGAATGCTCGTGAAGATAACCCCATCGATTATTTGGTACACAAGAAAAAACTGGCTCTGCCGCTTTATTCCCAGTTGGGTCTTGAACCGAACATTTATTACGTACCACCCATCCATGTTGATACAAAATATTTAACACAGATGTTTGGTCCCAACGTCGGCGACGCTATCGAGAATTATAAAAAAATTCGCGACGATGCGGTTGCTCAGGGTCTATTCACACTCATGGGTTGTACCGATAAAATTATCCATAAATTTAAAGTGGATAAGCAACTTGTTACTGCATTCGATGAATCAGGTAGCGAAATTTTAACAGTTCCAACGTCGGAGCCTTTTATCGAACGTAAGAGCTACGATAAGTATATAGACACCACGCGTAACAATACACCGTAATCAAGGAGGATGTATGAAGCGTTTTAAAAAAGTTTTAGTGCTTACAGGTATTGTTCTTACAGCATTACCGTTAAAAATAAATGCCGCCGATATTGAAGTTGCTCCTTCGTCAAAAAATCTATCCGGGATTGTCTCCGATATTGCTGACTGGAAAAATGCAAAGCTTGCAACTATATCTTTAACGGCGCAGCCCATGGCATTGCCAAAACCCGATAAAACCCAAACAAAAGAAATACGCGTTCAGGCGCTTTCTGATGGCAAATTTATCCAGTTTCGTTTACAGTGGGAAGATAGCGAAAAGAGCGAAGCAGGTCCTTTGGGAAAATACTCAGATGGGGTGGCTCTACAGTTTCCAGCAATTGAAGGTAATCCACCGCCGGTCTTCATGGGGGCTAAAGGAAAACCAGTACATATTTTTCATTGGAAAGCGCAATACCAGAAAGATATTGAAAGAGGACGCAAAGAAGAAATTACCGACATTTATCCCAATGCCAATTTAGATATGTACACCATGGACTACAAGGATTACGGCAAACTGCACGAAATTTCGGAGTCCGCAAAGCGCCAATATATGCCAGGCCAAGCAGCAGGGAATCCTCAATCTTATTCTAAACTTGGTATAGACGAAATTTTAGCAGAAGGTTTTGGCACAAGCGCTGTTATGGAACAACACCTTTCCATGGCGTTTGCAGAATGGAAAAATGGTGTATGGACTGTTATCGTTACACGGCCACTTGAGTATAAAAAAGGATCAAAGTTAAAACCTGCGGGTAAAAATTTTATTGCCTTTGCTGTTTGGCAAGGCGGTAAAGGGGAAATAGGTTCGCGAAAGTCGCTCACAATGTCGTGGGTGCCGCTTGTTTTTAAACCCACAAAATAAAATTTAACTATGGAAGTCTTACAAAATAATTCTGCAGCAATACAAGAAGAACTACTCCAACACTGCTTGTTTCGGCTTGCGTCACAATTGTGTGGTTATCCCACAGTTGAAGCGTTTTTTGTGCTAAAAGAATTATTACAAGATGAAGCGATTGTTAAGCATTGTGAAATTGTTTCGCCCCATTGGCATAAAATTTCTCATTATTTAAAGCATACAAGTTTTGACTTACTTTGCCACGACTATATCGATATCTTCGACAGAAACGGGCATACGAACCCATTACACGAAAGTGAGTACGGACGTGCACGTATACTTGCAAAAGGAACAGAGCTTGCCGATATTGCTGGTTTCTATAAAGCTTTCGGCCTCAAATTTGGCACGCCTTCTAAAGACCGGGAAATGCACGACCATATTTCTGTTGAGCTTGAGTTTTATGCACACTTATTATTAAGCGAATGTTACGCAAAAATATCTACAGATGAAGAAGGGGTAAGTGTTATTAAAGACGCACGGCAAAAATTTCTTACGGCGCATTTGGGTCGCTTCGTAACAGCAATTGCCGAGCGGGAACAAATTGCTGGGCATGAATTTTACGGTCATGTCTTTTTGTGGATTGCTGGCTTGGTTGCGGCTGAATGCGTACAGCTAAATATTACTCCCGAAAAACTCGAATGGATTCTTCCGCCTAAAAATGCCGATACCGTAATTACATGCGCCCTACACTAAAATGAATTTTCTTCTTTTTGGTTTAATCGCGTTACTCTACTCACTCGTTGGTCATGCGGGAGCCTCTGGCTATATTGCCCTCATGGCGTTTTTAAATTTTCCAGGCGCGGAGATTAAACAAACTTCACTTTTTTTAAATTTAGTCGTATCAGGAGTCGCCAGTATCCAGTTTCTTTTGCGTGGCCACTATTCGATGCGGCTTTTTCTCAGCTTTACTATTACCTCTGCCCCAGCGGCATACTTAACGGCACGCATGAATATTTCACCCGCAGCGTATAAAAGCATACTAGGAGTTTTTCTCTGTTATTCCGCATTATGGCTTATTTTTCTGCGTACCCCAAAAAATAATAACCCACTCAGAAGCTACCGTAGCTATTACCCCCCAGTGATTGGACTTGTTATTGGCGCTGCTTCTGGCATCATAGGTGTTGGCGGAGGAATTTTTCTTTCGCCTGTTTTGGCACTTTTGCGTTGGGCGGACATGAAGACTATTTCGGGTACATCGGCGCTCTTTATTTTAGTAAATTCACTGTTTGCCTTCTTTGCCGAGATACAAAAAGCCGGTAATATAGTAAAAATTCCCGAATTAAGTATCGTAGCTGCGGTGCTCGTTGGCGGCTTAATTGGCGCACGGCTCGGTAGCCACCATTTAAGCGATAACATTTTGCGCAAAATTCTTGGAATGGTACTCGCACTTGCTGGGATAAAACAATTTATCTAAGAGTCTCCTAAATATTGACGCAGTGTGTCAAGAATGCTTTCTGCCTTCATGAATGATTCAATGTTTACGGTTGCACAAGCCGCAGGCGTACCCGTCACAGGCGCTCCAAGCATAAGCACACCCCCCTCTGGCGCTCCGGCCAAAACGACAGCTACAACGACAACTCCTAATGGCGGTTCACACGCGCAGCAGCCCGACATGTCGAGCACTCTTTCGAGCTTTGCGCTCCCTGTGCTCATGATTGTGGTTTTCTACTTCTTGCTCATCCGTCCCCAGCAAAAACGAGAAAAAGAAAAGCGTAGGCAATTGAACGCAATGGAAAAAGGTGACCGTGTACTTACCGCTGGCGGCATCTACGGAACAATCGTTGGTATTAAGCATGAAGAAAATTTAGCGATTGTCAAAATAGCAGACGACGTAAAAGTTGAAGTCGCAATTTCAACATTAAGCGGCGTAATAAGTAAAGATAAAAAAGCATAAGTGAGCGACTGCGGTTGCGTTATTTAGTCGTACTTCTAATTTTTCTGTTTGCTGCGCCGTACGCGCAGTACGCAACGGCCATCTTTCAAACCGGTAGAAATCTGCTTTTAGCGCAAAACATTTTTGACGACAACATCGAAGTACCTACAACGCCACCCCAAAAAACTCCTGAAGAAAAAAATAGTTCCAAAACCGATACGCCAAAGAAAAAAAAATCAGCTAAAACTAAGAAAAGTAAAAAGAATAAAAAGCGCAAAGTTACAAGCGACGAAACCACACAAAGTGTAGGTAATCCCTATACTACCGCTGCGCTGGCATCTTCTTCGTACGAATGGGTTCCTGAAAGCAATCCTTTTACGCTAAGAACGCCTGCAAAGGGGATGGCCCCCGCTTTATCCAGCATACCACGGCCTGATGATACTGCCGTATCCCCTTTAACTACCACGGCGGATAAAGAAAAAACGCAAAGCCCAAATAATTCACGCCTGCCTTTGATGCAGGTTTTGATTGTCGCTGCGTTTGCAGTTGTATTTTTGATTTATCGTTTAAGTATCGGTCGTAAAATTAAAAGTAGAAAATACTAAGGAAAGCCTGTGAGTGTACAAGTTCGTTTCTTTTTGATTATCCTCGTAATCGGTTTATCGGTTGCGCTAATTTGGCCTAATATTGGGGAAAGGACAATTCGCCTTTACGCGAATGAAACTTTTTCCGAAACAAAACGCGATGAAGTGCTTTCTCGCGCAGAGGCATACATAAAAGACCACTATAAAGGGAGATATACTCCAAAAATTGCAATGGGAAAACCCATTGGCAACCCTAAAGGCGTAGATGAAAAATATCTTAGCATTACGGGGAAATTTGTACAAGCAGCATTCTTGAACGAACTTAGCCGTATCGAAGGCGTGGATGCAGCCCGTATGGCGTTGGAACCAATGTGGGTGGAGCGTAATTTGAAGGCAAAGCCCTTCAAATTGGGGCTTGATTTGCAAGGAGGGATGAACCTTGTTCTGGAAGGCGATTTTGAAAAGGTCGCTGCCCGCATGAAAGAACTTTATCCACCAGAAATGGTCCAAGACCTCGAAAAGAAAAAAGAAGCAGAAAAAAACGCGGAAGAAAAAAAGTCAATCCAAGCAAAACTTGACTCTATCAAACAAGCAACCGATTTATCTCCCGAAAAGCGCAAGAGCGATATGGAAGGGGTGTTACAAATCCTCTCTTCAAGGATTAACCAAACGGGAACATCCGAACCTTTAATTCGCCTCCAAGGGAACGAACAAATTGAAATATCCCTCCCTGGTGTTGCAAACCCCGACCAAGCTAAACAGCTCATCGCTTCAACCGCACGCGTTACGTACCACTTACACGATCCCCAAGGCGAAGAACAACGCTATACGCAGCTTGCAAACTTAGATTTTGCTGAATACACCAAATTAGGTACTGATGTACAACGAGAAAAATTTCTTAAAAATCTTGCTGAGAAAATTAAAATGCCAAAAGCCTTCAGCCTTATGGTTATGTACGGTAAAAATCCCAACATTACGCATAAAGGGCAGCACCTCGAACCCGAAAGTTTTCTTGTAGTCGACAAAGAGCCCGTAATGACGGGAGAAGCGATGAGCCGGAACGTCTACGAAGACAGAAACCCCGAAGATGGGCGTATCGTTGTTTCTTTTGAACTAACGAGCGCGGGTGCGGATAAATTTGGAAAAATTACTTCTGAAAACCAAGGAAAGCTTCTTGCAATTGCAATCGACGATAAAATTCGTTCCGCGCCGCGTATACAAGGCCCCATTTTGGGTGGGCGAGGACAAATTACGGGCGATTTTGACGTGCAAGAAGCGCGGGCGCTTGCCATTGTCATCCGCGAAGGAGCGCTTCCCGTTCCTCTCAACATTGTAGAGGAAAGGTCGGTAGGGCCAACCCTCGGCCAAGCCGCTATTGACGCAGGACTCAAGGCAATCTTTGTCGGCTTTATACTTGTTTTTGCGTATATGCTCCTTTACTACCATGGCTCGGGGTTTATCGCAAGCGTTGGCCTTCTCATTAACCTACTCCTTATGGCGGCTATTTTTGCCCTCATGGATTTTACCATTACCCTTCCCGGCCTTGCAGGGGTGGTGCTCACCATGGGTATGGCGGTAGACTCGAACGTAATTATTTACGAGCGTATCCGCGAAGAACTTGCGCGGGGGAAATCGGTGAAACTTGCCGTCGCTGCGGGGTTTGAACGCGCCTCGCTTACGATTATCGACGCGAACTTAACAACGCTTATTGCCGCGATCATCTTGGCGTCTAAATTAGGGGTTGGCCCTATTAAAGGGTTCGGTGTAACCCTTTTTATTGGAATTGTAACAACACTTTTTACGGCGCTTGTCGTTACACGCGCAATTATGGAGTACCTTGCGTATTCGGTTGAAATCAAATCGCTTTCCATTGGTTTTGGTAAGCACCGAAAGGCAACAAAACTTGTAGGAGGTAAAGCGTGAATTTTCATGTAATGCGGTTTCGGTGGATTAATATCACCGCCTCCATTTTAGTAATGGTAGCTTTGTTTGTCGTTACTTACAAAAAATTTGGCGGTTTCGCGCTCAGTATCGACTTTGCAGGTGGAATTAAGCTTGAGCTTACCCGTGTCGAAGGCTTAAACTTAGACAACTTACGTAATCTTTTTGAAAAGGAAAAAATAAGCGCTCTTGTGCAGCTTGTCGACAAAGCATCAGGGAATCGGATAAAAATAGAAATCGGCGGTAAAACACAGCAAGATTTAACCGCACGCGCAAACGCAGAAAAAGCAGATTTAGAAAAAGCTGGCTATCCTGTAAACGCAATCGACTACACAAAATATTTGATCCAAAAGAAATTGCTTTCGCCAAATGCCCCTAAAATTGAATTTTCTGCGGCAGAACAGGTAGGGCCAACTGTTGGGCAATACATGCAAAAAAATGCGATTTATTTAGTTTTGGTTGCCCTCCTCCTTATCACTATCTACGTTGCGTTTCGCTTCCGATTTAACTTTGCCCTTGGCGCCCTTTTATCTTCACTACACGATATTGTAATTACGATGGGGATTATCGGTGTATTGCAAATACCGCTTTCTGTGCCTGTAATTGCTGCGTTACTTACAATTTTAGGTTATTCGATAAACGATACAATTGTTATCTTCGACCGTATTCGCGAGAATATCCATGGTAAAGAAGATATTGGTATTGAACACGTCGTCGACAAATCAATTATGCAGTCTTTGACGCGTACGATTAACACAACAACAACGACACTTATTGCCATACTACCTATTTATCTTTTAGGAGACGAAAGCCTCAAAGACTTGGCGGAAGTACTTCTTTACGGTATCGTAATCGGTACGTATTCATCCAACTTTGTCGCAGCGCCCATTGTTGTAATATGGGATAACCTTATAAAACGGAGAAAAGCCGCATGAAACTTTTAGTTGCAAAAGAAACTTCTCAAGGAGAAAAGCGCGTCGCACTTATTCCCGAAAGCGTAAAAAAACTAAAAAGCAAAGGATTTACTATTGTTGTCGAAAAAGGTGCTGGGGAAGCATCTTTTATTAGCGACAAAGAATACGAAGAAGCGGGCGCCACACTTGCTTTGGCGCAAGACTTAAAAGACGCTGATGCAATCCTTAAGGTACGTCCCCCCGAAATAAAAGAAATTGACGGATATAAAGATGGCGCATGGCTTTTTGCAACGCTCGATCCCTTGCACCGCACCGATGCACTTAACGCTTACGAAAAGAAAAAACTGACTACCTTCGCCATGGAGTTTATTCCACGCATTACTCTTGCACAGTCAATGGACGTTTTAAGCTCGATGGCATCGATTGCTGGTTACCGTGCGGTACTTTTGGCTTCGCAAGAATTTGGCCGCTTTTTTCCGATGCTTATGACCGCTGCGGGTACAATTCCTCCGGCAAAAGCGTTTGTGTTGGGCGCGGGTGTGGCAGGCTTACAAGCGATTGCGACGGCAAAGCGGTTGGGCGCAGTTGTTGAAGCGTTCGACGTGCGTGCTGCTGCAGCAGAGCAAGTTGAAAGTTTGGGCGCAAAGTTTGTTAAAATGGAAATTACGGAAAACTTGCAAGACGACCAAGGGTATGCCAAAGAAGCATCGCCAGAATTTATCGCGAAACAAAAAGAGCTACTACACAAGCACATTGCTAAGTCGGACATCGTCATCACCACCGCACAGATTTTTGGAAAGAAGGCGCCTATCCTCATCGAAGACTATATGGTCAAAAGCATGAAACCCGGCTCGGTAATTGTCGACTTGGCATCTGAAACAGGGGGTAACTGCACTCTTACTAAACACGGCGAAACTGTTGAAGTAAACGGCGTTAAAATTTTGGCGCCTGCAAACATTACCTCAACGATGGCGAGTGCTGCCAGCCGTATGCTTTCCAAAAATATGGAAAACTTACTCACGTACCTTTTTGAGAACGGCTCTTTAGTGCACGATTTTGCAACCGATGAAATTTTAAAAAGAAGTATCGTCACCCGTGATGGCACGACCGTTTCTGAAATTGTAAAAAAGGCAACTGGTCGATGAAAAACAACGATAAATAGGAGTTCAAATGGATACGCTAGGTCCCCTCTACATCTTTATTTTGGCGGCGTTCGTGGGTTATACCGTAATCCACAAAGTGCCCCCCCTTTTGCACACGCCGCTTATGGCTGCAACGAACGCGATTTCGGCGATTTCGGTCGTGGGAGCGATTATTGTCGCTGGAATGGATCACAGTAACCCCGACACATCGACGTGGGCAATTATTATGGCGGTCACTGCCGTCGCAGCAGCGATGACAAACGTCGTAGGCGGTTTTTTGATTACAGACCGGATGCTTAAAATGTTTAAAAAGGAAAAAGCGCCAGAAACTACAAAAGACACAAATAAAGCAGAAGGTGCAAAATGATAGACAACTACGTCCGCAAGTTTTTTAGCTCCTTTTTAGGCGACCAAGACATTACGCTGATTATTGGCATTGCGTACCTTATTGCCTCGGTCTTCTTTATTTTCGGCCTTAAGTTTATGAACTCTCCGCGTACAGCGCGTCGGGGAATGTTTATGGCCGAAATTGGTATGGGGCTTGCAATTGTAACAACGCTCCTCGACCAAGAAATCGTTACTCTTGATTGGATTTTAGTCGGCCTTTTTATCGGTACTATTGCAGGCTATATTATGGCGATTTATACGCCAATGACCGCTATGCCGCAGCGGACTGCACTTTCGCACGCGTTTGGCGCCCTTGCAGCGGGGCTTGTTGGGGTAACTAAATACTATACCAACCACGTTGCAGGCGATGCCCACGGGCTTATGATTGCCGTAGGTTTGGAAGTTGTATTGGGTGGTTTAACATTTACCGGTTCTATGGTTGCGTTTGGTAAACTCCAAGGAGTTCTACCCGGTGCGCCAATCCGTTACAAAGGCCAAAACTTGGTCAACGTTTTAGTCATTGCTGTTCTTGTAGGCTCTTTAGGTTACCTTATTTACGATCCTTCGCAATCGATGCTTTTCTATGTTCTTGCTGTTGTTTCACTTGTTTTTGGAGTAAGCCTCGTTTTACCCATTGGCGCTGCGGACATGCCTGTCGTTATGTCACTCTTAAACGCATACGCAGGGCTTGCGGGTTGTGCAACGGGTTTTGCCTTGAACAACAACGTACTTATCATTGCAGGTGCGTTAGACGGTGCGTCGGGGGTAATCCTCTCGATTATTATGACAAAGGCGATGAACCGTTCAATGACAAACGTCCTTTTCGGCGGTTTTGGCGCAGTTCAGGCTAGCGCCGAAGCGCACGAAGTGAAAGGTTCAATCAAAAGCCAAAGCGCCGAAGAAGCGGCGGCAATCCTCGACATCGCCAACTCTATTGTTATCGTTCCGGGGTATGGAATGGCTGTATCGCAAGCACAGCATAGCAGTAAAAAGCTTGTGGACTACCTCCTTAAAAAAGGTAAAAACGTGCGCTTTGCAATCCACCCTGTTGCTGGCCGTATGCCCGGCCACATGAACGTACTTCTTGCCGAAGCTGGCGTGGATTACGATCTTTTGTGCGATATGGAGTCGATTAACGACGATTTTGCCAGAACCGATGTTTCGATTGTTATTGGGGCAAACGACGTTGTAAACCCTGCGGCCAAAGAAGATAAATCGAGTCCTATTTACGGCATGCCAATCCTCAATGTGGACAACTCGCGCACAGTCATGGTTTTAAAGCGTGGAATGAGCCCTGGATTCTCGGGGATTGAAAACGAACTTTTTTACAAAGACAACTGTGTAATGGTTTTTGGTGATGCGAAAAAAACCCTTGATGGGTTTGTAACAAGTTTACAAGAACTCGACGCATAGGTTATATTTGAGAAGGTCTAAAAAGTCGAAAATTTTGTATTTTTTGGGGCATAGCCCCAAAAAATACAAAAAATTTTAACTTTTTAGGCTGAATAATAGGCGCGCTAGCGACTTATTAAACAGCCCCAAAGTGTACTTACGCCGCCTCTTTGACGAATTCGGCTTCGGGACGGCGCTTCAAATCAGAAACGCTGAGAGCCCGTGCAATAAGCTTAAACTTCGAACACTTCTTTCCCGACGCGTCTTCCCATCGGTCTTGCTTTAATGTCCCTTGGACAAGTATCTCCATACCTTTCTTTAGGCGTGGCGCGTGGAAATCAGCAAGTTTTTCCCAAACTTCTACATCAAGGAAGTTTGCAGTTGAACCACTGGCATCTGTCTTGGCGTATGTGTTATACGCAAGAGTAAACGTCATCACCAGTTTTCCTGTCGATGTTGTTTTTAGCTGTGGGTCACGCACCAAACGTCCCATAAATTGTTGGAAACTCATTCTTGAACTTTTCATTTTTTTTCTCCATTTTTTTCTTTGAGGATTACCCTCTATATATTAAATACCAGAAAACACCCAAATTTTCTCACTTTGGTAAAAAAAAGTCCAAATTTTGGCAAAAAAATGTAATTTTTTTCAAAAAAAGTGCAAAAGTACAAAAAAAATGTATATTTGTGCCAATGGAGCACAAATTAATCCTTTACCACTTTGATGGCTGTGGCCCGTGCCGCCGCGTCAAAGATACGCTCAAAGAACTCCATTTGGATATCGAATGGCGCGACATACGCGAAAGTGAAGAGGCGATGGAAGAACTTTTGCGTGTTGGTAAAATGCAACAGGTCCCATGCCTTTTCATCGACGGCAAACCCCTCTACGAATCAAGCGCTATTATCCGTTGGCTACGCGAAAATTACGGTGCAAAGGCGGTAGCTCCATAGTAGAAAAGTATGATCTCCCCCGCAGAAATTGAAGCCATTATAAAAGAAAAATTACCAGATGCCCAGGTCGAGGTGTTAAACCCTTTAGGAGACGGATTGCACTTTGAGGCAACAGTGGTATCAGCACAATTTGTGGGATTACCGCTTATAAAACAGCATAAGCTTGTCATGGGAGCTTTAGAAAAAGCGCTCCAAGGAAAGCTACACGCACTACAATTAAAAACAAAAAAACCGGAGTAAAAAATGACGATTGAAGAAATCAAAGAAAAAATAGCCGAAGATGTCAAAACAAATCCTATTGTGCTTTTTATGAAGGGTTCAAAAGAATTTCCGCAATGCGGCTTTTCTGCGCGTGTGGTTCAAATTTTAAATTCACACAACGCCGACTACGTTACCCGCGACGTTCTTGCAGATCCCGTACTGCGCGATGCAATCAAAGAATTTTCCGATTGGCCTACCCTACCCCAACTTTATGTTAAAGGCGAATTTATCGGTGGGTGCGATATCGTAACAGAAATGAACGAGCAAGGAGAGCTCGAATCTCTTCTAAAGTAACTTTGAACATTTTGCTGCAAAATAAAATTATTACAGCGCTTCCTCGCATTGAAGAATGGCTTCTATCTTTAGAAAAAGATGCGCCGCTTTATATGTCGGCGGATATCCGCGATGCAGAATTTAAAATTGCTTCCATTGATGCAAATTTATACCCTGCAGGGTTTAACAACCTTGATTCCAGTTTTTACGCTTTGGCGGTAAAGGAACTTAAAGCGGCGTTATCTAAAAAAAACATCACCCAAGGTGCGCATTTGCTTCTTGTGTCAGAAGAGCACACACGCAACCTCTTTTATTTAGAAAATATCCATGTCCTTAAGACCCTTTTGGAAAACGCAGGTTACAAAATAACTGTAACAACAGCGTTTGAACTTGAAGGCGCTCTTTATGCAAATACGTTTGCGCACCTGCAAAGTGCAAGCGGAAATATCGTTAGCCTTTTAAACCCTACGGAGGCGAAAGCGCACTTGAATAATTTTTCTGCAATTGTTATGAACCACGACTCTTCTGCGGGCACGCCCCAGTGGCTTCAAGAAACTTCTCTGCCAACGCTTCCTACGTGGCGTGCTGGTTGGCATACGCGTAGCAAAGCACGGCATTTTTTCCACTATGCCAATTTGGCCGCAGAGTTAGGAAAAATTGTTGGAGTCGATCCGTGGTTTTTATCTCCTCTGGGTACGCGCATTGCCGGTATCGATATCAACGAAGATATTTCGCGTGAAAAAGTTGCGCACGAAGCGGAGGTACTCCTTAAAGAAATCCAAAAAAAATATACCGAATACCATATAACCGAGAAACCGTTTGTGTTTCTTAAATCTGACCATGGAACATACGGGATGGCAATGCTATCTTTCGATAACGCTTCTGAAATTAAGGAAATCAACCGCAAAGAAAAAAACAAACTCTTCAAGGGTAAAAGCTCCGTCGTGGTTAAAAACTATCTAGTCCAAGAAGGAGTTCCGACTACCGTTAAAGACGGCGCCTATTTTGCCGAAAGCGTTGTTATGCTTGCAAACAACCACTTCATCGGAAAATTTGCGCGTGTTAACGAGCAAAAAGACGCACGCTCAAGTTTAAACAGCACAGGAATGTTTTTTAAACCAATTCCCCTTAGTGAATGTGGGGACGATGCGACAAAAGTCGCTACGCTAATTACTCGCATGGCAGGGATTGCGCTCCAAAGAGAAATTGAAGAACTCAATAGCCCAAATATGCAAAACGTTTTTGAATCTCCGCAAGCACGTTAAAAATTTATCGGATGGAACTCGCATTTCTTATCGATAGTCCAGAAAAACTGCACGTTGAAAAAGATACTTCAATTGCCCTTATGCTCGAAGCTGAGTCGCGTGGCCACAGAGTTTTTATTTTAGAACGTGGCGACTTAACACTCAATGACGGAAAACTTTTTT
The DNA here is from genome assembly GCA_019186965.1 of Turneriella sp. GTDB lineage: Bacteria > Spirochaetota > Leptospiria > Turneriellales > Turneriellaceae > Turneriella. Next base: position 22,257 of record JABARV010000003.1, read on the forward strand.
TACGCGCCCGCAAGGTAAAAGTTTTCGACAACCCCAAAAAACCGTTTGAATTTTTTTCGTACGAAGAGCGTGCAGCGTCTTTTTTTGACATTATTTTTATCCGTACAGACCCCCCCTTCAATAGCGAATACCTAACAGACACATGGCTTCTTTCTCATGCTGCGTTCGCCGAAGCACCAAAGGAAAAACAACCATTGGTGCTAAATAACCCCAGCGGTCTTCGAGAGATTAACGAAAAAATTTGGGCAGCACGCTTTTGCGAATTTACTCCGCCTACTTTAATTACAAGTAATATTGAAGCGTACCGCGCATTTTTAAAAAAATATAAAACTATCGTCGCCAAACCCACCGATGGCTTTGGTGGCTCTGCAGTTTTTATTGTAAGAGATGGCGATAAAAATGCAGCAGTTGTTTTTGAAACCCTCCAAAAACTTAGCCACACTCTTATCATTCAAGCATACCTTCCCGCTGCGGTGGAAGGCGATAAAAGGATACTTCTTGTCAACGGGGATATTTTGGGCGCCGTTTTACGCCACCATGCAGGAGATGACCATAGAAATAATTTTGCATCTGGTGGGAAAGCCCTTGAAACGACAATCACAGAAGGTGACCGCAAAATTTGTGCTGCGTTAAAACCGTACTTACTCGAGCATGGAATTTTTTTTGCAGGGATTGATATCATTGGCGGAAAGTTAATTGAAGTTAATGTAACTTCCCCTACTTGCTTGCGGGAAATGCAGTGCTTCTATAAAGAAAATTTAGCAGAAAAAGTTTTAGTAGCCGCAGAAGAAATGGCGCAAAAAAAACATGGTAGATAAACTATACGCATTAGAGATTTCTGCCTTGCGGAAAAAATATGCGAACAACTTTGAAGCTCTTAAAGAGATAAATTTAAAAATTCGGCAAGGCGATTTTTTTGCTTTACTGGGCCCAAACGGTGCGGGTAAATCGACGCTTATTGGCATTCTCGCGTCTCTTGTTCTTAAAACTTCGGGAAAGGTAAAAATTTTCGACGCGGATATTGATAAAGACCTTGCACGCGCAAAATCGTATTTGGGGCTTGTTCCACAAGAATTCAACTTGAGCCAGTTCGAGACGCCAATGCAAATTTTGGTAAACCAAGCGGGCTATTATGGTATTCCTCCTAAAATTGCTAAAACGCGTGCTGAAAAATATTTAAGGAACCTTGGAATTTTTGATAAAGCAAACATGCAGGCGCGTATGCTTTCGGGTGGAATGAAAAGGCGCCTCATGATTGCACGCGCCCTTATACACGAACCTAAAATACTTATTCTGGACGAACCTACCGCAGGGGTTGATATTGAACTAAGAAAACTTATTTGGAATTTTTTAAGTTCGTTAAATAAAAATGGTACAACGATTATCCTCACCACGCACTACTTAGAAGAAGCGGAAAATTTATGCCGTAATATTGCAATAATCGACAAAGGTGAAATTATCACCAACACTTCGATGAGGAAACTTTTAGGAGATTTAAACGAACAAACGTACATTGTAGAGTTTAGAAAGCCTCTTACCCAAATACCAAACACAAAGGAATTTATTTTTAAAAGTATAGATAGCACAACCCTCGAAGTTACCGTATCTCGCGAACAAGATATGAACACACTCTTCAATTTTTTCTCTAAAAGAAAAATTATTGTCGAAAATATCCGCGAAAAAGCAAATCGCCTCGAACAATTATTTTTAAATCTCACTGAAAAAACTGTCGTATGAAAATATCTAAAGCAGACTTTATCGGGTTTTATACAATTTTACGTAAAGAATACATCCGCATTGTACGCATTTGGTCGCAAACACTGCTTCCCCCCGTTATCAACGTAGCGCTCTACCTTCTTATCTTCGGCGCCTTCATGGGGGAACGCATTGGGCAAGTGGGAAAAGACTCGTACGCAAATTTTATTATTCCAGGACTTATTCTCATGGCGGTAATTACAAACGCATACGGTAACGTCTCGAGTTCATTTTTTAGCCAAAAGTTCCAACGAAGTATCGAAGAAATTTTAGTTTCCCCTATTCCCGAATGGCTAATTGTTTTGGGGTTTGCCTTTGGCGGGATTGTACGCGGAGGCCTTGTTGCACTTCTTGTCTTTTTTGTCATTCTCATCGCGCCTGGACTAAAATTGCATTTAGAAAATCCCGTTTTAGCGCTTCTCATCCTTTTTTTGATTGCCGCATTTTTTTCATTGGGAGGACTTTTAAACGCGATGCTCGCAAAAAAATTTGACGATGTAAGCTTTATCCCCAGCTTTGTTCTAACCCCGCTAACCTACCTTGGCGGAATTTTTTACCCTCTTACAAGCCTTCCTGAATTTTGGCAAAACATTGCAATGGCAAACCCTGTGCAGCACATGGTAAGCTCTCTTAGGTACGCATTTTTGGGGACATCCGATTTACCGCTTTGGCCATCTATTGTTATTCTAACAGCTGGCAACATTCTTCTTTTCTACGCTTCGCTACGCTATTTGAAGCGTGGTTTAGGCATGAGAAATTAGCTGACGCTTCGCTTGGCTTTGGAGGATACGCTCAAATGCAAATTTTACGCTGGCAGGTTGGAAACTCTTTAAAAAACTACCAGTACATTGTTGCCGATGCGCAAAAAAATGCGTTTCTCATTGACCCCCTCGATTTAGAGGAAATTGAAAAAGTTGTCGTACGCGAAAATTTACGCTTGAAAACAATTTTAATAACACACGAACACCACGACCACGCAGCACGAGCACACGAAATACAAGATAAATTTTCTGTACCCATTTACGCTTCAACCGAGGCTGCGCCTTACATAACCGGTAGTGTTACCCCTACGCACGATAAAGCAGTAATACAAAACAAAACCGACTTACGCGCCATTGTGCATAAAACCCCAGGGCACACCGCTGGACACTTGGCGTACGAAATTGGCGGATTTCTTTTTTGTGGGGATGCACTTTTTCACGGCGGCTGCGGTAACTGCAAGTCGGCAAGCGCCAACTTAGACGAGCAGTACAAAACAATCAACGAGCGCTTGCAACTTCTTTCACCCGACCTTATCGTAATGCCGGGACACTACTACGCAATGCGCAACCTTGACTTTGCGCTTTTTATTGAACCGGAAAATAAGCGCGCTCATGAAATGCGATCGCGTATCCAAAGCGATGCCGATGAAATGCAGCACCAATCCACGCTAAAACTTGAAAGGGAGTACAACCCCTTTATGCGCACTCCATTACGCAATATCCGCGCACGTGTGGCGCAGCTTATAGAAAAAGATTTAAGCGAAATTTCAGATAGCGCGGTATTTAAAGAAATTCGTACTTTACGCGATTCGTGGTAAAGTTATAATTTATCGTCGTAGTCTTCTTTTGAGAGCTTCTCCAGAAGTTCATTTTTACGCGCATCGTCTAAATGGGGCGGATGCACCTCGGCAGTCGCTTGTCTTTTTCTACGGCTACGGATAAAAAGTGCGACAACACCTGCGCACAAAATACCGCCTAAAATAGAAAAAATTGCAAGGTAATTTGTTTCAGGAACAGTTAAAATTTGCGAACCAAAGCCATCGCGAAATTTTTCCAGCATATACGCATAGTCGTTTTGCCGCGCCATTCGAAAAGCTTCGTTCTTTTCTACAATGGGCCCAAAACCATTACGAAACCCCGCTAAAATCTCTGCGTCGCTTTTCCCTTCAAGGAGTAGTTTATCCAGTGCATCGCGTGCAGGCCAAGCGTTGCAGTGCCCCGTATGGTTACAATTGTGTAGTGGCATGTTGCATCCACAGGTGCACATAAGTTTGTGCGAGAGGCTATCAAACCTTTTAAGAAGCTCTGGATCGGTGAGGCGGCTGTGTACGCTATGCGCCATAAGCGAAGAAACAAACAAAAAGGGAGCCAAAATAAAAGTAAAGTGTGCTACTTGCCAGAAACGAAAGAATAAGCGCATAGCATCTTCACTTAAAAAACAAGACAGGGGATAAACTGTTATTTGAAAGGCTATGGAGTATTTTTTTGGGCAAGCCACGCATCCACTTCCTGCTGTTTTTGCTTTAAACGTAGAAGGTGGTTTGCTGTAAAAACAGTGTAATCAATATCACCCGCTAAAATATCCGAGCGAATTGTTTCAAGTCCGGGCATATCAATTTCAAAGTTATACGACGACGCTTCAAGCGCAAGGTCGCGCGATTTTTTCCAATACTGCATCGATTCACGGTAATAGCCTTCTGCAACCGCGAATGAATTTTTTAGCTCTGGAGCAAAATCAAGGTTATAAAAATAAAGGTGTCGTTTATCAAAGAGCGAACCTAAACGTAAATACGAACGCATAATCTGTAAATTGATATGCATGTGCATAAGCAACCGATACTTATGGTACTCTTGCGGATTATGGATAAGGCATAGCGCTTCACGTGGATGGCGAAATTTTTTTTCTAACGCAATTTTAAGAAAAAAAATGTTGCGACGAATCTCTTCTTGTTGCGATAGCTGCTTTAAACTATACAAGAGAAAAAAATCTTCCACAAATTGCGGTTGCCATTGGTGCAACCTTTTGGGAATCCAATCGGAAAATTTTGTAAACATTCCCGATTGGTCGTAATAGTAATCTAAACGTAGGGTAGCCGAAACGGGTAATGAAAAGCTAAAAAAAGCAAATACAGCTACCGTTTTTAGACGCCATCCCACACCCGTAGTATCGACAAAATCTTTAATAAGCGTTAAAGTTATCTATGCTAATCGCTAATTTTTTACCTTAGAAGATGCCTGCATTAAATCAGACAGGGTAACTTTACGAAAAATTTTACTCCGGTTCTCTTCGAGCTTATCAAAATACGCTTTGACAGTGTTCATAAATGGATTACGGTTACTGTAACTGGGTATTGAATAATCCGAAGGGTCGAGGTCTTCAACCAGCGCCCCAATTTCAATGCGGTCGGGATTCATCGCAAGGAGCCAAAATTGGCCATCGCCTTGCGTCACGTACCCGCGTTTTTTAAGTCGCTCCATAATAAAGGAAAACTCTTCTTGATCGCCAGCGCAATGTTCAATGAGCGACTTTGTCGAACAATCTACTTTACCCGTGTTAAAGCTTTGCGCTAAACGGTGGAGTAGACTAATACCATACCAAAGCTGCCTTTTTTGTTTTTCGTCATCCAGTTTTTTTTGGTTAAGCTTTAACAAAAAGGGATACTGTACAAAAAAAGCAAGTTCCGCGCCAAAAAGCATGATAAGGGACGAAATATAAAGCATAAGCAGCGTTAATGGAACAAGAGCAAGTGTTCCATAAAGCGCCGCTGTACCTTTAGAAAAATGCGTCACGTAATACTTATATACAACCAAGAAAATAACCCATGCTATCGACGTTGTTGCCGCGCCTGCAGAAGCAGCTTTCGTCGACACCTTTGTATACGGAATTATTTTATAGATAAGGAAAAAAAGCAAAAAGATTACCGTAAAAGGAATAACGATATTTCCTAATGCTGAGATGAGTCTTCGCCAAAATGGCGATTTTTGTAGTATGCTAAACTCTCGTGAAGACAATTTATCGTTGGATATCTGCTGTGAAATCATATAATAATTATCGCCGACGATGATGAAGCGATTTTCTTTTGGAAAAAACCGTACTGCACGCAAAACTTCGGAGGTACTTATATTGGCAGCATGCCACTGTATCGTACCGTCGGGTAAAAACTGGGAATAGCGCACAAGCCCATCGTACCCCACAGCAACAGCTGTGCCATCGGTTGCAACTGCTACGTCTTCAAAAAACATTGTTTGCACCATTTGTACACGTTCCCAAGAAATCCCGCTGTTGCGTGTAACAAACATCGCTCCTGCTTCGCCGACGATATACCCTGCTTTTGGGGTTACGGCAATTCCTGTAAAAGAAACATTTTGGTTTTGTACGGCGTTAAGAATTTGGGTATACGGCTTAAAGGTCGCTCCGTTATCTTCTGTTATTAAAGCGGTATTTCCATCCCCCACTAAAACCCATGCACCGCTTGGTAGTCTCGATATTTGCCTTAGAGCTCTTGTTACCCCTGGTTGGTAAGAGGGAACCCAAGTTTTTCCAGCGTCTTGCGAACGTAAAATTAAACCCTCTGCACCTATTATAATTACATCTCGGTTACTTAAAAAGTGGATGTGCCTAAAAGCAACTTCGACCGCATGGTCGCGGCGTTGTCTATAAAATTTTTTAGCGTAAAATGTCTTTCCGTTATCGTTACTATACAAAAGAATTCCGTTTCCGGTAATAATAAACTCGCGCATACCCTGCTGCGCGTAGTCGACAAATGTTGAATCTCTAAGTTCTTTTTTTTGCACTCGCGCTGCGTGTTCGTACACTTCCTTTCTATCTATTGGAATAACTTCGTTACGCATTGCGTTAAAAACAACTGGCTCGTTATTGACTTGTAAATCAATAGCGTTTAAAATATTTTTTTCACGAAAAGGTTTTCCTTTTTCATTTTCAACCAAAAGCAAATGCTGATCTCCTAAAATTTGTACCGAACCGCCCGTTACGCGCACTTGCACCAAATTGGGTGAGGCAAACTGTTTTACGAGCCACTGTGCAGAACTTATACCAACACCGAGAACCACAGGCCCAAAAATGACAACCATCATAAATCCGCCTATTTTTTGGACTATTGGACGCTTTCTATCCACGCGCCATATCCTGTTGATTGCATCTTCAATGTTTCTAAGTACGCTTGTCGCAGAGAACATAAGCACAAGCAAGCCAATGCCTCCTATCGCGCCTGCGTTTTTTAGTAGGTTGCGGATAACTCCAAAGTAAGGCTCTAAATCTACCTGCATTCCACTTAAACGCGCCATATCATTGAATTGCTCAAAATATTCTTCGATGTTGATAAAACGCGCTCCAACCATCATAATAACAACAAGCGTAGGCACAAAGCTTACAACAATTGCATAACTAATGGACGCGCTCCGTAGGAGTACTTCGTCATCAAGAAATTTTTTTGCCGAAGTTATGACAAATTGGATTGTCGATTGCAGCCTTTTCTGAAATTTTTTCGTTTCATCGAAATTACCGGATAACGTATCGAACACAAAATTTTTTACCCGATTTATAAAAGTAGCAACGCCTATTTTCACCATAAGTTTAACCTCTAAGCACAAAGCAGCGTGTCACTATTTATTTTGGTATTGCCCCTTAAGGCCAGGCCGGGAGGAGCCTCATGCGCCAACTCGCTGGAACTATTTTCACGGTTGCCGGTCAGAGTCAAAAATCAAAAATTGCGGTATGCATAATTTTAACTCGTACCTCGCGCAAGGAATTGGCGGCTTACCAAGCTCTCTCATTTCTATCATCCTTATTATTGTTTCGGTTTTGATGCTTACCATTGCATTAGAACGCGGTTACATCCTCTTTCGATTAAACGCCCCCCTAAACCACGAAGAAGCACGTGCGTTTTTAAAGTTAATCCGCGAAAAAAAATTCGATGATGCAAAAATATTTTGTGCAAACAAAACACACCCTGCTTTTCGAACCCTTGTTAGAATTTTAGAGAACCGTACGAACACCTCAGATATTTTGTCGCTTGCAAAAGAAGAAATCCTTATTGAACAAAATTCATTAGAACGCTTTACTTCTTTTCTAGGAACAACGACTACTTTAGCCCCCATGCTTGGGCTTTTGGGTACGGTCACAGGAATGATTAAAGCCTTTAGCGCTTTTGCGCAAGCAAGCAGCCATTCTGGCCAGCTTACCATTGGTATCCACGAAGCGCTCATCACTACAACTTTAGGACTAATGATTGCGATTCCCGCTCTTGTTTTTTTTAACTTCTACGTAAGGCGCACGAATCTCCTTATGGATGAGTGCGAGCACCTGGTTGAGCAAACACTCAAAGAAATTCAATAATGTTACGTACACGTAAACGGTTATCTCTGCGTACAGGGATTGAGCTTGCCCCTTTTGTAGATATCCTTTTTCTTTTGGTTACTTACTTTTTGATGAATGCAACCCTCGCTAATAATCCCGCGATAAAAATTGAACTCCCTAAATCGGATACTTCACAGGCTGCGGAGACACAACCTCTGGTAGTTCTTATCAACCAAGACAACCAAATTTATGTCAACGAGCGCAACGTACCGCTTAAAGATTTAGGAAAAAGAGTCGTTGGGTTACTCAAAGATAAAGAAAAAGACCAAGTGATTATCCGTGGCGATAAACGTTCATCGTACCAAGTCGTTATTTCTGTAATGGACGAACTCAACAAGGCAGGGGTCACGCGTTTTAACCTTGCGACCGACAAGTAAATGGATTGGCGCTTCTCCATAGGCGCAAGAGATATACTTTTTCGCTCTGCCGCTTTTTTGTGGGGATTTACTTTTTTTCTTTTTTTTCGCTACCTTTTAGAAAAATTTTTCCCCTATTTTCGCGGCATATTTCCTCTTACGCTTTTTGCACTACTCCTTTTTGGAATTGCATTTCTCGCCGCTGCGCTCTATAAAGTCCAAGGGCGTATTCGCTGGAAGCTATTTATTTTGGGAACGTTAGTGTCTTTTGCCGTCGGCGCATGCATTATTACGCTTTTCACCTATTTCCATACAAAAACCGCATTACTCTACTTTCCCATTCCGCTTATTTTGCTTTCGTTGTATTTATGGTACGAGTTATCCCGATACGCATTTTCATTCCATACAGTTAAACCTTACCTCATTGTAGGGATTATTGTTTCTTTATTTGTCGGGCGTTACTTGGAAAATCCGCTTTGGGCAATTATACTTTCTCTTGCCGTTATCGCTTTTACGCGTACGCAACCGCAGCGCGAATTTACCATAGTACACGAGCGATTACTTACGTTACGCCAACTTATTGATTTTTTACGATACCTGTTCCTGGCGCAAGCATTCCATTCTATTTTAGAGCTTAACCGAGAACATTTACTTTACATACTTATCATCTGTGCAATTGGTTTTGTTTTGCCGCTACTTATACAAAAATTTGGAACCCTGCGCCCACGTATCCAACAAGGGCTTACCACACTACCGATTATTTTTAGCGCAATCGCTTTTATTTTTAACCTTTTACCTTACCCCTACGTCGGCGCAATAGCATATTTACTCCTTGCGCTATGGGAAGCGATTTATTTTGGAAAATCCCATGAAATTTATTTAAGGCGAGAAAAAATTCTTGCAGGGCTTGCAATTTTTAGTGCAATTCTCGCTTACTACATTGCATCCGAATGGATGCAAATTCTTTTAGGTATACTAATACTAATCTTTTTAAGCGGGATTCTTTTTAATATCGCAAAAAAATGGCGCAGAACGATTACGGCTTTATTTAGTATCGCAGTACTCCTATGGGGGTATGCAGTACAAGAAAAATATTCTAACTCGGTTACTCGCGTTTTTTTTCGCTCCCCCCCTTTACGCATACATAAGCCACAACTACCAGATGTTGGGCTTATAACGGCAATCCTAACAGAAAGGCAAAATTTATCGCAGCGCCTCTACACCAATATCCTACCACATGAATTGTACCTCGACAATGCATGGCAAAAGCAAAATATTGGAACGTTCGATGCAAACCCGGCTTTTTTAACTTTGCGTTTCATTTACGAATGTTATGTCCTTAAAGAAGACCGTGTTTATATTTTAGACGAAAAAAGCTTAGAGCACTACGCAGAGCCTTTAGCGCTTGTTTCGCTGAGTAAATTATTCAATTTTTTTGGCCGCTGCAACTTATTTATTACAGATGGAAAAACCCTGCGGAGCATAAAAAATCTTGGACAAATTTTATCGACAACACCTGCACAAATCGCAAGCACCATTACTTTAGAAAACGCACCGCTTTTATTGAGCCTTGCCCGCGCCGAAAAAAGGTACGATTTAACAAACGAGGCATATTTACTTTACGAACAGGTGTTTCCTTTTTATAAAAATGATACTGACTTTTTACGTGAGCTTTCGGCGCTTGCCGCTACTCGTGGGCTGCTCGACCGCCAAATCGAAATTTTAAATCTTGTAGTCCAGAACGCAAAAGACAACACCCTCTACGATAAAAAAATGCTAATGGAACTTTATGCGCTCAAAAACGATAAAAAGAAAAGTGCAGCCATGGCATACGAAATTCTCGCTGCCGACACAGGTGAATCCTCTCTTGCCATTTATGCTTTTCTCCAAAAATTGTTTTCTGAACCTTTCGACCGCTACGAGATGGAAGCGTTGTACCGTAAGATTTCGACTTACAAACCTAAAACAGACTTGGAAGAACTCAAACTTGACGGTTTAAAACGGTTGGTCGAAGAGCAAATGAAACAAAACCCTACTGGAGATTTAAAATTTAGGGACGAAAACCACCGCCAAGAATTTATTACGTTCCCTGAGTAAATTTAAGTTTTAGGGCGATTCATCTTTTCTGAAGCTGCCCTCAAAAATTGTTTTTCTTCTGGGCTAAGGCTTTTCATGCCCCCGCGTGAAATTTTATCTAAAATGGCATCTATCTGTATTTCTAAATTTTTGGCGTTTACATCTATATTTGTGTTACTTTGGAAGCGTTGTGTCTTTTTTTGCTGTAACAATTGCTGCAAAAGCACAAACGGACGGTTAAGGCGGTGTGGTTCGCCGCCTGTTAAAAGCAAAATAAGCCCTGCGCACACAAGACCACCTACATGGCCTGCTGCCGACAACACAAAAGGAGCTGAAGAAACTGCGTAAAGGATTGCTATTACACCCGTAATTAACGCAACGTATTTCATCCGGAGCGGGAACAAAAAGAAAAACCATACCTGCCTATCGGGCCAATAGATTGCGTACGCGATAAGGAGCGCCAACACTATTCCTGTCGAATTAGAAAAAGTATCCGTACGCATCGCGGGAAACGCTGCACCCAAAGCAAGAAACGTGGCGCTCGACGCAAGCGCACATAAAATATAGAAGCGTAAAAAAACACCCCGCCCCCAGCGCTGCTCCAACTCCGAGCCAAACATCCAAAGAGCAAGCATGTTAAAAAGTAGTTGGAATGGATTTAAATGCACAAGCGTTGCGGTAAATAAACGCCACACTTGGGCATCTGGAAAAATTGAACTGAAATTAAGTTCAAAGAGGTTGGCAAGCTGAGAATTGTGTAAAAGAATTTTTTCGACAATTATTGCCGTGCATAGCGCTATCTGCATCCAGACTAAGCGTATTACTGTCCAGCTTGCACGCGGCATCGAATACATTTATGCCTCGTAAATTGGCTTATGTTGGATGACAAACAACTCTAATAAAATTTTTAGCCAAATGAGGATAAGAAGTGGTAAGTAAAGAAACGCAACCATTGGCCTATAATCGACTGTCAAATAGCGTATTGCAATCGCAATAAAAGCTCCAAAGAAAACAATTCCCAAAAAAGCAACAAGCCGCTGTACTATTTTTTTAGCCTTTTCGCCCAATACATTATTTAAAACTTCAATTTTGAGCGTCTCTCCACGGCTAATTGCAATAGAGCCTCCTAAAAAAGCCGAAACGACCATAAAATGCGATGGATACTGCGAGAGTAAATCAACAAGACCGACTGCCCACGCCGTAGAAGAAAACATACGCACAAGGATAATCGTAAGCGATGTAAGTAGTAGTAGAGACACAGAAATGGCAGCCAAATATAGCTCGGCTTTACGTAGAGCGGTAAGAATATTCACTTTCAAGGGACAACTGATAGAAAGAGTTAATCTGTCGAGGAGTAAAAAGGTAAAATTTATGCAAATACAGATGCCTGCATTTCTTCGTAACTAAGCTCGGGCGAAGTTTCTGCAAAATTTACGGCGTCTATAATTTGCTCCTCTATTTTTGCCCCCACCGCCTCAAGCTGTGCGTCGGTAAAGCCGCACTTTTTTAATTTGGCGTGGGTTGTATCCAAGGGATCTTTTTCTTTCATTTTTTCAAGTTCGCCTTCAGGGCGATATTTTGCCGGATCGGACATAGAATGCCCACGGAAACGGTACGTAATCATTTCAAGCAGTGTTGGTCCCAAACCTGCACGCGCACGTGTAACTGCTTTTTTTACTGTTTGGTACACTTTCTCGACGCTAAGCGCATCGATGCGTTCCGAGACCATATTAAACGCCTTTGCCTTTGCCGTTAAATCGTGCGTCGGTTGCGAACGGTAAAGTGGAGTTCCCATTGCGTATAAATTATTTTCGATGATAAAAACAACGGGAAGGTTCCAAAGCGAGGCGTAAGTTAAACCTTCGTAAAAACCGCCGATGTTGGTTCCCCCTTCCCCCACAAAACACAGGGTTACTCCATGGTCTTTACGGTATTTGGAGGCAAACGCAAGACCCGTTGCAACCGCGACGTGGCCACCAACGATGCCGTGCCCTCCCATAAAATTAAGATCGCGAGAGAAAAAATGCATCGAGCCACCCAACCCTTTCGAGCAACCTGTGCTTTTTCCAAAAAGTTCCGCCATCGCCTCCCGAGGGGAGATCCCCCGTGCAAGTGCATGCCCGTGTTCGCGGTACGTCGCAATTACGTAATCGTGCGCTTCCAAATTTTGGATTGCGCCAACGGCCACAGGCTCTTCACCAATGTAAAGGTGACAAAACCCACGGATTTTCCCCGTTGCATACGCTTTAGCCGCTGCTTCTTCAAAACGGCGTATAAGGAGCATTTTTTCGTACATCGTAAATAACCTATCTTTTTGGTTTTGCATTTTGTCCCCTTTCGGACGAAAGAAAGAGCGCAAATCTGTTGGCCAGCGATTTAACGAGGGTGCGGACACCCATTTAACGACTTATAAACTGCAAAAAGCGCTCATTGAAGAGACATAGTCCATCCGATATTTAACTATATGCGAAAAATATCGCTATTACTTTTTTTAGCATTTTTTACGGCATCTGAGGCACAATCGCCACGCCACCAAAAAGTTGACCAACAAGGAAATTCTACAGAGAACTTTAGCGCACGCGGCCTTCGTTTGTATTTGTCTGCGAATAAGCTCCGTTTTGCAAAAAATGAGGATATCCTTTTTAACCTTACTCTTGTAAACGAAGGGCCTTACCCTATTACGCTTTACCTACACGAAAATCCTTTGAAAAATTTTACGGTAATCGCTCGCGACCAAAAAGGAAAATCTTTCAACGTCAAAGAAGAAATGTATTACCGCGGGACATCCGACTGGCGCGACACACATTTTACACGCTACACGGGAGAAACATACCCGATGCGTAAACTTATCCTACATTCAGGAGAGAAATTTGAGAAAAAAGTTTCTCTTAAAGATTACGTCGACTGGGATACATTTTCAGAAAATTTAAAAAATTTGGATATAACCGCTTTTTTTTATCCAAACCCTGTTCAAGCGCAAAGATACAATATAGCTTCTGCAACATCGCTCCAAATAATCTATGACCAAAGCCGCGAAATAATCCAAGAAAAAGATAACTCAACAGATGCAAGTACAGAGTTACCAAGCGTTAGCGCACGGGAAATTATCTACCTAATGCTTTCTGCAGAGTATACAAAAAACTGGGCAGAGTACTTTAAGTATATTTCACTCAAAGACATTATCCGCGACTACCCCGAATACTCCAGACTTTATACAGCCGATTCTACCGAAGAACGCGCTAAAGCCCTACGTGAGTTTCGCAAGTATTTAAGTGGACGCGGGGCACACCACCTTCTTAAGTTTCGTATATTGGGCGGAGAATCCCGAGAAAACGGTGAAATTGCACAAGTACGCGTACGTGCGCGGCGCGATGTCGAAGGCTTTGAACGCGATTATATGACAACATATTATTTGACGAGGCGCGATACAATTTGGCAAGTTACTGGTATTGAGTCGCGTCTTGCAGAATAGGTAAAGTGCATGAAAGATAATAAAATACGAAAACTCATTGCGGAGCAAAACACATGACTGATTTATTATCGCAAGACGAAATAGACCAACTCCTCACTGCTATCTCTTCGGGAGACGCACAAACCGAAGAGTTTTCTGCAACGCAAGCCGAGCAAAAAAAAGTCAAAATTTACGATTTTAAACGTCCTGATAAATTTTCAAAAGACCAAATACGTACTGTGCAAATGATGCACGAGACGTTTGCGCGTTTAACCACAACCGCGCTTTCTGCAAAATTACGCGCAATGGTTGGCGTACACGTACAGTCGGTGGATCAGCTTACGTACGAAGAATTTATCCGCTCAATCCCAAACCCCACAACGCTTTCGCTTATCAACATGGATCCATTAAAAGGGTCTGCGATATTGGAAGTTGACCCGCAAATTACATTTACCATTATAGAACGCCTTTTTGGAGGTATGGGGGATATTAGTAAAAAAATAGCACGAGAATTGACCGATATCGAGATGTCGGTAATCGAAGGTATTATCGTCCATATTTTAGGTAACCTCCGCGAAGCTTGGTCTACGGTTATCGATTTACGCCCACGCTTGGGAACCATTGAAACAAATCCCCAATTTGCACAAATTGTTCCCCCCAACGAAATGGTGATGCTCATTACCCTCGAAACCAAAATTGGAGAAGCCGAAGGAATGATGAACCTGTGTATCCCCTACATCACCATTGAGCCAATCATCCAAAAACTTTCAGCGCAGTACTGGTTCTCGTCCATCCGCCGTGGCGAAAGCGATATTAACCGCACAATGATCCAAAGTCGCCTCGACAACGTGCAGGTCCAAGTTTCTGTAGAAATTGGCGTAGTTAACTTAGGGTTCAACGATATAATGAACCTGAAAGTAGGCAATATTATTAAAATGCCCAAAACCACCGTCCGCGAAGAGTTTATTTTCAAGGTGGAAGAGCGCGCTAAATTTAAATGCCGCCCTGGGCGTATTGGTTCACGGCTTGCTGTACAAATTGGCGAAGCGGTTATCGATACGCCAGACGAACTACTCATCGGCACACGCGACGAAGAAGAAACTTAAGATTTCCTAAGCCAAAAAGAAGTTTCCAGCCTGTTTCGAAAATCTTCTTTAATATATTACGGGTAGAGAAACTTAGGCTAAAGTAATGAAAAAATTTTATATTGAAACCTACGGCTGCCAAATGAACGAATACGATTCGTTACTGGCGAGTAAAATTCTGGAAAACGACGCAACACCTACGCAAAGCGCAACGGAAGCAGATATCATCCTTATTAATACCTGCGCAGTACGCGAGAATGCACACCAAAAGGTATATAACCGCCTACGCGAGCTGGGGCACCTGCATAAGAAGGGAGCCAAAATTGGCGTCTTGGGGTGTATGGCGCAAAACTTGCGCGAAGATTTACTTTACGAAAATTTACCAATTGATTTTATTATGGGACCCGATGGTTTACGCAACCTTGCTTCTGCCATTCAAGATGCACCTACACACGACGAAAAAAAACATAGCTTCCTCACCCTTTCGCGTACAGAAACCTACGATGATATCGTACCATCTTTCGAGCACCACATGCGCGACAGAGAAAACAAAACGACTGCATTCGTTACTATACAGCGCGGGTGCAATAATTTTTGCGCGTTTTGCGTAGTTCCGTATACGCGTGGGCGCGAACGCTCCCGCCCTGCCGAAAGCATTGCAGACGAGGTAAAAAAACTCGTCGAGCGCGGCGTCAAGTCTGTTGTCCTTTTAGGGCAAAACGTCAATTCGTACGCATACGAATCGTTCCGTTTTGTCAATTTAATTGAAATACTACTACAAAAAACACAAATCGAACGAATTTATTTTACTTCCCCGCATCCTAAAGATTTCCCTATTGAACTTATAGATTTAATGGCGCACGAGCCACGCTTTTGCAACCAAGTCCACTTACCCCTCCAAGCAGGGTCGGATGCAACCCTCAAGAGAATGAAGAGGAACTATACCCGAGCCGAATTTTTAAAAATTGTAGAAAATATACGTACGCGTGTTGAAGACGTAGCAATTTCAACAGATACCATCGTTGGCTTTCCCGGAGAAAGCGACGCCGATTTTCGCGAGACACTTGACGCCATGGAATTGGCAGATTTTGACTCCGCCTTTATGTTTGCGTATTCTGAACGCAAAGGAACAATCGCCAAGCGCCTTTATCCAGACGACGTTCCCGAAGAAGAAAAAAAGGCACGGCTTGCAGAACTCATTGATAGGCAACTCAAAAGGTCTTTGCGGAACAACAAACGCTACATAGGCCGAGTTGTCGACGCGATGGTTGAAACTCCTTCTCGGCGGAATGTACAGGAATTTGTCGCACGTATGACAAATGGGCGTAAGGTTATTTTTCTACCCGATTCCTCTTTGAAAACCACCCCTGGCGAACATGTACGCTTAAAAATCTTTGACGCGACAAGCCAAACGCTAAAGGGTAGTGTTGTCCATGGCTGATGCAATACTTCGCTTTGAAAATGTAGCTTACCATACAGCTACCGCTCGGGATACGATTGAAAATATTAGTTTTTCTCTCGAACGTGGAAAAGGACTTCTTGTATCGGGCCCCGAAGGTAGCGGAAAAAGCCAAATAATGTCGCTTATCCTTGGCCGCAATTTACCGCATTCGGGAACAATTTTTTTTTATGGAAACCAAATTACGCAAAGACGTACTGAGGAAATGGAAATGCTACGCTTTTCGATCGGCTACGTTGCTGAAAATTTAGGCCTTATCAATAACCTCTCTGTTCTTGAAAACATTATACTTCCTTTACGCTACCACACCGTGCTCAAAGAAGATGAACTTATAGCTGCGGCAAACATTTGGCTTGAAAGGTACGAGCTCAAACATAAAGAGCACATCCGTCCCGTTGCACTTTCTGCTTCTGAGGCGATGCGTACTGCGCTTATACGTGCGCTTATTGTAGAACCTAAAATTCTTCTCCTTGACGGTGTTTTTGACGGGGGATGTCCCCTTGCCTCCCGTTACCTACAAGACCTTTTGTTTGAAGACATTCGGCTCCGTAATATTGGCTTTATTATTACCACGTACTTTCCTTTCTTTTTTGAAGGCCGTGATTTACAATTTTTGTTGCTTTACCGAGGACGTGCGGTATTCCAAGGTGCCATCGCAGATATAAAAACTACAGACAATGAATTTGCCGTACAATACCGTACCCTCAATAAACTTGGACCAATGAAACCTTTTAATAAAGATCTTTAAAGTATACTATGAAATTTGAACGTAACGATATATTCACAGGACTTTTTGTCATTGTTGGAGTGGTATTTGCGCTTACGGTAATTTTATTTATCGCAGGGTACGGTTTTTTCGATAACAGGACAGAGTACTGGATTCGGTTTGAAAAACTTGCAGGTGTAAAAAAAGGGACTCCCATCCGTATCAAGAATTTTACCATTGGAGAAGTCTCCGAAGTAATCCCTATTTACGGGAGCGATTTAACGTTTAAAGCAAAGGCACGTATCAACCACGAATTTGTTATCTACCAAGGAACAAAATTAACGATTACCAACCAAAATGTTATTGGGGATGCAGTTATCGATTTAACTCCCTCTTTAGTTAAGAAATACATCCTAAAAGAAAACGATACCCTCTTTGCTACAAATTTTGTAAATTTAGAGCAAATGGTAGACCAAATTTCAAATTTGGTGGCTACTATAAATAAACTTGTAGAAACGTTTACTGCGCTTACAGGCGACAACAAAGAAGATGTAAAAATGATTCTTACAAACCTCAACGGGTCGATTGCCAAAGTCAATGGCCTTTTAGGCGCTTCGCAGGGAGAAATCTTAGCGATTATGCGCAACATCCGTAATACCTCGGTAACTTTGGAGAGAGTTACAAAAAAGCTTGAAAAAGACCCTATGGGATTTCTGGGGTCTAAAAATACTTCCGAACCGTCGCACAGCGCCGCACTGCCATAGCAAAAGAGCCTGTGCGCCAACTCGCTGGAGCACAGGTTCCAAAGTAATTTTTGGGAAGACACACTGTGAGCAAATATCGATATATACGCATGCGCCGATTTATCGTTTTATCTTTTTTAGTAATACTTTCCCTTTGGGCACAAGAAAAAGCAACCCCTCTTGGAGACACAATTAATTCTCGTTACGACGAATTAGCTCCCGTTCTTTCTCCCGACGGGAATACACTCTACTTTTGCCGCGAGGGACATCCCGAAAATATTGGCGTTGCAACATTGTCTAATGGTGCAAGCGTTCTACGCGATGACCAAGATATTTGGGTCAGCTACAAACTTGCAAACGGAACCTGGACTGAGACAAAACATATTAAGGCGGCGTTTAACTCAGTAAATTACGATTTTCCTATAGGCACCTCCGCTGACGGAAAAACGCTCTACATCGGCAATACATACCACCGCAATGGACAAGTTAGTCCAGGCGTTTCAAAAACGTATTTACGCAAAGGCAAATGGAGTTATCCTGAACCTTTGCGGATACACAATTTCTACAACGAAGCCAATTTAGTAAACTATTCCCTTTCCGCCGATGAACGCACACTCATCCTTAACGTGCAGAGAAAAGATACCATTGGAAAAATGGATTTGTATGTTAGCTTTTTGCAACCGGACGATACTTGGTCAGAACCTCTCAATTTAGGACGTGAAATAAATTCTCCCTTCATGGAAGTAACTCCTTTTTTAGCGGCAGACAACAAAACGCTTTATTTTGCCTCAAATAGGCCCGGTGGGTATGGCCAATTCGACATGTACATGTCGCGCCGTCTGGATAATTCTTGGACGCACTGGACGGAGCCTCTTAATTTAGGGCCTAAAATTAATACCGCAGGAAACGACATCAACTACATCATTGCTCCTTCTGGAGATTATGCTATATTTGCCTCCGATACCCCCAGCAAAGGGAAAGACCTTTACCGTATTTCACTTCCCGAAGAAGTACGGCCCGATAAGTCGGTAATTGTTTATGGGCGTGTTGTAAATAAAAACGGTGAAGGAATCCAATCCCGTGTCGTGTTTGAAAGGCTAAGCGACGGCGCCCTTTTAGCGCGTACCGAGACCAACGAAAACGGCGAATTCAAAATCCAGCTTCCTTTAGACGAAGTGTATGGAATACACGCTGAATCAGGCGGATTTCTACCGCAAAGTGCGAATATCGACCTCACGAATAAATCTACCAGAGAAACCCCTATCGAGCTAACGATGTACCCACTCAAAGCAGGTTCTAAAATGCCAATCAACAACCTTTTTTTTAAAAAAGGTTCATACAACTTATCAAGAGCATCGTACGCAGAACTTAACCGCCTTACAAAAATTTTTAAGAAATATCCTCATTTAAAAATTGAAATTGGTGGGCACACCGATAATACAGGCACTCCCAAAAGCAATATGAATTTATCCAAAAACCGCGCACGTGCGGTTATGGATTATTTAATTGAAGCGGGAATACCGCGAAATAACATAAAGGCTGTAGGTTATGGACAAGAGCGCCCTGTAGCGACTAACGCCACTGCGGCAGGTAAAAAGAGAAACCGCCGCGTTGAACTAACGATTTTATCTACCGAGTAGGTATAATTATTTAGACGCTTTTTTTTCTACAAACTTCACATGCTTACGAATTTTAGGATCGTATTTCATGACTTCAAGTTTGCCGCCTTGTGCTTTTTTGTTGCGGGTTGTCGTGTAGAAGTATCCCGTGCCCGCAGTCGATTCGAGTTTAACAATTTCGCGCATGGGTGCTAAAACGGTGCTAACGATGGGCTGTAAACGCGAATTTGTGATAATACTTTAGGCTTGACGATAGATTTTTGTTATTAACCTCGCATCATGATTGCGGTCAATTCATTAGAAAAAAAATTCGGGCCGTATAAACCCGTACAACAAATTAGCTTTTCTATCGGCAAAGGCGAGGTCGTCGCGCTTTTAGGCCCCAACGGCGCAGGAAAAACAACAACAATGCGTATGCTCACCGGCTATTACGAACCCTCGGGGGGTGAAGTCAAAATCGGTGGGTACGATGTCGTAAGAAACCGAAAAGAAGTCCAAAAGATGGTGGGCTACCTTCCCGAAGGCGCAAACTCATACCCCGATATGCTTGTCGGGGAGTTCCTGGAATTTATTGCCCAAAGCCGTTCCCTAACTAAAGAAGAAACAGAAAAAGGGATACAAAAGGCGGTCAAAGTTACTGATTTAGGCGATAAACTCCTTGTACCCATTATGCAGCTATCCAAAGGTTACAAACAACGCGTTGGGCTTGCGGCAGCGCTCTTACACGACCCACAGGTCTTGATTCTCGATGAGCCCACCTCTGGCCTTGACCCCAACCAAATCCACGAGATTCGCCAGCTTATACGCGACTTAGCCAAAGAAAAGACAATTATCCTCAGCACACACATCCTTAAAGAGGTCGAAGATACCTGCGAACGCGCAATCATCATCAACAATGGGCGCATTGTCCTGGACGACAAACTGGCAAATATCCAACGCAAAAAAGAAGGCCACGAAACATGGGAATTTGCTCTTAAAGGTAATAAAGAAGGTGTACGAGCAAAAATTGAAGCGCTTCTTACAAACGGAGAAAACGTACGCGTGCTTTCTGCATCCGACGCCGAAACAAGGTTTGTTGCCGAAACGCATAGTGGCTTTAACGAAAAACTCTTTGATTTGTGCGTTACCGAAAAGTGGACTCTACGCGAGCTATTTGTAGAGAAGCAAAGCATCGAAGATGTATTCGCAGAACTTACACTCAAGCAAAAAGGATAAAAAATGCAGTTACTCAGCAAAATAGATATCAACGTTCAAAACGTTAAAACGGTATTCCGAAGAGAATTTGCCAATTATTTCAATACACCCATCGGGTATATCTTCTTAGGAATTTTTACCCTCCTTATAAACTTCCTCTTCTTTTTTATTACACGCTACTTCGACCGAGGTTATTCCCTCCAAGGGCTTTTCGATATGCTGAAGCTGGTGTACCTCGCATTTATTCCCGTCATCACAATGCGGCTTTGGGCAGAAGAGCGCCGCAGCGGAACAGTAGAACTTTTGCTTACCCTTCCCTTTAGCGAAATTGAACTTATTTTAGGAAAGTACTTTTCTGCATTCCTCTTTTTGGGGATTGCCTTAGCCACTACGCTGCTACTTCCACTCATGACCTATTACGTTAGCTCTCCCGACACAATGGTAGTCGTTGGCTCGTACTTGGGCGCATGGCTTTCGGGCTCTGCGTATATCGCATTGGGGCTTTACATCTCGTGGCTTACCCGCGACCAAATTAGCGCATTCCTCCTCAGTTTTTTAGCATGCCTTTTTATTTACCTTTTAGGATACCAACCCGTACTCCAGTTCTTTGGGCCATTTAAAGAACTTTTAGGATTTCTTTCTGTATCTTGGCATGCCGATTCGCTTTCGGCAGGTATTCTCGATACACGCGACATTCTCTACTACATTTCTTTTGCCGCACTGTTTTTATACCTCAACAAGGTAAGCATCCAAAATTTTAGGCGAGGCAACTAATGGATTCAATTAAAAATTTTCTTTCTTCGCGTCGCACAACAACAGTCCTTTCCGTTCTGTTTTTCTTCGCGTTTAGCTACTTAAGCTACGGACTTTTTATCCGTTTTGACGTTTCAGCAACGGGAGCGCTACGTATTTCCGAAAGTTCAAAAAAGCTAATGCGCACTCTTCCCGAAAAAGCAACGATTGAACTTTTCGTCTCGAACGATTTACCCGACGAAGCAATTTTAGTTGCGCGTAAAGTGCGCGACTTCATCCAAGAATACGTCAACGCTTCACGGGGACGCGTTAAGCTTGTCGTTTTAGACCCCGACAACGACAAAAGCGCACAAGGTCGCGCAAACGACTTGCATGTCCAGCAGTTAGATTTACGCGTTGGCGGCACAAAAAAAGCACAGGCGCAAGCTATTTATTTTGGCCTTGCGATTTCGTACGGCACCCAGTCAGAAGCCCTAAGTAACCTTATCACGCTTTACGAACAACAAGATTTGGAGAACCAACTTACTGCAAAACTTTTTAAGATGGTAAAGCCAAATGAAAAGCGTGTCGGATTTCTATCGGGACACGGCCAATTTAATCTTAAAAGGGACAGAAATCCCACTTCACTCTCCGTTTTTGCCGAGAAAATTTCTGCATTCTACGGCGATATTATGGAGGTTAACACCGCAAGCGCAGACGTTCCCGTTGAAGTTTCAACGCTACTTGTTGTACAACCCGACAATTTAACCCCTGTCGATAAATTTCGCCTCGACCAATTTATTATGCGCGGGGGTAACCTCATCGTTGCAGCCTCTGGAATGGATGTCAACTTTAGCCAGCAATTTATGGCAGCACCAGGAAATCCGAGTTTGGCAGAGTTTCTTAAAAAATACGGGATTGAGCTGAGTGCTGACATGGTAAACGAGCCAAAACCCAATTTTTACATCCCCTTTGTACAGCCTGTAAATGCATTCCAAATGGCAAAATTACCGTACCCTCCGTGGGTGTTGGTACCACGTGCAAATATGAGCCAAGAAAACCTTGCCTCCAAAGGGAACGCTGCCTTTGTTCTTCCTTACGTAAGCAGTATCAAAACGAATGCACAGCTTCTTCCAACAGGCGCTGGCCAGTTTAAGGTAGATATCCTCGCCAAATCAAGTGCAGAGGCATGGGCGCAGGCGAATTTTGCATTCCTTGCCCCTGACAAAATGGAAGAGCTTCTAAACGCCACGAAGCAAAACGTGGGGGTGCATAACTTGGCTGTTATGGTTCAGGGGCGTTTCCATAGCCAGTTTGCCGACGGAAAAGATTTACCTAAAGAGGCGCCTAAGTCGTACCTAAAACAATCCGAAAAAGAAAGCCGCATTCTTGTCGTAGGGACGCCTTACGCCTTTAGCAACATGGTCGCTATTTTAAACGAAATGACGGGAGCGCCGCTTGTCGAAGAAAATCTAAAACTCCTTTTTTCGGCTATCGACATAATGAACGGAAACGAAGACCTTGTTGGCCTTCGAAAAAAATCGTCGCCGGCAATAAAAGCAAAACTTGTTACCGAGGGCACACGTAAATTTTTAACCCTACTCGCCTTTTTAATACCGCTTATTGTTATCGGTGTTTTTGGCGCGTACAGGCTCACGCGGCGCACCAAAGCACAAACAAGCGAAAACATAGCTAAAGTAACTGAGGAATAAAATGGAAAGAAAAAAGAAAAATACCATCCTTTTGGGAGTTGTCGCGTTTACTTTCCTTTTGGGTTTTTTGGTAAACGATCCATTCCTTATCTTTGAAAAAAGTTACGAAAAGTCAAAGCCTGTAATTACATCACGTATCGAACACGTAAAAAAGATTACTGTCATCGACGGCACATCCAAACGGATTTTTACCCGTACTACAGACGGCTGGCTTCTTGAGGATGCCGCCTCTGGAGGTGGAGTACGTGCGGACACAGGAAAAATTGAATCCAGTCTTAAAAACTTGTTCGACGCACGCCGTTACCAAGAAGTTTCCTCTAATAAAGAAAAAGAAGGCGAATACGAAGTACGCGATCAAGATTTTAAAATTATTTTAGAAGGCGAAGGTGCACAAAAAATTGCCGAAGCCTATTTAGGTAAATACTCCCCCTCGGGAAGTTCGAGTTTTATTCGCCTTGCGGGCGAAAGCGCAGTTTTTAGCGTAAAGGGTTTTCTTAAAGGGGATTGGAACCAAGACTTAGATTTATACCGCGATCGTTCTGTTTTGCATATTGCAAAGGAAAATATTAAGGAGATCGAAGTAAAAGGAAAAACAAATTTTACGCTTAAAGCAAACGTTAAGGGCGAACTCATTTTAGATCCCCCACGTGCAACCGATGCACAACGCGCCTCTGCATTTGCCTCTGAGTTGGCTGATTTCAATGGGCATAAGTTTTACCGCGAAGCAAACCTTCCCCCACACTACGGAAAAATTAAAATCGTTTTGAGCGCAGGGATTACTAAAGAGATAGACTTTTACGGCCCTACAAAAAACGACGAGTTTGTAGTAAAATCAACCGACACACGTGAACCTGTAACTATTGGAAAATCGAAAATTGACGTATTCTTTCCGCGTGTGGAAGACATGGTTGATAAAACGGGTTCAATTAACGTGGCTCCTCCAAAGTGATGCAAACACAAAAATACAATCGCTTGAGGAAATTACTCCTACTTCCTTTGCTTTTTACCCTAACGCCACTAATTGCGTGCGGGCGTGCAAAGGCTCTTGCCGAAGAAGGCGTCATTCGGCTTGAACAAGGCAAACAAACATCTGCATTAGAACTTTTCGATCGCGCTCTGCGTAGTGACCCTAAAGAACCGCTTGCCCTTTTTGGAAAAGGAATTTTGCTCTCTGAGGAGCAAATCACAGAAGAAATTGCGCGTGCTATGCTAATCCAAGCAGCGCAGCAGGAAGCGTTACCAGAAAAATTTCGTGCACAAGCGTATTTACGTATAGCCGAACTTGCAGCGACGCATAACGAACGAGACACTGTGTTGCAAAACTTGGCCAAAATTTCTGCTGCAAGCCCTGCTGTAGACAAAAATGTTGTTCGACGGATGACCACGCTTTATTTGCAACTAAAAGAAAAAAACCGTGCGCGAGAGATACTCACACTATACCGCGAAAACCATAAAGCGGAGAGCGAAGTCGATTATACGCTTTTTCGTCTTTATGCTCTCGATTTAAAAGATTTTAAAGCCGCTGCTAAACTTTGTGCCAAAGTCAACTGGAAAGAAAAAGTTCCTGAAAAATATGGCTTAAACTGCGCTCGTATTTTTGCCGCCGTAAATGACTTTCCCGCTGCACTCGAACTTATCGACGGGTATATAGCCCGTAAAGGTAACGCTACGGAAAAACAAGTAAGTGAGCTACGTGAGAATATTGTCCGCAAACGTGGAAAATTTGAGCCTAACGAAGCGGATTTCTGACGCTGCGTTTGCGCGTTTTTTTACTGCAATCGTTTCACTTTTAATCCTTTCGGCGCTTTTTTTAAAACTTGATTTACGCTCTCTTCTTTTTGCCGAGCACAAAATCCTCACGAATAAGGACGAAACCATCATCCATGCTCTTTTAGAAAACTCGCATATTGAAAAAATAAAGAAGAAAAAAACGCCCAAATTTCTCTCTGACAAAGATTCGGAAGCACGTGGCGATCTTACAAAAGAAAAAGGCTTTGAATCCATTTCTAACGATTACGTTCTTTCTCCCGGAAGCCAAGAAACCATCCATTCGAGAATTATTACCGCAAAGGAATATAAGCGCATTTTGGCCTCAAACGCTTCGCGTGTGCGTATTACTTTCCAGACCCGCGAAAAAAAGCAAACAGAAACTCCCTCTGAAAAAATGCGTATCCCTGCGTACTATAACTGGCGGAATGATTTCGCCCTCTCGTGGGACTACGCAGGAAGACCAACAATCCCCACCGTACGTTACGCGCACTATAGTTATTTTCGTGCGATGATTAATAAAATACAAAGCGTTTGGGCTCCTCCGGGTGGCGATCCTTACCCTACATTCGGCGATTCGTACCATAGGATGGGGCCAACCTCGGGCTATATGCGATTTTCAACGTACCCCAGCCAAGATATCTATATCCAGTTTTTACTCGATGAAAACGGGGTTGTGCGCGACGCAAAGCTTGTTTCTTCTCTGGGATTCCAGTCTTTGGATAAATCGTGCATTGAAGCGCTTTATGCTGCGCATGATTTTGGCCCTCCGCCTGCAGAGCTCATGGAGGACGGGAAGTTGATTATTCCTTTTATTTTTAGGATTATTGTGCGCTAAAACATAGTCTTCGACTTTACTTGTCTCTTACCACTGCGTGGAGGCTATAATAGCATAGGATTTCCATAGCTATGCAAAACTATAGCTATGGATTTTCATTGCTATATATCTTAAGATAGCTATGGAATTTCGTAGCTAAAACAACTTTTTCCCAAAAATTGTATTTTTTTGCCAAAAGTGAGAAAATTTGCGCGTTTTCTGGTATTTAATATATAAGGGGAGGATTGAAATTTGCATAAAAATCAATCCCACTCATTTAAGGGGGAAAAATGAAATGTAGAAAACAGCCAAAATTTTTGGAAAAGCGAGCAGTTAAAATTACAAGCGTTTTGGAGGTGCACCTTGCGGCGCGGCGGTGGGTGCGGATTATCACTTTAGCGGCGGGACGCGGCCAAACGCTTTCGACGATGACGCGCTTTTGTGTACTACGCCTTGCACGGAAGATCAACCTACGCTGGACGCCGGTTCTAAAGAGGGCACACGGGGTGACGAAATCGGAAATGCAAAAAACAGATGGAGTGCATCGCCACGTGATGTGCCTTTATGGAGAAGATGAAATGCTTGTTCGTCTGGCTTCGATGCGTCTTAGGATTACGATGTCGGCGTTTATACGCCTTGCGTTGGAGCTATTCTTGGAGCGGTTAGCTATGGAAAAACAGAGCTCAAGATTCATTACCAACGAAAATCTCAAGTGGCAGTCGATACGCTTCATCGAAAAATACATACCACACGTACAAAACCTCTTCGCACGCCCCGACACGCACCGTTTCAGCTGGCTTAATTTCGCCGCGTGTACGTACTGGTAATAAATACTACAATCTAGTACTAAACTAGTTGATTTAAATTAGCCTGCTTTAAGTAGTTCTGCCATTGCAGCATCACGCTTTTCTTTATTAGGAGGCGTTCCGTGCCAGTCAGGATTATTTTCCATAAAGGATACACCTTTACCTAAAACTGTTTTAAAAAGAATAATTTTAGGTCTTTCGCTATTTTCCAAGGACCAGGAAAATGCATCGCCAATCGCGCTAAAGTCATGCCCGTCGGCTATACGTACATCCCAACCAAAACTTGCAAATTTTTTGTCGAGCGGTTCAACTCCCATAACATGCTCTACTTTTCCATCGATTTGGATATTATTGAAATCTAAAAATGGGTGCAGGTTCGTAAGTTTATTGTGTGAAGCTGCCATCGCTGCCTCCCACGTCATTCCTTCTTGGCATTCTCCATCGGACATACCCAAAAAGACGCGCCCGCTATTTTTTTGTACGCGCAGGCCCAAAGCAAGCCCACTTGCGTTAGCAAGTCCTTGGCCTAAAGAACCGCTTGAATTTTCGACCAACGGCAAAAATTTTGTCGAAGGATGCCCTTGTAAGCGCGACCCTAACGCACGAAAAGTTGCAAGCTCTTCTTCTTCTATTTGTCCACGGAGTGCCATCGCACTATAACGAACCGCACACACATGCCCATTACTTATAAGCAGGTGGTCTCTATTTTCTGTATCAAATTTCAAAACTTTAAAATAGAGGTACGCATAAATATCGGCTAGCCCCAAAGGGCCACCTGGATGGCCAGAGTTTGCGCGGTGTATCATTTCAATTACATTTTGGCGTATCCGTGCCGCCAAAAACTCCAAATCATCTACAGACACGTCCGCACTTTTTTTAGCTTGGATGCCCTTAAGCCGCTCTTTATCTTTTTCGCTACCAACAATAAAATTCAAATTACCCATTTTTATTTTCCTGATTGTGCAACAGTATTACGTAAGAGTTCTAACGAATCTTCGATTTCTCCGACATCCGAACCGTCTTTTTTCTCTCCCAGGCTCCAACGGTGTGCTAAAGGACGCACAAGGGTAAAAAGGAGGGGAAATTTTTCGCGCGGCGGCATCTCGAGAGCGACATACGAATTGTTTTCCAATCCAACGGCTGAAAAATCGAAAAGATCTAAAAATAGCTGAAGTTGGAGTTTCATCAACCTTTCGACGCTTGCCCGTTGGTACACGAGGTTTATACTTTCTCCCCATTTTTTCTTCTCGTCGTTATCGCGTGCATACGAAGCATAGATAGCTTTGAGGTAGCGTTTTTGTAAAACGCCCGCGTTATCGCTTTCACTCAGCGATTTGCGTAGCGACAAAACTAGGTCTTCGTAAAGAAGCGGCTCTCCCGAGGAGTCTTTAAAAAAATCTATTTTTTCGGTTTGCCAAAGTTGCCAAATAACCGATGTATCCAGCGCAAATTCAATACTTTCTTTTACGTCAGGTACGTTATCTGCGTTTTGTAGGGCTGCGGATTTTATACGCGCCAACTCTTCAGGAGTAAGTCCGACAAACTGGTTTACCAACTCGTGGAAAGGCAAAGCCTGTGCAAAACTTACAGGGATTGTGTTACTCAACAAAATTCTAACTTTAGAATTGGGATTTTTCTTATGCGCTTCAGCAAGTGCTGTCCCCAAGTTTTTTCCAATTTCTGTAAGTAGTTTTGTACGTTCGTTTAAAGAGAGGTTTACTTTAGTAGATTTAAAAGCGGGCAAAACAAAGTTTATGGTTTCTTTTGTAGAAAAAATTTCTGCTAAGGTATTCATCTGCGCAACAAGACACTTTACTGCCTCTGGCGTCGAATCGCTATAACGCACCGCAGAGGATTCTGGAATTGCCCGCATCGATAAAATACGTAATCCAACTTTCTTATTTTCAAAACCAAGAACCTGCAAGGACTTAAAGTATCGCTCTACGACCTTCACTTTGTCTAAACGAACATTGCAACCTGGATCGAATAAGTCCAGTCCTTGGAGGGGATACTCTGCGTTGGTTAAGTGATTTCCTACGTAAAAATTAATAGGTACGGGAAGAATTCTTTGCCCGCTACCTTCTTTAAAAATGCCCAATTTTTGCACCAGCATGTTGTAATCGTACCGTGAAACATAACCGGCAGAAACGCTAAATATTGTTTCTTGCATCCGCCTCGTATACTTAATGGGCGCCGAGGGAGACTGTATCGAGAGGTTTTTAAAACTCTCCCGAGTAAAAAATGAAACAACAATGAAAATTGCTAACGCGCCTAAAATAAGCACGAGCAGGGAACCTAAAGCCTTACGCATAGGCTATACCTCAGACGATGCACGCAAAGCAAAGCATTTTCTACTTGTCGCCAAGGGCTGGTTTTTCAAGCGGAGGAATGAAAGTAAATAAAATAAGAAAACGTAAAGGGTTTACCCTTATAGAACTCATGGTGGTTCTCGTTATTTTAGGCGGGCTTATGGCCGTTCTTTTGACGGTACTTAGGGACGATAAAGCATCGCGGGCAAAAGCAGAAGTAGAACTAAAGGTCACGTACTCAAAAATCCAATTTGCGCTTTTTGAATTTAAAAACAAGTATGGCCGTTATCCAACAGAAGAAGAAGGTCTATCCGCTCTTGTCACCCAGCCTCCTGGTCTTGAAGGTTGGAGTGGTCCCTATATGGATAAGCGATATTTACTCGACCCATGGAAAAATAAGTTTAAATACACTATTGAAGGCAGCAAAGCAAAAATTGTTAGTCTTGGTGCAGATGGGCGTGAAGGCGGCGAAAAAGACGACGCCGATATTGATTTAGATACTGTCCTCGACCGATAAAGTTTAGCTATTGGGGCGGTCGATGATAATATTGGCCGTTTATCCCCATGCAACAATACAGAGTTAAAACCTTAATCGCGATGGAGCGCGGTGGCTCCTTCGTCCACCGTAATGAATTTCTCCACAGCGAAGCTTTTTCAATTCTAGACGAAGCTATCGAATTTTGTAATAAGGACATGCAAGCAAAAATAGAACACGGCAACTATTTTCGCTCCCAAATTTACGGTTTTGATTTAGTCCGTTACCGAAATGTTTGTGAGCAAAATATATACATCGCGTACCGGATCCAAATCCAAAGCGTCAACAGGCCACTTATCGAAAAAGATTTTGAAGCTTTAACGTATATTTGATATATTACCAAAAATCTTTATGGCCAAAAAATTTATCCGTACCGAAAGATTTTCTGATTTAACCGCTGACGAAAAAAAAGAACTTTTTACCCATAGAGTATTAGATATTGCAGAAGTAAAACACACTGTAATTGAACCATTAGCGGCAGAGTTTCGAAAAAATTCTTTGCGCGCTTTTGAAGACGCCGTTAAAAAATACGATAAATTTTTACCCAGTACTTTTATTTTAAAAGAGGATGACCTCAAGGTTGCGTACGAACGCACGCTCGCGCACGATTCAAACACCATAGAAGCTTTTCGTAAAGCTGCAGCAAACATTACAGAGTTCCACGAAAAACAAATCCAAAACGGGTTTGAAACCCAAATTGCTGGCAACACTCTTGGGATGCGTTTTATTCCCTTTGGTAGTGTCGCTCTTTACGTTCCAGGCGGTAAAGCGCTCTACCCTTCAACAGCGCTTATGGGGATTATCCCTGCGCGTCTTGCGGGGGTTAAAAATATTCTACTTATAACTCCGCCAAACCCAGAGACCAAACGCGTTGCCGATATTGTACTGGCATGCGCATACATCGCAGGTGCGACGCACGTACTCCAGGCTGGTGGCGCACAGGCAATTTTTGCTGCAGCATTTGGTATTCCCGAACTTGGCATTTTACCTGTCGATTTTATTTACGGCCCAGGAAATATCTTTGTCGCCTCTGCAAAAGCGTATGTTGCGGGAGAAAACCTATGCGGGATTGATTCTTTTGCAGGCCCAAGCGAAGTTGTTATTATTGCAGACGAAACTGCAAACCCTCGTTTTGTCGCGCACGATTTAATGGCGCAGGCAGAACACGACGAAAACGCGCAAGCAATCCTTATTACCACGTCGCCGCGCTTAGCTGCTACAGTCGAAGATGAAATTATCGATGCGCTTAAAAAAAGAGACGAAGACGAAAAACGAAAAGCAATTACCCTTGCGGCAATGGAGCGCAACGGGCGTATTCTGCTTGTCGACACATTAAACGAAGCGATAGAAATTTCAAATAAATACGCACCCGAACATTTAGAAATCCAAACAGCGCAAAACGAAATTTTACTCGCTGCAGTAAAGGCGGCAGGTAGCGTCTTTGTTGGTGATTATGCACCTGTTGCTGCCGGCGATTATTATTCTGGAACAAAC
The DNA here is from genome assembly GCA_019186965.1 of Turneriella sp. Taxonomy (GTDB): domain Bacteria; phylum Spirochaetota; class Leptospiria; order Turneriellales; family Turneriellaceae; genus Turneriella. The sequence goes on from JABARV010000003.1 coordinate 53,011, forward strand.
CATATTTTACCTACAGCTGGGGCAGCGCGTTTTTCTTCTGGGGTAAGCGTTTTTTCTTTCTACCGCCGTATAACGTACCAAAAACTAACCCACGCAGGGCTTTTCGCGGGTAAAGACGCGATCAGTCTCATGTCTAAAGCAGAAGGTTTGTTTGCAGAGCACGGTTACTCAGTACTTACGCGCTTTGAAGAAGACTCAATAGTTAATCCCCAAAAGCCCTAAAATAAGAGCCATCCGCACGTAAAGGCCATTGTGCGCTTCTTCAAAATACGCCGCCGATGGATGGTTATCCAAATCGGTTGATACCTCACTTAAACGCGGTAATGGATGCATAATTGCAATATGCGGTTGGCATTTTTCGATAAGAGCGTGGTCGACAATATACGCATCTTTAAATTTTTCATATTCACGGTGGTCGATAAAACGTTCTTCTTGAATGCGTGTGATATAGCCAACATCAACTTCTTTAATTGCATCGATGGACGAAGTCTTCAAATAAGAAATTTTTGAGTTGTCTAAAAATTTCTGGTATTTTTCTGGAAGTTGGAGTTCATCGGGCGCGACAAAAACCATCGCTGCACCAAAATGCGCAAGTAATTGTACCAAGGAGTGGATTGTCCTTCCATAACGGATGTCTCCCACAAACGCAATACGCAACGGCTTTTTTGTTAAAAAACCGCGCTTAAAAATTGTATAAAGATCCAAAAGTCCTTGCGTGGGATGCTCCCCTGCTCCATCGCCTGCATTCATCACCGGAATTTTTATACTCTGCGCAGCCAAAGCAGACGCACCTTCGACCGAGTGGCGTATTGCACAAATATCGCTGTACGATTCCACCATTTTGAGCGTATCGAAAAGAGTTTCACCTTTTGCAAGAGAAGAAAACTGCATCCCTACGGCAGAAATAACACGCCCCCCTAAGCGGTGCATCGCCGCTTCAAAAGAAAGACGCGTACGTGTCGAAGGTTCAAAAAAAAGCGTCGCAAGAATGTAATCGTCGAGTAATTTTAAGTTCCGTTTTGTTTCTAACGCTTTTTCCAGCTTTTCGCTAAGCGCAATGATGTCTAAAAGATCTTCTTTAGAAAATTGCGACGCCGAAAGAATCGACTGTTTTTTCCAGCTCATAAGCCTTCCATAGCAGCTTTAAGTTTAGAAATTTTATCGTTATGCGGAAAGAATTTGATTAAAAATGAGATTACATTCTCCGCTTCTGTCTTGCGCTTCATTAAAATTTGTAAATCGACTAAATTTAGTAAATTTTTCTCATGCCGAATAGCGCGTGCAAAAAGCCTTTCTGAAAAATCGAGGGCTTCGGTATACTCTCCCGCAAGTTTATACCCAAACGCCGCAAGGTATAAAAACTCCGTTTCCATAGGGTATAGCTCAGAAAACCTTTTCGCCCACTCCGCGGCCTTTGCGTACTGCTTCATTTGGAAAAGCCAGCGGATTGCATAATGCATTTCTGTCGCGTTGTGTTTATGTTTTTCAAAAATTGCTTCAAGGTTATCAGCGGTAAGCGGTGAATCTTTAGATTTTAAGTTTGACTTAAAATTTTCGATAGCTTCTGAATTTTCTAACCGTATGGGTGCTCTACGGTTTTTGGGGGCATGGTATTCAATACGTATAAACGAGAGATCATCGCTCAAATCTCCCGTTTTCTTTAGCTCTTCAAACAGCTTAGACAAATCGCCGTTTGCCTTTTCGACGTGCCGCAAAATAAGAGTTTCGTCTTCGTTAATAATCCTTTGGCCTTCATGGTCGATTCCCAAAATGAGATCGTCGCGACCGTCCGACCCCATAATTACGACGTCGTTATCTTCTAAGTAAAATGTTTTTACTTGGATATTGTTGTTATCTACCAATGTTCCTAATTTCCGTAGCGCTAAATCTTCATCTGTAAAAGTCGCCTTTCCACTTCGATAAAGTACCGTCCAGGGATGCTCTGCATTGATGTAGTACATAACTCCCGCTTCATCGTCAATAGCGGCAAGAACAACCGAAACGAGCATTGAACCATCGAAACTTTCAAAAACGCGGTGGAGTTCTAAAAACGCCGCACGAAGCCATGTTTCAGGAGCAACATTGCGTGCAAAAGAAGTGTTGCGCGTTCTTTCTGTGATACTTGCAAAAACGGAACCTAAAACAAGCGCTCCCCCTGCGCCTTGCATTGATTTTCCCATTGCGTCAGCGTTTAGCGCAACGGTAAATTTTCGCCCACGCAATTCAATAGAGTGCGCAATACACATATCGCCGCCAATATCACGGCTCCAACGCCTAAACGAAAATTCTTTTTTCTCTTTTACAAAAAATTCAACTTTTGTATAATCGCTCTCGACGCGATTTAATGACAAAGGTTCAATAAGAAGCGAAGTTAAAAAGTAATCCCCATCTTGCTGTGTTTTTAATTCTTGCACCCTTGTGAGCGACTCTTTAAGCTCGTGCGTGCGTTCTTCTACTTTTTTCTCCAAATTTCGGTTTAGGTCTTCTACTTCTTTGTGCACCCTTACAAATTGGTTTGCCAAAATTAAAGCAAGCGACATAAGAAAAGCAAAAACCACATAACTTGTAATACGGGGGATATTGATGATACCATAGTAAATAAGATTATCAATCACTAAGGAACCAAGTAAAAAGAGAAAACCAACCATTATTGCACGCGCATTTTTATCGCGCTTGATAATTTTATAGACAACAATAGAAAAGGAAATCACAAGAAAGAGCGGCATTACGTACTTAAGAAAAATTTTTTCATTCAGGTTTGCCCATATAAGTGGGTTATCTACAAAAGCTTCGGTTACAATTAGTCCCAAAATGACCACAAGCAATCCGTACACAACCCAATGTGCACAACGGAACAGCTTAATTTCTTTGACTTGGAAAAATTCGCGTATATAGAAATAAAAAGCAGGAAAAAGCAGGTGTAACATAATGTATTCAGTCCTCTTTAATGCTAAAAAATTTGAGGAGACTGCATACTTTACTTGGCTTTGCAAAAATTGGTAGAGCACTAAAATAAAAATAAAAAAACTAAAATAGAGGTACGATTTTTCCTGTGGACGCCTAATAAAAAGAAAAAGAAAGTATATCCCAAACGTCAAATAACACGCCAAAAAGACAAGAGCCAAAACATCTTCTAAAATAAGTTCACGGTTTAAATTTGCAGAATCGCCGATAGATACCCTATCGCGTATTACACCGTACTCGTTGCCAAAAAAAACACGTACTTTAATAAGAATAATGTTTTTTTCTAAAGGGCGTAGTAACGACGTAGGAATGTCGTAAACACGTACTTTATCCCATGCGTGGTCAAAGCGTGACTGGCTACCGCTTTGACCAATAAGGATACCGTTAAGGTATACCTCGTCACCGTCGTTAATTTTACCCAAGCGTAGCGCAAGGGTTGCCCGTGGATTAGAAGGCGCAATAAAAGATTTTGTATACCAAAACACTGCGCCTGGCTTTTGCAACCCAAATTCATTAAACAAATTTGAAGGCACCGCCACTGGTTTAAATTTATCTGGCACCAATTCATTCCTTTTGTTTCCTCTGAGTCTTGCGCTTGAAAACTCCATCGGCGTAACGGCTTGGTCTGTTGCAAACCAGACGGGAGTTCCTTCTTTTGGATTTATATTTTCGAGCGATACTACTTCTTTTATATTTCCCATGTCGATAACTTGGACGGGGAAATTTGGTGCAGCTAAAACTTGGGTTGTAAGCAAAAGTATAGCGAAAAATCCGGTTTGGTGAATAAGACGCATAAATGTTTCTTTTGCTTACCTTCCATCCTGTCAAGCGGAAGAGTATTCCAAAACGCTTGCCCCCATGTTTCGTTTTTGGGTAACGTCGCTAATGAAGGCCGGTATACATCCTGTTTATGAAGAAGCGCTTATACGTTGCGCTTGCGGTGCAGAACATAAAACGCGCTCAACTAAAAAAGAAATTTTTGTGGAAATTTGCTCTAACTGCCACCCATTTTTCACTGGCAAAACAAAACTTGTCGATACTGCAGGCCGCGTCGACAAATTTAAGAAAAAATACAAAATGAAATAATTTTTGTCTATTCGACTTTTTCAAGAACAGTAACCGTTTCAAAATGGTGCGTCCAAGGAAAAAAGTCGAATAGCTGTATTTTTTTGACGCGCCAACCTTCTTCCTGAAGGTACCCTAAATCACGAGCCATCGTCGACGCGTTGCACGATGAATAAATAATAGTCCCTGCGAATGTATCCAACGCGCTTTCACGTAACTTACTCCACACAGCATGCGTTAACCCCGCACGTGGGGGGTTAACTAAAAGCACCTTGGGGTTGTGTTCTTTTACAGCTTTTAAAAAATTTTCTCCTATGCGATCGGGTAAAAAAAGGTCAACGCTAAAATAATTCTCAGCAAACCCAGAAGCCAAATTTTCTCCATTTTGCGAAGTAAAAACCACCTCTTGAATATCAGAGGCAGTAAGGATATCTGCGGCAAGGATACTTAAATCGAATACTTGCGAAAGCATGCGCGAAATAAATCCAAAACCAGAAAAAAGTTCGAGAACGTGTAATTTTTTACCAGATACTTTAGGCATATATTCGGCAATCGTCGAAAGCCAACGCGGCAAAATTTGCAAATTAACTTGAAAAAATTGTGTCACTAAAAAGTCGATATGCGTTTTTGAATTAGGTGGCCAGTTAACTGTATAACGCATCTTAGTATTACGCTCATCTTTCGAGTTTAAAACAGTAAATATAGTTGTCTTGTCGCTATTTTGTCGAATACGCACAGCACGCACTGCAACAGGAAATTTGGGGAATTTTTTACGAATCGACTTTTCGTCAAAAATAAGGCAGCCGTGCTCAGGAAAAGGATACGTATGGTACGACAAGGGTTCATAAAAGCCGTACACCCCAAACTTGTTGATATGCACTTGGATATGGTTGCGGTAGTGTAACCTTTCTGTTTCGGAAGGATAGTCTACGTCGAGCGTATCTATTACAATTTTATGGTGTGTTAGCTGTGTACGCAACCACTCTTCTTTATACTTCAGAGAATCTTTATAACTTAAATGCCGCATTTTGCAGCCACCGCAGCGTAAAAAATGCGCACACTCCGATTCCACACGGCTCTGTGAGAGTGAAAATAGCGCCCAAGTGTCGTGGGAAAAATTCTGTTCGCCAACTTTTTCTGGAAAGGCATTTGCCACTTCTTCCTGAGACGCAAGAACACCGTATGCAACCTTGGATTTTACTTTTGCTAACCGCGCAACAAAATGCTCCCCCGGCAAAACTCCCCAAATAAAAAAAACATGCGGCTTGAATTTTTCTTTTAATGTTTCATCGGCAAAATACGAAAGACCAACGCCTTCGTTTACAAAATGGTGGCACTTAAGTTCGACAAGTGCTCCCGGTTTGAAACGCCGGATATCCAAAATAACCTAGTGGCGAAAATGCCGCATTCCCGTAAAAATAAGCGCTATACCATGTTCGTCAGCGGCGGCAATACTCTCTGCGTCTTTAATCGAACCGCCTGGTTGAACTATACCTGCAACACCAATTTGCGCACAGGCGTCGACGCTATCCCTAAAAGGGAAAAACGCTTCCGATGCCATTACCGAACCTTTAAGGGATAAATTTGCCTCAGCGGCTTTTTTTTGCGCAATATGGATTGCATCGATACGGCTCATTTGCCCTGCACCAATTGCGAGGGTACGCCCTCCACGCGCAAAAACAACAGTGTTCGATTTTACAAATTTAGCGACACGGAACGCGAACTCCAAATCGCGGAGCATTTCTGCATCGGGGTCTTTTTTAGAAACGGTTTTAAGCACCGATTTATCCCAAAGAGGAAAATCTTGGCTTTGCAAAAGATAGCCTCCTGCTCCAGGTACAGAACGTAAATCGTGGATATTCTGGTTGTTCGCACGGCCAAAATCTACCTGAATAAGCCGTAAATTTTTCTTCGCTTGAAGAAGGTGTAATGTATCGCTCTCAAATTCTGGCGCGATGATAAGTTCAAAAAAATGTGGAGATAATTTTTGTGCAGCTTCCAAAGTTAAGCGTCTATTAAAAACAACAATGCCGCCAAAAAAACTCACAGGGTCTGTGTCCATTGCATATTGTAAAATCTGCGCTTGGTTTTCACCCATAGCAACCCCACACGGGTTTGTGTGCTTAAAAATTGCACACACGGGTGAAACGAAATCGGATGCAAGGCGTATTGCAATACCTAAATCCAGGATGTTATTAAAAGAGAGCTCTTTACCCGCAAGCTGTTTCCACGTTTTGTCGCTTTCTTTTTCAAGAAGGTACGACGCACTCTGGTGTGGATTTTCTCCGTAACGCAACGGCTGCGCCTCATAGAGCTGTAGCGAAACGGTTTTACCCGATGCACCATTTTTTACCGATAGCTTTTGCAGGTATTGAGTAATCGCCGCGTCGTATTCAGCGGTGCGACGGTAGGCAGCGAGGCGGCATTTTTCGCGGAACGCCCGCGGTATCTTACCATCTTCCTTTGCAAAAATTTCTAAAAACTCAGGGTACTGTTGCGGAGAAACCAACACCGTAAGTGTCTCTGCATTTTTTGCCGCCGATCGGATCATCGCAGGGCCGCCGATGTCGATATTTTCGACGGCTTCGTCGAACGTAGTGTCAGCTTTTGCAGTGACGCTCTCAAATGGATATAAATTAACAACGACTAAATCGAAGAGTTTGATGCCATGCTTTTCAATAGCCGCTATGTGTTCTGGGAGAGAGCGTTTTGCTAAAAAGCCTCCATGCACTTTGGGATGCAGCGTCTTCACGCGGCCATCCATCATTTCGGGAAAGCCTGTATAGTCTTCGACAGCGGTAACAGAAAGTCCTTCTCCTTTTAGGTACTTCAATGTGCCACCCGTAGAATAAAGCTCTACATTTTTTGCTGCAAGGGCACGCGCTAAAACGCCGAGACCTGTTTTATCAGAAACCGAAAGAAGCGCACGTTTTATGGGTTGTAAATCCAAATGAATGTCCTATGTGTAAACGCCGCCATCGTAATGGCGATGGCGACGGCGTAATCATCAAATCAATAACGTCTGGCCGTCAAAGACATCCTTGCAGGGACCAGTCATATAAACATGGTTGTCTTTTTCTGACCAATAAATTTCGAGAATTCCCCCCGGCATTTCGACCTTCGCCTTACGCTTTATTTTACCTGCAAGAACCCCTGCAACAACCGATGCACACGCACCCGTACCCGAAGCCAAAGTTTCGCCAACACCACGTTGCCAAACGCGTTGTTTAATGTGGTCTTCGTCGATCATCTGGATAAAATGGACGTTTGTCCTGTTGGGGAAAAGTGAATAGTTTTCGATAAGTGGGCCGTATTTAGCTACGGGAAAATTATCTACATCTTCAACCCATATAACAACGTGTGGATTACCCATCGAAAGCGCCATAAATTCAAAAGTATTATGGTCTTCGAGATAAATTTTTTCTTTTAAGACTTTTTTTTCTTCTTCCCCTGCTGCACACTGCATAGGAATTTTGGCACGCTCTAAAATAGGCTCTCCCATATCGGCTTTAACGCGGTAAACCCGACCATCGCGCACCATTAAAATACAAGGAATAATTCCGCGCAGCGTTTGTACGTTAATTTCTTGTTTCTTGGTATTTCCACGATCGTATAAATACTTACCCAAGCAGCGGATTGCGTTACCGCACATCTCGGCTTCTGAGCCGTCGGGGTTAAAAATCCGGATTTGGAAATCTGCTTCGCTTTTGTTGTCTGGCTTCATGATAAGCACAAGCCCATCCGCGCCAACGCCGTAGTGGCGATCACACAAAAGCCGCGCAGCCCGCTGCGGATTTTTGGGAGAATCTTCTGTAAAGAGGTAATCGTTACCTAAACCTTCAAGTTTTGCAAAGCGTAATGCCTTAGAACCACTCATTTGGAGCTCCTTTTTTTGGTATTTTGGGATATTTTGTTAAAACTGTTGCAATTTTTTGTAACTTTTGTAGTTTGCCGACAATAATAGAGCCAATTATTGTGATTGAGACTGCGTTTCAAGCCTTATTTACTTCTTACAAGACATCTGCTGCGGCAGGCAAAGAAAACCCTATACCCTCGCAACTGCACCTTATGGTGTATAACTATGCACGGGTTCGCCACGGGCAAACAAGCGACGTCGCTGCTGATTTTTACTTATTTGTTGCACAAAAACTTGAAGGTATTTTAAGCCGCTACGATACCGAGAAGCTACCTTTTTACCAGTATATGGCGAGTATGCTCAATTTCGAGTTTACCCATTTCCTTAGGCGGCGTCGCCTACCGCGCACGCATATCCAAGTACTATCTGTCGAAGAACTTAAAGAAAAACGTGTCGAGCTCACCGACCGCCAAAAAAATGAAGACGATAGCCTTTTAGAGGAAATTCTTCAATATATTCCCCCGCAAGAAAGGCTATATAGCAAGATAGCCCTCGCCACCTCTTTAACGTATAAAGAGCTTAAAGGACTCATCGCAGAAAAGCGAAAAAGTGGTGCTACCGGTTGGGAAACTTTACGGGCATACCGTGAATACTTACGTTTTATAGAGAAAAAGCGGCATACTGTCTCACATAAACGTGCGGAGGTGCTTAAGGCGCTTTCGCATATCGAACACGATATCCTAAATGCGCGTGGCGACGCTTTGGTTAAACTCAAAAAGCGAAAAGAGGCCGCTGAAAAAAAGTTTTTTTCCATCGACACCCGCATTCCTATACGTATCGTGGCGGCCACGCTTGGCGATTCGGTTGCTACCGCACAAAGGCGGCTTAAAAAAGTCGCGGTGGCGCTTAAAAAGGCCTGGCTTTTGCGGGAAAAACAAAAGTTAAATGGCCCGCGCCAAAATAAAAAACGAATAGAAAAAAAAGGGAAAACAAAAGGAAATCGGTGACACAAAAAACGAGGCAATTTGAAAATAGATAAAACCAAAGTAAAAAAGGCGGCAAAGCCCAAGCCTACAGGAATTCGTAAACGCCAATCGAATACAATCGTAAAAAAAGAAAAATCTACAGCCATAGTTAAAAAAGCCAAAAGAATAAAACCCAAAGAAATTCCCACCCCTACCAAACATTGGGCAGAAGAAAACCGTACTTCGGTTTATGCGTCGACTCCTTTAGTCGATGAATTTATAATCCAAAACGCGTGGAGTATTTTAGGAGACGAAGAATATGTCCTGGACGACGAGGTATGGAACACGCTTTACAACCGCATCAAGTTACAGCTTCTTAAAACAACATACTCCTTCCGTGTAGAAAGCGAAGGAGCGACGCTCTCTCCTTATGCAGTAACTCCCATGCCTGCATTCCGTTCAGAAAGCGCCCCTGGGTATTTGCAATCAGGTAGCTTTACAATTTTACGGCCCGAATTACCGGGAATTATTTTCGATTTAAAAATCTCGACAGCCGAAGACGCCCTTTTTCTCGATTGGCGGCTTTTGCGTAAAGACTTGAAAGTGGGCACTGGACATATTGCTCTCTACATCGATGGCATCCTCGTAGAGGCGGCCAACTTTCAACAAGGCCAATGCCGTTTGGCAATCGAAAGGGAAGATATTGGCGACGCGGTATTCTACTTTCTCGATGCGGATACAGGCTACCAAGCTAAAATTTTGGAGTTTAACATCTAATGCAGGTCGCACGCAACAAAGTCATTACCCTTCAATACGAAGTTTCCGAAAAAGGCAAAAACAAACTCGAAGACGGTACACTCGACTATTTACACGGCTTCAAAAACCTTATGCCTGCTTTGGAAAAATTCCTCACCGATAAAAAAGAAGGATTTTCTGGAAAAGTCGAAATGGCACCAAAAGATGCGTTTGGTGAAATTGACCCTCATTTAAAAATGGAAATCCCTAAAAGCCAATTTGAAAATCCGCAAGAGATTAAAGAAGGTATGCAAATTGAATTAGAAAGTGAAGAAGGTGGAATTATCCCTGCGTTAGTTACAAAAATTGACAACGAGATAATCCACGTAAACGGAAACCATCCTTATGCAGGAAAAACAATTACGTTCGACGTAAAAATTTTAAAAATTCGCGACGCCTCTCCAGAAGAACTTGCACACGGCCATGCACACGGTGCGCACGGCCACCACCATTAATCTTTTTCTTCGTGTATATGTGGGGTTTTTACTTTAATAAAAAATGCTGCAACAAAAATAAATAAAATCGCAAGACTCGTTTGCCAATTTTGTATATGGTAAACTTCAATTTTAAGCGTATCCTGCGCGGCTTCAAAAGTCATTTTGCAGCCGACAATAAGGACCGCAAGCATCGCAGCAGCTTCTAATTGGGGAAATTTTTCTAAAAGTTTAACAAACTTCTTTGCAAAGATACGCAAACAAGTTACTCCAAAAAATGCTCCCCAAAAAAGGACCCAAAAATCACGGGTTATGGCAACCCCTGCGCCAATTGAGTCAAACGAAAAGAGGATATCCGTCCACTCGACAGCGATAATTGCCGCCAAAATCGCATGGCCTTTCCAGCGAAACCGCGATACCTCAAGACCCTCTTCGGGAATGGCCGCTTTATTACGCGGTTTCAAATGCCGCCAATACCTATAAATGGAATACGCAAAAAGTGGCAGGAAAAAAAACCAGACAGGAATCGCGAAGCTAAATACTTGGATAGATTCGTTAGAGGCAAAAAACACCAAAGACATTGCACTTAAAAAAAGTACGTCCAAGACCAAAACTAAAATCGCCCGTACAAAAAAAATAAAGCCCATGTTCACAAGGTAAAATCCACCTATGGCCATTATCCATTTTTGTTCGAGGATAAATCCTGCTGCGATAAGAAAAATAAAACGGAACAAATGGGCGCCCCACACCCCCCACAAGAGCGCCTTTTCCGCATCTTCTGGCGGTAAGTGGCGCACTTGAATTGCAAGCACGGTCGCGTTATCAACCCCCAAAATCCCTTCTAAAAACGCGAGGGTAAGCACTGTAAGTAACCCACTTGCCAAAAAAAGCTCTGAGGCACTTCCCGATGTAAGCGAAGTAAAGTGCGTCATAAAATTCCAGTGGTAGTCCACCAGCATTGTAAACGAAAAGACAACAAGCGAGAGGATTAACCCCCACTCTTTAATCAAAAATTTTTTCATTGGAACCTATATACCTCGAATTGGTCGGCAAAAATTCGTATGCCGTAAAAATCTCCTGAAAGAGTTTCCCAAACCTGCCGCCATTGGCGTTGCAAACCTGTTATGTCAAGAACAATTGAATTGGTTAAGTCGCCGTCGAGTGAATAACGCTGGATGCGTACACGCCCGTTTTCTAAATTTTGCCAAATACCAATGTTGCTATTCCCCTGCGGAAGGTATGGATGGTCTTCCGCATTGGCAAGCCTATCGAACACAGTTTTATTTTCTGCTTCACCCAAATTTTTCACTTTAACGACACGGTACGCCAAAGTCATTTGCTTTTGGCTCGATACAGAATCGATACGGTCGATACGCGAGGCGAACATAATACGCTCGCCAGAATAAAAAGGGTAGATGTACTCGCAGTGGACAATTGAGTTTCGGCTTTTGAGTTGCTCGATTTGTTTTTTGTCGACGGTTGCGTTTTCACAATCGGTTTGCCTATATTCGTAAGCTAAGCGGCTTCCTTCGTAACGATCGAGGTGGAGTTCGTCAAGATAACGGTACAAAACCCACAGATAACCTTTTGTATCTGAATCGAACCAGAGCAAATTTTCAAATACAAGCTCCGCCAACCCTTTGCGCCCAATTGAACGCAAAAGCTTTCCTTTAAAATCAAACTGCAAAATTTTATACCCGCCGCGCGACGAGGCATCTTTGTTTTCCCCTTCGGGTGGGATGTAATTTTCTACAAAAAAGTCGTCGTTTGTTCCCATCATAATGCGCCCAGGCACCCGCAATGCATCGAGCGCTTTTGAGTCGCCCTTGCCTTTACCTGTATCTTGCGCTTTGATAGTCACCTCAAGCTTTCCAGAACGAAAGAGTTTTATTGTTTTTTCTGAAGGTTCCGAGAAAGCGACCCAGTCTTTGTACACGCCAACGCGGCTGGGGATTTCGTGGTAGATACCATTTTGGTTTGGGAAATGAACTTTATCCGAGCCTATTGTCGCTGCAAAAACTTTTTCTGGTTTAAGCGTACTTGTGCGAAAACGTGCGCATGCCCCAAAAAGAGGAATTAGAATCGCGAACACTAAGGTTATGCGCAACGGCATTCGAGCCGCTTTGAATTGTCGACGTGTCGCGGACACAACTTTAGGTTCATGCCATTACAATGCGGTATTGTTGGGTTACCCAACGTCGGAAAATCTACCATTTTTAACGCGCTCACAAAGTCTCATAGCGCAGAGGCGCAAAACTATCCCTTTTGCACAATTGACCCCAACGTCGGAGTCGTTGCTGTTCCCGACCCACGGTTTGACTTCCTCAACGAAATTGTTAAACCTAAAAGTAGCGTTCCCGTTACCGTTGAATTTGTCGACATCGCGGGGCTCGTTAAAGGTGCTTCACAGGGAGAAGGTCTTGGGAATAAATTTCTCGACCATATCCGTAAGGTTAACGCAATTTTGCACGTTGTACGCTGCTTTCAAGACGAAAACATCACCCACGTTACCGGAAAAGTATCTCCCAAAAACGATGTCGAAATTATTGAGTTAGAACTCATCCTTTCCGATTTAGATCAGGTCGAGAAGCGTTTACAAAACCTACTTAAAAAAAAGAAGAGCGGCGATAAAGAAGCTCTCGAACAATCGGCAATTTTAGAACGCGTTTTTACTGCACTCAAAGAGGGAAAACCTGCAAGCGCAGTAAATTTAACCACTGAAGAAAAAGATACGATTAAAGACCTCTCCTTACTTTCTCTGAAACCTGTCCTCTTTATCGGAAATATCGATGAATCGCTTTTGGCAACTCCCGAAAAATCTACAGAATTTATGGAACTTCAACAAATAGCCAAAGAGCGCGGCGCAATGGCAATTTCACTTTCGGGAAAAATCGAGGCCGAATTGGGCGCACTGGGTGAAGAAGAAGAAAAAGAATTCTTAAAAGACTTGGGGCTTAAAGAACCCGGACTTAACCGCGTTATCCGCGAAGCGTACAAGCTTTTGGGGTACATCACTTTTTTTACCGCAGGCGAACAAGAAGTACGCGCATGGAATATTGTCGCAGGTTCTACCGCACCACAGGCAGCCGGCCAAATCCACAGCGACATCGAACGTGGATTTATCCGTGCTGAGGTAACAGCCTTTTCTGCGGTTAAAGAATTCGGTTCGCAAAAAAAGGCACAGGAAGCGGGCAAGATGCGTTTGGAAGGAAAAGAATATATTGTCGCCGACGGCGATGTAATTTATTTTCGTTTTAACGTTTAAAAGCCTTTTAACTAAACATGCTAATTTCTCCGATAATAGGGTATGTGGATTTTTCGCTTCCAAGGCATGTTTGCCCTTTTACTGGGTCTATCCTCCTTATTTGCAGATTCCCTGACCGATCCCCACAAAAATCCGCTTCCTCCAGAGGCGCTGGCATTTCCCGATTTTAGCGAAAACTACCGCACCCGAATTTTAGGCGGTGATTACGAAATTTGGTCAGAGGAAAAAATAGAACGCTGGTGCTCTGCTCAAGGGCTTGCCGTCACGCCTGATAACAATGCAGCAGGGCTTATTTATAAACGTGCCGCTGTCATTGTTTCGCCTGGGCTTACGTTTAATTTAACGCGCCCTATAACAGAAAAAGGCGCTGCGTTGGCGAACGGTTGGACGCTCAATTTAGATATTGCGGCAATTAGCTCTACACGTACAAAATACACCAACCTTCTCGAAGCTGATATTTTTGTCGATGGAGTCTTTTTAAGGAAAATTACACAAGGCGCTAATTCTAAAGAAAAAAGTCCAGTACAAATACAAATACCACACATCCCCAGTGGTGAAGGCAAAATTCAAGTGGATATAAAACTCGCAAACCACCCACGTAATTTTTTATTCCTATACGACGCGTATCTTTCGCGGTGAATTTAGCTTTTAGGCGTATAGCCCACAATGCCGTGTATTTGCCTACACGACTCCATCCTACCCAACTAGTTTTTTAATCACCTGTGAAGTGGTAATCTACCGCAATCGACGCAAAAGCTTCCCACGAAGTACGGTCTTTGTGTTCGTAGCCCGCATAGTTGGCATCCGTTGTAGCGTCGGCCGTAAACCCGGTACGTACAAACCTATCTGGACTATACGGATTTACAAACCACCAATGCCCTTCGTAGCCCAAGCTTATGACAATACCAACATTATTGACGCGAATCGCGTAAATATCGAGTGTCGTGTTTAAAATATACTCGTTTTCGTTAAAATAACCAGACTTCGCCATCTGCGTAAAGTAGGTAAGCGCGGGAAAATAAAAACGTGCACTCAAACGCACCTTGGGATGGAACTGGATATACTGCCGGTATGCAAGCATAAATGTTGAATATGTCCAGTCGTCGTTACGGATTGCTTGCCGTACTGGGTCTGAGTAATCCCTATAGTACCATACGCGCAAGCTTGGGCCTAAAGAAGCGTCGAACCAGCGGAACGCACTCCCCCAGTTGAAAAGCATGTTAAGCGGGGTAAGATGGTAATACGCGCTTGCGTACACCATCGTTACTTCAGTTGCCGATGTACCTGCGGCTTGGCGCAGTTGGTTTGAAATCCCTGCGCTTGCTAAATTCGCTTGTTTTGTCGGATCAAAACCTTGCGTCGGATCGTATCCCGTATCCACAGGAATTGTCGTTGGACCTGTTGGGGTTGTTACAGTGTAATTAAAGCGAGTTGGTTTTTGCTCTGTTTTTTGGGTTTTAAATCCTGTTTCAAAATCGGTAAAAATTCCACGGTTCGAGCGGTAATACTGGAACCCTGTTTTCGAGTCGTGGTTGTCTTCGCTGTCTTTACCCATACGAAAACTTAAATCCATACCAAAAAGAGCGGTTATATCTAAAGAATCAAGCGTATACGTACGCATCGTCTTTGTCGAAGGGTTTTCCGTACGTGTTGTAAAATTGTAAAGCCCTGCTGAAAATCCTATAGTAAAAGTTCCCAATGTAGGCTTTTCGCTTAAGTTGAGGCTTTGCGATTTTTTATCGGGCAATTTTGCAGCAGGCTTTGCGGCAATTTCCTTTTCTTCTTTACCTATAGCAG
Organism: Turneriella sp.; assembly: GCA_019186965.1. Taxonomy (GTDB): domain Bacteria; phylum Spirochaetota; class Leptospiria; order Turneriellales; family Turneriellaceae; genus Turneriella. The sequence goes on from JABARV010000003.1 coordinate 68,152, forward strand.
GAAGCGCTTGTCCAATAGCACCCTTTTTTGCTTCTACCTTTTTAGCAGCGGGGGCTTTTGCTGGTGCTGGCTTTGGTGCAGGATTTGCACGGCGCGGAGCTGCAAACAAGGATATCCACGAAGCTGTAAGAAATACCCCAATTAAAGATACTACACTTTTCATGGCACCACCACGAAGTTAGAATAGAGGCGGCCTGTCTTGCCGTCGTATTTGTAATCTAAACAGATAATGTAATACCCTTGGTACGTACCGGTAACTGTTGTTGTGCTTGGTTTCACTTCGCTCAAATTGTATTTTACTGTATAACCACTTAAGGTACCGGCATTTTTGACTGCCGTAATATCTGCTTCTGAAGGCGCTGAGCTCTTAAAAAGCAACTGGGCATTACCTGCAATTTTTATATCATCTGAGGAAAGTTCTTTTGTATCACCATCTCCATCTTTATAATAAACAGCACCCCATTCGAGCTTTACTCCCTCCGCCGCGTTTTTAAAAGTTAATCCAAGGCGAAAAGAGCCGCTATCGTAAATTGGATCGAGAGGATTCGTATGGTCAGACGGAAATTCCGTTATCGCGCACGATACAAGAGAAAAACATACGAGGACGCCAAATACTAATTTTACCATTTTGGCCTCGTGTTTTTCATCATGAATTCTTGGAAAAATGAGAGCTGTGGAGTATAGTTTAGCTTTCCTGCAAAATACTTTTGGTGTACTTGGTGGAGTACATCGTCTGCACGCTCACGGTCTTCAAATGCATCCCAAACCGAATACGCCCAAGTTAGAGCGCCGATTATGTACATTGTGCGTGCAACTTCTTCGTGGTTACGCACCTCTTTGTACTTCTTTTCTGCGTCCCCTGCAGTCGTAGCAGCCTCGTAGTCTTTACGTGCTTGCGCTATTTTGGTTTCACGCGAATAACCATACCCAATTGAACCGTACGTGATAAGCGCCATCGCAGTACCTGTGATGTAGTTTTTGTTATAAAACTGTCCCCACCCTGACAAAACTATAGAACGGATACACGCTCCCTCTGCTGTTTTCATAATTTCTGTAGTAAAGTAATCTAAGTCAAAAAAGCTTACAGTAACTTGGCAATCCATAACCGCAACATAAAAGGGAGAAAAATTAATTCCGTGCTCCCACTTGGGGTCGCTACAACGCGCTTCGTCGATAACCTTTGCGTTAACATCGGTAATTAGTTGCTCGTCGGTAATTTGCATATCCTGTGATTTAACAAGCATGTGCCGAAAGCTTGAAACTGAACGCACTAACGCCTTATTATGCGCGTCAATTTTAGCGTTATAGATAGCAATTTCCTGTGAGCGTCCTTTGCCAATGGCGTCGCGCACACGCACGACTTTTTGGGTTGAAAAATACTCTTTATCAAGCCCCAGCGTTTCTCCGTTTTCTTTGTTTCCAGCTGCGCCCAAAAGGCTGGGGACTAGCGTAAAAGCAAATAAAATTGCCGCGCTTTTTATAGATGGCATGAAAAACCCCCACCAAAGCTGCATTGAAAGAGTACAAAATCGAACTTAACCCCACGCTCGGTTAAAGGTACATATTCGTAACGGGCATCTAACCTATACGCTTGGCGTAAATTTTCAAGCCCTTGCCTACCCATGTACCGTGACGTTGCCGCTTCAGAGACGTTAAAACTCCATAAAATTAGGGCGGGTAGTTGAAAATTGAGCGAGGCTGTGCTTAAGTCGTCGCTCGTTTTTGCTGCCTTTGCCGCTTGGACAAAAAGTACGTAGAAGGTCCAAAAGCCGACACCGTATAAGAAACTCGTCGTATACTGCCTGTTGTAGAGCTGGCCCCAACCCGGTACCGCCATAGAACGGTACGTAGCCCCTGTAATTGTTTTCTCGTAATCTTCCATAAATTTAGGAAGGTCTACATAGTCCATTTGCATCGAAACATTCATGTTAACGCGCAAGGGTTCACCCGCAGGTCGTGAAAAACGGTAGTTTAACACTTGAACGTCTGTTACTTGGAGGTGCGCCTCTTGGGTAACCCACGTACTTTCCAATACAAAGTCTCTCGCTTCGCTACGGCCCACGAGCTCAGACTCCCCTAAACTCGTACCGACCTTCATCGCTTGGTCAACCGCGTTGTTAAACGCCTCTACAGGATCGTTTTTTAAACTTTCGCCAACGCCGTCTTCTGCGCTTACTTTGACTTTGAAGCTGTTTGTATATTCTCCGGCAAAGCGTGGCGAGAAAATTGACAGCGCGACAAAAGTAAGTGCTACGCAGGAGTATTTTTTTATTTGCTTGCCCATTATTTCCACTCCACTGGTGCCCACATATACCCTAACCGATACTCAGTTTCCCAATTTACTTGGCCAGGGTGTCCAATAAATATGACTGTCGAAGTTAACCCAAATAATTCAAGCCCCATCAAGCCGTACACCCCCCAACGGTCGTAGTAAAGTTGGTTGTAGCGTAAATTTAACCCCATACCAAAGTGCATTTTAAAATATAAAGGTGTGTACGTACGAAAAAGAACGCCCGGATAACTTGAAATTGTCCATTCTTTTGTTCCGGGGTATGCCCCAACAGGAATATACTGTGGAGAAAAATCTACGTCGAGATAATAGTAAAAGAACTTATGTCCATCCCACTGGTCGTCAAGCTTGGAGTTATAGAGTAAACCAATGCCGCCACCCACTTGGTTGAAAAAACCAACGTCGCTTTGCCTGTCGACTCCACGAGAAGATTTATTCGCATAAAGCCAAGGGATTAATTTTGCTGGCTCACGGTTAAATTCTGTTGCTGGCATTCCAGAACGGGGTTGTTTAATGGTCGGGCCACTCGAACGGCAATGCGCTGCAAAAACTATCACGCATAAAAGAAGTATGTAATAATATAATTTTCTCATATATTTAGCAACCGGAATGCATATTTAAAGCCAACAGCAACTGAAGTACCAGTTGGGTAGCGATAGTCAGCGGCGTTATTATCCATATAACGGAACGTATAGAATAGACGCCAGTTTTCGCTAAAATAGAAATCCATACCCGCAGCAAAGTGGTATGCATACGTACGTGGCAGCCACGGCATAATACCGCCACCGACGAAAAGGCTCATTTTGTCGGTACGTACAAAGTGGAAATAGCCCGAAAAGGCAACAAAGAAAAAACGGTAATCTTCCCCTATGTCACCTGCACTATCGTCAAAAGCTTTTTGCGAGACAAATCCTTCAATTTCTGCATCAAAACGCTTATTCGAGGTAAAAAGCCCAAAGCCAAGAAAATTGGTTTGCTTGGAGTTCATGTACTCGAACTTACCACCCCCCATTTCAATACCTTCTACAGATGCCGTAAAGGGAAGTAAAAAAAGCGCTAAGAGGAAAGCGTGTAAAAAAGAAAATCGCATTATTTTAACTCCTCCAAAAGCATACGGTGTGATTTTGCAAATTGCTCTGTCGCTTTTTTAACGAAAGTAGTTTCTTCTGCATCGCTACCAATGACTTCTGTCCGCGCCGAAATACTTGAATCTCCTTTTTTGTAATACAAAGTCAAGAGTTTCATTTCTCCATAATTGCCGTCGATGTAAAGCTTATTGAAGACAATTAGGTCAGCCCCCAAAGCCTGCTGCATACGTTTGAGGTATGCGCTTTCTAACTCGCCTTTTTGCTGCTTAGGCGTCGATACAAGTTTATTTGCGGCGATAAGGCGTCCCAACCGCGCTTTACTTACTTCAATTAAGAAATTACCCCGCAATTTCTCTTTAACAGGATACGAAGTGGCGCGGCCAGAGACAAACTCGACATCCACCGGATAAACAGCGACTATATACTTACCCAAAGTAATAGGCTTTGGTTTTGGTTTGGCCTTTTGGTTTGGTTTAACAGGCGCTTCTGGAGTTTCAGGTTCTGTTGGCGCAATTTCGGGAGCTGCATTTTTTTCATCAGCCGCTTGAATCGCAGAATCGTAGCTTGCTTCTTCTGGCGTTAGGGTTGTAACGGTATCTGCGATAATTTCACGCGGAGAAAGCTCGCGTGCAAAACGGTATTTATGCGAATAGCGTTCGGTGTAGCGTATGGGTGTTGGCCTACCTTTATTAGAGCCAATGACCTCGAACGATTGGTGGAACGCAAAACGGTGGTATACTGAGTGCGGGCGGTTAAAATTAACGCCAACACCTTCGGGAAATTCGAGAGCGCTTGAGTACTCAAACGAGAGTTTGGAATTTTGGACAGTCTCGCCAAAACCAAGCCCCCAGTGTATCGACGTATAATTTTCTTCGATGGTGCCTTTGGTTAGGCCGCCGCGCAGCGCCAAAAAATGCGCTGGCCAAAATTCAAAGCCATACCGCATCCGCGTTAAATCTTTGGGAGAATTGACAACGTCGACGTTAAGCATAAACTTATACGGGAAATGCATACTGAAACCCACGTTGTACTCTTCACGGTTGTCTATCGGGACTACTTCGTTATCTACCTTTACGAGGGGGTGAAGGTTACGCGCAGCAAGTCCTGCAGAAAGGCGCGGTAACCAACGCAACGCCTCACTGTACTGCGCAGGATCGAATGTACCCAAAAGACCCACGTCGATAAACAATCCCTTTTGTTGCTTTGGGTACACAGCGCCCGCTACAGAATCCCCAAAATCAGCGCCAAACCATTTCACGGTTGTACCAAAATTGAGTTTTCTTTCAAGCTTTGGAACAGGCATACCATACGAGATGCCTGCAATGTACGAGTATTTATTGCGATCGGGAAGAGAGTTTACGCCGTTATCTACGTACTCGTTGTCTTGTACGCGGTTAAAAACGCCTGTAAGGCCAACTGTTCCGTAGGGTAAGGGAATCGACATTAAGAGGGACTGCCCTTGTACATCGTTTGCGCCGCTACGGTACGATAAACCATACTCAACGTAGTTAATTTGTGCAAGGCCTGCAGGGTTATAGTACACCGCCGATAAATCGTTGGCATTTCCCGTTTGTGCCATACCCATACCGTACGAACGCACCCCTAAAGGGACATTTAACGCACTAAGCGCAGAAAGCGTCGGCACAGAGTTTCCATCCGCCTTTTGCGCGAGTATGGACTCTTGAATAAAAAAAAGAGCACTAACTGCCCCTATGTAGTAAATTATCCGTGTTCTTTTCACAGGTGAATTTTTTCCAGTCGGCAGCATCGCCTGTTAGTGTGTTCCGTCAACCAAAAAAGTGGAATATTTGAGGAAGTCTCCATCTTTAATCCTTATATTATCTTTACGCCGGCTTAAAAACATATAAAGAAGAAGTAATTTCGCATGGTAGATAAAAAAGTTAAAACGATCCTCGATGCCGCCCTCGACGGCAAAAGGCTCAGTAAAGAAGACGCGCTCCACCTTTGGCGCCACGGCGACTTTAAAGATTTAGGAAACGCTGCCCAGGAAAGGCGCAACCGGCTAAACCCACCCAACGAAGTTTCGTACACCGCGTTCCGCGTCGTCAACTACACAAACTACTGCAACGTCGAATGCAACTTTTGCTCTTTTATGGATGAAGTTGATTCGGGCAAAGGGTATATCCTTGGTATCGATGCGATCATCCAAAAAGTAGAAGAAGCTCTTAAGTTAGATGCACCACAACTTTTTTTACAAGGCGGAGTTAATCCGAAACTACCTATGTCTTACTATACCGACGTTTTAAGTGCTGTGCGTGAAAAGTATCCAGATCTCCACATCCGTGCATTTTCTCCGGTCGAAGTACTTTTTATGGAAAAACTAACGCAAAAAAGCCTGAGCGATGTATTCCGTACTTTAAAAAAAGCCGGAATGAATAGCTTTCCTGGGGCAGGCGCTGAAATTTTAACCGATCGCATGCGTAAAATTTTATCCCCACAAAAAGCATCCACACAGGAGTGGTTGCGCGCCATGCGTGTCGCGGGAGAAGAAGGACTTAAAAATTCGACAAATATCGTTTGGGGTAGCGAAGAAACCGACGATGAAATTATCGAACACCTTGTGCACATCCGCAACCTCCAAGAAGAAACCCATGCGGTAATGTCTTTTGTTCCATGGACATTCCAAGCGCAGACAAAAAAATTTAAACTACGCAAAGTTCCCCCGCACGAATACCTCAAAATGGTTGCCCTTTCGCGACTATTCTTAGATAACGTACCCCACATCGAGGTGTCGATTATGGTTGCAGGGAAACAATTGGGCGAACTTGCACTCCACTTTGGCGCCGACGACATCAATTCCCCCGTTATCGAAGAGAATGTCTTGCGTTCGTTTGGCCTTAAAACCGTCGCTGAAGCGCAAAGTTTTATTGAAAACGCTGGATTTACGCCAATCCGTAGGAGTTTCAATTTTGTCCGCGGCGCCAAAAGTGACTTAGGTGACTAATCCTTGACAGCGCGAATAAACCTCCGCTTTTTCCAAGATGGCGTACAAATTCCTTAAAACCGAAAATAAAACAATAACCTTAAAGTCAGGTAAAGAAGCTTCCTTTACTTGGGTAACTATCGACGCCCCCCCCCTAAACGCGCTTTCTTCACAAGTTTTTCACGATTTAGGTGCCTGCATCGACGCATTGGAAAAATCTAAAACCCACGTTGCAATCGTAACCGGTGCGGGTAAAGCCTTTGTCGCAGGCGCAGACATTTCTGAAATGAAAGGCATGCAACAAGACGCTGCGAAAAAATACTCTCTTTTGGGACACAAAACCTTTTCACGTATAGAAAACTCACCCGTTATTTTTATCGCCGCCGTAAACGGCTTTGCTTTAGGGGGCGGGCTTGAGCTTGCGCTTTCTTGCGATATACGTATTTTTTCGCAAGACGCACAGGCGGGTTTACCCGAAGCTTCTTTAGGGCTTATTCCCGGCTTTGGGGGTACCCAGCGCCTTTCACGCCTCGTTGGGGAAAGCGCAGCCAAATACTTAACGCTTACGACAGAGCGCATACAAGCAGCAGATGCTTTGCGGCTTAACCTCGCAAATAAACTTACTCCCCCCGACGCACTTTACGGCGAATGCGAAGCGGTTGCACAAAAAATTCTATCGTTAGGTCCTAACGCAACACAAACGATTAAAAGAGTAATACGGCACGGCGCGGATATGCCCCTCAAAGACGCCCTAAACTTTGAAGCGGATGAATTCTCCAAACTCTTTACGTCCAGCGAAGCACACGAAGGACTTTCTGCATTTCTGGAAAAACGCCCCGCAAAATTTTAAATTTTATAACACCATGGCGCTAAAGAAAAAGAAAAAAGAAAAACCTGCAATGACCCCCGTGTTGGATCTTGCGACGCCCGAGGAGATGGCTATTATTGAACAAGTGCGTAAAGTGCAGGTCGAAAGGCTACGCAAAACGTATGACGATTTTTTTAAAAATCCTGAATACACGAATATCTCAAAATATTTTTTTGAACAAATTTATGGTGCGGGCGACAAAGCAAGCCGCGATGCGGCGTTTAATAAAATCTACGAAAAACTCTCGGCTGCGGTAAGCGCCAAAAGAATTGTTCGGGTAACACAACTTAAACAACTTAACGAACTGACAGATGAACAAGACCTTAAAATCGCGCAAGAATTTTTGAAGCGCCACAAAGACCGCAAAAAAACCAAAATGCATCTTAACGATTTTGAAGCGTGTTACAAAGCGTTAGATAATAAAGCTGAACGCGAACTGCAATTGCAACTCCTTATGGACACAACACGTTTCTTCCATAAACTTGCGCACATTCCATTATTAGGCTTTGTTATAAAACCAACGCAACTTGCCGCCAAAATGCTGGGCGTTGAATATATTATGGATTTTTTTATGGAAGGCTACCGTTCATTCAAATCGGTTAAAAATGCAGAGCCATTTATGGAAGCTATCGAAAAGCGCGAAAAAGCGTATATTGAAAAGCTACTGGGCTAAAGGCTAAATACAACTTTTTAACGTATCGTTAAATCGTACGGCATCAAAAAAAGCATCTTTTCTTCACGCATATCTTCTGTCTTTGCGATAAGGCGCGTTGCTTCACGTAAAATTTTGGGAAGAAGCAGCTTTTGCGGATTTCCTAATGCAAGGATATCTTTTGCTTCGCTTGGGTATACTTGTAGGTTAAAATAATTTTCGTCCACTCCCGCTTTTTCACGGGCAATTTCTATCGACAAAAGCAATCCTCCTTGTTTATCCACAAGCTTTTGTTGGATTGCATCTTTTCCGCTATAGATTCGCCCTCCCGCACGCGGTTTTACTTTTTCAACAGATTCGCCTCGGTTGTCTGCTACACGCCGCAAGAAGAGCTCGTAAAACTCTCCCAATTGTTCTCGTATAAGTACTCGCTCTTCGGGAGTAAAACTTTCCGTTTCGCTAAAAAGCGTCGCGTTTTTATGCGTTTTAAATGTGTGCTTCTTGACGCCAAGCCAATCGTAAAGGCCTTTGACGTTTATTTTCCCTGTAAAAATTCCGATAGAACCTGTAATTGAAGTATTGCTTGCAAGAATTTCATCACCACCGACGGCAAGGTAATACCCCCCCGATGCGGCAGTATTTCCCATCGAGACAACAATGGGGAACTTTTCGCCACGCGCTTTTTTAACTTCACGTATCTTGTTCCAAATAATATCGGAGGCAAGGCTTGAACCTCCGGGGGAATCAATCCGAATAACAAGCCCACGGATTGAATGCGAATCCTTTATTTCGTCAAGCGCTTCTTGTATCGTATCGGAACCAATTGTGCCTCGGCTAAAAAGGCCATCGGATTTCGATGTACCTGACATAATTTCACCGGATAAAACAAGCACGGCTATAGAGGGTTTTTCACCCCATGTATCGTCATAAAAAAGCGTCTTGGCATACTTCGACGCTGGAATTTTCCACTCGGGTGCAAGCGTCGCTTTTGCCGTTAGCTGTTCTTCGACATCAGGCATATACGCGACTTCATCGATAAGCCCTACTTTGCTTGCATTCGTTGCGGAATAAAATCCTCTTTCAAAAAGAGAATCTATTTTTTCTTCTTTAACCCTAAGCCTGCCCGTTATGACAGCAGATTTAATCTCTCCAATTGTCGATCGCAGAAGCGCTTCCAATTGTTCTTTATCGAACTTCGTAGGTTCCGACCGTGTGAACCTATCGGGTGCAGATTTATAATCGCCCAAAGAAACAAAGTCTGCTTTTACGCCAACTTTTGTAAGCAAATCTTTGATAAAGTAGGCATCGGCTTTAAGCCCCGAGATATCAAGCATTGCCGACTCGGGCATATAGATACGGTCGGCCATACTCGAAATAAAGTATTCTTTATTACCTGCATTTTCAAGAAACGCGTATACGGGTTTTTTCTTTTGAAAATCCAAAAGCGCATTACGCAATTCTTCTGCCTGGCCCCAGCCACCTGAAAAATTGCGACCAGTTACGAGAATCCCCCGTATTTGCGCGTCATTTTTTGCCATTGCAATTGTACGCAAAAGTTCAAGAAAAGTAAAATTTTCTGAAATGAAGAGAGAACCTTCTTGTTTATGTTCATCGACTTTATCGTCGAGATGCACTTCGAGGTATTTACCCAGAGCCGTAATTCCCGTTGCATAGCGTTCGCGCCCAATGAGAATTCCCCCCCCCATAAAAGTTCCTGAATTGGAAGGAGTGCTCATGTGGAACGAGAGCTGGCTAATATACTGCGCAAACCTGAGGCCAAAAAATGCGCCATTCGTTTCGCCGTAACCTGCGTAGAGGCTATTTCCCGGCCAGAGATTTGCCTCGACTAAAAACTTTGGAGACAAATTTTGCCAATTAGTCTTCGACGAAAGGTTAACATCCACAGAAAGCGTTAAATTTTCGGTATACTTACCGGGAAGCGGACGAAATCCAACACCCGTATCCCAATTTGTTTTAAAAATCTCACCACGAAAAACAGGCTCGTTGAGGGACCTTCCGACCGCGCCAATAGAAAGCCTACGCCACGGACGTAAAATAAGGCCAACATCCCACTGCGAATAGCGATCGAGATAGCTAAGGGAAGAATTGTACCACGAGTAAGATGTCCCCATAGAAAAAAATGGCGTATTGATAATCCCCATCCCCACAGTGTAGCGCCGCGCATATTCTTGCGTATCCCCCAAGCGCCATTGGGTTGAAAAAGCGATTCCAAGTAAATTCAAGAAAACCATGTGGTCGTCGAGTTTATTTGTGGGATTGCGCCCGTAAAAATAGCCCAACTGCAACGCGTGGTAACCTAACCCCGCCGGATTAAAGTACAGGCTTGTCGTATCGTCGGATGTCGCCACTGATTTTTGTGGCAAGTTCGGCGTATCGATCATCCTGTTGGTTTGCAAAACGTCGTTTGCTACAGGCGCAACTTGCTGTGCGGTTAACGCACTTACGAAAAAAAGAATAACAATAAGGAAAATTTTCTTCTTTGGCTTCTCGATTTTTAGCCTAACCACACTACTTCCTTAATAGAATTGGAATGATTTGGCGATATCTCCCAATGCATCGGCAAACTCATCTTTGGACGATGCGAAAACCATTTGCGATAACACAATAGCCTTCCTGCCCCGAACGTATAAAACAACACCACACAAAAATTCTGAATTTTGCGAAACAAACTTATAGACCCCTATACAACTATCCGTTGCACGTACAAATTTTAACTCCTCTGGAGTTGCTCGCTGGTTTTCTTTGGGAATCAAGTTGTAGTTAAGTATAGTATTTGCCTTTTCGTATGAAGCAAGCAAATCGCATGCATTCTTACCCGCCGTATACGGATAGTTTGCGATAGCGACGCTGGCTTTAGCGCCTTGGCTTACGATATTTACAACAAAACTTTTTGTATTTTTATCGACAGTCCAATTTGCAGGATACTTAAGGCGGAAGCGTTCTTTAGCGTCTACATATTCCTTGTGACTTTCGCCGTAACTAACGTTGGGTAAAAGTGCAAAAAATATAGTAATATAGAAAAGCCTCAGTTTCGCTCCCACTCTTTAAAACCCTACTTACCCACGAGCGCAGCCAAGTCGACTACGCGGTTTGAGTACCCCCATTCGTTATCGTACCATGTTAATACGCGAACCATGTTGTCTTGGATAACCGTTGTCATTTGTGCATCGACAATGGAAGAAAGCGGATTACCACGAAAATCGTTCGAAACAAGAGGTGCATCGGTATACCCCAGAATTCCTTTAAGTGGCCCCTCTGAGGCCGCTTTGAGCGCTGCGTTTACCGCTTCTTTTGTCGTAGGTTTTTCTGTTTCGATTGTTACATCGACAACTGAAACGTTTGGTGTTGGAACACGGATAGAAATTCCGTCAAGTTTTCCTTTAAGTTCGGGAATTACAAGAGCCAGTGCTTTTGCCGCGCCTGTAGATGTGGGAATCATGTTTTGTGCAGCAGCGCGTGCACGGCGTAAATCTTTATGCGGTAAATCTAAAATTTGTTGGTCGTTGGTATAGCTATGGATTGTTGTCATAAGCCCTTTTTTGATGCCAAAGTTTTCTAAGATTACTTTTGCTACAGGAGCCAAGCAGTTTGTTGTACACGATGCGTTTGAAATGACTTTGTGCTTTGTTTTATCAAAACTTTTGTCGTTTACACCCAAAACTACCGTTACATCTTCGTTGGTTGCAGGGGCAGAGATAATGACTGCCTTTGCGCCGCCTTTTTCAATGTGTGTTTTTGCTACGTTGGCGTCGGTAAAACGGCCAGTCGATTCGATAACAATGTCGCAACCAAAGGTTCCCCATTTTTGCTCTTCCAGCTTTGCGATTGCTGTTGCATGGATTTTTTTTCCATCGACGATAATGTTCTCTTTATCGTAAGTTACATCGTGGTCCCATACCCCGACAATGCTATCGTACTTTAAAAGGTGCGCCAATGTTGCGTTGTCGGTAAGGTCGTTAATAGCAACAACTTCTACGTCTTTACGTCCCCACGCTACGCGAAATGTATTTCGTCCAATACGGCCAAATCCGTTTATTCCAAGTTTTACCATTGGCTCTTGTGAAAATCAAAAACGCGGTGTCGAGCCAAATAAGGCCAAAGATTAGTTAATGCAATGAGCCTGTGCGGTAACTCGTATCGCAGTTGACACGCCAAAAGTAATTAAAGTGTTAACGTATTGCCATGCCACTAGTACCAGAAACAATTGAAATACGCTTGCCAAAATCCAAAATCGCAGGAAATGCCATTGCTATAAAATGGTCAAATTCACGAGAGACAGCGCATTCTTCCTTTACACTAAGGATGGGCTGCCCCTGCGCGGCGTGCCAAAAATTGCACGACCCAAATCCCAACGTCGTGCGTGGTCCCACTGGGGTCTCGCCTCGCGTTGAAGTTATTTCATTCGATTGGGTAGGAAACTACGCGCTCAACTTCTTGTTCAACGACGGGCATAATAGCGGCATTTATAATTATAACCGAATTTTGGAACTCGACGAATCAACGAATGGGGTTTGATCCCAAAACGCTACGTCCTTGGGTTGAAGAGCGTTTAAAGGCACTTTTAACCCGCGCACGGATAAAAATAATAATTCTTTTCTCCCTCCTTATTGTTCTTTTTTTAATTGCTGACGCACTACCCAGTTTTTTTTTCAACAAAAAAGCATTTCAACAGCGACTAAACGAAGCGATCGACTCGAGTGCGCTCGCGATTTCGTACCAAGGCGTCGAAGTAAGCTTATTGCGCGGCGTGCGCATTATAGGGCTGCGTGTTTCGTTCGATAATGAATTTGCCCGCGGGCGCTATTTACTCGAAGCACCAAGCGTATACCTCCGTAAGACTATCTTTTTTTCTCCTGCGTCTGCTGCGGATGCCTTTGCCAATGCACGTGTTATTATCGAAGGGGGAAAATTAAACTACTATGTAACCGCAGATGATTCCGACCGCGAAGTACTTACCGAAGTGCGTCGGCTTTTGCAAAAAAATTTAAACTACCATGTTGAATGTAACGATTGCAATTTTACGCTCCACGTAAAAGACGAAAACTATTTTCAGGAAATTACTCCAGTTAAAACAGTATACTTTACTGTTCGCCACTCTGGACAAGAGATTGAAACCCTTTTACGCTACGAAAGTTCCGCGATTGGTGATGGCGATTTTTTTGGTAAATTTAAATCGTGCGCATCCTCCGAATGTACAGACCTTGAAGGTTATTGGTACTTTAAACCCATTGGGCTAAAAGCGCCTCTTTTCAATAATTTTCAAAAAAAATACCATATCCAATCGGGAATCGTTTCTGGTGAAATTGCATTCGATAGAAACCTTATCCATACAGAAATTACAAAGCGAGGCAAAACCGAAATAGTAAAAAAGCCTATCTCAAATTTCCATCTTTCTGCATCGGCGAAAAATTTTGTACTTACACAGAAAAAACAAGAATGGTACCGCGCAGATTCTTTTTCCATTAACACCAAAATGCTTATCGAGGGGGTAAGCGCGACAGGATACGCTCGCGCTGCTTTGGACGATTACAACGTAAACGTCGAATTTGAAGATTTGCGTCCTGATGAGCTTCCCGCAAAATACTCGTTCCGTGTCGAACCACAACGTTTCAGCAACAAAACGATACACTTACCAACGCACAAAAAGATTACCGGACTTGAAAATTTAGAAGTTAATCTTTCTGGTAGAAAAGGAGATAAGTATACTAAAGCGGAAGCTAACATCAAAATTAGTGATGGCAATTTTTACCTTACCGACGAGAACAAACTTCCCGCGATAAAAATTAATACCGCTGAGTTTTCTCTATCAGAAGAAAAGCTTACAGGAACAATAAACGCCGCGTTTGGGGCATCACCCATCAACTTTGAAACAAGCGGTTCCCTTGAACTCTACCCGGTATCGTTTAAACCACGTATAGATTCACTTATGCGTGAGCACGGCGACGTGCCCGAACAAAAAATATTCGCGTTACGTGGACGCTTAACTTCTTCGCTTAAATCGCCACAAATTTCGTTAGACGACGTTAAACCTTTTATCAACTACTGGCTTGACGACTATTGGCAAAACGTGCGCGAAGGAATGCATTATTCGTGGATGCCATCGCATTTTAAACGCCGCGAATACTTTGTCCGTTTTTTTCAATATATGGATTTTTCAATGCCCATTACAATTGAAAATTTTGACTGGGGAGAAAAGACGCCTCTAAAAGGAGAACTCTTTTTTGCGCCACAATACACAGGGGGAGTTTTTCGTTTAAGCTCTGCTGATGGAAAAAATTGGACAAATATTTCAATGTCGTATGGAGGCGATGAAACAAATGCCCCATGGTACACACACAATTTACGTTTAGATTTAAAAAACGGCTACGAACTTTTACGCCCTTGGCTCGGTAATGATTTTTTTGAGTACTTCTCAGGAGTAGAATTAGCGCTCGATAACAATTATAACGGGGAACGCGACGCTGACCACTACCTCAAAGCTACATCTGTTACCGATTTGGTTTTAAAGCGCGTACGTTTGGGTAAATGGGCACGCAAGAAAGAACTTCCGCTCCAGTGGGATACAATTAGCGTGCGTGCAAATCGCTCCAATGGGTTCGGGACTATTTCATCGGTACGTGCAGAAAATGAAAATACTATTATCTCAGGTTATGGCGACTATAAGCTTTTCGACAGAGAGTTAGAGACAAATCTTAAAAATACAATTACTATCAAATAAAGATGACACCATGTTAAAAAAGCAAAATTGGCCGTGTGCCTATACAAGATATTCTTGCCACCAATTTAGAGAAGAAAGCCACCCGCGATGGGTATGGCGCAGCACTCGTTGAAATCGGCGATGCCAACGACAAAGTTGTCGTGCTCGAGGCGGATTTATCCGGTTCGACAAAAACCAAAGCGTTTGGAAAAAAATACCCCCATCGCTTCTTTAATTATGGCGTTGCCGAGCAAAACCTCATCGGCCAAGCGGCGGGCTTTGCGTTGTCGGGCCTCATCCCGGTGGCGTCGAGCTTTGCGATGTTCGCTGCAGGCCGCGCATGGGAAATTTTCCGCAATTCAGTAGGCTATCCGCACCTCAACGTGAAAGTCGCCGCCACGCACGCGGGCATCACTCTGGGCGAAGACGGGGCGAGCCACCAAATTATCGAAGACTTGGCGCTCACCCGCGTTATACCCGGCGTTTCGGTACTCGTGCCCGCCGATTACCACCAAGCGATGGCGTCGATTAAAACTGCCGTCGAATTTAATGGGCCAGTGTATCTGCGTTATGGCCGCCCCAACGTGCCGTCGATTTATTTAGCGACCGATACCTTCCGCATCGGTGGTTCGCACCTTTTACAGCGCGGTAAAAACATTGTGTTTATTGCAACAGGCGTGATGGTGTACGAAGCGTGGAAAGCGGCTGCACTCCTTGAAAAAGAAATTGGCGTGAAACCAACAGTCATCGACGCGTACTCGATCAAACCATTGGATGCAGAGGCCATTCTCACTGAAACCAAAGATGCAAAGCTGGTTGTAACCTTCGAAGAACACAACACGTTGGCGGGTTTGGGCGGCGCGGTGTGCGAACTTTTAAGCGAGAACAACCCCAAGCGCGTCCACCGCATTGGCCTTAAAGACGAATTTGGCCAATCGGGGACCACCGAAGCGTTGATGCAGCACTACAAGCTCACCGCCGAAACGATGCTGCCAGTTTTGGTGGCACTGGCTCGCGCTCTTTAATCTTACTGTGTTAATTTTTTCCAACCCCCGATACATGGATTATGCCACATCTTGATGGGAAACACTATTTGGAATCGCTTTGTTGCCGATTCACCTTAGTCGGACGGCAAAGTTCTTGAACCAATCCGGAATTTCTTCATACGCGCTCTGGACGCAGACGAAGAGCGGCGGCAACGTGCCCAGGGCATAAACCTTTATCCATTAAGGCGCTGCACGCCGCTTTGGCGGGGGAATTTGTGCAAAATAGCGTACAAAAATTCTCAGAAAAATTGCTCCAGCGATTTGGCGCATGAGGTTCCTTGGCGTTTTTCCAAGAGTGTAGCTACTTCTTTACAGCATGTTTCACTAGCGTATCCAACCTAAAGCTATGGATTTTTTCAAACACAGTAGTATACTATTTTTGGTCTTCACGTACGCGATGCTTTGGGCATCACCCTCACCCCAAAGTCCAGGGCTTAACATCGAAGACGAACTCAATTTCGATAAAAATACTCGGAACAAAAAAAAATCTCCAAAGGAAGAGCAGAATAACCCCGAAGACAAAATTAACGGTAACGCAACAACGGTAGAAGGCGAAGACGAGCAGTACGCTCCCGCACGCAAAGGAGAAATTGAGCTCCCCGAAGTTGCCGAAGGAAAACTTACGCGCTGGGAAGACCACGTACGCGACCTCGACACGGGAGAGCGAAAAGGAACCAAAGTGTACGAGCGCAAAGCGCAAATAACGACAGAATACGGTTCACAAAACGCGCTTGGAGCAAAAATTTTGGTGACCAAAAAAGATAGTTTTGGTACATACCTCGTCGATTATAAACGCGCAAAATACGATTACGAATCTTCGGGAAAAAACGCGGTTGCAAACTCGGCTTATTCATCCGACGCGTTAAAACTTTTAGGCCAGCTCAACTTTACCCCCAGTTACAATATGCTCCTGCGCACCGAATACCGCGAGGCAATGCGTGGTTTACAAAAGAACCCCACCCTTATGGACCAAAACAAAAAATTTGCCATCGTCGGTTGGGATAACCTTATCCGCCCCAGCGAAAACCAGCGCGTCACTGCGGGAGTAACTGCGTCTATTGCACAGGCAAGCGCCACTGCCGCAGTTACGCAAAACACACAAAGCGCTTCAATGCAAAAAATCCAAGGTTCGCTCGAATGGCAATACATCTTTGGGGAGCGAAACGCGCTTACGCTTACTACCGATTTATGGTATGGAGAAAATAACGATTATATAACAGCAACCCCTATCTATTACCGCGCAGGAAACGCAGAGGCACGCAGCGTTTTTCCTCTAGCACGTTTTCTTATGGGAGAAAACCAACAAGCGCTCCAAATCGATGCAACAGTTGGAGCAAAAGTTTTTTTTGCACAAAGCATGAAGCCGCTTTGGGGACCACGCATTGCATTCGACTTTTTTTATCCGGGATACCAGTCGACGCTTGAAATAACACGCACGGGAGAAATACCAGATGCAGAAAAATATTTTTTTACTGCTTTCTATCAGGCGCCTTACCGTTTTTTAAACGCCCAAGACGAATGGAAGCTGGCGTTCAAAAATAATTTCCACATCACAAAAGAAACACACTTAAAGGTAACAGCAACGCTTCTTAACTATCCTCTTTATTTTAACCGTGTTTTAGATACTCCAAATGGATTGTTAACGCTTAAAACACAACAATTCCGAGCGTTAAACGGTAGCGCCTCTATCGCACAAAATTTTGGCGCGTACTTTTACCACGATAGCGGCGTTGAAGCAGAGTATTTTATCGACAATGTTTCCCTACGTGAGCCTTTCTCTCTTTTCACGCGTTTACATTTTACCCCTCCTAAATGGGATTTTAGCGTCGATGTAAAATATGTTGCTGCACGTAAAGAAATCGAAAACCTCACACAGAAGGAAACACCGCTTTCTGCATACACCCTCTTGGGTGCAAGCATCGAGTATACCTTGCTTACTTCGCTTAAAATTTTTGTACGGGGAGAAAATTTACTAAACCAAAAATACCAGTACGTTTCGCTTTACCAAAATTCGACTGCACGGGTTTGGATTGGACTCAACATGGTTTTTTAGAAGGTAGCTAAAGCACATCCATAAACGCACTTACGCTAAAGACCGCTTTACCCACACCTGCATCGCCGTACCCCGGCGGAACTTCAAGCGCATATTTTTTATGGATTGCTTTGTAACTACGTAACAACTTAAGATAGTAAAGAAGAGGCGCAGGGGCAGAAGTTTCCCCCAGTGGGGTAAAAGGTTCAGGGCACCACGTTGTAAAACGCGGTATAATGCCTTTGCTCATAAAAAAATCCAACCCTTCCGAAGTGGATTCGACCGCCTTATCAATATCGGTAAACCCCACATTATCCGCCATTTCAACGCCACCAACAAAATTAGGGATTACATATTTTGCGCCAAAAGCTTCTGCAGATTGTACAACCCGCCTAATCCAATTATCGCGGCCAATATACCTTTCTTTACCCGGGCATACTTTTTTGAAAAGTTCTACATCCCACACTTCATAGTTGGGATGGTATATTTTTACTCCAGCGTCGACAGCCTTTTTGCAATCGTCTAGTTCCCACGCTTGGATAACTAACTTCGAGATAAAATGTTCTTTTAAAGAAGCGCTAATTTTTCTTGGGAACTGTAAATAGAACTCGACCTCGTCTTTACCTCCCAACTTTCCCGTTACAGATCCCCCGGTAATCGTAAACGCTTTCGCCACACTATCGGTCGCTGCAATACGCTCTAGCGCTTCCACCACGTGTTCTGGATTTTTAACTCCTGTGTAAGGACGTCCCTCACGTTTTTGCTGCCGCCAATTGTGGTTAATATCGCAAAACTGGCATTCCTCGTCTTTACCAAAATACTGGCAATTGCGGAACACTGTCAAATAGATAAGGTAACCCCACTCAATCGCCGGAGCAACTTCACCAATGGGACTACCAAAACTATATTTCTCTTTATAGTATGCAGGTATTGGCGGATAAATAGCGTTTGCAATTGCTTCGTCCGCGAGATAAAGCTTTACATTACCTTCTCCATCAGCGTCAAGTTTGTAAGGCGAGGTGGGGTTAAGCCGTACAGAGATAACCGTCGGCAAAATTTTTGTAACCCCAGGTGTTTTATCGTCGGTAAAAATGCGGATTTCCTCTGGTGCGCGTGTATGTTCTGGAATATCTTTTAACGGAGCGCGGTCGAATGTAAAAATAAAGTAATCTTTCTTTTTATATTCAGCGACATTTAATGCAGAAGCGGTAAACACCATTCCTTGCCGCAAAATATCCTGTTTTACAACTGCCTCAAAGGGTAAATCGCTGAATTCTTTTTCCCACAATTCTTTAAGCGATTCTATGGTATAGTTATCTCTGGCTTTAATCACAGTACTGGACAATTTTTGCCATCGACTTGTCCGGTCGTCTCTAAAGATAGTATATGTAAAAAATATGAAAGTTCCATACGAAAAATCTTTTTCTGAGTTTCTAAGCTTTCTTTTAAAAGCCTACCCTGACGCAAAATATCCAGAAAAATTTATACCTATAATCGCGCACAAAGCTACAGCATTTTATGTTTTACAAAAATATTTTCCAGAACTTACAGGCGAGTTTTTGAAACTTGACGGAAAATTTGCATACGCAATTAGCGAACCTAATTGGCAGGGCTCTCCCCTTAACATTAGAAGTACAATTAAAGAATGCCCCGACGGCTCACACGAGCTTTACTTAAAAAAATCTTTCGTACTCGATTCTACTATTGGTATTTTTGTTGTAAAACAACTTTTTCCTGAAGATAAAAGTGTAGAAGAAGCAAAGTCTTTCGCGCTTGTACTTGTCGATACAGACTACTACAGGTCGACACGCGTTGCTCTCGAAAAACCAGAAGCAACTTACCTTGTAGAGGAAAATACATTTATAACCCACTACCAAATGGAAACGACTGTGCAACTTAAAAATGCGTTAATACAAAAAATTTCTAAACGAGAAATTCTTTTACTCGCACGCTCCATTGTGTTTCGCGAACAAGTTGCATACGCAATCCTTGCATACCTCGAAGCTTCTAAGTTTACCGACATGGCCTCTGTTGCGTCACGTGCAAAACTACTCATCCAACGTACGAGAGAAGAGCCTGGGAACGAAGAAATTGCAATTGCTCGAGAAATACTCTCTGCATCTATTGTGCGCATTTTAGATAACGCAAATGCGCACCCTTTTTGGAAATGGCTTTCGCGGTTTGTTAAGCCGTCTGCGACTTAACGCTGAAGGTATCGAAAAACTCCATATCTTCTTGCGTTAACTTGTCTTTATTTAAGCCCATACGCGTATAGTATTCCTCTAAAATTCCTAAATGGAGTTTTTCTTCTCTTTCTGTGCTGTTTTCACCTTCTTCCATTTTTAAAGCGGCGCGGTATTCGTCACGCACACAGGCAAAAAATGCTGCATTCTTTCCGCTAAAGATAAAAACCGAAGCGATAAAGTCAAACATTACCGTTTCGCATATTTTTTCAAATTCTGCATCGTCCTTTCGCCAATGGTCTGTTGCAATTTCGGCAGCAAAATAATCGCCCCATGTAGTTACATCTGGCCGTGCGCTATATTTTTTTTCCAAATTCTCGATTTCTTCTTTCCTCATGTATGGTTTTGTAGATAAACGGTCGCTAAGTTCAGCAACCAAAAGTAGATTACGTACTTTGCGTGGACTAAGCTTTTTTTGTAAAACAAAACTTTCGAGCGTAGGGCGTGACTTCATACTTTATTATCGGATACATTTTTTCCCGTTAGAGAATAATTCTAATTTTAAACAGAACCCTTTAAAGCAGTTCACGCCCAAAGTCTATGTAATGGACTATCCAACACTTCCATGGAAAAAGACTTTCTCACTGAAAAACGCCGCGAAAGGATACGTAGAGTCCTTGAAAACCGTACACGACAAATCACCATTC
This sequence comes from Turneriella sp., assembly GCA_019186965.1. Taxonomy (GTDB): domain Bacteria; phylum Spirochaetota; class Leptospiria; order Turneriellales; family Turneriellaceae; genus Turneriella. The sequence goes on from JABARV010000003.1 coordinate 88,680, forward strand.
TTTTAGAAGACATTTACGATCCACTTAACGCTAATGCAGTGCTACGTACAGCCGACGGCCTTGGTATACAAGACATCCATGCCGTTGAAAACCGCCACAAATTTGCAATACACCCAAAAGTTTCGGGGCATGCAGCACACTGGTTAACCATTTACCGCTACCGTGAGAATTTTCAAGCAGTAAAAGATTTTCGTATAAAGCCAGAAGGAATCCAAGCAAGCACAAAAAAAGCTTTTGGTGTACTAAAAAATGCCGGCTATACGGTATTGGCGACAAGCCCAGCTGGTAAATCCGACAGTTTATACAAACTCGACCTCTCGAAAAAATACGCCATCGCCTTGGGAAACGAACGTTGGGGACTATCTCCTTGGGCGCTTGAAAACGCAGATGCCCTACTTGCCTTACCCATGTTAGGCTTCACCCAAAGCTATAATATTTCTGTTACGGGAGCAATGATTTTATACTCTTTAACAGAAAGGCTACGGAGAGAAACTGACAACTGGAAGTTATCCGAAAAAGAAAGCGAAGAATTATGGGAAACTTGGACAAAAAGAAAGATAAAGAATAGAGGCATGCCAAATAGCCGCGTAAGCGGCCAATTGGGCATGCCTTGAGTCATCAAGAATGGTCTTCGATATACTTTTGTACGTCGCCGACAGTCTGGATTTTCTCTGCATCTTCGTCAGGAATTTCGATACCGAATTCCTCTTCGAGCGCCATTACAAGCTCGACTGTGTCGAGTGAATCTGCGCCGAGGTCGTCGATGAAGTGGCTCTCGTTTTTGATTTCGCTTTCGTCAACACTTAATTGCTCAGCGATAATCTTTTTTACTTTGCCCATGATTTCTTCTGTTGAAGCCATCTGGTTCTCCTTTGGGACGCTTCGATGCCGGGTCTCGATATGCCACAGTTGCCGAGTAGCTCTTTAAGAGCATACCGAGGCTGTGCGGCCACTCGACCACCGGTCTAAGCATCCAGTTTATTTTGTTGCCATAATTTTCTTAAATATCAAAATTATAGGCCGGCTAAACCGCCGTTTACGTGGATGCACTGTGCAGTCACGTACCCAGCGAGATCGGACGCAAGGAACAAGATGACCTTGGCAATGTCATCGGGCTCTCCCGGTCGCTTAAGTGGTATCGCGGCAATCATTTGCTCGCGGAGTTTTTCTGGAATTTTATCGGTCATTGGGGTTTTGATAAACCCAGGCGCAACAGCGTTTACGCGGATTCCCATTGGCGCAAGTTCTTTGCCGAGTGCATAGGTAAACCCCAATACCCCAGCTTTAGAGGCGCTATAATTTGCCTGCCCCGGATTACCGCCTGCTGCGATTGAGCTGATATTGATGATTGCACCTTTACGTGCCTTGCGCATGTGGTTTACTGCAGCGTGTGCGCAGTTGTACGTACCTGTAAGATTAATGTCGATAACTTTTTGCCATTGCTCGGGCTTCATTCTAAGGAAAAGACCATCTTGTGTAATGCCTGCGTTATTAACGAGTACATCAATTTTTCCCCATTTTTCAACAGCCTTGTTACACAATGCCTCGGCTTGTTCGTACTTTGACACGTCGCAATCCATCGCGAGCGTTTCAACACCCATTTTGGCAATCTCTTCTGCTGTTTGCGTGGCAGTTGCATGGTCTATATCGGTGATAACGACTTTAGAGCCTTGGGCGGCAAAACATTCTGCGATTCCACGGCCAATACCGCGGCCAGAGCCTGTTACAATGACAACGGCGTCTTTAAGACTTTCTAAACCATACTTCATAGGCCACTTTTGGGCGCCGAAACATTCCGACAATAATTTGCCTCTATAAAAACTCGCCGTATTGACTCAAAAATAAAAAATGCACAATTATGGCAGCAGAACACCCCGAATATAAACCCGGCCTTGACGGCGTTATTGCGTGTATCACCAAACTTTCTTGGCTTGATACTGAAAAAGAACAAATTGTCGTACGCGGTTACGACCTCATCGAGCTCATCCAAAAAACTTCGTACATCAAAGTTGCGTATCTTCTTATCTATAACAAATTTCCCTCAGACGCCGAAGCCAAAGAATTTGAAAAAAAACTCATGGCTCAAGCGGACATCCCCGAAGAGATGTACCAAATTTTCAAACTCTTACCCAAGAACACGATGGCGATGGATGCACTCCGTACCGGCATTTCTATTTTAGGCGGTTACGAAGAACACGCTGCCCTTATGGACACCTCGACAAAATCGAACGAAGAAAAAGCTCTCAAAATTTTAGCCAAAGCGCCCGCGATTGCGGTCAACAGCTACCGCGCCATCACCGGCCAGCCGTTTGTAAAACCCGACAAGTCATTGGGCTACTCTGAAAATTTTGTCTACATGATTAAAGGCTCCAAACCCACTGCGGTCGAAACCGACACTTTGGATAAAATCCTCACCACGTACATCGAACACGAAATGCCTAACTCGACTTTCGCAGTGCGTGTGGTGAGTTCAACCTTGTCAGATATTTACGGTTCGTGTGCCAGCGCGGTGGCCTCTCTTAAAGGGCCACTCCACGGCGGTGCAAACGAAGCGGCGATGCAAATGTTCCTTGAAGTACAAAAAACCGGTGGTCCTTCTACCGCAGAAAGCTACATCATGGGCAAGCTGCAACGCAAAGATAAAATCATGGGCTTTGGCCACCGCGTGTATATGAAAAAATATGACCCGCGTGCATTCCTCATGAAAGACTACATCCCCAAACTCGTCGATCAACGCCCCGACGGCAAAGACCTTTACTCCATCTATCAAACCATTGAGAAGACGATGGCGCGCGAGAAGGGACTCTACCCCAACGCAGACTATCCCATTGCGCTCTTGTACTATCTCATCAACGTGCCCATCGACCTCTACACGCCAATTTTCTTATGCTCACGTTTGGCGGGTCTCGTGTCGCACCACATCGAGCAGCACGAGAACAACCGCCTTTTCCGCCCCCGCGTGATTTACGAGGGAGCACGGGATTTACATCCGTAGACGCCTGCGCTAAGAGTCGCGGTGAACAAAGTTGAACCGTGTCGAAGCGTCGAAAGAGTGAGCAGTTAGGGGTTGACACAGCTATAACGGCAAAAAAGCATATAGTATGCCAACCTTGCTCTATTTCAAAGGTTTTCGGTTTTATTTTCACTCCCGTGAGGGTACACCACGTGAGCCAGCCCATGTACATATTGAAAAGTCAGGAATAGAATGTAAAATCTGGCTGAAAAGCTTGACTGTGGCATATAATTATGGAATCAAGGAAAAGGATTTATCTATGGTTCGAGAAATTGTTATCGAGAACCAAGATTTATTTCTACGGAGGTGGCATGAGCACTTTAATCAGTAACTATAAACTTACAAAAATATCTTTCCAAAACGATACAATGAATATTTTTTTAGATAATGGAAGAATTCTGAACGTACCACTCAAAGGATTTCCACGTTTATTAAATGCAGCCCCCAAACAAAGAAATAATTATCGCCTCAGTGGTGCCGGTACAGGAATTCATTGGCCAGACATAGATGAAGACCTCAACTTGGAATGGTTAGTCGAAGATTACGGTTAAGAGCTCTTTTGTTGCGTGACGAATAAAATTTTTGTAAAGAATTAGAAGAACTCATTTACAACCACTGCTTCGACCATCTTTCGTGTCTCTATCGGTTCAATCGAGTGACTCGGCAAGATATTATCTTGAGCTTTTTCACAAACAGATTTTTTGTATCGAGACGCAGGTGACCTATTGTTTATATTTTACCAACACGGCGTTACGCCCGAGAGGACCGACAACTCCACCCGCCACAGTGACGCCATTGCCGTAGTTGAATGTACTATCCCCTTGCCACCCTACTGCATAAATATTGCCTGAACTATCCACTGCAACGGAGTCAAATCTGGAGCCCCTATTGCCATCGGTGACCGATTTGGCCCATTGGGCAGTGCCGTTGGCATTATATTTTACCAACACGACATTCGTAGCTAAAAGATCAGGACGCTTGGTAAAACTATCATACTTGGTAAAACCGCCCGCCACAGTGACGCCATTACCGTAGTTAAAAATGTGGTTACCTCTTTGTTCTCCCGCTGCATAAACATTGCCTGAACGATCCACAACAACAGACTTGAATACACCATCTCCCTTGATTGATTTAGCCCATTGAGCCATACCGTTGACATTGTATTTTACCAACACGGGATTTTCATAATGATCTTGGCGGGTCGAAGCGACAGCATGACCGTGTTTTATGGTGACAATACCGTATTTTCAATACGCTGTTGGTGTGCAATGCGGGAAAATCTTACGGCTGTAGCCATGTGTCAATCTCTTGATCTGATTCATCGCTTGATAAAGTTAGTTGCTCTGCCGCTTCTCTACGTGCAGCTTCTAATTGTTCTCGTCTTCTCCCGCTCAAAGTAATGGACGACATTGATTTATACTGTTGTTCTATAATGCTTTTTATTATGTGTAACAGTTGCATATCTTGAAGATTTTCAATGCCTTCGTGTAGTTCGTTTTTTAATTCAGCCACAGACATACCCCACAATGGAGGTTATTTTCAAAGAGTCAATTTATTTCCATTGAACGGAGCTGTCTAATAAGGAGGCTGTGAGCGTAGTCAAAGGTGAAGCGTAACTCATTTTTACTCAATGGAGAATCATGGAAAACACCATGAGGCTTGACAGCGTAGCAAATTAAAGAATGGTCAGCAACAGCCATGAACCAGCTCACCCAATACTTTCCCTTTATTGCCGCTGGCGCCTCATTACTCGCTTTGTTTGAACCCGCGCTCTTTACTTGGTTTAATACATTCTTCATTAAAATTGGTCTTGCGCTCATCATGTTTTTTACGGGGCTCAGCCTCAACGCCGACGATTTTCGTCGTGTGGCAAAAAATCCACGCCCCGTTGTGATTGGGTTTATTTTGCAATACAGCGTGATGCCCACGATGGGCTATCTTTCTGCCGAGCTTTTTCATTTGCCGAAAGAATTGGCGGCAGGGCTTATCCTCGTTGCGTGTTGCCCTGGGGGCACGGCGTCGAATGTCATTAGCTACCTTGCAAAGGCGGATGTCCCTTTGTCGGTGAGCATGACTGCGTGCTCGACGCTTGCGGCGGCACTTTTTACGCCGATGCTTTCGTCGTACCTCATCGGCAGCCGCGTGCCGGTCGATGCGTGGGCGATGATGATTGACACGGTGCTGGTCATCTTGTTGCCGATTTTTCTTGCGTTGGTTTTAAAACACACCGCCCAACGCATGATTATGCGTCTTGAAAAAGGCGGTAATTTTATCGCCGTGCTTTTAATTACTCTCATCGTCGCGTCGATTATCGGTAGCTCTCACACCCCAATTCTACAAGGGGGATTGACTCTTATCCTTGCTGTCATCACTCTGCATGCCGGCGGCTTCTTTTTCGGTTATATTTTATCACGCCTCTTGAAACTCGATCTTATCCGTGCGCGCACCGTCTCCATTGAAGTCGGTATGCAAAACTCGGGGTTGGGCGTCGTCTTAGCGACGCGCCACTTGAGCGCACTCGCCGCAGTGCCGTGCGCGATTTCTTCTTTAGTACATAGCATCATCGGCAGCATCGTTGCAGCGTGGTGGTCTAAAAAGCGTCCGCCATTTATGCATTAGCCCACCCTTCCTAAAGCACGTTGACAAATTGCTCGCCACGGTAACGCGTTTTCTATTTCAGTCGGTTATGGAAAACGGCGCAAAAGAAAACGCCACGTACAGCTTCTCTCCGCCCTTTGAAGAAAGGTTTCTTGAACTCGAAAAAAAATTTCCCAAGCGCACCTCACTGGTACTATGGTCGTTACATTTGGTACAGGAGGATATCGGTTACGTTTCCCCTGCCGCTATCGACTACGTAGCACAGCGCGTTGGGGTTGCTCCTTCGTGGATTAAGGGCGTTCTTTCCTTTTACTCGATGTTTCGGGAAAAGCCTATTGGTAAATACCACTTGAATGTCTGCTCAAATTTAATGTGCCAGTTAAAAGGTTCAGATGAAATTGAAGCGTGTATACACAAAAAGCTCGGCATTAAAGACGGCGAAACAACCCCCGACGGTAAATTTACCTATACGCGCCAAACAGAATGTTTAGCTGCATGCGGGTATGCACCTGCAATGCTCCTCAATAACGACTTTTACGAACTATTAACGCCAGAATCGATATCCGCCCTCATCGATGAACTTAATGCAAAGGGTTGACGGTCTGTTTCAAATCCAATTTTCGAACAAAGCTGTTTTAGCTATTTTTAAAACGCTGCCTTAGCTCAGCCGGTAGAGCATCTGCCTTGTAAGCAGAGGGTCGTCAGTTCGATTCTGACAGGCAGCTAAGGCGAACGCCATGGCGTTCGCCGAACTCCGAGCGTAGCGAGGAGAAACTGGTCGGCCTTATGGCCGACCCCGCAACTTCGCTGCGCGAAGGTTGCTCGGGTAGGTGGCCGAGTGGTTAATGGCGCCAGACTGTAAATCTGGTCTCTCCGGAGTACGATGGTTCGAATCCATCCCTGCCCAAAGTTCAATCTTTTATTTACACGCCTCGTTAACCCCATAAAAACAGACTTCTCTTTCTTTACAACACCACGCAAAAAAGAAAACCTACGGTGTGCGTCATGCAGTATACCCAGGAAGTTTTGATCCTTTTACCAACGGCCACCTCGATATTGTCCAACGTGCGATAAAAATCGTCGATGCGGTAACGATTGCTGTTTTAAAAAACACCTCTAAAAAAAGTATGTTCACCCCCGACGAACGCGTCGAAATTATCCGCGAAGTTGTTAGGCCGTATCCGCAGGTTAAAGTGGAACCCTTCGAGGGGCTCATGGTCGATTTTTGCCGTACGCACAATATACGCATTGTCATCCGCGGGCTGCGCGCAGTTTCAGATTTTGACTACGAGCACGCGATTTTTCTTATGAACAGAAAGCTCCTTCCCGATTTAGAAACGATGTTTTTTATGGCGGGTTCCGAAAACTCCTTTATCTCAAGTACCATCGTCAAAGAGGTTGCGCATTTTGGCGGCAATATCGCCGATCAAGTTCCGCCCTTTGTTCTTGAAAGTATGCAAAAAAAGAAGAACACCGATGCTTAGCTTTCGCCAAGCCGTTTTTTTAACCGTACTTTCGGCGGTACTTGTGGCACTCTCTTTTGTACCTTACAACTTTTACGTACTTGGGTTTGTTGCGCTTATTCCTCTTTTTTTTGTTTTTGAAAATTTTACTCCAAACAAGAAACAGCTTTTTATACTCTGGCTTTTTTGGATTTTAGTCCTCAACTTCATTGCGTACTATTGGATAATGCATACAATTGCCGTCTATGGAATGATGCCCACTTTCGTTGCTTTCCCTCTTTTTCTACTATACACGCTTGGAACAGGCGGCAAGGCTTTGCTTTTTTTTATCGCATTAAGGCGGATTGAGTACCACTCCGTGTTTTTTGCTTCAAGAAGTTTTAAAACACTTGCCGTTGTTGCGTCTTTTGGAATCGCTGAGTTAATTGGTTGGCAACTTTTTCCTTGGTATGGGGGAAATATTGTATCGGGAGATATTTTTTTCGTACAGGCAGCAGACACCCTTGGTGCGCGTGGACTTTCTCTGGTATGGGTTCTTGTACAATACGTTCTTTATTTAAGTATTAAGGATTTTGGGCAGCGTAAAAAAAACCAAAATTGGACTGGAGTTTGGAAAATACGCCCCTTGTGGATATTTACCGGCGTTATGCTTATTATGCACGGCTACGGTATTTTTCGGTATTATACTTTTTCTATACTTGAAGAAGGCGCGACAAAAATCCGCGTAGGCGTTCCGCAAGGAAATGTTCCGCTTATTACATACCGTCACGAACGCGATTACATTATTTCGCGCATGGTGGCACAAACGGAAAGTCTTGTGCAAGAGGCTGCGAGCCAACAAAAACCTTTGGATGTTGTTGTTTGGCCCGAAAGTTCAATACCCGTAATGGAATTTGAACGCTCCCTAACGCTTAGGCAAGCGATTTTGGATTTGCAAAGTAAAACGCAGACCCCCATTATCATCAACGATATTTACCACGATAACAGTACACAAAAAGATTATTCGAATATGTGGCATTTAGACGCACAAGGGAACGCCCTCGCAAATTACCAAAAGCACTATCTTTTACCCTTCGGCGAGTTTATGCCACTGGGAGAAACTTTCCCATCGCTTAAGAATTTATTTCCCGCAGTTTCTGATTTTACGCATGGAGAAAAATTTTCTCTTTTCAATATTGCAACGCGTGCGGGTTACATGAAAGCAATGCCGCTCATCTGTTACGAAGTTATTTTACCCAACTATCCGCGCTTATTCGACACACATACAGACCAAAAAGCGCAATTTATAATCAACATCACCAACGATGCATGGTTTGGCGATACAATCGAAAGTATCCAGCATTTAACGCTTGGGGTTATGCGTGCTATTGAACTACGCCTCCCCATTGTCCGCGCAACCAATTCGGGAATTAGCGCGTACATTGCCTCTACGGGAAAAGTTTTTGGACAAACAAAGCTTTTTGAGCGAACAAACCGCGTCTACGAAGTGCCTTCGATGGAACGCTCGCGTACACTCTTTTCTTTCTGGGGGTATTGGCCGCTTTATGCGTTCTTGTTTTTAACCGTACTCTTTTTAGGATACCGAGCGTTTACTCAATCATCCCGTCGCGCATAAGAAGCCTACGCGATGCGGCCATCGCTAATTCCGCCTCGTGCGTTACGACAATGACGGTAAGTTTATCTTCTGCTTGGAGTTTATTTAAAATTTCGATAAAACGCGCTCTGTTATCGCTATCCAAATTTCCTGTAGGCTCGTCCGCTAAAATTAGCGGCGGATTTTTTACAACCGCACGCGCAACTGCAACGCGCTGGCTTTCCCCACCCGAAATTTGCGATGGAAAATGTTCCAACCTATGTCCCAACCCTATTCTTTCTAAAAGCGACGCAGCTTTTTCTTTTGCGGCGCTGTACGTTTCGCCTTGCACACGCAGCGGGAGCATGACATTTTCGACAACCGTAAACTCTTGCATTAGGTAGTGGTTTTGAAAAATAAAACCAATTTTATCGCGACGAAATAACTCAATCGTTTTATTTTTTATCGCACTTGTAAGCTCTACCCCACCAATCGTAATTTTTCCTTGGTCTGGCCTATCAAGCGCACCAAGTAAATTAAGGAGCGTACTTTTTCCCGCGCCCGATGGACCCTGTATCGCGACAAACTCCCCCGCTGAAACGCTAAAGCTAATTCCTTTGAGCACCTCTGCAAATGTTTCGCCATCACGGTATGTTTTGTGCACGTCTTCTACGGTTAAAATTGGCGGTACGCTTTGTGCTAAATTTTCCATTAGAACTCCGCCTTACGGATTATATCAATCGGCTCCAGCTTTGCCGCTTTTCGTGCAGGAATAATTGACGCTAAAATCGAAAGAGAAACAGATACATAGCCTAAAATGCGTAATAGTTTCCAATCGATGTCGATGGGCAAGTGGTCAAAATAGTAAACGTCGCGGGGAATTAGGCGTACATCGAGCCACACGCACTGGGTAACTTTTGCACACCATAAATTTCCAAAAACATTAATTACCGCTTCAATGCCGCGCAAAATCGATTCAAGGTTATTTGCAAGGCCTACTCCAGCAAAAATTCCTGCGATTGAACCAATAACGCCCATCGCAAGCCCTGTAATGGCGAAAATAATAAGAATTTGCCGCGACGAAAACCCAAGCGACTTCATTATACCAATATCCCGACGGTGCGCACGGACAATATTAAATGTGGCAATGATGATTCCCACCATTGCAGCGATAATAAAAAGAAAAACAATAACAATCATAATTGTTTTTTCAAGCCGCAATGCCGCAAAAAAATTTCTCTGTTCGTCTTCAATAGTACGTACAGTATACGGCCATGCATGCCCAATTTTTTTACGTAGCTTGGGTAGAGCGTCTGTATCTTTGAGGCGCAGTACAATTTGTTGCACTGCATCGGGAAGCGCGTATAAATTTTGCGCTGTTTCAAGCGAAAGCACAACAACCTTTGTATCATACGTATAGTGTCCTGTTTTAAAAAGCCCTGCTATTTTAAATGCGCGTATAGAAGGAGTAACTCCTGTCTGTAAGCTAAATTGTCCTCGCGGAACAATAAGTTCTATCGTGTCCCCAACCGAAAGCCCCAAATTGGCGGCCATTTCTTTTCCGACAATTGCAAAATCGCCTTGCGGGATGGATCTGGAATTTTTAGGTTCTACAATTTCAGGAAAATACGCGGGGAGCTTAAACGTGTGCGTTGCTTTATCAAACTCAAAATCCATTCCCCGCACAAAAACGTGGTCTAAAAACTTACGCTTACGAAAAATTGCAGGAGACTGTATGCTTCCCTCAACCGATTCAATATCGCCGGCTAAATCAATGGCGAGGCGTTCTTTCCATTTTTGCCAACCTAAAATTTTCTCGCCGCCTGTCACGCGGTCGACGCTCAGCATCACGTGTGGATCGAACTGGAAAATGCTTTTTTTAAGCTGCGCTTGAAATCCGCCAAAAATAGACATCACCACTACGAGCAAACTCGTACCGACAAAAACGCCTACAAACGCGAGAAATGCGTTCATGCTTAAAAAATATTTGCTTTTCCCGCGTGCGTAGCGGTAGCTAATTCCTAAAGCAAGCTTTATTCTTTCGAGGCGGTGTTTTTTTTTCACAAGGTTACGCTACACAATTAGAATTCTAAATTAGGGAATATAGAGTTTAGCGACGCTCTTTTTATATCAATCCTCGCAAAAAGCAAAAAACACATCTAAGCCTGTCATTTTAGGGCCTGTGTTCCAACTCGCGCAGCAAATTGTCGCACAGGCTCTGAGATTAAATACTGTTACAAAACTAAGACCTTAGATGAAGATAAGAAAGATGTGAAGGTAAAGACTATAAATTATAGCTTCTAAGAGTTTAAATAAAAAATTTTGAAATTACAATACTTCTTTCCAGGTAGCCAGCTTTTTTGTATTGTAGCCACATGCAAGAAGTTGGCATTAAAGCATTAAAAGACAATGGGGCTATCTAATTAGTCGCTGGCGCGCCTATGAGCCAGCCTAAAAAGTTAAAATTTTCGATTTTTTAGACAGTCCCTACGCAAAGGTGAAATTGTTATAGTCAAAGACCGCAATGAAATTGTTGCCGAGATTAGAAAATCTCGAAAGAAGACTATCCCCACTCCCAATCGATTATTTACTTTACCTGTGTATGTTCATTCCAAAATACTAAGTCCTATATAACTCAATTCTTTTTTAACGTACTCAAAAATGGAAGTTTTATATGGCAAAGAATAAGTCAAAAACCAAAGAAATAAACCAAGCTGAACCCATAGAAAAGCAACTCTGGAAGGCAGCCGATAAGCTACGAAAGAATATCGATGCGGCAGAATACAAGCATATTGTTTTAGGGCTGATTTTCTTAAAATATATTTCTGATGCTTTTGAAGAGCTTTATGAAAAACTAAAATCGGGAAAAGGCGACTATAAGGGTGCTGACCCTGAAGACAAAGATGAATACACAGCAGAGAATATATTCTTTGTGCCAGATAAAGCGCGTTGGTCATATTTACAGGCCAATGCCAAGCAACCCACGATTGGTAAGCAGCTCGACGATGCGATTACCTTTATTTCAGTATGCAAATCTAAACAATGTAGGTTCTGTACCAGATAGCCTGAGTACTTCAAAGAAATGAGGTGGTGCAAAGAACTGCCAAAGCTCTTCAAATGCATTGAGCAGCAGCTTATGGTAATACTCCACATCATATTGAATATTCGCTTCGGTAGAAAAGGAAAGAGCCTCTTCTTCTGCAATGTATCTTTGCTTTGGATTTTGACTTGCTTGCTTCGTGACCAGATACCTTATCTTCTCGCCGGGTTGCACTTCGATACCCTGCTTTTGTATTTGTAGCATCGCCATTGCAGTTCCTGTAGAGACGGCATAATCACTTGCGCCACGGCTCACAGTTTTTCTGAGGAGCAGGTCACGCCAAGGAACATGCCTGTCATTAAGCCTTTCCTTATATCTTTCATATAAATTGACGACGGTTTTATGAACTGACCGAAGAGCGGTGAGTGTAGTATGTCTCTGCATTATCTCCAGTAATTCGCTCTGAAATGATTTAACAAATAATGGCATATCTTTGCGCCTCGTTATCAATCCTCTTACTTTCAAATTTCCATTATCAAATAACCCTACATAACGATTAGCAACAGAGGCTTCTGGGTCAACCTTGGATGGAAGAAAGATAGTCCATTGGTAAACTCCTTCGATAGCCATCTCAATTTGTGTAGCTTCATATATTCGCTGACACAGCACTTGGAGATGCTCTCTATCAATGGGAGACCCATCGGGATTACGAATGAACATGCTATCGGTTATAGCATGTAATAACTCATACCCCATATCTTCTGCAAGCTCCTTTGCTCTCAGGAGTATTTCACGACCGAATGATGTGACTGCTTCGTGAGACTCTAACCGACCAAACTTGGCATTCCTGTAACCCATGTATCCGAATGATGTTACCAACAACCATTTCAATGCACTCTGCTTGGCGTCTATATCTGGGTCATAATGAGTTCTTAACAAAGACTTATAATGCTTTCTTCTATCTAAAATATGACTGAGAGTTTGTGCTACAATACCTTGACGTTTTTTACAGATGTGCCAGTGACTTTCTGGTGCACGAGGAACTGTGGGGTCTAAGGCACAGCATTCACAATTAACACACTCTGGTGAGATGTTGTGATTCACCATGATGGATGGATACATCTGGGCATAATCCAGTTGGGCAACGTTCTCATACACATGCCCCTCATGGATATTGGGTTGGAATATCATGCCACCTTTATCACCTTCATTCATGGCATAAGCAGTACGCCAGCTTTCGACTTTGCTTTTCTGCCATGGTACCAAGTATTGCCTATCCATGGCATTATGGACTTCCATATTTGTGAGGGCTGCTCCGGTCGAAGTTCTGGCAACCCTCTGCACGGGTGTTCTACTCAGTCTTGAAAGCTCTATAACACCTGCAAAACCAGAGTTACTAAACACAAAGCTATTACCCGAATCGATATGCAATCGACCGTAAAGAGGATAGCTCGCTGCACGGAATATCCATGCCCCATAGGTATTCACCGATAACCCCTTGCGTACAATACTCCGCTGCAAGCCAGGCACCAGGTCTCTGTCGAGAGCTAAGGGAATTTTAGTCCTTGTTGACCATGAAAATAGGGTCGGCATGATTGTCTGGTCTCCATAGGATGTAAGAATGACATCAGGGTCATAGGCCATGAGCATACAATTCAAGTTTCTAATGTCAGACGACACATCTTGCCCTGTTAGGTATATACTCTCTTTATCACACTTTACATGAATCCTGTTTCGTACACTCACGCCTAAACGATGTGAATGCTCCATGGATATTTCCATTCTACGCAATGGTGGGATGCCATAGTTGAGCATTGTCTCTGGCTCTAAGGCAACGATTGCATCTATCTGATTCCATAACGGTGGCTTCTTCACTCTGGCAATGACAGGAGCGAAGGGGTAGATATGCTTTTCGTGCATGTAGGCGTTTGGGATTTCTACGTCAGAGTGATAAATATCCATGTTGTTTATCATCGCAAAGAGTTTGCGTTTGATTTTATTTAGCAACGATGGTCGAGATATAACAAGTCGCAACACCTCTACATCTTCATTCTTGTAGAAATGCCTCTTGGTTACGAATGTAGGTCTTTCTGCCAAGGCATCCAAGTCTTTTAATCTTTTTACCAACTTGCGCAAATAATCTTGTGTCGCGTGGGCATAGATTATGGGATAAAATGTATCTCTGAGCAAGTGCATATTGCCTTGCTCATCTTTTATCCATAAGTGGATGTCCGATTCGAAGTTATAGACATCAAACAGATATCCCTTTAGCTCCATGCTCTACCTGTTTCTCCAAGGCCTTAATCATTCTCTGCTGTTCGATTAACATGGCAAAGACCATGGAATCGACTGGATTGGGATTTGCCGCCATGACACCTGCTTGCACATGGTATTTGGCAAAACGGATTAAATCATCGAACAAGGCTTGGTCTTCCTTGCGCAGTGCTCTGCGGAATTTTTTCAATCTTTCCTCCACCAACTCCATTTGGTTTGTGTAAGGTACGATGGTGCGTCCCATTTGATTCTCCTTGTGTAGTCGTTCTTAAAACAGAGCTCAGCCCCTTGGCCTCCCTGACATGGATGATTTCCCATAGAGGTTTCGCAAGAAGCTTTAGTTGATGGTATGCCTGATGAAATGCAGTGTGATTATAGGCACTACGCTCTACAACAAGCACCGGTATGCCAGCCCTGCTCAAAGCAACGAGTCGCTCATTGAGTATGTGAAGTAGGTATGTAGCCTCATCGGTGGCAACATCTCCATCAAAGAATTGTTTGAATGGAGCTAAGAGATAGTAGACATCTATACCCATTCTGGCATTGGTAGCCACATCATGAATAGCCTCAAGAATCTGATAAGGTGTGAAAGCACGCCTAATATCTATCGACAGTAGAGCTGAGTCCACATCTACACCCAAGCGAAGTAGCTCGTCTACCAGAGTCATGTTGTCGTAGCATACTGCACAATCAATGATACGAACACGTTTTTGTCCAAGGTAGTGTCTAACCATCCAGCTATGGCTAATAGGAAAAACTCTGGAATCACCGGTTAATACCGCAACTGTACTGGCAGGCCAAGTAAGCACTGCGTCTTTTATGTTGAGCTTTACCTCTGGGATTATTTGCTTTTCGAGCCACATAAGTATTGACGGGAAGACTTGATACATTATTGGTGTACCGTCAAGTAAAAGTACATTGTTAGTGTACTTTTTATTTTCGTACAATGAGAGCTCATACTATAGGAGAAATAGCATGGATTTAGCGGTGATGAAATTACTCGAACTGAAACGTCTCAAAGGTCTCACCAATGAAGACATCGGTCGTATCTGTGGAGTGGGAAAGCAAGCTGTAACCAATGTCTTCCATGGAAGAACCAAGGAAGTTCCCGCATTTTGGTTAGCTCAAATCATAGAAGCCTTTAATCTCGATGCAAATTACTTCTACCGAAAAAAAGCAGAAATACAGCCATACACCGATACCAGCTCAACAGAATTTCAAACCATACCTCTATTAGGCAGAATTGCAGCCAGTTTCAATCGTTCTGCCGAAGAACTCACAGGAGAAGGATTCGTTCTGCCTTCATTCATGCTCCGCAATAAAAAGCAATGCTTCGCTTTGCGCGTATCGGGAGACTCCATGATGGGAGCAGGTATTCTCGATGGAGACATCTGTATCATTGAAAAACAGGAGAATGCATCTGCATTGAAGAATGGTGAGATTGCAGCTTTCCGCATTGATGGCGATACAACACTAAAATACTTTGAAAAGAACAATGGCCAGGCTTGGTTAGTACCAGCCAATCCCAAATACCAACCCGTATGCCTCAACACCAAGACGGATATTGAGTTGATTGGAACTTTTGTCAGTCTCTTGAGGCCACCTTCTTAATATTGTTGAAAGATTAGCTCAGGCATTTGAACCGATACTATGTGCGGTCGTTTTGGATTCATATATCCCTCTCCTGAAGATTGGGCTGATGTAACGGCAGACCTCACACACACAGACAAATTCAAGGAATCCTATGCGGAACTAAGGGATAAAACCTTAAATCGCACAAACATTGCACCAACACAAATAATTCCCACTATCGTATATTCCCAAAAAGAAGAATCCTATCTTGTGGTGCCCATGCGTTGGGGCTGGGAACCAGTCTGGATGAAGTATGGGCAGCTACACAATGCCAATTTTCAGACAGTAATGAATCCTTCAAAGTCTACTTGGAAAAAAGACTTAATAGAAAGACGATGCCTCATCCCTGCAAGCTTCTTCTATGATTGGCAGAGAAGAAACGATGGCACCAAGATTCCTTGGAAAATCGAGAGAGCAGATAGGAAGCTCATGTTCTTTGCAGGCCTATATCAATATGCCCCCATTCGTAAGAACCCAAATGAAAAAGTATTAACAACTGCCATGATTACCTATCACGGTAATCGACTTATGCAGATGATAAACAATGACGAACCACCCGGAACACAACCAGTATTCCTTGAACGCAATCAACTTGGCTTATGGTTAGACCCAATGCTCAAGAATCCTCAAGTTATATCGACTCTTATCCAACAATATCGAGAAGAAGAAATCACAGTAACTCCACTTCTAAGCGTAGGGAATGACAAAATAGGTGCTGCACCAATAGAAAGAGAATGGATTGACCCGTATGATGTGCAGACGGAGTACTACCCAGAACCAATTTCAACACGATACCAAAAGCCAGACAATTCCTGGTGTACTTAATCGGATTCTCCAGATACCTCTGTAATCCCCTTGTTTCCAAGTGGGTGTCTTTGGTATCGTGGAGAAAAAAAGAAAGAGCTCTAATGTAATAATTAGAGCTTAAGTTTGAGCCAAAATTGGGATTCAGCCATCTGTTAAAATCGATTCTAAGGCCGTTTTTAGCCATTTAGAGAGGCGCTAAATAAGGATTATGTCTCTTTGGGTATCAATAGTTATTTGAGGATTTTTAGGAGGTTGGGAATGATGTAGAGCTTTGGAGAAGAATGACTCTTTTATAACTCACATTGCTTTTTTGTATAATTGTAAATTTCATCTATCCGTTTAATGTTAAATGCCGCTTCGTAGGTTCTATCATTATCTATAATTTTTATAACTAAGTCATTTGCTGATTTAACCTCTGAAATGAATTGGTCTGCGTAATCCGTATTAAATGTACCTATACCTGAACTTTGTGCATTCTTCTCCCAGTAAATCTTTGCATACAAAGGTGAATCATTCTCAATAATTGAAGTATCTAATTTGAAGTGGATATAGTTGTCCCCTGATAAGTAAGGTCTGGATGTAGGCTCAAATAAGATATACATATTTTTTTGGTCATTACAACCCATTCTCAAATCAATTAGTGAGCCTTTTGTACTCATAAGAGCTGTGCTAAAGAGAACAGTTTCATCAAAAAGAGTTTTATCAAGACGGCTAAAAATCACTCCTTATAGCCCAAATCAAGCTACTTAGTTCTTATATTCTCCAGCCAAAAAATAGAATCAAAAGCAAGAGCAGCAGTCCAAACTTTTTCAAAGTGTGATATGTGGATATGGGCTTTTTTCACCTGAAAACCCAATCGATTATTTACTTTACCGGCGTATTCTCATTTCAAAATGCTGAACATCCAAACTCAATGATTTTTTCATAAGATGTTTAGCAGATAAGGATTTACAATGGCTAAAAGCAAATCGAATTCTAAAGAAGCAAATCAAGGCGAACCGATAGAAAAGCAACTCTGGAAGGCAGCCGATAAGCTACGAAAGAATATCGATGCGGCAGAATACAAGCATATTGTTTTAGGGCTTATTTTCTTAAAATATATTTCTGATGCTTTTGAAGAGCTGTATGAAAAACTAAAATCGGGAAAAGGCGACTATAAGGGTGCTGACCCTGAAGACAAAGATGAATACACAGCAGAGAATATATTCTTTGTGCCAGATAAAGCGCGTTGGTCATATTTACAAGCCAATGCCAAGCAACCCACGATTGGTAAGCAGCTCGACGATGCGATGGATGCCATAGAAAAAGAGAATCCATCGTTGAAAGATATTTTACCCAAAGTCTATGCTCGTGACAATCTAGACCCCACCAGTTTAGGTGAGCTGATTGACTTAATTAGTAATATAGCATTATCACAAGCGAAAGATAGAAGTGCAGACCTCTTTGGTCATGTCTTTGAATACTTCCTTGGAGAATTTGCTTTGGCTGAAGGCAAGAACGGTGGCCAGTTCTACACACCACAGAGTGTGGTGGAGCTTTTAGTTTCGATGCTTGAACCCTACAAAGGCAGAGTCTTTGACCCTTGCTGTGGTTCTGGTGGCATGTTTGTACAATCTGAAAAATTTGTCGCAAGCCACCAAGGCAGAATAAACGACATTTCGATTTATGGCCAAGAGAGCAATCTCACCACTTGGCGTTTGGCCAAGATGAACCTTGCTATTCGTGGAATAGAAAGTTCGCAGGTGAAATGGAACAACGAGGGTTCTTTTCTGAACGATGCCCACAAAGACCTGAAAGCCGATTTCGTAATTGCAAACCCTCCCTTTAACGATAGTGACTGGTCGGGTGACCAACTGCGTGGAGATGGTCGATGGCAGTTTGGCAAACCACCGGCAGGCAATGCCAACTACGCTTGGATTCAGCACTTTCTTTATCATTTAGCACCCAATGGAATTGCTGGCTTTGTATTGGCTAAAGGTTCTTTGACTTCAAAGACTTCTGGTGAGGGTGATATTCGCAAAGCCTTAATTGAAGCAAGGCTCGTCGATTGCATTGTCAACTTACCGCCAAAGCTATTCTTAAATACTCAAATACCGGCTTGTCTTTGGTTTCTGTCACGGCAGAAAGCGAAGAACAAGCGAACCGATGAAATACTCTTCATCGATGCACGCAACGAAGGCCATTTAATCAATCGAAAAAATAGAGTTTTGTCACAAGAAGACATCCACAAAATTGCAGACACCTACCATAGGTGGAAGACCCCCAATTCAAAAGAAAAATATGAAGACATCAAAGGCTTCTGCAATTCAGCCAGCATAGAAAAAGTAAAAGAGTTAGACTATGTACTTACCCCAGGTCGTTATGTGGGATTGCCTGACGAAGAAGATGACTTTGATTTTAATGAGCGATTCACTCACTTAAAGGCAGAGTTTGAAGCCCAGCTCAAAGAAGAAGCCAAGCTCAATAAATTAATTTTAGAGAATTTGAAAAAGGTAAAGCTTTCGTAAAGAGGGTGTTATGGGAAAAATTACTGTTTTAGAAAACGATATAACCATTATCAAATTTGAAGAAAAAGATTATATTTCTTTAACTGATATGGTTCGCTCTATTGAAAATGGGCTTTCTCTTATAGAAAAGTGGCTTCGAAATAAAAACACTATTGAATTTTTAGGTATTTGGGAAGAAATGTATAATTCAGAGTTTAATTCCCTCGAATTCGAGGGAATTAAAAATGAGGCAGGGCTAAATCGTTTTGTTTTATCGGTAAAACAATGGGTAGCAAAGACAAACTCTAAGGGTATTATCGCAAAACCAGGGCGTTACGGAGGAACCTATGCTCATAAAGATATCGCTTTTGAGTTTGCCTCATGGGTTTCTCCACAATTTAAGCTTTACCTGATTAAAGAGTTTCAGCGACTCAAAGACGAAGAGCTAAAGCAGCTCGGTTGGGATATTCGCCGAAACCTAACTAAAATAAATTACCGTATTCACACCGACGCAATAAAACAAAATCTATTACCCCCAGAACTCACTAAGGCCCAAATAGCTCTTGTTTATGCAAATGAAGCAGATGTCTTAAATATGGCACTTTTTGGAAAGACTGCAAAACAATGGCGAGAGGCAAACTCTAATAAAGACGGTAACATTCGTGACTATGCCGATGTATCACAGCTTGTATGCTTAGCCAATCTTGAAACATTGAATGCGCACCTTATTCAACAAGGTGTTAACCAAAGCGAGCGACTAGTTTTGCTAAACCAAACAGCAATTAAACAAATGAAAATTCTTACCGCTGATAAAGGTGTGAAGCGTTTAGAAGGTATGGATGGAGCACAAAGTTGAAAGGCAACTGTCAACTGATAGAAAACTTAAGGTCACAAATTGCGACCTTAAAGAAGAATATATTATGCCAACAAATAGAGTAAAGGTAAAACCAATATGAGTGAAGGTCAACAAACTGTAGTCAGAAACAAGATTAAAGAACATATTTATACCATACGTGACCAGCAGGTTATGCTTGATGAAGAATTTGCAGAACTCTATGGAGTTGAGACACGAATTTTGAACCAGGCAGTGAAAAGAAATGCTGAACGGTTTCCGCAAGAGTTTATGTTTCAACTCACCGATAATGAACTTGAAATCTTGGGGTTGTCCAATAGGCCGCTTACGCGGCTATTGAACAACCTAAAAAGGCGAAAATTAGCTTATTTTGCGTGCTACGCACGCAAAATAAGCGTTAAATTTACCCTTTTTAGACAGTCCCAAGTTCTGAGCATGGCGGTAGAAGATATTTACCCTATGCTTTTACTGAGCAAGGCATTGCGATGCTTTCAGCGGTATTAAAAAGTGACTTTGCGGTTAAAGTTAGTATTCAGACGGTAAAGTAAAATGAGTAGTGAAATAATTTTATATCAAGCTAATGGTTTGTCTGAAAAAATAGAGGTAAGGATTGAAGATGAAACCGTTTGGTTATCGCAGCAGCAAATGGCTGAACTATTTCAACAAACTAAACAGAATATTAGCTTACACATCAATAATTGCTTTAAAGAAAAGGAGCTAAAGAAAACCGCAACTGTCAAGGAATCCTTGACAGTTCAGAAAGAGGGAAGTAGAACAATTAAACGAATGATAGAGTACTACAATCTCGATGTAATTATTTCAGTTGGTTACCGAGTGAAATCTAAACAAGGTACTCAATTTCGTATTTGGGCAACAAGGGTTTTAAGAGAATATCTACTTAAAGGCTATGCGCTAAACCAACGAGTAAACCGTATTGAAAATACAGTTGAGAATTTAGCTACAAAGGTACATCAAATTGATTTTCAAATTAAAAGTAAAGACCTGCCGCAAAAGGGTATCTTCTACAATGGTCAAGTTTTCGATGCGTGGCATTTTGTTTCGGATATTGTTCGCAGTGCTAAAAAATCTATTATTCTCATCGATAACTACATCGACGATTCAGTTTTAACTCTTTTTGCCAAACGCAGAAAGAAAGTAGCCGTTACGCTGCTGACGAAGAAGGGCAATGCAAAGCTATCCTTGGATATTCAAAAATTCAATGCACAGTACGAGCCTGTTACCTTAACCGAATTTACCGATTCGCATGACCGTTTCTTAATCATCGACGAGAGTGATATTTACCATATTGGGGCATCACTCAAAGACTTAGGTAAAAAGTGGTTTGCTTTTTCAAAAATTGATATAGCTGATGTCAGTATTTTAGACAAGTTGAAGAAGGCAAAGTTATTATGAGTAACCATTTATCAACAGGTAAGAGGCATACGCTTTTAAGGTCGCAAATTGCGACTTCAAAGAAGACGGTGGCTTCTTCGCTCGTTTCGAGAGCCTCAACGAGCGGGAATACTTCGAGAGCCTCAACGAGCGGGAATACTTCGAGAGCCTCAGCGACCGAAATAGTATCGGTCGTTGAGGCTCTCGAAACGACCGACAATAAATAACATGAAAGGCTGGGTTTACATATTACGATGTGCTGATGGTAGCTACTACACGGGTAGCACCAATAATCTGGAACTACGCCTACAGCAGCATAAAAATGGCGAAGGAGCCAACTACACCAAAAAGCGACTACCTATCGAACTCGTTTACTGCGAGCAACACTCACGAATTGATAAAGCTTTTTATAGAGAAAAACAAATACAAGGCTGGTCGCATAAAAAGAAAGAAGCTCTAGTTACAGGCCAACACGCCAATTTGCCAGAGTTTGCTATTGCATATAGGGATAAAGAAACGGTCACTTCGAGAGCCTCAGTGACCGAAGAAAAAGTCCCCCAGGACATTTCAGTATCGGCAGTGACCGAAAGCATTTCGAGTGCCTCTACTACGGTCGCTTCGAGAGCCTCAGCGACCGGAATAGTATCGCTAACTGAAGCTCTCACGGTGGCTTCGAGTGCCTCTCCATCGCTCGTTTCGAGAGCCTCAACGAGCGGAGTAATAGGAGATACTCTCGCGGTCACTGAGGCTCAGTCTTCGGTCACTGAGGCTCTCGCGGTCACTGAGGCTCAACATTCGGTGGCTGAGGCACTCGAAGCCACCGACAAGGCAGGTGTTGTGTGAAAGATTGGAAAGAGTGTAAGCTGGGGGAAATAGCAACATTTATTAATGGTCGTGCATATAAAGCAACTGAGTTCAAAGAAGCAGGGACTCCGATTATTCGAATTCAAAATCTGACCGGTACCGGTAACCTTGTTTATTCCAACTTAAAACTTCCTGATAATAAATATATTGAAAAGAATGATTTAATATATGCATGGTCTGCAACGTTTGGCCCGTATATTTGGAAAGGGGTACGCGGTATTTTTCATTATCATATTTGGAAAATAGAATGTAATCAGAATATCGATAAACAATATCTTTATTTTCACTTGTTGCGAACAACAAAGTATATGCAAGAGTCAGGAAATGGCACTCTATTTACTCATATAACAAAAGAACTGATGGAGTCATTCCCCATCCTCCTTCCCCCGCTCGCCGAACAAAAAGCCATCGCTGGTGTGCTGTCGAGCCTTGATGACAAAATAGACCTACTACACCGCCAAAACAAAACTCTTGAGGCAATGGCTGAGGCATTGTTTCGGCAGTGGTTTATCGAGCCTTGCAAAGATGGTTTGCCAGAGGGGTGGGTGGAAGGGTATGTTTCTGACTTAGCAGTTCATTTAAGAGATTCTGCCCACCCAAATAAAAACCCAGAGATATACTTCTCACATTTTAGTATTCCTGCATTTGATAATAATAAAGAGCCTGTTATTGAGAAAGGCTCAGAGATTAAAAGTAGTAAATATCAAGTATCAACAAATTCTATTTTATTTTCAAAGTTAAACCCTCATAAAGATAAAAGAGTTTGGCTTATTTTGAATGAATTGCCTGATAATTCGATTTGCTCTACAGAGTTTCAAGTAATAATGCCTAAAAATAATATTTCTCTATTTTTTTTATATGGCTGGCTCACTTATACGGCGAACTATAATGAAATTGTATCTGGTGTTGGAGGTACGAGTAGCAGTCATCAACGAATAGATCCAAAGTCAATTTTTGACTTCCAGTGTGTTTCTACTGACACAAATTATATGATAGAATACAACAATAGAGTTGCACCGTTATTTAACAAACAGCTTAAGAACCAAACCCAAATCCGTACCCTCGAAAAACTCCGCGACACCCTATTGCCAAAGCTGATGAGTGGTGAGGTGCGCTGTGTTGAGCCTGTCGAAACAAGGGTGAAAATATGACCTCTAAAATCACCGAATCGGCAATCGAAACCCTGGCCATCGAACGTCTTGAAGATGAGGGCTACCAATATATCTATGCGCCTGAAATAGCACCCGACGGCAACCAGCCACAGCGTGGCAGTTTTGAAGAGGTGCTCTTGACCCGTGAGCTGCAAAATGCCATTTCACGCATCAATCCCCATATACCGCCAGAAGCGCAAGAAGACGCTATCAAACAACTCAATCGACTGAGCTCAACAAAACTCTTAACCAACAACGAAAACTTCCACCGCTTGCTCACCGAAGGTGTGAACGTAACCTATCGAAAAGATGGCAACAGCAGGGGCGATAAACTATGGCTCATCGATTTTAACAATATAGAAAACAATAAATTTGTGGTGGTCAATCAATACACCGTTGTGTGCAACCATATACATGGCACTGCGAACAAAAGACCCGATATTGTTTTGTTTGTCAATGGCTTACCTTTGGTTGTGTTTGAACTCAAGAACCCAACCGACGAAAGAGCGACGATACATTCTGCCTACAACCAATTACAAACCTATAAGCGGTCAATCCCCACGCTGTTTACCTACAATAGCATGCTGATTATTTCAGATGGTCTGGAAGCAAGGGTTGGCACACTGTCTTCAGGCTTTAGCCGATTTATGAAATGGCAATCGCCGCATAAAAAGAAGAATGCGGCAAGCCACGTTTCTGAAATTGAAACGTTAATAAAGGATATGCTGAACAAACGCACGCTGTTAGACCTTATCCGCCATTTTATTGTCTTTGAAAAAGAAAGTAAAGCAGACAAAAACACCGGTGTCATATCTATCCAAACTGTTAAGAAGCTCGCCGCTTACCACCAATACTACGCCGTCAATAAAGCCGTTGAATCCACCCTCATTGCATCCGGCTATGCTAAAGATAAAAACAATAAAGAGCAAGGCAACAAAAAAGGCGGTGTTATATGGCACACACAAGGCTCGGGTAAATCGTTGTCGATGGTTTTCTATACGGGTAAGATTGTCCTTTCCATGGAAAATCCCACTGTGCTGGTGATTACAGACCGCAATGATTTGGATGATCAACTCTTTGCTACTTTTGCCGCATCGAACCAACTACTCAGGCAAGAGCCAGTGCAAGCAAAAGATAGAGAGCATCTAAAAAAACTGCTCAAGGTTGCCTCTGGCGGTGTGGTCTTTACGACGATTCAAAAGTTTCAGCCAGACGAAGGCAATGTTTATGAAATGCTTTCCGATAGAAAAAACATTGTCGTCATCGCCGACGAAGCCCACAGAACTCAATACGGCTTTAAAGCTAAAATCGTCGATGATAAAGACGACCACGGCAATGTTGTCGGTAAAAAAATTAACTATGGCTTTGCGAAGTATATGCGTGATGCCTTGCCGAATGCAACGTATTTAGGTTTTACCGGCACTCCCATTGAAGGCACCGACATCAACACACCCGCAGTTTTTGGTGACTACATTGATATTTATGATATTGCCCAAGCCGTCAGCGATGGAGCAACAGTACCCATCTATTATGAAAGTAGGTTGGCTAAAATTAAACTCAGTGACGAAGGCAAAAAACTGATTCAAGACTTAGATAAAGAATTAGAGATTAGCGACTTATCTACTTCACAAAAGACTAAAGCGAAATGGACACAGCTTGAAGCCCTAATCGGCAGTCAAAACAGAATAACGCAAATAGCCGGTGATATAGTTGAACACTTTGAAGCAAGAGAGCAGGTTATAGCTGGTAAAGCGATGGTAGTCACTATGTCACGGCGTATCGCGGCTGAACTATACGATGCAATTATTAAAATTCGACCACAATGGCATTCCGATGACCTCAAAGAAGGCGTTATTAAAGTTGTGATGACCACCAGCTCTTCAGATGATTTATCTTTAACTAAACACCAAACCACTAAAGAAGAGAGGCAAAGTCTTGCTCTTAGAATGAAAAATGCCAACGATAAACTCAAAATAGTTATCGTTTGTGATATGTGGCTGACTGGTTTTGATGTGCCCGCCTTACATACCCTTTATATTGATAAGCCCATGCAAGGGCACAACCTCATGCAAGCGATTGCAAGGGTAAACCGTGTCTATAAAGACAAGACCGGTGGTCTCATCGTCGATTACTTGGGCATTGCCTCTGACCTGAAAAAGGCATTATCGTTTTATTCCAAAGCCGGTGGTGAAGGTGACCCTGCATTAGAACAAGAACAAGCAGTACAAGTTCTTTTAGAAAAAATAGAAGTGATTTTCCAAATGTTCCATGGGTTTAACTACAGAGAATACTTCACTGCTGACACGAGTGGAAAACTATCCATCATTCTTGCCGCCGAAGAACATATATTAAGCTTAGAAGATGGTAAAAAGCGGTTTGTGGATGTAGTCACTGCAATGTCAAAAGCCCTCTCTATTGCTATCCCTCACGAAAATGCACTTAAAGTGCGTGATGAAGCCGCCTTTTTTCAGGCAGTTAAATCTCGTTTGATGAAGTTTGATACCACCGGTATCGGCACTACCAATGTTGAACTCGAAACCACCATCCGCCAAATTGTAGATAAAGCCTTAGTCACTGAAAAAGTGATTGATATTTTTGATGCCGCTGGGATCAAAAAGCCAGATATTTCCATTTTATCCGATGACTTCTTGTCAGAAGTGAAGCAAATGGAGCATAAGAATATAGCACTCCAGGTGCTTCAAAAGCTCTTAAACGATGAAATCAAATCACGCACTAAAACGAATCTAATCCATAGCAAATCTTTTATGGAAATGTTAGAGAACTCCATCAAGAAATACCACAATAAGATTCTCACCGCCGCAGAAGTTATCGACGAACTCATTAAATTAGCTAAAGACATTCAGAGAGCAGACGAAGAATCTAAAAACTTAAATCTAACCAATTATGAATATGCCTTTTATACGGCTGTCGCTGAAAATGAAAGCGCCAGAGAGCTTATGCAGAAAGATACTTTAAGAGCTTTAGCTATTGTTCTCTATGAAAGAGTAAAGGAAAATGCAACTATCGACTGGACAATTAAAGAAAATGTCAGAGCTAAACTCAGAACAATAGTCAAGCGTACTTTGAATGAATATGGTTATCCACCCGATTTACAAAGATTAGCTGTAGAAACAGTCTTGAAACAAGCGGAGCTACTTGCTGCTGAATTAGTTAAAGTTTAGCGACGCAGGGATTCGAACCCCGGACCTGTGGATTATGATTCCATCGCTCTAACCAACTGAGCTACGTCGCCATTTTTTTACGATCCCCTGCGGAGCCTGCCCTGAGCGGAGCCGAAGGGTCGCCATTATATTGTTAGCAAACAGGGGGCTTTGCCCCCTGTTTGCTAACTCAAATTTAGCGCGGGCAGGACTTGAACCTGCGACCTTTGGGTTATGAGCCCAACGAGCTACCAACTGCTCTACCGCGCGGTATTACGGCAGACAATGCTTTTGAGACAGGCAGACAATCCTTTTTAGCTTCCCTAAGTAAATGCAGCCTAAAATTAGCCCACAGCCAAAAATGAACACCTCTTCCATTGCATACCGCAATGACTTGCAAGGCTTACGGGCTTTAGCGGTTATCGCTGTTCTTTTTTTCCATATCTGGCCCGATTCTTTCCGTGGAGGATTTATCGGTGTCGATGTTTTTTTTGTTATTTCAGGGTTTCTCATAACAACCCTTTTGATTGTCGAGATTGAAAAAACGGGACGGCTCGATTTAGGAAATTTTTGGGCGCGGCGTATGCGGCGGCTTTTGCCCGCTGCAACTTTAGTCATTATTGTTTCGCTTTTTCTTGCATTTAAGTACATGCCAGAAACAGACTGGCTCAATACCACAAAACAGGCTTTTGCATCTTCGCTCTATTTCCAAAACTGGATGTTGGTTCTGCAATCGGTTGATTACATGGCGCGTGAGGCAAGCGCAACCCTTGTCCAGCACTACTGGTCTCTTTCTATCGAAGAACAATTTTATATTGCCTGGCCACTCATTATTTTTTTGGCTGTGGCAATAGGCCGAGGCACTCTACGGAGCATACGCTCGGTTGCGCTTATTTTTTCTACTGTAATACTTGTTGCTTCTTTTTCCATTTCGGCTTTTGTTTATTTAGGAGCGCCACACGGATATTTTACGAGCACTACCCGCGCATGGGAGCTTTCTTTAGGCGCAACCCTTGCAATCCTTTGGCCGCGTATCCAGCTCGACCCAATTTTTCGGGTCATTTTAAGCTGGGTCGGATTAACTCTAGTTGTTGCTTCAGTTTTTGTAATTAAGCAAGACCAGAATTTTCCCGGTTACATTGCACTTTTGCCAACCTTTGGCACTGTGTTTCTTATTTTGGGAAACCAAGCGTCCGGTGCAGCAGGAACTCTTTTGGGATACCAACCCATGCGCTTTGTCGGAGACATTTCGTACGCAGTTTATTTATGGCACTGGCCCCTTGTGGTTGTGTCAAAACAAATCCCCGAAATCGCCAAGTTGTCCAGTGGACTACAGGCTGCTTTTATTATCGCCACTACGTTTATTCTCTCTATACTCACTAAATATTTTGTTGAAGATCCGTTCCGTACGGGGGTTCTCACTTTTGGGCTTCGTACAAAAAATCGAAAAATTTTTGTACGGAGCTCCATTATTACCGCACTCTGCTTAATCCTCCTTAGCTCTTCTCTCTCTACGTACAAATGGATAGAAGAAGACAAGCGCTGGACGGAACTTAAAAACCGAGAAAAAGAAATAATACATCCCCCCGACGATTACCCGGGCGCACGTGCAATGGATGCAGTAAACCCTGCCCCTGTTCCCGAAGGAAAAAAAGTAATTCCCAATCCTACCATTGCTGAGTACAACATGGATGGCAAGCATGCACACTGTATGGGGCTAACGGGAAGTTACGCAATACGCCCCTGCGAATTCGGCAACCGGAACGGGGAGCGCTTCATTGTACTTGCGGGGGATTCGCACGCAATGCAATACGGTACAGCATTAGAAAAAGTTGCGACTCTACACAATTGGCGTCTTTTAGTGCTTACAAAACCCGCATGCCCTTTTGGCGAATTTCCTGTTTACTACGAAGGCTGGGAAAGGGCGGAGTGTACGTTCTGGAAAAAAGAGGTTTTGAAATTGATTACTGCACAAAAACCAGATTTGCTTATTATAGGTACAGCACGTGCTGGCCTTTTTGGCCAAATTGCAAGCCCCGAAAAACAAATCGCAGGGTATAAATCGTACTGGCAAAAATTTCTCGACGCAGGAATCCGCGTTGCTGTTATTCGCGATAATCCCCTTATGCGTGGGGGAAAATATAGCTATATGACCCCTGCGGGATGCGTACTATCGCGCTCAAAAAGCGTATCCGATTGTAAAAATCCGCGTAAAAAAGCTTTGGAGTCCCTCAAAGATTATCTTGTCACTGTACAAGAAGCAATGAAGGACACGGTTTCACTTATTGACCTAAGTAACTATTTTTGCGATGCTGAGTTTTGTTATTCTGTCATTGGAAATATTTTAGTATACCGTGACTACCACCACATTACAGATGTATACGGTAAAACACTTGCTCCATATTTGGACAAAATAGTACAAAACCTACTCAAAAAACCCGCGCCTACTCCGGTATCTGTGCAACAACAGGCGCCTCTCAACCAACCTTAAAACTAACCCAGCTTTCCCATTTCGTAGTCGGCGAAAGCTTGAAAAATTTCATCTTTTGTATTCATAACAAAAGGGCCGTAGCGTGCCACGGGTTCCCCTATAGGTTCGCCTGCAATAAAAAGAAAACGCGTACCTGCATATCCTTCAATTTGAACACCGTCGCCTTTACCAAAAACAACGATGTCTCCTTCTGCAATTTCTACACCACCCGCTTTCGCATTTCCATGGACGCCAATAAGAATTGCGTTAAACTCTTTAGGGAACTTATGGTTAAACACTCCCTCGCCTTTAAAAATAACGTCGAAGTAGTGTACGGGGATATGCGTTTCCGCTTTGCCAGGAGTTCCTTCAAAATCACCTGCGATAAGGCGTACGATAAAATCGTCTGTCTCGAACTGTGGAATTTTTTCAGGAGGAATATCTTGGTACTTGGGCTCTGCCATTTTTAAATGCGCTGGCAAATTTACCCACAATTGGTATCCCCACAAAAGTTTTTCTTTATCTTTTGTAGACGCCGCGTCGCCATAAACACCAATTCCCATCTCTGGCATTTCGCTATGGACAATCCCACGCCCTGCGGTCATCCACTGCGCGGAACCCGGCACCAACAAACCCTTATTCCCCCGCGAATCTTCGTGCCGCATTTTACCGGCAATCATGTAAGTTACCGTTTCAAAACCACGGTGTGGATGGTCGGGAAAACCCGCTACGTACGCTTTGGGGTCTTCGTTTTTGAACTCGTCGAGTAAAAGAAAAGGATCAAGGAAAGAAATTTGTTCGGTGCCGATAAACCTTTTAAGCTTTACTCCGGCGCCGTCTGTTGTATTTTTTCCTGCAAGTTTTTTTTCTACATTACGGTTTTGCATGCAGAAAGTGTAACCAATTCTCTACAAGGTGGCCACTATTTAACCGTTCTCTAACCTTTCCGCAACAGCCCTACGGTTTTGGAACGCTTCTGTATTCGAGGGATCTAACTCCAAAGCACGGTTAAACATTTCAAGCGACTTGTTTAACTGCCCTTCTTTAAAATAAATAATTCCCATAAGTGTCGATGCTTTCGAAGCCAGCGGGATTGAGCGCGGTTCAGTAGTAATCAGCCGTAACTCTTCAATTGCTTTATCTTGTGAAGCCATTGTGCCCTCGCGTACAAGCGCACGCGCCATTAAAAATCGCGCCTCGTCGGCGTTGGGGCGCAACTGGATTGCCTGTTGCAAATAGGGATAAATTACCTGTGCAGGTTTATCGGCCGACAGCATTGCCTCTGAACGCGCAACAAGGCTATTGTAGCGTGTTGTCGCATCGGTAGCCGCAGCAGCTTTTTCGTAGTATTCAATCGCTGTATCGTACGCTTTTCGCTTCAAGTATAAATCTCCAAGCATTTGTGCTGCTTGGTACGCGTCGTCCCCCCTGCGGTTCGGGTGGTCTGCCAACCTTTTGAGCGAAACCTCCGCCTCTGTTAGTTCACCCAAGTCAAGGTAAAGCCGCGCCTGCGCTTTAAGGACTTTGAGGTTGTCGGGGTTTAACCGGAGCGCCTCTTTGTAAAGGCTTACCGCTCGGTGCGCTTCGCCGTTTTGTACGTACGCCTCGGCAAGAAGTACAAGCGCGTCTTCGTTTGTCATGTCAAGTTCGTACGCGCCTTCTAAAGATTTTTGTGCGTTCTTATAATCGCGTACAGCAACGTATACCTTTCCCAAGTTGTAGAGTGCATCTGCCTTCTCTTTGGTTTTTGCGCTTGTCGCATAAAGCTCCCTAAAAATTTGGATTGCCTCTGCCCACTTAGACTGCTGTATAAGCATGTCGCCCATCTGCGATAAAATAACTGTGTCTTTTGGCGCTTCTGATAAAGCACGTTTTAGCGCCGCTTCTGCTTCTGCAAACTTACCCAATTCGGAGTAAAGCCGTGCAACGTACATATACGTTTGTGGATTGTCGCTACCCAGCTTAATTGCTTCGTCAAGCTCGCGTATCGCTCTTTCATTTTCGTTCAATTGGTGCAAAACGAGTGCTAAGTTATAGTGGTATTTTGCCGTAGCAGGAGAAAGGGCTACAGCGCGTTCAAAATAGTATTTTGCATTCGGTAAATCACCTTGCGTTGCATGTAGCATTCCCAATTGTGTAGCGGCTTTATACGCAATTTCACCGGCAGAAGCTATATTTAACGCGTCTAAAAATGCCGATTTTGCTTCGGCAAATTTTCCGTCTTTTTTATAAACCATCCCCAAGTTATAGTACGCAAGCGGGTCTTTCGAGGTTTCTATAGTACGCTTAAGAGTTTCCTCTGCTCCTTTTAAATCTTGGTTTTGGTACTGAAGTTGCCCTTTTAAATTCTGCGCCTCGACAAGATCTGGCCTAAGGCTTTGCGCTTTCTCGAGCGCACGCAGAGCCTCTTGGTATAATCCTTTATGCCTAAGCGCGATTGCTAAGTTGTAGTATGCATAAAAATTATTGGGATCGAATTTTGCGGCACGCGTTAAAAAATCGGCTGCAAGGTTAAACTTGCCTTCGTCATCTGCCATAATACCCAAATAGACAAGGGCCATACTTTTTACCGCATCACTTTTACCCGATTCGACGATTTGTTGCAGCGCTGCCTGTGCGGGTTTTAAATACCCACGGTTGTACATATCAATCGCTTGCTTTAGTTCTATATCTTGCGGAATAGAATCGGGAGCCATTTTGCGGCTCGCGGCTTCTTCAAAATCGGTTGCGGGCTTAAGCCGTGTTTCTGCGAGGGTTTGCTTCTTTTGCCATAAAAGATAGTAAACCCCCGACGAAACTAGAGCAATTAAAAAAACGACAACAGCATAAAAAATTATTGTACTTTTTTTCCTATGGCCTCCAGGTGTATGGGCCAAAGGGTAGTTATAATCCCTGTTTTCTGCTTGGGAATCGTCAATATCTGTAAATCGCGCCATAGTATATAATCGACGAATATTTTACTTTCCCGTAGAGGGTTTTCTGGCCGATACGTAAAAGTATAAGGCCAAGAAAATGCTCCAGCGATTTTTAAGCACTCAGTCTCTTTTAAAGTACATTGTACGCACTACTTTTATAATATTTTTTAACTTATTTTCCTCCAGCATAAATACAAAAATTTGGGGCATTGTTCCAATTTTAGATAGCGTCAATACTCCTACCGCACAGACTTTGAAACGGGGAGATTTTAACGTCGCGCTAACTGCGTACGAAGGTGGAGGAATTTTTAACCGCAACATCCTCGCCGTCCACGATAACATCTATTTGGGTGCAGCGTTCGATGTCGAAAACGCTATTGGCGATAACAACGCCAAAATGAATATTCCCGGAGTAATTGCAAAAGCAAAACTCACCGATGGTTGGCAAGACTTTCCTATTCTCGTTGCTGTAGGCTACGACGCGTTTTATGCAGGTAGGTATGGTAAAGTCGAAACAAGCAATCCCTTTAACAGGATGATCTTTGGTCCGCATATAACCATCACAAAACCAATTTATCTTTTGGGGGACGAACAGCACGTCCATTTTGGTACTCGGATGCCTGTTTATCCCGTGTATACTCCGCAAGATACAGAATTTTTTATCGGTATAGACTTTCCCATGGGCGGATTTATACCGATATTTGAAATCCAACACGTTTTGTTTGATGCAAACCGTTTAAAAGAAGTATTCTTTAACCTTGGCTTTCGTTTCCAATTTTTCGACCATCTCGCTTTTGAGCTCGATTTTATGATGGCTATAGACCAACGTACCAACCGTATGCTCGTGTTTGAGTACTTTGACAGATTTTAGAGTGGATGCAAAAATAAAACTTCTGGGCTAACAACTATATAAAAGTAGACAATTTTGATAAATACCCGTATTATATCCGTAACGCATGAAATCTACCGAAGAAAAAGTTCTTGAATGGCGTGAAAACGCTGGAAAGACATATTTTAAAGAAGAACTCGACGCACGTGAACCACTGGTACGTGAAATTCTCGCCCTCAAAGAACAAAAAAACGCGATCCTCTTGGGGCACAACTATATGACCCCTGATGTGTATTACGGCATTTCCGATTTTGTCGGCGACTCGTTGGCCTTGGCGCGTAAATCACTCGAAGTAAATGCAGACATTGTTCTTTTTAACGGTGTCCACTTTATGGCAGAAACGGCAAAGATTTTGAATCCTAAAGCAAAAGTGCTCATCGCCGACCTTAAAGCAGGTTGCTCACTCGCCGAAAGTATGACGGGTGCAGATGTTCGTGCGCTTCGGAAAAAATATCCCGGCATCCCCATTGTATCGTATATCAACTGCACCGCCGATGCCAAAACCGAGGTCGACATTATTTGCACCAGCGCCAACGCCGTCAAGATTGTAGAAAGTTTTGACTCCGACACGGTGATCGTTGCCCCCGATGGTTATCTCGCAAGTAACATCCAAAAGAAAACGGAAAAGAAAATTATCCCGTGGCCAGGAAAGTGTATGGTACACGAACTTTACACCGAGTTCGATGTCGATATGGCACGTAAGAGTTTCCCCAATGCAACCGTCATCGCGCACCCCGAATGCAAAGATACAGTAACGGCAAAAGTAGATTTTACCGGTTCCACTTCACAGATGGGAAAATTTATCCGCGAATCGAAAGCCAAAGAAGTGATGCTGATGACCGAATGCTCGATGGGTGATAATTTACGCGCCGAGTTTCCCGAGGTGGTATTTATTTCCTCGTGCCAAACTTGCCCGCACATGAAAAAAATCACCTTGGAAAAAGTACGCGATGCTCTCAAATACGAACAATTTGAGATTACCCTCACCCAAGAAACAATTGAGCGAGCACGCGTTCCTTTAGACCGTATGCTCGCTGTAGTGTAACTTATTGTGCTTTAAAAGAATCGCCTATTTGGAGGGCGATTTCTTTGTATTGTTCTTCACCCACTTCGGCAAAAGTAACAATAATGGTATACATCGTCGCATTTTTGCGCAAAGCCATAATTACCTGTTTTACAACTGCTCCTTCGTAATTAAGCGTGTAAGCGCCAACTGCACCTTCGTCGACATTCATTGAACTCAAATCTTCAGTTTTAACAACGCGGTTTTCTTCTGGAATTTGGTTCTTATGTTGGTCGCTCGCTGCTTTTTCTACTTCTCCCAAAAAATAAAGCGTTCCTGTATCGCTTTCTACAGGCGCTGCAAGAACTTGTACATTCGCCAAATTATCACTCGTAGCAACGGCAAAATTAATCCCCCCCTTATTTAGTGTTTTCTTCCAGTTTGATGGATGTTGTATACTAAACTTTGCCTTACGATCGACGTGCCTTTTCATACTTTGTGCAAACGCTGGTAACGCAATCCACATGCTTACCATTACAAACGGTATTATTTTCTTCATATTTCCTCCCAAGATTTAAAAGTTATGTGCTAATTTTCAAAATAGATAATATACGCAAGGTTATTGCACAAACCTTTTACCGGCAGAATTTACCGTTATCTGAAAAAGACAAGCACTATTGAAAAACCACCGCCAAGTTACGCCCACTTTCGCCTCGGCGCGCTGAATACCACTGTGTATTGCTAAAGGTGTCTTCACCAAACCAAGTTATCTGCTGAGGAAGAGCTCCCAACGCGTTTAACTCCTTTTCGAGCACCGTGCGCAAGTTGAGCAAATACTTCCCGTTTGCTTTGCGAGCGCTGCACGTTGAAGAAAATTTTTCTGCCACTTCTTCTCCCACTTCGTACGATGCACTGCCGATAAAAGGACCAATCGCCAAGTGGATATTTTTTGCAGCAACCGACGCAGATGCGAGAGTTTGCGTTAAAATTTTTTTCTCGAGACCACGCCAACCCGCGTGTACCGCACCCACCACGCCGTCTTTTTCAGACACCAATAAAATCGGCATGCAGTCGGCAGTGCGGATTAAAAGCGCAGTATTTTTTTGTCGCGTGAATAGAGCATCCGCCTTCCCCATACACACGACGCCGTTTTGTGCTTTGAGACGAACCTCAACGCACTCTGCGCCATGTACCTGCTCTGCGTACGCAAGGATTTTGAGCGTGGTGAATTTTTCTAAAAGGCGGATGTATTGTCTTTCAAAATTAGGTGCCGCAAATTCAAAGTCTTTACCGATGAAAAGCGCCGTCGCCCGCTCCAAACGGTGTGAAATCATTTGTCGCTCGTTTTCAATACCGACAAGAACGCTTCTTGCGGAATTTCCACCGAGCCAATCATCTTCATGCGCTTCTTGCCCTCTTTTTGTCGGTCTAAAAGTTTTCGTTTGCGCGAAATATCGCCGCCGTAGCATTTAGCCGTCACGTTTTTACGTAACGCGCTAATCGTTTCACGCGCAATAATTTTGCCACCAATCGCCGCTTGGATCGCGATTTGAAACTGGTGCTTGGAGATGTGTTCTTTGAGCTGTTCGATGACTTGCCGACCGCGCACCTCTGCCGCGTTTTTATGCACAATCATCGAAAGCGCATCGACACGATTGCCATGCACCAAAATGTCGAGCTTCACCAAAGTGCTCCTGCGGTATTCGGCAAATTCGTAATCGAGGCTCGCATAACCCCGCGAAACGCTTTTTAAGCGGTCGTAAAACTCAAAAATCATTTCGGCGAGCGGCACCAAATAAATAATTTGTACGGTGGTGGGGTCAAGATAATTGAGTGAAACATTTTCGCCGCGCTTATCGGCCAAGAGTTGTAAAATCGCACCCATATATTCCGAAGGTGAAATAATCGACATTTTGACGTATGGTTCTTCGATGTGATCAATTTCTCCCGGGTCGGGAAACTCCGCCGGGTTGTTCAACGCCACCATCGGCTTGTGCTGAAAATAGATATGGTACGTCACCGACGGCGCAGTCGTCAAGAGCGCTAAATCAAACTCGCGCTCTAAACGCTCTTGCACAATTTCCATGTGCAAAAGCCCCAAGTAACCGACGCGGAAACCAAAACCCAACGCTTCCGAGCTTTCGGGTTCGTAGATGAGCGCGGGATCGTTGAGTGCCAGCTTATCCATCGATTCTTTGAGGAGCGGGTAATCGTCACCGTTCACCGGAAAAAGACCGGAGAACACCATCGGTTTTACCTCTTTATATTTAAAGAGCGGTTCGGTGGCGCGTTTTGCAGCGAGAGTAATTGTGTCGCCGAGCATCACATCCGCCACGTTTTTGATGCCGGTGACGATATACCCCACCTCGCCCGCTTTTAAGGACGGTGTGGGCACGAGCTTTAGTTGCGAAATGCCGATTTCATTGACGGGGTGCGTTACCCCTTTGCGCATAAAATAAATTTGATCGCCTTTTTTGATTTCACCGTCGAACACGCGTATTTTCTCAACGACGCCTCGGTACGCATCGAAGTAAGCGTCGAAAACCAAGGCGCGTGCGGGAGCGTCCTGTGTCTTGGCACCCGACTCCGCCATCCGTGGCGTCGTGTGCCCTGACACCTCCTGTGTCTTGGCACCCGACTCCGCCATCCGTGGCGCCGTGTGCCCTGACACCTCCTGTGTCTTGGCACCCGACTCCGCCATCCGTGGCGCCGTGTGCCCTGACACCTCCTGTGTCTTGGGTTCAGGAATTTTATCGATAATCGCCTGCATGAGCGCTTCGACATTCAGTCCCGACTTACCCGAAACCGCCACCGCATCGTCGGGGTCAAGTCCCAACGACTCGGCGATTTGTTTTTTCGTCTTTTCGACATCCGCCGAGGGCAAATCGATTTTATTGATGACGGGCAAAATATAGAGATCGGCTTCGAGGGCTAAATAAAAATTCGCGAGCGTCTGTGCTTGCACACCTTGCGTCGCATCGACGAGAAGCAGCACGCCCTCGCAAGCCGCCAAAGAACGCGAAACCTCGTACGTGAAATCGACATGGCCGGGAGTGTCGATGAGATTGAATAAATAAGTCTCGCCATTTTCACCCTTCCAGTAGAACGACGCCGAGTTGCTCTTGATGGTGATACCGCGCTCGCGCTCGATGTCCATGCTGTCTAGAATTTGGTCTTTGCCGGTGCGCTCGTCGGTGAGTTTTCCCAACCCTAAAAGCCTGTCGGCAAGCGTGCTTTTGCCGTGGTCGATGTGCGCAATAATCGAAAAATTGCGTATGTGCGAGCGTGGGATATCAGGCATAGTGTTCACGCTTTCTTTCTGGAATTTTTGACAGGCGGTAAAGATAATTCGTCATATAGAGCTTGAAAATTAAGGCGTTTGTATTTAGGTCAGTACGGATTACAACCCTTCTACTGGCCTAAATACCGCAAGAGTACCAGCTTTGCCGCTTCACTATCCTGTGCACGTACCTTCTTTTTTCTACCCAATTGGGTTTGTGCCAAAAGCGCATCGGCTTCTTGGCTACTATACGATTCGTCAACAAGAGTTACAGGTAGCGCAAAAGCCGAAACAAGTTTTTTCTCAAACTCCCGGATTTCATGGTGGATTTCCCCTTCAACTTCGGAAAAAGGGAAACCCAATAAAATCCGATTCACTTGTTCTTCTTTGAGAATTTTTTCGAGAGTTAAAAACAGAGCAGATTTCGTCGCGTCGAGGGTCGACAGCGCACGTGCAGTTATTCCGGGAAAGTTTCCCACAGCAAGTCCAATAAACTTTCTACCATAGTCAATGCACAAGAGGCGCTCCGTCTTTTCGCTTTGCATTGCCCTTAAGCTTCATCGAAGAGCTTTAATTGGTTTGCATCGGTGACTTGCGCAATATAAGGAAGGTTACGCATAAAGCCTTTATAGTCGAGTCCTACGCCGACAACAAATTCGTCCGAAATTTCAAACGCTTTGTATTTCACGGGATACTTAAGTTTGTTGTGCTGCGCGACATTGTTGGGCTTTACTAAAAGTGCAGCCACTTCAAGCGACAAAACACCTCGGCTTTTTAAAAGATCAATCATCGATTGGAGGGTTAAACCCGTGTCGACAATGTCTTCAGCGATAATCACATTTTCACCGTGTGGATCGTCGGTTAAGTCTTTTAAAATTTTAATGTTTCCCGAAGAAACCATTGCTTTTCCGTAGCTTGAAATTTCCATAAAATCGACTTTCACTGGCATTTCAATGGCACGGATTAAATCAGCCATAAAAACAAACGAACCACGTAAAGCCCCAATAACGCGCAAATAACTTTGCCCCGCGTAGTCGGCGGTAATTTGCTTACCGATTTTAAGGATTCGCTCTTCGATTTCTTCCTTAGTAATGAGCGCAGGAACTGGCGTATACATTTAAATATTGGAATCTGCGACAAGCTTGCCGTAAGTTTTTACAAGATCTGTTATTGAAATTACTCCAACAAGACCACCATTATCTAAAACAGGGATTGTGCGTTGGCCGTACGCCGAAAAAAGGCGCGCCGCCGAATCGAGAGAGTCGGTGGGTTTAAGCGAATAGAGTAGCGGTTTTTCGATAAGGCTTTCTAAAGAAGAGCGCAAGTAATCCATTTTATCGGAAAAACTTTCGATATAACTTTTGTGTAAAAGGTCAAACGCGCTTAAAACAGACCACGGTTTGCCGTCTTTCATTACGATAATCCCGTGGATGCTATGTTCTATAAGGGTGCGTGCTGCAGTTGCGAGAAGGTCTTGTGAATCGAGCGTTACAACGTCTTTTTTCATAATATCGCCAACGCGCGTTTGGCGTATTTTAGTCAAGCGTGCATGCAGCGCGGATAATTTTTTTTCTTCCGTTGGTTCCATAATTTCCCCTTCTGGTGCGTTTTATCGAAACGATATGTTGCGCCTCGACAATTCTTTATTAAGTTCGTTTTGGATTCTGTACCTAATGTTCTGATTAATTTCCTTTACAAAGCGTGCATCTTTAATGTCTTTTTTATTGTATTTTCCAAAATCAATCGGCGGTAAAAATTTTATTTTCCATTTTGCGGGAAAAGGAAGAATATTAAGCGGCAAAGGAATCGATGCGCCGATTAAATCTTTGAACGTGTCGATTTTTGCTAAGTTGATTGTACTTTCTTCAGCGCCTATAATTGCGGCGGGAACAACGGGCGCTTGCTGCATAATAGCAAGCGGTACAAACCCAGGGTTAAACTCGACCATTTTGTACATACTGGAAGATACTTTGAAGTTACCTTCTGCCCCTTCGGGGAAAATAACGACCATATTTCCGTCGCGTAGTGCATTTAACCCTTCTTTAAGGTCTGCGGGAAATGTTCCCATAGCTCGGCTAAACGCGGCTAAAAAACCGTTGGAGAACCAAAACGTGTGTCCCATAGTACGGGGGATGCGCCGCGTAATTTTTTTAAGCGCCATAATCATCATAAACGCATCGTACCCAAGCGCATTTGAATGGTTGGGCACAATAAGCATACGGCCTTTTCCGCCATTTGGTAAATTTTCTGCACCTTCAATTTCTAACCTAAAATATGCAGCAAGAATATCGAATAAACTTTCGGGAAAAAATTTTATCGCACGCGCAAAAAACCGCGCTGTTTCTTCTGTCGCTTTATCGGGGGTAGCAAATTTTCCCACGCCGCAAAGAACTATACAA
Organism: Turneriella sp.; assembly: GCA_019186965.1. Taxonomy (GTDB): domain Bacteria; phylum Spirochaetota; class Leptospiria; order Turneriellales; family Turneriellaceae; genus Turneriella. The sequence continues at coordinate 127,943 of JABARV010000003.1, forward strand.
AGAGGCTCACGTCAAGCAGAATGATAACTTAAGAGCCAAACGGTGGCCAGACCGGAACTCGCTGAGGCAATTTTTAATGTATTCCTGTTTTATCTTGACGAACTGTTTTAAAGCATGCCCTCCGAAAAAACCTGCAGTGGAATATGCTTTTGTTTTCCGTTCTTACCCGTAACACAAAAAAGCCATTATGAAAAAGAAAATTTTATACACACTCGCCCTTGCTATTTTTGTTTTGGGAGCTATCAACTACCGTTGGGTTGTGTATGTTGCGCACCTTACAAAACACCAAGCCAAAGTAATTTTTTTCAAAGAGAGCATTTCCAACCTTTTAAAAAAAGAAAACCTTACCTTAAATGAGCGCACAGCATTGACAAATACGCTTAAGCTTCGCGCCGCTATTGAAAAACTCTACGGCATAAAAAACTCGAAAAGTTATACATCTTACTACAACTTGGGTAGAGAAGCTTTAGGATACAACATTACCATCGCGCCCGCGTTAAGCCTTACTCCCGAATCGTTCCATTTTTGGCCTATCGGAAGCTTTTCCTACTTAGGTTTTTTTGATAAAAAATACGCCGAAGCCTGGGCAAAAAAATACCGCGATGAAGGGTACGATGTACACCTTTCTGAAATTGGTGGCTATTCGACACTTGGTTGGTTTGAAGACCCCCTCTATTCTTCGCAGCTTAAATGGGGAGATATAAACCTTGCACACCTTCTCGCGCACGAAATTGCGCACGAAAGGCTTTATTTCAAAAACAACACCGAACTTTCCGAGATGCTCGCGTCGTTTATTGAACAAAAGGCCGCACCCGATGCCATGAAATTAACACAGCTCTGGCGCGAAGAAGATAAAAAAAATGCTATTTTCAAAGCCAGACGCAAAAGGCTCATGCAAAAGCTATTGTCGCTCAGAGAAGAGCTACAACAACTCTATACTTCTTCATTAGATGACACCCAAAAGTTAAACAAAAAAAAGAAACTTATTGATACTGTAGAAAAGGAAATCGAACAAAAGAGAGATTACTACTCCGTTAAAGGGCGCATCGAGATCAACAACGCTTCTTTAGCACAGCTAAAACGGTACACACCACACTCTCCCGTGTTCGAGGAAATTTTCAGTGCGTGCTTAAAAAAAGACAAAGCACACGTATATCCATGTTGGTTTAGCGAGGTAGAAAAACTTTAGCTTTTCTTTGCTGCAGCCTTTTCTGAAATTTCTTTCGAGATATTCGGCGGCACTTCTTCGTAGTGCTCGAACTGCATCGTGTACGCCGCACGGCCCTGTGTAATACTGCGCAATTCGGTTGCGTAACCAAACATTTCTGCCAGCGGAACAAGAGCATCCACCACGCGCACATTACCGCGTTGGTTCATTGCATTTACTTTACCACGGCGGCGGTTTAAGTCACCCACTACGTCGCCCATATAGTCTTCGGGGGTTGTTACTTCGACCTTCATAATGGGTTCAAGGAGCACTGGGTTTGCTTTGCGGCAAGCGTCTTTAAACGCCATTGAACCCGCAATTTTAAACGCCAATTCCGATGAATCCACATCGTGGTACGAACCGTCGAAAAGCGCGACTTTGACGTCGACTACAGGATAGCCAGCCATGACCCCTGACGTGAGTGCTTCTTCTATACCTTTATTGACCGGTTGTATATATTCGCGTGGCACGACACCGCCCACGATTTTATTTTCAAATACATAACCACCACCCGGTTCGAGCGGCTCGACTTTAATCCAAACATGGCCGTACTGTCCCCGACCACCGGTTTGTTTAATATATTTACCTTCTTGTTCGACTGCTTTGCGGATAGTCTCGCGGTATGCCACCTGTGGCTTACCCACGTTCGCTTCGACCTTAAATTCACGCTTCATACGGTCGACAAGAATCTCAAGGTGGAGCTCACCCATACCAGCAATAATGGTTTGTCCAGTTTCTTCATCCGTACGCACGTGGAATGTTGGGTCTTCTTCAGCAAGGCGCCCCAGCGCGATACCCATTTTTTCTTGGTCACCCTTTGTTTTAGGCTCGACCGCAATATGGATAACTGGTGCAGGGAAAGTCATTTTTTCGAGAATCGATGGATTCTCTTCCATACAAAGTGTATCGCCTGTGGTTGTGTCTTTAAGGCCTACCGCCGCAGCAATTTCTCCTGTTGACACTTCTTCAATATCTTCGCGTTGGTTTGCGTGCATAAGAACGATACGCCCAATGCGTTCTTTATTTCCCTTAGTACTATTTAAAACGTACGAGCCCTTTTTTAGTTTTCCAGAATAGACGCGGAAAAATGTAAGTTTACCGATAAAAGGGTCGGCTGCAACTTTGAATGCAAGGGCAGCAAAAGGCTCATTGTCATCTGGATTGCGTAGAAGTGCAGGCTCTTCACCTGGCTCTTGGTCGATTTTAAACGCCTTTACGGGCGGAATATCGAGGGGGCTGGGTAAATAGGCTACAACGGCGTCAAGAAGCGTTTGCACTCCTTTATTTTTAAAAGAAGAACCACAAAGTACTGGAAAAATTTTCATCGCGATCGTGCCTTCGCGAAGCCCTGCAACTAAATCTTCTTTAGATAGCGTACCCGACTCCAAATATTTCTCTGTGAGTGAATCGTTTACCTCAGCGACTGCTGAAACTAAAGCTTCGTGGTACTGTTGCGCTTTTTCTTTCATGTCGTCGGGAATGGGTTTACGTTCGTATTTTGCGCCCAACTCTTCACCCGACCAAACAACTGCTTCCATTGTAACTAAGTCAACAACGCCAACGAAAGAGGCTTCGACTCCAATGGGTAACTGGATGGGAACAGCGTTTGCGCCCAAACGATCGCGCATCATGTCAACGGCGCGGTAGAAATCTGCACCCATACGGTCTATCTTGTTTACGTAGCAAAGCCTTGGAACGCGGTAACGGTCGGCTTGGCGCCACACAGTTTCTGTTTGCGGTTCAACTCCTGCAACGCCATCGTACGCAGTTACTGCGCCATCCAAAACACGAAGCGAGCGCTCTACCTCGACGGTAAAGTCGACGTGGCCAGGTGTGTCGATAATGTTAATCTGAACTTTTTCGCCTGCAGCATCTTTCCAGAAACATGTAGTTGCGGCAGACGTGATGGTAATGCCACGTTCGCGCTCCTGCTCCATCCAGTCCATGGTTGCTGCGCCTTCGTGCACTTCGCCAATTTTATGCGACCTACCTGTATAGAAAAGAATACGTTCTGTGGTCGTGGTTTTTCCCGCATCGATATGCGCCATGATACCGATATTTCTAAGTTGTTTAAGCTCTACTTTCCGTGACATAATTTTTCCTTAAATTAAGGTAGGCGCATTAAAACGCGTTTGCACTACCAAGCGTAATGTGAGAATGCGCGGTTCGCCTCAGCCATCCGCTTTACTTCTTCTTTCTTTTTAATTGCGCCACCATTATTGTTGAGCGCATCCATAATTTCGTTCGCAAGTTTATCCGATTGTGTTTTACCCGAACGTTCACGTGCGGCATTTACCAACCAGCGGATTGCTAAAGATTGCTTTCGTGCAGGATAAACTTCAACGGGCACTTGGTACGTGACACCACCCACACGGCGTGATTTTACCTCAACCTGGGGTTTCACGTTTTCTATTGCTTTGTTGAATTGTTCAATCCCCGGCACGCCTGTTTTTTCTTCTACACGCGCCAAGGCGTCGTAAAAAAGCTGTGCAGCAGTTGATTTTTTTCCATCGTACATCATCGCGTTGATAAATTTTTGCACAAGTATACTGCCGTGTACCCCGTCACCACTGATGTTTCTTGTTAAACTTTTCGTTCTACGTCTTGCCATAATTCCTCTTTAAATTTTGCCTTACGCCTTGGGACGCTTAGTTCCGTATTTTGAACGAGACTTGCGGCGTTTTTCTACACCCAACGTATCTAAAGAACCGCGTACAATGTGGTAACGCACCCCTGGAAGATCCTTTACCCTACCGCCGCGCACAAGGACGACCGAGTGCTCCTGTAAATTGTGGCCTTCACCGGGGATATACGCCGTAACCTCAATACCATTGACTAAACGCACACGAGCAACTTTACGTAACGCGGAGTTTGGCTTTTTAGGTGTCGCCGTCATAACGCGTGTGCAAACCCCCCGCTTTTGTGGGCTACTCTTGAGTGCTGGGGACTTTGTTTTATAAACCGATCTTTCACGGCCAAAGCGAATCAATTGGTTAATAGTTGGCATACTTTCCTTTTTTAATCTTTAATTTTTATCTCGTTTTATTTTTTACGGTATCGCTACGTGTGGGCAAATTTGTTTTTTTTGACAGGGCGTCAACGCCTCTTAAGCGCTCGCCCTGCCCTGCTTTATTCTTCGTCATCGGCAATTTCTTCGTCTTCAGAGTCTTCGTCCATTGAACGCCCAGCAGGTGCTAATGTTGCAACCTCTTCGGCTTTTCTTGTGCTCCGTTATACATCTCTTCAAGCTCCTCTTCTGTATAGAAAAGATCGCCCATAACATTTTTATACGCACGTACCGCACGGTAATCGCGCATGCCGGTACCTGCGGGAATTAAATGCCCAATAATGATGTTTTCTTTCAAGCCCTCCAAAGGATCGTCTTTTCCTTTAATTGCAGCATCGGTAAGAACACGCGTCGTCTCTTGGAAAGACGCCGCAGATAAAAAGCTCTCCGAATTTAATGACGCTTTAGTAAGCCCCATAAGGATTGGCGTCGACGTTGCTTCAGCCCCTCCATCGCGCTCTACGCGTTGGTTTTCGCGTTTGAAAATCGCTCTATCAACTTGGCTCATTGGCACAAAAATTGTATCACCCGCGTCTATAACTTCAACTTTACGCATCATCTGGCGGATAATAATCTCGATATGCTTATCGTTAATGTATACACCTTGGAGGCGGTACACCTCTTGGATTTCGCGGATGAGGTAGCGTTGCGCAATTTCTTCACCCATAATCCTTAGTAAATCGTGCGGATCCATAACGCCATCGTCTAAAGGCTCCCCACGCGTAACCATTTCTCCGTCGTGTACTTGGATTTGCTTATGGAGCGGGATTGCAATAGAAACTGCACTCTCTTCTGCTTCGTCTCCTTTAAGCCCTTCAGGAATAATTTTGAGTATGCGTTTTTCACGCACAATGGTTCCGGTATCGACCAACATGCCGTCTATTTCCGCCAAATGGCACGGATCTTTTGGGTGGCGTGCTTCAAAAAGTTCGTCGATGCGCGGAAGACCGCCCGTAATATCGCGTGTCTTTTCCGCTTTCGATTCAATTTTGGCGACGATATCCCCTTCTTGTACAGATGTACCGTTCTCGACCATAAGAATTGCACCGACGGGAAGCGGAGTTTCCGCGACAAGTTTCCCCTTCTCATAAATGTGCCCACGTGGAACTAATTTCTCGTTTTTATATGCGACAATTTTTTTAAGTTTTCCCGTGTTCCGGTCGTCCGCGTCTTCAACGCGTAAATTTTTTCCATCTTCTACGTCGACAAGTTCAAGGCGTCCCGAATGTGTCGCAATGACAAGCGAGTTGTAAGGGTCGTATTCGCAAAGCAACTGGTTTGCTTTTACAATTTCTTTCTCGTCCACATGTAGAACAGAACCTGCGCCTAACTGGATTGCGTACTCGGAGGCAAGTAAGTGGATTTCATTTTTTTCAATAAAAATAGTCCCTGCCGCAGGAGCATAAAGTAGCGAGGCGTGCCCCTCTTTTTCTTTAAGCTTACCTAAAATTTCTCCTTTAATAAGTTTCGCGCCATTTTCGTGCGTAAACTCAGTGAATTGCGATTTTGCATACCGCGATAAAATTTGCGCAATAACAATCGAGCCACGTTTCGCTAAAATTTTTTGCTTCTGCCGATTTTTTACTTGGCGTCCTTGGATCTGCAATACAACTGCATCGTAAGGCGCTTTGATTGTACTTTCTGCAGATTTTGTCGTCGCTGTTCCACCAATGTGGAACGTACGCATTGTGAGCTGCGTTCCAGGCTGCCCAATCGACTGCGCCGCAATTGTTCCTACAGCCTCACCCTTTTCGACAGGTTGCAACGTCGATAAATCGATTCCGTAACAATGCGAACAAACACCCGCTACAGACTCACAGGTAAGGATTGAACGCACTTTAATTGTCTCGTAACCTAAGGTTTCAATTTGGCCTGCTATCTCTTCGGTAAGGAGCGTGTTGCGGATGTAAATAACTTCGTCGGTATTGGGGTCTTTGATGTCCTGCTGCAAATAGCGGCCGACAATTTTTTGCTTAAGGCTTACAATGACTTTCTCGCCTTCTTTATCGGCTGTCATGTTAAAGCCGTCTGAGGTACCGCAATCTTCTTCGCGTATAATCACGTCTTGCGAGACGTCAACAAGGCGGCGAGTGAGGTATCCTGCGTCGGCTGTTTTGAGCGCTGTATCTGCCAAACCTTTACGAGCACCGGATGTAGAGATATAGAACTCCAAAACACCCAAACCTTCTTTAAAGTTAGAGCGGATCGCAAGTTCGATAATATCTCCCGATGGTTTTGCCATAAGGCCACGCATCCCCGCAAGCTGGCGGATTTGTGAGCGCGAACCACGAGCTCCCGACACAGCCATTGCGTAAATAGGATTAAACCCCGCTTGGTCTTCACTCAAGAGGGTAAAAAGGTCTTCAGTAATTTTTTCGTTTGCATTCGTCCAAATATCGATAACCTTTTTGTAACGCTCTTCGTTGGTAATTACCCCTTTACGGTGTTCATTTTCTACACGTTCAACATCTTTGTTCGCTTTTTCGATAATGCGAACTTTCGATTCTGGAATTTTTACGTCTTCAATAGAAATTGTCGGCGCAAATTTCGTCGCAGATTGAAATCCTAAACGCTTGATTGCATCCAAAAATTTTACAGTTATCGCAGCGCCTTTAGCTTTGTAAAGGTCTGCAATAATCTCGTTTACGCCTTTATTGGTAAGCGCTTTATTTACGAATGGATAGTTTGCGGGGAGAAGCTGGTTAAAAATGAGACGCCCCGGAGTTGTCTCAAAAATTTTATCGTTTTGTACATAGCGAACTTTCGCGCGGTAATCGACCACACCCCTATCAAGTGCATAGTTAAGTTCATCCATATTGTCATAAATAAACCCTTCCCCTTTTGCTCCCGCCAAGCTTGCCGTGAGGTAGTAAAGCCCCAAAATCATATCTTGGGTCGGACCAACAATTGGTTGGCCGTTCGCAGGGTTGAGGAGGTTGTGTGCAGAAAGCATGAGCAGCCATGCCTCAAGTTGTGCACGCGGCGAAAGTGGAACGTGGATTGCCATTTGGTCGCCGTCGAAGTCGGCGTTAAATGCATGGCAAACAAGAGGATGCAGTTGTATTGCTTTACCTTCTACCAAAACTGGTAAAAAAGCCTGTATACCCAAACGGTGGAGTGTAGGGGCGCGGTTAAGTAGTACAGGATGTTCGTGGATGACTTCTTCAAGGCCTTCAAAGACTTCGCGCTCTTCGTTTTCAATCATCCTTTTGGCAGATTTAATGTTCTGGGTGTACTCTTTATCGACAAGCCACTTCATAATGAAAGGCTTAAAGAGTTCCAACGCCATTTTCTTTGGTATTCCACATTGGAAAATCTTGAGCTCTGGCCCTACAACAATAACGGTACGCCCCGAATAGTCAACACGCTTACCTAAAAGGTTTTGGCGAAAACGGCCTTGCTTTCCTTTAAGCATATCGGAGAGCGATTTAAGCGGACGGTTTCCTTTGCCTTTAATCGATTTCTTGCGGCGGCTATTATCGAATAGTGCATCAACCGCTTCTTGTAGCATCCTTTTTTCATTCGAGACAATAATATCAGGAGCTTTAAGTCCCAAAAGACGCTTCAAACGGTTATTACGGTTAATGACACGGCGGTAAAGATCGTTAAGGTCGCTTGTTGCAAAGCGTCCCCCTTCGAGCTGCACCATCGGGCGTAATTCTGGAGGGAGAACGGGTATTGTATCAAGAACCATCCACTCTGGCCGGTTGTGGCTATCCCTAAATGCCTCTAAAATTTCTAAACGCTTCAAAATGCGCTTATCGCTAATTTTCTTCTTCGCTTCTAACTTGGTTCGGATAAGACGAATTTCTTCTTCGATATTGACCATCGCCAAAAGTTCTTTAACTGCGTCGGCTCCAATGGATGCATAAAATTTATCGCCGTAGAGTTCGACTAAACGCGAATATTCTTCTTGGGTGATAAGTTGCTTAAACTCAAGACCCGATTCGCTCGGCTCAATAACGACGTAGCGCTCAAAGTAAAGAACGCTTTTAATATCGTTTGCCGACATATCGAGCACCAACGCGATGCGGCTTGGGACAGTGCGGTAGTACCAAATATGCGCCACAGGGTACGAAAGCTCAATGTGCCCCATACGCTCACGACGGACTTTAGAGTGTGTCACTTCGACGCCGCACTTATCGCAAACAACGCCTTTGTAGCGGATCGACTTAAACTTTCCGCAGTAGCATTCCCAATCTTTGGTCGTACCGAAAATTTTCTCACAAAAAAGTCCATCACGCTCAGGCTTTAGTGTACGGTAGTTAATTGTTTCCGGCTTTTTTACTTCGCCTTTTGACCATTCGCGGATTTTATCCGGTGCGGCAAGTTTGATACGAATTTTATGAAAATCGTGGAATTCTCTCATTTTTTTCCTCTTTTTTCCTAATTACCTGCTGTATTTTCAACAGAGTCGACTTTAATACGCCGGCGTACACGTGAAAATTCATCGTCTAAATCTGAAACTTCGACCGCTTTTTCTTCATGGTCGAGTATAGTGATGTCAAGCGCGAGAGAGCGTATTTCGCGGATAAGCACGTTAAAGCTTTCTGGTACGCCAGGCTTAATTGCCTGCACGCCTTTAACAATCGATTCGTACACACGCGCACGGCCTTGCATATCGTCTGATTTTACTGTAAGTAATTCTTGCAGTGTATGCGCCGCGCCATACGCTTCGAGCGCCCACACTTCCATCTCTCCCAATCTTTGGCCACCAAACTGCGCCTTGCCACCCAATGGTTGCTGCGTAACAAGCGAGTATGGCCCTGTCGAACGGGCGTGCATTTTGTCCTCGACCATGTGGTGGAGTTTAAGCATATAAATTGTACCCACAAAAGCTGCCTGGCGAAAATGCTCACCGGTGCGCCCGTCGCGTAAGAGAATCTTGGAATCGTGGCTCACGTCTGCTTTTTTTGCATACTCTTGGATATGGTGCCACTCTGCGCCGTCAAAAACTGGCGTTTCAAAATGGATACCCAATTTGTTTCCAATATACGCTAACTGTGTTTCAAAAATTTGTCCCAAGTTCATCCGCGAAGGGACACCAAGTGGATTCAATACAATATCAATCGGTGTGCCATCGGGAAGCATCGGCATATCTGCTTCATTGAGGATTGTGGAAATGACGCCTTTGTTTCCGTGGCGCCCTGCCATTTTGTCGCCGACAGAAATTTTACGTTTTTGTGCAACATAAACTTTTACCGATTCGACAATTCCTGGAGGAAGTTCATCGCCGTCGTCGCGTTTAAAACGCACGATATCGACAACGATTCCCGCGTGGCCATTCGGAACACGCAAAGATGAATCGCGTACTTCTTTTGCTTTCTCGCCAAAAATAGAATGGAGGAGCCGATATTCCGGAGTTAAATCGGTTTCACCTTTAGGAGTAACCATCCCAACAAGGATGTCTCCCGCACGAACTTCTGCACCTACACGGATTATACCTTCGTCATCTAAATCGCGGAACGCCCTTTCGCTAATGTTAGGAATATCGCGCGTAATCGTCTCGCGGCCAAGCTTTGTTTCCCGCGCTTGTATTTCGAATTCTTCGATATGGATACTTGTAAAGGTATCTTCTCTTACTAACTTTTCAGAAAGGATGATAGCATCTTCAAAATTGTATCCATCCCACGGCATAAACGCCACAGTAATATTTTTACCAAGAGCCAACCTACCGTACTTGGTCGCAAGACCATCGGCCAAAAGTGTTGCCTTACGCGCAATGTTCTTATTAGGTTGGTTTAAGCGTCCTTTGACTAACTCACCCGCAAGCAAATCACCACGGTAAACAAAGTCCCCTTCGTTGACGACCGCTTTAAACGCGCCTTGGAAAGATTGCATAGGGAAGCGGAAGAGCTTTCCATTTTCTGCCTCTAAAAGCAATTCACTTTTAGAAATTTTTGTAATTTTTCCATTTTCAGGAGCGTTGTGGCAGCCCACTAAAGCTTGGTGGTTGAGCGTCGTGCTTTGGTTTGTGCGTTTAAATTTAACAAGACGGTATTTGTCTTTTGTTCCGTCTTCGCGTTCGATTTCAATTCCATCGGCGTCAATTTTGGTGACCATTCCATCGTAATCGGCAATGACGCACACGCCTGAGTCGTACGCAATGGGAAACTCCATTCCTGTTCCAACATAAGGCATGTCGGGGTTAAGTAGCGGCACTGCTTGGCGTTGCATGTTTGAGCCCATGAGCGCACGGTTTGCGTCGTCGTGTTCCAAGAAGGGAATAAGGCTTGTGGAAAGCGAAATAACCTGTGTTGGAGCAACGTCCATAAGCTGGATTTCTTCCGGTGGCTTAAGAGGAAAGTCTCCCCTATAACGGCAGCTTACGAGTTTATCCAAAAACTCTCCACTATCGCCTAATTTTGCGTTCGCCTGCGCTACAACGTAGTGGTCCTCTTCGTTTGCCGACAAGAACATTGTCTTGCCGGTATCTTTTCCTTTCTCTACAATGCGGTATGGCGTTTCTACAAAACCATACGGATTAAGGCGTGAATACGTTGCCATCGACGTGATAAGACCAATGTTCGGACCTTCTGGTGTTTCAATGGGGCAAAGCCTTCCGTAATGCGTGTAGTGTACGTCACGTACTTCAAAGCCTGCACGCTCCCGCGTTAATCCGCCTGGTCCTAATGCGTTTAAACGGCGCTTGTGTGTAATCTCAGAAAGTGGATTGGTTTGATCCATAAACTGCGAAAGCTGGCTGGCGCCAAAAAACTCATTCAATACCGCTGTGATGGGCTTAATGGAGATAAGAAGCTGTGGCGTCATGATATCGACATCGTTCATGCTCATCCGCTCTTTCACCACACGCTCCATGCGTGAAAAGCCTGCTTTAAGCTGCGTCGTGAGAAGCTCGCCTACAGTTCTAACACGGCGGTTGCCCAAGTGGTCGATATCGTCGTACTGGTACCCTGGAACCTCGTGGATAAGGTTAACCATAAATTTGCATGTTTCAACGATATCTACGGGACGCAATGTTTGCGTATCTACGTCGTCTGCAAATTCCTTAGGATTTAAATGTTTGAACCGTGCATTAATTTTGTAACGTCCCACACTACCCATGTTGTACGTTTTGGGGTCAAAAAAGAGGCGGTGCAATTCTGCTTTTGCACGTTCAATATTTTTTGCATGTTTTTCCGCATCGCCGTGGTCGGGGCTATAATCGAGCGGCTTCTGGTTTTTGATGAATTCGATAAGAGCTTCTTCCGTAGAGTTTACTCCGTCTTTATCGAGCGAATTAAAAACAACACGGTGGTCTACGCCGCCCTTATTAACAATGAGTTCAATTTTTTCAATCTTCGCGTCCTTGAGAAGGTCCAAATTGTCTTCGTTTAGCGCATGCCCCGCTTCAATAAGGATTTCTCCCGTTTCTGGGTGTACAATATCGGTGAGAGTACGACGCCCTATAAGCTTCGCCAAAGTTTTTGCCTGCACACCTTTAATTGTTACGCTTTCAGATTCGTAAAATAGGCGCAAAATTTGCTCGTCTGTGCCGTAGCCCAACGCTTTTAAAAGTAATGTAAAAGGAAATTTTTTACGGCGATCGATGCGTGCAATGAGAAGGCCCTTTGCGTCCATTTCAAACTCAAGCCATGAGCCTTTGTGGTCAGGAATAATACGTGATGAAAAAACATTTTTTGCTTCGTCGAAGAAAATAAAAATACCTGGAGAGCGGTGGAGCTGGTTTACAATCACGCGCTCTGCGCCGTTGATAACAAATGTTCCCGTAGGGGTCATCATAGGCAAATCGCCCATGTAAACTTCTTGCTCGCGCACCTCTCCTGTTTCGATAGCAATTAGCCGGATTGTCGCTTTAAGCGGAGAAGCATACGTAAAACCATTTACTTTGCAGTCCCAAATATCGCGCTTAGGTTCGCCTAATGTGTACTCGACGAACTCGAGCACCACATCACCGTTAGAACTTTCAATAGGAAAACTATCTTCGAAAACAGATTGCAACCCTGTACGCTTCCGTTTCGCCATGGGAACATCAACCTGCAAAAAAGCATCGTACGAAATTATCTGCACTTCGATGAGTGGCGGCACATCCAAAGACTTACGGATTTCCGCAAAATTTACAATTTTGAACTGTGATGTATTTTCGCCAATATTGACTACGTTAGACTCGGCCATTGTACCCCTCTACACCTGCCTGTTGGAATAAAAAAAGGCAGTAAATAAAATAATAACCCACCGGATTTAAGCCCGGCAGGTTTCTGAAAAAGAGATTTTAATATGTAAAAAAAATCGCATTACTTGAGCGCAATTTTGCCGCCCAAGGCTTCAATTTCTTTCTTAATTTTTTCTGCTTCTTCTTTTGAGACGCCTTCTTTAAGAACGCCCGAACCGCCCTCAACGAGCTTTTTTGCGTCCATAAGTGGCAAGTTTGTAATCTCACGCACTTTTTTGATTGCATCTACTTTCTTATCGCCACTAAAACCTTCCAGAACAACGTTAAATTCCGTTTTTTCCTCACCGGCAGGAGCTCCACCTGCCGCAGGCGCTGCAACTTGAGCAACAGCTACTGGAGCCGCAGCAGAAATACCAAATTTGTCTTCCATTGCTTTTACGAGCTCCGCCGCTTGAACGATTGTGAGCGAACCAATTTTGTCTAAGAGTTCCTGTACCATACTTTCTCCTTTAATCTTCCCGCTTATATAATTAAGCCACTATTTTCCATTTTTTTCTGCGACACTTTTTATGCCGCGTGCCAATGAGGCCATAATATTGCTGAGCCCTCCAGCAATTCTTGTTGCAGGCGCGTTGATGAGCGAAGCAATTTGCGCCAAAATTTGCTCCTTGGAAGGTAAATCAGCAATAGCTTTAACGCCTTTCGCATCAAAAAAAGTGCTTTCCATTACGCCTGCCGTAAGCACCAATTTTTCATTATCTTTCGCAAAATCGCGTAAAACTTTTGCTACCGCCGGCACATCACTTTTTACAAACGCAATCGCGTTAGGGCCTTTTAATGTGCTATCGTACGGAAAATCTTTTGCAACACCAGATTCCTTGAGGGCTAAACTAAACACATTGTTTTTTACAACTGTGTATTTGCCCCCTGCGTCGCGTAATTTTTTCCTGAGACTTGTTAAAGTGGCGACGTCAAGGCCTTGGTACTGCGTTACAATAAAGTTAGGATAACTCTTTAGGATACCTGTATATTCTTCACGCAACGTTGTTTTTTGAACTGATGCCATTAGCGCATTTCCTTAATGTTGATTTTTACCGCTGGCGTCATTGTACCTGTAACAAACATGGACACAACATAGTCGCCCTTAGCGTCCGAAGGTTTATCTTTAAGAATTGTTTGAAATACAGTTGCAGCGTTTTCTCTCATTTGTTCTGGAGTAAAAGAAAGTTTTCCCATGGGTACATGAACCACGCCTGTTTTATCCGCACGGTATTCAATCCGCCCTGAGGTAAGCTGTGCAATAATTCCTTTGATGTCGGTTGTTACCGTCCCTGATTTTGGCTTCGGCATGAGCCCACGCTTACCCAAGACCTGGCCTAACTTACCCACGTCTTTCATCATATCGGGAGTTGCGACCACGAAGTCGAAATCTACCCAACCACCTTGTATCTTTTGGATTAAATCGTCGTCACCCACGTAGTCTGCACCCGCTTGGCGTGCCTCTTCGGCTTTTTCGCCTTTTGCGAAAACAAGCACCTTTACCTTTTTACCTGTCCCGTGTGGCAACTGCACAATGCCGCGCACGTTTTGTGTACTTTTATACTTTACGTTAAAGTGCCCTTCAAGTGTAGAATCAAATTTTGTATAAGATACCTCTTTTACTATTTTGACGGCGTCTATAAGTGAATACTCTTTTTCTGGATTGATTTTTTCTGCCGCTGCGCGGTATTTTTTCCCGTGTTTAGCCATATTAACCGCCTTGAACTGTTACACCCATAGAACGCGCAGTACCCGCTATGATGAGTTTCGCCGCCTCAATATCGTTCGCGTTTAAATCGGGCATTTTTTGTTTTGCAATCGCTTCAAGCTGTGCGCTTGTAAGAGAGCCAACTTTTTCTTTATTAGGTACTTTAGAACCGCTTTCAATTTTTGCAGCTTTTTTAATAAGGTCGCTCGCTGGCGGCACTTTGGTGATAAAAGTAAAGGAACGGTCGGAAAAAACGGTGACAATGACAGGAATAATGCTTCCTGTTTGTGCTTGTGTTTTTGCGTTAAACTGCTTGCAAAACTCCATGAGGTTGACGCCCTGTGGACCCAACGCAGTACCGACTGGAGGCGCTGGATTTGCCTTGCCCGCTGGTATCTGGAGTTTAACTTGCGCTATTATTTTTTTTGCTGCCATTTACGAACCTTTACTGTTTGCGAGCTACCATTTTCTTAAATCGCGACACGCCGCAAACTATATTTTACTAACTTGGAGATAATCAAGCTCCACCGGTGTCGCACGACCAAAAATCTCTACGCGTACGCGCACCTTGCCCTTTTCTGGATTTACATCGTCGATAGTACCCTGAAAATTCGCAAAAGGACCATCTATAATACGTACAATTTCTCCCTCGGAAAAGAAGATGCGTGGAGCTTGTTTTTCGTCTTGTACTGCCGGACCCATTTCGGTAAAAAGCGAATGCAACTCTTCTTCGCTCAACACCTGTGGCTCTGTACCAGTGCTCACGAAGCCCATAATTCCAGGAAGCGTACGTATTTTTTGGTGCAACTCGTCGGTAAGGTCGGCTTCCAGAAAAACATACCCGGGCATAAGTTTTTTCTTTACGACACGTTTTTTTCCGCCACGCAACTCTGCAACTTCGTGCAGCGGAATTTTCACCTGCCCCACCTTTGCGCCATCCGGCCATTTCTCCTTTTGCCGCTCGATAAGCTTTTTTACTTTATCTTCGTGCGACGAAAGAGTTGTAATAACATACCAGTGCATCGCCATATTAACCGCCGAGCAAGAATGTTACAACACGGTCAATGCCGTCATCGACGAGGTACAGCAAAACGGCGAAAAGGATAACAGTCACGAAAACGACTATCGTCGAGCGTGAAACTTCGTCCCACGAAGGCCAAACTGCTTTTCGTAGCTCTGCTTTTGCTTCAACGAAAAATTGCCAAATTTTTTTCATAATACTCCTTTGCAGGGCAGGAAGGAATCGAACCCTCATTAACGGTTTTGGAGACCGTCGTTCTACCGTTGAACTACTGCCCTAAAAAATCCATTTCAGCCCGCGTAGCGGGCTGAAATGAACAAATTTAGCCCACGACCGGAATCGAACCGGTGACCTTTTCCTTACCATGGAAACGCACTACCGACTGTGCTACGTGGGCAAGTAATTAGCAAAAACATGTGCGTATAACGCACATGTTTTTGCCACATTCGTTTGCACACAAGCGCACATCGTGTGCAGCGCAAGCCTAAGACATCCTGTCCTCAGTCTGCGGTTTGCGCAAAGACGCGCCTCGTGCGCGGCGCAAACCTCGGACATCCTGTCCTCAGTCTGCGGTTTGCGCAAAGACGCGCCTCGTGCGCGGCGCAAACCTCGGACATCCTGTCCTGCGGAGCAGGAGGGATTCGAACCCTCGGTACCAGTTACCTAGTACAACAGTTTAGCAAACTGCCGCTTTCGACCACTCAGCCACCGCTCCTAATGTCGCGTGGCTTCGTGGCCCCACACCTCCGCTTCGCTACGGAGATGCAAGAGCATCACAGCCACCGCTCCTAATGTCGCGTGGCTTCGTGGCCCCACACCTCCGCTTCGCTACGGAGATGCAAGAGCATCACAGCCACCGCTCCATACCAGAGGACAGATGACGGAGAACAGAACACGTAAGATTGTCTCCGGTATTCTTTCTGTCCTCTGTCCTCTGTCTGCGGAGGAGGTAGGATTCGAACCCACGAGACCCGTGAAGGCCTAACGGTTTTCAAGACCGCCGCAATCGACCACTCTGCCACTCCTCCCCTTTTTATACACCCTGCTTAACCTACAGAAAAACAACGGAGCAATAAAAAAAGACCTGCCGGTCTATGCCACCAGTACTAAAAAATTAAACATCGCGTCAATGTGTAATCAGTATTATACATCTAAACGGCAAATTCTGTAAAAAATGTTGCCACCGCCGGATGGAAAGTAAAGCCAGCTTATGGCCGATAAAAACACCAAAGCAGAAATCCAGCGCATTTTCGAACTCCAGAAAAAATTCAAGTGGAGCCTACGGGAAACCACTGCGCACGAGCGCCGCGAGAAATTAAAAAAACTCAAAGAAAAAATCCTTGCTGAAAGCGAAAATTTATACCAAGCCCTGTGGCAAGATTACAAAAAACCACGCGAAGAAGCCGATCTTGCTGAAGTGTTGCCTATCATGGCTGAAATCCATGACGCAATTAAAAACCTGCCCGATTGGATGCGTCCCAAAGTTGTTGAAACGCCAATACACTTAGGCACCGGCCGCAGCGAAGTGCATTACGAACCCCTTGGGCAAACTCTCATTATTGCGCCGTGGAACTACCCCTTCAACCTAAGCATTGGCCCCCTTATAAGCGCAATTGCCGCAGGTAACACGGTGGTGCTGAAACCTTCTGAACTTGCACCCAATACTGCCGCGTTCTTAGAGCGCATTTTGAAAGATTTATTTTACGAAGAAGAAGTTGCTGTTTTTCAAGGCGATGCTTCCGTTTCGACAGAGCTTTTGAAGCTCCCCTTTGACCACATGTTTTTTACCGGTGCACCCAGTATTGGTAAAATTGTGATGAAAGCAGCCGCCGAACACCTTTCGGTGTGTACTCTCGAATTGGGCGGTAAATCTCCCGCGATCGTCGAAAACACCGCCGACATCCGCGAAGCGGGAAAGCGTATCGCGTGGGGTAAGTGGGTTAACGCAGGCCAAACCTGCATTGCGCCCGACTACGTTCTTGTTTCCGAAGATAAAAAGGATGCACTCATCGACGCAATACACGATACTGTAAAATCGTTCTATGGCCAAACACCAATTGAATGGCGCAACTCCCCCGATTTTTGCCGCATTGTAAACCGCCGCCACTACGACCGCGTGAAAGGTCTTTTAGACGACGCCAAAAAACACGGTGCAGAAATTGCATTTGGCGGCGATACTGACGAGCACGACAACTACATTTCACCCACAGTGGTAACCAATATCGCCGAAGGTAGCGAAATACTTAAAGAAGAAATTTTTGGGCCGCTATTACCCGTTGTGACCTACCGCCACCTCGACGAAGCGTTGGAGTACGTGCGCCGGGGTGAAAAGCCACTTGCAGTCTATGTTTTTTCAGCCTCTGAAAACGCGATTGAAAATATTTTACGCAACACTGCTGCAGGCGGCACATCGGTAAACGATTGCCTCATGCAATTTGCGAACCCCAAATTACCTTTTGGCGGCTCGAATAACAGCGGTCTCGGCCGCTACCACGGTTACTACGGATTTAAAGCGTTCTCACACGAGCGTGCGGTGTTTAGGCAATCACGCCTTTTTAACCCGATGCAGATTTTCTATCCGCCGTATGGAGGTTCGTTTAGAGAAACATTCCAGAAGTTCATCCGCCACATTATGTAGCCATGGTTGACCCACACTCTTAATTCTAACGTTTGACCTTGTATGGCAGATTATCTTACCTTTTTGCCCGAAAAGGCGCCTAAGCGTAACCTATTAGTACAGATTTTTTTCGAGATTTTGTATATCGTACGCTACACCCTTCTTTACTTACCCGGATTATTATTACGCCCATCGGACATTACAGAAGGAGAAAAAAGGCCAGTTGTTCTTGTATCAGGCCTTTGGGGTTCGCCCCTAACGTGGAGTAGCGCACGCGCCGCTTTAGCCAAACAAGGCCATCCCGTATACGTTGTACGCCTTGGGTTCCAATGCGGAAATTTGCGCAAGTACAGTAAAAAGCTCCAAGAGTTTCTCGAAACACACGCCTTAAACGACTGTTATCTTGTTTGCCACTCAATGGGAGGCCTTGTTGCCGCACACATGGGGTACAAAGGACGCGACAGGGTACGAAAAATTTTTACATTAGGAACTCCGTTCCGTGGGCATTACCTCGCAATCCTTGTTCCCTTTACGTACGCAACGTTGCAGATGATTCCCTTTTCGCGTTTTATAAAAGAAACAAAAGAGAAATACCGCACTCTTACAAGCATACAAGCAGTCTTTGCTTCTTTTGACGAAATCCTCTTCTCAGATTATCTCAACATCCCCGGACGCTTTGACGATGTAAAACTTAAACAAATCGGCCACTGCAATCTTTTCATGGGACCTTCGGGAATTGAATGTATCCAAGAACTCATTTTGGCAGAAGAAGCAAAGGACCCAAAGCCCGTACCTGTAAAAAAAGGCGCCGATTCCAACACAGAAAAAAAAATTCCTGACCCTACATTTAAGAAAAAAGCTCCTAAGAAAAAAGCTTATAAAAAGCCTGCTCCTAAAAAAAAGCCAAAAGCAGTAAAAAAAGCAGTAAAAAAAGCAGTAAAAAAAGCAGTAAAAAAAGCAGTAAAAAAAGCAGTAAAAAAAGCAGTAAAAAAAACAGTAAAAAAAACAGTAAAAAAGAAACCTCTACCTAAAAAATCACGCAGGTAGTTTTTTTAAATACTGTTGTATCGCCCGCCAATAAAGTTGGTGCTCTGCTTTTAGGATACGCCTACTGAGCGTTTCTACCGTGTCTTTGCTTTGTACTGGCACTGCACTTTGTGCAAGAATTTTTCCCGTGTCCATTCCTCTATCTACCAAGTGTACGGTGCATCCTGTAATTTTGACTCCATAGTCTAACGCCTGTTTTTGTGCATTAAGCCCGGGAAATGCAGGCAAAAGCGCGGGATGTATATTCAAAATACGGTTGGGAAATGCATTTAAAAGAGGCGCTGTAATAAGTTTCAAATAGCCAGCACAAATGACCAAAGTTGGATTTTCTTTTTTAAGCCGCTCCGCTAAACGTGCGTCAAAGCCCTCACGGCTTTCTCCTTTTTTTTTAGGAAAAAGTTCTGTTGGTACTCCGTATTTTTGTGCAAGCCCCAACCCAGTCGCTTCACGGTCGCTTAAAACTAAAATACATTCTGCATCAAGTTTTTGGAGCCGCATTGCATCTAACAAAGCGCGCATATTACTTCCACGACCAGAAACAAGGATGGCTAACCGCGCTTTTTGAGGCGGTTTACCGGTAAAAAGTGTACGCAATGCTTTCATGAAATAGCCAAATGGGAAAACTGGCAGATAGAATACCACACCTCTTTATTTACTTTTTGCATTTTTTATCTCTTCTGAAAAATACGCAAGGGTTTTTTGCAAACCTTCTTCCAAGTCTACTTTTGGTGTCCAGTTAAGGAGCCTTTGCGCTTTTTCAATAACAGGACGGCGCACCTTAGGATCATCTTCAGGTAGCGGAAAATTTTTTACCTGCAATTTTTTTCCTGTAACTTTTTCAAGTACGCCTACAAGTTCGCGTATAGTAAACTCGCGTGGGTTACCCAAATTTACAGGACCATCGTATTTTTCACGTGGCAGTTTTTGTAGGGATAAAATTCCCGCGATTAAATCCGAAGCATAACAAAAAGAACGCGTCTGAGAACCATCGCCATAAACAGGCACCGGTGCGTCTTTAAGCGCAGCAATACAAAAGTTTGAAATAACACGGCCGTCGTCGGGGTACATATACTCCCCATACGTATTAAAGATGCGAAAAAGGCGTACATCCGCCTTTTTGAAACGTACATAATCTTGCGCGAGGGTCTCTGCCGCTCTTTTACCTTCATCGTAACAGCTACGTATTCCAACGGGGTTTACATTCCCCCAATACGACTCTGGTTGTGGATGCACTAAAGGATCTCCGTAAATTTCGGACGTTGATGCGTGGAGCACCATTGCCCCATGAGAATCTGCGATGCGTAAAATATTGTGCATTCCCAAAACGGAAGTTTCCCAAGTAAAGATGGGATCTTTTTGGTAATGCGGCGGCGATGCAGGGCATGCCAAATTAAAAATAACGCCAAATTTTCCAAAACGCGATACGGGAAGATTTTCGGGAGAAGTTATACGGATATCTAAATTGTGGAAATCTATGGCGCCTGCAACTTCGTTTAAATTTTTACGGCTTCCTGTATAAAGGTTATCCCAAACGGTAACCTGTGCCCCTTCTTTAAGAAGCGCACGAACAAGATGGCTTCCTAAAAAACCAGCGCCACCTGTAACCAATGCATGCATGGGTTATTTTAGAAATGCAAAACACACAGGAAAGCGCTTAGGAGTTTCACAAAGTTTTAGTCGATGGGTACGTATACTTCGCCATCCATAAGGATACGTGCGCTACGGCTCATAATAGCTTTGGTAACAACCCAGTCTGTTCCAGACTTAGCCGCTTTTGCTCCAACACGTAGCGTTCCCGAAGGATGCCCAAAGGTTACAACCTCTCTTTCTATGCCTCCTGCTGCTAAATTTACAAGGGTTCCAGGAACTGCCGCTGCAGTGCCAATGGCAACTGCACATGTCCCCATCATCGCGTGGTGTAATTTCCCCATAGAAAGCGCACGCACGTTAAGATCGATTTGTGAAGCGTCTACATCTTTACCGCTCGATGCTTTGTAAGAAAGCGCTTTGGAAACAAATGCAATTTTGGGTGTGTGCTGCCGTGAGAGGGCATCTTCCAGATTTTGTATAAGCCCCATTTTAAGAGCTCCATAAGAGCGAATTTTTTCAAACATTTCTAAAGCCTTCGTATCCGAATTTATATCGCCTTGGAGTTCCGTTCCTTTATAACCAATATCTTCTGCATTTAAAAACACCGTAGGAATTCCTGCGTTGATAAGGGTTGCTTTCAATTTCCCTATTCCCGGAACTTCCAGCTCATCGACAATGTTTCCTGTGGGGAACATAGAGCCTTCACCGTCTGCGGGATCCATAAATTCAAGTTGGATTTCTGCGGCGGGAAACGTAACTCCGTCAAGTTCAAAATCCCCTGTTTCTTGTACATTCCCGTTGGTAATAGGAACATGCGCAATAATTGTCTTCTTTATATTTGCTTGCCAAATTTTTACAGTACATATCCCGTTTTCTGGGATTTTCTCTTTTGGAATAAGCCCACTTTTAATGGCAAACGGCCCCACCGCAGCGGAAAGGTTTCCGCAGTTACCGCTCCAATCGATAAAGGGTTTACCAATAGCTACTTGCCCAAAAAGATAGTCTACATCGTGGCCTTCCATACTTGCATGGGAGATAATTACTGTTTTGGAGGTCGACGAAGTTGCTCCTCCCATTCCGTCGGTATGCTTTTCGTAAGGGTCAGGGCTTCCGATAACGCGCAAAAGGAGTGCATCACGCTCTTTACCTGCATGTTGGCAAAGGGGTGGCAGATCGGCTAAATTAAAAAAAACGCCTTTCGAGGTTCCACCGCGCATATACGTTGCGCGAATTCTTGTTTGTGGTTTAAATTGCATAAGCTTGTTTAGAAAATAGAGACAAGCTGAAAAGCTAAGGAGCCTGTGCGCCAACTCGTTGGAGCACAGGCTCTAAGGTGGTTTCTTACCTAAGAAAAATTTCTCTACCCAAATATTTGCTATATTCCGACCAAGCGCTATCCATGCCGCGTTCAAGCGAAGTTCGTTTAAGTTCATTAAAAATAAACTGTGTGGAATCGACTGCGTCTGCAGCGTGCACCAAATACGCCTCCAGAAAGCGCGGCTCTTCAATCGCACCCCAAATACGCTTGCCTTGGTGTGAAAGTATAACATGCTCCAGTTTCGCTTGCGTCAAAGGGTGCATTTTTGATTTAACAAGTTTTACTTTTAACCTTTCGTAGCTTAAAAGGGTATGTCCTTTAAGACGCCCTGCTTCGCTATGTTCATAGTGGCTAAGTAAAAAATCATACTCATCGACTTTTCCAATATCGTGCAAAAACGCTCCGGCGAGCGCGAGGTCTGCATCGGCGTGTGGGTATATCTTGCAAAATTCTGCAACGGTATGCATAACGTTACACGTATGCTCCATGAGGCCGCCAATGTATGCGTGGTGTACCCCTCGCGATGCAGGCGACTCGATAAAAAGCCGCATAAACGCACGGTCTTTCAAAAATTCAATACACACCTCGCGTAATTCATTCGAGGTAATTTTTTGCAAGAGCGTGCGAATCTCCTGATAAATTTGGCGGCGTGAGTGCGGGGTACGTGCCCAAAACCGGCTGAGTTCTCCCTCCCCTTCTTCTACACTTTCTATTTTTGTAAGTTTTATTTGTTTAACATTTTGGAATTCTTCGACAATTCCTTGTATACGGATAATTTTTCCTGGTTTGGCAATTGCAGAAATTTTTTTAAGTTCTACTGCATTCGCAAAGTAAATTGCAGGCATGTGTCCAGAGGCATCTGCAAGGATTAAACGCAAAAAAGGTTTATTGTTTTTTGCTGTTTGCAAAAAAGCACGGCGCACAAGAAATTTTCCTTCTTCGAGTAGTCCATTTTGTAGATCGCGTATAAAAGGCGCACGTTCAACAGAAAATCCCATACTACCTCGTTGCAACAAAAGCCCAGTGGAAAAGAAGAAAACCTAATACGATGTTGAGCGCTACGTAAAGTACTGCAAGCGCCGTAGATCCGGAATTATGAAGGCGATACGCATCCAAAACCATTGAGCTAAAAGTGGTAAGCCCTCCTAAAAATCCAGCTAAAAGAAGATCTGACGCATGTTTGTCCAAACTCCGCTTTTCAAAAATGAGAACCGCAGCATAACCTGCAAGAGCAGCGCCTGTAAGGTTTGCTACAAGGGTGCCGTAAGGAAAACGTACCCCAAAAAAATAGAGCGAGAATTTTGATATCCCAAAACGTAAAAGCGAACCTATACCCCCGCCTAAAAAAACTGCAATAATTGAAAAAAATGTTACATCAGCCATAGTGTTTTTTTCCCGGAAAATGCCGTGGCTCAATAATTGTGTCTGCACGCGAAGGTTCACGGTGCTCTGGATAATCTGTCATAAAATGTAACCCCCTACTTTCTTTGCGTTTAAGCGCAGAACGTATAGTCAACTGTGCGACAAGCGCAAGGTTACGTAGTTCCAAAAGGTCGAGAGAAATAACAGTGCGGTTATAAAAATCGATAATTTCTCCATAAATAACGTCAAGCCTTCTGAGCGCACGCTCCAAACGTAGCGTTGAACGTACAATACCTACGTAGTCCCACATGAGCGAGCGTATTTCTTTAAAATCGTGGCTTACCAAAACCCATTCTTCGGGGTTTTTTGTATTGGTATGGTCCCACTCTCCTAAATTTTGTGCTGTTTTTCGGTACGAATTTATTTTTGTGTCGCTTGCCGCCCTTACAATATGCTTTGCTGCACGCGCCGCAAAAACAAGACCTTCTAAAAGCGAGTTGGAAGCAAGGCGGTTACCGCCATGGACGCCAGTGGATGCAACCTCGCCAATTGCGTATAAATTTTCAAGATCTGTTTTTCCCTCGTAATCGACAAGAACTCCACCGCACGTGTAGTGGACTGCTGGAACAACAGGAATGGGTTCTTGGGTAATATCGATGTTATATTTTTCTTTAAGTGTACCGTAGATAAGAGGAAAATGTTCACGGACAAAGCTGGCGTCTTTATGTGAAATATCGAGGTAGACATAGTCCAAACCATCACGTTTTAATTCTGCATCGATTGCGCGTGCAACGATATCGCGTGGCGCAAGCTCACGCATTTCATGGTAGTCGACCATAAAGGCGCGGTTTGTTTTTGGATTTTTTAAAATCGCACCTTCGCCACGCATTGCCTCGGTAATTAGGAACGCCGGAGTTCCTGGCGGATTTTTTCCTTTGAGCGCGAGCGCTGTGGGATGGAACTGGAAAAATTCCATATTGCGAATACGGCAACCCGCACGGTACGCGAGTGCAATTCCATCGCCTGTAGAAACCGGTGGGTTCGTTGTTACGGGGTATACGCGGCCAGCGCCGCCAGAGGCAAGAACGGTGAAATCCGCCTT
Organism: Turneriella sp.; assembly: GCA_019186965.1. Classification (GTDB taxonomy): domain Bacteria; phylum Spirochaetota; class Leptospiria; order Turneriellales; family Turneriellaceae; genus Turneriella. The sequence goes on from JABARV010000003.1 coordinate 152,155, forward strand.
TTCTAAATGAATTTTTCCCGAAAGGACATCTAAAATATACGCGCCAAAAACAACCGTTGAATTACCACGTTCTTTAAGATGGTGTTCGCTCGCCAATTCGACCACGCAATGCTTTGTGAGTATGCGTATATTTTTCTTTGCATAAATTTTTTTGAGTAAAAACGATTCAACCGATCGCCCCGTGTGGTCGTGGTCGTGGAGTACACGCGATTCGTTATGCCCCCCCTCGCGCCCAAAATGCAGCTTACCGTCTTTGCCTCGCGTAAAAGGCATTCCCAAGTCGATAAGTTCTTCTACACAGCGCACTCCTTCGTGGACTAAAATTTCAACAGCTTTTTCGTCACAGAGCCCTGCGCCTGCTATAAGGGTATCTTCAAAATGTTTTTGCGGATTGTCCCAAGTACCAAGCGCGGCGGCAATTCCGCCTTGTGCATACGTTGTCGCCGCGTTGTCCACGGCGTCTTTTGTAACGATTGTTACATAACCATGTTCGGAGGCCTTAAGCGCAAAAAAGAGCCCCGCAATTCCAGAACCTATAACAAGATAGTGCGGTATTTGGGTCACAAAGATATATCTAAAAGAAGAAACGCGACGGCGAGAGATTTAGGATTGTTGTTCCGTAATCCAATGGTTTACTTTCGCAAGTACAATTTGTGGAATTTCGTGCTGGCCATCAAAACCAACGAGATCTCCCTTACCGCCATTTGCCGCCAACAATTGGAAAAGGCGCTCCGCTGCCGCATAAGGGAGCACGGGGTCAAGCCTACCGTGCGACTGTATAAAAGAAAGAACTTTTCCTTGCGAAAGGTATTTCTCCCGCGCTTGGGTTTCCCACCCGACACGATTCACCAAAGTTCCTGAAAAAAGGATGAGTCCTTTAAAATACTTGGGGTGCGACAGCGTAATTTCTGTAGCCATCATAGCGCCTTGTGAAAACCCACCAAGATACGTTTTCTCAAAATCACACCCTAAGCCTTCCATAATAGAAATAACTTTTTCACGAGCCTCTGCCATTCCCGGGGGGAGCGATTTCGACAAATCGCGCAAACCACCCTCACGGCGTATACGCTCAATTTCGACCCAATCGATGGGAAACCACGCACGCCCTTCGTTAGAAAAACCCAAATCAACATTTAAAATTCCTTCGGGGAAAAGGTAGCGTGTCCCTTGCGGAAACGCAAGGTAAGGAGCCAAAGGCGCCAAATCAAACGCATTAGCCCCATACCCATGCATGCAAAAAAACGTAGGCGCATCTTCTTTTCCGGGAATTTCAATTACTTTAACGCCATTTACTATACGCTCAACATACTTTAAGGGCTGCATGGGTCGAAATTGGGGTGGGATTAAGCAAGTAAAGTAAATCGTTTACACGTAGGCGACTTAACACGACTATACTTTACTAAAATATAAATTCTACTTTATTTAGAGCATGAAAGGCAAAATCAGTAAAATTATTCCCTTTGCGGAAAAAATCGGTACAGGGGTTTTAGGGCTTTTAGAGGCCCTGGGTGCGTTTGCAATTTTCGCTGGCCAAACGTTTAGGTTCGTTTTTACTCCGCCTTTTGACTTACGTAGTTTGCTTTACCAAATGGGAGAAATTGGCGTAAAATCGATTCCCGTAGGTGTCGTAAGTTCTTTCTTTGTAGGGATGGTAATGGCGCTCCAATTGGGCGGCCCAATGGAGCAACAAATCCAAGGGATTTCCACTTTCATGGGCGGAGGAATTTCGCTTGCAATGGTACGCGAGCTCGCACCGGTTTTAACATCGGTGCTCCTTGCAGGGCGTGTTGGCTCGTCGATTGCGGCAGAAGTCGGTACGATGAAAGTTACCGAACAAATCGACGCATTGTCGACTCTTGCAACAAATCCCGTCCACTACCTCTGTGTACCGCGTTTTCTCGCCGCGCTTTTTTGTATTCCGATGATTACCGTTATGGCAATTGTCGTTGGAGTTTTTGGCGGTGCCCTTATCTCCAATATTAGTTTAGATATTCCATACAACCTCTACTTCGATTCTGCGCGAACCCTTGTGCGTAGCAAAGATTTAATTTCAGGCGTTGGAAAAACATTTTTCTTTGGGGCTGAAATCGCACTCATCTCGTGTTTTTCTGGGTTTCGCGCACGCGGGGGCGCCGAGGGCGTGGGTCAAGCGACGATACAAGCGGTAGTTTTTTCTTTTATGATGATTATCGTCTCTGACTATTTTATTACGTATATCTTTCAACTTTTTGGCTTATAATGGAAAGAACACTTAGTAATAGAAGCACAACCACTCTATGAAAGACGTACACGTAAAACTCGAGAATGTTTACAAAAGCTTTGGTCCAAAGCATATCTTGCGTGGAATTAATTTGGATATCCAAAGGGGCGAAATTATTTATATTATCGGGAAAAGCGGTTCGGGAAAATCTGTAACCCTTAAAAATATTACAGGACTAATGCGTCCCGATAACGGTCGCATCCTTATAGATGGGTACGACATACACAATGTCGACGACAATATGCTTAACGAAATACGACAAAAGATGGGAGTTCTTTTCCAAATGGCGGCGCTTTTTGATTCAATGCCGGTTTTTGAAAATGTTGCATTTGCGCCGCGCCGCTTTACCAAAATGGGCGAAGAAGAAATTAAAAATCTTGTACGCGGAAAGTTGGAACTCGTTGGTTTAAAAGGCGTCGAAAACCTTAACCCTTCTGCGCTTTCGGGAGGAATGCAAAAACGCGTTGGTCTTGCGCGGGCGATTGCGCTAGACCCCGAGATTGTGCTTTACGACGAACCCACAACGGGGGTCGATCCCATTTTGGGAGCGGCTGTCGACGATCTAATTAGTTCGCTCAACGCCAAAACGGGTGTAACCTCGATTGTAATTTCGCACGACATGACTTCGGTCTTTCGTACTGCACACCGTATTGCAATGCTCTACGATGGCGTTTTTCGCCTTGTCGGAACACCTGCCGAATTTAGAAATTCGGATGACCCTGTGATACGGCAATTCGTTGAAGGTAACGCTGAGGGACCAATTCCCATTTTATAAGGAAAAACATGGATAAAGAAAGAAAAACACGGCTTATGGTTGGGCTAATGACCATAATTTCTGTAGTTACATTTGTAGCACTACTTGCTATTTTAGGCCGCTGGCAAATTGCCGGAGATGGGCTAAAAATCCACTTACGCTTCCGTTTTTTAAATAACCTTTCCACAGGGGCGCCTGTACGTATTTCGGGCGGACTGCCTGTAGGTTTTGTCGAACACATTTACCAAAAGGATTTAAAAACGTATGTACAACTTGCGCTAAAAAAAGAACTTTTAAATAAAATTCCCAAACGTGTAGAAACAGTATTTGCAATTTATACGACTGGGCTTATGGGGCAAAAATATATCAACATTACAATTCCCGACCCCAAAGAAAATGAAGTTTACTTCCAAAATGGCGACGAATGGGTGGGGATTGATCCCCCTTCTGTAGACCAAATGATGATGGCATTTTCAAGTTGGTTCGATGGTAAAAACGGCGGTCAAATTCTCGCTGAAATTATGAAGGAAACCGAAACATTCCTTTCGAACTTAAACGGTATTGTTAACGAAAACAGGGGTGACATCCGCACAACAATAAAACAGGCACGTATATCTTTTACATCGCTTTCCGCACAACTGGATACTTTGATGCAAAAGCTAAACATCCTTTCAAAAAATTTTACCGACATCTCGAATCAAAATAAACAAGACATCCAAATTATGCTCGAAAACATGTCTAAAATTTCGCGCGACCTTAACCTTATTACACAGCGGATAAACTCTGGACGCGGTTCCGTAGGCAAACTTATACAAGACGAAGAACTTTACAAAAACGCAAACGAAGCAGCGTACCACGCACGCGAACTTTTTCGTAAACTTGAAGAGAATCCCTCGCTCTTTCTCAACAAAGGAAACTAGGTTGGGTAAACGTATAAAGCAACCTCTTTCCCCCGCAGAGGCGCTCCGCCGCCGCTCTATACGCATTGGCGCTTATGTGCTCCTTGCAAGCTTTTTTTTAGTTATCGCTGCAATTGTGGGTACGCGTATCCATACCGCCCGTTCGGGATTTACTATCGACGTCGCTTTTTCTTTCCTGAGTAATTTAACAAAAAATGCTCGGGTTCTTCTTGCAGGCGGCAAACAGGTTGGGTATGTACAAGATATTTTTCAAAACGAGTACCAAACGTATGTACGCCTCTATTTAGACAACAGCCTCAAAAATAAAATTCCACGTACTAAAGAAACGCAAATATCTATTTTTAGCAACAACCTTATGGGGCAAAAATATATAAACCTGCAATTTGAAGAATTGAAGCAAGGGGAAACTGTTATCCGCGAAGGAGAAACGGTTAGAGGAATATCTCCGCCCTCTTTTGAGCAAATGATGCTTTCATTTTCCAGTTGGTTTGAAGGAAAAAGCGCGGGCGAGGTCGCTGAAGAAATTTTTGCAAAAGCCGCGCTCCTCCGGCGCGATATCGACACTGTTTTCAACGAAAACCGCGAAGATTTAAACGCAACAATTGCCGGAGCCAAAAATTATTTTGCAAACATCTCGGCACAATTTGATTCGTTTAAAAACAACCTTACTTTGATTGCGCACAATAGCGAAGATATTTTAACCGCTCAGCAGCAAAGCCTAAGCGACCTTATTGAAAACACCTCGAAGGTGGCAAAAAACTTGGAAACTCTCGAAAAGGCTTTAGGGTCTAATAGAGGCACATTAGGAAAATTTAGCAACGAAAGCAAGGCACTGCGCGAAAATATTCGTCTCACTTCTGAATACAGCCGCTCTTTCCTCAAGTGTATCCAAGAGCGTCCGTGGGTTATTATCTACAAAGAGTCGTGCCGTACGCGGTAAGGAACCTCGAAAAAAGCCGCAAGTTGGCATTCGCGATTTTTTGGGCTTCATGGTAGCTACACATAAATTTCACCGCCCTTTGCTTTAAATTCTTCTGACTTTTTATCCATCTCTTCTTTAATGTCTTTATCTGCGATTTCACGTACTTCGTGGGTAAGCTTCATCGCACAAAACTGTGGACCACACATGGAACAAAAGTGCGCCTTTTTCATTCCTGATTGTGGTAGCGTTGCATCGTGAAATTTTCGTGCCGTCTCAGGGTCGAGCGACAGGTCAAATTGGTCTTCCCAGCGGAATTCAAAACGCGCCTTTGAAAGCGCATCATCGCGGTCGCGTGCGCCCGGATGGTTTTTCGCCAAATCTGCTGCGTGTGCGGCAATTTTATAGGTAATGACTCCCGTTTTTACATCGTCTTTATCGGGCAATCCCAAGTGTTCTTTGGGAGTTACATAACAAAGCATCGAGGTGCCCATAGAACCAATCATTGCTGCCCCAATCGCCGAGGTAATGTGGTCGTACCCGGGTGCAATATCGGTAACCAAAGGACCCAGTGTATAAAAAGGCGCTTCGTGGCAAATTTTAAGTTGTAGATCCATATTTTCTTGGATAAGGTGCATCGGTACGTGGCCAGGGCCTTCAATCATCGTTTGCACATCATGCGACCATGCAATTTTGGTAAGCTCTCCCAAAGTTTTAAGTTCGCTAAACTGCGCTTCGTCGTTTGCATCTGCAGTAGAGCCTGGACGCAAACCATCGCCTAAAGAAAAGCAAACATCGTATTTTTTCATTACTGCACAAAGCTCTTCAAAATGTGTGTAGAGAAAATTTTGTTTGTGGTGCGCCAAGCACCACTTCGCCATAATCGAGCCGCCACGAGAAACAATCCCCGTAACGCGCTTTGCAGTAAGTGGGATGTATTCTAAAAGCACACCTGCATGGATGGTAAAATAATCTACACCCTGCTCTGCCTGTTCGATAAGCGTTTCTATAAAAACATCAAGACTTAAATCTTCGGGTTTACCTTTCACTTTTTCTAACGCTTGGTAAATGGGGACTGTGCCTATGGGCACGGGTGAATTGCGTACAATATATTCTCGCGTTTCGTGGATGTTTTTTCCTGTGGAAAGGTCCATCACCGTATCTGCCCCCCACTTAATTGCCCAACGCAACTTTTCAACTTCCTTTTCGACAGAAGACGCCAAGGCGGAGTTACCAATGTTCGCATTTATTTTCACTAAAAAATTGCGACCGATAATCATAGGTTCAAGCTCGGTGTGCTTTATGTTTGCAGGTATTATCGCACGCCCCCGCGCAACTTCGCTCATGACAAAATCGACGCTCATATTCTCGCGCTTGGCGACAAATTGCATTTCTTCGGTGACAATTCCTTTGCGTGCGTAATACATCTGCGTTGGGGTTTTATCCCCTGCTGCTTGGCGTGCTTTAACCCATTCTGCACGGCGTTTTGGAATTCCGTTTTCTGCCGCGTAGCCTTGTGGGCCTTGGGTTTCGTAAAGTTGTATGATTTCTCCGTTGGTAAGTTCAAGACGCCTGCAAGGGACATCCATCGTTGTATCTTTCATATTTCGCAACGCAGTATGCGAAACGCGTTGTCCAGAAAATATCGCAATATGATTTACCCAATGTCTTTATAACGAAGAATAACCATCTATGCTATCTTTTTTCCGTAGCGCGGCAGTACGTTGCCGCGTAGGATTTCGCCGGACGTTTGCCGCAATAGTGCTCCTTTTGCTCTTTGGAATTTCGTTTCCCTCAGCGCAGGATGCCTCGACACCTGCACCGCTACAAATGGAGGCGACCAAAAGGGGGGATGCTAAAAAAACACTTAGCGTCGAAACCGATAAATTTTCAATCCTGTTTTCAGAACAAGGAGCACGCATCGTTGAGTTTAAAAATCGCGACAAAACATACCCCCGCCGCGATGGGGCTAATATTGTGCTCCCCAGAACAGAAATATTCCTTTCTCCCTATTTAGGCGCAACCGGAACAACGCAATACGTAGACGGCAACCTCGCCGCAATGATGTACTCTGCGTTTGACTTTAAAAAAGAAGAAACAGCCACTGCGATAAAAATTACTGCAACTTCACCTATACGCTTGCTTCTCGATAAAAAGAAATACGATGTTTTAGTCACGAAAGAATTTACGTTTTTAAAGCACTCCCCGTATTTTAAATTCGTTATCTACTTAGAATCGCAGTCTACCGTAAAATTGCAAAACATAATGCTCTATGCTTTACCCATACTGGGGCCTACTCCCGAAAACCAAGCAAGCTTTCGCGACTACCACCATTATACCGACCAAGGCAAAGTTGAATTTGCCTATGCGGGTTCTTCGGGTGGTTTTGGTTGTGGCGGTGCAACAACGCACGAAAAATTGAGTAAAGGCCCCACCGAATTTTTTGGCAGCTCTTCGCGCTTTCTTATCCTTAATATGCAGCCTCTTTTCCAAACGCGTTCAGCAAGCATTACTCCAGAATATAGGGATCCACAAACAAAACAACTTTTACAAACACAGGCGCTCCACATCAACATGGGGGACATCGTTCTCGAAAAAAATAGACCTTACAACTTTGAATATATTGGATACATGGGACCAAAGGTTGACGATGCAACTTTTCCCTCCGATAATGCGCGCAAAGACATGCCCGACGTAGCTAAATTTAATAAATCGTATTTTAGCAAATCGTTCGATTTTGGTATCACAGAACCTATCCGTGATATTTTGGTTGTTGCACTTAACCTATTCTATAAGCTTATTCCCAATTACGGCGTCGGTATTATCCTTATCGCGCTCTTGCTTAAATTAGCATTTTTTCCATTAAACCAAAAGCAAGCCGACGCAATGAAGCGTATGGGTGAATTGCAGCCAAAAATTAAAGAGCTCAATGAGAAGTACAAAAACAATCCTCAAGAAAAGCAAAAAAAGATGATGGAGCTTTACAAAGTCCACAAAGTAAATCCTGTTTCTGGGTGTTTACCGATGCTTATACAGCTCCCTGTTTTTATTGCGATGTATTCCGCATTTTCCGACGCGTACGATTTATGGAAGTCTCCCTTTATACCGGGCTGGATTCCCGATTTATCGCAGCCTGATATTTTCTTTTCGCTACCTTTGTCGATACCCTATATAGGCGGTTTTGCAATCCACTTACTCCCCATCATTATGACATTCTCACAGTACTACCAGACAAAACTAACTCCAACTTCGGGGGACGCAAACCAACAAAAAATTATGCGCTTTATGCCGTTTATGATGCTCTTCTTGTTTTACAAAATGCCGTCAGGGGTTGTTCTTTACTGGACGGTGCAGAACGCTCTGTCTATTGTGCAGCAGGTGTATACAAACCACCAAAAAAAGAAAGAGCCACAAAAGGTATAATCTACCAGAATTAAACAAAAGAACAAAACAATAAGATTAACGAGGATACTATGCAAATTTTAGAAGTGCAAGCTTTGGATGAAAAAGAAGCGTTAAAACAAGGTCTTGAATATTTAGGTACAGACGAAAACTCGGTCGAATTTAGCGTACTTAAAAAAAGTAGCTCCGGTTTTTTTGGGCTTGGCCAAAAAACTGCGGGCATCTATAAAATTAACGCAATCCGCGGAAAAACTCCGCTTGCAGTTATCATCCGTGGGGTTATATCGACACTCCTTAAGCACATGGGCTATTCTGTTACAGTGAAAGACTACGTAAACGTCGAAGAAGGCAAACTCATGGTTACTTTAGAAAGCGAATACGCAGGGTACATCATCGGTAAGCATGGACGCACCCTCGAAGCGCTCCAATTTATGACAAACCTCATCGTCGAAAAAATTACTACAGAACAGCCTAAAATTCTTCTCGACATTGAAAACTACCGCGAGCGCCGCGCACAGCACCTTATGGAAATTGCGCGTAAAACGGGCGAGTATGTTTTGCGCACAGGAAAAAGCCGCCTTTTAGATCCTTTAAATCCGTACGAACGCCGCCTTATCCACATGGCCCTTCAAGATAACGAAAACGTTAAAACCGAATCCGAAGGAAATGGCGTCTATAAGCGCGTGCGCATTTTCCGCGTCGCCCAACCAAGCGCTCCCGAAGCAGAAATTGGAAACGAACTTGTCACAGAAGAAAATTTAGGTAACATTGAATTCGACGCCGGAAAAGATCCCGAAGGCGCAGAAGATATCGAATTTAAAGACGAGAACTTTAACCGCTAAGAGTGTCTGACGCTATATGCGCCCTTTCCACTGCGCCCGGACGCGCCGCTATTGCTATAATCCGCGCGTCGGGAGAAGGCGTACTTAAAGCGGCTGAAAATTTCTTTTTTCCTAAAAATAAAAAAAACATACACGACCTAAAGGCGCGTGTAACACACTACGGTACGCTTGAAGAAAATGGCACACTCATCGACGATGCCATTTTTATCCCGTTTAGAGGCACGTCTTCTTTTACCGGTGAAGAAAGTTTTGAAATCCACTGCCATGCAAATGCTATTATTATTCGGCGCATCCTTGAAATCTTATATAAAAGAGGGGTTCGTCCTGCTGCCCCTGGAGAATTTACGCGCCGTGCATACCTTAACGGTAAGCTTGACATCGACGCGGCGCAGGCAATCCAAGAAATTATCGACGCGAAAAATATAGCGAGCCTTAACGCAGCGCACCTTTTGCAGCGCGGCGCATTCCGTACAAACTTACTTGGGTTGCGCTCTTTACTCCTAAACCTTTTAGCCGACCTAAACGCCGAGTTAGATTTTATCGACGAGGATATTGCGTTCGCAACCCTCGATAAAAAAATAAATACGATAACAGGCGTCCAAGAACATATCCATCAGCTTTTGGAAGACTCTCGCCGTTTCTCTGCTTATAAAGATGGCGTCCATATCGCAATTGTGGGTGAACCCAACGCAGGAAAATCTTCCCTCATGAATAGGCTTTTAGGCGAAGAGCGCTCCATTGTAAGCGATATAGCAGGAACAACACGCGATTACATTGAAGGAGAGCTTACCCTTGCTGGATTAAATGCACGTCTTTTCGACACGGCAGGGTTAAACCCTAAAAGCCAAGACCCAATTGAACGCATGGGAATTGATAGGACACAGGAGCTTATAAGAAAAGCGCACATTGTATTGCACCTTATCGATGGCTCTAAGGCGGATGCACCTCGGCCTTTACAAATTTCCAGTGGGGCGACGCTTTTTCGTGTTGTAAATAAAATAGACATTTTGTATGCGCCGGATAAAGAAAAGAACACACTCTATATTTCGGCCAAAACGGGCGAAGGTATACCAGATCTCCTTATAGCTATGGAAAAACACATCTACGGCAACCTTCCACAAAACGTACTTTCCCTAAATGAATGGCAACGCGAAATTTTATCGCGCATACACGCAACTTTGGTAGATGCAAAAAAAGCGCTCTTAGAAGAAGAGCTTCCCGAAGTTGTTACACACCTTGTCGACAATGCAGTCCAGTTGATTGCAACCCTAACCGGCCAAGTTTCCTCCGAAGATGTTTTAGGGCGAATTTTTAGCCGGTTTTGTATCGGGAAATAGCAAAATTTTATTTTTGACGCTACCTGCTTCCAAAAATCGCGCTACCGATGCGCACATGCGTTGCGCCTTCTTGGATGGCAATTTTAAAGTCTCCCGACATGCCCATCGAAAGGATGTTTTCGTAAGTTAAAAAAAATTTCTGCGCTGCGATGTTTTCAGAAAGCGATCGCAAGTGAGCAAACGCTTTGCGGATGGTTTTCTCTTCGTCGGTGTGCTCTGCCATCGTCATGAGTCCCCGCACGCGGATGGCGCTCTTTTGAGCGACGTATTCACAAAGTGCGTCAAGTGCGTCGGGATGAACGCCGGATTTATTTTCTTCGCCGCTGCAATTCACCTGAATGAGCACGTCGACACCGCTTTCGCCGTTGGGGTTTGTCGCAAAGTGCTGCGCTAATTTGTCTGCAAGTGAGACGCGGTCGAGTGTGTGGAGGATGACCCCTTGGGGCAACAGCTTCACCTTGTTGGTCTGTAACTGCCCGATTAAATGCCAGCGTATATTTTTAGCGAGCGTAGCGTTTTTTTTCTCCACAAGCTCGGCGATGCGATTTTCACCGAAATCGACTTGCCCCAATGCAGCAAGCGCATCGACTTGGGCGACGGGGTGCGTCTTGGAAACCGCAATGAGGTGCACATCTGCGGGAGAGCGTCCACACGCCACGGTTGCCGCGTAGATTTCTTCTTTAACGCGTTGATAATTTTCGTTTAAGCTCAAGGTCCTTTATACCCGGGGGTTGCAACCGTACCTTCGCTTATGTCATCAGGAGCCATATACGACGTATTGACGTTTACCGAAGCAGTAGCATAATTACTGTCACCCGTGCTTGTTGTCACCCAACCAGCGCTTGCACACGATGTCGCAGCACTTGTTATACTGTTGAGCCTCATGGATTGTTTGGGCACATTAAGTCCGCCATTTACCCCTTTTCCCCCCCATGCGGGCGATGTACAATTTGTTAACGCTTGGATTGTTGTGCCTTGTGCGTCTTCGATGGCTAAATTGGTGCCACCAGTTGGGAGCGATATACTCGATGTGGTGTAATCAAACTGGGTAAACGCTTCTGTGGTTTTTTCTCCAATAGTATAAACACCACCCGCGGGTATTGTTGCGCATAAAGGTAGCACCAAATCACCGCCCCCCGTTGCCGCTCCTTTAATTTTCCAACCTGAAACATTGATAGCACTACCAGTGTTATTATAGAGTTCTATAAATTCATCTTCTGTTGCAGAAACACCGGAAATACTTTTACTCCCCATCCACAAAATTTCACTGAAATAGACGCTACCGGCAACCCCTGCTGTAGGACGGCAAGTAGCAAAGGGGTCGTACCACGTCGAATAATCGGGAATGTCGTACACACTACCGGGTTTATCGTAATGCCCTTCGGCAAGCATCTTCACGTTGATTTCAATACGCGGAGAAATAAGGTCGGGTTCAATGGGCCTCTTCCATGTTGAAGCTGTTATATCGAACCGGTCTTCGGAATCCTGTGCTGCCTTTATCGCCTTAAAGTGCACTGCAAAGTATGCATAAAAACGATCGCCATCTTTTACAGGGTGGTTTAAACTATTAAAAAGGTTATAATCCAAAATATACGACGAGGCGTATCCCCGCCCATTCGTTGCATAGCCTTGCAGCGTATACGTGGTTAAATCTTTGTTGAATTTACGGATTGGGTGCGAGTTTACTCCGCATTCGTATTTTCCATAATTAGGATTTCCTACGAAATTAATTTTACGGCACTGCCACACATCGGCATCGGGAAACCCTGGTGGATCAGCAGGTTTTGTATCGAAGGGATAACTATTCCCCTCGGCGACAAGCATCGGCAAGTACGAATTGAAATCTGCATCGTAACCAAAATACCCAGGTTCATTGGTAAATCCTAAAGCATCCACTTTTTCATTTTTAAAGATGAGTAAATCCTCGCATTTTTGGGGATCGGATGCTGTGGTGCAGCTTAAACTATAATCTTTTTTACGATAGATATAGAGAGCGACCATGCTCTGTTCGTTAAAACGCGAATCTTTGACGATTCCCTTGTTAGTAAGGTTAGCGACAATTTGGCCTTGCGCAGTTTGCTGCAATGCGCCTTGGTTGGGCGCCTCGTCGCTTACCGAACCCGCATAACAGTTAAGGAAAAAGGTTACAGGCAAGACGCAGAAAATTTGTGCAACGCCCTTCATCGGTTCAATGGTACCTACCACGACGGTTTGGCAAGCGTTTTCATAAGTATAAATTAGTTAGGTTCCTGTGTGACCAGGCCGGAACTCGCTGAGGCAAATTTTCCGCACATTTTGAGTCGCTATTTTGGCTTCGCGAGTTTCGGCCTACCCACGAGGCTGCGCAAGTTGGCGCATGAGGCTCTAAAGCAATTGACGCGCCGTTTAGAGAGCATTAAAAGGCAGCATGGCAAACACACCGCAAAAAAAACCATTAATCGATAAAATTCTTCTCATTGGCGCGTTCGTAACTTTTATCGTCATAACCGTACTTTTCTCTCCCATGCTGCTTATGGCAGTACTTCTTGCGGCGCTCCCAATGGTTGTTATGGTAATCCTCATTACCCCAACTATCCACCTCAACGTTCTCGAGCGGCAAACCGAAGCAAACCGCGAGAAGTAATCTACGCCGCTTGGCGCGCTCGCGCGTTCATGCTAAAGAGTATCACTAAATTTCCACTGCGCCGCAAAGGTATATCTGGGGTTGTCGACGTCCCCACGGCGCTTAAAGAATTCAAAGCAGGGAAAATGCTCATCGTTACCGATTCAGAAGATCGCGAAAACGAGGGCGACCTTGTAATCTCTGCCGACGATACAACCGCAGAAACCGTCAACTTTATGGCAAAGTTTGGGCGTGGGCTCATCTGTGTTCCCGTAACTGCGGACAAAGCACAAACCCTCCATTTTGAACCGATGGTGAAGCATAACGAAGATACGCGCAAAACCGCGTTTACAGTGTCTGTCGATGCAAAAGAAAAAACTTCCACAGGAATTTCTGCACACGATCGTTTTTATACAATAAAAAAAATTGCAGACCCTTCGTCGCGTGCATCAGACTTTATGCGCCCAGGGCATATTTTTCCGCTAGTTGCAGTCTCAGGCGGAGTGCTTGTACGCGCAGGGCATACAGAAGCATCGGTAGACTTATGCCGTTTAACACAAAAAAATCCCGTCGGCGTTATATGTGAAATTATGAAAGACGACGGTACCATGGCGCGGATGCCCGACCTCATTAAATTTTCACGAGAGCATGGTTTGCCAATCCTTACCATCGAAGCTTTAATCGAGTACCGCCGTAAAAGCGAACAAACAATTTCTTTCTCGCACAAGGCAAAACTTAAAACCAAGTGGGGCGATTTTACTGCGTACTATTTTAATTCTGCTATTGACGATAATGTCCACTTAGCCCTTACACGGGGAAAAATAGAAGGAGCATCCCCTATTCTTGTGCGAGTCCACCGCGAAGATGTACTCGCAGATGTTTTTGGTATTGTACCACGCAAAAATTATATGCGTATTGACGATGCAATGATAGCTCTTTCAAAATCAAAGCGCGGTGTGTTTCTTTTTTTGGGACAAAAATCCTCACAGGTAATTCCCGAAAACGACAGGACTCTACGCGAATACGGGATTGGCGCACAAATTCTAACACACTTAGGTATCAAAAAAATTAAACTACTTACGCGCAACCCACGCCGCGTTGTGGGGCTTGAAGCTTTTGGCCTTGAAATTGTAGAAACGTCAGCAGAGTAATTTGTCTACTCCACCTAAAAACGCCAAAAAGATACTTACAACATACATGCGGATGATTAAGTTCTCGCATACACTTTTTGCCCTTCCCTTTGCGCTTGCTGCAGTTGTTGTTATTTATACGCGCTACCCCAACCTTGTTTCACTCCCGTACACCAAAATACTTTGGATACTTGCTGCATTTACGGGGATGCGTAGCTTTGCAATGGCAGTAAACCGTATTGCCGACAGGGCTATCGACGCAAAAAATCCACGCACGCAAAATAGAGAAATTCCTGTAGGAGCTTTGTCGGTAAAAGCTGTAGCAGTTTTTGCATTTATTTCTCTGGGAGTTTTGTGCATAAGCGCGTACATGCTTTCTCCCCTTGCTGCGTATCTTGCGCTTCCAGCGGCAATTGCCGTTGCGTTTTATAGTTATACAAAAAGGTTTACTTGGCTTTGCCATTTTTGGTTGGGCTTTGCCATTGGGATGGCTCCCTTAGCGGTCTATATTGCACTTATCGCAGATATACGCATTGAAGCAATTTTGATGGGCGCGTCTTTAGCATTTTATATCGCGGGTTTCGATATTTTGTATGCGTTACAAGACATTGCTTTCGATAAGGAAAACGGTGTTTACTCAATTCCCGCTCGCTTTGGCATCCACGGCGCTATGTGGATTTCACGTGTGTCGCACTCCATTTCACTTTTTTTTATTGGATTACTTATTTATTTTTTACACTTAAATTTTTTTGCATGGATATTTTTTATTTTACTTACGGGACTTTTCGTGACAGAACATTTACTTGTGGGTTCTGCTAAAAATCCCCTCTTCCATAAAATTCCCGTAGCTTTCTTTCACGTGAATTCAGCATTCAGCTTCGTTTTTTTAAGCACCATTGCGGTTGGAATATTTTAGCCGCGCCTTATATAACGAACTATTCTCGTTGCCTTAATACACAACGTTAGCGTATTTTCTACCGCGAGCGCGTAGATTTCTTTTTATGTTTTTTTTGCATAGCGCGAGCGGCTTTTTTATTAGTTTTTAGCAACTCGAACGCTAAACTATCTTCTAATAGCGTAATTTTTAACGGCACAACAGATGGCAATGCGTCTTTATAATGTTCAATAATTTCTTGGAATTTAAAACGGGCGGTAAGCGCGTCTTTACGTTTACGCAAAACTTTGATCTCGAGTTGAAATCCCTCAAACGCTGAAATTGCGGCGTCTTCATTAGGAAATTTTTTTGTATCGATAAGCTGAATTGAAGACACGCCCTTTTTTATCTTCGCTTTTTTAAAAGAATTTTCCGACGGCAAAAGGCGGTACTCAAACCGAGGGGATATCCTCTTTTTATTCTTAGTTAAGAAAAAGAGGCGTGCATTGACTGCCTTTGGAATTGTGGTATTGCGTACCAAATGGATATCGTATTTAAACGTATTTCTTTCTGTGGGTTTACTCGTGTCGACTGTTTGCGAAAAATTTCGATAACCTTTCTGTTCAAGGGTTATCGTATGCGTTTTATAACTTAAAATAGGTACTTTAAAATATCCGTCGTCTTTAGTTTCCACTTCTTGGCTTTGTTCGCCTCCTTTCAAAAGAAAACGCGTAGAAATTGTTTTTGTACTTTCTCCCGAATATACTGTGCCTTCAAAATTTAAACGCAAGAGGGGGCGCGCAAAATCGGGAACGTTAGCATAATAAATGTCAAAAGTACCAAAGCCTTCTGGACGGTTCGAGGCAAAATACATACGCTTTCCCGAACTAATAACCGTTGGGTACTCATCGTCAAATTCGCAGTTGAAAGGCTTTCCCAAATTTACGGGAGAAATCCACCCTTCGGCAAGGATCGCAGGAGTTTCGGGATTTTTTAGCCTTGCGCTAGATTGCGTAAAATAAATATCGTAACCGCCTACGCCCCCCTCTTTATTCGAAGAAAAATAGAGCGTAGTACCGTCGCTGTGGATTGAGGGTGTTACTTCGGAATCTTTCGTATTGATTCCTTCGGCATTTTGTGGCACTCCCCATTTACCTTTTTCTTCGTCGCGTACGCTTAACCAAATATCGTCGCCGCCTTTACCGCCCGGGCGGTCTGAGGAAAAAAACAAAAATTTTCCGTCTTCAGAAATGGAAGGCATACGGTCGTGGTAATCGGTGTTGAGCTCTTCCACAGGAACTGGTTCAATCCACTTTCCTTCGCGCCAAATAGTATAATAAATATTGGTAAGTTTAGGCCCAAGCCTTTTTCCCTCGGCAAATGAGGAAAAATACATCTCGAATTCTCCCGTAGGCAAACGGCGCAGCGTTGGATGCCCATCGAGGCGTATTGAATTTATAGGGAAACCGACATTTGCCGCAATAGCAAATTCGGGTAAATCGTTATACATATCTTTGGCGGAATTTTTAGCATACCACAAATCGAAATCCCCCGAAGGCCCTGCAACTGGCTCGCGGTTTGTTTGGAAAAAAAGAAATTTTTCATCGGGAGTAATAAAAGGCGTATACTCGTTATTGGGTGAATTAATCCCCTTGCCCAAATTTGTTACCGCTGCAATTTCTGGAGGGGTAATGGGGTACGAAGAAGGTAGAGCATACACTCCTTTTGCGAGTAGAAGAAGTAAAAAACTACGAAAAATTATACTGAACACTTGTTCACCTTTAACCAAGAATAAAAAGTTAAATAAACCGCCAACAATGTTTAATCCTTAAACTGCATATCAAAGAGTTTTTTATAATCTCCTTTCTTCTTTAGTAGCGCCCGGTGTGTCCCCCGCTCGACGATGCGCCCATCCTTGAGCACCAAAATCATATCTGCGTTATAAATCGTCGAAAGCCGGTGTGCAATTACAATCGTGGTGCGGTTTTTCATAAGCTTTTCTAAAGCACGCTGGACAAGGCGTTCCGACTCGGTATCCAGTGCACTTGTTGCTTCGTCTAAAATAAGTATTTCTGGATTTTTAAGGAGCGCCCGCGCAATAGAAAGGCGCTGCCTTTGTCCACCAGAGAGCATAAGTCCCCTTTCCCCAACTACGGTATCGTATCCTTTGGGTAAAAGGCTGATGTATTCATGTGCATAAGCCATTTTCGACGCTTTTAAAATATCCGAATCTGAAATATCGGTACGCCCGTACGATATATTCTCTCGCACCGTACCGTTAAAGAGGAAAATATCCTGAGTAACCATTCCTACTTTGTCGCGCAAGTCCGCAATTTTTGCATCACGGATGTCTATTCCATCGAATAAAATTTTTCCTTCTGTGGGGTCGTAAAAGCGCAAGGTTAAATCTGCCAATGTCGATTTACCCGCACCCGAATGCCCCACGAGCGCAACGGTCGAACCAATTTTTGCTTTAAAATTTATGCCGTGTAAAACTTTTTTTTCCGTATTGGGGTACGAAAAACTTACATGAGAAAATTCAATTTCTTTTTTAAGCACGGGAAGTTTAACCGGTTGAGGTGGATCTTCGATTTCGCCTTTCATGTCGATAATTTCAAAAACCCTTTCACCAGAAGCAATCGCCCTCTGTACCAAGTTAAACCACGTTGCCATCTGCTTAATGGGGCTTAATAAAATCATGAGTGTAAAAACGAACGTAAAAAAACTGCCCGATGTCATTTCGCCGCCAATAATTAAATTACCGCCATAAACAATAAGCCCTACAACAATAAACGACGTCGCCAGCTCAACAAGCGCAGGACCCAACTGGTGCGACACCCTGTTCCTAAAATTTTGTGTGTAAAGGTTATGGTTAATTACTTCAAACCCCTTGGTTTGGTAATCTTCCATTGTAAACGCACGGATAACACGAATCCCCGAAATAACTTCTTGTAAATGCCCGTTTAAATCGGCAAGCCCAGTTTGTTCGTTTCGCGTAATGCGCCGAATTTTTCCTGAAAAATAACTTACGGGTAAAAGAATAATGGGAACCCCCACCATGGTAATGAGTAAAAGCTTGGCGCTAATAAGGTACAAAATAAAAATGTGCGTAATAATAATAAAAAAATTATTGATGGAAAGCCTAAGCTCAATCGATGTCGCTTCTGAAAGCGTTGTCACATCGTTGATGATACGGCTCATAAGGACGCCTGTTTTCTCGCGTACAAAATACGAAAGAGGTAAACGCATCATGCTTTTATAAAGTGCACGGCGGATATCCATCACAGAAAGAAGCCCCGTTGCAGTAAGAAAAAAAACTGTGCCAAAATCAAAAATAAGCCGCAATAAAAAAATAGGAATAACGGCAATCCCCACGTATTTAAGAATCATAGGCGCAGGGAGTGTAATCAAGGCGCTATTGACTGCGAGTTTTTTTTCTCCAACAAAAAGAGAAAAAGTATTTTGTACAGCCGTCGTTTGTTTACGGATTGCTTCTTCTGTCCAATTTTTTTCTGCGAGGTAGTAATCGGGCGCAGGATGCTTTGCAAAAAGCGCTTTTAATTCATTTCCACGGTGCGAAGCAACCAACGCGTCTATTTCTTTTTGTTCAAAATGCAACTGGAATGGTTTTGTGGAACCTGTCTCGATAACATCAAAAATGGGTTTAAGCGAAGTTAGGCTAAGTCCGTTAAAGACCGAAAGCATTACCGACATAAAAAGCCCCAATACAAAACGCATACGGTAGGGCTTTGCATAAGACAAGATGCGTAGGTACGCGTTACGCTTTTTTTCACGGGGCATGTGTAATAACCAAATCGCCTATTTTAAACATGGTGTAAACGAGGAGCCTGTGGCTCTTACAAACCATGCCTGCGTGAGAGCCGAGTGCGCTCGCTCGACAGCAATTCTACCTCGTGGAGGGTTGTTTGGAAATTATGCCTACGCAACGAAGCAACAACGCTCACAAGGTACTGCGCGGCCGGCAAGCTAACAGTTACCGAAGTTCCAACGCCGCGCTCGCTTTCAAAACGGAAGCGCCCCCTGTTTGCTTTCACAAGCTCGCGTACAATTTCTAAACCATACCCATGCGATGAAAAATTCCACGGCCTACGGTCTTTCACCTTTTCTGTATTTGGCATTTGCCCAAGTCCTGTATCTTGTATTTTGAGCTCGATGCGGTTCCCTTTTACAGCAAGAGACACCAACGCCATCCCTCCGGGGATATTATGTTTAATCGCATTATTTAAAAGATTATTTAAAATTTTCTCCATCTGCACGGGGTCAAATTCAGCGGGAATATCTGGAGTAATTTCTTGTTTAAGCGCCAACCCGTAACTTTCAAAAATAATCGTGTAAAGTTCTACAATTTGCGTAACAAACGTCGAAAAATTATACGGCACTAAAGTGGCTCGGCGTTTTTTTGTCATTAAACGCGCCGCGTCTAAAGTTTGTCCCGCAGTGCGTAAAGTCGAATAAATTGCCGTGCGTATAGTATCTAACCGTAAACGCAGCCGTGCGGGAATTTCATCATCGCTGAGGACTAAATGTTCTAAACTTGCAATAAGCGTAGAAAATGGCGTTTTAAGGTCGTGCGAATATTTTCCAAAAAGGTCTAATTTTTTTTCAAATTTTTGTTTCTCTTTAGCTTTCATCAATGTGTAGCGGCGTTTTGCCAATTTATCTTGGCTTTCGGCAAGTAAGCTAAGCCTTTTAAGTTTAGCAGCCGTATCCAATGCATCAAGTTTTAGGCAAAGCGCTGGATAAATTTGGCTGATAAACTCTTTCGCTTTTTTTTTATTACCTTGAATACGTAACGCAATCCTTGAATGTTTATGTAAGCAAAAAAAGCCTTTAATGTGGGTTAGAACCTTGTCCTCTGTGGCATAATGCCAAAGCCCCATTGCATCTGCAATTGCTACCTCTTCTAAAGAAAATTTTGTGCGGCAATACCTAAATATAACTTGGGAAAACTCTCTATACGTTTGCGCTCGGCTAATTTTTGCGATAAATTTTTTCATTATCTATCCGAGGGTACGCCAAGCGAAATTAGTAGCGCTTTTAGTTCTCTAAAAAATGCAATTTGCGGCTCTCTCTTAATGTCAAGATTTATCCGTTTTACGTCACTTTTATCTAACGATACCCGTTTATCACGCGTTAAAAGAGCGGTAACACGCGCCATATCAAGCCTATGGTTTGCAGCAACGATGAGGTGTACTCCGTCGCGTTCATTTTCTAAACTACCACCAAGTTCAATTTTTTCGATGCGTAGTAAATTTGCGATAAGGCGTATCTCTTCATAAACAAGCATGCGCTCAACCAAGTCGGGCGCAGCGCCAAACCTATCGAACAAACTTTCACTTACCAAATGGAACTCATCGAGGGTTTGCGCAGAAGAAAAAGCTTTGTAAAATTCCATTTTCTCCCGCGTATCTCTAATATATTCATCGGGGAAATACCAATCGCAGGGAAGAGTAATCGTCGAAATGAATTCCTCTTCCTGTATTTTTCCTTTAAGCTCTTCTAATTTTTCTGAAAGCATTCGAGAGTAAAGCTCAAAACCAATCTCCATAATTTCGCCGCTTTGCTCCCTACCCAATAAATTCCCCGCGCCGCGAATTTCTAAATCTTTAAGAGCAATCTTAAAACCCGAACCTAAATCGTCGTACTCCGCCAAAACTTCAAGCCTGCGTTGTGCATCGCTATTTACTAAAGCGCCTTTGTCCACCGGGTAGAAAAAATACGCAAACGCTTGCTTCTCTGAACGCCCCACGCGTCCCTTAAGCTGGTAAAGTTGGCTTAAACCAAATTCGTGCGCAGAAAGTACGGCGAGTGTATTACAATTAGGAATATCGATACCCGATTCGATAATTGTAGTGCTTACTAAAATATCGTACGCGTGTTGGTAGAAATCAACCATCACCTCTTCAATTTCATTTTCGGGCATTTGTCCATGCAAAACTGCAATGCGTGCGCTCGGCACAAGCGCATGTATCCTTGCGGCCTGTGCGTCGATAGTTTTTACTTTATTGTGCAACACGTACGCCTGACCGCCGCGCTCGAGTTCACGCTTTAACGCCAAACGCAAAAATTCTTCGTTTTCTTTTAAAACATGCGTTTCAATTTTACGGCGCTCCGCAGGCGGTGTTTCAATAATTGAAAGGTCGCGTATTCCCGCTAGAGACATGTGCAAAGTCCGAGGAATTGGCGTTGCGGTAAGGGCAAGAGAATCTAAATTGTATTTCATTTGCCGTAGCTTTTCTTTATGCTCAACCCCAAAACGCTGTTCTTCGTCGATAATAAGTAAACCAAGCGATTTATATTTTATATCGTTCGCGAAAAGAGAATGCGTACCAATAATGATGTCGATTTTTCCTTCTGCAATTTTATTTTTTATATCACGGCTCTCTGAAGGCGTTCGAAACCTACTTAAAAAATCTATAGTAACGGGGTAATCCGCAAAGCGTTTCGTAAAACTGCGAAAATGCTGGAATGCCAAAATTGTCGTTGGGCACAAAATAGCTACTTGCTTTCCAGCCATTGCAGCTTTAAACGCCGCACGGATTGCCACTTCTGTTTTTCCAAAACCCACATCGCCGCACACAAGGCGATCCATCGCCTTCTCGCTTTCCATGTCGCGCTTAATTGCATAAATTGCCTCAAGCTGGTGTTCAGTTTCGGTAAAAGGAAATGCTGCTTCAAAATCGTGTTGGAACGAACTATCGGGAGGAAACGCAAAGCCTTTTTGCTGCTGCCGAAGAGCATAAAGCTCCAGCAGTTCTTCGGCGATTGAATCTATAAGGCGTTTTATACGCGCACGAGTTTTAGCCCAAGTGGACTTTTTTCCCAAATAGTCAAGGCGTGGATTTTCTGCTTGGCCAATATATTTATGGACGAGGTGTAATTGGTCGAGTGGTACAAAAAGTTTGTCGCCATCTTGGAACACAAGCTCCAGAAAATCACGTTCTACTTGAATCCTTTCGCCGTTAGAACGAAGACTACCAGAAGAAGTTCCTACAACTTTCATTCGGCATAATTTTGAAAACCGTCCAATTCCATAATTAACATGGACGATATAGTCGCCTTCTTTGAGGTCGGTATAGCTCTCGAGAATGCGGCTTATTTTTTTATCGCCGGCAAATTTTGTGACAACGCGGCCAAAAACATCACGTTCTGTATAAAAAGAAAAATTTTCGTGAACAACGCCACTCGGATAAAAAAAAGGAAGAAAATGCGGAGTATGTACTCCACTTAACGCGCTTGTAAGCCTATCGCGTTGGCCTTCCGATTCAATCACAAAATAAATAGGTTTATGGGGAGTATCTTGAAGCGTATCTTTAAGTCTGCCTAACCTTCCACCAAAATGCTGAGCTTCTTTAAATACACCCTCTTCTTTTTTAGCATCGTAAGGAGGAATGATTTTTGCCCCTGCAAAAAAGTTATTTAAACTTTCTTTAGTAACAAATAATTTTTCTGGAGAAAGTCGAAATTTCTCTCCACTTTTTTCGTAAAGGTAAGTACGTTCTTGGCTGAGCGTCTCCAAACGTTGAAAGACCTTTTCACTTTCGACAACAAATACCGATGTACCCTGTGAACTTTTCCAATACTCTGCAATCGAAGAAGTTTTACGCAGCTCTGGATAAATATCTGCGTACCCTGCGCGATTATTTCCTTTCGTTTCCAAAATTGGTGGTAAGGAAAAATTATCACGCAAAATTTTTGTAGCAAGCTTTTCTATATCTTCTTTCAAAGAAGATATATTTGGGCGAAGAGCGCAAAGCTCAATTTCAGGAAGCGAAAGAAAACTGCGTTGCGTCTCGTGCGAAAATCCTTTAATCGTTTCGACTTCGTCGCCAAAATAATCCAGCCGTATAGCGTACATTAAATCGGGAGGGAAAATATCCACGACGCTCCCCTTAACACAAAATTCTCCCGGCTTTGTAACAGGAGGAGGTTCTGCATGGACATAACCTGAGTTTAATAGAAACTCTACAAGTTTTTCTCGGATAAGAGTTCCCCCTGCTTTTACACGTAAACTATGCGATGCTGTTTCTTCATCGGCAATGTACTCCGATACTCCCTCTGCAGAGGCAAAAATAAGGCATGGTTTTTGGCTAATAATAAGACGCTCTGCCTGTGTTCGTAAATATTCTTTTTCTTTATCCGCTTCTGCAAAACTATACGGAATAACTCCCCACGAAACAAGGGTGCCCAATGCAAATTTTTCTTCGGTAAATAATAAAAGCGCCCGTAACGCACGGTAGCATTCGAGCGCTGTATTATCATCCGGCACAACGTAAAGTACACGTTCGGGCGATTTTTGGTAGTTAAAGTAAGCTGCTAAAGGAATTGCCGCTGAAGGTAAATTTGTAGCAAATTCGCCTCGCCTAAATTCGGAGGTAATAACTTCGAACGCACTTTGGATTTCTTTTGGTAAAGAATTTTTAGTTTTCGTCTGTGCCAATTTTTTTCCTACTAAAATATGTACGTGGGTATTTATTCTCTTCGTGCATCGCGTGCGGAAATACTTTTGCAACATAAGCGTAAGCAACTACCGCAACACAATTAGAAAGGTTTAAGCTACGCACCTTCCCCGACATTGGCAAAGAGACTTTATGCTCGATACGGCGCAAAAGTGAAGGCGGAAGGCCCATAGTTTCGTTCCCAAAAAGTAAAACGTCTTCGGGCAAATACCCAAATTCAAGAGCAGAAACACTTGCGCTTTTTGTTACCGCTACAATACGCCGCTGTGCATACGCCTCATAAAATTTTTTAAACCGTGTGTAATGTTTAAACTCCAAATACTCCCAATGGTCAAGCCCTGCCCGCCGCACCTGCCTTTCCTCGAAACTAAACGCAGCGCGGCCTGTTACAACCAAAGGGCTTTGGAGGGCAACGCACAACCGTGCAACGTTACCGGTATTCTGGGGAATTTGCGGACGGTGGAGGACAACCGTTGGTCCGCAGAAACTATTTTGCGAAGTGCTCGAAGCCGTCAACATACGCCACAACTTTACCATGGCGCCTATACTCGACGCCATAGCTGCCGACTGACTTAATATATCCGACATAGTGAAAAGCAGAAGCATTTTTTGCAGCAATCCCAAAAACAGCTAAATCTTCTGCTGCACCCAAAATATCTTCTAAACTTTTTATTTTCGCGTGTGACAATAAAATTTTATCTACGTCGACACAAAGCTGTGCATTATTTTCTTTCGCCAAAATACGCAGCGTCTTATCCAACGAATCTGATTGATCGAGAGCTGCTTTTATGCTTTTGTGTGCAGGCAAACTTTCAAGAATTTGCGGTTTTAGAAAAAAGCGTGCAATGCGCTGCGGGGTAGATGGATTTTTTTCTAAAATTTTCCTCGCCCATTCGCTTCCGCCCACTTTACCAATCTGGAAAATTTTATCGTGTACAAAAACTTTTTTTGCACGCCTTGGAATAAATTTTCCTTTAGAACCTAAAATAGTCATCGTAAATACATCCGAAAGTGCACGCGTTGAATCTCCACCAATTAAAGTGATGCTATATCTACAAAGCAGACGGTCTAGCTCTTTGAGAAATGGTTCTATGAAACTATCCGTTGCGCTCTTAAGGCTCAAATTTAAATTGAGCAAAGCGTATTGTGGCGTAATTCCTTTGCATAAAAAATCAGACCAATTACGCGCAAAAAGTTTATAAGCAATATCGGATGCCTTAACCCACGCACGCTTGTAGTGTATATTTTCAATTAAACTATCGGTTGCCGCATACGTATTTTTTTCCGTACGTAGATAAGCAATATCATCGCCTACAATTAAATTTTTTTTCGAAGACCTAAGGTTTTTTATATAAGAGATAATTTCATCTTCGCTAAGTAAAGGCACAAACGTGTTTTATAGAAAATTACTTTTCTCCAGACATCTCTCTTGAACGCCGTGCGGCAATTGCAACAGCTTCCATAACTGCATTAGGAAAGCCGCGTGCATGGAGCGACTTTAACGCAACAGCAGTCGTTCCCCCTGGGCTTGTTACATCGTGTATTAAATTCTGTGGCGCATCTTGCGATTGGCGCACAAGCTCGGCAGAACCTAAAACAGTGTGTACCGCCAAACGGCGGCTATCTTTCCGCGAGAGTCCCAAGAGTACTCCTGCGTCTTCTAAGTTTTGCAAAAAAAGGTACACGTACGCAGGTCCAGAACCCGAAAGGCCAGTGACTGCATGCAATAATTTTTCATCTTCAAGGTGGAGCGCTTCACCCACACTTTCAAAAATTTCCTTTGCGGTATCTATATCTTCTTGCGTACAAAATTTATTTCCTGTGAACGCGGTAATTCCACGCTTAATGACAAGAGGGGTATTTGGCATTGCGCGTATGGTCGGTCCGTTTTCTTTACGCGCTTCATCTATTGCGTTAAGGGAAACTCCAGCTGCAATACTTAAAAGCAGCCTATGGTCGCGCAATTTGCTTACAGCATCTTTCACTTGAGCTGGTTTTACCGCAACAATAACCGGCCCTGCGGCAGAAAAGAGAGAATCTATATTTTCTACGATACGAATTTTTTTTACAAGGGATGGGCGTAGGCTTTTGATAACCTCTCCACTTTTTTCAAATGCAACGACTTCAAACTTACCGCTCAACGCCTGTGCAAACGCAGAGCCTATTTTCCCCAAACCAATGATGCCAACTGTCATTTTTTTGCCGCCTTTACTTTTTTATTTTTTTGTGGAGTTGCTTCTGTTTTTGGTGCCGATTTCTTTTTAGAAAACAACGCAATGGGTTGCCCCAAGAGCATTTTCTGTTTCTCTTCAAACTCGAGTAACTCTACTGTGTCTTTCTCAAATAACAACATTACCGTAGAACCCATTTCAAAGCGGCCCAGCTCAGCGCCTTTGCGTATGTAGATTTCTTCTTCGTATAGATGTTCTTTTGCAAGCCGTATCCATCGGTTCGTCGCAATATTGGGGTCGTACGTGACGCAAATTTTTCCTACCGACGTCGCTCCTACTTTTACTAATGCAACAAGGCCACGCGCTGTTTCAATGTAGGTTATAAGGCGTTCGTTTTTCGAGAAAAGCTGGTTTATAGAATTAACCGCAAGGTTATTCACCGGAAAAAGTTTTCCGGGTTGGTAGTAGTACCCCAAAATACGGCCTTCGACGGGCGAGTGGATACGGTGGTAATCTTGCGGGGAGAGGTAAATCGTCATATAACAGCCGCCTAAAAATCTTTGGAAATAACGGTTGTTTCCTAAAAGGTTTTGGAGCGACGACTGCATTCCCTTAGATTGTAAAAGCTGTCCTTTATCGAGACTACCTGCGATAAGAAGCCTGCCGTCGACAGGAGAAATAATTACATTTTCTTTTTCATCAATAAGCCGCGAGCCATTTTTAAGTGCGCGGGTAAAAAATTTATTGAGCGATTCGTAATCAGAAATTTCGAGTTCTGCTTCTTGCACATTAATTTTATACACACGCGCAAACGCCAAGATAATCGGCGTCATAATAAAGCGCGGTAAACGTAGCCCTGCTAAAAATCCGTTAAGTTTTGATACCATATTTTTAGGAAGCACGGTTAAAAAAAGAACAGCGAACTTCACCGCTAAATCGTGCTTGTGCGGGAAAAAAGAAAAAAATTCGCGGGCAAGCCGTCTCACCTCGCGCATTTTTTGCAAAAGTCCCGTTAAAAAAATAAAAGCGAGAAAGGAAAAAAGGATTGAAGATAAAAGAACTTTGTCTCCCAAATTTGAAACTTTTGCCGAAAGGGCAAAAGTGGCGACGTACAAAAACCGAGCAGGCCAAATTAGTGAACGCCATCCCAATGCGGCAAAAAAACGTTCAATGATTAAAATCCAAACCGCTGCGGCAATCGAACCCAAAGAAAATGTAGCAAGCGCTATAATGAGAAATCCTCCATGCCCCAAAGACAGGGAAAAAACATGGATAAGAGAATACTGGATTTGTGCGATAATTTCGCCTGCTGACGCAAAATGAACCACGCTTGGTTTTATCTCCGGCAAACCAATTGCATAAGCTAAACACAAAAGAGGAATTACCAGCGTCGTATAAAAAAGCGAGGTCGACATGGAAACAAGCCCTTGTTTAACAGCGTAATCGTTAATCGACGCCGCCGTTACCGCGCTAGATATTCCCGTTGCTTCTTCGGGTGCAACAATTCCAGTAAACGCAATCGACTTAAAAACAACAAATGAAGTTAGAAGTCCTGCGGTAAGGCTTTTAAAATTAAAAGCTTCGTTCCACGCGCTTACAATAAAGCTGGATGCTTTGGAAGAGTTTTGTAATACAAGAAAAATTGAAAGGATAATAAGTAAACCCGTGGCAATGGGAGAGATAAACGCAGAAATTCTCGCTACGCGGCGGATACTCCCCAAGCTTAAGAACAACCCAATAAGCGCCATAACAAAAAGCGTCGTCGAATTAGAAAAAAACTCTCTGCCCAACTGCTGCGAAAATTTTGATTTTGCTGTAATTTGGTAAAAATTTTGCCATAAATCTGCCTGGACTGCCGCGCCCCAAACAAAAGAAATAACAAGCGCCAAAATTATGTAAATGGCGCTCCCGCGTTTTTTCCAAAATGTGGTGTTGAGAAACTCTTGTGCCCCCCCAAGCCAACCAGATTCCGTTTTTTGGCGGTAACGCACCGCAAGCGTTCCAGACGCAAAGCGAAGCGTTGCAAGTAAAAAGCCAAAAAGTATCACCCAAATAATTGACGCCGAACCACCCCACAAAACGACTACGGGAATCCCCAAAAGCACCGCCGCGTTTGCTTGGATACTCCCCGCCAAAAACATGGCGCGAAGGTTGTTAATTTCACCTGCGCGGTGCATGCGGGGAATTGTTGTTCCTTCGTCTTCACGGCCAAGCCCTGTTAGCGCAATACGGAATCCAAATATAATATAGCGTAACGGAACGAAGCGTAAGTAAAATGTGTAAACTACCGAAACACCTAAAAGGAGGATAAAAATCGCAACCGAAAGGTAGGCTTCAAGGCTATGCATCGGTTCAAAGTTGTGTCTAACGTGAGAATGGCAAGCACTTCACGGATTATCCAGCCTTGTGTGTAATAAACCGTGAGAGGACTAAAAACACAACTCCCGCTATAGAAATCGTTAAAGGTAGAATTAAAAACGATGACTTTATCGCACTAATAACATTTTGGGTATACCCTATTCCGCTTAAAAACCCAAATATATTGCCACCTAAACTTTTAAATAAACCATCCAAAAGTCCATACGGAATAAAAAGAAAAACTCCTGCAAGAAAAGAAGATATTCCAACAACCAAAAGAAATTTCCGTAAAGTACGCAAAAGAAGCATTAAAGTAACAACTACAAGAAGAACAATAACTATCGAAGAAATATAGAACCTTTTAAATTTTTTGTACTCAGGAGCTATTTTTGAGCGTACATCCTCCAATTCTTCTGGTGAAACCTTTGCGATTTTTAAGACATCAAATTTTTTGGGAATAGGTATATCGTTTTTAAGAGCTGTTAAATCGTAAACAATATCCAGTTTTTCTTTATCTCCCTGGAAGTACTCAAACGTAGAGGCGATATTTTTTTTGGTTTGTGCCTTTATTTGTGGTCCAAGAGTTTTTAAAACATAGGGCAAAATTTCTAAAGTTATTCTCTGTTCTGTAGCATTGCCAGTTTCTGCTACACCATCTTCTAAATCCTCATCTTTTTGCGTGTGCTTTTTTTCTGCTTCTTCTTTTTTGAGTTTAGCAAATACTTCGGGCGCCCTCGATAAATCGATAGTATCGAGTGCGTTTGAGTACAACACAGGATTTAAAAATGTACGTTTAAACGTAAAACTTAATCCTGCAAAAAATAAAGATACAAAAAGAAAAAAAGCCAGCAAAACAGTTAAAAATTTACGCATATTACCTCCAATTTATTTTTGCGGAACGCAGTCGACAAAATAATCAAACGTACCGCGTTCGTTAGGCTCCTCGACAAGCCCGTGGAATTCATTTTGGAATCCAGGAAAACGGTCGTTAAAATCACGCACAAATTTCAAGTACTCAAGTATTGTTGTATTGATGCGCTCTCCCGGAATAAGAAGGGGAATTCCCGGCGGGTATGGCGTTAAAAGTACCGCTGTCACACGGCCTTCTACAGCGTCTATAGGAAGCCTTTCGGTTTTACGGTGCGCCATTAATGCGAACGCCTCGGCAGGAGGCATCACTGCTTCCATGGGAGAAGTATACATTTCGGTCGTAAGCTGGGCAATGTTACGCGCCCGGTACACTGAATGGATGTCGAAGCACAGGTCTTTAATTCCCATACGGCTATACTGCGGGTATTTTGACGCAAACTGGGGCATTGCACGCCACAAAGGACGGTTGTGGTCGAATGCTTCTTTAAACTGTTGTAGCTCCGTAACGAGGGTATTCCATCTACCTTTTGTAATACCAATCGTGAACATTATAAAGAAAGAATAAAGTCCTGTTTTTTCGACAACAATCCCATGCTCGGCGAGGTAGTGCGTTACAACCATTGCAGGGATTCCCCATTCGTCAAAAGTCCCGTCGAGGCGAAGCCCGGGAGTAATTATTGTTCCTTTAATAGGATCGAGCATATTAAATCCTGGAGCAACCCCTTCGAAACCATGCCACGCAGCGCCAGGATCTAAAAACCAATCTTCGCGTGCGCCGATTCCCTCTTCAGCCAAAGTCTCAGGACCCCAAACTTTAAACCACCAACCACCACCCCACTCACGCTCAACTTTACGCATCGCACGGCGGAAATCCAACGCTTCTAAAATGGATTCCTCGACAAGCGCAGTCCCCCCAGGAGCTTCCATCATTGCAGCGGCAATATCACAGCTTGCAATAATCGCATACTGTGGGCTTGTACTTGTGTGCATGAGGAAAGCTTCGTTAAAAATATCCCTATCCAAAATTTCTTTTTCAGAATTTTGTACGAGGATTTGGCTTGCTTGCGAAAGCCCTGCAAGAAGCTTGTGCGTCGATTGGGTAGAAAAAACTAAACTTTCTTTTGTGCGCGGGCGACCCTCACCAATAGCGTGCATATCTTTGTAATACGGATGGAAAGCGGCGTGCGGTAGCCACGCTTCGTCGAAATGGAGGTTATGGATTTTTCCGTCTAACTTCTCTTTAATTTTTTCGACATTGTAGATAATTCCATCGTAGGTACTCTGCGTAATGGTTAGGATACGCGGCTTTCCTTTCACTTTATTTGCGAAGGGATGATTTTTTATTTTTTTCTCAATACTTTCCCAAGTAAATTCGTTTTCGGGTATTGGACCAATAATTCCGTAGTGGTTCCGCGTGGGAGTTAAAAATACAGGAATTGCTCCCGTCATGGTAATTGCGTGGAGGACAGACTTGTGGCAATTGCGGTCGACAACGACAACATCCCCTGGAGCTACCGCAGAATGCCATACAATTTTATTTGAAGTTGAAGTTCCATTCGTCACAAAGTATACAGTATCGCACTGGAAAATACGTGCAGCGTTTACTTCGCTCTCGACAACTGGCCCACGGTGGTCTAAAAGCTGCCCCAATTCCTCCACCGCGTTACACACGTCTGCGCGTAACATGTTCTCGCCAAAAAATTGGTGGAACATACGACCAACAGGGCTTTTCAAAAAAGCAACCCCACCCGAGTGCCCAGGGCAATGCCACGAATACGAACCGTCGTATGCGTACTGCGTAAGCGCACGGAAAAAAGGCGGTGGCAACTTGTCGAGGTATGTATTAATTTCACGCACAATGTAACGCGCAACAAATTCGGGAGTATCTTCGTGCAGGTGGATAAACCCGTGCAGTTCTTTTAAAATTGTGTTGGGAATATGCCGGCTTGTACGTGTTTCTCCATAAAGGAAAACAGGGATGTCTGCGTTACGGCGGCGGATCTCGCGCACAAAGGCATCAAGCTGCACAAGGACTTTTGGCTCTTCGCCATTTTCCGTAGCGATAAACTCTTCGTCGTCGACCGAGACGATAAACCCGCCAGCGCGGCTTTGCTGCTGTACAAAGCTTGAAAGGTCGCCATAATTTGTTACCCCAATAACCTCCATCCCTTCTTTTTCGATAGCAGATGCAAGGGCGCGTATACCAACGCCGCTATTATTTTCGGAGCGGTAGTCCTCGTCGATAATAAAAACAGGAAAATTAAATTTCATGGTTAACGCCCCTTTTATGAATGCGCGATAGAGCGAGAACCTCAAAGAAGTTTTCTAAACGTACATACCTACATTCCAATGGACTACCTCTTTCGCTTTTAAATTTTTACTCTACATGCGCGGCGCCATTCGCCAATTCTTTTTCTACACACAGGTTTTAAGTCTTGATGTCACCTTCGGCGTTTTGGGTTCGGGCGCATTTGCCAAAAGCGTTCTTAACGCTAAAATGAAAAGCGTGTGGTGGTTTCTGCTGCCTGCAAGCGTTTGGGTTATATATACCGCAGACCACTTAATGGATGCACGCAAAGTAGGGAAAAACGCCGTCAATGCGCGGCATAAATTCCATGCAGACCATTTTACTGTTATCTTTTTTGTCATGGTTTGCGTCGCTATTTTATGTGCGCTCGCCGCTATTTTTTTTCTTCCCGAAATTGTTTTAACTGGCGGTATCTTTGTCGCTGCGTTTGCGCTTTTCCACCTTGTTTTTGCGTACTGGGGAAAAATACGTTTTGGTAAAGAAATTTCTGTTGCGCTAATTTATTCGTGCGGCGTTTGGTTTGCACCTTTCCTTAACAGGCGTATCCCTATTTCTACTTTAGAAATCTTTGCATTCGCTTTTTTTATACTTGCAGCGCTCCTTAATCTTTTTATGAACTCGGTTTTGGAGCACCATCTGGACGCAGAAGAAAATTTAGTCTTTGGGGTAAAGCATAGGCTTATGGAAAAAATACGCTTGGGGATAATTATCCTTTCAACTTCCAGCGGCGTTTTTTTACTTTTCTCCATGCTTTACTTTGCTTTTATTGGCGGCTCTATTTTTTACGCTAAATCTTCTTTATATGTATCCATTTTATGCATAACGCCTGGAGTAATCCTATACTATGAAAAATATTTTATACAAGACCAACGCTACCGAATCGCTGCCGAATGGGTATTTATGTTAGGGCTTTTTCTTTTACCTACCCCCTAAATGAAAAAAAACACTTTGCGCATCCAAAAAGGATTTAACCTAATCGCACCTGTATACGATTTTTTTGCTACATTTTTTTTTGCTAACCTACTCCACCGTGCGCAAACCTTCCATACCGCACAATTAAAAAAAGCCAAAAAAACTCTTATCGTGGGCGGCGGTACAGGAAAAATTCTTGCAGAACTTATAAAATCAAAAGTCTCCGATAAATACCACTATATCGATATCTCCCCAAAAATGATTGCACTTACAAAAAAACGTATTTCTTCTATGAAACTTTCTTCTTTAGAAATCGTATTTGAATGTTCTCCTATTGAAGAAGCGCATACAACCACTTACGATCTTATTGTAACGCCGTTTGTACTCGACTCCCTCGATAAAGATACCCTTCCTTTAGTTTTTGAAAAACTACGCGCCTCTTTATCTCCCAAAGGAGAGTGGCTTTTTGTCGACTTCCATATTCCTTCGGGAAAAATGCGCTTCGTCTCGAAGGCAATTATAAAAATTCTCTACTTTGCATTTAACCTCTTATGCTCGTTACGTGTGTATAGCCTTCCCCCCTTTGAAAAATATTTTGCAAAATACGGATTTACTCTGCTTTCCGAAAAGTTTTTTCTAAAATCTCTTTTAGTTTCCCGCGTATATCGTTTAGGCTAAGTTACTCTTATGTACACAATCCTCTCCCGCGAACAAATGCGTAAATACGATAAAATCGCAATAGATAATTTATGCATACCAAGTATTGTACTTATGGAAAACGCAGGTCGCGGCGCAGCAGATTTTATAAAACAACTTTTAAATACGTGTAAAAAAGAAAATCCCAAAGTTGCCGTTGTGTGCGGTATGGGCAATAACGGCGGCGACGGTTTCGTTGTCGCACGCCAACTTGCTGGAAAAGCGTACATAAACGTTTTCTATACCGATAGCGGTTCAAATTTTACTAAAGACGCCGCAATAAATTACAATATTCTCGCTGCAACGCGTGTGTCTATCCATAAACTTAAGTTGGATGCCGACGACACTTTTGAAAAGCACATAACCGAAGCGGATTTCATCGTCGACGCTATCTTTGGCACAGGACTTACTCGAGAAGTTTCTGGAATTTACTCGCAGGTAATCCAAAAAATAAATAATACCAACGCATGCAAAATTTCTCTCGACATTTGCTCAGGGTTAAATGCTAATACAGGAGAAATTTTTGGCGTTGCCGTGAAAGCAGATTATACCATAACGTTTGCACACCCGAAGCAAGGACTCTTTACTCCTCAAGGAAAAGATTACACGGGAAAAATTCATACTGTGCATTTGGGTTTTGACGATAGCATAATTCTAAAAGAAGTGGGAACCGCTGCGCGTCTTTTAAAAAAAGAGGACATTGCTTCTTTTTTTATACCGCGCAGCGCAAAAACGTATAAGCACCGTGCAGGGGATATCCTCGTTGTCGGAGGCTCTACAGGAAAAACGGGCGCTCCTAAACTTACGGCAATTGCAGCGCTACGCTCCGGTGCGGGACTTTCAACTATACTAACATGGACTGAGTGCCTAAATACACAAGGCACAAATACCGACGAAATTATGTGGATGGAGTTAAACCGCAAAAATCTTAAAGAAAGCATTTTGAACGCCCTACAAAAAAGGGCAAGCATTGCCGTTGGGCCAGGGCTTGGGCTTGACGCAGATGCACATAAAACTCTCGAAATAATTTTATCTAACGCAGATGTTCCCGTAATTCTTGACGCGGATGCGTTAACGCTTCTTGCAACTGGCGCAGAAATACTTAAAAAATCGCATCCAAAAAAGATCCTTACTCCGCATAGCAAAGAACTCGCACGCCTTTTAGGAAAAACCGTTTTGGAAATTGAGGCCGACCGTTTTGCCTCTGTTAAAGAAGCCGCGCAAAAAACAAACGCAGTTGTTGTGTTAAAGGGTGCACACACTCTCATCCAAGAACCTAACGGCGCTTGCTTTGTCTCGCCGTTTGCCAATCCAGTACTAGCAACTGCAGGTTCGGGAGACACCCTTACCGGAATTATCGCTGCGCTTGCTTCGCACCTATCCCCTTTAGAAGCTGCGTGCGCGGGAGTTTTTCTCCATGCGTATACTGCCCATGAATGGACGCGTATTCACAAAAGCGATCGTGGCCTTGTTGCCTCTGACATTGCAAAACTTTTGCCGCAAACAATTGGGAAATTTTTAACGCGTGAGGCGATACTCCGCGAGCGTACGGGTATAATATTCTAACGTCGGTGCTTGCGGCACACCTGCTTTTTTTTCAATTTGTTCTCGCGCAAGTTCTCTTTCTGCACGAAGGCAAACATCGCGTATTGCACGTACCGAAAGCGTAATAAACTTTTTTGCAAGGGTACGGTTATCTTCTTCGGGTAGCTGTTTAGCAAAAAAACGGAGCAACTCTCGGATATCTTCTTCAGTTGGTTCGTTAAATTCCAAAATGCTATCAAAACGCGAAAGGAGGGCGCTATCTAAATCTTGTGGGCGGTTTGTTGCCCCCACTGTAATAATATTCGACTGGGTTTCAAGCCCATCAATTTTTCGTAAAAGCACCGAAAGTAAACGCCGTGATGCTTCAAAAAGTTTTTCGTTACGCGAAGGCGCCAAAGCGTCTATTTCGTCCAAAAACAAAATGAGGGGTTTATGGTACGCCATCGCAGCGTCGAAAATTCCTGCAAGGCGTTTTGTTGATTCGCCGTAGTACGCCGAAAGTAAATTTTCGAGGGGAACGTGCACAACAATAAGCGCTGCTTCTTTACCAACGTGGCGTGCCATCGTTGTTTTACCCATCCCTGGTGGGCCTGTAAAAAGGACTGCACGTGGACGGTTTACCGCAAATTCGGCGCGGGTTTGCTGCGCAATGCGGTCGTAAACTTCTGGATTTTTTAACGGCAATATTAGTGTTTCTCGTAATTTTTCTTTAAGCCGAGAAAATGCCGCAATCTCTGGCATTTTATCTTCGGGACGGTACACGTAGCATCCCATTTGTACAAGTTCTTCGATTGCATCGGTGGCTTTGGGGCGCCCCAAAGCCCTCTTGAGTAATGCGCCAATGAGGGATAGCTCCGCCTGCGTTAACGCTCCCTTTTTTGTAATCTCAAGAGCTTTTTCGCCATAAAGTCCAGAGACACGAATTTTTATGCGCTCTAAAATCCCTTCGCTTGAAAATAAATTTTCGTTGAGCGCCTGTACCGAAAGAAACGATTTTTCAAACGTATGTAAGCGCCAATTTTCAATATGCCTTTTGGCGATTGCAAGCACGTCTATAAGGAGGGAATCTGTAACTTCGGGAACTTCGGTACGTAAGTTAAACTCACTGCGCTCAAAGCTAATAGTAATTTTTTGCTTATCGACGTTGACTTCTTCTGCTACACGTTCGACTTCCGCACGTATTTCGCTCAGTTGTACATTAGGGCTTGCCATCGTGGGCAATTATGGAGCTTTCAACCCTACGCCAAGCTATTCCACAGTGCCCAGACAAAGAGCCTGTGGCGAGAATACCTTGCACCGAATAAGTAAGTCAACGCGGGTAATACGTGACTTTCGATTTGCGCCTGATACGCTTCTTCGGTGACAAAATTTTCCTCTTGGTTCAGTTCGTTGTCTACAAGAGATTTTGGTAGTGTGGTGCTCGCCCTTAAAGGCAGCGCGAAGAGAAGAAAGCCGGCTAAAAAAAAAGGCTAATCGGGCGGCGCATATGCCCGCCTACCCGCGCCGCAGTGCGCTGTCAGCTACTTTTGCTGTCGTTGGCGCGGGCTGGCCTATTCGAATTTATTTTCTGCCGCGCCAGTAACCTGGTTCGCGGCTGTGGTGGGCAATTGCGTCTATCTTGAGCGCCTCGTCCGTTTCTTTATAAATGATGATGTAATGGAAGTTGTGCGTAATATATTTCCGGTATGGCTCTTCGAGTAGCACACCTATTTTGGGTTGCTGGAGAATCTGCGAAAAGCTATCCGTAATTTCCTGATAGAATCTTACGGCAAGATTCGCATCCATTTCCGCATAGTAGAGAAATATTTCCGATAGCTCGGCTTCCGCTTCATCGTGTAGCTTTAAGCTTTTCAATGTGATTCTCGTACTTGGATTTTACTTCGTCCCAACTAACGTAACCGCTTTTTCCCGCTTCTGCGTCGTGTGTGCGCCTTTTGGCTTCCTCGAACCACGCTTTTTCTATTCCAAGATCTACAGGGATAGTTACCCAGAGGCGTTCCACCAGAGAGATTTTTTCATCAGGCGTTAAAGTCTCCACTTCCTGTAGTATTTTTTCCAATGTTACCGCACTCATGCCCTCAACCTATATGGACTTACACGCAGAGGCAAGTAATTTTCACATTTCGCCATCGGCGCACAATTTTATGCGCTCGCTCGGAAGGCGGAAAGGCATTCCTCTCAATACTTGTCGACACGGTGCGCTACCCCACCGCAGGTCTCGATAAAATTTGCCGGTCGCCGAGTAGCGCAGCGTATCGAGGCATCCGGCAAATCACTCGACCAGCCCCGTAACCCCGGTCTTTAGCCCGGGGTTACGGGGGAATGTTCTGGCATCTGTCCTCTGGTCGTGGCGCGCGAGCCGGTGGCAAAGGCATCGAAGGTTAATTTGTGCAAATCGAGGTGAATCTTAGAATTATTTTCGCCAGCCGATTATCTAAAAAAAAAAGGGGTGCTGTTAAGTAGGCTCCATACAATAGCAATGGTACAAGAAAGGACAACAGAAACGCCCTTGGTAAGAAGGGAGCTTTTAAATAAATGCGCATTCGCCAGCAAAAACTTATTATCCCCGCTAATGCGATGACTATTTGCGCATTAGCGAAATACAACAACTTCGTAACGATATCTTGCCGCGTGCAACTGATAATAAAGACGGCGCCTAGGCTGGCTAAGGTAGCTAATCCTAGGCTAAGAATATTTGCACCGAAGTTTTTCAAATTAATTCTGATCAGTATTTTGATTTTGTAGATTCTGGCGCTGCCGTGTCACTTCTGCATTCCTATTATTCAATGTTGTCTGTAATTGATTTTGTAGTTTGGCGTTGCGCGGTTGATTTGACTGCTGAACAACCTCGTTCTGCCAATTGTTAGGTTTCATCCTATTTGCTAAAGGTATACCTGATACACCCAGTGAATTTCGAACCATGTCCTTGCAGTTGACATCTGGATCATTGAACTCTTCGCCGAAGAGATTGCCGAACAAAGACCATCTATTCTGGCTAATTTCTACACGCCCAGCATTGATAACGGACGTATCGACTTGGGCTGAAGTCGATAGAACAACGACGTCATCATAGTTAAATCCATTACCCTGTTGGGGATTGTCGCCGTATGTTGAAGCGTTTAGATATTGTGTAAACGCTGCGGTATTTTTGAACGTCTGTACCATCGGCTTACCAGATGAAGCCGGTCCGTACGACATATATGTTACCTGGCCTTTGCCGCCGTTTTCAAAGACTGCCATGCCTATGTGGCCTTGCCCGCCAGCTGCTTCACGATCTCTAAATATTGCAACATCGCGACCGTCAGGATCGATGAATAATAGAGGGTTGTTCGCAGCATAACTAAATAATCCCAGTGACCTAGATTGATAGACGCTGGTATTTTTGTTTGCCTTGTTATCGCCAGAAGGCAAATACTCCATCAACGCCGGATCGACACTCACCCACGTCCCAACCCTCGGATCCAAATACCTTGCGCCGAAATAGTACAGCCCCGTCTCTTCATCCAACTCCTTCGCGGAGAATTGATAATCAATCGGCATCGAAGGGTGTTCCTCTACCCACGTTTCTCCGTACGGGAAGTACGCCAGATATTCTTCCAAATCGCCGCGGCTGTTCGTAAGGTAGCTCGTGCTCTGCAGGTGGTCTGTGTGGTAAAACCACTGCAAAGGCTCGCGGTGGTTATCTGCCTCTGCGCGTTTGGTGAGGAGCCGTTGCGTGCCGACAAAAACGTGCTTGAAGCTCGAACCTGCGCGTTGTGTAAAATTTTGGTTGATGCTAAACTGCACCGCGTTGCCATCTTTGATAACCGATACCCGCATATGCCCGCCTGCCGCGCCGTACGTATAATTTAAATTTTGGAATTCGTACTCGCTCGGCTGCGGCAGCTGCGAGCCGTTTAAAGTATACGCCTCTGTTTCCCAAGAATTGTCGTAGCGCGGCACGCATCAGCCAGTTTGAAACCACCCTATACGGTATGTAAATAAAAAATCGAATTTCGTGCTGCAAGGGGATCTATTTGGGTACAAAAATCGATAGTTGGCGCATGAGGCTCAAAGATGGGTAGACCGTTCCATATAGATTTTTCTTGAGGCAGCGTCTCCAAAACACAAATAACCCCATGCGCCTCTGGCTCAACCTGCCAAACTTTTTAACCATTATGCGGATAGGGATGATTCCCCTCTTTATCTATTATCTTGTTTCCTCTTTGCCACGGGATAGGTTTATCGCCTTAGCGCTTTTTTGCCTTGCGTCTGTTACCGATTTTTTCGATGGCTATTTGGCGCGTAAATGGAAGCAAGAATCTCCGCTGGGGCGTTTTTTAGATCCCTTGGCGGATAAAGCTCTCGTAATTGCAACTCTCATCATCTTTATTTTGTTGGACCAAGCAATTCCTTTGTGGATGGTTATCGTAATTATACTGCGCGACATGCTGGTGACTCTTATGCGCTACCTTGCCATCCGCAAAGGAGCAGAGATACGTACGACAAAATTGGGAAAAGCAAAAACAATGTTCCAAATGTTTGCAATGGTGCTTATTATTTTTATTCTTGTCTTGCGGGTACTTCCTTTTGATATTTCGCAGACGTACGCCGAAGGCCGAGCCCACGGGCAAAAAAATATCGAAGTGGCTGGCGCAATGCTCACGAAGGCAATCCACGCCCTAAAATCCGATGAAATTCCAAAAGCAGAACGCAATAAATACTTTGCCGAATCAACTCCATACTTTTTACTCCTTTTGACGACGATACTCACTGCAATTTCAGGGCTACGCTACCTTTACACAAACTGGCGCGTTCTTTTACCCCCTTATACGGGAGTACTGCGTAAACGCGAAGAAAAGCGCGTTAAGTAAAAACACTATGGAAGAAAAGCCAACTCCTTTACGCTTTATAAGCGCAACTTCACTTTTCGACGGCCACGACGCTTCGATAAATATTATCCGCCGCTCGTTGCAACGCTCCGGTGCAGAAGTAATCCACCTTGGCCACAACCGCTCTGTCCAAGAAGTCGTTACCGCTGCGCTCCAAGAAGACGCCGCTGCTATCGCCGTGAGTTCTTACCAAGGCGGTCACAACGAATACTTTAAATACATGATTGATCTTTTGAAAGAAAATGCTGCGGCGCATATACGCGTTTTTGGTGGCGGCGGCGGCGTTATCATTGAAGAAGAAATTAAAAGCCTGATGGATTATGGTGTTGAACGTATTTATTCGCCAGACGATGGCCGCACATTGGGTTTAGATGGAATGGCCGAAGATATGATAACGCGTACGCGTGTTGCACCAGAGGCATCCAACCAATACAAGCAAAGCCTGGCTTACAAAATTTCTTTACTAGAAATGGGGAATTTGGCGACTACACCCAAACGCTCAACCCCCGTCGTAGGTTTTACAGGTACGGGGGGGGCGGGAAAATCTTCCCTTATTGATGAATTTTTGCGGCGTTTTAAAATCGAATATCCCGAACTAAAAATTGCGTTCCTTGCAGTCGACCCCACACAAAGGAAATCGGGCGGCGCTCTTTTGGGAGATAGATTACGGCTAAATTCCGTCAACGATGGAAAGATTTTTATGCGATCTTTAGCAACGCGTACCGAACACGCTGCACTTTCGCCACAGATTAAAAACATCGTTAATTTTTTACGTAACGAAGCATTCGATTTAATTTTAATCGAATCCGCGGGAATTGGGCAGTCGGATACATCGATTACCGATTTTTGTGATTTTTCTGCCTACGTAATGACCCCCGAATACGGCGCAGCGACCCAACTCGAAAAAATTGCCATGCTCGATTACGCCGACATGGTTATTATCAACAAATTCGAGCGTGTCCGCGCCGAAGACGCCCTCGATCAAGTGCGTAAGCAATACAGGCGAAACCATTCGGCAGCACGCGACACATTAAATTTACCTACACCGCTTAAAGAAGAAATATACCCAATTTTTCCTACGATTGCAAACCGTTTCGGAGACAAGCTAGTCGACAAAGCATTTTTGGGGCTTATTTCTCTTCTACAAAAAAAAGGGCTTCTTCCAAAAAATTTACACGAACCGCGTTCGCTAATTTCTGTCGAGCACACCGATGCATTTATTCCAGCAAAGCGTGCGCGGTACCTTTCGGCAATTGCCGAAAGTGTACGCGCATACCACAAAGAAAGCGATAACCAAGCAACGCTTGCACAAGAGGCACAGGCGCTCTATACATCGCTTAACCTTTTAGGATATACAGAAACAAAGCTTGGCGAAACTAGTAACCTTAAAGAAAGTGAACCACTCAAGAGCCTAACCCAAAAATATAATGAAACCGTTGCAAAAATATATCCGCTTTTACTAAAAGAACTTTTGCGCTTCGAAGAAATACGTAGCATGTACGCAAAAGAAAATTTCTCGTATAAAGTACGCGATAAAGAAGTCACCGTAAGCGCGGCAACGCGCTCGCTTTCGGGAACACTTACGCCTAAAGTTGTACCTGCACAAACGAAAGACTGGGGCGCTTTAACCACATTTTTTCGAGAAGAAAACATTCCGGGAGAATTTCCTTTTACATCTGGAGTTTTCCCTTTTAAACGCGAAGGCGAAGATCCCACACGCATGTTTGCGGGAGAAGGTTCCCCCGAAAGAACAAACAGGCGATTCCATTTAATCGCAGGAAAAGATTCGGCACACAGCGCCGCACGCCTTTCGACTGCATTCGATTCAATTACGCTTTACGGAGAAAATCCTGATAAACGCCCCGACATCTTTGGAAAAATTGGGAACGCAGGCGTCTCCATTGCAACTCTCGACGGTATGAAAAAGCTCTATTCGGGATTCGACCTTGTAAACCCAAGTACGAGCGTTTCCATGACCATAAACGGCCCTTCTCCCACAATCCTTGCCTTCTTTATGAACGCAGCAGTCGATCAGCAAATAGAAAAATACTTAGCGCAAGAAGGAAAATTAAGAGAGGCCGAAGAAAAAATACGTAGCCTTTATGCGCAAAAAAATTTACGCGCACCAGAGTACGCAGAAGGAAAAAGCCAAACCCACAATGGCTTAGGGCTTTCTCTTTTGGGACTTACCGGGGATAAATTTGTTTCCGAAGAGGTATACCAAAACATCCGTAACGAGACATTCTCAAAAGTACGTGGTACCGTTCAAGCAGACATCCTTAAAGAAGACCAAGCGCAAAACACGTGTATTTTTTCGACAGAGTTTTCTCTTAAAGTAATGGGAGACATCCAAGAATTTTTTATCGATAAAGATGTCATAAATTTTTATTCGGTGAGTGTCTCTGGATACCATATTGCCGAGGCAGGGGCAAACCCCATTACCCAAGTGGCTTTTACCCTAGCAAACGGATTTACTCTAGTTGAATATTATTTAAGCAGAGGAATGAAAATTGACGACTTTGCGCGTAACTTCAGCTTCTTCTTTTCAAACGGCATGGATGTCGAGTACGCAGTTATAGGCCGTGTTGCGCGGCGTATTTGGGCGCTTGCAATGAGAGACATTTACAAAGCCGATATACGTTCGCAAAAACTTAAGTACCACATACAAACATCGGGAAGAAGTCTTCACGCACAAGAAATTTCTTTTAACGACATCCGTACAACCTTGCAAGCCCTTTACGCAATAATGGATAACTGCAACAGCTTGCATACAAACGCATACGATGAAGCAGTCACAACCCCTACTCCAGAATCTGTACGCCGTGCAATTGCCATCCAACTTATCATTAACCGCGAACTGGGGCTTACCAAAAACGAAAACCCACTCCAAGGAAGTTATTTTTTAACAGAGCTTACAAACCTTGTCGAAGAAGCAATCCTTAAAGAATTCGACCGTATCTCGGAACGTGGAGGAGTTTTAGGCGCAATGGAAACGATGTACCAGCGCCATAAAATCCAAGAAGAAAGCCTTTATTACGAAAGGCAAAAGATGTCGGGAGATTTACCCATTATAGGCGTCAACACTTACCTTAGCGACGAAACCGAATACTACCACGGAGAACTAATGCGCTCAAGCGACGAAGAAAAAGAAAGGCAAATTGCCGCACTCAATACTTTCCATACATTCCATGCTGCTCAAAAAGACATGGCGATAGATAAACTCAAACGAGTTGCGCTTGCGTCTAAAAATGTTTT
This sequence comes from Turneriella sp., assembly GCA_019186965.1. Lineage (GTDB taxonomy): Bacteria > Spirochaetota > Leptospiria > Turneriellales > Turneriellaceae > Turneriella. Next base: position 194,661 of record JABARV010000003.1, read on the forward strand.
TGCAGAACTTTTAGAAACGGTAAAGGTGTGTTCTTTGGGAGAGATTACCTCTGCGCTGTATTTAGTCGGTGGAAGATACCGAAGAAATATGTAGCTACTAAGACCTTTTACAAAAAGCTATGCTAAAACTTTATAGAATTTATCCCTCACCGAGCGATAAATTAAATACTGCGCTAAATAGTAAGTAACCATAACCGAAATTTTAAAATGCCCTAAATCACTAATGAATTTTCCCCATGCAAGGAGTGAATCGGACAAAATAAAGACTGCAGCCGCCAAACATGCAGTTAGGCTGCCGGTGAGCGCAGCAGCGATACCCATGAGGGTAATTACGCTAATATAAATAGCCACAGGAGTTGCCAAAGCACCTGCGGGTTCAATGAAAATAATAAAAGCAACAACGCCGTATACCGCGAAAAATAACGCACGCACGGCGTTTTTACGGTTGTAGTTTCGTAGTCGTAGAAAAAAGGCAGTGTAGCATAAATGTGCAGTCAGGAATGCTGCTAATCCAAATATGAATCCATTTTCTATCTCTAATTCGAGTAAAACATCGCCCGTTGCTGAAAAAATGAACCCTGCCGTAATTAATAAACATTGTTTTTGCAAGTATAACAGAGACATGAGCGCGATGAAGACTATAGGTAAAGCTTTCACAGCGGTTGCCATTGGGTATGGTTTAAAAGGGGTACCGAGGAGTGATCCTACGGCAAAAACAATAAAAATAATTTGCAAAATTTTATCGGTACGCACCATAGCCGGCAGACTTTAACTACCCGTTAAAGCATCAACTTAAAGTTAAGAATGCAATTCTATACGCTCAAAACGGATTCGGCAGAAGCCCCAACGATAAATTTTTCTCGCTGTGGCCTGTAGTCGGGAGAGATAGGGAATTCAACCCGCGCTAAGGTTTTTTCGCGGTAATCCGAACGGATTGTAAAAAGGTGCGGATCAATACCTTGCGCTTTAAGCATCATCGTTACAAGGACAATCCCCATTCCCGCGCCTTCGGAGGAATCGCCACCTTCCAGATAAAATTGCGCAATATCGTCGTACCGGCGTGCGGCCAAAAATTTTTCGCGAATACGTTTATCTTCTTTTTGCGAAATTGGGCGGTTATTAACCACTTCGACAAGAAGGCGATCGGTATCAAAATCGAAATAAATATCGACGTGCATTTTACGCTCACGCGCTTTTTTTCCGCTTTCTAAAACCCAACCTTCGTTAAGCCTTTCTTTAAAGAGCTTAACTCCGCGTTCGTACTCTATGTCGTCGTCACTTTGTATATTTTCGTCTTCAAAAAGAATACGCTTGAAATTAGCTTTTGCGCCATTTAAAGACAATTCTTTAACCGAGGTGTAGACAGGAGCAAGCATGTCTTCACGGTTAAATTTTTTGAGTATCGATTCAACGATGTAGTTAAGCCCCGTTTCGGTTGCAGTAATAACAGCGTATGCCCGGATGCGTATAACGTGCCCACTTTGGATAGCTTTATCAACCGCAACCTTGAAACTTTCGCTCATCTGTAATGTTTCGCGCATTATATAAATCAGAAAAAAAATATTTACAGTATAAATTAAACTTTTTGACCCCTTGTCAATCCTTTGCGGACTAGCGCATGGCCGATGCTAAAACACCGGATAGTACAAACAAAGCTAAATACACCGAAAATGATATTTTAGCGCGTATCGAAAGCGTTTTACGTTTCACAAGCACAGAGCTTGCTAACAGCGAAACAGAAGCGCAGGCATTCGAGAGACTCGCCGAATTTGAAGCGCAGCTTCTCGAACAGCAACGCAGCGTAAGCAACGCACTCGAAAAGGTACAAAAATACCGCGACGAAATAGAAAAAGACTGGAACAAAGAAAAAGCAATCCACGAAAGTGCGCTCGACCTTATGGCCAACCGCATGAAAGATCTCTACGAGACATTGCGCGCACAAGAGCACCTACTCGAATACGCGGCAAGCGAACAAAAATTTTTACGGATGCTGCTTATCGAAATGCGGAAGAAAAAACGTTTAAACGAAACCGACATTGAACGTATCTTCGCACGGCACGATGCACTTTTAAACGAGCATACGCAAAAAATAAAAAAATAAACATTAATGCTTGGCCCCAATTTTAAGCTTAGGCTGCGGGCATCGTTCTTACGCCTTAACCTCTACCTTTCAAAATCACGCTCCCAAAAAGAAATTAAACGTATCGCTCTTTTTTCTTATGGCCTAACCTTAATCGTTACAACAATTCTTTTAGCGATGCCCGTAATAAGAAAAATTCCACGTTTTTCTTTAGCGCAAGTCGCAGAAAAAGATTTAAAAGCTTCGATGGATCTAAAAATCGTCGATACTGCGGAAACCGAGCGGCTTAAAAAAAATGCATACGAGAGGGAAAGGCCGGCTTTTGACCGCGACGCGCAAGTTCTCGACAATGTCCAAGAGCAACTCAAGTCTGAGTTCTCCCTTATCGCAAAAACAATCTCCGAAAGTAAAGATTTACCCACCGACGCACGCGTGAAGCTTTTAACCGAACGCTTCGCATTTTTAAATACGCCGAGATACAACACCAAGGATATTCAAGCAATTCTGTTTGATAAAAAATTTTCTTTAGCAGTAGAAAAATCTCTCTATCTTGCAAAAATTATCTTTAATAGCAAAGGCTACTTAAAAGAAAAAATCGATACACGTGTGCTTAATGAACTCCACGAGAAAGGCGCACAAATTCGCACAGTGGGTTCTACGCAAGAGGCGCCTGACGCTATTTGGAGCGAAGACCAAATTTTACACAAAAGTGGCGCTGATTTACGTAATGAAAAAAACCAAAAATTTACAGACCATAATTTAAAAAATGCAACGATGCATATTATTTTAACTCGCATCGATGAACTTTTTCGCGAAACACCGTACCTTGCATATAATCCACAATATACACAATTACGCAGAAGGCAAGCAGCGGATACAGTAACCCCTGTTGTGCAACACATAAAGTATGGAACGATTCTTTTACACGCCGGTGACACCATCGACGCAGAAAAACTCAAGTTTTTAGAACAAGTACGCGATAACCATAGGCGTTATAACGGAGCGCAAGTGCTTGGTGTTTTTCTTGTTATGAGCGTACTTGCAGTGTCCTTGTGTTATTTTACGTTTCGTTTTGCATACGAACAAGTCCGTAATTATGCCTCCCACGTAATTCTCCACGGGCTTTATTGGTGCATGTTTGTGGCAGCGCTTCTTATCATGTACGCAAACCCACTTAAAGATTACGAAGTGCATTTTATCCTTTTCGTGCCTTTTGGTTTTTTTGGCATCCTCACAGGACAACTTTTTGGCGCACGTATCGCGCTTTCCTCTGGAGTTTACCTTGCGATTTTTGCATACATCCTTGCGGGGTTTGACAACCAAAGTTTACTTATTGCGCTTACTTCTGCCATTGCTGGGCTTTACGCATCGACACGTATGGAAACCCGATCACAACTTTTTAAAGGCGGACTTATAATTGCGTTTACTAACTTTTTGATTATTTCGGGATTTGAGTTGATAAATTCTACTAACCGTAACTTTGACCTTAAAATTGCGGCAATTATTGCAAGTAGCGTTATAAGTATTTTACTTACCTTTGGCGCCCTACCCCTTCTTGAATACTTATTCAATATGGCGACTTCCTTTCGCTTAAGGGAGCTAAATGATTTCAACCATCCTCTTCTAACGCGAATGGCGGCAATCGCGCCATCAACGCACTCGCATAGCGTCATGCTCGCAAACCTTTCCGAAGCTGCTGTACGTGCATTAGGCGGAGACACTCTTTTAACGCGGGTGGGATGCCTTTTCCACGACATTGGGAAAATGGTCCACCCCGACTTTTATGCAGAAAACAGGCACCTCTATCCTACCTCCGAAAGCTTTAAGAAACTGGGGCCACTTAAATCCGCACAAATGATAATTAGCCATGTTACCGATGGAATCCAAATGGCTCGAGAAAATCGCCTACCTGAGAAAATCATCCAATTTATTCCAGAACACCACGGAACAACAACAATCCAATACTTTTACCACAAAGCGCTCGAAGAGGCAAAAGGAAAAATGCGCGAACAAATTTCGCGAAAACACTTCCAATACCCCGGGCCAAAACCCCAAAGCCGCGAAACAGCAGTCGTGATGATTGCCGACAGCGTCGAAGCAGCGTCTCGTACTGTACAAAATGCGACGCCAAAAGAATTTGAAGTAATTATCGACCGTATTATAGAAAATAAAATTTCTGAAGAGCAGTTCCACGAATCCCCGCTTACATTAGGTGATTTGTCTCGGGCACGCAAAGCGTTCCTCGAAGTTTTGGTGAGTACGTACCACGAAAGGCCAGAGTATCCTTCGATGCGGCAGACAAACGCATTAGAAGTTTCTGTACAGGCAGAGAAGAAAAAAAGGACAGGAAGGATGTCACAAAGACCCATGAAGAAAAAAACCACAAAACAAAAAACTCCCGAACTTATAAACTAGTATGGTATCAATCCTTAAACGCAATTGGAAAATCCTCACCAGTGCATTCCAGCACACAGATGCGCCAACGCGGCGCCGGTTTGTGGTTTTGTTTTTTTTAACAGCTTTTACCATGTTTTTGTCTGGTGCTACTTTTTCACGGCAAATAACTTCCTCGGGACGTTACGCCGACGCAGGAGTTTTTACCCTTGCGCTCATGACCATCCTTTCGTCACATGCGTTCACGCGGTTTATCCAAGCACGCTCTTACGGAGTTTTTGCAGCACTTCCTTTTTTTATTCCCATGCCGCTATTTTCTCCTTTTGGAACGTTGGGTGTTGTCACCAAAACCGCAAATGTCGGCTTAAGCGTTAAAGCGCTTTTTGACATCGCATTTTGGGGGCCCGTAATGAGTTTTCTTTTATCGGTAACTTTTCTTTTTATTGGGGTTTGGGTAAGTGACGTTGCTCCTGGGCGTGGCGCATTTGATAACCCGCTTATACTTACAGGAATTATCCACCTACTTAAAGATATTCCTTCAGGGTACGATATAGCGATGCATCCTCTCATTGCCGCAGGTTGGGCTGGACTCCTTTTTACCGCTATAAATCTTTTTCCGTTGGGTTCTCTCTCTGGTGGACAAATTGCGTACGCCCTCTTTGGACCAAGGCAGCGCACTGTCGGTTATCTTTTTATGACCGCTCTTTTTGTAATGGCGCTTTACTATCCGCTTTGGTTCGCCTTCGTACTCATTTTTATTTATTTAGGCGTCGAGCATCCCAGCATACGCCAAAACCTAAACCCTCTTTTTGCAGACATCAATCCAAATTTTGGTATGGGAGCGCTTGACCGCCGTAGGCAATTACTTTCGCTTGTAAGCGCAACAATTTTCGCGCTTTCTTTCACAGTAACGCCGTTTGCTCCAGAAATATTGGCCCCGGGACAAATCCCAACGCATCCGTATAACTCTCCGCCCGATTTTGCGCCGTACCAAGCTCCACAAACTCCTGAACCTCCCCCTCCTATGGGCGAAAATTCAATTTAATCTTTTAAAAAATAAAGAGGTAAGTATGTCGGATGATAAAAAAATAATTTTTTCGATGGTAAACGTCAGTAAAGTCTATCCGCCGCATAAACAGGTTCTTAAAGATATCCATCTTTCTTTTTATTATGGCGCAAAAATTGGGATTATTGGTCTCAACGGTTCTGGAAAATCGTCGCTGTTAAAAATCATTGCAGGCGTTTTAAAACCCGACAAAGGCGAAGTTATTTTTTCTCCGGGGTATTCGGTTGGTTACTTGGAACAGGAACCACAGCTCGACGCCGAAAAAACTGTACGGCAAATTGTCGAAGAAGGCGCGGGAGAAATTGTAAAACTTCTGCGCGAATACGAGCAGGTAAGCGAATCTTTGGGAACTGATTTATCCGACGATGAAATGGAAAAAGCGATTGAACGCCAAGGAGAGTTGGGTGAGCTTATTGAAAAAGCAAATGGCTGGGAACTCGACTCTATATTAAGCCGTGCAATGGATGCGTTAAATTGCCCCGAAGAAACTGCGCTCATCAAAAATTTATCGGGAGGAGAAAAACGCCGTGTAGCGCTCTGTAGACTACTCCTCCAAAAACCTGACATTCTTCTTTTAGACGAACCCACGAACCACTTAGACGCCGAGTCGGTTGAGTGGTTAGAGCACCACTTAAAAGAATACGAAGGTACGGTAATTGCCATTACGCACGACCGTTATTTTTTAGATAATATCGCGGGTTGGATTTTGGAACTCGACCGAGGCGAAGGAATTCCTTGGAAAGGCAACTATACATCGTGGTTGGAGCAAAAATCTAACCGCCTTGCAAATGAAGAGAAAGCAGAATCGAAGCGGCGCAAGACTTTGGAGCGCGAGCTCGAATGGGTACGCATGGGCGCAAAAGGACGGCAAGCAAAATCAAAAGCGCGTTTGGGCGCATACGAAAAACTCTTGAACGAAGACGCTAAAGAAAAAGAAAGTCGTCTCGAAATTTATATTCCCGATGGCCCTCGTTTAGGGGACAAAGTAATTATCGCCGAAAACGTGAGCAAAAGTTATGGGGATAAACTTCTCTACGAAAACCTAAACTTTGAGCTTCCTCCCAACGGTATTGTTGGAATTATCGGACCCAATGGAGCGGGCAAAACAACGCTCTTCCGTATGATTATCGCCGCAGCGGCTAAAAACAATCCAAAAACAGCGCCACAACAAGCAGGAATGGAGATACCCGATAGTGGAAAATTTAGTATTGGCGAAACAGTAAAAATTTCGTATGTTGACCAGCAGCATTCAGCAATCGATCCTAATAAATCTGTTTTCGACGTTATTTCGGGTGGCGCTCAAGAAGTAAAAGTAGGAAAACTTTCTGTAAATGCGCGTGCATACATGGCGCGTTTTAATTTTACAGGAGCCGACCAAGAAAAAAAATGCGGAGTGCTTTCTGGCGGTGAGCGCAACAGGCTCCACATGGCGCTTGCGCTCAAGGATGGCGGTAACGTACTTCTTCTCGACGAACCGACAAACGATATCGACGTAAACACAGTACGAGCACTCGAAGAAGGTTTAGAAAATTTTGCGGGTTGTGCTGTGGTTATCTCACACGACCGTTGGTTTCTTGACCGTATAGCGACGCATATTTTAGCATTCGAGGGAGACGCCCAAGTAAAATTTTTTGCAGGTGGATTTTCCGAATACGAAGCGGATAGAAAAAAACGTATGGGCGACCAACCCAAGCGCTTCAAGTACAAAAAATTAACAAAGTAGTGGTTACTACTTTAGTGGGTAGGCCGGAACTCACGCAGGCTCTTTAAACAATAGCTAACGTTTTTGTAAGAATTCAAACGCGTCGTCTTCTGTAATAAAAAGGCGCTCTTCGTAATCGGAAAGCACAGTCAAAAGCGGCCCGTAACTACGCCCCCCTACAATAATTGGCAACTTGGGCTTAATTGCATTTGCGATAAGCTTATACATCCGCAGTTGTGGTTCACCCATATTGGGTATTGCCGCAAAATTGAGCATAATTTCGTCGTTTTTGGTTTGGTTTTAGAATTGAAGAGTATAATACTCTAAAAAACGCCGAACGCTCTCGTCGTTGAGCACTCCCCCAAATGTAAATTTTGCGACTTCTGACATTCGATCTAAAATAACTTTTGCTACATCCCCTTTACCTGAAGTATTTTTGAGCGCAAGCTCCCGTTTTAAATTTGCAATTTTCTTGGCAAACACGTCTGTTTGGAATGGTTTCCCAATATAGTCGTTAATACCGTATTTCATACAGAGCATAAGCGAATCGCGTGTTTTAGTGGCGGTAAACACAATAACAGCAATATCTTTTGTGAGAACATTTTCACGGATTGATTTTAAAACTTGCAAGCCACTTTTGCCCGGAAGCCCCAAGTCGAGAAGCACAACATCAAAAAAATGCGTTTTGAGACGTTCAAGCCCTGCTTCGCCGGTTTTACAATAGAATGCATCAACACCAATCTTAGCAAAAATGGCTTTGAGCAATTCATGCTGAATTTCATCGTCTTCGATAACGAGAATTTTCATTAAATGCAACCGTTGACCCTTGAACAGAATGTAAAGTCTCTTTGTTGGTTGAAACATAGTTTTTCTATCTATTTTCCAGAATTTTTGTGCTTCTGAAAAAAATTAACTATATTCAATAAAAACTAAATTAAAGAAGGTCAACACAAGTGAAACTTTATTACACTCCAGGCGCATGTTCAATGGCAACACACATATTACTCGAATGGATTGGAAAACCATACGAATTACAAAAAGTTAGTCTACACCCAAAATCTTCCGAACTTACCCAAGTTAACCCCGCAGGTGCAGTTCCTGTGTTAGACGATGCTGGTGTTGTTCTTACACAAAACAACGCAATCCTCCATTATCTGGCAGATAAATTTCCCGAAGCAAAGCTTTTAGCAGACAACACGCCAAAAACACGAGCCAAAATAAACGAATACTTGGGCATTATAAACGCTGATATACATCCTCTTTTTAAACCACATTTTGGCGCAACTGCTTATTTAGAAGACGCTGCGACTGTGGCGAAGACAAAGGAAAACGCTTCTTCGCAGGTACGCACAAAACTTGAACTTGTTGAACAAAAAATGGAAGCCCCATACCTTGCCGGTACAAAATCGATTGTCGATCCTTATCTTTTTGTAATGCTCAACTGGTGTAATATGTTGCAAATTAAATTTGATGACCTGCCTAAACTTTCTGCATTTTTTGATACAATGAAAAAAGATGTAGCTGTGCAAAAAGTACTCAAAGACGAGGGGCTTGTAAAATAGCCCACGAGTTTACGCCTACCAACTATCGCCAAGGGCGTTCCACGTATCGGTGACGCCTTTGTCGTAGTTGAGCGCCCAGATACCGATGCCCCCCATTTGCCGCGACTTGATGTAGTCGTACTTGGTGTTGAGGCTTGCGCGGGTGTCGTACCACACCTGGTGGTATGCGCCGTCTTTTTTGTAAAAGTAATATGGGTTCTTGATGGTATTCTCATAACCTAAAATTATGTTCACACCGTCGGGAACGGCTGCGTTGATGGTGGGGACGATGGATGAATACGTTTTGGTTTTAACCGTCGATGCGCCTAAATTTTTTCCGGGGATAGAGAAATTTTGGGTGGTAAAATCTTGCAAATAGTAGCCCACACCGCCTAAAAGTTTGTGCGCGTTTTGGTAGCCCATTTTACCCAACCAGTGGTCGAAAAAATACTGGTACGAAAAATTTTGCGCCCACGGCGGCACCGGAGAAAAAAGTTTATTGGTGGGACCTGCCTGCGTCGACGATGCGCTATGCCCTTCGTAGCTCATCACCATCGCATAGTCTAAATCGTCGATAAAGTTTGCGATGTCGTACGCGTTCGCCCAATCGACGGGCATGAGCGCCATGTGGATGCGGTACGGTTTTCCGTCAGGCGCGTTGCCTTCTGCGGTAAACGCAGCGCGCAGTTCGTGTACAAACGTGGTGAGATTTGTACGTGCTGATGCGCCCGGGATTTCAAAGTCGAGGTCTGCGCCGTGTGCACCGCGCGCTTTCACTTGTGCTACGATGTTGTTCACCATACGCGTGCGGTTGGCAGGTGTATTGACCATGGTGGCGATGTTGCTGGCGCCAAAAAGGCACACCGACAAAAGGACAATTTTTCCATTCGCTTTTGCTGTGGTAACCGCCGCCGTTGTATTCCAGCCGTTAAGTGCCTTTACGCTGCCGTCTGCGTTAGGTTCTAAACAGAAATAAATGAGGTGGGTGAGTTTATCCCACTGGATTGACGTTGTCGATGTCGACCAGTACGTCAAATAGCCCGCAACGACAGGATCGGTGACGGGGAGTGCTGTCATGTCGGTAAATTTTGCGGTGAGCGTGTACGCTCCTTTTTTTTCGACACCCGACGCATTCACGTACGTATCGGCGGCAAGGTAGTACGTACCTGCGTCGAGTATTTGGGTGAGTGCTGTGTCGTTGCGTCCCAACACAGTGAGCGGCGAAAGCGACGAGAGCAAGTGGATATCGATGTCGACTCCAACGGGCATACCTGAAAGCGATGCTTCGACTTTATATTTTTTGCCTGCGGGGACAGTGAACGTGTAAATATATTCCGGTCCCGATTCGTTTTGCGAATACCCCGGGTAGTAGTTGATGCTGCGCGTGCCGCCGGTCGCGGTGCTATGCGTGTTGTCGGTGTAGGTATAGGGCAGAGCGCCGATGTTGATGGTGATGTCGGCGGTGTTGATTTCGGTCATTTGCACGTTCAAAGTAAAAGGCCCGTTCTTGATTGTACCTGAGGCATTCTTAAAACCGTCGACAACGACATAGTATGTGCCCGCCGGTAGCGTGATTGTGCCGCTTGTGGGTAAATTTACATCGGCGCGCGACGCAGAAGAATTGTTATAGAGTGTCGCTGTCCTAAAAGTGTTAAAATCCGCGCCCGGCTTATTCGTGACCGTCGTTAAATCGGTCAAAAGGTGCACGTCGTTGTCGACAGTGGCGGTTGCCACACCGCCTACGGTGAGCGCCGCTTTGAACGTAACCGATTTTGTAATCGTGAAGGTGTAATACACTTCGTTGCCGTCTTCTTTTTGGGTGGCTGGATAATAGCGGTCGATAAGATTCTGTGTGCTCGTTGCGGTATCCGCACTGTGCGTATAGTTAACAGGCGTGGTGGCAATCGTGCTGGTGTTGATAATGTACGGCAACGCCTGTGTTCCGTTAGGCGTGGGCGGCGGCGCGGGGCTTTGGATATTCACGGTGTAAAGCGCACCGGCGTTGTCGCTCACCGTTTCATCGCCCTGTTCGTCGATGGAGCTTAACTTATAATAAAAGGTTGTGTCGTAAGAAGGGATCTCAACGGTAATCGAATGCGACGTGGTCGCGCTCCCTTCGCCTTCGTCGGCAATAAGGTCGCCCAATAGAGTTGTGCTGCCCAATGCTAAAAAACCTTTTGCGTTAATGTCGGTCGTCCACGTGACCGTCATTTTGCGCGTCGCTTGGTCTGTTGTCGCGTTGATAGACGATACCTGAGGGAAAATACGTACATCGAACCACATATTGCCGATGTTATCTACCTGCGCGACACGGCCGTCGGGTGCGTTGGATGTAACGCGGTAACGGTAACGGCCTTCGTTAAGCGTCCCCAGAGAGACGGTGTGGGTATTCGTGTTTTCGTTTTGTGTAATTTTGTTGTCAGTTACATCTTGAAGTCCCCATTCAACAACGGCGTCAGAAGCAACAGCGCTCTCCCACGAAACTTGGACGGTGGTACCGGTCACCGTGGCGCGTACATTGGTAATCGAAAAATCGTAGCGCACATTGTCGCCAGTTGCCCAACCGTCGTCCAATGCACGCGTGGCGTCGGATAGAGATTTATTAGAATAAAAACAATTAACAGTAAAAAGAAGGAATAAAATCGAGATAGCCACTTTGCGCATAGAATCCCTCCCTTGTATATCGTAGAGTTAGTAGCAACTGTGCCAGTTTTGTAGCGCATAGCGCTGTTTTTCCATAGCTACTACTTATCCAACAGGCTTTTAGGCGCAATTTCAGGCGACAAATTGAGCAATTCTAACGCCTTTTGCAGTGCCGCAATGTATTCGTCGCGCTCGAGTCGGCTGGTGAGCCCTGCACGGAATTGGATATGCTCCAAATCGAATCCATTTTTGTTTTCTTTGATGAGAACCGTCGCCGCTTCCTCTTTATTTTTCCTACCCATGACTTGATAGACTTCGATGGGGCGTTGGATGCCTTTGACTTGGATTTGACCGCGCAGTTCGGCGTCGACAATGTCTTCAACGAGCAGATACGTTGAACCGCTGATGAGGATGCCGCCGTTCTCGCTCAAGTGCTCGAGCCGCGCAGCGGCGTTCACTTGACCGCCGATGATGGTGTAGTCCATCCGCTCGCTGCTGCCGAAATTGCCGATGGTGCAATAGCCGGTGTTGATACCGACACGGATGCGCAGGTGGTGGTTGATACCTTGGTTTTTCCACGAGTCGCGTATACGTTTCATCATCGATTGCATCTCCAACGCCATGAGAACGCAGTTCTGCGCTTCTTTTCTGTCGTCGGCGTCTTCAGAGTTACCAAAGAAAATCATAATCGCGTCGCCGATAAACTTGTCGATGGTGCCGCCGAATTTGAGCGCAATTTTACTCATTTCATCTAAGTATTCGTTGAGGAGTGTGGCTAAAAGTTCGGGCTCGACCGAATCGGTTAAGTCGGTGAAGCCCACGATGTCTGAAAAAAATATAGAAAGTTTTTTGCGTTGGTTTTGCTGCGTGTCGTTGGATATATTCCCGTGTACGATTAAGTCATAGAGCTGCGACGAAAGGTATTTTTTCATTTGCTCCATAAGAGTGGTGATTTGATCGTTCTTTACGCTGAGTTCATTTTCAATTTCGGTAGAATGTTCAAGCGTCGTTTCATACATTAACCGTTGATCGTTAAGATCTGACATAAGTTCACTGTATTTCGCAGAACTTTTTTTTATAAGCTCCATAAATACTGTAAAATCCTGGACTGAAATTTTACTTTCGAGCAGTTTTAGCCTTTCTTCCAATACTGCAAACTCTGATTGATTTTCCATACGGCTTTTTTTGGATACGTGAGTACCTAAGCAATGCTTTTTTCCTTGTTAGAATATCCATCCATACCAAGTATGGTTTTCACTCCCGCACAAAGGAATAAATATGGCAAATAATACACCTAACGCACTCGACAGTGAAAATTTGTACGCTTCACCGTTAGATCTCTCCGAAGAACTGCCTAGGCTCGCAGCACAAGCAAGACTACTTTTTACCGCACAGTGTTATTTTATCAAAAACATCAAGCTGCCCACCTCTTCCGAAAATCCTAAATTTATCGACTTGGGCGCAGGCCCAGGCATACACCTTTCTCTCGTTACAACGCTTTTCCCTAAGTTTACGTTTACGGGAGTTGAACTCTCCGACAACTTGTTTGAGTACGCACGCATGAATTTCCCCAATATCGATTGGCGTAAGGGAAGTATTTATAAAATACCTGCCATGGACGCACAGTTCGATATCGCTCAAGCAAGTTTTATCTTTATCCACCTACGCGAACCTGCAATTGCTTTGGCAGAAATCTACCGTGTATTGAAACCGGGCGGAGTTTTATTCATCTTAGATGTCGACGATTCCACTTTTAAGGGAACAGCAGAAATGGAAGCCCTTGTGAAGGGACACCTTAAAATTTATGAAGCTGATCGTACAATTATGTCGCGCATGGATTCTCTATCGAAAGCAGCGGGATTTACTCCCCTTAAGCAAGAATCTGTCCGCGTCGACAACACAGGTAAAGAAGACGCACCACAAATTGACTATCCCAATGTCCACCTAGGGAAAATGACGTTTTGGAGCATGTTTACCTTTATGGGCCAGCGCACAGAAATTACCGAACTCTACGAAAAAGCAAGATCGCATTATATGGCATCCACCAATAGTACATGCGAAATTTCTATTGCTTTCCACGCGTACAAAAAATAATTTATAGGAACATTTGATGCCAAACACACCCGTGCCTAAACCAACAAAAAGGAAAACTGTATGAAAGAACAATCGACAATGCGCGGCGCAAACCTTCTTTCCGACGCCGAGGCAATGCTTGTTGCGCCCGCCAAGAACGTTAAAATTCGTCTTTTGATTATCTTTAACTTCATTATCAGTTTGCCAGTATTGGTGTTCAACGCTTTGACTCTCGTGAAGTTTGGTAATTTTGCCAACCCTGCGCGGGACTGGTATTTATATCCTGCGTTGCATTTAATTATGCTTTCGTCGGGTATCTATAACTTACGCCAACAAATAAAAGGCACAAGTGGAAACCCCACGATTGTGCGGCTATCGACATGGGCGACGGTTCTTATTTTGCAACTTGTTTCGATTGTTACCGTGCAGGCCAATAGCAACTTGCCGCTCAGCTTTTTGTGGGATGTCTCTATTTCACTCGTGCTCATTTATTTGACGGCGGTGATGCTCAACCGCTGGGCGGCGTTGGTGTACGCTACGGTGGCGTTCTTGAACATGCTTTTTTTGGCTAGCCGCCTCGGTTTTGGTTTTGAATACGTGCTCCAAGCGCCGGCAGGGTTTCCTTTCCAATTACCGACAAAGGGCGTGTTGCAGTTTGTTATCCTCTGGGGACTTCTCATGTCGATTTCTGTCTTGGTAGCATTTTCTGAAGGCGGCGTTATCGGAAAAATTTTGAAAGCGATACCACAAGTGGTAAATAAAATCCGTGACGCAGGTGATGCGCAGCGCAAACTCGAAATGGAAAACATGCGCATGGGTGCAGAGCTGCAAGTAGCGCAAAAATTGCAAATGATGGTTTTGCCCCGTGCGAAAGAATTGAAAGCGTGCACAGGACTCGACATTGGCGCACTCATGCAACCGGCAAGCGAAGTCGGCGGCGACTACTACGACGTGCTCACCAAAGATGCCCGCACCTACATCGGCATCGGCGACGTAACAGACCATGGCCTCGCGTCGGGTGTGGTGATGCTTATGGTACAATCGGCTTTCCGTATTTTGCTCGAAGACCCCGAGCCCTCTTTAGGCACTGCTCTCGAAAGACTCAACAGCCTTCTTTACAAAAACATCCAAGGCCGCCTTCAAGACACACGCAACATGACGCTCTCTTTATTGCGCCATGAAAATGGGCGTATCGATATTTGCGGCCAGCACGAAAAAGTGGTTCTTGTGCGCCAAGACGGCACTCTCGAAGTGCACGACACCGCTAACTTGGGGATTTATGTCGGCCTCATGGAAGATATTTCATACACTATCAATTCGCTCAGTTTAACGCTCAACAGAGGTGATCAAATTTTACTTTTTACCGACGGGGCCACCGAGGCGGAGAACGCAAGTAAAGAACAATTTTCAGAAAAGCGTTTGGCCACTGCGTTCAAAAAGTACGCACACCAATCGCCGCAAGAAATTGTAGAGTCGTTGAAAGCGGAAATTTTAGCATGGCAGGGGGATGTCCCTCTTTTAGATGACATTACACTGGTGGTCGTGCGCCGCACATAACTAATTTAATTTCTTTAATTAAGGAGGAGAGAATATGGCTAAAGAAGTAGTTTTAGGCGAATTTGATAAAATCGCCGGCGCGATCCCCGCTGAGAGTCAAGCGAAGTTTGAGTTCCATCCCATCGATTTAATGACGCATTGGAAACGGTGTGGATTGCTCGCCGACTTCATCGGTGCGTTCTATTCGTTTGGTAATCCCCCGCGCACCGACAAAGATGAGAATGTGTTGATGAACCTTTCAACGGTGGTGAACGAGCTTATTGAAAATGCCGCCAAATTTAGTCGGCAGCGCGCGCCGGTATCGATTCAACTGAAACACTATTCCAGCATTTTGCAAATCGAAGTGACAAATCAAACCGTTAACACGGTGGCGCAGAATTTTCAGAAAATAGCGAACACGCTCCTTTCTGAAAATATCGAAGAGTTATACTTTAAGAGTCTCGAAGAACGGGACGAAAATAATAATAAGACATCAGGTATTGGGCTCATGATGATTCTGAAAGATTATCCGGTACAAATGGCATTCCGTTTCAAAGAACTTGAAGACGGCAAGCACACCGAGATTACAACAAAGGCCTATATTTCGGTACAAGGGGTATAAAATGGATATTCGCGAAAATGATTATAGCGTCGTGTATGAAGAAGGCGCAAAGACAATAAAGTTTCAAGGCAACATTCGCCTACAAGGCGTTAGCGAATACGAGCCGATAAAAAATTTGCTTGCTGCCTGCGCCGAACCGCTTACCGCAAGCGACACGTTGACGTTAGACTTTCAAGGGCTTAAATTCTTGAACAGTGCGGGGATCACCACGCTCAGTATGTTTGTGATTGCGATGCGTAAAAAAAACACGACGAAGCTGGCGGTTGTGGGTAGCAAAGCGGTGGCGTGGCAGGAAAAATCACTCAATAACTTGAATAAAATCTGGAGCGATATTCAGGTTTCATTCCATGAGTGAAACCGAGTTAAAAGCTTTAGGTAAAGTCGAGCTTGCACAAAATGCAGACGAACTCGGCGCAGTATTTCGATTTCGGTACGAAGTTTACACTGAAGAGATGGGGTTTCATTTCCCGTGGTCGGACGATACGGCGCGCCGGTTAAAAGATCGTGTCGACGACGAAAGCCTCAACTTTTTTATCCGCAATAGCGATAATGAAATCGTTGGCGTTATACGCCTACACACTTTCACCGACGAAAATGTTAGCGAAGAGATTTTAGCCAAATACGAGACACACCACTTTACCGAAACGTACAAAGGGTCGGCGCGGATGCTCATTTCGCGCTTTTTAATCCGCAAGGATTACCGCGCGCGCAGCAAAGCGGCGTGGAAACTCATTCTAGAAGCGTACCGCCAATGCGAACTCAACAACGCCCCCATAGTGTTTATCGATTGCTCGCCGCACTTGGTGAAATTTTACGAAGCATTGGGTTTTCGGCGTTACGCGGCGAATTTCACCGACGAGGTGTTGGGGTATAAAATACCGATGGTGATTTTACTCAACGACACGCCTTATCTTGAAAAAGTATCATCGCCTCTTTTTGTTTTGGCACGCCACCGCTCGGATACACGCAGCATGGAAGGATGGTACAATACAAAGTTCCCCAAGTTTGGCAATGCCGTTTTTGTGCAGCAGTTCGACTCTCAAGAGTTGTTAGCGAATATGGTTTCACACGCGGGCACACTCCCCGAAAATTTCCATAAAATATCGCAGAAGCTCAAATCAAGCTGTCTTATCCATGCCAAAAAAGGCGATACGGTACTCAAACAAGGCGAAATGAGCAACGAGATGTACTTAGTTTTGAAAGGCACACTCGACGTGTTATTTTCTAACGACGGCCAAACCAAGCAGAGCATTGCTATTTTAGGGCCGGGTGAAGTTTTTGGCGAATTGGGTTTTTTAATGCGTAGCCCACGGACATCCACCGTGGTGGCGTTAGAAGACGCCGAGCTGCTCATGATTGCCGCCGACAAGGCAGAGCAATTGATTGAAATACACCCCAAAGAATCGGCAGTTTTATTTTTAGATTTAATCCGTCTTTTAGCACAACGCTATGTCGAACGGTATAGAACACTATAGAGGTAGATATGAAAAAATGGCAATACATCACGCTTTGTTTTTTTGTGGGTGCGGGACATCTCTTTGCCGAAAGCATCCAGAGCGCAGCCGACGGTAATATGGTGTACGCGGGTGCGGGCGTCGACGGAGCAGTCGTTGTTGAGGGGGGGTATGTAACGCCCAAATTATTCTCACTCGTACCGCTCGATATTTCATTTGCAATACCCACCGGCAAAATTTTCAACACCCCCGGCTCGTACCGTTTGGGATTGCACACCCACTGGACGCACCGCTTTTACAACAACTGGGGTTTTAACTTAACCCCAGGCACCCGTATTTACACGTTGCGCACGCCGGCGTGGTCGGGGTTTGCGTGGCATCTTGATTTCCAAGGACAGGTGGGTTACATCGCCGAAAAATGGGCGGCGACTTTAGACTTGGGGCTTTCACCCAAGCTCACCACCTACGTGGGGATGAACGACATGGTCACCCAAAATTTTCCTGAAGCGAAGTCGGGCTTTTACGCAAAAGGTTTTGAGGCGATGCTGCACTACGGCGTTTCGGGGTATTGGCGTTTCACCGACCACTTCGCCGCCGGTTTGCGCCTGTGGCTCACATTGCCCATCGAAGAGAGCAAGAGCCCTTTGGCGCGTGCCGTCACCGACGGGGTGATTTCGTTTAACGTGACGTATTATTTTGATGCCATTCAAAAAAAATCGGAAGAGGAGAATAATAAAGGAGGAGTACAATAATGGAACGTTTTATTTTACCTAAAAAGTTTGTGCGTCATGCGTTTGCCCCCAAGGCGTTGCCGTTGGTGTTCGCCACACTCTTTTTCGCAGCGTGCGGCAACGACCCATCGCAAGACGGCTTTCTGGTACCCAAGACGGTCA
The DNA here is from genome assembly GCA_019186965.1 of Turneriella sp. Taxonomy (GTDB): domain Bacteria; phylum Spirochaetota; class Leptospiria; order Turneriellales; family Turneriellaceae; genus Turneriella. Next base: position 212,665 of record JABARV010000003.1, read on the forward strand.
AAGACGACGCATCGCTACCAGCGGCAACTATACGCGGTACGAAATTGCACTTAGTCGTTGAAAGCCAAGGTACTGGTACCGATTACATTGTTTTCCTACATGGTGGCCCTGGGTATGACTACCGCTCGCTTATACCCTTAAAGGATAAAGTTAAGGCTGACCCGGCAATGAATAATGCCAAAATTGTCATGTACGACCAGCGTGGCGGCGGTCTTTCTGAACGGTTAGACCCGTCGGATGCTTCGCTTTCGGTGGCAGGCCATGTCGAAGATTTAGAAGCCATCCGTGTAGCATATTTCGGTGCTCCCATGAAAGTCGTCGCTCATTCGTTCGGTGGCGCGCTACTCCAGGCGTACATCGCCAAATACCCCGCCAACGTCACGCATGCGGTTTTTATTTCGTCGATGCCGCCCAAGAACAACAAAGACGACGACTTGCTCGAATCGATTTTTAACACCGCTGCGGGTGACTACACGTGGCAGCGCAACCTGTTGGGCGAAAGCCACGCCGAGCTCGATTTCCGTTTCATCAATTTTCTTTCGGCGCAGCCCTATTACTATTGCAGCGAGAACGATTACAAAAAAGTGCCGTTCTGGCGTTTTGGCTATGTCGCCACCATCAAGACAATGGAAAACGGTCTTTTAGCAAACCCGGTTGCTGGCCCGTCGGTGACGTACGGCTATGATTTTGTATCGACCAACGCTTCGTACACTGGCAAGTCGGCGTTCATCGTGGGTGCGTGCGATACCAAGTTGGGTAAGCCGGTGGCCAATGCACTGAGTGCGACACTGGGCGGCACCAAACGTTCTGTTTTAGAAGTTTCAGGTGCGGGGCACTTTGTGTTTACCGATAAGTTAGACACGGTGGCGACCGAAGTCATCCAAGGCTTGCAGCCGTAGCGGTAAGCCTTGCCTTTGATTTTTGTTTTGAACCATATTCTTGACGGCGTGAAGTAAGACACCTCTGTGCATAGACGCCATGCTATACACCCAGGCGATAAATTTTTACGGCTTCTCGCCTGTGCTTTTACGGCTTGCACTCTGCCTTTGCGCTATACTTTTTTTCCCCTTATCGGCTGTCCAAAAGGTTAACTGGGAAGAAATCGAATGGCAGCTTTTAAAAAGCGAACACTTCGATATCTACTTTCCCAGGGGGTATAACCACCTCGCCGAAAAAACACGTGGGTATGCGGAGGCGGCAAACATTTATTTGAGCCAAAAACTTGCGCACCGCCTTTCGATGGTAACTCCCATCTTTATATACCCCTCGCATGGGCATTTCCAATCGACGAACATTATTCCCTTCGCCATCGACGAAGGTACGGGTGGTTTTACCGAGCGCATCAAAAGGCGCGTTGTCGTCCCCTATTTAGGAAGCCTCGACGAATACCGCCACGTTGTTGTCCACGAACTTGTACACGCTTTCCAATACGACATCCTTCTTGCGGGAAGTATCGGCAATTCGTTTTCGCTTATACAAACGGGAGAGCCTCCGCTGTGGTTTATAGAAGGTATGGCGGAGTTCTTTTCTCTCGGCTGGGATGCAAGTGTCGACATGCAAATGCGCGACGCCGCCCTCACCGACACTTTGCCCACCCTCAAAATGATGACGGAATACCGCGTACCAAACCCGTTTGTTTTTTACAAGGGAGGCCAGTCGGTGATGCGATACATTGCCGACACATACGGAGAGTATAAGCTTGGGGAAATTTTACGCGACTTGCGCGATTTGCGTGGTATTGAAGAAGCGATCAAAACAAATTTGGGAATTCCTTTCGAGGAATTCGACCGCGATTGGCGGCGCTTTATTAAGCGGCTTTATTTTCCGCTTGCACAAAAAAAATACGACAACGAAGACGGCCCCCTCATAACCCGCCACAACGACGATGAGTCGATGATTAACCTGCACGCGGCAATATCTCCCGACGGGACAAAAATTGCGTACATTACCGCACGTGGGTTTTATCCCGTACTTCTTTTACGCGACCTCAAAGAGTTTAAAACTGCAAAAGACTACTCTTTGAAAAGGCCAGAAGATTTATCGGATTTCGACACGGTACTCCTTACCAGTTCAAACAATCCTACTTTTTTCCAATTACACCTTTTAACAAACCGTTTGTCTTTTACGGCAGATGGAAAAAAAATATTTTTTTCTGCGCGTAGCCAAGGAAAAGACAGGCTGATTGTTTTCGACATCGAAAAACGCACTATAGTAAAACGTATTGCTCCCGCAGTCGACATGGTTATGATGCCGCGCATTTCCTTAGACGGGAAATATGCTGTTTTCGTTGGAGCAACTTTAGGAGTCACCGACGTATACCGCATCCACTTAGAAACAGGAAAAACAGATAAAATAACCGACGATAATTTTTCTGAAAAAGACCCCACCCTTTCGGCAGACGCAAAGTATATCGTGTACTCGTCGAACAAAAACAATGAAGGTAATTTAGAAAGCGCTACGTACCATCTTTTTGAGAAAAATTTAGAAACCCACGAAACAAGGCAACTAACGCACGAAACGGGTAAACAGACATCTGCGCAATTTTACGAAAACAAATCAAACGATAAAATTCTTTTTGTCTCGAACCACACAGGAATACAAAACATTTATATCCTCGACAGAAACACATTAGAAAAGAAAAAACTCACCGACGCCGCCGGAGGAACTCTCGAAGCGCAAGTTGCAAGCGACGCCCTTGCGGGAACTACTACAACGCGCCGCGTTGTCTATACACAATTTCGCGAGCAAGGATTCGACATTGCACTACGCGATATCGAAAAAGAAAAAGAGTACTTTTACGAAACAGACTCCGTTGTGCATACGTATAAACCTTTTTTGCTGCCTGCGTACGATATCCCAAAAAAAACAGCAACGCTTTCGCCTTACACGACGAGAATAAGCCCCGATTTTTTATTTTTTCTTTTGGGGTATGGCGCATATAACGGCGGTAGCTATTTTGCGGGTATGGTTGCTGCCACAGGCTCCGACTTAACCGGAAACCATAGCTTTAGCGCAGTTGCCAATTTTTTGACTAACGGCCTTGGAATTTTTGAACTCAACTATGCGTACTTAAAAAAGCGCGTCAAAATGAATTGGGGTTTATACCGCACAACTTTCGCAATTTCGCCGGTAAACCTTATAGACTTGCAATCGTTAAACGGACTTTTTTGGTATCCCAATTACGTAGGGTCTGTCCTAAAATTCGGCGCGTATTTCGGGATGAACTATCCCTTAACGCCGTTTGATTCCCTTCTTTTGCGCTTTAATACAGCACGCGTCGAAGAGGCTTTCATTTTCGATCGCTCTGTTCCCGACGCAAGACTACAACCCAACCGCTTCACAAACCTTTACTCGGTTGAGTACGGTTTTATACACAACAACGTACTTTACTCGATAATTGGTCCTTTAAAAGGTTGGCACTTTGCGTATATAGGCGAACAGACTTTTAATGTATCGGGGCGCGACTACGTGCTCAACCGCAATACCGTCGAGGCGCGTTACTATTGGAATATTTACGAACGCTATATTTTTGCAAGCCGTGTGTACGCCGCTACCTCCAATGGTCCCGACGCCCGCTACTTCCCATGGATTATAGGCGGTCCTTTTAATTTACGTTCGTACGAGTTTTGGTCGTTGCGCGGTGAAAGCGCTTTTTTCTTTAATTTAGAATTCCGTTTTCCCCTACTCGACGCCTTGCTTTTTGGATTTCCTGCACCATGGGTTTTACGCGGATTTTCAATGGTTATGTTTTTAGACGGTGGTGGAGTATTTGATAATCCCAAGCTTTTTAAAGGATATAATACTGAAACCAATAAACTCCAAGATTTTTTACTTGCTTACGGCCTTGGCGTAAGGTATATCCTCTTTCCCGGGCTCATGATAAAAATTGACTGGGGTACCCCTTGGAACTTAAAGACTTCAAAACCCATTGGCGACTGGCAGGGCGCTTTTTCGATTGGGTATGAATATTAGACACATTTTAATTTATAAAACATTTATATCTTGACACGTGAAGCAAATACTTTGTCTCAAACATAATGCGCCGCGCCTATTATGAAATCCGCCGAATGCTCGCGGTAAACTCGATTTTCATCGATTTACTCATCGATGTATTTATTAGTTATTTGTACCGCCCAAGGGGATTGCGCCCACGCTCTTTTGGACGCCGTTTTATCGCGGGAGTCGTACGCCGCCTTTTCCGTAGGCCTAAAAATTACGCACGTTTTCCAGTACAGTTCCGCCAAACTTTGGAACGCTTGGGACCAACGTATGTTAAGCTTGGCCAAATTTTATCGCTACGCGACGATATGCTTCCCGAACGTATTACGTTTGAACTACGCAAACTACAAAGCCAAGTACCACCTATAACTTACGCTGAAGCAAAGGGCGTCATCGAGGCAGAGTTCAACATGCCCATTCGGCATATATTTGCCGAATTTACAGAAAAACCCGTCGCTTCGGCTTCTCTTGCTCAAGCGCATATCGCACGTCTTCGCACGGGTGAAAAGGTTGTTGTTAAAGTGCAACGCCCTGGAATCATGCGCCTTATTAGCGACGATATTAACGTCATGCGCCGTTTGGCGTTTGTCATGGAGCGCATCCCAAAACTGCGCGACTACCGCCCTGCGCATTTTGTCGAAGAATTTGCAAAGTATACCATGCGCGAACTAGACTTTGCGCAAGAAGGTAAACACGCAGATATATTCCGTGAAAATTTTAAGGACTGGGACGATATCCTCTTTCCTAAAATATATTGGGATTATACATCGCGTCGTGTACTTACAATGGAATTTATCGACGGAATAAAACCAGACGATAGAGCCAAAATTAAAAGATTCGGAATCAACGGCCCAAAGCTTGCTGCACGTGGAGCCCAGGCTGTTCTTAAAATGCTCTATATCGACGGCTTCTTCCACGGCGATCCGCATCCGGGGAATATGTTTATTGTAGACCGTACGAAATTCTGCTTCATCGACTTAGGGATGATAGGCTCGTACACTCCCGAAACGCGGAACAATATGTTTCTCTACTACTATTTTACGGTAATCCGCGAGTTTGAACACGCAACAAGCTACCTCGTGAAACTCACTGAACCCGGACGCCGTGCCGATATCCAAGGCTTCCGCGCCGAACTTGCAGAACAAATTAAAAGGTGGTCGAGTGCAGCGGCGTTTAAAGAGTATTCGTTAGGCCGCCTTATTTTCGATACAATGAATATTGGCGCAAAGCACCGCCTTTACTTCCACGGCGATTTAGTTCTTTCTTCAAAGTGCATCATCACCATTGAAGCTGTAGGCGCAATTTTAGACCCCAAAATGGATTTGGCGAAAGTTTCACGCCCCATGATGGAGAAAATTTTTGCAGAGCAAATGTCGCTCGCACGCTATGGAAAATCCATTTTACGTGCGCTTCCCGACTACCTTGAGTACGCAGAAAAAATTCCAGAGCAAATTTTAAAAACAATTGGAATGATATCAACCGGCAAGTTCCAAATTGAAGTAACGCGCCCACCCGAAAAAGAAACACGCGAACGCAGCAACCAGTTTAATACTATGGGGCTAATTTCGCTCTGCTTTGCAGTCCTTTTTCTGGTACGCGAAGATTTATCTCCTAGCCAGTGGACTCTTCCTTTTATCGGAAGCGTATCTGCGTTGGGAATTGTTGGTGCTTTAAGCGCAGCATTTTTCTTTTTACTTGCACGCCGCGCACAGCCAGAATAAAAACTTAGGGCGTATCTTAGTAAATTCTACGCGACCAAGAAAGATAACTTGTCTCGTCTTTACTTTGTGCGTTGATTGCGTCGTAGTCGTTTAACGCAACTCCAACGCTTAAAAAAGCTGCCGTAATCGCGGATAATGCGTAGAATGTGCCGTCGGGAGCAAATTTCGTATGCCCTTCTAAAGTAGTGAGGGTATAGCTAAAAAGCGAGTATGTAGCAAGACTTGCCAAAAAAGTAAACGGGTACGAAATAAAAAAAATAATCTCGCCGCGGCGCAACTTCGATTCTTCGCTTTTAGTAGCGTCGACACCATATTGAAAAAACGGCCGCTCTGCGGGAAAATTAGATTTTGAAAAATTTAAATTTGTAAAAAAACTACTGTGAATGCTAACTGGAACAATTTCACCTAACACAGGTTTATAGCGCTGGAGAGAGAAATAATTTTTCTCTAACGAAAAAACTACGCGTGGAGACACTGCCCAGAAAACAACTACGAAAAAAGAATATTTAAGTGGAAACATCAGATTTTTTTTCATATTACCGTAAAATATCAAACAACGAAACGTCGCCAGTTGGCTTTAACCCTAAATGCTGAAAAGCATCTTTTGTAAGCACGCGCCCACGCGGAGTTCTGCGGATAAATGCACGGCGCACTAGGTATGGCTCAACAAAATCTTCAAGCGTCGCTAAATCTTCCGCGAGAATCGACGAAAGGGGTTTTAACCCAACAGGGCCGCCTTGGTAGTGGTTTGCAATAGTCAAAAGAAGTTGGCGGTCAAGTTTTGTCATCCCTTCGGCGTCAATATGCATTCTTTCGAACGCAGCTTTTGCCGCTTCTTCCGTTACCGCTTTTGTAAGCGATTCACTTTCTGCCAAAGCGTAATCCCACACACGGCGTAAAAGGTGTAGCGCAATACGCGGAGTACTTCGTGCGCGGCGTGCAATTGCCCTCGTAGCATTTTTTTCTGCAGGGATTTTCCAAAGCTTCGAGGCGCGTTCGATAATTTTTATAAGATCGTCTTCTTCGTAAAATTCCAAATGGAATTTAATGCCGAACCTATCGCGTAAAGGCGCCGTTAAGTCTCCCGGACGGGTCGTCGCGCCTACCAAAGTAAAAGGCGGCAAAGTAATTTGTACAGAATTTGCAAGTACCGCGTCACCCACGGCGATGTCGATGGTGCGGTCTTCCATCGCTCCGTACAGAAGCTCTTCCGCTGCGACAGGTAGACGGTGTATTTCATCGATGAAAAGAACATCGTGCGTAGATAAACCGCTTAAAATTTTTGCCAAATCCCCTGGGCGCTTAATATTGGGCGCAGTCACTTGTGAAAAACGTGCTCCAGTTTCCTGTGCAACAATACGCGCAAGCGTCGTTTTTCCAAGTCCTGGCGGCCCTGAAAGCAAAATATGGTCTAAAGGTTCTTTGCGTATTGATGCTGCTTTTAAAAATGAACGTAAATTTTCGACTAGATCTTTTTGCCCAATAAAATCGGCAAGCGAGACGGGGCGTACCTGGTTTTCCTGTTCATTTTTTTCGAGTTGTAAATGTGGCTCAATCATGCTTAAGTTGCGTCACGTTCTAAAATAACGCATGCATTTGAATAATCGCGGGCGTGTGAAATACTAAAATGGATGCGCGTTACTGACTTTGTCGCAAGCATCTTTGCAAGAAGCCCTGTGACGTGAATATCTTTTTTTCCTTCGCTGCCTTTTAGGCTTACGTCGCGGTACGAAATACGCAAATCACGCGGCATTCCCAATGCCTTAATAAACGCCTCTTTTACCGCAAAACGTGCCGCCAAATGTGGTGCAGGTTCTTTTTTATCCAAGCAATATGTAATTTCATCCCGCGTAAAAACACGATTTAAAAATCGCGAGTTATACTTGTCGAGCATTTCGGCAATGCGATCGTTTTCGCAAATATCTACGCCGACACCGACAATCATTAAAGCTCCGCCGTTAATTTCTCTTCAAAGTCATTTACGCTACACGAGAATTTGCCTTGCACAAATTCTGCTTTACCACCGCCGGTTACGCCCAGATCTTTTGGCATGCCCTTAAGTAGTTGTCCTAAGTGGATTTTATTTTGTGCGGCACATTGCGCACTTGTGCCACAAACAAAAACAGTAACCGTTTCACTTTGCGAATAGACAAGATAGACTGCTTGGCTATTTTTTTCACGCGCTTTATCTACAAGCGCTTTAAGTTCATCCAAAGTTTTTCCTGTAAATTCTTTTACATAAAATGCAATCCCTGAACTTGTTTTTTTTGTGCCCGAAAAAAGATCCTCGAGTAGCGCTTCAGCGCCGCTTAAAGACGCGCCCATTTTTTTTCTTTCCTTGCGCACAGCTTCCAAAGCATGGTTTAACGCCATCTCTACAGAAAGAACTTCGCGCCAAAGAGGCTGATTTACTTCGGCCTGCATTTTCTTTTCGAGTGCGTGGACTTTTTGCAAAAGCGTAGCATCTGTTATCTCTTGCGATAAGGTTATTAGCTGCTTTACACGCTGGCTAAGTACTTTCCGCGCAGCGCTACTTGCCACCGCTTCGATACGCCTATTTCCCGCACCGGGACTAGCTTCTTTCAAAATAAAAAACGTGTCGATATCTCCCGTTTGTGCAACGTGCGTGCCTCCACAAAACTCTTTAGAAAAAGTCCCCATTTCAACCACACGCACCACGTCGCCATATTTTTCACCAAACGCCATCACAGCGCCACGCTTTTCTGCTTCACTTTTTTTAAGTACTGCTGTTTCAACTTTTATATTGGCGGCAATTGCGCCGTTTACAGCTTGCTCAAGCGCGACGACTTCATCGACCGAAAGCGCTTTCGGGTGCGAAAAATCGAACCGTAAATAATCAGGATGTACCAAGGAACCTGTTTGCTTGACATGGTTGCCAAGTTTGTTGCGGAGCGCAGCGTTGAGTAAATGTGTCACGCTGTGGTGCTTTTTCAATGCATCGCGCCTTTCTTTATCAACAAAAAATTCAACCTTGTCGCCAACGCGAAAAGTTCCCTCAATTTGTGTAACAAGGTGCACGTACGCATCACCTTGCTTGCGGCAATCTGTAATGCGTGCGCTTGCCGTTTGTGTTTTCACAAACCCGTTATCCCCAAGCTGACCGCCACCTTCGGCGTAAAAGGGAGTTTTGTCTGCAACAAGAAAAGAAAGCGTGTTTAAATCTTTTTCCGAAAGAGTACCAACGCTTTGGTTATCTTGCACTAAACTTACAATTGTGCCAGTCCCTTCAAGCGTTTCGTAACCTATAAACTCAGTACTAATTTCTTGAGCGATAGGGAGAGTAACGACTCCCTTCCAAGCAGCACGCCCGCGTTCGCGCTGTTTCTCCATCTGTATTTTAAATCCATCTACATCAACAGTAAGCCCCTCTTGCTCGGCAAGCTCAACCGTCATTTCGAGTGGAAAACCGAATGTGTCGTAAAGCTGAAAGACATCTTTACCTAAAAGAGTTTTTTTCTGTGTTTCTTTTGCGGCGATAACCATTTCCTCTAAACGGTGCGCTCCCGATTCTAAAGTACGGAGGAAACGGCCTTCCTCTTCGCGGATATAGTCGCTAATAAAGGGAATATTTTCCGAAAGCTCTACATAAAATTCTCCATAAATATCTTTAACTGTATCGCACAGTTTGTAAAGTAGGGGTTCTTTTTGTCCAAGCTTGCGGCCAAAAAGCATTGCACGGCGTAAAACGCGGCGAAGAACATACCCACGCGATTCATTTGAAGGGAAAATACCATCGGACATTGCAAAAGTAAGAGTGCGTATGTGGTCTGTAATTACACGCAGCGGAGTAACTGCACTATCTGTGTAATTAGCCTTAAAAATTTGCGCAGCACTTTGCCGCAAAAGTTTTAGCTCATCGGTGTCAAAGACAGAATCCACACCTTGGGTTAGCGTCGCCAAACGCTCTAAACCTGCTCCAGTATCGATTCCTGTTTTTTTAAGCGGAAGGTATTCTCCGTTTTGGAAATCAAATTGGTTAAAAACCAAATTCCAAAATTCCATAAACCTATCGCCCGAACCGCCGGGCGCTTGGTTTTCTTTATCGGTTCCAAATTCTTCGCCACGGTCGAGGTAAAGTTCACTACACGGGCCACACGCACCCGCGTCCCCCGCAGGACCCCAAAAATTATCAGCGCGGCCCAAACGTACAATACGCTCTTTAGGAACCCCAATGTGTTTATGCCAAATTTCTACTGCTTCGTCGTCATTTTCAAAGACGCTAATCCAAATTTTTTCTTTAGGAAAAGGAAGAAACTGGGTTGAATACTCCCAGGCAAACTCGATTGCCTCCTTTTTGAAGTAATCACCAAAGCTAAAATTCCCCAGCATCTCGAAAAAAGAAAGATGCCGCTTAGTTTTTCCGACAGATTCTAAATCTGTTGTCCGTAGACATTTTTGTACAGAGACCAACCGTGGCGAAGGAGGATTTTTTGCTCCCGAAAAATAATCTTTAAAAGGAACCATTCCCGCTGTTGTAAAAAGTAGCGTTGGGTCAAAAGACGGCAAAAGCGACGCACTCGGTACGCGCAAATGATTTTTACTCTCGAAAAAAGAGAGAAAGGAATTACGAATCGTATTTATTTTCATGGGATAAATTTCTTATAAAAAGATAGTTCCAGACAGCGAAACACGGCAACAAGTAGGAACCTGTGAATCTACATTCTAACCCACAAGCGCCTCTAAACAATGAGGCGCTAATAGAGTAAATTATTTTTTTGCTTTTGTGGCTTTCTTTTCTTTGGCTGGCTTTTCGGCCTTTACGGTTTTCTTCTTTGTTTTAGCGCGCGCCGCGCGTACCGCTTTACGGTCATCTTTAAGTTGCGCTAGTTCTTTTTTCTCGACAAGCTGTACCATCGCCATTTCGGAAGCATCGGAAATACGCTGGCCAACGCGTAAAATACGCGTATACCCGCCAGGCCTTGTGACAAAGCGCGGCGCAATGTCATTAAAAAGTTTATGTAAAATTTCTTTATCTTTTACAATTTTTGCCGCTTCGCGTAGGTTATGTACTTTTTGCGCGGCGCTTAGAGAATCCTTCTGATTTTCGCGTGCACGCGTAATAAGCTTTTCTGCAATTTGCCGTGTAACCTTTGCTTTTGCAACTGTTGTTGTAATATTTTCGTGGTAGAAAAGCGACTGCACAAGGTTACCGAGCATCGCTTGCCGGTGGCCAACCTTTTTATTAAGATGTTTTACTTTATTACCTTTGTTCATTCTGTCCTCGTATATCTCTTACCGTTCTATTGTGCTCGCTTTAGACTGTACCCTTACCGACCGTCGCGCATGCCAAACGCAAGATTCATATTGGCAAGTTTACTTTTAAGCTGTAGGAGTACTTTGTCTGAGTAGTGCTTGCTTTTGCGTAAATCGTCTTCGTAGCGTGTAATGATATCTTTGACGTTGCGCATATCCAAGCTGCGCAACACTGCAATTGTACGTACCGACATTTCCATATCTTCAAGCGCAATTTGCATCGCTTTTTTCAAGCGCTCATCGGTTTCATCAAACTCTTCTTCTTCTTCGTACATTTCTTCTGCGAAATTAATGAAGATTGTTAAGTGTTCCTTGAGGATTTTCGCCGCATACGCCATTGCATCTTCGGGCGAAATTGTCATGTCTGTCCATATCTCGAATGTCAGTTTGTCGTAATCTGTACGTTGGTCGACACGAGTTTCTGTTATATCAAAATTAACTTTTGTAATTGGTGAAAAAAGCGCATCGATAGGAATAACTCCTACTTCATCGATCATTTTTTTAGTAACTTCTGCGGGTAAATAACCACGGCCTTTATCGATTTGCAGCGTCATTTTGAGATTTGCGTCTTCGTTCATGTGCGCAAGAACTAAATCGGGATTCATTATCTCAACGCTATTGGAAACCGCGAAATCAGCGGCCATAAGTACTCCCGCTCCTTTTTTCTCAACTTCGAGAGTTAACGGACCTTGCCCTTCCATTTTAAGGCGCACACGCTTAAGGTTCAAAATGAGGCGTGTAACGTCTTCTTTGATGCCAGGCATCGTTGAAAATTCATGGCTAACACCTTCAATTTTAACCGCGACAATAGCGGCGCCTTCGATATACGACATGAGAACGCGGCGGAGGCTATTTGCCACAGTAACGCCAAAACCCTTTTCAAAAGGCTCGGCAACAAACTTACCGTAGTCGGGACGGGTTTCAACATGTTGGAACTCCGCCGTTTTAGGGCGTTTAAGACCTTTGAGTAAATTTTTTGGTGCTGTTTTTGCCATTTTTTCTCCTTGTAAGTTGGGTATATTAAATAATCTCTCGAACCTTCAAACCTACCAGTATTATTTCGAGTACAACTCGACGATAACGTTTTCTTTAATTGGAATATCGACGTTTTCGCGTACTGGCATTTTCACGACTTTCGCTGATTTTCCATCTTCGCCTAATTCCATCCAATCGGCGATAAGTCCTGCATTTTTAGAAACTTCAATATTTTCTGCAATTACTTTATTTGACTTAAGTTTTTCGCCCAGAGTAATTGTATCTCCAATTGACACTTTAAAGCTTGGGATATCGACACGGTGGTCATTCACCTTGATATGCCCGTGCGAAATAAAGTTTCGTGCCTGTGCACGTGAGGAGGCAACCCCCATGCGGTAGAGCGAATTATCCAAACGCCTTTCAAGCATAATAAGTAAATTTTCGCCTGTAATTCCGTTTTGGCGCGTCGCGTATTCAAAATAATTACGGAACGGTTTTTCAAGAACTCCGTACACACGTTTTACTTTTTGCTTTTCGCGTAGCTGGAGGGCATAACCCGACGCTTTAGGTTTGCGCTTGGGTGGTGGGCCCGGAGGCGCCTTGCGTTTATTGAAAACGCATTTATCCGTCATACATTTTTGGCCTTTCAAAAATAATTTTAAGCCTTCGCGTCTGCACAATTTGCAGGCAGGTCCAATTCCTCTTGCCATATTTTATACCCTTCTCTTTTTGCGCGGCCTGCACCCGTTGTGCGGAACCGGCGTGATGTCCTTAATAAGGTTAACGCGTAACCCCGATGTTGCTAAAGTTCTTATTGCTTGGTCGCGGCCTACGCCTGGACCTTTAACGTAGATTTCAACTTCGTGCAGTCCACGTTCGCGGGCTTTATCCAAAGCCGAACGCGCTGCAAGCTGCGCTGCATAAGGAGTTGCTTTGCGCGAACCTTTAAATTCGAGCGAACCACCAGATGCCCACGCAATAGAATTTCCATTCATATCCGTGATGGTTATAATGGTGTTGTTAAATGTCGCGTTGATGTACACACGCCCACGCGGCACACGGCCTTTATCTTTTAATTTTTTATTTACCTTTGGCTCTTCTGTGGCCGCTTGCTCTTTAACTTCTTCGCTCATACTACTCCATTAACCTTTGCTGGGCGCTTGCTTTTTGCCCGCAACTGCAATACGACGCCCTTTACGCGTACGCGCATTTGTTTTTGTTCTTTGTCCACGTGCAGGCAACCCTTTGCGGTGGCGGCTTCCACGGTAACTTCCCGTGTCGACGAGGCGCTTCATATCGAGCTGCACTTTGCTACGCAACGCGCCTTCGACTAAATAGCTACCGTCGATTGCCTTTTTTATTTTTGCAATTTCATCTTCGGTGAGCTCATGCACACGACGCGTTAACGGGATTCCCGTCTTTGCCATAATATCGTTTGCGACCTTTGTGCCAATACCGTAAATATACGTTAGCCCAATAACTACCCGTTTTTGGTTGGGTAAATCGATACCTTCAATACGCGCCATAAATTACCTCTGCCTCTGTTTGTGGCGTGGATTTGCTTTGCAAATCACGCGGATTATTCCTGCCCTACGGATTATTTTACACTGCGGACAAATTTTTTTAACCGATGCTCTAACCTTCATTTTATCTCTCCCGCTTTACGCGTATCACAAACTATGCGACAACTCCTTATTATTTGAATGCGCATAATTATTTTCAATACCCATCATCTCAAATACATTGACGCTTGCACCTTTGGGCAATGTGCAAATTACCGGACCAGCACTTGTCAAAGCCACGGTGTGTTCAAAGTGTGCACTCAACTTTCCGTCTTTTGTACGCACCGTCCATTTATCCGAATCTGTATAAACATCGTAAGTACCCGCGTTGATCATCGGCTCAATAGCGATAACCATTCCTGCACGCATTTTTATACCGTCTTTGCGCCGTCCAAAGTTGGGGACTTGCGGTTCTTCATGGATGTTTTTACCAATCCCGTGGCCTACTAACTGGCGCACAACACCATAGCCGCTTCCCTCAGCATGTTTTTGCACAGCTTCGCCAATTGCCCCAATGCGATTTTCTGGTTTCGCCTCTGCGATACCTTTGAAAAGGCATTGTTGCGTTACCGTAATTAGCTTAGCGGCGTCTTTATTTACCTTGCCTACTGGCCACGTCCACGCGGTGTCGGAGTTATAGCCTTTATAGGTAACGCCCAAGTCGACGCTTAAAATATCGCCTTCTTCTAAAATTTGTTTTTTGTCGGGAATGCCATGCACCACCCGATCGTTTACGCAAGTACAGATACTCGCGGGAAAACCGTAAAGCCCCAAAAAAGCAGGTTTAGCCTTCTTGGAATAGATAAATTCACGCGCTACTTCGTCTAATTCTGCCGTAGACACGCCAGGTTTAATGTGTTCGCGGATTCGCATATGCGTTTCGTACGCAATAGCTCCCGATTCCATAATTTGCGTTACTTCTTTACTTGTGTAAATATTAACGCCCAATTCACACTCCAACCACGGCTTTTACCCGTTCGGCTATTTCGTCCGTAGTACCTACGCCGTCAACATGCCGCAAAATTTTCTTTTCTTCGTAATAGTTAATAAGGGGTTGTGTCTTATCTTTAAAAATTTGCAAGCGATTTTTTATCGACTCTGGGTTATCGTCGGAGCGCCCTTCCTGTGAAGCCCTACCTAAAAGCCGTTTGATTAATTCTTCGTCTGGGACGTTAAAATTTATAACGTGCTCCATTTTTATATTACGCTTTGCGAGAATTTCATCCAACGCTTTAGCTTGCTCCAACGTGCGGGGAAATCCGTCGAGTATAAAACCTTTTTTGCAGTCTTCTTCTTGTATACGCTGCTCAATGATACCAATAACCACATCGTCTGGCACAAGAGCGCCTTGATCCATAAAAGACTTGGCTTTAAGTCCCAACGGCGTTCCTTTAGAGACAGATGCTCTTAAAATATCCCCCGTAGAGATTTGCACAATACCGGCGCGTTCTAAGAATATTTTTGCTTGCGTTCCCTTACCTGCACCGGGTGGACCTAAGAAAATTAATTGCACGTTACACCTCCATCCATGATAGGCTAACGAACCATGCGCGGTCGACCAGAACTTTTTTTATTTTTGTCCATGAAACCATCGTAGTGCCGCATAATAAGCTGGCTCTCGACTTGCTTCAACGTATCTAACGCAACGCCCACGGTAATTAGGAGCGATGTTCCACCAAAAAGGTGGATGAGCGAAGCATATTTTTCCAAGTTCCAAATAATCATAAAGATATCCGGCGCTATCGCGATAAAGGCAAGAAAAATTGCACCCGACAAGGTAATGCGGTTTAAAATACGCTCAAGGGTTTCTTCGGTATGTGCGCCTGGCCTTACCCCGGGTATGTATCCGCCATTTTTCTTGAGAGCCTCTGCAATTTCTTTAGGATTATACTGGATTGAGGTATAAAAATAAGCAAAGAAGATAATAAGGATGATGTAAATAATGAAATAAGTAATTGTACCTGGAGCCAAGTATTTTTGGATCGCTTCGCCAAAGCCTTGGTAACGCCCGCCAAAATAACTTGCGATTTGTGACGGAAAAATCATAAGCGACGCGGCAAAAATAATCGGCATCACGTTCGCTGCGTTTACCTTAATAGGCAAAGTTTGGCTCGCGCCTTGGACCATCCGACGCCCAACGATTCTTTTACCATACTGTAGGGGGATTTTTCTTTGCCCTTCGTTAAGAAGAACAGAAAGAGCAATCATTCCTACAAAAAGAGCGAGTAAAATAACCGCAAGAATCGCCTCAGTTTGGTTAGATTTAATATCACCCAAGAATTGTCCCACCGCAGCAGGAGCACCTGCGATAATCCCCGCAAAAATAAGAAGCGATGTTCCGTTACCTACTCCGCGTTCAGTCATCAGCTCGCCCATCCACATAAGTAGAATTGTGCCTGCTGTAATGGTGAGCATTGTAAGCGCAGTAAACCCTGCACCTGGGCCATTCGAGATAAGCATTCCTTTACCGCCCTGCAAAGCTTCGTGGTGGAGCGAGGTTATATAGACAGTAATACCGTACGCCTGTAACGCGCACAAAAGTACCGTCCCATAACGCGTATACTGGTTGATCTTTTTACGGCCGTAATCGCCTTCTTTTGCAAGGCGCTGTAACGAGGGGACTGCGACCATCATAATCTGCATAATAATTGACGCAGAAATGTAAGGCATAATTCCTAACGCAAAAACAGAGAGGCGTTTAAACGCTCCTCCCGCAAAAAGGTCAATGTAGTCGGTAAGGCTACCACCGGCTCCCGAAGAAGCTTTTGCGAAATAGTCTTGGAGCACTTTAAAGTCAAGGCCGGGCACAGTGATGTGCGCACCCAAACGGAAAAGAAAAAGCATTCCCAGCGTAAAAAGAATTTTTTTACGTAATTCTGCGACCGAAAATATGGTAACGATGGAGCGGATCATTTAGTTGTTTTTTTTCCTTTCACCAATACTTTTGTTTTTACTTCAATCATTTCAATTTTTGCGCCAGCTGCTTCGGCAATTTTTTTCGCTGCTTCGCTTACTTTATCCACGCGTATGCTTTTTCCTGAAAGTGCATTTTCTTTTCCGTTGCTTTTACCTAAAAGCTTCCAACCTTCAGAGCTTTTTGGTAAAAAACCCACTTTTTTTAGTACATCGATGTTAATTGCGCTTTCTGAAATCGCTCCCGAAGAAACTAAATGCGCCAAAGTTTGGATATTTACTGGCGAGTATTCTTTACGGAATGGATTTTGGAATCCACGTTTGGGAATACGCCGGTAAAGTGGCCACTGGCCACCTTCAAAACGTGCAGGAATGTTACCGCCGTTACGCGCAGTTTGCCCCTTACCGCCGCGGCCAGAGGTTTTACCGTGACCAGAAGAAGTTCCGCGGCCAACGCGTTTTATTCTTTTATTAGCGCCTTTATTTGGTTGTAGTTGGTTCATGCTATCGTTTCTACCTTTACTAAGAAATTTACTTTCTTAAGCATCCCCTCCAATTGTGGAGTCACTGTATGCTCGCGCGACATTCCAACCCTACGTAAACCTAAAGCGACCAGTGTCGCTTTTTGTTTATCGCTTTTACGAGCATTGCTGCGAGTTTGTGTCACACGTACTTTTTTCATTTACCTGTCCTCATGCCGTTGGAGCGCTTGCCGCTACCTGAACCGCTTGCGCCGCCATCTCTTTGCGTTTTTCATCGCGACGGCTCTTCGCATACGCACCAAACAAAACGGGAAGCGGAATTCCACGGCGTAGCCTAGTTTCTTCGATGCTTGTTAACTGCTGTAAACCATTGAGGGTCGCCTTCACGATATTTAACGGATTTGTCGAACCGACAGCCTTTGTCAAAATATCTTGAATCCCTGCAAGTTCGATAACCGCACGTACCGATGCTCCTGCAATAATTCCCGTACCGGGAGCTGCTGGCTTTAGCATCACACGCGCAGACTTAAAGCGGCCAATAACTTCGTGCGGTACTGTTCCCGCTTTCTTAGGTACTTTCATCACTGTTTTTTTAGCGTCTTCAATCGACTTGCGGATTGCCTCTGGAACTTCTTTAGCTTTACCAAAACCCAAACCGACATAGTTTTGCCCATCGCCTACAACAGTTAATGCGTTGAACGAAAATCTCCGCCCGCCTTTTACCACTTTCGCAACACGCGCCATACTCACAACGCGCTCGGTGAGCTCAATGGTTTGGCCATCGATATCTAAAAGATTTTTTTTAACACCTTCTTTTGTGCTATTTTTTTTGCGTCCGGATTTTTTACCGTGTGGTTTAACTTCATCACTCATGGTTTTAGATACTTACTCCCTTTTCGCGGAGTTTATCCGCAAAGCTCTGGACACGTCCGTGGTATAATTTTGCACCACGATCGAAAACATATCCTGCGTCCAATTTTAATTTAGCATCTTGCATTTTGCCTACCAAGGCTTCTGCCAACTTAGCAGAAAATTCTTTGCTCGTAAATGACTTCACTTTGGCCGATTGTAAACCCTTATCTAAAGTTGAACAGGAAAGAAGCGTACGTCCCGCCAAATCGTCAAAAATTTGTGCATACAAATGCCTTCCTGACACGTGAAAATTGATGCGTGGTTTACCAGAACGGTTCGCTTTGCGTAAATGCGCACGCACCCGCGCAACGCGCTTTGCTTTTTGCCGATTAAGTCTTGCTGCCGATGCCATTTCTTTTAGCCTCTCTTAATTCCTATTATTTCTTAGAGCCTGTTTTACCCGCTTTCCGGCGAACATGTTCTGTCTCGTAACGAATACCTTTACCTTTGTAAGGTTCTGGCTCCCTAAATGCACGCAGTTGCGCGGCGACTTGGCCTACACGCTGCTTATCAATCCCTGTAATTTTAAGCTTTGTATTTTCAACAACTTCAATAGTGACATCCGCGGGTTCGTTGTAAACCACATCGTGCGAAAAACCCAAGTTAAGGACAATATCCTTACCTTTTTTTTGCGCACGAAAGCCAACACCTTGGAGCAAGAGAACTTTAGTATACCCGACGGAGGTTCCAACAACGTTGTTGTTTATAAGTGAGCGCACAAGGCCATGCTTTGCTCGCAATTCTTTCGCATCGTTTGCTCGGGTTAATTTAGCTTCATTTCCATTAACTTCAAGCGTAAGTCCTGGGAAAATCGGCGCAAGCAATGTACCTTTTGGGCCCTTCACTGTAACGCTTTCGGCGCTCGTTGAAATGGTGACCCCTGCGGGAACTTTGATAATTTTGTTACCAATACGTGACATTTTATTCCTTAATAAATCCGGCAGAGAAACTCTCCACCAACATGTTGAAATTTTGCCTCTTTTTCTGAAAGTACACCTTTTGGTGTTGAAAAAATACTGAGCCCTAAATTGTTACGCGTAGGCTTAATTTCTTTCCAAGGAAGATAGATGCGCCTTCCTGGTTTAGAGACGCGCTCAATTGCAGAAAAGACTGCTTTGTTTTTGAAATAGCGCATCTCCACTTTTGCCATACGCGCTGCACCGCTTTTGTAGACAACAAACCCGTCGATAAAACCTTCGAGTTTTAAAATATCCAAAATTTTCTCGCAAGTGTTGTTTATGCGTACTTCTACGCTCTCGTGCCCTGCGCCTCCCGCATTACGGATGCGCGTTAACATGTCTGCTATTAGATCGTTAGTCATATATTACTCACCAAGATGATTTACTCACGCCCGGGATTAACCCCCGCGATGCATTTTCGCGAAAACAAATACGGCACATTTCGAACCGGCGCATATACCCGTGTGCACGCCCACAAAGAGGACAGCGGTGATACGCTCGCGACGCAAACTTTGGTTTACGCGCCGCTTTGATTGCCATCGATTTTTTTGCCATAACTATTTACCCTTCCGAATTGGAAAATTAAACTTCTCAAGAAGCTTCAAAGAATGCTCTGCGCTTTTTGACTGAATAACAAGCGTAATATCCATTCCATGAATATTGTCAACATTATCAAAATTGATTTCTGGAAAAATAATTTGCTCTTTAACTCCCAAAGAATAATTACCTTTTGCATCAAACGACTTTGGGCTTAGTCCGTTAAAATCGCGAACGCGTGGCAAAGCAATGTTCACCAAACGGTCTAAAAATTCGTACATACGGTCGCCTCTCAAGGTGACCATAACCCCAATTGCCAAACCTTCGCGCAACTTAAAGTTAGATATAGCCTCTTTTGCACGCGTTTTAACAGGCGCTTGTCCTGTAATTGCAGCCAATTCGTTTACAACTTTATCAATAGATTTAGGATTTGCTACCGCAAAACCTGCGCCAACGTTGAGCACTATTTTTTTGAGAACGGGGACTTCCATTATCGACTTAACGCCCAGCTCTTGCTTAAGCTCCGTGCGAATTTTGTCGTTGTAAAGCTTGCGCAAACGCGCAGAGGTTTTCTTTTCAGATACCATAATTAATCCAACACCCTTTTGCGTCCTGACGCTACCGAATAACGCGCTTTCTTTCCATTTTTATCCGCTGCGTAAGCGATACGCGTCGGCTTTTTTTCTTTAGAATCGTAATACTGCACATTGGAAAGCGCAATTGGCATTTCAATTTCCACAATGCCGCCTTTAGGATTTTCTTGTGAAGGGCGTGAAAACCGCTTGCGTAAGTTTACCCCTTGGACAACTACTTGTTGCTTTTCTAAGTTGATATAAAGTATTTCACCACGCGCTTTACGGTTCTTTCCCGCAATAACAATGACTTCGTCTTTAATTTTAAGGCGTGTTTTAGTTTTCTTCGGAGCTGGTTTCATTGGTAATCCTTATTTACAATACCTCGGGCGCCAACGAAATAATTTTCATAAACTGGCGGTCCCTCAATTCACGCGCAACTGGTCCAAATATACGCGTTCCTTTTGGATTATTGTCTTTGTCGAGTAACGCGCACGCATTTTCGTCAAAACGGATGTAAGAACCATCTTGCCGCCGAATTTCTTTTTTTGTACGAACAATTACCGCTTTTTGCACTTGCTTTTTGTGGTCTTTCTTTCCCATCGAATCTTTAATTCCGTACGCAGGAGTTGCAGATTTAACAGCGACAACAATAATGTCTCCAACCCCAGCGTAACGCCTTTTAGAACCACCCAATACTTTGATAACCTGTACTTGGCGTGCGCCGGTGTTATCCGCAACTTTAAGCCATGAAAGCATCTGTAACATAAATTAACCTACCGCCTCAACTTCTTCTGCCTTGCGGGCGACAATCGTCGCTAACGCAAAACGTTTATTTCGCGAATGGGGACGCGATTCTTCGATTATAACTGTATCGCCTTCGCGTGCTTCGCCCTTTTCGTCGTGTGCCATAATCCGTTTTGTAAGGCGGATTGTTTTCTTAAACCGCGTGTCTTGCTTACGAAACGCAATAGAGACTATAATTGTCTTAGGAGTTTTAGAGGAGACAACAACACCTTGGATCGATTTTTTTGCTTTTTTTTCTTGGCTCATGCTTTACCAACCAATTTTTGGTTACTATTTTGTCTTTTCCGTTGCCCTTGGATCGTTAAAATACGTGCAATATCCTTTTTTAATGAGCCAACCCTAGCGTTGTTGGAAAACGCTGCCGTCACCATACTAAAGCGAATCTCTTGGAGCTCGCGACGAAAGTCCGCATGGTGCCGCGTAAGCTCCTCATCGCTCAGTTCCGCGTAATTAACTTTTTTTACGGCTTTTTTCTTTTCTGCTTTAGCCATGGTAGACGTCCATTCTTTGTTTTTTAGACACCCCGTCAACGAGAGTCATTACAGCATAAGTTATAAGTTCCATTTTATACACGCTTCACAATTTTTGTTTTAATAGGGAGTTTCGCGGCTGCACGTGTTAACGCCTCTGCCATCACCTTTTCGTCTGCCCCACCCATTTCAAACATCACCTTACCTGGTTTAACAATTGCAACATAGTGATCGACGCCACCTTTTCCTTTACCTTGGCGCGTTTCGGCGGGCTTTTTTGTAACCGGCCTATCGGGAAAAATACGAATCCAGACTTTTGCTCCGCGCCGCACGTGGCGCATCATTGCAACACGGGCAGCTTCAATTTGTCGAGAGGTAATCCTTTCTCCGGAGACAGCTTTTAATCCCAAATCTCCAAAAGCAACAGTATTACCTCCTTTAGAGAAACCGTGTAGGTTGAGGGTGTGTGGCTTACGCCATTTTAATCTTTTTGGTGCGAGCATTTTTCGTCCTTACGCTTCCCGCCGTTTTATCGTATATTTATCTTCTTCGTTTTCTTTGGCTTCCAAGTAGTCGCCGGTATAAATCCAAACTTTAACACCAATTTTTCCGAATGTCGTATCCGCCTCTGCAGTACCGTAATCGATAATCGCCCTAAGCGTATGCAATGGTACACGGCCTTCTAAATACTGTTCCCGACGCGCCATGTCTGCACCGTTAAGGCGTCCTGATACCATAACACGTACGCCTAACGCACCGGCACGTATTGCCGAACGAAGCGCCATTTTCATTGCACGGCGAAATGCCATACGGTCTTCTAATTGTAACGCAACCGATTCCGCTAAAGCTTGCGCAGAACCGTCTGGCTTAGCGACCTCGATAATTTTTACATCTAACGGTTTTGAAACCATTGAACGCAACGTTGTTTTGAGTGCGTCAATTTTCTTTCCTTGTTGGCCAATAACAAGCCCTGGCTTTGTACTATGTAGTTTGACATGAATTTTTTCTGGAAAACGCTCAATGCCGACTTTTACGACACCACTTTTATTAAAACGTTCTTTGATATGCTTGCGGATTCTTAAATCTTCGTGTAAGGTCGCTGCGTACGCCTCTTTTTTATGGTACCACACGCTATCCCAAGTGCGTGTAATTTTTAAGCGTAAGCCAACTGGATTTGTTTTTTGTCCCATGTTAATCCTAATTCATTATCCCTATCATCAATCTTCGTCTGAAAGTACAATCGTCAACTTTGATGTCTTTTTTTGGATGCGGTCTGCACGGCCACGGGCACGTGGCATAAAGCGCTTCATAATAGGTCCGCCGTCGACAAAAATTTTTCGTACATAAAGTGCGTTAGCGTCAACGTTTGGATTAAGCACGCGTGCGTTTGCCGCTGCGCTATTTAATGCTTTGAGAATAATACGTGCCCCTTTAAGCGGCATCGCTTTCAAAATGCCCGCAGCGGTTGTATAGTCCTCACCGCGGACTTCGTTTGCAACAAGCCGCATTTTTCTTGCGGACATGCGCACTTGGTCTACCGAAGATTTTGCTTCCATTTTGTTTCCTTGCCTATGCCGTCTTCTTTTTGTCTAAACTTGTATGGCCTTTATATGTTCGTGTAGGAGCAAATTCGCCCAGCTTATGGCCAACAATATTTTCATTTACATAAACGGGGATAAATTTATTTCCATTATGTACGAGAAACGTCATCCCTACCATTTCAGGAAAAATTGTTGAACGGCGCGACCATGTTTTTATAGGTTTTTTGTCGTTTGCCGCTTTCGCTTTTTCTACCTTTTTAAATAGATGCTGATCGATAAACGGTCCTTTCTTTAATGAACGAGACATTAGTCACCACCCCGACGGCGCACTTTGCGCGATATAATAAATCTTTCCGATGTTTTTCTTTTATTTCGTGTTTTGTATCCACGCGTTGGTTGTCCCCAAGGCGATACAGGGTGGCGTCCACCCGAGGTTTTACCTTCGCCACCTCCAAGGGGGTGGTCAACAGGGTTCATTGCAACACCGCGTACGCGGGGGCGCAATCCCAACCAGCGAGAACGCCCCGCTTTTCCCAACGATACTAATTCGTGTTCGTGGTTTCCTACAACGCCAATTGTCGCCATACAGCGGTTGTGTACTTTACGCGTTTCTCCCGAAGGAAGTTTGATGATGGTATAGTCCCCGTCACGGCCAGAGATGATTGCGAAAGTTCCTGCTGAGCGTGCAAGCTGACCACCCCGCCCTAAAGTAAGCTCCACATTATGGATGTGTGCGCCAATGGGTAACGCACTCAAAGGAGCTGCATTACCCACTTCAATTTCAACCTTAGGCGCTGAAATAATCTTTTGGCCAACTTTTAGTCCCTGCGGAGCGATAATGTAGGCACGCGCACCATCTGCGTAGCAAACAAGTGCAATGTTAGCAGAGCGGTTTGGATCGTACTCTATGGTTTCTACTGTTGCCGGAATATTTACTTTGTTACGGCGAAAATCAATGATACGAAAACGGCGCTTATGGCCACCACCACGGCGACGGCTTGTTATACGCCCTTGGTTGTTGCGACCCGCCGTTTCTTTTTTGAAGGTAAGCAGCGCTTTGTGTGGCCTCGACTCTGTTACTTCGTCTGAACGCAATACCGATTTATAACGTTGCGTTGGGGTGTTGGGTTTGAATCTCTTTATTGCCATTTTTTACACCCCTTCAAAAAGACTAATCTTGTCGCTTTTTTTCAAAAAGACGTATGCTTTCTTGCGGCGCTTAGTATAGCCTATATTGTACCGGTTTGCTTTTGCGTCAGAGCGCACAATAAGCGTACGCACTTTCTCGGGTTTGACGTTAAAAATTTTACGGACTGCATCCGCAATCTGCTTTTTATTCGCGCTAAGCGTAACCTCAAAAAGGTAGCAATTTTGGCTACGCAAGCGTTCTGCCTTTTCGGAAACAATCGGTTTTTTTATTACATCGTAAACATTCATAATCCCTCTTACAATAGCGCAGAGAATTTTTTATCCAACTCTGCCAACGCTGCTTTACTCACCACCAAGCCTTCGTTGTAAAAGAGGCTACTTGCACCCAAGCGCGCCGCATTTACCGGTTTTATCCATGGAATATTTTTAAGCGATTTCACATCTTTAGCTTCAGAAGAACCCATAAGGACAGCGATAGTATGCCGCGCTGCATTACTATTGGCGCGTAGTTTTTTCTTGGCACGCCCCTCTTTTTGCAAATTTGCTCCAGCGACAATTTTACTAATAGCTTCAAATGCCGCCTTTGTTGAAATTTTATCTTGTGGAAGCCCGTCGTACGCAACAACCTTGTTTTCTTGCAATTTTTTAGCAAGAATGTGCGCCAAGCCCACCTGTTTTTTTTGGCGCGAAATATTCTCGCGGTAGTCGCGGGGTAGCGGACCAAAAACGATACCGCCATGGCGCCACTGTGGAGAGCGAATTGAACCTTGGCGGGCATTCCCCGTCCCTTTTTGCTTCCAAGGTTTTTTACCGCCACCAGAGACTTCGGCCTTCGTTTTAGTTTTGTGCGTACCTTGGCGCTGGTTTGCTTGCTCTGCCTTTATAATTTCCCAAATAAGGTGTTTGTTGACCTTTAAAGCTGCCAACTTATCGGTAATTTGCACATCTGCTGCGGCTGCGCCCGTATTTGTATATGATTTAATTTTTGCCATGGTAATCCTAATTTTGGTATATGAATACCGACGCGCCTTTATGCCCAGGAACCGCGCCTTTTAGCAGCACGACATTTTCTTCGGGAAGGATACGGAACACCTCGATATTCTTTAAAGTGGTTGTTCTTGCGCCTTTATGCCCGGGCATGCGCTTACCTTTTTGAACCTCTCCCGGAATCTTCCGGTTTCCAATAGAACCTGGTGCGCGGTGAAAATTTGAACCGTGCGTCATTCGACCACCGCCGAACTTGTAGCGCTTAACAACACCTGCAAAACCTTTACCTTTACTTGTACCTGTTACAAAGACCTTTTCCCCTGCAGAAAAAAGGTCGCATGTCAAAACATCGCCAACTGTTTTATCAGTTGAAAAATCGCGCATTTCGACAGCATGAGCGCTATAGTACCCAACTTTTTCTTTTGCTGCCTTTTGGTGGCCTTTAAGAGCTTTAGTTACCACCTTTTCTTTCTGAGATCCAAAACCAATTTGTACGGCGCTATACCCGTCTTTTTCTTGGGTTTTAATTTGTAACACGGGACAAGGACCTGCTTGGATAGCTGTAACCACAACCTGTGCTCCGTCATCAGTCCAGATGTTTAACATCCCAATTTTTTTTCCAAGAAGTCCTTTTTGCATTTTCTACCTTATACCTAAACCCTATTTAACCCACTTACGATTTAATATAAACCATTACGCCCGCTGGAAGCTGTAGCTTCATAAGCGCGTCGATGGTATCTTCTGTAGGTTCAAGAATATCAATGAGGCGCGAGTGTGTACGCATTTCGTACTGATCGCGTGAATCTTTATAGACGAACGTCGACCGGAGGACAGTAAATTTCTCCACTTTTGTGGGGAGCGGTACAGGCCCCGCAATTTTTGCACGTGTGCGCTGTACTGTCCCTACGATGTCTCCTGTCGACTGGTCTAACAGCCGCTGGTCGAACGACTTAAGTTTTACGCGTATCTTCTGAGCGGCCATTTTTTACTACTCGATGATTTTCGCAACAACACCCGCACCGATGGTACGACCACCTTCGCGGATCGCAAAACGCAAGCCTTCTTCCATTGCAATGGGGCTAATGAGCTCTGCCGTAATAGTTACGTTGTCGCCAGGGTTTACCATTTCTACCCCTTGCGGTAGATGGACAGTTCCTGTAACGTCTGTTGTCCTAAAGTAGAATTGTGGACGGTACTTGTCGAAAAATGGAGTGTGGCGACCGCCTTCGTCTTTCGTAAGCACAAGCACTTCGCCTGAAAACTTCTTGTGGGGTGTAACAGAACCAGGCTTTACAATCACCTGCCCACGCTCTACTTCTTCTTTTTTGGTACCGCGGAGGAGCAACCCTACGTTATCGCCCGCTTGGCCAAAGTCGAGAAGCTTACGGAACATTTCGATACCTGTAACAATTGTCTTTTGCGTCTCGCGCAAACCAACAATTTCGATTTCTTCGTTCACAGAAACCTTACCGCGCTCCACACGGCCTGTACAAACAGTACCACGGCCAGTAATAGAGAACACGTCTTCAATTGGCATAAGGAACGGTTTATCGGTAATACGTACTGGATCTTTTACATAGCTGTCTAATGTTTCAGCAAGCTTAAGGATGGCACCTTCACCAATATCGCTTGTATCGCCTTCAACAGCTTTAAGACCAGAACCTGCAACGAAAGGAATTTCATCGCCAGGAAAGCCATACTTCGTTAAAAGCTCGCGTACTTCCATTTCAACAAGCTCTTGCATTTCTTTACGGTCTGCTTCGGGGAGCATATCAATTTTATTCAAGAATACAACAATCTGTGGTACACCCACTTGCTTTGCAAGAAGAATGTGTTCGCGCGTTTGTGGCATTGGACCATCTACCGCAGAAACAACCAGAATAGCCGCGTCCATTTGCGCTGCGCCGGTGATCATGTTTTTTACATAGTCGGCGTGGCCTGGGCAGTCAACGTGTGCGTAGTGGCGTTTTTCTGTTTCGTATTCCTGGTGCGAAGTCGCAATAGTGATACCGCGTGCACGCTCTTCGGGTGCATTGTCAATTTCTGCGTATGCAACCGCTTTATTTTTTCCGCCAAACTTACGCGCAAGCACGGTTGTGATTGCCGCTGTGAGGGTAGTTTTGCCGTGGTCGACGTGGCCAATTGTACCTACGTTTACGTGTGGTTTACTTCTGTCAAATTTTTCTTTTGCCATTTACGTTCTCCTTAAATAATGCCCGTGGCATTTTGTTTGGCATCTGGCATTGAGGTCATCCATACCGTCCGCTCAAAACATTTGGCTCTGCCCTATACAGCACCTTCAAGGGGCATCTATAAAAACGCCCGCAAAGGCCGTTTACACGGCAAAGCCTATTTTATTAAAACTCGCACTGGTTTTGTAATCCAGATTCTACGTGAAGGTCTCTTCGCGCCCGAACCACCAAGTACAGATAGGCATTTTTAGAAAACGTGTCAGGCTGACAATCAAATTCAAAATTTTAATGCTTAGTAAGGCGCTTTTTAGCAATTTTATTATCGCGGATAGCATACCCCATAACACCGATATAGTCCTGCATTTGGCGGATGTCCTCTTGTGAAAATTCTTTGCTTGCAAGGTTTTTTTTCCACTCAGGGTCTTTTTTCATATCAAAAGCGCCCAAGTATTTATCAAAACCAAAGTGGTGCGCAATAACTCTTTTATCCTTTTCATGCAGCAAAACACCTGCGTGCTCTGCATCGAGAAACACAAAGCGCTCTCCACCTCTTAAAATAGACTTTCCCATTGCTGCGTGTGTTGTGCCAAAGCCCACAAGGTCAATCAACGTTGGTAAAACATCTAACTCTGAAACAAGCCTCGCATCTTTACGTGGTTTTATTAAAGAAGGAGAGTAAATAAGTAACGGGATGTGGAATGCATCGCGTCCCTTGGTCTCTTCGTATGCATGGTCTGCCATAAGCACAAAAATAGTATCTTTAAACCACTCTTTTTTTTTGGCTTCTGCAAAAAAAACCTTGAGCGTTGTGTCGGAGTACTTAAGCGCGTTGTAAAAAGCAGAACGGGGTACATCTGGCTTAAAAAAATTATTTCCCTCCGGCAGGGTAAAAGGAGGGTGTGGGTTTAAAGTATAAAGAACACTCAAGAAAGGTTTTCGTGAACCCTCCATTTGTTTAAGCGCATGCGCAAACATTACATGGTCGTACACTCCCCAAACGCCATCGTGTGGAGCCTCTTCAGGGAAATCTTCACGCGTAGTAATTACTTCAAAACCCGCTAAACGCGCAAACGTATTAAATCCCATTGAACCTGCTTTTGCTGCATACGTAAAAAAAGTTGAATACCCTTGTTCTCGAAAAATTGTACCTAAACCACGTTGTGCATTTTGTTCAAAAGGAGAAGTAATGTAAAGCGAGCCATAAAGCGTCGGAATGCTACTTATCGCTGCCGGTAAAGATGCAATGGACCGGCGTCCCGTTGCGTACGCATTGGTAAAAAACCAACCTTCTTCTGCAAGGCTATCAAAAAACGGCGTTGCACGCATTGGATCGCCCAAAACCCCCACGCGCTTTGCAGACCACGACTCTAAAATAATGAAAACGATATTTTTTCTTGAAACTTTTTTTGCCGTATTTGTCTTGCGTAAAAACGGATAGTCATCGTATAAAAAAATATCGTCCGGTGTAGAAAAAAGTGCACGCGCTTTTTGGATACTCTCTTTGCTGTTTTGGACAGGAAATGCGCTCCGGTGGAAAAGCGCATAAAAAGTAGTATAAACTCCGTTCAACGCAAAATCCCCTTCGCTCTGCGGCAATTTTTGGAATGCATCCGCAGGACGAAGCGGCCTACCTTGAAAACCGCCGCGAAACGCCACAACGTGGGTAAAAATAAAAAAAACAAGGAGACCAACACCAACCCATTTTTTAGAAGGAAAGCTGTCGCCATATAGCTGTTCTTTGCCGATGCTTCTTTTCCATAGGATAAAAAAAATAACAACCGAAACTGCGTATAAAATAAATGCCAAAGGATACTCACGCAGCCCCATAATGTTTACGTCGATATAGTTACGAAAATAAATTTGCAGCTCGATTGTGGCGTGTTTTCCTACAAGGCCATAGTACAAAAGATCTACCGCAAGCACGACGAAAACATAATGCGATAAAAATGCAAAAATCCAAAGTACGTATTTTCGTACCGCTAAGACACGGTACGAAAATACGTAGAGTAACGAGGGAAATCCCAACACCCACGCAAGCGTCGCTGCATCGTAGCGCAACGCTACAAGATACGCTGTTAGCGACGCCCTTGAATCGAGATAAATAATGTGGAACGCTAGGTGAGAAAGGAAAAGGAATATAAAAAAGAGTAAATAAATCTTGAGTAATGTTTTCATGAAAACTGTCGAATCTTTCGCGTAACGGGTTCCGTATAAAACCAGTCCGTGTGGAAATCACGGCATAGGCTGACTACTTTTTTAACTTATCCTCGGCGGTGAATCCCGAGTACGGCTTGTTGTAAGATGAGAATTTTGGGACGCTTTCTAAATAATATAATCAAGCTCGAAAGTCTGCACGTTGCGCACGCGGTAAAAAACTTGCATCCCAATGCTGAGCTCTAAGGCTTTACCGGCTTCATACGGTATTTCAGCTTCGACAACTTGTTGTGTTTTATCGTCGATAACTCTCACACGCGTGTTGGCGCCCAAAGGTTGTATGGCGTCGACGCGCCCCGAAAAATCCGATGAAAATTTGTTGCGCGTATCGATTTCAATTTCGTGCGGGCGCACATACCCCTTACCTTGAATACCTTCTATGCGCCCATGAAAAAGATTCACGTTGCCCATGAACTGGTAGACGAATGGCGTTTTAGGATTGCGATAAACTTCGTCGGGCGTACCTATTTGCTCGATACGCCCGTGGTTCAAAATGACGACGCGGTCGGCGACTTCGAGCGCCTCTTCTTGGTCGTGTGTTACAAAAAGACTCGTGATGTGCATCTCGTCGTGCAGACGCCTTAACCAACGCCGCAAATCTTTACGCACCTGAGCGTCGAGCGCGCCAAAAGGCTCGTCGAGCAAAAGCACGCGCGGCTCAACCGCAAGCGCCCGCGCCAATGCTACCCTTTGGCGTTGCCCGCCCGAAAGTTCGTGCGGGTAACGGTCTTGTAGGTTTGAGAGTTGTACCAATTCTAACAGTTTCAACACGCGGCGTCGGATTTCATGTTTAGGAGGACGCGTCTTTTTCTTACGTACATTCAAACCGAAGGCGACGTTGTCAAAAATTGTCATGTGCTTAAAAAGTGCGTAGTGTTGAAAGACGAAGCCGACGTGGCGTTCTTTTGCGGTTAAGCGCTCCACTTCGGTACCATCGAAACGGATAGAACCGGCATCGGCAAATTCAAGACCTGCGATGATGCGTAGAAGCGTCGTCTTACCGCACCCCGAAGGCCCGAGGAGGGCTAAAAGTTCGCCGTGCTTGACTTCGAGCGATACATTGCTGAGTGCGGCGAAGTTTTTGAAAGTTTTGTTTAGAGCGTCTATTTGTATTTGCATTTCCATTTCTCCCTTAGTTCTATCAAGGTTTTTACGAAAAGCGTCGCCAGAGCGAGAAACGCCAGCAACGAAGCTACGGCAAAGGCGGCTGTGAAATTATATTCGTTATAGAGAATTTCTACGTGCAGCGGTATGGTATTTGTCTCGCCGCGGATGTGACCCGAAACAACCGAGACCGCACCGAATTCGCCCATCGCACGCGCATTACAGAGTATGACGCCGTATATAAGCCCCCATTTGATATTGGGTAGCGTTACCATAAAAAACATCTTGAGGGGCGAGGCGCCCAACATGAGAGCCGCTTCTTCTTCGCTTTTGCCTTGCTCTTCCATGAGTGGTATAAGTTCGCGTGCTACAAAAGGAAACGTCACAAACACGGTCGCAAGGACTATACCCGGCACGGCGAAAATAATTTGTATTCCCGCACTTTTCAGAGAATGCCCAAACCAGCCTTGCAGGCCGAAAATTAAGATATAGATTAGACCGGCGATTACCGGCGAAATCGCAAAAGGTAAATCGATGAGTGCCATCAGAAGACTTTTACCTCGGAAATCAAATTTAGCAATCGTGTATGCTGCGACGACGCCGAACACGAGATTCAACGGTACCGCAATCGCGGCGGCAACGAGCGTTAGTTTGATGGCTGCCCATGTGACGGAATCTTTGAGCGCTTCTAAGTAAAAACTCCACCCTTTTTGAAAGGCTTGGGTGAAAATTTCATAAAGCGGTAAAAGGAGCAACAACGTGAGAAATCCCACGGCGAGAGAGATAAAAATCATCTTGAACCAAAGTGGGTCGTTGCCTACCATTTTCTTTTTGTTCATACGCCCCTCTTTTTGCGGCGTGATTGCAGGTAGTTGAGCAATACAAGCAGAGTAAATGAAATCACGAGCATGATGGCGGCAACTGCGGTTGCGCCTTGCACGTTGTGTTGTTCTAACTTGGTGACGATAATGAGCGGAGTGATCTCGCTCTTAAAAGGAATGTTGCCTGCGATAAAGATAACGCTGCCGTACTCGCCGAGTGCGCGTGAAAATGCCATAATCGCTCCCGAAAATAACGCAGGGTAAAGCGAAGGCAAAATAACTTTTGTGATAGTTTGCCAATGCGTCGCGCCCAAACTTATCGCCGCCTCTTCGATTTCTTTTTCAAAATCTTCGAGTACCGGTTGCACCGAGCGCACAACGAACGGCAAGCCGACGAAGGTAAGCGCAATCGTGATACCGATGGGGTTGTACGCTGCTTTGATACCCAATTTTGCAAGAGGTGCCCCCAGAAAACCGTTCTCGGCATAGATAGTGCAGAGGGCAATACCTGCCACTGCTGTCGGCAGAGCAAAGGGTAAATCGAGCAGCGTATCTAAAAGACGCTTGCCCCAGAAATTGTAACGCGTGAGCACCCACGCGACTATAAGCCCTATTCCAAAATTGGCTATGGCGGCGATGAATGCCGTCGTAAAGCTGAGGCGCAGCGATAACAGCGTACGTTCAGAAAACGCGTGCTCTGCAAAGTCGCTTAAACCCAACGAAAAACTTTTGGCGAACATGCCACCCAACGGAATGAGAACCACGAGCGTGAGGTAGAGAGCGGTATAGGCGAAGGTTAGGCGAAAGCCGGGTAGTATAGATTTGGCTACCATATCTTGCCCGCTTCAATTTCGGTATATCTGGTCAAACACCCCTCCGTCGGCAAAATGCGTTTGCATTGCTTTTGCCCAACCGCCGAATACAGAATCGACGGTAACCATGCGTTTGGGCGTGGCGATTGCGTACTTCTTTACGAGAGAGGTTTTGTGGCGCGGCATAAAGAAGTGTTTGGCTGCGATATTTTGGCCTTCATCCGAATAGAGGTATTGCAAATAAGCGGCGGCAATTTCAGTGTTGCCGCGTTCGGCGGCGTTGCGTTCGACAAGCGCCACCGACGGTTCGGCGCGAATACTTAAAGAAGGCACGACGATTTCTGCCTGTTGATGAAATTCCGCGAGCGTAAAGAGCGCTTCGTTTTGCCACGCCACCAGCACGTCGCCGATGTTACGCCGCAAAAACGTCGTCGTCGCCGCACGCGCACCGCTATCTAAAACAACGACGTTGGCAAAAAATGCACGCATAAAGTTTTGTGCCCTTTTGTCGTTCTCCTCACCGCTATCGAGTGCATACGCATACGCGGCCAAATAATTCCATCGTGCGCCGCCCGAAGTTTTTGGGTTGGGCACGACAATCGAGACGTCTGGCCGGATAAGGTCGTTCCAGTCTTTGATACCTTTGGGATTACCCTTACGCACAAGGAAAACGATCGTCGAAGTATAAGGTGCGCTCTTAAACGGTAGTTTTTTTTGCCAGTCTTTAGAAAGAAGGTGTGCCTCACTTGCGATGGTGTCGACATCAAAAGCGAGTGCGAGCGTTACAACATCTGCCGGTAAGCCGTCGATAACCGCACGCGCCTGTTTACCGCTGCCGCCGTGCGACATACCAAACTCGACTTTTTCTGTAGGGTGCGCTGTGCGCCAGAAGCGCACAAAGGCGTCGTTGAATTCACGATAAAATTCGCGCGTTGGGTCGTAAGAGACGTTGAGAATTTTATGCGTTTTACCTTGTCCGCAATAAAAAGCAAAGAATAGCACGGGTAAAGTTAGTCGGGCACTACGCATAACGATGAGTTACCATGACCTCCCGTCGGTGATTTCAAAAAAGCGCACGTATCGCATCGAGGCCCACGCGTGCGATAAAGTCTCCCAGGCGTTCTTGCGGATGGCTTTCTGCGACCCAATAAGCGAAGAGTTTGTCGAGATGCGCCGGCAATTCGTTCATTTGCACTTTTTGTAAGACGGCGGTGCCGACCGTCGTGCCGTCGTATTTACCACCAAGAAAAATTGCATACTTACCACCGTTCTGTTGCCCCACGATACCGATTTCAGAAGAGTATGGCCTAGCGCAACCGTTGGGGCACCCCGTCATGCGTACAAGTGGCGCACGGTCTAATACATTGTGTTTTTCGGCAAGGCGGTTTATATCGCGCATCACATGCGGAAAAGAACGCTCGCTTTCGGTGAGCGCAAGAGCGCATGTTGGTAGAGAAACGCATGATAAGGCGCGGCGGTAAAGCTCGTTGGGGCGGTCGGTGTTGATGCCGTAAGCCTTAAAGGTCGACACAAGTTCTTCGCGTTGATTTTCATCGAGATTGAGAAAAAGAATATCTTGATCGGGGGTGAACTGTACCGAAGCACCCGTGCGGGCAACCGCCATTTGAATTGCGGCCTTCAGGCGGTGTCCGGGCATATCTTTAATGCGCCCGTTCATGATATAAAGACCGAAATTGTATTTGCCGTTCGGCTTTTTTATGAAGCCGTGGTAATCTGGCACTTTCCATGCAGGTAGTGCGCGTGCTGTATCAAATTGCATGTTTGCACGTTTCTCTATTTCGGCACGAAACCAGTCGACGCCTCGGTCGGCGAGTACATACTTGAGACGCGCGTGCCGTCGGTTAGAACGATCGCCTAAATCGCGGTGCGCGGTGACGACGGCGGTTGCAACGCTAAAGAGCGACGCGGCGGGTATCCACCCCAACAAGTCGGCTGCACGCGGGAACGTTTCAGGTTTGTTGTGCGTCATGCCCCCACCGCCGCCTACAAAAACAAAGAAGCCGTCGATTTGGTTTTCACCGTTTTGTGCGGGCGCAAACGTCGCGGCAAAGCCCAAATCGTTGGCGTAGAGATCTATACCGTTTTCGCCGGCGAGACAAAGCCCAATTTTAAATTTGCGCGGCAGGTAGGTTTTGCCGAAAATACTTTCGCGCTTTTCCGACACACTGTCGCTCATAGAGTATTGTGTATCGTCGAGCCATATTTCAAGGTATGCACCCGCTTCGCTTGCAAAATACGTAGAAAATTGGCGTGCGGTGGCGTGCAGTTGGTCGTATAATGGATTGCCGTCGATATTGAGCGCAGCGGTTATGTTACGTACAACGTCGCCGCAAGCGCCCGTCGTTGTTAATCCTACGCTGTGGATTTCTTGCATAATCGTTTTCAAATCTTCTTTTAAGAGACCGTGTAATTGTACCGATTGTCTCGTCGTTAAACGCAGAGAGCCACCGCCGAAGCGTTCGGCTATATGATCCCACGCGAGGTATTGTTGGGAGGTCAGTAATCCGCCGGGAATTCGACCGCGTACCATAAACATATTTTTACCGATGGGTAGCTTGCCGGTTAAGCGTAGCCCGCCATTATCTTCTTTGTCGCGGTTCTTTTGCTGGTATATGCCGTGGAACTTGATGAGTTGCTTGTCGTCGTCGTTAAAACTATCGGTGCCGTCGACAAGGCTCTCAGCGATTGTACCGCGTAGAAAGTTAGACTTGTCTTTAATTACTTCGACTTCAGACAATTCCACCGCTTCGGCATCGCTATGCGCTTCGGTCGTCAATATCGGGCTATTTCCTTTCATACTATCCCCTTTTGAAATATCGAGTTTCGAGTTCTTTAACAATATTCAATATAACAGATTTTTTTTCGTTATCACTGCATAAAGTAACCGACCGTTCGCGTAGAGCAAAAACCTCTTCCCAAGCGTCGTCGAGTTCTTCGGGAAACAAATTCTCTATATGCCGGCGTAAGAGAGCACTGAGACCAGCAAAACGGCCTTGCGTTGAAACTGAAATCTGTACACTCCCGCGTTCTATAACTGCAGTGGTGTAAAAGTCGCAAAAGTTTTTATTGTCGGCGCTATTGATAAGAATTTTTTGCGAGCGACAGAGTTGAAAAATAGCTTCAGAAACACGCACGTCGTCAATGGCGCTAAATACCATATACGCACCGTCGACATCTTCGTCTTGAAAAAAACGCTCGTGGATAATAATTTTAGCTTGATGCGGATTCTTCAACGCTTCAGCAAACTCTGCGCAAAAGGAAGGAGCTATAACCGTGAGTACGCACCCTGTTTTTGCGAGCTGTGAAAATTTTTCTAGTGCCACACGACCTCCGCCGACGAGCACAATTTTTTTATCCAAAAGATTGAAACTAAGAGGCAGCATAGTTCGGTATCTTTGACAAAGTAGCCTCGTGCAAAATGTCTGTATTCGGTTGGGCGAGCGTATCGCCGACGAGAAAAATTCCGGGGCCATCGCTAGCACGTTTCAAAACACCCTCGGCAAAATCGGCGACGGTGCCGCGTTGCGCTTCTGCATTTTCCATACCCGCATTTTCAACGAGCGCAGCGCTTTTAGTAGCGTTGATGCCTGCCATTAATAATGCTTGAGCTATTTGCATTGTACGGCTCGCCCCCATGTAAAAAACCAGCGTGCCCGAAAAAGCGGCCATCGCGCGTATTGAATCTTGCAGCGTGCCTGCATAGCCGTCTGTAATCCAGATGTGCCGACAGTCTTCCCGCGCAGTCAAAGGCACTTTGAGATGGGCGGCGGCGCTCAAAAGAGCACTGACACCGGGTAGAACGGTGACTTCAATACCGAAAGAATGAAGCGCGTTAAGTTCGCTCGTTAGGTGCGCGAATATAGAGGGATCACCCCCTTTGAGACGCAAAACGTTTTTACCGCGCAGAGTGTACTCAACCATCGTGCGGGTAATCATCGCCTGCGTGTAAGCGTGGTTGCCGCAGCGTTTGCCTACAAAAACTGCCTCGGCGTCTTGCGGGAATTCGGCTATAATCGAATCTCCGATAAGCGCATCGTAAAGAATGACATCCGCCGCGCGGATAGCGCGAAACACCGCAATCGTTAAATGGTCGATAGAGCCTGGGCCAGCGCCTGCAATCGTCACGCGGCCTAAGTGCGTAGTCATAATTTCACCTCGTTATTCGTTGAGAACATGAGCGCAGAGCAAGTTAAATTCGTCTGCACGTCGACGAGCACGCCCGCGCCCGTCGTCCAATTATTTTCGTAGTCGTCGACGAGTATGCTCTCTGCCGTTTTAATCGTCACCTCGGCGATTTCATTCAACGCGACGGTAGGCGTATCTGTATTGTAAAATTTCAATGATGATAAATCGAGTTTCGCATCGATCGATTTCACCATCGCTTTAACTTTGCGCGTGCCGGTAAGCAAATGGTAGGCATGGTTGAGTTTGAGTTTTTGGGTGTCGAGGTGCGTTAAGTGTGCTTTGAACACGTTTGTTTTTAGCGGCGATTCGTCGGCTTTGACAAAAATATCACCTCGGCTGATGTCTATATCGCTATCGAGTTCTATGACCGCCGAGTCGTTGGCATATATTGCGTCGGCAGGACGATCTGAAAATGAGAGAGCCGTGATTACCGCTTGGCTACCTGCGGGCTCGATACGGATTGTATCGCCGATTTTTAAGTTACCTGTGCGCAACACACCGGCAAAACCGCGGAAGTCGTGTAAGCCGGTCGATTGTGGGCGCAGCACGTATTGTACCGTGAAGCGCGTACCCTCGGCATTCTTACTATAAATTTCACTTTCTTCGAGCACCTTAAGAAGAGGTTTGTGCGTGTACCATGGCATCGACGACGAGGGATTAACGATGTTGTCGCCCTTTAACGCCGAGATGGGTATAAGCGTCGTTTTCTTGAAAGAAAGGCTTGCGGCGAGTTTTTTGAAATCGTCTTCGATTTCTTGAAAACGTTCTTGGCTGAAATTTACTAAATCCATCTTGTTGACGCAAACAATTAGGTGCGGCACACGCAAGAGGTGAGAGATAAAACTATGGCGGCGCGTCTGTTCAAGAATACCCTGCCGCGCATCGATTAAAATAACCGCAGTGTCGGCGAGCGAAGCGCCCGTAACCATATTGCGTGTGTATTGTACGTGCCCGGGCGTATCGGCGATGATAAACTTGCGCACGGGGGTTGAGAAATATTTGTACGCGACATCGATGGTTATGCCCTGTTCGCGTTCGGCCTTGAGGCCGTCGGTTAAGAGCGCGAGGTTGAGTTCGCCGTCGCCCACGCGGTCTTTCGCTTCGATGTGGTCGAGGTGCTCGCGGAAAATCGATTTAGAATCGTAAAGCAAACGCCCAATGAGCGTCGATTTACCGTCGTCGACCGATCCGCATGTGAACACTCTCATCAAATCCATTGAGCTACCTCGGAGTTTTGAACCACAGAGGGCGCAGAGAGCACAGAGATTTCTATGGCATAATGTTGCCTCTTCTTATCTCTGTGGCCTCTGTGTTCTCTGTGGTAAAGCATATATTCTATCCGGTTGTCTTTATTAAAAATATCCACTTTTTTTTCTTTCTTCCATCGCGGCCTCTGAACGTTTGTCGTCGAGGCGGGCGCCGCGTTCTGCGCTGCGCGTGGTCATAATTTCTTCAATGATGGCATCGACATCCGCCGCTTCGGATTCCATTGCCGCAGTACAAGTCATGTCTCCCACGGTACGAAAGCGTACCTTTTTTATTTCGAGTTTATCCGCAGCGTCGACGGTG
This sequence comes from Turneriella sp., assembly GCA_019186965.1. Lineage (GTDB taxonomy): Bacteria > Spirochaetota > Leptospiria > Turneriellales > Turneriellaceae > Turneriella. Next base: position 250,443 of record JABARV010000003.1, read on the forward strand.
ATAAATTTTGACATCGGGAAAATCTGCCCCATGTACGGTATAACTTCGCGCTCGTGAGAAAAATAAATCGAAGGTATATCGACCTTTTCGCGTTTGAGGTACATCCACACGTCGAGTTCCGTCCAATTAGATAGTGGAAAAGCACGCACGTTTTCGCCGTAATGAATAGCCCCGTTGTAAAGGTGCCAGAGTTCGGGACGTTGATTTTTAGGATCCCAAATACCAAACTCGTCGCGCACCGAAAAAATGCGTTCTTTCGCGCGTGCCTTTTCTTCGTCGCGGCGCGCACCGCCGATGCAGCAGTCGAAGCGGTGTTCGGCGATGGTTTCCAGGAGCGTCACCGCCTGAATCGCGTTACGGCTGGGAAACTTACCCTTTTCTTCGGCGGCAGAACCTCGGTTTATAGAATCTTCGACTTTTGCCACGATTAATTTTTCGCCGATGCGTTCGACCAACGCGTCGCGAAACCGAATCACTTCGTCGAAGTTATGCCCCGTGTCGACATGCACCAAAGGAAAAGGAAACTTTGCGGGACGAAACGCTTTCTCGGCAAGTTTCACAATCGCAATCGAATCTTTGCCGCCCGAGAAGAGTAAGGCGGGGCGTTCAAATTGCCCTGCAACTTCGCGCAGTATCATCACCGCCTCGGATTCAAGATAGTCGAGATGCCCTCTTGCCCCCGCCACGGTTTCTTCGGCGCTATGGAGTGGGTGTTGTTTTTGTATCTGGGTCGTCATTTTACCTGTGTATATGCAATCCGCATTCTTTTTTATCGGGAGACTCCCACCACCAGCGACCCGAGCGCATGCCGCCGCCGGGCTCAACCGCGCGCGTACACGGCTCGCAGCCGATAGAGAGAAAACCTTTATCGTAAAGTTTGTTGTAAGGGATGTTGTGTTCGTCGATAAACGCCTTGAGTGTAGCGTCGCTCCAGTCGAGTAGCGGGTGGAATTTCACCACTGCGTGCGTATGATCGATTTCAAAATGCGGCAAATTCTCGCGGTCGATAGAATGCACGCGGCGTATTCCGGTAAGCCAAAGGTCGGCGCCTTTCAAAGCGCGCGTCAACGGTTCGACTTTACGTATACCGCAACACTCTTGCCGCGCCGCAACGCTCTCATAAAAACTATAGGCGCCTTTAGCGCTCATGAGGCGCTCAACCGCTTCGCTTTGGGGGAACATCGTCTGAATGTCGAGCGCATAGCGTTCGCGCGTCGCCTCAAGAGTGCGGTATGTCTCGGCAAAGTGGCGCCCCGTATCTAAAGTAAAAATTTTTACCTTGAGATCGTGCGTTGCAATAAGGTGGGTAATAACCTGATCTTCGAGCGAAAAGCTGGTCGAAAAAACAGCGTTCAATCCTGAAAAATTTTTGTACAATTCCGTAATCGACGCAGACAACGAATCGACGTTCATAGTTTTTGTGAACTCAAAAATGGCCTCTACTTTACGCATCTGTTATATTGTACAAGTGTTCGTTTTTATGACCACAGCATAAATCCGAGAGTTTGTGTAAAGCTGTTAGTGCCTTAGTGGCCTCATGCGCTAACTCGCGCTGTGTTTATAAAGATGCAAATTTTTATCGGTCGCCGAGCGTGCTGTAATTGTGCCGTTGACGTCTTACTTTAAGCGCACTTACTCATCGTGTTATCTTTACTGTTTTTTTCGGCGAGAGCGTCGCAAAAATTTCTGAATCGCTACCCTGACAAACGGACTTACCAGACACCTGGCCCCAACTCAGTACAGAGTTGTTGCCAGCTAAACGCAGCCCATCCATTTGAGTACGTAACGCGGTCACCGCAACCTAAAAGAATTACTGTATCGACCAAATCAATCGTGTTCGCGTTTACCATATCAATAAGAGATTTTGTCGCGGTAACACCACTTAAATTGTTAAGGATATTGTTTGCTAAGTAGCGCGGCCCAACTCCTGGCCAATCGCGTACATAGTTACCCGCAACGCCGCCCGCTGGCCCTGCTACACCTAAAGAGCCGTTAAAGTACGATTTAGAACTTAGAAGCGACGGAGTAACCCCGTGGTGTATAAGGCGTACCAACGCTTCGCGTGTTGAAATTCCCCCATCTGCCGGCGCAGGCGATGCACCGTTGTACGTGACGGAAAAGCCACGGGCCGCACTAGTTATCCCCGTAGTATCGCGGTCAACGAGCTGCAAAAGTTGTGCGGCGTTTACCGTCGGCTCCGAAACGCTTACAAATGTAAGTTTCCCCGTGTCTGTTTGTAGTGTATTGACAATTGCCGACGCACCATCAGCATACGATACATACGGATTTTCACCAATGACAACTTTTGCGCCGACAGGACATCCTGCTCCTCCCGTTAAAACACTTGCGTTGACCTGTCCTCCCGGGATTGTTACGGTAAAAGTTGGTGCTGTTGTACATCCCACAACTTCGATGTTGGGGATGACGCTATAACCACAGCCCCGATTGGTAATCGTAATTGCAGTAACTGCTCCCGCAACAACTGTTACGACCCCTTCGGCGCGGCCTCCAATTTTAACAATCCTATCGACGGAGTAATTATCGCCTGCTGAAACTGCCGAGCACCCTGTAAGAACCCCTCCGGCGGCAATAACCGTACAAGTGGCGCTATTTCCCCCTGCCCCTGTAATGGGACAAACATCGCCCGTTGTATACCCTGAACCTCCGTAAAAATTCCCCAAGCCTGCGGCAGAAAGCGAGCCTGACACGACGCACTTTACCGGCAACCCACCTGCGGTACACGACGGATTCCTCTCGTAGTTTTGCCCCACATTGGTGATATTAACTTGGCCTACACGGTCAATCCGTACAGCTGCAATAGGTTGCGTTGCGCACCCCCCCGAAAAAGAGGCTAGTGGTACTCCCGTATACCCACTTCCTCCGTTTGTCACAGATATCCGCGAAATTTGCTGTGCCCCGCTATCTAAAATTGCTACTGCCGTCGCACCGGTGCCTGTACCTGTAATACTTACTGTAGGTGGCGCAACACAACCTACGCCATAACCTGTAAGTTCAATTGCGCTAATTACCCCTGTATCGGTTGTACTAAAAGACGCTGCCGCTCCCGACGCTGCAACACCTGCGGTGTTACCACTTGCATGGTTTACTACTAAATTGCCAGCAGCTAAATTTGCTCCACCGCTATACTTAAGCGTCGACACCAAATCGGTCATCGCAGCAACCCCCAAGCCAGAGGTTGTTTGGATTGCCGCTGCACTATAAGGCGCCATAAGCTGCGCGATTAAATCGTGATCCCCCGAAGGCACTGTGAGGCTTGCATCTACCTCGCGTGCATCGCCCAAGTTTTCTAAAAGGTGCACCATTTTTAATATATCTTCACGCGATAAATTATTTATGAGATCGATAAGGTCTTGCTTTACCGCTGTGTTAAGGCGGTTTGCGTCTAGAACTGCGTTCATTACCCCAACAAGGTTACTCGAACGGCGTACACCATTGATAAGAAGCCCAAGCTTATTGCCGTCGGTAACGCCATTAATAAGGTCTGTCAAAGATTTTGGAGAACCCGTAACATAGTTAATCATGTTTACAAGTTTGCCCATGCCCAGTGCACCCGAACCTGCCGCGGAAGGAAAACCACGGTACGTTGCAGGTGGGGTAAAATTACAATTACCCACGATGTTTGTGGGATTCATTCCAGGGGGAATTCCACCACCTCCGGCGAAGGTTACATTTCCTCCTACGTAAGTATTGCCTCCCGTTAAAATAATTACGTCTTTGATTGTCTGGTAGCCTGGTTGCGACGCGTCTGTTTCGATGATTGCGCGTGCTGTTGCGCCAGCGCCTCCCCCTGAAAATGTTACCGTGGGTGCACTTGTATAACCCGAACCAATTCCTGAGGCAGGGTTAATGGGAAGCCCTGTTGAGCCATCTAAGACTCCAATAATTCCTTGGAACTCGTTCCAGCAGTTATTGCCCGTAATTTGGTTTACCACATTCGCCGTTTTTTGCGTTCCCGAAATAAGCATGCCTTTAATCATGCCGTTTAAATTCGCCATCGAAACATTCTTAATTAAGAAACGCATTTTCTCGATGTCGGCGATTCCTTGTTCGAATGGAGCCGGGGAGTAATTCAAAAGCGCTGCCATTTTTTGGCCTGCAGCGGTTAAATCGACTTGCGAGGCGTCGTCGAGCTTTGACCCATCGGCGACTTGGTTGATGAGCCCACGGTTTGCGCACGTACCCGAAGGCGTGGGGTTATTGTCAATAATCGCACTATAGCACGCCAACTGGAGGACATCCAACGTATTGCCAATATTTTCGACAAGGTATTTCACACGGTTGCGTTTAGCGGGGTTATTGTTCATTGGGTCAAGGTTTACATTTTCAATAAGCCACGCTACGGTAATAAGTTCGCTATTCGTTGTATTGGCTGTCAGGTTAGTGTACGGCGGGTTGTATGTCGCCAAATCGTTCACGTGTGGATCAACGTCGTTCAAGTTGTTGAGCATCACCATGAGGTTATCGATGCCACGGTTGGGACAGGGACTCGCCGCAAAATGGACAATATCAAACCCGTCGTCGATATTATAAATGAGGTCCATCATCCGGTCGATGTTCGCAAGCGAAATAAGATTGATGAGTGTTGCGATCTTTCGGTTCCACGCAACAACTCCCCCTTGCGGCACTGTAAAATCCTGGAGCGCGCGTTCCGCGGGTGTTCCTGTATAACTACCTACATTGCACGCTGTTCGCTGTTCAATCACCACACGTAAACGGTCGATATAATACCGAATTTGGTCGCTATCGTAACTGGTATTATAACGCCCATTTACTGGCCTTTTACCGTTTACAAGAATACCCATTTTCGAGGTGTCTGTAACAAGGTCCAAAACACTCAACAAATTTCTAAGCCCAATAAATTGCTGGCTACCTTGGATATCCGTCCATAAATCGCCCGTGCTAAAAGCGGCAATAGTAATTTGGTTTAATGCATCCACGTGAACGCAGTTACCTGGCCCCGTGCCTGGACAAGTTTCGCGGTCGAATGAGTCAAGGAGGAACACCATGTCGCGTGCATCGGTCGTGAGGTTCATTAAGTTGTAGAGTTTAGCTGGCCCAGGTAAATTGGGTGCGGAAAAATTTTTATCTGTGCCGAGCGTGAAAGCAGGATAATCAAACCCCGCAACGATATACGCCAGCTTCATGAGAAACTTGTAATGGTCTACGGCTACTTTGTAAGGTTGGCCGCTTACAAAAGTATCGGCCGTTGCAGTTGTTGCAGGTTGTGTGGTAATCATTGTACCCGCAGGGCAGAGCGCTTGCTCCGGCGCAAGATTGCCCCCACTCGACGCGCACGTTAAATTCGTGTAACTATGCTTCACCGCATCGATGAGGATTGATAAGCCGTGGTCGTTAATCCCGTTCAAAAGTTGCACCATGATGTTGGGCAAATGGAATTCACGGTAAGTACAATCGTTTAATCCCGAATCGGGAGTATTTAAAGGAACCGTTACGTCAAAATTAGGGGTAAGCATCGGGCGGTATAAATTTGCACGGGTACATCCCACCCTTTTAATCGCTAAAATGAGTTCGAGCGTTGTTTCTGCCCCTATACCTTTTATAAGGCGGATTAATCTATCTTCATTGACATTTGCCAAAATATAAAGCAAATCCCCCGCAGGAAGTCCAGGCAAGTGCGCTGCGTGCCCCACTGGTGCAGGGGGCGCGGTGTGTACATGGAAGGGTAAACCTGTAGCGTCGGGATCGTGGAGTAAAATATTAATTTCATCTGCGCCCACCTGCCGCGCAAATTTCCCCAAAACTTCGTTTTGTTGTTGGGTAAGTTTAACTTGCTCGGGCGGCGTAGCGCGGCCAATACAATTCGCCAGTAGTATAGCATTAAAAAATAAAAAAATACTCCGTACTTTTTTATTTTTTAATGCCTCCATTAGAATAACCCCGCTGTGTATCCCAAGAGGATAACTATACCGCTCTGCGAAAGGCGCGTACTTTCTGTTTTCTTTAAAAAGTCTTCACTCCATGTTACCTTAAATGCGCCCGTATTATCTTTTTGCATCTCCGTGAGCGAGCCACGGCGGTTGAGCGTTGCGCTATATTCTTGGATTTGGAAACCAATACGCACGTCTATATAGCTACCGCTTGTAATATGCCACTGGAAACCCGCTGCAGGCATTACGCGGAATCCAAAATCGTTGATAATGCTCTCTTGCAAGTTCGCCTCAACGGTGTACGTCGCATTATAAGACGGATTGTACCCGTCGTTTACGACCGTATTAAAAGGAGAAGCCTGTAAAGTATATTTGCGTTTTCCGTAAAGGATGGAAAAACCCACTTCGACGCCCAAATAGGGTAAAATCGCCCTATTAAAAAAACCTTCTTCGTACCAGTAAAAAAAGCTGAGCCCTGGGCTTACGTGCAACAAATTTTCGTCGACGCTTATTTTTCCTGCATACGTACGCGTAGGCGTAAGCGCCATTGCGTCGTAATACGAGAAAGGCCCTGACACTGTCTGCGTTGTTTTCTTGTAGTAAGGCGCCATATACGCATGAAAGCCAACGCGTAAAAATCTTTTCCCGTGTAGCGCTTTAATTTTCTCTAAAACAGGCAACTGGTCCAGACTAACGCCCAGTAAACCCTCCAAACCAACCAAATAGTTCATCGTAAAATTTGCCGCATCGGGTACATTTACATTCGTTGCGCTATTCGATTGGCTTTCTTGGCGTAATAAATCTTGTTCGATTGACTCTTTGCGCGACTTGCTCCACGGCGCTGCTTCGTGGGTAAGAAGAATTCCACCGCGCCATGTAAGCTCACCCATATAAAAATATTTTTTACGTACTTTCTCTGTTTCTCCATCGGCGGTCGGTAACTTATAAATGGACGCTCCTTCGCCGGGATTTGGAAAATCTGTTGTGTTGTCGCTTTTAAGCTCTGGATTTAATTCTTGTGCCTCGAGCGAAAATACAAACACGCCAAACGCGAAAAAGCATGAAACTAAAAACTGTCCCCTGCTCCGCTTCAAAATATAATCCCCACTTGGATAAACCCGCCGAGCATTTCAAATTTGTTAACCTCTTGCGTTTTGAACCCTAAAGACGATAGCGGAAAAGAGCCCACTAACGTATTTCCCAAAATTGCTTGGCCTGTTCCATCGACATCGCGGTTCAAATAAACAAAACCGTAGTTGATCCCTGCACGCACCTCAAGCTGTGAATTCCAGAATTTCGAAATTGGCGGTGGGCGGTATGTACAATGCAACCGAAAAATGGGACCTATATCGGTAACGTTCGTTGAATTAGCGCTTCCCTGCAAAACCCGAGTTTTAAGGTAGTCTAAAGGCGCTTCTACTTGCGAAAGATCGGTGCGTACCGCTTTAAAAGCAATTTGCTGCGACGTAGATAGAATCATCGCGCCCACGCCCAACCCTGCGCTCATTCTGCCCCAGGTGCGCACAAGAAAAATATAGTCGTATGCTATAGAAGGCGTTAGAATCCACACGTCTTCGTTCATTGTCATTTGGAAAGAGTACTGGCCTTGCCGCGAAGCGCCATTTACAAAACCTAAATTTGCAAGCGGGCAGTTTGCCGCTGTCGTACACTGTGCACTCGACCCAATAACAGTTTTATCCGTAAGCGTCATCGTGGTGTCGACATCGACGGTCTTAAGGGGAACCATTCCCGCAAGCCCAAACTCGAGCTCAATTTGGTGGCGGCCAAAATAAAATCCGAGAGAAATATTTCCTGTTGGTAAAAAATTTGTCGAAGCGCGTGAAACCTTATCTTTCGTCGCCATCGCAATATCCGAGTTAAACGTTAAGATTTTCATACCCAACGTATCGCCGCCAAATGCGCCCTCGATTTGTTTAATAACGCCTTGGAACTCGGGACCTAAGTTAAAGTAGTTCACGGTCGTCGAAGCTTTCATAAACCAAGTATGCGCAAAAAAAGCACGCCCTGCACGCGGATCGAGCTGTGCGATAGAACCGATATTTCCTTCGGCGTACATATCTTCGACCGCGACCGTTTGCTCGACTAAGTTTCCTTTAGCGTCTATGCCCTTTTTTGTTGTTTTTTTCTTTAATTCAATACCCTTAGTCTGTGCAAAAAGAACACCCGAACTAACTGTGCATACTCCCACCAGCACAGCCAAATAGGCTGCTATAACCTGAATTTTTTTAGTAAACACGTGTTTATTATTCATCGTTATAGCTCATAATTAAGTGCCAAAAAAACGCTCGGCGTAATAGTAAATACCTCCTCATCGCGAGTAGTTGTTGCAAACTCTCCAAAATTTTTCTTCCCGTTAAAAACCTCTGTAAAACTGCCCGTCGTATCGAAAGGCAATCTACCGTATAAGACGTTTACACCCCCCAAAAGCGAAACGTAAATTTTAGGGTATATTGCATACCGTAGCCCTATTTCTGTACGTGCAGCAAAAAACGGCGTATTATAATAGGACTCCACAAAATTTCCCGATACATGGTAATTACCGCTAAAAGCCGGATTACCTGTTGATACGACGTTTACTTCTTGGGTTGTCAAGCTATACCGCCGCACACCGTTTTGTAAGTACATACCTACCGCTATACGGGCTAAAAAAGCAATTTTCCATAACTTTCCCCCGTTAATTCCAACGCCAAGCATCGGCGCAAAATACTGTTTTCTCTCGTCGATACTTATTTTACCGTGGTATGTTACATCGGTAAGTTCGACTGCGCTAGCTTGGTTATTTAAGAAGCGAAAATTTTGCTCTGCGGATAAAAGGGTTTGGTTACTGCTCCAACCTATCTCTAAAGAAGTATACGCAAAAAAATTTTTCCAACGGGGGAAACGGGGAATTCGCGTAAAAGGGATCTCTAAATCGGCACGCAAACTTGGTACGAACATTGCTCCACCACCCGTACCTTCCAGCGTGGATGTAGGCGCGGTATAAATCGCTGAGTTTTGCCGCAGAAGATAGTGGTTTGCCGCCTCTTTTGCCGCCGAAACTTGAGCGCTCTCCAAGGACAAAAAATGCATCCCAAAAGAAAAACCAATATAAAGGGGCTCTTGGGTTACTAAATATTTTCCTTCAGAATCTTGGATTAACGGTTCGTTTATAGTATCGATACCCCAACTGGGGATAAGCGTAAAAAAAATGCAAACAACTGCGGCAATATTACCGCACAAATTCATAAGCGCACCCCTGCGCGTAAAACAAACCTCGGCAGTACCGCAAACGTATTAACCGCGTCTACAACCCCCATCTCGTGTGCGCTTTGCGTAAATGCCTGTGTCCCTGCTGCGACAAAATTTGTGTAACCCGAATTTTCCCAACGCGAAAAAAGAAAAACAACGGTTGTACCAAATTCTGCGAACCACCACGAATTTTCTCTTTCGTAGCGTAACGTAAGCCCCACAAGGGGCCCGAAAGAATACGCCGCGGTTGTCTTTAACTCTCCTTGCACAACGCGTACTTGGTTTTCTTGTGCGCATGGGGTCGAAGAGCCATCTGCACAACGCGACGCGACAAATGTAGCCGACTGGAGAAATGTTTGCGCAACAATGCCTAAATCCCCGCCATAAGACCACAACCCTTCTAAACCTATGCCAATAGGATGAAAAAAAGTTACACCTCCCACAAGCGATGTGGAGTATAAATTGGAATTGAGCTGTGCCGCGTAAGTTCCCGCACCCGATGTATCCACAAAATTAAGCGCTGCAAGCGGGCAATTCGTATAATCGACGCTTACACACGTATTTTTTTCGTGCACTTGGTATATTCCATCTTGGTACGCTGTACTTAGCGGGATTATTCCTGAAACCGATGCAAATGCCTCGACGGTAAAATTCTGGATTTTCATTATATCTATTGAAGCACGTAGGTCGAGAACTGGCCGAAGCGGATATAATTCTGGAATAAATTCAGTTGCCCTCCACTCACTTGCATACGGAGTTACTCCGCTAAAACCACTGAGCGCATGCTGCGAATTTAACCCCAAGTGCTCCGTTAAATTTTTTTCGTACGGAGTATTTTGCATTGCGCTTACCTCTCCTCCAAAACCTAAAGAGAAGCGTAACGATGCAGAGACTGCACTTGAAAAAGTACAAAGCACAAAAAGTGGATAAACTAAAGTACGCACAAATAGACTTCAGGTATATTATCGGTTTTTACCTGCCCCAAGTTTTCCCCCGTAACTCCAAAAAAAAGGGCCGCACAAGCGGCCCTATAAGCTTACACCAAAAGCACTTTACCAAATTGCAAGCTGGGTACAACCTGTGAAAAAGCTTTGCCGTCCCGCAGGAGGAGTATATTCCACTTTATCGCCACAACCAATGATAACGACTAGCGATGTCATGCTTACGCTATCGGCATTAAACGTATTGATTACAGTCATGGTTGAATTGGTACCTGTCAAATTATTGAGAATTCCCTGCCCAATATGTACCGGACCAATTCCAGAGTAAGGGAATGGGTTAGGAGTTTGCGCTGCACTTGCATAATCCATACCGTGGTGGATAAGGCGTACCATTGCTTCACGTGCAGATATTGTAGGCTGCGTTGTGCCGTTATAGTTGACCGCCGTTTGCCCCGGTTCTTTTTCGGTATTTGCTAAAAGTTGGGCAAGGTTATCGGCTGCAGGAGAAAGGCTAATAGCGACAACCTTACCTCCCGTTACATTACCTATAATCGCCGTGGCTCCATCGCTGTGGGCTGCGTAGGGGCTTTCACCTACAGCAACGCGGGGGGCATCCTTACAACCCGAGCCACCTGTTCCGCCCGTAACACCAGTTATAACTCCGCCCACGACGTTAGCGGTTCCTGCAGCAGGTGGTACTGCGCAATCTAAAGCGCCTGTCGCAACAACGACTGTAGGCGCTCCGCTATACCCACAGCCACCGGAAATTATGGTATACCCTGTTACAGAACCTGCTACCACATCTGCACGCAGCACTGCCGCGCCACCAATCGTGACCACTTGGTTGTCGATGTAATCAGTACCACCCGAAATTGCGCTACAACCTGTTAACACGCCACCAGCTTCGGTTACGGTACACGTACCACCAGAACCACCTGCACCACGGATGGGACAAACCTCTCCCGTAACATAACCTGTTCCACCGTAAAAAGCCGAGAATGTGTTTATAGTACCTGCAACAAGTGCGGTTGCAGTTGCGGATGTACCACCGCCACCGGTAAATGTGTTTGTGGTAAAACTATCGGTATACCCTGCACCGCCATTCGTAACGCTTATACTAAGGATACCGTTGACTGCTGTATCTGCGGCAGGTGGCGTACCGCACGTGCCGTTAAAAGTGAGTGCGTTTACTGTACCTGCGTATGTTGAACCACCATCTATAATATAAACAGCAGTCACTTTATAGGTTGCAGCCCCTGCAATAGGTGCTGTAATAACGCCGAAAGATGCACCTGTACCCCCGCCTGCAACTGCTGTTACTGCTGTTGGTGCAACAGTGCATACTCCGGAGTTTGTCAAAGTAACTCGGGTAATTGCTCCCAACGCCGGCGTGGGTGAAAGCGTAGCTGGTACGATAGCAACCGCCGTTGCGCCAGTGCCGCCCCCTGCGTTAAGGCCACCTACTGCTGGCGCGGTAGTATAATTTTCCCCACCGGTCATTTTGAGGACACCTATTAATTCACTCATTTTTTGGACACCGATACCCGAGGTTGTCGTTACCGTCGCAGCAGAATAAGGAGACATGAGCTGTGCGATAAGTACGTGGTCGCCGCCTGGGAATGTACGCGTCGCTGTACCTGTTGCGTTTCCAATTTCACCAACAAGAGAAACCATTTTACTAATTTCTCCGCGTGGTAAATTATTAAGTAGCGTAACAAGATCGTTTGTTGAAGTTCCATACCGTGCATCGATAACACCGTTTAAAAGCCCCACGATATTCGACGAATTGACAGTTTGGTTTATAAGGTCTGCGATTTTACCTATATCGGTGACGTTATTTAAAAGGTTTTTCAACTGCACCATTGCCGCAGAGGCCGTCGCTCCATCGACAAACTCGATGACGTTCACCATTTTTCCCATTCCCGTTGCGTTTTGGCTACTTTGCGCCGGACACCCAGCGCTTCCACCAGGAGGTACGGCGGTAGTATTACCACGCCCTGGAATTGTTAAAGAATCATAACAGTTTATACCTGCGATGGCGTTAATAAGCGTAGCTATTTTTCCTGTACCTGTCGTGGCGCTTACCCCAATATCCATAAAGGAAAGCAACTTCGACATTTTAATAATCGAACTTACGTTATTCGTTACATACACCAACTGGCTAATTGTAGTCGTGTTATCGACTACCTTAACTAAACGTTTACCAGCGGCTTGTGCGTCTATCCCAACCCCGCCCCGTGGGTATACATGCGGAGTTCCATCGGCGTGCTGGCTATACGTCGAGATATGGTTTATAAGATCAATTACTTTTACTGGTGGAATGTCGTCAATCATGCTAATAAGTTTTGCCGAAGACGCAACATTTTCGACAAGGTACACGAGTGTTGTTACCGCACGGTCACGCTCACCGTAGAAAAAGCCATTCCCTGAATTTTCGCACGTTCCTGTGTCCGTAGCGTCAACGGTGCTTGGGCCTACATACGTTGCAGCTGTTCCATCGCTACAACCGGGAACTTCGGATGATTTAAAAATGCCGTTAATTACAGCGGATATATTACTCGTATTTGTGACACCCCAAATAAGGTCGATAACTTTATCGGTATTGGTAACACCCTGCAATAATTCACCTACTTTGAGGGTTCCTTCTGAAGCCTGGTTTAAATTATCCATAACGACTTTTAACTTACCTAAGTAAGTTGTTGTAAGCGATGCATTGGGCTGTAGGGCTTCGTTAACGTTATCAAAAATCCGTTGGCCGTCGACAACCTGCCGCAAACGCGGTAAGTTTGCAATAGTTAAAGATTCCACAACTTGCGCCATGTTATTGATCGAATTATTGACGGTAATTTGTGTAATAGCGCCTGCGGTGATAACCGCAGAGTAAGTGACACCTGCACAGCCAGGAACAGTGATAGTGGGTTGTCCCGTATACCCTACACCGCCACTTGTCACTTTAATGTAGCTAACTTGGTTACCTACGTTAAACGATGTTGCAGTCGCAGCTGTTGATGCGCCACCACCCACAAGAGATACGGTATCTGTACCGTTTGCAACAGTACACGTAGCCCCCACAACCCCTGTCATGTTATTGAGAAGGTCTGTGACGTCTCCTGCAACTTGCAAATCTTGCACCAAACGTACCATTTTATCCATATCGTTTACGGTATCGACCAAGGCTAAAAGTTTGTAATAAGTCGCAGCGGGCGTAATGCCGTTTATAAGGGATACGAGGCGTGCCATTCCACTTGTTGTACCTGCGGTGACAATTGTCGCGGGTTGTGCGGCTCCGTTTGTACAACCTGCCCCCCCTGAAACAACATAATTTCCTGTGTTTTGGATAACTCCACCTTGTACGTTCAAGTGGACAGTAGGTTGTGTTGTGCAGCCGGGGAAAGTTAAAGAAATTCCAGGAAGGTAGTTTGCCCCACCAACAGTAACGTTTATCGCGGTAAGGATGTTTCCAGCGACATTGCCTGTTATAGTCGCTGCTGTGGGCACTGTTGCAAAAGGCGCTGCCTTTGTTGGAACTCCCCAAGTTTCAGCGGGAGACACTTGCCCTACCCATGTAGCCCCGTCTTCGCTTTTATTGATGAGGTCTCCCATACGGACAGGATCTTGTACGTTGTCGATGAGGCTAATGAGGGTTGGCAAGTTGGCAGCGAGAGCTACTTGGGTAATAAGGTAGCCCATCTTTGTACAATCTGTAACCTGATTTACAATGGGGACCATTTTACCAGAGACACTAGCAGTTTGTACTCCCGTCGTTGAATTAAGGACTGCAACCAAATCTGCTGCAGACGTTGTTTCCATAATTTCTACAAGTTTATCTGCAGAAGTAACCCCGTTAATAAGTGGAACCATACGCCCGGTGGCTCCTGTAATTTCTGCAGCAGTTAAATTTGTTAAAACGGTGTTTAACTTCGTAGCACTTGGTAAACCGCTATCGACGTGTGCAATAATTTTTGCAAGCTTTTGGACCGTTGCTTGCGCGGGCGCTGTATTTATAACCCGCGGCAGATTTAACCCTGGGGTCCCCATAAGCTCGATGAGCTTTCCTTGTAAAATGGGGACTGTTGCGAAATTGTTTACGACACTTGCTATTTTAGAAACGGTATTTTGGTTGGTAGGAAAGGCCCCCCCTGTAGGAAGGTTTACGGAGATATTTTGTGTCATGAAATAGTCTACCTGTTTAAGGAGGTAAACCGTCGCAGGCGCGCCCAAACCAGTGCTGCCGCCTATACCTGTACCTGGAATGCTGTCGTTTCCGATTAAGGCTATAAGGTTGGGAGTTTGTGTAATTTGGTCAATGAGGCTGACCATATTCGACACGCCAATGCCGTATTGCAATAAATTGAGCGAATCTTGGCCGATTCCAGCGTAGAGTTGGTCTGTTTTTTCTTGGCCGATATGGTTTACCCACTCTTCGTAGGTAAGCGCAGGCTTACCTGCGTCGGCTTCCATATTTTGTGCAAATTTTGTTTTAGCTGTACGCGCACAATTTGTGGCAAAAAGAACGGCTATAAGCATAGCCCCCCAAAAGTTTAGATACTTTTTATACTGGCTCATTTTTTCTCCCTAGTCCCTCTACGTTGCATTTGACTCCCCAAACCCAAAAAATACGACATAAAAATAAAAATATTTTTATTAGTAGTATAAACCCTGAACCTTATTAAACAAACTAAAGAATGATGAGCCAGTCCATGCCATAACTACTATAGTAATAAGTCTTAAGACGGCCACCGGGTGCCAAAAAAGTAAACACTCGTTCTTTATTGTGGTTTTATCGATCATTATACCTATAGAGCGTCACTGTAAGCCTGTAACCCGCGGTATCTACAAGGTCCTGTGTCGCTTGGTCAGACCATTTCCATTGGTTTTCGTAACGGCTAAATGACCCCAAAAGGACGCCATCCGCCCCACACGCGGCTGCCTCTTCTTTAAGGCGGTAGAGAATTTTTGGCTTCTCGTAGCCCGAATCGTACTGCGCGGTAATCTCACCCAAAATACGATGGCCTTCTTTAGGCAACAAATAGCTTACCGTAATTGTGTCTGCAGTATGCCTCGGAGGAAAACATCCGGCAGGCAAAATTTTTCTATCCAGCGCAAGGCAATGCGTAAGAAAAACACAACTAATTACACATGCTCTACCAAGCCCCATCTTTTACTTTGCACAATTGCTCGTAGACACACCATGACAACAATGATTGCCCCACCCGATAACGTACTTAATGGCTACGGTACGCTAAAAAGTATCGTAGGCGCCTCCAACGCTCTTTTTCCTAGCGTTCCCAATTTTCACGACTACCTCAAAGATGAAACATATTTAAGAGGTAACGCACACCTTATTTTGCGCCCTGCGACACACGCTGAAGTTACTGAAATTATCCATACTATAAACGCCCTGCGCGAAAAGATACCCCGTGCAGCGCATTTTTTTTCCCTTACCTTACGCGGCGGTGGAAGCGGCCTTTCGGGTGCGGCAGTCCCCGAGGCAGGAATTGTTCTTGATACTTCACGGATGAAAAAAATTTTAGAAATAGATCCTAAAAATTTTATCATCCGCGCAGAATGTGGAATAACCCTTGCGGAGATAAACCATGCTTTGGCCGATTTACCCCTTTACTATGCGGTTGACCCTTCTTCGGCGCCGCTTTGTACGTTAGGAGGAAGCATTGCGACAAATGCCGCTGGCCCTTCTTCATTAAAATACGGAACAACACGCCAGAACTTAGCTTCGCTATGCTTTGTAAATGCCGAGGGAAATACTGCCACCGTAGGTTCTCTGCCCACAAAAACTTCAATGGGCTTTTCTCTTACCGATCTTTTGTGTGGCAGCGAAGGGCGCTTGGGAATTATACTCGACGCAGCGCTCCGGCTTACTTTCAAAACCGAAGAGAGGGTATTGCTTATTGCTCCCTTCCCAAATGATGCAAGTGCGATGGATTTTGTTTTTTCGCTCCGCCAAAGCGGTATAAGACCCAAATGTGTTGAGTTTATCGATGCATATAGCATCGCTATCGCAGCCATCCACGAAAACGCAAAGGCAATTCTACTTATTGAACTCGACGGAACAAAAGAACAAGTTGACTACGACTTAAAAAGGCTTATGGCTATCTCTCCCCATTTAGATTTTCACGTAGCGCATGGAGAAAAAAACCAGACACAAATTTGGCAGAAGCGCAAATCGATTACCACGGAATTAAAAAAACGTTTTGCGTTTAAGCTTGGAGAAGATATCGCCGTTCCTCTTTCTGCACTTTCGCACATAGCCTCTTTTGCTCGTAACAAAGCAAGTGAGCGCGGTGTAGAGACTGCAATTTGGGGGCATGCAGGGGACGGAAATTTGCACGTTAATTATTTACTCCAAGAAAAATCTGCGTTAGAAATTTTAGACACCCTTATGCTTGAACTAGCGTTCGAGGTAACACGCATAGGCGGAGCGATTTCGGGAGAACATGGGTTAGGCCGACTAAAGCGAAAACTTGCCAAAGCAACGTTACCTTCTGTATACTTTCAAATACAAGACCAAATAAAAAAAGCGTTTGACCCCAATTTTCTCTTTAACCCCGCATTGGATAAAGAGGAAGTATAGGCTTAATGAAATTTGTGCCAACCTCGGAGGAAATATTTGAGCTTATATAAAGAAGAACACGATTTTCTTTTACCCATACTTTACGAAGCGGGAAAAAAAGTCATGCAGTATTTCATCGAGCGCAACTTCCGTGTAGAACACAAAGACCCCGAAAACCCTGTCACCGATGCCGATTTTGCCGCAAACCAAATACTGTGTAACGCACTCAATAAAAATTTTCCCGGCGACGCTATCTTAAGCGAGGAAAGCCAAAGCGCCGCCGAAAGAAAGCGCATGGAAGAAAGACTAAATAAAAAACGCGTTTGGATTATAGACCCCATCGACGGCACACGCGCATTCATCCACGGCAAAGCCGAGTTTGCAATTTCCGTTGGGCTTGCCATTTCCGGCGAAGCTGTTTTAGGTTTTGTCTACAACCCCGCAAAAAATTATTTGTTGAGTGGAGGTAAAACATTGGGACTCTTTTTAAATGGAAAAAAAATTACTCTACCTAATCCCGCTAAAATTTATTCTTCGCCAAAAGAAGCACCCAACACCATTGTTTCCTACAGCGAATACAAAGCAGGGCTTTTGGGGCGTATCGAAAAGTGGATTCCTAATTTAGCAGAAAATAAAATAAGTTCAATTGCGTACAAGCTCGCACTCGTCGCCGATGGTACATACGATCTTGTAGTATCTTTGCGCCCCAAAAATGAGTGGGATGTCGCTGGCGGCGCGGCATTGCTTTCTGCTACAGGATTACTCTTGCTGGACGGCGCTTTTAAACCGTACGTTTTTAATAAACCCGATACCGAAACCAATGGCCTAGTCGCAGGAGCGCAAAGCGCATGCGACTGGTATAAAACTATTTCTTCTTAAAAAAACGAAAATACGCCGTTTCTAAAAACCAATACACAACAAGAAACAGGCGGTGCCAACGGTATGGGCGGTTAAGCGCACGCCAAAGCCACGTATAGCCATTTGCCGCCATAAACGCAGGAGCCTTTTTTTTCGTCCCTGCAAGGGTATCAAACGCCCCACCGACGTTAACGATAATAAGGTCGCCTAAATGCTTTCGGTTTTCCTCAATCCACCGCATTCCTTTATGGTACCCCATACCCACAAACAAAATGTGCGGGTCTGTTTTTCGGATAGCTTCTAACACGCGCTCACCCACTGCCCCTTTAAGGTACCCGTTATGCCTTCCCACGATACGTAGTCCTTGGAAAGACCTACGGAAATTGATATAAAGCTTTTCAACCACATCATCGCGTGAGCCTAAAAGAAACACCGTATATTCCTTCGCATGCGCAATCCGGATAAGGTTCATTGCATAGCCAACAAGAGAAATAAGTTCTGGGAGGGGCGTTTTGAGTGAACGCGACATATAAAGTAACCCAGCCCCGTCAGGAAGGTTAATAAAGGAAGAATTTGCCATCTTTAGCATACGCTTACGAAAACGCACCCAAGTGTAGCGGTAGGGGTCGAAAGGTAAAACAACTTGCGGACCAAAACGGCCTGTCGATTTTGCTTTTTTCTCCCGCATCGTGTCGAGGCGGTGTATCGAGTGCGCCACTAAATCGGTAGATGTAACCCTATAAAAAGGGATTTTCCCTAATTTTACTTTCTGCGCCTCTATAAGCGCGGTGTCAATATTTTTATATTCTAAAATAGGATCGGAATCGTCTTTATTAGTCTGTGTAGGGTCGAGGGTGAATTCGTTTTTCATGATTCTTCTTTAATATATACTATTTCGAGAATAACCTGCTTATTATGTCTCTTTATAGATAACTTAACAAGGGAAACACGCCGTCAACTTTTAAGAAAAAAACTTTAGCAATTTGCACAATACGACGAAGCTTATTTAGGCCAAGGATGGCCTAATTTTGGGGCATTGCCCCGCGTTACAAGGAAGTAACTATGGCTCGTAGACTTGCCAACAAGGGTAGGCGTAATTTACCCAAAACGACCGAACTAGGTCGAAAAGCATTCTCCTCGACAGAGGCTCGAATTACCGAATACAAAGACCGTATTCGCGATAGAAACTACTTAAATTTTGCAATCGATCGCATCGCGATTGAACTTACGCACTTTTTAACCAAGTGACGGCATCGCTTTACAAAGTTGTCCGTGAGCGCAGCCAAGGCTTTGGAAGTTCTCTTCCAAGCAAAAAAGAAGCGGGAGAATTCATTAGCGCTCTTTTAGAATTTCTTTTCGCACGTTCGTACCAAACGCAAAAGCAAACGGAACACAAATGGCAAAAACAGCTTAAAAAATTTCAAGATAGACTTTTTTCACTCCTTGTAGCGTTTATCGAAAAAGAGCATGCGCGTAAAATTAGTACTGCATTTTTCCAAGATGAATTACCACACCTTTTCGAGGTAATGTGGCAAGATGCCGAAGCGGGCTACAAAGGCGACCCTGCTGCCGAAAGCGTACAAGAAGTAATTCTTGCATACCCAGGATTTTACGCGGTTGCAACGTATAGGATTGCGCACTATCTTTTTACGTTAAAAATTCCAACCCTTCCTCGCCTTTTAAGCGAGCATGCACACGAAGTTACAGGAATCGATATACACCCCGGCGCACAAATTGGTAAATCTTTCTTTATGGACCATGGCACGGGGATTGTTATCGGCGGAACAACAATTATACAAGATAATGTAAAAATTTACCAAGGCGTCACGCTGGGAGCACTTTCTGTAGAAAAAAGTTTAGCAAGTACAAAAAGGCATCCTACAATTGAAGAAGGCGTTGTAATTTACGCAGGAGCGACCATCCTGGGCGGCAACACCGTTATTGGGCGCAATGCGACAATTGGCGGCAATACTTGGCTCGTGGAAAGCGTACCACCCTACTCCATCGTGTACCATAAAAGCGAAGTAAAAGTACGCCCTTCAAAAGAACTCGATGGAGTAATTGACTTTATTATTTAATTTCCATATTGCTTGCCGCGCAAAACACGCCGCTAAAATTGCCCGATGAAAATACACCACCTACAAACGGCGAGTTTGTGTCCATTAGGCGGCCCACTACTCCACGACAAAGGACTTTTCGGCGGACACGCACACATGCTTTGCCATTCGCTACTTGTAGAAACCAACGATGGGTTGGTACTCATTGATACAGGCTTTGGCGTCGATGACTTAAACGATCCTAAATCGCGTTTACCTACAGTTTTCCTTAACCTTATGCGAGTAAAATGGGATTTACGCTTAACTGCGATTAGCCAAATTCAATCGTTGGGTTTCAAACGCGACGACGTACGCCACGTTATTTTAACGCACCTCGATTTAGACCATGCAGGCGGCCTACCCGATTTTCCCAAAGCAAAAGTACATATCTACGAAGACGAGTTTATAGCGGCAATGCAACCGCAATCTTTTAACGAAACACAACGCTACCGCCCCATCCAATGGGCGCACAACCCCGATTGGCAACGCTATACTTTAGAAGGCGAGTCGTGGTTTGGGTTTCCCGCAGTGCGCTCACTCTTGGGTGCAGGAAAAGACGACATCTTATTAATCCCTGTTACTGGACATACCCGTGGACACGTTGCCGTTGCCGTTCAAGGAGAAAAAAATTGGATGCTCCACTGCGGCGATGCATATTTCCACCACGGACAAGTCGATTTAGAAAATGAACGTTGCCCCATAGGGCTTGATCTATTCCAAAATTTTATGGCTATCGATAACGATGCACGTAAAGAAAATTTAATAAGGCTCCGCAATTTAAAACGTGAACACGGACAAGAAGTGACCCTCTTTAGTGCGCACGATATTGACGAATTTGAAAAACTTGCTGAACGCAAGGCAGTTTAAGTGGCTTTGGGAAGTATACAAAATTCAGTAAATGCCTTTTTTAAAAAATACCTTCCCGATTCGTGGATAACAAAAGCCTTTATTGGCGCCTCAAACTATTTATGGTTTATCCGAAAAGTTTTTCGTTCTGCATTTTATTTACGCGGCAAACACCTCGATACTTTTATCCGTGTTGTAACAAACCAAGTACGCTTTACAGGGCTACAAGCGCTTCCAATGCTTTCTATCATCGCGCTTTCTTTGGGTGCGGTGACCATTATCGAAGCTCTTGTATTTTTACCCAAGCTGGGACAAAACGATTTTATTGGAAACTTATTGCGGCTTGTCATTATCCGTGAAATTGGTCCCCTTATCACCGCGATTATAGTTTTGGCGCGTTCGGGAAGCGCAATTACGGCAGAGCTATGTACGCAAAAAATGCACCGCGAAATTGACTCTCTCGAAATGATGGGGATTAACCCCTACTTGCTTATTGTATTGCCGCGACTTTTTGCGGGCGTTATTTCTGTCATGCTTCTTATAATCTACTTTGACGTAATAGCGATTGTCGGTGGATACCTTATCTCTCTTGTCGTAACTTCTTTTCCGTTTTCTATCTTTGTCGACACCCTTGCGCGTTCGATAACCATGACAGACCTTATTTCAACATTTATTAAAGCGGTGCTTATGGGAATTGTTATTCCCCTTACATGCACATACTATGGGTTAAAACCCGAATCGCTTTTCCAAATCCCTATCTATGTTTCTAAGGCGGTTATCTATTCGCTCTTTACGGTATTTTTGCTCAACGCGTTTATCTCCGTACTTTTTTATTTGTAATGCAAACTATAAAAAACATTTTTATCTCTGCTTTACTTGTTATCTTTGTCGGGGTTAATCAGCCTTTTGCAGTAGAAACTAAATTTCATACGCCTAAGCCCGATTCACACTCTTCGCCGATAACGCTTGCTACGATAGATTTTTTACTTCCGGGTTATGGCATGTATGTACAAAACGAAAAATGGACAGGCGCCCTATATTTTGGTTTAAATATTATTTCTTTAGGAAGTATTTATTTTGCATACCGCCATTGGCGTTATTCCGAATCGGTGTACCAAGCAGGTGCATGGCGCCAACGCCAAGAAATGGACCACATCTATCTGGAAGACCCAACGGGCAGTGGTTATGCCTCGTTGCAAGAGTTAGAAAACCGTGCGGGGCGCGCACAACTCTTCTTTGCTGTTTCTATTTTAGCGAACGTTGTACTGCGTTCTTTAAGCGCGTACCATAGCTGGCTACACGCAACCGAACTTCACGAACAAAATGGTCCCCGTTACGAATTTTATCCCGATGCACAAGGAAAATTTACAGGCCGCGTTGGATATTCTTTTCAATTTTGACTGGTTTGCTAAACTCGCTCTTCCTCTATGGCGTATAATGGGCTCTGCAAAAATAACAGCAACAAACGAAAATGCAAAATACCGCGTACGTATAGCCAACGGCACACACACTGTTTACGCGGATGAACCTTTGCCACAAGGCGGCGGCGACACAGGATTAAATCCATACGAACTTCTACTCTCTTCGTTGGGTGCGTGTACAGCAATTACGTTACGGATGTACGCTGAACGCAAAGGGTGGGATACGGGAAAAATTTCCACTGAAACTGCGTTAACTGCGTAACGTAGTTTTTGCTTTTCGCCAAAGCGACTCCCACTCGCTTGCTGAAATCTTCTCTCCCGCTTTAATACGTTCCAACACCTCTTTTTCCATAAAACGAAAGCGCTTCTCAAATTTTTTAGATGCGCTCCGAAGCGCTCCCTCGGTATCAATACCTAAAAGCCGACCGTACTGCGTGAGAGTAAAAAGTAAATCTCCTAATTCTTCTTTAGCCCGCGCATGGTTTTCCAAAAGCGCTCTATCGAGTTCTTCAAGCTCTTCGTTTATTTTTTCACGAACCGCTGCAACGCCAACTTTACCCGAAGGCCAATCGAACCCAGAGCGCGACGCTTTTTCTCCCAACCTTTGTGCGCGTTGGAGCGCTGGCATTGCTTTTGCAACTCCATCTATGTAAGATGGTTCCTTGTACTCTAAACCTATTCTTGTATTCTTTTTATTTTCTCTTTCTGCTAATTTAATTTTTTCCCACGCTCTTAGTACCTCTTCGGGTGTTTGTGCAACACTCTCGCCGTATACATGCGGATGCCTTGAAACAAGTTTTTCTGTGGTTGTGCGGGCTACATCGTGAAAAGTAAAGTAGCCCTTCTCTTTCGCAAGTTGCGCGTGGATTACTACTTGAAAAAGAACATCGCCCAATTCTTCTTTAAAGTCTTGAACCGTGCTCGGAATTATTCCTTCTTCGATAACATCAACAAGTTCACTCGATTCTTCTATAAGGTATTTCGCAAGGCTCTCGTGTGTTTGTTCAATATCCCAAGGACAACCACCGTCTTTATCGCGTAAATCGTATGCGAGCGTAAGCAGATCCTCCATAGGATTTTCGGTACGCGGTGGTTTTTTCATACGGCAACATGGAAAACTTATTACACTCGACACTTAAAAATCGTTTTTACAAGCTACGGGGGATACCTATGCGAAGGCACTCTTCGAGACTGCATTCATGAGCGGCTCAGAGAAACTGTCTCGGTTAAGAGATATTCAAAGCCAATGGTGCCGTCGGCAAAAAGGTTGATACTACGACTCGTCGCCGTGTCAAAATTCCACCACGTCACCTCCATACCGTAAACGCCAAAAACGGGGTTTCCACGGTAATGGCGCAGAGGCGAACATTCAGCCAAGATTTTCCATCTTCGGCGATCGCCGAAGAGCTGCCGCAACACGACGCGACGAATACCCAAGGCAGACAATGCCAGCAAAAATGCATCGACTTCGTGCGCGTTGTGTTCATTGACGACGCAGCTTACTTTGAGTGGAATTTTAGACGCGGCGGCAATTTTTTCGAGATTGGGTACCTGCCGCGAACCCATCATGCGTGCGTATGTATCGACATTAAAGGTCGGAAGTGAAATGCACGCACGGTCATACATATTGAACGTCTCTATCTTTTTCAACGCTAAGGCACCATTCGTATGTATGGAAAGCCGTGCGCCGGGTACTTCGCGCCGCACAGTTTCAATGAGGCGTGCCTCGTAGCGGTAGAGCTGCGGATCGCTCGTGGTGCCGGTAAAGACAATTTCACGTATATCGCGCTGCGTAACTTCCACAATAAAATTCTCCCAATTGGCGAGCGGGTAGCGATTCAGATTGTTAACGTTCGCGTGCGCAGAAATATTTTTGCCGATACAAAATGGACAGGCGCGGTTGCAGGGTCCAGCGAAGAGAATATTCGCAAAGTCAAACTGCAATGGCCTCTCTCTTAGGCGTCTTACGGATTAAGTAGTTCTGTACAGACGGTGCGAAAAAGAGCGCGATGACACCGTTGAAATATTTTGCCCCGCGTTCTGTCAGCGAAATAGATTTGTGTTCGAGCGCAAGATTTGTACCGTTTTGTGACGCCGTGTATTCCATGAAACCCTCTGTGAGTGCAAAACGCACCGCGTCTGCGTACACAACTTCAAAATCGGCACCGAATTTTTGCCGAAACGCCGCGAGATTAACCTCGCCGAAATAGAAGCTCACCGCGACCATCTTTGCCATCATGTGTTCGCGCGGCAAATGGTATAAATCTTGCAGAGGTAGCATTCTCTTCTCGATATCGCGTAAGTAGGGCGCCATGTTTTTGCCTACCGCACCACTGTTGTAGCTGATTGTGGTATCGGTAAATGTCTGTGCGCCGAGCCCTAACCCCAAATACGGCGCTCCTTCGATTACGCGCCGTGTCAAATACGCGCTCGTTCCGGTATCCTGCGCCACGCGGCTGTACGTGTTCTTGCCGGGATTCGCGATGTAACCCGCCGAAGCGAGTATTTCTTTGGCTAGCTTTGCTTGCTCGCGCACCTGTTCTATATTTACCGCATGTGCTTGGTGCGAAATGCGCGTTAGTTTATAACGCATACGGTAGAGAGTAATGTACTCGGGACCAAGACGGATAGCGTGCTCGAGCGTTGCTTGCCAAGCTGCGAGCGATTGCCCGGCAAAGCCGTACATGACGTCGATATTGAATTTTTGAAACCCAGCCGCTCTTATATGGTCGCGGGCGCGGAAATGGTGTTCGACGCCGTTCGTTTCGCGACCCAAGACTTTCAAGAGATCGGGTTGCGTCACCTGCACGCCCATACTAATGCGACGAACGCCCATCTTGAAGTAAGCTTTCATCTTCTCCATTTCTTGAGCTGCGATTTTGGGAGTCGTCTCGATACTGATTTCACACTCGGGCAGAATAGTGAAATACCGATTCACCGTTTCGATGTGATTTTCAATGAACTCTGCTCTGGGATACGAAGGCGTGCCCCCGCCAATATCGAAGCCGCGAATTTTTCGAGACCCCAGGAACTCCGCGTAAAG
The DNA here is from genome assembly GCA_019186965.1 of Turneriella sp. Classification (GTDB taxonomy): domain Bacteria; phylum Spirochaetota; class Leptospiria; order Turneriellales; family Turneriellaceae; genus Turneriella. The sequence continues at coordinate 275,377 of JABARV010000003.1, forward strand.
GCGCGTCTCTTCATCGAGCGCACGCATATAAATTTCCGTGCTACCGATTTCCTTTTTTCCGACAACAGTATACTCGCAAAAAAAACAGCGTGATTCGCAAAATGGAATATGCGAATAAAGACAGATGGCATCCAAATCAGCGAACGCAGCAGCGACAACTTCTTTGTGGCGCTCACGCTCGATACGGTAAGGCCAGAATGTCTCGCGGTGCGCGATGGGGTAAGCAGTATTCGAGATATGGTGGTTTGCTTCTCCCGCGGCAAAGACGTCGCTCGGCCGAAAGCGCACTGTATCACCGGGGGCAGCGCTCGGCCAAATTCTGGCATTTGTCCTCTGCATGTTAGGCGTTACCCGAAAGCAGAGCGAGCGACATCTTGCCGCCTGCTATATTCTGTGCTTTGATACCTGCGTTCTTCAAAATGCGCAGCGCTAAATACCCCCGCCTACCCGTTTCGCTGAGCACCGCTACCTGAGCTGATTTGGTTCTTTTTTGTGTTTCACGAATTTCGGCGAGCGACGAGCGAATTTGCTCTAAGGGAATATGGATATCGTGAATGCCTGCATGCGTTGCTTCTTCTGAGACATCGAGCACGAGATATTTTTTTCTATGCTGTTGTAGAATCTCCATCGAAAGCATATCGGTTATTCCCTGTGTTTGCTGTAAGGCGACCAACGCCGCAACATTTAGAGCGTCGCGCGCAGTACCGAGTGCGGGTGTGTATGCAAAATCAAAATATGCTAAATCTTTCAAGCGCAGTTTGCCTGCGATAGCGGTCGCTATTGCATCGAGCCGCGCCTTGATATGATTGCCCACGGCTTCGAGTGCGATCACGCGCTGGCTTTTCTTTTCATAGTAGAGTAGCAACGCGAGCGGCGATGCCTTTGGCATATATGGTTCCATGTTGTGGGTGTGTACAAACACACGCTCGACACCCCTTTTTTTCGCAGCGATATTGCCGACGCGGCCCACTTCGATACTCGGCAGCCGAAGAATTTGTGCACCGCTTGGCTCCGCAAGTCGCGCTCTGCCACCCGCGGCGTTCTCACCGGCTACTTGCGCGGTTTTGTCCGACAGTGCGGCTTGCGCGATCCAGTGGTGCGTTTTAGCCACGGGTATACTTACGCAAATGCTACACGCATAAATATCTTCAACATTGGTTTGGCATCGATCGTTGATAGGTATAGAACCATTTGTCAAGAGCCTAACACCTGCTCTCTTCAAGATTTCAGTGCGCGGTTTGACGCCAATTGCAGAAACGACAAAATCTGTTTCTATTTTTTGGTTATCCACGGCAATGGAAACGATGCGTCCATTGTGAGTTGTAAAATCGATTTGCTTAAATCCTGCAATGATGCGCACCCTATCCCGCAACGAGGCTAGCACGGTATTGGCGATTTCGCGCGAATACTCGGGCAAGATACCAGCTTTTTTTTCGATGAGCGTCACCTCGGCGCTTCCACGCACGAGACCGTCGACGGCTTCAAGCCCCATACTGCCCGCGCCCAAAACGACGAAGCGTTTTCGGCCCGAATCAAGCTGCGCACGTATCGCGGCGAGATCTTCGAGAGTACGAAAGTAGCGAAAGTTCGCCGCGTCTTTTGGAGCGCCGACAGGGTGAAGCGACGCGGCCCCTGCCGCATAGATGAGTTTATCGTAAGAGAGACTTTCTTGCTTGCCGTTCTCTTTGAGAGTGAGCAATTTTTGTTTTGGTTGGATATCCACAACTTCTGTGCGTGTGCGCACGTCGATATTGTAGACTGCGCGAAAAAAACTTTCACGCTCGCGGTTCAATTCATCGAGAGATGAAACTTCACCCGAGAGATGGTGGGCCAAACCGGCCATCGCATAGCTCACACGCGTGTTGCGTTCGAGCAAAATAATTTCTGCTTTTTCATTGACCTCCCTCGCACGCGCTGCGGCGGTGGGGCCTGCGAGAGCGGCGCCGACAATAACTATTCGCATAGCGGGCATTTTCAATAGATACAGCACTGAATGTAAATCAAAAAACCCGCGCAGCCTCAATTTCTGTTCTGCACACATGCCGCGAATGACTACAAAACGCAGAACAGACGCGTGAGCGACTACACGCTTTCGATCACGGTTCTAATGGGGTTGTCCAATAGGCCGCTTACGCGGCTATTGAACAACCTAAAAAGGCGAAAATCAGCTTCGCGAGAAAGCTACCCAACGGAGTTAAAAAAACGATAAACCAAAGAAAAGGATAAGCGCCAATGGCAACAGGAAGGTAGCGCCAACTTTCAAAGGGCGAGCTATCCAAACCGTCAGACCAATCCAGAAAGCGTGGTAAAGGTTTATTCACGGCAAGTGCCGCCTCTGGCAGCAGAGAAATCATGTGTGTCCAAAGGGATGAAAGCAGAGACACCGCGAGCACTATCCACCAATACCAAGCATAGCCGCCTTGTGTGTATTTGTCGAGCAATGGGTCGCCCCAGCTCCAATACGCAATCGCCGCGAGCAATAACCCCACAATGGCACCATAGACGCCCGATGGCTTGTAGAGGATCATGGTTAACGCCAGCCCAAAAATAAAACCACCCACCTCAATGAGCGCCGTTTCGAGAAAAAACTCTGCCACGGGTTGTTCAAACCACATCCATGCCGCAAAGATTTGAACGGGGACCAAAAGGGTTATGAGCAGAGACCGCCATATTTGGTTAGGTATGGGATATACACTTTATCTCACATAACGCGCTCTAACTCTTGCTTTCCACAATCTTCTTCAAATTCTGCATGCTCTCGCTAAATTTATCGCCCATGAACTTATCCATGTCGGCAAAAAGCCAAATGACGCGCGCGATGATCGGCGCGGGCCCGGTCATGTGGTATGTCATGAGCGTTTCGTTCCCTTCTTTTTTGAGCGTATAGGTTATATCATTCATGCCCTGCATCGGCTTGTAAAATGTCAAATCGATCTTCACCTGCTCGTTGGCACGATGCTCTTAAAAGAAAGTTTGCCATGGCCGGATTTTTCTCCCCGAACTCATAGACCGCACCCATACCGCTGGGCATTGGGATTAATCGCTTTTGCTCGGCAAGCTAATCATCCAGCCGATGCCAAATTTGTCTTTGAACGAACCAAAATAATCGCCCCACGGCATATCGGCCATCGCCATCTCGATCGAGCCACCGGCAGACAATGCGTCAAAAAGCGCGTCGGCTTCTGGCTTCGTTTCGGGAGACAGGTTGATGTAGAAGTTGTTACCCTGAACGACTTTTTGTCCCAACGACTCAAGCGCATCGGACGCCATCAGCGCGCTGTGATTGCCAATTGGAAGAGCGATGTTCATGATCTTTTCTTCGTCGGTTTGCGAGAGCGTCACGCCGGGCATCGGCATGTCCTTGAAGCGCACGAGCGAATCGAAATCGCGCTTGAAGATCGACTTGTAGAATAGAAATACCTCTTCGGTGTTACCTGCGAAGTTGAGGTAGATGCTGTTTAGTCTCATTGAGGGATACTCCTTTGATTCATCAGATTTTTTGATCGATCAGGATAGATTCGCAGTCAATCCTGTCAAACAATTTGAATAGCGGGCGTTGCACATGGATGCGGCGAGAACGACTGTGATCGTTGCCGCTCCTACTGCTGACTTGCATTTTTGTTGCCAGTGTGACCACCTTTACCTACATTCTCGATGTGGGCACGGCGACCTTGGTATTGGGTATTATGGGTTTAATTGCGGGTCTATATCTGTTCTCAGTGGGTCTGTCTCGGATGGTCGCACAAGAGCTACGCAAAGACAAAAAAGTCTGATGCAAGGTCGTATCCTTGTCGTCTTAGGAATCAGTATTTTTTCAGTGCTTTTGGGGTTGATGGCAACCTATCGCGAATACGAACCAGTTGTCGACTCATTGATCCGCATCATTGGAATCGTTGGCTCTCTGTTGGCTTTAGATGACCGATGCTTTCCCACTCGACTTGCAGCAAATAATTTCCCGCGGACTCGCTATGCTTGTGGAGCGAGTGCGCCATGTAACCGGGTTGCGCCGCAATAATCGTGGCCGCCTCGGCAAAAGCGCGTTCAAATTCGGCTCCTTGTCCCGCCTTCACATGGAGCGCTGCAATTTCAGTAATCATAAATCATCACTCTTGCGTGCTACTGGCGCAGAATTTTTTCCATCGCCTTGCCTTTTGCGAGCTCGTCAACGAGCTTATCTAAATAGCGAATTTTCTGCATGAGTTCGTCTTTGACGTCTTCAACGCGGACACCGCAGACGACGCCTTTGATATCTTTGGCTTTGGGATTGAATCGTGGTGCCTCACCGCCGCGCAGGAGCGCTCCCCCTCTCCACATTGTGGAGAGGGGGCCGGGGGGTGAGGCCCGCCATCGGCCTTGAGCGCGTTCCAGTAGTAGTCGACTTCTTCCTGTGTCTCGACGCTAATCATGAACGACACGCCCCAGGTAAATTTGAAAGCGGGCTGGTCGCCGACGTTGTAGCACGAGAACCTTTGCCCGTTCAAAATGAAATCTGCCTGCATGGGGTTCGCGCTCAAAATTTTGGATTTCTTCTTGAAGATCGCGAGGTAGTGCTTTGCGACCTCTTCGCAATTGGCGTTGAACATGATAAAGGGCGTGATCGAGTGCGCCGTGTTGCCGGTATACTGCAAGCGCGTCGTGCCGGGTTTTGATTTCGTCGCAGTTTTTTTCTGATATTGTTTTTTGGATTTCATGATTTTCTCAGGGGCACCAGGTTTCGCAATGCGGGAATGCGTAAATAGAGTCCGAGCCAGATGAAAACACCTATGTAGACCGGAAACAGAATATGGCTCGCCCACGGGTTTAGAATCCGCACGTGCGCCGAAACTGCACCGCCCAAGTAACCGGTGAGCAAAATCGCGCCGAAAACTGCCGTGCGCGGAATCGCATAGAGTAGCACGCAGACGAGCAGCGTTGTTCCGAGATATGGCATGATATCCATGGGGTACGCGAGCTTTACCGCATCAGCCATCGCTTCGGGAGGCATTTTGTGCAAGAAAAACTTAATCGCCCCGTCGAAGGATAGAAATGCAATCGCGAGGCCGCTCAGCGTCCAGCCGATGCGCAGCGCGAGTTTGGAAGGTGTGTTGTTGTTCATGTGTATCTCCTGTTTTGGTTAATGACGAATCCGATTTCGAACCACCGAGTACACGGAGGGCACAGAGGTTGGATAAGAGATTGCGGTAGCATTTTTTGCCGTAAGATGCGCATGGCTTGCGACGTTGGCGCCAAAGGATTCTCGTACGTTATCTTTGCTCATTCTTGCCTCTGTGCTCTCAGTGCCCTCAGTGGTTCACCTTTCTTTTCTCAATTCTGTCTATTCAACAACAAGGCCGCCAGCGCGTCGAGTGTTGCCGTCAAGCCTTCTTTGAAGCCCATCTCGATAATCTTCTCGATGTCCGCGAGCGAGCGGGCGGTGATGCGGATTTCTACCGTGCTAGACGTACCACGACTTGCGAAATCCAAATTCCAATGCATCGTCGGCAGATCCGAATTGATGACGCCCTCCTTGTCAGAAAAAGCATCGTCGAATTGAAAATTCGTCTTCGGTGAAATCGCGGTGAATACCTGCACGGCCCAATGCTCTTCGCCTTCCGGGCCGACCATCGCGTAGATGCGTTTGCCGCCGACTGTGAAATCCATTTGCGTGGTCTTGGATTTCCACGGCGCGGGAGCCCACCACGCATCGAGGCCTTCTTTCGTGGTGAAGGCTGTCCAGAGGTTGTCTTGGCTCGCCTCGAATTCTCTACTGACGTGGATTGTGTTCTTGTCTTTGTCTATTTCAAATTTCATAAAATCTCCTTACATCAAAAATTTTATTGTCCCTTGCGCTGCACATCATGCGGACTTGCCTTCGACGTATTTCTTGAAATTATCCAAAATTGCCTGCCAGCCGCCCTTTTGCAATTCAACTGAATTTTCTGTTTCGGCGTCGAATGTCGTTTCAACCCGCGTCGCACTGCCGTTCGCTTGAAAAGTCGTCGTTGCTTTGCGGCCATCTGTCATGGTGTAGGTCAGTTCTTTATTTGCATCAACGATGTCGTATACTGCCTCGAACTCAAACCCGAAACTTTTGTCTTTGGCTTCCATGCGCACCGCATACTTGCCGCCAACCTTGAGATCATTCTTCGCCCATGGGCATTGCCAATCGTCAGAGGCAAAGTTCCATTTTGTGATATGGTCGGGCGCGGTGTAACGCTCCCAAACTTTTTCTACCGGTGCATTGACGGTTGCACTCACCGTGATTCTTGTTGTCATGTTTTCTCCTTCGTAACTGTTTCTACGTTTTAACTCTGTGGTCTCTGTCCCATTTTAAATACCTTTGAACCACTGAGGGCACGGAGAGCACTGAGGTTTACAGAACATAGCGCTTTACTCCCGACGACAATTTTGTGACGTTAAAGTTTATCAGTAGGCCCTTGCGAAATTGTCCCAGCTTCATGTATGTCAGTAGTTGCGCAGCAAAAATCGGTTCGATAACCCTTGCGGCTTTCAATTCAACGACGACGACACCTTCAATGAGTAAATCGATGCGGAATTCACCTACAGAATGATCTTTGTAAATTGCGGGAAGGCGTTTTTGTTGCTCAAAGCCAACTCCTTGTTTGGTTAGCTCCACAACCATCGCGTTCTCATAGACGGACTCTAACAATCCGGGTCCCAAGAGCCGATGCACCTCAATCGCACACCCTATGATCTTTTCTGTGAGCAAGTCATTTGGTACTTTAGCCTCTGTGCTCTCTGTGTCCTCAGTGGTTTTCACCTCTTCTCCTGTTGCAACCGCTTCAAATACACTTCCAACCTATCGAGCCGATCTTCCCAAAACATACGATACTTTTCCAAAAACGCATTCGCCTCTTGCAATCGCTGCGCCTCGATGCGGCAACGCCGCCACTGCGCCTCTTTTTCGCGCGTGATGAGTCCAGCCTTTTCAAGCACCTTGATGTGCTTCGAGATCGCGGGCGCGCTGAGATTAAACGGCGAGCCGAGTTCTGTTACCGTCGCCGTGCCCTCGCTTAAGCGCATGAGCATCGCGCGCCGCGTCGGGTCGGCGAGCGCTGCAAAGGTCAAGCTCAGGTGGTCGCTCGTCGCCGTCGTGTGCGTTCGGTGCGTCATTTACGATTTTTTGAGTACGACGTGCAGCGCGCTCTCGCCCTGCGTGTGCTCCACGTAGGTAAATCCCAATTTTGTAAGGTTGATGCCTGCGAGCAGATTCTCGCCTTCGCCCAAAAAGACGGGCGCATACGCAAGATGCATTTCGTCGACGAGAGCCTTCTGTAAATATTGCCGCACGGTCTGCGCTCCTCCACCAATGCGGATATCCTTACCTTGCGCCGCTGTCTTCGCTTTTTCGAGTGCGGCTTCGATGCCTTCGGTGACAAAATAAAACGTCGTGCCGCCTTGCATCTCTAAAGGCTTACGCGCATGGTGCGTCAAAACAAAAACCGGCACATGGTAAGGTGGATTTTCTCCCCACCAACCGCGCCAGGATTCATCAGGCCACGTTCCGCGAATCGGGCCAAACATATTGCGGCCTAAAATCCACGCGCCGACATTTTCAAAGGATTTCTCGGCAAACGAGTTATCTATGCCCGTTGTACCGTTGTCGCTGCCGTCCCCATGCATTTTTTGGAAGAATCGGGTCGGAAAAACCCAATTCATAATTTCTCCACCGCGCTCGCCGAGTGGATTTTCGAGACTCTGCTTGGGGCCCGCTGAAAAGCCGTCGAGGGAAACGGAAAACGCGGCTATTTTTACTTTCTGCATGATGTACCTATCGGTTAATTAACTTATTGGTAAAATACAGAACTCCGTAGAGATCGGCAAAAAAAATGCAATTTTGTAATTCACGGATTTGCATATAATTTCGTGAATTTAACGTGGCACTTTACGCAATTTTTGTATTATTAGTGATAAATAGTGAAAATACGGATTCTGTACGGTGTATTCACGAAAATTGTTGACATATTCGTGAATATATCGATTCTCGCCCATGGATTCCATGGATGCTGCATTGGCAGAAGTGAACGCCTTGCGTGCGAAATTTCACGCTGTCGCCGATGGCAAAGATGCGCTCCTCCGGGTTATCGCCGAAGCCGAGGTGCCCGAGCAGGTTTACAACTCGAACGCGATCGAAAACAGCACGCTGTCGTTCGACGAAACAGACAAGATTCTACGCCGCATCGACCTCGACCGCTTCATCACCGAGCGCGAAATGTTCGAGGCGCGCAATCTCGCGCGTGTTGTCGAGTACATCCACACCAAGGCGATCGAGGCGGAGCTCGATTTGGATGTCATGCTGCTTTTGCACAAAATGCTGCTCTCGAATATCCGCGACGACGTGGCAGGCCGCTTTCGCGTCGAAAAAGAATGGGTGCGCGTGGGTAGCCATATTGCTCCCGACCCGCGCGAGGTTGTCGAACGCTTAGGGCGCATGCTTGCCGAACTGCGCGGCCAGATCGGCGCGGGGATCATCCGCCGCATCGCGAAGCTACACGTCACTTTCGAACATATTCATCCATTCGTCGACGGCAATGGCCGCATCGGGCGCGTGCTCAATAACTTTGTGCTGATCCGCGAGGGCTATGTGCCGATCAATATCAAGTTCGTCGACCGCGATAAATACTACGACGCGCTACGCGAATTCGACTCGAAGGGAACGACGAAGCGCATGCAGAAGATTGTCGAACTCGCGCTCAAGAACAGCTACCACAAGCGGCTAACCTACCTCGAAGGTGGCGGCATCGTACGGCTCGCCCAATATGCGAAGAAGCATCGGCTCTCGCACTCGAACCTCATCAACAAGGCGCACCGGCAGACGATACCGGCGTTTCTGGAAAAGGGTGTGTGGATGATTGGGGATAAAAAGGCGTAGCCCCACCTGCTTAAAACACTTCAAAAAAGTGTAACATACCTCTCCGGGGTTTAGAGAAGCAGGTAAGTTATATCTATTGACAACCGCCGTGAAATTATACATATAGTCCACATGCAACTCACCCGCGCATTAAAGCAACTATCGCCGGTATTGTTATTACTTCCGTCTTTAACGTTGATCACTTCAATGATTATGGCCAAGAGTATTCGTACGGGGCGGGGAAGTAAGCAATCTCCCATAGTCAATATGGCCGGAAGGGGAGATCTCAAAACCGTACAGTTTTATTTGAAATCCGGAACACCGGTCGACGATACGGACGCTCTGGGTCGTACGGCATTGCTGAGCGCAACCGATGGTGGGCATATGCATGTGGTAACCTACTTATTGGATAACAAGGCAAACGTCAATGTCCTCAGCGAAAAGCTTGGTACGCCGCTACATGTGGCGGCTTTTCGGGGTCACCTCGAGATTGCCAAAATTCTGATAGCGCACGGTGCTGACCTGAATCGGCTCAACAAGCGCGGCGGGACAGCTCTTCATACGGCTGTTGAATATGGTCAGAAAGATATCATAAAATTGCTGATAGAGGCAAAAGCCGATTTGAATATTAAAAACAAAAAAGGCCAGACTCCGCTTGCTCTGGCTCTTACGAAAAATGATTCTAAAATGTCCGAGTTGTTAAAAAAGGCAGGCGCAAAGGAGTAGCACCCATGGTTCATTGTGGACCATTTCAGCCGTGCTATACCGAAATGTTTGTAAACCGGTTTTAATCCGGGATGGTTGCCTAACAGGGTGTTGAAAAATGCCGTGCTCGCCGCAGACGCTCGCCGAGTCGAGTCAGCGACCGGGGTTGCCCTTAGCAACCCCTCGCAAAACGGCCATAAATGGCCTGTCTGCGGCTGTGCTCGACTCAACACCCTGCTATATGGGCTGTTTTTCAACAGCCTGCTAATGCCATCCTGTCGCGTAACCTTTGTCAGCGCTCTGCCCTCGCAGACGCCATTTAGAACCAGCAACATTGCCATTGCCCTGGCTCGGACAGCTCCGCATCCCTTGAAATAATGAAAATTGCGCTTTCCCTATAGAAGTATCGGAAAAGTATTATGTCACATTACAATTTTTCTAAAAATCTGTCCGACCTTGCCGCCGAGGGTAAGATAATATAATTTACAACCTGTGCAAGCAGTCATGGCTAACCTGTTTCGCTTGAAGAACATCGCTTGGGAAAATATTCTGCTCGATGCAGCGGTAATACTCGTTTTTCAGTTCGGCTATCAGCATATCGAAGCATGGATGTTGCCGCGTACTGTCGAATATTTCTGGTATATCGAACCTTTCCAACTTTATCTGTTTGCAGTCATGGTTGCCCGCTACGTTTACGGCGACGCAAGCCACGGCCCGATCGGCGAAGATAAAGCCCCCGACAGAATTCCGAAGCCGGGTTATGCATTTATCGGCCTCGGCGGGCTGTGGCTGATGTTTGCTGGCTTTCAGCAGAAACGCTCCGAGAATTGGCTTGCAATCATTCTCATCTTCGGCCATTTCATCGCGGCTGCATTCGCAGCACTCTATGGCAGCCGGCTCGCGAATCTTTACCATCGCATGCACCTGAGGTCTTTCGCTGTCAAGGCGTTGACCACAGTGCAAGTTGTTATCGGCTTTATTGTGCTTGAAGTCTGCTTCGCCGCGATTATCGAGAATGCCGGCGGCGGTAACAAGGGGCTCGCCTTTCGCATGGGGTTCTTTATCTGGGGTCTCGCTTCGTTCGTGCCTCTACGTATCTTTTTGATGGTGCAACCGCCCTTTCATCCGCTCGAGATCGTCACCGCTTTGGCAGCGTACACACGGCTCTTCATGACGGCACTGGCGTAGCGGGTCAACTTTTACGACTTACGGCGACACGCGCCTCAAACTCCGCTTCAGTCACCAAGTCTACATCGGCAAAGGGATCCATTACCTTGGTGAGGTAGGATAAGTCGCGCTCAAAAACACCAGTATGCATATTGAGGGCCTCGACGTCCATGCCGCCTTCGGGTGTTGCAATAAACCGTACCGGACGATCGTTGACGAGATAATATCGGGGTAGAGACGGTGTTGCTGGCTTCTGCCATAGGACTGGCCAGTCATTGAAGGTTGAAACTTCCATCCCGTCGATAAACAAAGTATACATCGCTTCAGCGGGAAAGTCGCCGATACGCACTTGCCAGTATTGTCCCTCGACCCTAGCTTCGTAAGAATTGTCTGCTCCGGCAGCAGTGGACCAATGGATTTTCCTTTCTGCGGGATTCATTGGTTCTTAGGCGAAGTGCCCTTGCCCATTTTAGAGCTCAGTACGCGGTAAAGCCGGGGGTCATGTTCTTTTGCATATTCGAGCAAAGGAATCTTGCTTTCATACTGGATCGCTCGCTCACCCTTCATCTTTCGCGTGACTGGACGATTTCCGGGCAGATACATCGTTTCTATCCTGTTGTCTTCGACTGTCCGCTCGCTGCGTTTTAAAACAACGGCATTTTTTGGTATAGGTGCACCAGCGAGCACCAGCGCATATACGGCATCAAGGTCAGCCTCTGCAGCGGCTTTCTGAATAATCGTCTGCCCCTTGTGGTTTTCTATGCCAAAGTCGAGGCCTTTTGCTACCGCCTGTTTTAATAGTGCCGTATCCGTGCGACAAAGCCTGCTGAAGAATGGTGTTTCGCCAGCAGCATCGCGTTGATTTACGTTGGCTCCTTTCTGAATCGCTTCCTTCGCACGGTGGACGTACTTTGGGCCGCGGCAGGCAATAGCCAGTAAGACATTTGATCTGTGTTTGTCTCCGTCAGGTAGCAGAGTTATCATCTCCTCTTTACCGCAATAGAAAGCACTAGTCGCGATTTCGGCGACTGTTTCAGCCTTTAGCGGCAATCCTGCTTGTACAGCACTTTGGGTGCCCACCCGATCTCCCTTGCAGAGTGCGGTCGTGATCGCAAGTTTATGCTCAAAACCGGCCATGGCATCGGCGGCGCGATCTCGCTCGCCTGGCGGATTGCAGCCGAATGCGAAAATAAGCAAGCAAATTGTTAGATCTTTCAACCGTAAATCTCCTTAAATATAGAATTATGTGTCGTTACGTCGTGAGATCATCGTTCATAATTACTCTTGCCCGCGTGGAGTATTCACGCTTTAAGCAGTCAGACCAAGCACTACTTCTTGCGTTCCAGTTTCTGTCCTGCCGGTGTATAGAAAAAATCTACAAGCCCACCCACGCGATACTGCGTAAACTCTTCTTCCTCTAATGTAAATACAGACGTCGATTCGGGCGCATCACCCTCACCTTGCCGTTGGATCGCTACTTCAAATAAAACACGGGGACTCGTTAAGCGATAGAAAGCGGTGCGCTCTCTGGGTGCCAAAAGGATCTGCGGCTGCCTGATGGGCAGCTTATTTCCTTCACTTGTAAAGCTACGCACAGTATTCCATGCCCATGCACGGTAAGTCACTTCGGTATCGTACACTGCCTCTTGAACATAGTTTGTAACTTCGCGCTCCTTCGTGGCCATTTTTTCTTCTGTCACAGGTACGTTATGCTTCTTTGTTACGTTACGCTCCGTATAGACGGGCACTTTCCGGCAGCGCGTGATCTTACGGGCTGCACCTGACCCCACTGACTCGTATGTCGTGTTGCACTCTTCGCGCTCGCCCGATTGTACACGTTCGGTTGTTGTAACCTGTTGTTCTCGTGTTGTCGCGACCTCTATTTTTTCATCGTATTTTTCGGTGCGCGTGCCGCTTGCAACATCCCGATAGTTACGCACTTTACGCACCTTTTTGATTATCTGTGCACCACGCGGAACGTTCTCCTTCCACGCCGTAAAAGTCTCTATACTTTTTTGTTCAAGATAAACTGTGACCTTCCATTTTTTGTCGATGACTTTGTAAGTGACGACTTGCGTTCTAAAATATCCAGTTACACACGAAACCGTTTTATAGCCGCACCATAGAACGCCTGTTGCAAGAACGATGATTAACCCACGTACAGCATAGCGCGACCAGGGAAATTTTTTCTTCTTCCCTTGGGAATTTATTCTCGGCAAGTTTTTTTTCGGCGTCTTGGGTTTGTCGCCTACGCGTTGAACTGGCTTTCCAGAAGCGTCGCTCTTAGCTCCGCACGACGGGCAAAATACGTCGTGGATATTGTTTGCGCTCGAGCAAAAATTACAAATCCAATCTGCACCTGCTGAAAGTCGTTCTCTGGTGTTCTCGTCACGGATAATCTCTTCGGCATCTCTTTTACGATAGAATTGGACATTTGCGTCGCGTGCCTTGCCGCACGCTGGGCAAAACCGATGATCACCACGAATACCTTTTTTCCCGCAAGCAAGACAATCCCAATACTCATAAACGTATTCTATTGTGACACGCTCATCCATAAGCCATCATCGAGACACAGTATCTTGTCAAAGGATAACGAGTTACCTTTCCATACCAAATGACGCGGCATATACGAATCGTTCACCAAGATCGCAGCCTTGTTCGCGAGGTCTATGATTTGAATGCCTCCACTGACATCTGTGCCTTGATCGAGGGCCAAGTAACGCAAATTTTCAGAGAATTTAAAATCGGCAGTTTCCATATTTGTTTTCACTTTTTGTTCTTTCTTCGTTTTTGTATTAAAAAGAACGATTATCAATCCCTCTTCGTACGGCGCATTGGGGGGATATATTTTCCATACCAGATTTCCACCAGAGAGTTTCTGGAAATACTCACTCATAAATCCACCAAAAGTCCAGCCTTTTTTACCTTCGCTTTCAATCTGGAACCATGATGCCGTGATTCCATCGATGGTCATCTCTGCAGTCGATTTAGAAAGAATACGCACGATGGTGCCCCGCTTTAGGGTAAATAAAGATTCTGCTTTCAGATCCGCGCTTTCACGCACGCGGAGAACATCGGCGGTCACAACCGCCTCCTCAACTTCCGCATGGATTGCGGCGGTAGTCAGGAGAAAACAGGCTAAAAGGATTTTAAGGTAGCGCATGGAATCATCCGTGCATGGATTATTGAATGCGTAAAGGCTTTTTTGTAAAATTTTCCTGATTTTGGCCACTCCAGCACTCGTAGGGATAGTTACCCCCTGATGTGACATAATCTCGAAAATAGAGATAGTTACCCCCTAATGCGACATAATCTTGAAAATGGGGATAGTTATCCCCTGATGCGACATAATCTCGAAAATGGGGATAGTTACCCCCTAATGCGACATAATCCAAGAACGAGGCGAGCGAAGCTCTTTCTTCGGTGCGAAGCGCGACGCAGAAAGGTTGGCGCACCGCGCAAGAAAGCACTTCTTTATCCCTTCTGCACAAATTCCTCCGCAAATCGTTGCCGATTTGCTCTCTATCTAGGCTTCGCGAGTTCCGGCCTACCCACCAGGCTCTCAGTAGCTTACACCTTTAAAAAGCAAGTTCATAATCCAATATGCCGAAAATTAAAGAGGCGGGCATGCGTCATATTCGGGCAAAAAGTATTTTTCCAGGCCGTGTACGCGGCGTCATGGCTGAATTTAAAAAAGAGCGCTTTGCTGCATTCCAAAAAGAAGCACAAAATCCGCGTATCGAATACCAAAATTTCAAAAACGCCTTGCGCCAAGCGCAAACACAGCTGATTACAGAAAAAAAAATGATGCTCGACAAAAAGCGCCAAACGCTGCACGGCATCACCACATTGGATGATGCCATTGGAGTTCTCGAATCGCATATACTTACTTTAGAAGACCCTTATTTCCTTGGCGAAATAAAAAAGTTAATTTTTACTACAGGAGCGACCGCCGCTGCTGCACTAGGCGCGGTAATTAGCACTATCTCGAGACAACTTTCGTTCGATACAGTAAACCATGTTGAGGGTAAAAATAACCGGCATTTTGTGCACGACATGAACGACATGAAACACCGCATCCTCCATTTTCTTGGGGTGCAGCACCATTTTACATTACCTAAAGGAGTTACTATCGTTGCAGCGGCAAAACTTACCGTAAGCGAGGTACTTGCCCTTAAGCGCTCTGGCGTACGCGGTATTGTCATTGGCAATATGAGCGATGCTGCACACGAAATAGTGATGCTGCGTGCAATGCGAATTCCCTGCGTCGCCGTAAGCGATCTTCGCTTTTTCCGTTTACGTAAACAGATCCCCGTTATTATCGATGCGGATATCGGCTACATTGTTTTACGCCCTCGAAAATCTATGCGTTTCATTGAAACTCCTATAGATACAACTCCACCTTGGTCGCAAAACATTACGCTACCTTCTAGAGAAAAAATATCCCTCGCAGCGCCGTTACATTTTTTAGGTGAACTCAACAATTTTTCTTCGGATACGCGTTTAGTAAAGAAAATTGGTATTTATAGAACGGAATACCAAATTTCCGAAGCTGGAGAGTTGCTCTCAACGAAACAACTTACTAAGCAATACGAAAGCCTATTTACCCGTTTTCCTAAAACAGAGATAACGTTTCGCTTATTCGATTTTTCTGAAGATAAAAATTTCGTAAAAAGTCCACGTATCGAAAAAAATCATGACTTACGAGGAATCCGCTTTCTAATCGCAGAAAAAAAAATTTTAGAAAGCCAACTTAATGCCCTTATTAAAGCGGCAGAAAGTACGCGCCACAATTTGCGAATACTTATCCCTTACCTTTCTGAAATGCATGAACTCCATACCATTTGGGATATTCTTCAGAATCTTTTACCACAGAAAAAAAATTTTTCTTTTGAATTAGGAGCGATGATTGAAACGCCTACAGCCGTTTTTGCAGCAAAAACGTGGGAGCCATTCGTCGATTTTTTTTACGTAGGTACATCCGATTTACTTAGCGCCCTCTCGGCGTACCAGAGAAATCAACAAGAAGCGTTGCAACGTACCCTATTGAGCGATGCAAGTTGTACTGTATTTAGTTTTCTTAAACAACTTATGCAAAAAAGTAAAGTCACCGTATGCGGAGAGATTGTGGGAGAACCTTGGGCGATTGCATACCTTCGGCATTTTGGTTTTCAAAACTTTGTCGTACCTGCACACCGCATAGGTACAACTGCAAACTTTTTGCAGATGCTCACAAAAGAAGCGTGCGCGACATACACGCGAAAAATTTTTAAAATTAAGGACGAGGTTAATCGCCTCGAGAGTGCACGGCGAATGATTCTGGATATCCTTTACGGATAATCGTAAGAACTCACTATAGGCGTAAAAGCATGCGCGAATTATATCCAGAAATCCATAAAGTAAAATCGTACACTTTGCGTGTATCTTCACTCCACACCCTATATATTGAAGAATGTGGAAATCCTCGCGGAACACCCATACTATTTTTACACGGAGGGCCAGGCGCTGGGCTTTCACCCAACCACCGCCGTTTCTTTAATCCAGAAAAATACCGTATCATCTTGTTTGACCAACGTGGCGCAGGAAAAAGCAAACCGTATGCAGAATTACGCGAGAACACCCTGTGGGATCTAATCGACGACATCGAAAAAATTCGCCGTAAACTTAAAATTGCGAAATGGGTTATATTTGGCGGTTCATGGGGTAGTACGCTTGCGCTTAGCTATGCGATAAATTATCCCGAAAAAGTACTTCACCTTATCGTCCGAGGAATTTTTCTTTGCCGCCGTGAAGAAATCCAGTGGTTCTACCAAGGAGGGGCACACCAAATTTTTCCCGATGCGTGGAGAAATTACATCCGTCCCATTCCTAAAAGTGAACGCCACGATTTGCTTTCCGCTTTTTACCTGCGGCTAACTTCAAAAGATAAAAAGGTACGGCTTGAGGCAGCGCGTGCATGGAGCGCTTGGGAAGGTGCAACCATTTGTTTGCAGAGCGATCCAAAAGTAATCCACGAATTTAACGAAATCGCTGTTTCTTTGGCGCGTATCGAATGCCACTATTTTATGCACAATTGTTTTTTTCCCGAAGACAATTATATTTTAAACAACGCATACAAGCTCTCAAAAATTTCTACAGAAATTATCCACGGCAGATACGACATTGTCTGCCCCGTTAAAAATGCATTTGACCTTAAAGAAAAAATGCCACACGCACGTCTCAGGGTTATCCCCAATTTTGGCCACGCAGCTTCTGAACCTGGAATCCGTTCTGCGCTTGTCGAGGCAACCGATAGGTACATTGCAAAAAAATAAAACGGAGATAAAACCTCAATACCGTGCCCTTGCTTCTGCAAGCGCATCGTAAAGAGAGCGCCAAAAAGTATCACGTATATCAGTCCCATTGGGCGCAAGTTGTGTCATAAGTATTATAACCATTTTTTGTCGCGGGTCTACACGGTAAAAAGTTCCATACGCTCCCGTCCAGCCGTAAGAAGCAACCGCTCTCTCGCCATTTGCATTTGGATAAAGCGAAATATCAAATCCATACGTAAAACTGGCAGGCATTGGCGCTCGTGCTCCAAAAGGGGAATACGTCATCTGCTTCACTGTTTTTTCCTTCAAATACCGTTTACCACCAATTTTGCCGCCTTGGCGGATCATTTCCAAAAAACGCGCATAATCTGCTGCTGTCGAAACAAGCCCTGCCCCTCCCGAAAAATTTTTACGGTACCCCTCGGCGTAGGGGTATGCCTTGCTACCCAACGCACGTGTTGCCAAACCGTTTTTGTCGCTTCGGTAAAGCGTAGTTAATCTTGAGATTTTTTCTTTGGGAAGAAAAAAGTAGGTATCTGTCATCCCTAACGGCTTAAAAATTTTTTCTTCAAAAAATTTATCCAAAGGCATTTCCGATACCTTCTCAATTACACAACCTAGTACATCTGTGCTATACCCATAACGAAAACCACTACCGGGTTGTACTGCAAGAGGAAGCTTTGCAATTTTCTGTGCAGTCTCGCAAACTGTCTCGTCGAGCACCGATAAATTCCAGTTCGATGGTAATGCAGGCCCCAAAGACGCCTCTCGGTATAAATCCGTCAACTCCGCTTCTAATGCATACGACAACCCTGAAGAATGCGTTAGTAAATGGTGTATCGTAATTTCTTCTTTTGCTGGCTCTAGTCTGATTTCCTTTTTTCCTTTAGTTACATTCTTTGTATCGCTATCGTGTACAAGAACTTGCATATTTTTAAATTCTGGAATATAATCGCTGAGCTTATCTTCTAAGCGTAGTTTATCTGCATCGGCAAGCATAAGCACCGCCGCGCTTGTTATCGCTTTTGTCATCGACGCAATGCGAAAAATACTATCTAACTGCATTGGTTCTTTGTTTTCTTTATCGCTAAACCCAAACGCACGCGTATAAAAAGGAATTCCATCGCGTAGGACATACGCAACAAGTCCTGCGACTTTTCCCTCTTCAATATAACGGTTCAGTGTCAAATCTACCTTAAGGAGCGCATTTGGTAGGCGGTTTGCACGGCTGCACCCAACCAATAAAAAAAATAGTATAAACCATTGTCCCAAAATTCTGCTATTAAAGAATTTCATATCCTTCCTTAATTTTGAGGTGTTTTTTCTTAAACCCATATCGCAACGTCCACAACAATAGAGTGGAAAGAGTCATGTTTTCATAGACAGCATGTTTTCAGGTTAAAAATTGCCGCACCCTCAGGGGTTGTAGCTCAGCTGGTTAGAGCATCCGCCTGTCACGCGGAAGGTCACGGGTTCGAGTCCCGCCAACCCCGAATTCAATAGCAGCAAAACTTAACGCGGGACGAGAACACGTAGGGTTCGTGACCCGAAGGGTCTCCGTCTTCGGTGTCCCGCCAAGTACGAATTCAACACCAGCAAAACTTAACGCGGGACGAGAACACGTAGGGTTCGCGACCCGAAGGGTCTCCGTCTTCGGTGTCCCGCCAAGTACGAATTCAATAGCAGCAAAACTTAACGCGGGACGAGAACACGTAGGGTTCGTGACCCGAAGGGTCTCCGTCTTCGGTGTCCCGCCAAGTACGAATTCAATAGCAGCAAAACTTAACGCGGGACGAGAACACGTAGGGTTCGTGACCTAATAATAATTCGATATACAGGTGAAATCTTAAAGGTTTCGTGGCTATGGTAAGTATGGCACAAACGTTTACTCTTTTACAAAAGTTCCCTTATTCCCGCGAGCGTGTTTTGGCTGCCCGCGAACGCCGGTTTGAAGATTTATCCAAGCACGATTCACTTAAAAAGCAAGAAATTTTAAGCGAAACGTACGAAGGACCTGTAAAAATAACCAAGAGGGTATTTTCTTTGGCAGATAAAATCCCCGATATTGCAAAGTCGATTATTCCTCAAGGTTATTTAGATATGGTAGAAACGGCGCGTTTTGATTCAGAAACTAAAATTAACCGCTTTGAAGTACTCAACGAACAAAATCCTGATCGCTTTCAAATCAAAGGTGAAACAAAGTATATCGAGGAAGGCCCTGATAGCTCTCGCCGTGAATACAACATTAGTGTTAAAGTAAACATTACGCTTTTGGGTTCTCTTGTAGAGATGCAAATTGCAAATTCTTTTAAAAAGGGTATTGAAAAAGATTTTGAAAATATTAAAGAAATACTCTCTTCCACAGAAAAATGAACAATACAGACAAAGTCCATCCGCAAGTAGGGATTGTTACAAATCCATACGCTGGAAAAAATGCTGCTATTAGCCGCCGTAGCAAAGAGCTGCAACGCATTATTGGCAAACACGGAATCGTAAAAGAAAGCCGAAACATGGATCAGCTAAAGTCAATCCTGTCGGAGTTTGCGGCGCACAAGCTTCCTTACATTGTATGCGACGGTGGAGACGGAACAATCCACTGGATTGTAAACGCATACTTCGAAGTTTTACAAGAAACGAATGTCGAGGCGTTAGAAACTGCATTTCCTATTTTTATACCCACAAACGGTGGAACAATAGATTTTCTTGCACGCAAAGTAGACGCAAAAGGCGGAACGTATAAAATTTTAAAAAAATTCCGAAAACTTTTAGAAACCAATTCTCTTCCTGCACCCATAGCGTTACGTACGTTTATGATGACAGGAAAATATACCAAAGAACACCTGGGGACACAATACCGAAAGCTAGCTTTCGCCGGCGCCCTTGCGGGGTTTGCGCAAAAATTTTTCAACAAATATTACGAAAGCGGAAAGCCATCCCTACAAACCGTCGTAGAAGTGATTACTAAAACTTTTACGTCGACTGCATTTAGGGGAAGCTGGTTCGAGGCTTATGTACCCAAAGACATTGCAGCGTATTCCAACGAAATGTTTGACCCATTTGCTGCAGACGTAAAAATCGACGGGAAGCCTATTGAGTACAAAAGGCTCAACACCCTCAATGTGGGTTCAATCGCCATCGAAATTAAAAATCTCATCAAGCTTTTTGCAAACGCAGACCGCGACAAAAAGCTCCACATGCACGTAGGCTATCTTGAGCCATTCGAGGTATTTTCCAACTTAGGTAATTTATTCGCAGGAACTGATTACACAGGCAAAGAACTTGTACAAAAAACTGCCGACACAATCGATATCGTGTCTAAAGAGCCGGATGGATTAAATCCTTGTCTTGACGGCGAACTTTTTACTGGTATGGCAACAATGCACGTAAGTATTGGCCCACACATCCGCTTTCTCGGTATCCGTGGAGATTAAAGAACCATTCCTCTGGGGCGCTGCAACCTCTGCATACCAAATCGAAGGCGCACGTTTTGCTGGCGGCAAAACCGATTCGATTTGGGATACCTTTGCACACCGGCGAAGAAAAATTAAAAACGGCGAAAATGCAGATATAACGTGCGAGCATTACCGCCGTTACGCAGAAGACATCCGCTTGATGCAAAAACTAAATCTGATGGCGTACCGTTTTTCTATTTCGTGGCCGCGTATTTTTCCGACGAAGAAGGGTGGCATAAATGCAAAAGGCCTCGACCATTACGATCGACTCGTCGACGCATTACTCAACGCAGGGATTCGTCCCTTTGTGACGCTTTACCATTGGGACTTACCACAATACTTGGAAGACAAAGGTGGCTGGACGCAAAGAGACACCATCCAATATTTTTGCGAGTATGCCAACGCATGCGCAAACAGGCTTGGCGATCGCGTTAAGAACTTTATCGTCTTTAACGAACCCATGATTTTTTTGACTTTGGGATACCTTTTAGGTATCCATGCCCCTGGAAGGTACGGTTTTAAAAATTTTTTTCGCGCAAGCCATAATGTCCTCCTTGCACAAGGCGAGGCAGCGCGACTACTTAAAGCCAAGCTTCCCAACGCAGAAATCGGAACCACAATTTCTGCAACGGCAGCATACCCTGCTACAGAAAATATAAAAGATATAAATGCCGCTAAAAGGTTTGATTTACTCTACAATACTTTTTATCTTGAAGCAGCACTTTATGGAAAATATACCACGGACAACTTCCCCTTCCTTAAAAAAATTGAAAAATATATTATAGAAGAAGACATGGATAAAATGCAATTCGATTTTGATTTTTGGGGAATCAATACATACACACGTAAAATTGTATACGCAAGCAAAATTGTTCCATACGCAAAGTGGCGTGAAAAGAAAACTCCTAAAGAAAACCAAAAAACTATTTTAGGCTGGGAAGTCTATCCTGAAGGTATTTACGATTTACTTAAAAAATACGCTACCTACGATAAAATCAAAAAAATCTATATAACTGAAAATGGCGCTGCATTTGAAGATCAGCTTGTCGCAGGGCGTGTTGTTGATACACAAAGGATTGAGTACCTACGTGCATATACTGCGCAGGTTATTAAAGCACGTAACGAAGGGGCGCCTATCTACGGGTACTTTGTTTGGTCGCTTTTAGATAATTTTGAATGGGCTGAGGGATTTAAGCCACGCTTTGGTTTGGTGTACGTCGATTATCCCTCTGGCCGCCGTTACATTAAAGACAGTGGATACTGGTACAGAGATTTTATACAAAAAAACAAAATAGCTCCAGATTTTATTTAACCTTTTTTCCCGAATTTAAAAACTGCTTTAACCCTTGGGTTAATGTTTCGACATTATGGGCTAACCGTGCCTGTGTCTCGCGCATCCTTTCAACCACCGGCATTGCAGCAACCTTTTGCGACCAATCGTTATATTGCGTTTCTAACTTAATTAACCTTTCCTCAAATTCATCCATTGCTTTTTTTACTGTTTCTTTATTTTCATCAGCAAAATTTCCAAATTCGTATTCAACAATATCGTCTCGCACCTTCCCCTTTGTCAAAAGGTGCATTTCAACTTGAAAATATTTTTGTATAAGAGAAAATCTACCTTCTTTCGCTAAACGCCGCACACTCACACGTAACGAAGTAGATTTTAAAAAATGCAGAGGCCGAAATTTAGAGGCGCGCTCAACAAGATCGTGGTCTTCGGCTAAACGTAAGGATTCATCAAACCCACCAATCCTTGCAAAAAGGCGCTTTGCAATAAAAATACAAAAACCCGCAGCGCGTGGATTTGTATTTGCATTCATCCGCACAGTAAGGTTTGCAAACGAAAATAAAATTTTATCGAGCCTTAAATCTGAAATAGGATAAAACGCACACGTCGCTAAATCTGCATAATCGTGTTCCATTTCTTGTATAGCTTTAGCTAAAAAATCAGGCGGCAATACAACATCTGCGTCAAAGAAAAAAAGAAATTCTCCCTCGGCGACGTGCGCTCCTCTATTTCTACCGACCCCAGGCATTCCACCATCAACAACTCGCGCTCCATAGTCTTCTGCAAGGCTACGTGTTTTGTCTTTGGAACCTGCATCAGCTACAATAACTTCAAAATTTTGGAACGACTGCGCTTTTAGAGAATCTAAAAGGTGCGGAAGATCTCGCTCCTCATTAAGGGTCGGAATTACAACACTAACTTTTTTTCGCTCTGCCATAATCCATCTGGCTTAGAGAGACTCTTTGTGTCCAGTAGAAAGCCACTAAGGAGCCTCATACGCCAACTCGCGGAATCTCTCTGCCAAAATTGCCGGATTAAATTCACCGGAACGAGTTCGCGGCACTTTCAGGCATTCTATGTGAGCCATCGAGGTCGTCAGCTCACGCCCATAAAAACTCGTTACCCTTGTCCGCAGGCCTTGATTCCAAGTGTTGTTTCCGTTCGTCTAACATCAGGGTTTCAAAAAATTCTTTGATAAAAGATTTGACCTTTCTTCTAAAATATTCATCTGTTTTCTTTTCCATGTTCTCCCCTCTTGTTGCCTGCCCGGCACAATTGAGGAGGGCATTTCTAAACTGGCGTTACGCCGTCAGACACAGTTGATAGGACACTACCAATCTATCGACGCTCTCGTTCATATCTTGTCGATTCAAAATCATATTTTGAATCGACAAGATATCCTCAGGCTGCACTCAAGCCCATGCTTTTTGAGCGAGCGATCACTGATTACATCAAAAAAATAGAGCGTAAATATCAGTGTATTGCCCTTTATGGGCCGCGTCAATCGGGAAAAACCACACTCGCCAAGGCGTTGTTCCCTACCTACGACTATGTGTCTTTAGAAAATCCCGATTTACGGCTACGGGTGACTCACGACCCAGTGGGATTTCTAAAATCATACACGAAAAATCTTATTCTCGATGAAATTCAAAGAGCCCCCGAATTGCTCTCCTATTTACAAGAGCGATTAGACTTCGGCAACCAAAGATTTATACTAACGGGTTCTAATAATTTGCTTCTCTCTGACAAAATTGCCCAATCGCTTGCGGGACGAGTGAGGATACTCCATATTTTACCCTTACTTAGGTCTGAATTACCGCATAAAAAACAACCTGCCTATTTAGACATGGCCCTATTTCAAGGCTCATACCCTAGAATATTTCACGAAGATTTAAGTGCAACCGAGTGGCTTGCCGACTATTACCAAACCTATGTTGAAAAAGATGTGCGAGCCGTATTGAATGTTGAAAACTTGGCTCAATTTGATAGATTCATTCGTCTTATGGCGGGACGCACAGGGCAACTCATGAACTTTGCCTCTTTGGCTAGCGATACCGGAATTTCGCAGCCGACTGCGGTGGCATGGTCTTCGGTTTTACAAGCTTCGTTTATCACTTTTTTGCTACAACCGCATTTTGCAAATTTTTCAAAACGCGTTATCAAAGCTCCGAAAGTTTATTTTTTTGATACGGGACTTTTGTGCTATTTACTGAGGATTTCTTCTCAAGATCAACTTGCTTCGCACCCATTACGCGGCCAAATATTTGAAAATTGGATTATCTCAGAAGTCATTAAAAAATTTTATGCAAAAGGCGAAGAAGCTCCGGTATATTTTTGGCGCGACCAACACGGCCATGAAGTAGACTTGGTTATCGACCGTGGGTCAAAACTCGAATTGATTGAAATTAAATCTTCTGCAACCTTTCATAGTGATTTTTGCAAACAAATGATATGGCTCAATTCTCTTCAAGACTCTCAAGGCGGCAGTATTTACTATGGGGGCGACGAAAACTTTGAGTTTAATGGCTTTCAAATAAAAAGCTGGAAAAACACTTAAAAAAAAGTTGTAAATTTCACAAAAAAAAAATAGACCTATGTTCCATATAAAAATACAAGCAATGTTTATACTTGCCGCTGCGCTCTGCGCAGTACCCGCTTATGCAAAACCTGCAAAAACCGCTAAAGCCGCAGCCCCGGCAGCCGTAGCCACTCCGGTAGAAGTACCCACTCAACCGGCCGGACCTGAAAGGCCCGCAAATCGGCTTATCTGCATACATTACGCCTGTCAGCTTTTTACATTTTCATGCCGGTGCCAAAGTGTCTCCGGTGCGAGGCCCTGGTGATACGACTCAGCAAGATAAAGAACGCCTCGGCGTCGCGGTTAGTCCCTTTCTTAATTTGGGTTTCAGACTCGGTAAACTCGGCCCTTAGGTATGGTCGTTCCGTTTATCGGCGCAAACTATTCTAAATATATCCCCTTTTTGAATTTTGATAAGCTCGACTACTCTTTCATTTCGGCAGTCGGTGGGCTCGAATTCATGGGAAACGAAAGAGTGTTCGGACTTTCTTACGAACAACGCGTTGTTGCACTCGATTCGTCGATAAGCAACATGAGTTCGTGGCGCGCATCGATTTACGTCAGCTTTCTTTTCGGCGGATAATCTCTCATGGTTTAACTGATTTACGAAGCTATAAGGCGAGTATGAAAGTTTTATCTTTGGGGTCGATTGCAGTGTTTGTTTTTTTTATGCTAGGCTGCATAAATCGGCCGACGGCGGCGGCAAATATTTTGAGGGTCGCCCTCAGGCGCGGCTGCCCAGTGGAGCTTTGCCTTGTAGGTAAAGGTCTGTGCAGTTTCTACATGTCCCGCCGCAGAGCGCCGCCAGTTGTCGCTGCGTCCATTTGTGCTTGAAGCGAACCTGCCGCAAAAGTGCGCCCTCTACGCGGTGGGGCAGCAAATTAAATCTTACGGCTTCTGCGCGCGGCGGTAGACAAGATAGAGCGGCACAGAAATACACAGCGAGATAATCGTCAGCGTCGTTTTCGCCGTCTCCGACCATTTATCGGGATCGCCGCCAAAAAGTTTCGCGACGCCCATAAAAATAAGTAGCGGCCAGCCCAGTATGAAAATCCATTTGATGATGCGTGTGACTGCCCACCAGATTCCATACGCTTCAAGCACGCCGCGCAGCATTATATTTTCCTCAAAAGACGGTAGATGCAACCCTTAGCGGCACCGTCGAGCATATTTTGCTCGACCTCTCGTACAAGCACATTGTTGAAAAACTTGCACACTCCATTCGATATGAAAGACAAATAAATCGCCACGCTCAAAAAGTCGGTGAAAATATCCAACGTCCTTTATGGCCATGTCGAATTCTTGATAGCTTTACGGCTCGTGAATCTGCCATTGAAATGAATCGCCATCGTAGACGACATCGACAATCACTTGCGTGGCTTCGCCATCGACCGCAAGGGTCATAATGCCAGAATACTGATTATTGCTCTTATGTGTGAGCAGCAACTTTTTTGCAATACGCCAGTCGAGGCCTTCTTTACGCCAAGTTTCGAGCATGCTTTGCTCGACCTCTCGCGCAAGCTCGGCGTTGGAAAGCCTGCACGAGGTGAGCGTAAGACAGAAGATTGGCAGCGCGATGCTAAAGAATAAAATTTTCTTGTAGTGCAGTGTTTTATTCCAAAGCGACGCGCTGCTTTAGGCGTGACTTTTTATATGAAAGCCTCGCCTTTTGCGTCTTGTTTGACGACGAACATCTCGACAATAACCCAAATCCACACGCCGATAAGAGGAACGAGGAGCCACCCAACCAGTAACGTCACAAGTAATTGTGCAACGGCGCGCCCAGTGTAGCCGGCATAGAAGTTGTGAGCTCCAAAACCTCCGAGAAAGAATGCGAGTAGAACATAGGTTGTTCGACTTTTACTACCTGGCACGGCAGCTGCGCCGCCGCTTGCTGTTTGCTGCATGGCGAGCACCTTTGCCGGCACCGTCGCTGACATAGACGAGTAAATTTTTGTAGCGGTAGAGTCCACTCGTGAAACGGTACACCATCCGCGCGACCCACAATCACGGGATGTACTGCCCGCCGTGCGTGTGGCCAGCGAGCATCAGATCGTAGCCGTGCACCAATGCACTTTTTACAAACGTGGGGCGGTGGGTTAACAGAACTGCCAAGTGGGATTTTCGACGCTTCGGAATTTGCGGCAGTGCTTCACCGAATCGACTTGCCTATTATTCAAATGGCACACCATTTGCAGCTTGCTTTACAGTAAGCAGTTCAACAATTACCCAAACGGCAACAACAAAAAGTGGTAATACAAACCAACCAATTATTACTGTAATTAGTAATTGAGCCACTGCACGATTAGTATAGCCTGCATAGAAATTGTGTGCACCAAAAATGCCTAAGAACCATCCGAGTAAAATAAATGTACCACGATTCTTTGGCCCAAGATCATTATCAGCTGCTAGCTCTTTCTTACCATCAGCAGACTTAACTTTACCCATAGCTAGCTCTTGCTGCAAGGCTGTTTGATATTTTTTCCTCAGTTCAACAAACTCAGAGTAACCTATTTCAGCTGGATTAAATAAAGAACCTTCTTCAGGATCAATTTCACTTATAATTTTTTTTAAGGCTAATAATCCTTTATCAATATCGATTATAGCATTATTTATACGCGATGTTAAAGTTTCACCTGTTAGCAATCTTCGAAGTTTTGCACCTGCCTTGTAACCTGCTGCAGAAGCACCACTGCCTTGAACTGCATTAACTAATTTTACTTCAAACAAAGAACCACCTTTATAAGTTGGCTTTTTAGATATTAGTGCTTCTTCAGCTAAATTTTGATTAGCCAAAGAGATATGTAATTTAGTTTCACTCATATCTTCGATATCATAACCAGCTTCGGCTTCAAAAAACCCTGCTAATAAATCTAAGTTAATATCAACGGTAGTCGATACTTACCCTCGGCGGTGTAACCCACCAAACAAACGCATCGAGTCTTTGGGGTTATGATTCATTCTGAAAGCATAGGGATAACGATACCTACCTTGATCGAGTTTGGATTATGTCACATCAGGGGATAACTATCTCGACCGCATTATGTCGCATTAGGGGGTAACTATCCCCAGATGCGGTTTAGCGCAAAAAATCACACTTTTTTTCGAAATTTTACACTTTTTTTCTCAAAAGTGAGAAAATTTGAGCGTTTTTTGGTATTTAATATATAGAGGGCAATATGTTAAAAACATCCATCAGCTTACCTAAAGACACCGTCAAGACGTGGGTCACAAACCACTGGGCGATAATGCGGATGTACGCACGGTTTTTGCGGGTCGTTGAGCGCAAGAGAAAGTTTCGGCGGGAGGTGACGCGGCAGTATAACTGGGGGAATGGGCGTTGCGTCATTGTGAAGGTGCGTTTTACGCCGAAGGAATACGATTCGCTGCATATGGTTGCGGCGGGGGCGCGCGTGAGTGTATCGTATCTCATTTATTATCTCATTCAATTTTGGGAAAGAATGTCCAAAAAAAGTGCCAAATTCGTTGTTGGGGGTAACTATGCGCCCAAGGTGCTGGAGTGGTCAAAAAAGAGGGTAAATTTTGAGGAAAAACTAACTTTCAGAAGGGCTGGTCCTAGATTCTTCCCTCCTCGAAGACCATAACCCTCAGAGCAAGCCAAGAAATTTACTAATTATTTTGCAGTCGCCTAAAGGTATCTTTCAACTGGGTGAGTCTTTCGATATTTTCGGTTTTACTATGCCGCCCAAGCTGAAACAACACCGCTTCAAGGCTGTTATACCCACTCACGACGAACAGAGCATCGACGCCACGGTATTTCAAGATCTTGAGTTCGGCAAGTGCCGCTTCGGCGGCTGTGCGCACTTCGGCGTCTTTGCAAGCGTCTGCAACAACCGCTACCGTAAAAAACGCGGTAGCAAAAAAAGTAACGGCATAGCATACCCTCATGGCATTTCATTTTTTAGACGAATGATTTTTGAAGACTCGGGTACGTCCATTTGCAAAACCTCGGATAAAATTTGTTCTTTATCATCCCTCGTATAATACGGGTGCGGCGTCGTGCGAAAATCGGCGGCAAGCTTTTTGAGTGCCGGCGAATGGATGACTGCCGCTTGTTCGCGGCGCGGCAAAACGGTAAGGGCAAGCGGTTCCTCGTTGGGCGGTTTAGACGACGTTTCGGTCGGTGCCTGAACTTGAGGGGGATGTACCTGTTTCTTGCTATGCCGTTTTGCTGTGGAAGCAACTTTTTTCTCTACTTGTATTTTTTGAACTGGAGTCGTACGACCACGCGTAATGAATACGGCAGTAACGGCGACCAAAAACAACGCCGCCGCCGCGATAAAGTACCCGCGTTTCTTGCGCTTGCGTTCTTTTGGCGCGGTAAAGAACTGTATGCCCAACCATGCGAGTTCAGCGGCGCCGAATTTTTCAAAAAGTAGACGCCGTGCCGATAGCGTAATTTCTGCAAGACTCTTCTTGGAACGCGAATCAAAAAATTGCTTGAACGCTGCCGTCTTTTCGCGCCTTAAGAAATCCCCCCATATTGTTTTAGCGGCAAACACAGAAGCCGCATCAGAAACGGGGTAATTGTAACCGATATAATTTTTCACGCCTGCCGACAAAAAAGCGTACGCAAGACCGGTTTCGCCCAATTCGCCTGCCGAGTTGCAACCGTTGACGAACGCCAGCTTTACATGACTGAGGCCCAGCGCAGCGATGTCGTTCGCGCTCAACGTGCTTTCGCTTAGGCTAAGCGATTGCCCGCGCACATGCCCCGCATAATGTAAGTATTCGCAATGGGTGAGTTCATCGACCACCTGCGCCGCACTCGCAAGCTTACCGAGCGTCGTCGTCTTTACAGTATGCGCGGTGAGGCTTTTGAGCGATGCCTTTTCTTCTTCGGCGTGCTTTGCAATGTCGGCAGCACCTTCGGTGTTCGCCATGAGTAAAAACCGCCGCGCATTTTTCTTCGCCTCTGCCGCAGGCAAAGGTGAAACCGTACGTATCTGCCGCAAAAGGGGCACTGTCAACCCGGCGAATTTACGGCGTAGCGGCAAAATCTCAAACGGCAGACGCGCCCAATCGGCATCAACGGCAAAGACAAGCTCGTGCGCACCATCAAGATTCAGCGTCGGTAAAAAAAGCAACGTTTGCAGCGTCTCACCATAGCGCGTGAGTTTACGCGCCACTTCAGCATCCAACTTTTTATCGTCGGGACGGCTGTTCTTTTCTGCAAGCACCCGCGACACAAACCCCAACCAATCGCTCAAAAACATGAGCAGCAATTTTTTAGGCACAAGCTTATGGTTCTCAACGCTACTCGACACTGCTTCATCGACCAAAATATCGACGTTATCTAAGGCGACGTTGAGAATGCGTATGTGCATATGCTAATGTAATGTCGGATGCTTAAAAAGGTGGTCAATACTTTTTCATTAAAAGTAGAGGAGAATCAGTAGACTTAAATTATGAATGCACCCACCGGTCGCGTAAAAACCTAGGCCTATGGATGCAGAGTTTTGGCACGATAAGTGGAAGAAAAAAGAAATTGGATTTAACTGCGAGACGCCGCATCCGTTACTCACGCGCTATTTTAATGCGTTGAATCTGGGGCGTGGCAGCCGCATTTTTGTGCCGCTTTGCGGCAAGTCTGTCGATATGGCTTGGCTCCTAAAAGAAGGCTACAAAATTGTCGGTTGCGAGCTAAGCGAAATTGCGGTGCGCGAATTTTTTGAGACGTTGCAATTAGAACCAGAGATATTGGAACTCGTCGATTTAAAAGTTTATCGAACCAAAGACATTGAAATCTACGTCGGCAACATATTTGACGTCAGTGAAGTTTTTTTCGACGCAGAAAGACATAACGAAATCCACGGCGTGTACGACAGAGCAGCCATCGTTGCTCTACCCCCCGATATGCGAAAACGATATACACGGCACCTTGCAAGGATTACCAACCGCGCGCCACAACTCGTGATTACTTTTGAGTACGAGCAGAGCCAGATGCAGGGGCCGCAGTTCTCAGTGGACGGCAATGAAATGCATGCGCACTATGACGACGCTTTCACCCTCGAACGCCTTATGGAGATTGGAGTGAAAGGCGGTATCCGAGCGCAGGTACCGGCGAAAGAAGTTGTGTGGGCGGTGCGTCCGAAGGGATAGCTTTTGACGATAACGGCCTACTCGACGTCGACGCCAACGGCGTTATCGACTATTATATTCTTGTAGCGAGCGGTAATACCACATTGGCTTCCGATGCAAGCGGCAGCACACCGATAAAAATAACGACCAGCGGCAACAAATGTGACGCTCACCTGCAACGACACCGTACTTTGCAATGCAATTTAAAGCGGCGCATCAGGGCAGTGCAAGCTCCGGCTCGGATGCAGGCGGCGGTTTTATTTCCTGACTAATCTTGAAATGCCAAATGCCCGAAGGCGCCATGACGACGATCTATGCAGAATCGCAATCGTCGTGCCAAAACGCCCTGCGCGCGCTGCAACAAATATAACAGAGATTGACAATGGCGTGCGTCCAAAAATATTCGCCGATGCGTGCGATCCTTACCCTGATGCTTGCCGGTCTTTTTGTCACGACCAGCGTGTTCGCCGGCATCTTGCGCTCGCCCGAAGACCTCATTGAAGCGTTTTTTAATGCATGGCGTCTCAACAATACGACGTACATCAGTGTACTTTCAGGTAATCCTCAAAAAGGTCTCTCAAGCTTCGGCAACACGATAACCCGCGCCAAAGTACTCGATTACTCCATTGAAACTCAAGAACAAATTGGATCATACAGAATATTAAAAACACGCATTAAGCTTAAATCGACAGATTACGGATTAAGAAAATTCACGCTTTACTTCTTTCTTAAAAAAGTAGACGGTTCCTGGGTTTGGGAAGAAGGTATCGACTTCTCTAAACTTGGATACGAACCGACACCCAAGCGAGCACTGGCTCTATATTTATTCCTACGTCGTTAAAATAAAATTTATAAATTTAAAGGAGTTACAATGAACAACGAAACAGAAAATTTGAATAGCGGTCTTTTTAATGGCCGCCTACTCGCGGTGCTGGGTATAATAGTGGTCGCGTTTGGCATCTTTCTCGAAAATTGGGATGTCGCGCGTTTATCTTCGCTCAAAGCATCTCTAACACAAATGGAAACCGAACGCACGCGAAAATACACCGCTGAGAAACCGGATTATCCCGTACGCGAAGTCGATTTTCTCATACCACCTCGCCCCGTGGCTTATAATGCAACAGATGCTGAAAAAGCCGCCTTTGCAGAAGCCAAAAGTCAATACGACACCAGTAGAGCAGAGTTAGTCAAACAATTTGAAAATGACTTGAAAAAATACAACGATGAACAGCGAGAGTACCAAAAAAAGACTCAAGAGTTCAAAAAGCAAAAAGCTCTCTCTGAAAAAGAATATCAAAAAAAGAGACGAGAAGTTAAAGAAAGTATTGAAGATAAAGAAATCGCCATCAACAAAATGTGGTTTCCTTTAATCCTACGCTTCTTAGGTTCTCTCATTTTCTTAGGCGGAGCATTATTTATATTAAAGAATGCATCGCAATATGAAAAAGTAGGCGTGCTCATCTTAATCGGTTTTGCGTTCAAGACAATCATCGGCCTTTAACTTCTTAGCGTTCCGCAAAAACAAAAAAGGCTCCTCAACGGAGCCCTTAAAAACACGACAACCCAAAACCGTGCACGACCTACTCTCCCGGGCTCCGAAGAACCGAGTACCATTGGCGATGTAGGTCTTAACTTCTGTGTTCGGGATGGGAACAGGTGTTGCCCCT